>NZ_NIRR01000050.1 GCF_002204745.1 Hymenobacter amundsenii
GGCTGCACTCCAGCATCGACTATCAGACCCCCTATTACGCTCACCAACAGCTTCTTCCACTTAACGCCCTAAACTGTCCAGCGTAACTAGACCACCTCAGCTTTATCCCGAGGGAAAGGTATACGCCGGGTGGTTTTACCTGCGGACCGACCGTTTTCGCGTGTGTCCGTCCGAACGCGACTGCGAAGCCACCACGTACCAAACGACCGTTGAGGGCTTGCCCTTCTGGCGAGTGAGGATTCAAAATGCCCGCTTCTCGCGCGTGTTGTTCATTGGCCCTCTGAATTGGAACCCTACGCTCACCATGCTCAAGTGTGCTTTTGACCCCAATCCAGGAAGGGAATGCCAAATAAAACGACCTACAAATTAGGTGCAGTAATAACGCTCCTAATTTTGAACGAAGCTCGTTTATCTTCGGACCGTTTCACTGAACAGGCTTTCTCTTACTAGCTTGTGAGGCCCTTTCGAGTGAATTTCAATACATAGTTCAGGTAGTATGGCTTACATTCGATCTATATAAATATTTCTCATGAAATGCTCAGGCATGAAATACGCCCTAATGGTCGTTATAGGCTGCTGGACCTGGGGCTGTAAGAAGGCCCCCATGCCTGATGGCAACATTATGCCTCCAACGCTGGACTTTGTATTACTCGACAAACAAGGCAATAACTTATTAAGCAGCACCGCCACGCCAATACAAGTTTCGTCCGTCAATAGCAGTGGTCAGCGCTTTTTTTTAGGCAAGGAATGCAGTGGTGGCGGGTGCACGATGATTCGGGCCGCCAACAATTCTGGTTCGATAATGCCGCGGTATGCTTTCTACTATTCTTCGCTGGGGGCCTCGCTGGCCAGCAGTAACGGCAGCAAAACCTGGTATGTGGAAGTAGACGGCAAGACCGACACGCTCTATTACGACGTGCAGAAAACCAGACCCAACGACCCGAGCTTTAAATACGATGTCAACGCCGTGGTTTTCAATGGGCAAGTTGCGTTGCAAGAAGACCCGGGCCAGCCGCCGCTTTATGTGTTTAGACGCAAGCGCTAGCCTGAAAATTTGGTGTTGGGCACCGGCATCTTCGATGCGGCGGAAAGCTCGACTTATAGCTTATGAAAACCCCTCGTTTTGGTGAACAGGTGCTTGGCCAGGACCGCTACGCGGCTTCTAAAATGAAGTCGGCGGGAATACCCAGGCGCTTGTAGAGGCGCTTGGCCAGGTCTAGGTTGATGCGTCGGCCCTGCAACACGTCGCTCAGGCGCGAGGCCGGGATGTCGAGCAGGGCGGCCAGGTTTTTCTTGTTGAGCTTGCGCCGGTACATCTCCAGCTCCAGCCGGCCCACCAGGGTCTGGGGGGCGGGCAGTTCGTAGCCCTGGCCCTTCTCGTAGGCGCTGATGGCGTCGCGCAGCGCCAGCATGGGCGTCAGGTCGGCGGGTTCGTGGTCCATCCAGGCCGTGAACTGGTCCAGGGCCTGCTGGTAATCGGCGGGGGTGCGAATGTCCATGGGAATCGGCTGCTAAAACGTGAGCGAGTGTACGGCTGGTTAAATGGTGTCGGCGTTGATGCGGTCGTACTGCTGGTGCGTGCCGACAAAGCGGATGAACACGGTGCGGGTGGCGAAGTGCACCCGGGCCACCAAGCGGTAGCGGTTGCCCCGGATGTTGAACACGTAGCGCCCGTCGCGGGTGTAGTCGGCCGTGTTGTAGTCCCGCACCACGTCCGCGTGCCGGGCCCAGTCGCTTTCCTCACGCGTTGGCGTACCAGGCACTCAGCGCTTCTTTCGCGTCGGGGTGCTGCTCCCAAAACTCCCGCAGCGGCTTCTGGGAAATGACGACCATGCCCCAAAGATACCGCGCGGAATTCTATAATTGATAATTTTCTCCTATAATCTGTAAGTGCAAATGCGGCAACTAAGTTCACCCCCATCTACTTTTGCGGTTCCGACCGTTTAGGTAGACTACTTGAAGCAGGAGCAAGCGGTTCTAATAGACCACCTCCCTGCTTTTTCCATTGATGTATTCCCGATGTTCAACTGACCTTAATTGGCCGTTGCGGTCTGGCGAAAACGTTATCACCGTCGAATCAGGAATCACCCACCGTCTATCCTGCCATTGTTGAACGCCCCGTGGACCATGGTTCCGCTTTTTGAAAAGCAGATAAGGACCATTGACGGCATAGGCTCCTGTTGTCTGAATCGCTCCCTGACGGGTAACGCTTTTTAGAACACCACTGCAATGCTGCTTTGCACCGGAATGGGCGCGGGTGATTATAAAGTAGGTGTTGTCGGCATCGTCATCATGCGCATATGATGTTTTAAGGGCAATGTCGTAGCGGTACTTGCCGATGAGCAGCTGGCGCGCGGGACTTGTCTTCCATGTCAGGCCCATATCACCGAGCGCAACTATGGAAAGCAAACAGATTAGAAACCTCATAGTGTCCAATATAAGACTCCTTCAACTGAACAGCGCGCGTTTACCTTTGGACCGTTTTCGTGAACGAAACGAATCACGCGCCTGTGTTCCGCTGCCGCTTACTTTTGGGCCTTATGAGCCAGCCCCTGAAAAGCTTTGCAGATGTCCCCACCACGGCCGTCATCACCACCGTGTATGTTGTGCACCACGGATCGCCCATCCTGTTTGTCGCGCACTACGAAGATGGGTATTGGCAATTCTCGGGCGAAGAAGAAGAGTTGCCTGATGAAGACTTTCTTGTTTTGGCCTTAGCCGAGGTGGTAACATTGGACGGGACCGTCGTAGAAGTGTCCGACCTGCCGAGGGGAGCAGGTGCTACCAGAACAGTAAGTGGAGGCGAATGGGTCATCTCAAAGCTCGTTGATGCTTGATTGCCATCCCCGCTCTGTGTATTGGCGTTGTATGTGGTAAAGCAAACGCTCGTGGCTGTTGCAGAAGTCACTGGTCCGTTCACAAACCAGGTAGGCGAGCAATAGTGCGCGTGTAATAAGCCCGTTTGAGCGCCTTTCTAGCGTCGGTAGGCTCCTTGAACGTTCGATTGGCGCGGTCGAACTGAGTTCTGCAACAGCCACGCTCCTTTAATTGAACGCGCCCTGTGGCTGATCAGGCCCGTTAAGCGGCTTCTAAAATGAAGTCGGCGGGAATGCCCAGGCGCTGGTAGAGGCGCTTGGCCAGGTCCAGGTTGATGCGGCGGCCCTGCAGCACGTCGCTCAGGCGCGAGGCCGGGATGCCCAGCAGCGCGGCCAGGTTTTTCTTGTTGAGCTTGCGCCGGTACATCTCCAGCTCCAGCCGGCCCACCAGTGTCCGGGGCTCGGGCAATTCGTAGCCCTGCCCCTTTTCGTAGGCCCTGATGGCGTCGCGCAGCGCCCGCATGGGTGCCAGGTCCGCGGGTTCGTGGTCCATCCAGGCTGTGAACTGGTCCAGGGACTGTTGGTAGTCGGCTTCGGTGCGAATGTCCATGAGTAAGAAGCTTAATAAAATGGGAGAGAAACAACAAGTCCTCAACGCGGGTGCTCAAACGGTGTCGGCGTCGATGTTGTCGTACTGCTGGTGCGTGCCCACAAAGCGGACGAACACGGTGCGGGTGGCGAAGTGCAGCCGAGCCACCAGGCGGTAGCGGTTGCCCCGGATGTTGAACACGTAGCGCCCGTCGCGGGTGTACTCGGCCGTGTTGTAATCCCGGATCACGTCCGCGTGCCGGGCCCAGTCGCTTTCCTCACGCGTTGGCGTACTAGGCACTCAGCGCTTCTTTTGCATCGGGGTGCTTTTCCCAAAACTCCCGCAGCGGCTTCTGGGAAATGATGACCATACCCAAAGGTACGAAGCGTACTTCTGGAATTGATAATTATCTCCTGAAATCTGTAATTACAGTTTCTAGAAATCAGTTCATCATCTAGAACGTCTCCTCTTGCTCCAGCAGGATAATCAAGTGGAAATAATCACGGTTACGACAGCCCCGTGATGACGCCGTCATCGTCGATATTCATGCCTTCGGAGGCGGGCACGGCTGGCAGCCCGGGCATGCGCAGCAGGGAGCCAAGAAGGGGGATGACAAAGCCGGCCCCGGTGGCCAGCTCAAATTCCCGCACCGTCACGCGGAAACCCACTGGCCGGCCGATGAGCTTTTCGTTGTCGGAAAACGACTTCTGCGTTTTGGCCATGCAGATGGGCAGGTGGGCAAACCCCAGCCGGTTGATGCGGCGAATATCGGCTTCGGCTTTGGGCGAGTAATCCACCCCGGCAGCTCCGTAAATCTCCCGGGCAATGGTCTCGATTTTGGCCTTGATGGGCTGATCCCAGGCGTACAAGGGCCGGAAGTGGTTGGCGCCGCTCGCGATGCTGGCCAGCACGGCCTCAGCCAGCCGGGTGGCGCCCGCGCCGCCCTCGGCCCAGCTGGTGCTCACCACGGCTTGCACCCCCATGTTCTGGCATAGGCGCTGCACCAGGGCCACCTCCTCGGCTGTGTCGCTTACGAAGTGGTTGATGGCCACCACGGGCTGAAATCCGAACTTTTGGGCGTTTTCCAGGTGCTTTTCGAGGTTGATAAACCCCTGCTCGCACCGGGTCAGGTCGGGGGTGTTGATTTCGGCGGGCGGGGCACCGCCGTGATGACGCAGGGCCCGGATGGTGGCTACCACCACCAGGGCCGCCGGCGCCAGGCCCGCGTAGCCGCACTTGATGTTCAGGAATTTTTCAGCCCCCAGGTCGGCGCCGAAGCCGGCTTCCGTCACCACGTAGTCGCCCAGCGAGAGGCCTATGCGGGTGGCCAGCACCGTATTAGTGCCCTGAGCAATGTTGGCGAAGGGCCCGCCATGTACCAGGGCCGGATTGCCTTCCAGGGTTTGCACCAGATTGGGCTGAAGGGCGTCGCGCAGCAGGATGGCCATGGCTGCCTCCGCCTTCAGCTGGCGGGCGTACACGGGCTCGTTGGCGTAGGTGAATCCGACGAGGATGTTGCCGAGCTTGGCCTTCAAATCGGCCAGGCTGGTAGCCAGGCACAGGATGGCCATCACCTCCGAGGCGGCCGTGATGTTGAAGCCGTCGCTGCGCATCACCCCATTGGCTTTGCCGCCAAGGCCGATGATGATGTCGCGCAGGCTGCGGTCGTTTAAGTCGATGACCCGCTTCCAGAGCACGGCGCGTGGGTCGAGGTGCAGCGGGTGGCCCGGCGTGTGGAGGGCGTTGTCAATGAGGGACGCCAGCAGGTTGTTAGCCTTTTCCACCGCACTGAAATCACCTGTGAAATGCAGGTTGATGTCGACCAAGGGCCCCACCTGCGAATGTCCCCCGCCCGTGGCCCCGCCCTTGGCCCCGAATACCGGCCCCACGGAGGGCTCGCGCAGCACGGCAATGGCCCTTTTGCCCAGCTTGTTCAGCCCGTCGCTCAGGCCGATAGACACCGTCGTTTTGCCTTCGCCCGCCGGGGTGGGCGTCATGGCCGTGACCAGGATGAGTTGGGCCCGCGCCATCTTTTCCGCGTCAATCAGCGCCAGCGGCAGCTTGGCTTTGTGCCTGCCGTACAGCTCCAGGTCGTCCTCGGCAATGCCCAGCCGGGCGGCTACGCTCTTGATGGGCGCGAGGGCCACGGATTGGGCAATCGAAAGGTCAGTCATGTACAAAAGAGCAGCGGTTCGAGACTAGTAACAGGGAAGCCCTGCTTTTGTGCGACGCGGCGGCCTTCAAGCGGCGTGAGTGGCACAGTGGCCACACAATATCCGCCCGCCGGGCCTACTCCCGCACTAGGCGCATGGTGCCGGTGGCCCCGTGGTGAAACGACATGATGCCTTTGAAGTGGGCGGCGGGAGCCGGATAGTAGTGATACACGTTGCTGCCGTTGGGTCGCACTTTGACAACGGACGTCCAGGCCGAGGCCGCCCGGTACACCGGGCTTAGCATAGCCCGGGCCGGCATGTCTAGGCGCGTGGGCACGGCAAAGGTGGCGCGCAGGGCCACCGTGGTCTGCCAATGGTCAAACACGAAGCCTACCGGCGTGGGATTAGCCAGCATAGAGGCCGAGGCTTTGGCAGCGTACGTGCCGCCGCCGAAGCCACCGCGCACCGTGAACGGCACGGCTAGCCGTAGCCAAGGTTCGGGCAGAGCAGCAAGCCCGCGAGCAGGCACCGGAGAAGAAATGGGCGCATACCTGTGAGGGTCTGGTGAGCCCAACTCACCTCCGGCAGATTAGCGGGTTTAAGCCCACCGCCCACTAAGCTCGGCCCGGCTGTGATTGGGGCCGCTGTCAGCTAACGGCAGCATCCACCGGCTCACCCCCGCGGCGTAGGCGGAGCCCCAACTGCCGGCGGCGCTGCCGTTTCGCCGGCAGCGGCCGGCGGGGCTTGGCGCCGGGCGATGTAGGCTAGCCGACCGTCGGTGAACACGGTGTGGAAATACACCACGGCAATGGCAAACATGACCGAGAAAACCCCCAGCAGGGCGTTGTAATACACTGGGGCCAGCAGCGAAAACCGGATGAAGACCGTCACGAGCACGAAGGCCGAGTAGCGGAAAATATCGGGGTAGTGCAGCGTGTAGCGGAAGGCCACGAGCAGGAACAGCACGTCGGCATAAATCAGCAACAGGTAAAATCGGTCGATCGACTGCACCCAGTGGCCGGTGCGCAGGGCCTGATACACGTCTTGCCCGATGAGCAGCAACAACGCCACTAGCACCAGCAGGGATATGAACTGCTTGAGTTGCACGAAGCCCGCCTGGTCGCCCTGCTGCGTGATGGCGCGGTGCCGCTGCACCCCGTAGTAGAGCGAGAGCAGCAGAAACACGAGCAATGCTCCGCCACCGTCGGATACCATCTTGTATACTGACTCCAGCTGGCTTTGCAGGGGCCGCTCGAAGTGGTAGTGGGAAAACTCCTTGAACGACGAGCGCAGCAGAATCAGGCTGAGTATTTCAATCTGCTTGCCGATGGAGTTGGCAATGGAATCCGGGATAACAAACACCAGGCTCACCATCTCAAAAAACAGCAGCAGCGTGAACGATACCTCCACTGCCTGTAAAAAATGGCAGCGCCCCAGCAAGCCCGGCATCTCCAGCAGATGCCAGTGATTGACCAACGCCAGTCCCATGCTCAAGCCAAAAGTCACCACTAGCGCCACGCTCAAATAATACGCCGTGCGGCGGCTTTCCCAAAAAGCACGCAGAGGCGGAAAAATGGATTGTACGAGGGCGGTCAGGTACTTCATAAAGCGGGGGCCGGGTTAGTACGGCTCAGCCTAAGTACAGCCCTGCGCCTCAGATGTTAACACGTCATGCCTCCTGCTTTTTGCAATGTGCCGGGGTGAGCTAAAGTGCTTTTGCCCTGGTATTTTCGCCTGCTACCATTGGTGCCGACCGGAGCCACCGATAGCTCGATAGCCAGGCCCCGGCCAGCAGGGCCCCGGCCACCAGCCCACCGCAAAGGAAGGAGCCGGTGGCAAAGCGCGTACCCAGGAAGCCGGCCAGTGGGTAGGCAAAGGCCCACCACAGATGGCTCCAGGCAAAGTGCGCCCGTACACCCGGCCCTGAAATTCCTCGGGCGTCTGTTCGGCAATGATGGGTTGGGTGGTCAGGTTCACCCAGTTCTGGCCGGCCCCGGCCACCAGCCACAGCGCCTGCAGCAGCCCGAGGCCGGCGCGGTTGGCGGGCAACACGGCCAGCGTGGTCAGCAGCGCCCCCACCAACACGAAGGTGGGCCGGGCCAGACGCTTGTCGAGCACGCCGGTGAGCAGCGCGGCCACCGTGGCCCCCATCCCAAAGGCCAACATCACCCAGCCGTCGTGCGTGGTATTGAGCCCCACCCCGGGCAATCTGCACATCGACTTTGTCCAAGTGCAGACCGAGGAAGGAAAGCAGTATCTTTTTGTGGACAGTGACCGTACTAGCAAGTTAGCCTTCGCCGAACTCCATCCGCGCGCTAAGTGGATGGTAGCGGCCGAATTTCTGCGGCGCGTGCTCGACAAGCTGCCCGACAAAGTGGCCTTCTTATAGCAACGAGGGAGTAGAGTTACGGTAAGCTCTTTTGGAAGACAGTGCAAAAAGCTGCAAATTGTTGATTAACAAGGTATGGAAGGTGTATATGCCCAATAATCTCCCAGATGCGGTTCAAAAAAGAATAAGCATTGCTTTTTAGAACTGACTTGTTGAGCCATCTAGATGACCTGTTTTCAACACAAAGTCATATTATCGGCTCCAATTAGTGCCATTGAATGGCCTTTAAAGTCCTTAGCGTAGCTTCATCCCCGCTGCTATAAGTCGGCCAGGCGGGCAAATAGGCGCTTGTGCTGGCGCTCAACTCGCTTGCTTTAGCTGTTCATTGCCAACTGCTTACTATTTTTTGCCGTTCTTTACGGTTCAGCTTACGCCATTACTTGTTTTTCCTGTTTTCCCGCGCCATGCTTGATTTTGCCGCCCTTTTCCTGGCCCAGGCAAACGCCAGCGCGCAGGTGCATTTTGTCTACGACATTGCTGCCGGCCGGGTAATTTTCGTCAACCACGCCTACGAGCAGGTCTTGTTTGGCACCGGTGCCGGCGTCAACGCCGAACTGCCCGCCCTGCTGGCCCGCATTCACCCCGACGACCGGGGTTACCTGGCTGAACATTGGGCGCGGTGGGTACAGGGCGAGCAGTTGAGCGAGATTAACGTCCGGTTACAGCGCGTGAACGAGTCGGCGCAGTGGTTCGCGGCCATCCCCTACTACCACCCGGCGGCGACGGGGGCGTTGCTGGTCTGCACGCTGCACGACATCAGCGCCGCGAAGCACCACCAGGCCAATTCCGACCTGTTCAACAGCCGCAAAAACGTGACGCTGGAAGTGCTCTCGCACGACGCCAGCGGGGCCTTTATCATGATTGAGCAGCTGGCGCAGTACTTGCGCGACGAACTGCCCGCGGCCGTGAAACCCGAGGTCGGGCAGATGCTTAAAATGTTGGAGAACACCAGCCGCGAGAGCGTGAAGATGATTCGCGACCTCATCCGCCTGGAGTTCACGGCGGCCGTGGCCACCAACCTGAAGATTGACCGGGTGGACGTGGGCGAGATCCTGCGCGGGCCTCTCGAGCAGCTGCACATCGGCTACGAGCTGTTGGGCCACCACTTCGCGTATGAGTTGCCGGAGGTGGCCGTGTACGCAAACCTGGACGTGAGCAAGTTCACGCAGGTGGTCATCAACCTGGTGAGCAACGCCATGAAGTTCACCCGCGACGAGGGGCACGTGCGGGTGGCGGTGGTGGGGCTGTTCGACCGGGTGCGGGTGGAAATTTCGGACGACGGCATCGGGATTCCGGCGCCCATGCTGCCGTACCTGTTCGAGCGGTTCACCCGTGCCCGGCGGCTCGGCCTGCGGGGCGAGGAAACGGTTGGCTTGGGCCTGTCGCTTTGCAAAACCATCGTGGAGTGGCACGAGGGCACGCTGTCGGTGGCCAGCACCGAAGGCGAAGGCAGCGTGTTCACCGTGGAAATCCCCTTGGCCGAAGGCGTTGACAGCCGGTTGCCCGACGAGTTGGCGGCCGCCGTCGTTTTTTCCTAACCAAGCAGGGCCACCAGACGAGGCGGATTGCAGCAGGGAATTGGGAAACTGCGTAGGTGGAACGGCGGGTTTTTCCTAAGAAATACGTCTTTCCAGCGCGTAAAAGGCTATTGCTCTGCTTGTGAAAGGCGTTTCGGCAGGGGAAATCTGGGGCATGAAGCCGTCTCTTTCGTCGCAGTTGCGCCCGCCCAGCGTCCTATTTGACACTGAGCACGGCCGGCAACGCTTGGTTACCGTCGCCTTGCGCCTTGCGGAGGGCACCCCTATGATGCCCCAGCCCTACGAACGGATGCTACTCCAGTTCGTGCGCGGAAGCCTGACGCTGGACGAAGTGATAGCTCGTTTGGAGGTCCGCGAGCACGAGTAAGCGGTGCGTTTGGAAGGCCCCCGACCGGGGAAACAGTTCGCCGGGGGCTACGGCGAACGGGGCCGAAGCGCCTGGTAATTGCGGGAAAGCCCTCCTTTCAGCAAACGCAGCGTTTACCTTCGGACCGTTTTCTTAAACGAAAGCCTCTTGATTTGCTAGGTGATCACCCCTATAAATGCGCTTTTACCAGCAAGGCGTAGCAGGTATTCGTAGGCATGAAATTTAGTGTGTTCATCGGACCGTTCCCTGAGAGAAGCCTGTCCGCGGCCCTTCCCATTGGTTTGAGCGCCTTCCCGAATGCGTTGCCAGCCAGCTACTGCCAGGCACCCCGGCGGGTCGTGGCGTTGCGTTGGAAGAGGGCGTGCGTATAGGCCTGCTTTTCTCCTTGGGGCGTTTCATGCACTTCGTCGAAGGCGCACCGCAGCGCGTAATCGGCGCCCAGCAGCGCCGTTAACTCGCCCACGCCATAGGGCTGAACCAGCAAACCGGCATCGGTCAGGGCCGGACTGGACTGTGGCGCGCGCGTAGCCAACAGAACCCAGCCGTGGGCTACGACCATGTGGTCCAACAGACGGCGATACGTCGCCGTTTGGCTAGGACTTGTTAGACCATGCAGCAACGCCCGGTCGTGCCAGAGCAGCACGGGATCAAGCAAGGGCAGGTGCTGCGGGGCCGTCACGTCGTCGACCACCCACAGCACCCGCTCCGCTTGCTCGGGCGGCAGTCGACGCCGGTGCTGGTCCAGGGCGGTAGCGCTCAGATCCGTGGCAATCAGGTTTACGTAGCCCTGGGCCAGCAGCTCATCAAAGAAGGGCGAGAGGCCCGACCCCACGTCGACGATAGGCGCATCGAAGGGCAGGTTGGCGTGCGCGAACAGGCGTACGGAAGCCGCAGCTTGCGGCTGGAACCAACTGGCCTGCTCCGACCGCTGTTGGGCGTAGAGCGTATCCCAGTAAGTGGTCGGGCTGGAAGTAATCATAGACCCCGCTTACGTGAACTAGTCTTTTGAAGCTGAAGTACTTCGAGAAACGCTCGCCCCCATCCGCTGCAAGGCTGCGGCGCGGTGCTAATAGACCCCGGCTTCCGCCTGCTCCAGACAGGAAGCCGGTGGCTCGGACACGTGAGTTGGATTTATTATTACCCAGAGAAGGCACCTTTTGTCTCCGCTGCCTGCCCGCTACATGCGTCGTGCCGCCGGCTGCGCAGCCACTCTTCCGCTTCGGCCACGGCGGAGAAAATCTGGAGCTCCAGCTGGCCCCGCAGGGCCTGCGGGAAGGTGAGTGTCAGCAAGTCGGTGTAGGTATCGGCCTGCACGACATGGGCGATGTAGCGTAGCCCCAGCCGCAGGGCATGGGGCAACCATACCCGTTCGAGCCAATCCACCGAATCAAACCAGGGACCTCGCAAGGCAGAATTGTCGTTGAGCAGGTAGGGGCAGGGCCGCAGGGCGGCGTGGGCCAGATAATTCTCGGCCCCGCGCACGGCCTCCACTGGGTCCACATGCCCGCGCCACGTGGCCCGCAGCCAGCCGTCGGGTTCTTCGAAGGTGAGCGTGCAGCTGCCGCCGTCGGCATTGGATAAAGTGCTGATATGCATGGAACGACTTATAGGACTAGGGGAAGCAGGCGCGGAGAACAATCTGATTCGTTGGCCGCCAACATGTCTCTGCTTGGGATAGCCCCCTGAGCCATGCGCCGGGGCCCACTCGCCCTAGGTGGAGGCGAACCTTCGGCGGCTTGCTATCGGTAGTGCAAAAACCTTCAATGAATAATGGTAGCCAAGCCTGCATTTTCAATTCGATGTTGGTATAAAAAAGCGCGGTTACTGAAACGCGGTGGTGAGCAAGCCCGCCGTGCTGGGCCAGCCAGTCGTGCCACCTACGGTGCGAAGACGAAACCAGGAGCAGCACGTGTGGGACCATGGCCTAGGGAAGATAACAAAGGAAGGGGAAACGTCGAAACGGGCTTATCTCAAGCACAACAGTAAATAGATTTTTCTAAGCTGAACCGTAGTTTTAATCGAGGCAAACAATCGCCCCATAATGGGCATTCATCCCGATATGAAGCACATTGGCCGAATATATTCTGTTTTGCTTAATGAAAATGGCAGTTTTGTTAAACAAAAAAGAATAGTCCTCGTTCTAGAGGCCAACGCTCGTTGCTGCACACAAGCCCTACTATATGAATATACCCTTACTCTCCCGTCTTCAAGCGCTGACTGGCAAGGGCACCCCGGCGGTGGATAGCAAGCAGGTGCAGCGAGCCGAAAAAACTATTCAGGCTATCCGGCAGGAGCTGCCGGAGCTGCTGGCCGTGGCCGTGATCCAAATTGAAACCGGGCAGAGTCTGGCGGCTTACTCCGCCCTGCCAGCGCTCAACCCCGCCAAGGCGGCCGCCCACAACGCGGAGGTCATCAAGCAGAAGCGGCGCGCTATTGCCGCGCTCAAGTTGGCCGATGAACGCATTGACGACATCCTGATTTCGTTGACCACGCAGGCCCACCTGCTGCGCGTGAGCCAGGATGGCGCACGGCTATTCTACCTGGTCGTCGACAACCAGGATACCAACCTGGCCATTGCCCGGACCATTTTAGCGCAACACAGCAGCTAGCTTTTCACCCGTTCCCGTTTTTCTCTTTCTCCATTTTCTCTTTTTCAACTGCATGGCTTACTCTACTACTAACTCCGCCGGCAAGGCGGTTCAAAACATCCTCGATGAGTTGCCCCAGCTGCTGGCCATTGCCATCGTGGATGCCCAATCGGGCATGGTGCTCGCCTCGCATTCCAATTCGCCCGCGCTCAATCCGGAAACCGCAGCCGCCTATAACACCGAAGTGGTGAAGCAGAAGCAGAAGGCGATGGCGGCGCTCAAGCTGTCGGGCGAGGCAATTGATGATATTCTCATTACCCTCACCAACCAGATCCACCTGATCAACCTGGTCGACGGGGGCAAAAAATTCATCTACCTGGCCGTGAACACCCGCGATACCAACCTGGCTATTGCCCGCGACGTGCTTCGCCAGCAGGTCGACCTGCTCAAGTAAAGACCGGGGAGGCCGGCTCCTGTTTCACGAGCCGGCCCCAGGTTTCGCCGCGCGGCAGGGCATTGCCTCTACTGCCCATTTCTTGTTTTCACAGATAGCACCTGCTCGTCGTGGCTGAGCAGAGGGTGTTGTCTGGCTGGTTTTCCACTCATTCTTTCACCTTTCACTCTACCCGCGTATGCAACTCACCGCTTCTCCTTTTGATTCGACTACGGGTACGCTGCTGCCCGTGTACCGGGATGCTTACCTGCGCGGCGATTTGTCGCGCCCCAGCACCCAGGCCGTGGAGGCCTACCTGAAAGCCAACCGGCAGTTGGGCGACGAAACGCTGCTGCGCTTCTACGACATGCACCACCAGGGCGAGTCGGTAAAACCGATCGGCTGGGTGGGCCGGCAGCTGGAGTCTATCCGCACGGAGCCGCAGCGGTTCCGGCGGCGGGCCGCGTCGCTGGTAGCCGGGGCAGCCCTGGTGGCCGGCGCTTCGATGGCGGCCGTGAATCTGCCGGAAGTCAATCTGCCGGAAGTCAATCTGCCCACGGAGGTGCCCACCGTATCCGAGAGGCTGACGGCTTCCCTGCCAAGCGCGGAAGCAGCCGCTGCGTCCAGCCTGCGCATGGTTACGGTGCGGGGCCGCATTCTCGATGAGAATGGCCACCCCCTGGTAGGGGCAACCGTTCTCAACAAAACCACGGGCTGGGGTGCGGGCACCGATGCCAACGGCAACTATACACTAGTGCTGCCTGCTAACCAGGCCCAGCAGCTACAGTACGCGTACGCGGGCTACGCGGAGGATGACATAGCGCTGCAGGGCCGCTATACGCAGAATGTGACGTTGTTGCCAACGAAGCTGCTCACGGCCAAAGCGCCCAAAAAGCATCGTCGCTGGTGGCTGTTCTAGCCCGCTATTAGCCAGCCGAGACAAGCTCCCTGGATACGACCCGTTCCGCTAGCAGCAGGGACGAGCCGTATCCGGGGAGCTTTTCTGTACCTTGCTCCGTGCGTTGCCTGAGAGTTACCCGGCAGCCGCCGCAGGGCTGGTTTTATATGACGTATGGCGCAGTATCTAATTGGTGATTTAGCCCAGATTACGGGTATAAAAGCGCACACGATCCGTACCTGGGAATCGCGCTACGGCCTGCTGACTCCCCACCGAACGGCGAACAATAAGCGCTACTACGACGACGACGATCTGCACCGGCTGCTGCACGTCGCCTCGCTTTGTGGCCATGGCTGGCGCATCTCGCGGGTCATGCAGCTCAGCGAAACGGAAAGAAGCCAGGCCGCGGCGCAGCTGCAGGCCACGGTATCCCCGTCTTTCGCCGCCCGCCTCAATGCCCTGATGACGGCCATGCTCGATCTGGACGAGCCCCGGCTACATTACCTGCTAACGGACGCCATCACCGACCAGGGCCTGGAGCCGGTTATGCTGCATTTGGTGTACCCACTACTGCAACGCATCGGGATGGCCTGGCAAACCGGGGCCCTCAATATTGCCCAGGAACATTTGCTCTCGCAACTGGTTCGGCAAAAGGTGCTGGCCGCGCTCGATGCGTTGCCCTCCTACCCACCGGCGGGCGCGGCCCGGTGGCTGTTGTTTCTGCCCGAAGGCGAAGAACACGAGCTGGCCCTGCTTTTTTTGGCTTATGGGCTGCGCCGGCGGGGGCAACAGGTGCTGTACCTGGGCCAGAGCCTGCCGTTGCCCGATGTAGGGGCGGCCTGCGCCTCATTTAAACCGGGGGTTGTGCTCACGGTGCTGACGGCCGGCATGCTGCCGGAGCGCGTGGGCGAATTTGGGCAGACGTTGCGGGCGCTCTGTCCCGGCTGTCAGCTGCTGTTCTGTGGTTCGCTGGCCCGGCACCTGAGCCCGCAACTACCGCTCAAGGCCGAGTACGTAAGCCGGATAACGGATGTGTTGGAACACCTGGATGCCGGCCGGACTTGGTAGTCCGGTTCAATAGGCGAGCCTTCGGAGCGCATGAAAAAGCGGGGGCAGTCGGGCAATAGGCAAGGCAGCAAGGCGAGCGAGGGCGAATTGGTTCATCGCTTTCCTCCCCCCCCAAACCTTGTTTTCTTACGCCGGCAAAAGGGAGGGGGCATCAACTTGGCGATGGAGGCCCCTAGGTCCGTTGCCTCGCCAGCCAGTCCAAGGCAGCTGCTTCATCGGTGAACCACCCCATCCGTACGCCGTGAACAAAACCGTTCTGTAACTGCCCGTACCCCAACGCCGGCAAGCCGGTCCACACCGGCTCCGGGACCAGGAAGCAAAGGCAAGCTCCCGGCCCCAGCTCCCGTGAGAGGCGGGGAAAGTACTCGTCCCGCATCCAGTCGTGGAGGGCCTGGGGCTGTGCTTGCTGGTGCGAGCGGCCGTCCAGGAGCCAGTACCGGCAGGCGTAGTGGCGGGCCGTGGCCAGCAGCAGCTCGCAGGTCTCCGTAATTTCTTCCGCGCTAAGCCGGCGGCTGTTGGCCCCCCGCAGCAAGGGCGGACACGGCTCATAGGTGATGGCGTAGTGGGCTAAAGTAGATAGGGATAACTCTTTCATCTCCGGCTTCATGCGGTGTAAGGTAGCAACCGCGGATTACAAGCCAAAGCCGGAGCTTGACGCAGGGGACGCGTAAGAGCGAGAATAGCAATGACCGGTTGCCTACTATCTTATAGCCAGATAGGGTACGATAATCGGGCTCTTATCGTACCCTATCAGAAAGATGATAGCTGTTTAAATCACCCTTTACATGTACTCTTTAGCAGAAATTCTCCAACTGGAAGAGCAGCAGCTCGAGCCGGCCTTTCATGCCTACGTAGACCTGTACGGACAGCGCCCGGATGATTACCAAGTCTGGCGACACTTTTACTTTTTCCTCTGGGATACACTTGACCAAGCCCCAGTAGAGTTGTTGGAGCGCCTTGAAGTGGCCGCTCGATTGCGCGCGTTGTTGATAGAAGGGGAATCTCGTTTCGCCACGCGAGCGGACTTTCACTTTTTAGCGGGCTATACCATCGCTATTCTACCGTACGAATTTGGCCCGTTTGACGAGTGGGAACAGAAAGGAAAAGACATGCTCCGCCAAGCGACCATATTGGCCCCAGTGAACCCGATCTATCAGCTCGCCTACTTGGGCAGCCTCCCAGGTTCGACGGCCTCCGTGTATTCACCAGCCTATCAGCAAGCCGTGGTGGACGCGGCTCCCGTGGTCGCCGCTACGTTTCAGGGTAGTGGGCTATTGAATCGCTACTTTCGTCAGGTTTTATCCCGAGTAGACAAGCTTTAAGGGACCGTTTTCCTGAACCACCTAATGCAGTGAGGAGTGTGAGGATGCGTTACGGACAGGTTGGTATTGGTTATCGCCCGTATTTTGCATTGCTCCTGCTATGAAAGACCTGCCTTTTGCGCCGACGTGTGCGCTGCTGATGGGCAGCTTCCTGATAACAAGCTGCTCCTCTGCATCCACGGAGGAAAACGCGTGCACGGCTCCAACGCACGAAGTTCACCTCTACACCACCAACCGGAGCGAGCAAGACACGTTGGCCCCCGTCCGGCTGGTCATCGACGATTCGCTGGTCTTCGCCCAGGTGATTCCACGGCACATCATCAGCGATGAGTGGTTTGCGCGCATGGTTCGTCTCTGCGAGGGGACGCACCGACTCCACGTCGAATTTGGGCGCTACGCCCGGGACACCACGTTTGTGGTTCGGGAAAACATCTCCCTGCTCGCGTCCATGCGCTACGACACCACCTCGTTTGTGATCAAAGAAAGCGGGCTGCGACTCCCCCCTGATCTTCGTGAAAACGGGGTGCATGTTGTCACGCTTGTGCGGGATGGTGACACCAGTGGCCGAGCAGTAAAATAACGCTCCTTTAAGCAAACGACATACGCAGGCCTACACGCAGCTGCGAAGTGACCTCTGTAGGACCGGTTGAGTTTACGAAACTCGTCTACGATTCAAAGTTTACGAAACTCGGAAAGGGGATGAGTTTCGTAAACTCGAAACCGGACGCTTTCCCGGGCCTGGGCAAACAGGATTTTGGGGCAGTAGGGGAGTGCAAAAAGCCCCGTGCTTATCTGGGTTGTGTCCCTTTACGTAATCTATCTTATAGTCCCGAACTCGAAATATGTGCGGGTTTGGTGTTACACTTTTCAATGGCTAAGAATTGTATTTTCTTGACAAGGCTTGCCTTAGCGCAACGGAATTTGTCCGGGTGTACCTTGCGCGCTCTATTTGTCAGCCGTAAGACGCTCCTATGCCCTTTAATTGCTTCTTTCCCCTACGTTTCTGCTGGGTTCTACTATCCTTACTACCTGCCACCGCTGCCGCCCAACTGATTGGGGGGACGATAGTAAACAGTGCTACCCAACAACCCATCCCCTTCGTCAACGTGGGCTTACCCAAACGGGGCCTGGGCACGGTTTGTGACGAGCAAGGCCGCTATCAGCTGCGCTACAACCTCGCGTACGCGGCCGATAGCGTGCGCGTGTCCAGTGTCGGCTACGAGCCGCGGATGCTGCCCTTCGCGGCCTTGCTGGCCGGGGCCAACGTGGGGCTTGCTCCCCTGACCGTCCCCTTGACCGACGTAAACGTCGTGGCCGCTTCGGTCTACTCCCGGACCCGGACGCTGGGGCTGGACAAGCCGGCGCCAATGGTTGATTTCGGCATGATAAGCAACGAACTAGGGACCGAAATCGGTACGCTTATCCATGTGGAGCGACGCCCCTCGCTCGTGCAAAGCCTGCACGTGGTCGTCAAAAAAAACGAAACGACGCCCCTCACGCTGCGCGTGAACGTGTACCGGCTGGACGCCCAGGGACAGCCGACCGCCGAAAAGCTCCTGCAACGCGACGTGCTGTTAACCACGGGTCCCCCAAAAGGCGTCCTCACCGCCGACCTCACCGCCGACCTCACCGCCGACCGGTTGGTCTTGACGGAGGATTGCCTGCTCGCGGTGGAGTTGGTGAAAAGCAGCGGACCCGGCGCCCCTGATGTGTCGAAACTCCGCTTTGGGGGCGCCCTGGGGTACGGCGGGCAATGCTATTTCCGGGTCGCCAGCCAAGGGGCCTGGGGAAAGCCGACCATGAAAAGCAATGTGCCGTTACTAGGGAGGAAATTACAAATCGCTTTTTACCTGACCGTCAAAGATTAACCGCTTTTACGTGTTGCAAACGACCGTTTACAGCACGTAACAGGGGCTACTGCTTAGTTGGCCTTTGCCTCCTTATACTCTTGGACCGCCAGGTACATGCTCACATTGACCGGAAGGCTCCGCCACTCCGCCTCGCTTTTGTCGCGCACGAGCACGCGGTGGCCCACCGACGGAAAGGCGCCCGGCCCGCTCAGCGCCCCGCTCTGGGGGCCGCTTCCGGGAACTAGTTTCTCGCCTTGCAGCCATTGGATGCCGGCCGCCACAGTCTGGCCTTTGCGCAACTGTATGTTGTAGGCCCGCAAATCCAGGGTAGCCCAGCCGGTTTGCTGACGGGGCAGCGTAAACTGAATGTCGTCGGTGAGCAGCTGCCGCGTGGGCCGGCCCTCGGTCAGCTCGTACAGCACAAACCGGAACCGGACGGGCTGGAAATCATTCTGGCTGACGTAGAAGCGAAAGCTGTCGACGTAGCAGCTGCGGCGCACCGGCAGGACCGTCGCCACTTCCCAGCCGCGCTCGTCGCGGGCGACGGTCAGGGTGGAGTCCCGGATTTTGGTGGTCCAGTAGGCCATCCCGCCCACCGCGTTGCGGCCCAGAACAGCCGGCTGTAGTTGGGGGTGACGCACCCGCACTTCGCCCAGGGCCTGGGCCAGTGGCGGCAGGCGCCACACGCCCTCCGCCCGCCGCAGCTGGCTCACCGTCAGCCGCACGGCCCGAAAGCCGATGCAGGAAATAATCACAGAGTCAGTGCCAGGCAAGGCAGTGGGCACGGCAAACGCGAAGTACCCGCGTTCATCGGTCGTTGAGCCCAGCGCCTTGCCCCTGATGCCCACGGTGGCAAAAGCTATTGGTTTGTCAGAAGATGCAGCCAGAACCCGCCCTTTCAACTCCTGTGCTTGCAACGCCAGGCTAACCCAAAAACAACCGGCAAGCGCCAACAAGACAACTCGTACTCGCATCATATAATCAGTTAAAAGTGCCGTGCATTTATCAGGGGTAAGGAGCTAATAAGCTAACGAAAGGTTGGGTGCTGTTAAACAAATAGGGCGAGTTTAAAAACCGTCTAAGATTCAAAGTTTACGAAGTAGCCCACAGAGATACGTTTCGTAAACGCTCAAAATGGAGCCTAGTCCCTGGCAAAGTGCTATGCTGGCACTAGGCCGCGCCGAGAGGCCAAAACCACCACGATTCCAAGGGTGCTCTTATAAGATGAATTATGTACTTGAAATAAAAGTAGAAGCACTGCCTAGTTCGTACTGGTAGCTTTTCTTGCTTTTGTTCTGTTAGATAATTTATCCTGTAACCGCCATATTGGAGTCCGTTCGATTTTCTTTCCCACTGCCCCTACCTCATTAAATGAGGTGCTTTGAAAAAGCAGCGTCGAAAATTGCGATTTTTGCCTCCTACAACTTGCCTTTCGCTGCTCAATGCCCCCAGACGACGCCTATGCCTGCGACTACTTAATTATCGGCGGTGGTGCCGCCGGGCTCAGCTTGGCCTATCACCTGGCCCAAGAACCCCGTTTGGCAGATAAGCGGGTGGTCGTGGTCGAGCCGGAGTCGGTCAAGGCCAATGACCGCACCTGGCGCTATTGGGCCACGGGTTCTACCCCTTTTGAGGCCGTCGAAGCCCACCGCTGGGCCAAGCTGGTGCTGCGGACCCCGACGTACGAACACGTGTTTGGGTTGGGCCCGTACCGCTACCGCATGGTCCGGGCGCAGGACTTTTACACCCACGTGCACCAGGTGCTCGCCGCCCGGCCCGCGCAGTTCACCTGCCTTTCTGGGCGCGTCGTGGCGTTAACCGAGGTGCCCGGCGGGGTATGCGCCCGCCTCGCCGATGGCCAGTCGCTGCGCGTGCGCTATGCCTTCGATAGCCGCTTGCCTGCCCTGGTTCGAGAGCCCACCCGCTACCGGTACCTAGAGCAGCACTTTCGGGGCTGGGAAGTAGAAACGGACCACGACGCGTTCGACCCCGATACCGTGCAGTTCATGGACTTTCGGGTGCCCCAGCGCGGCCAGGCCCGGTTCGTGTACACCCTGCCGTTTTCGAAGCGCCGGGCCCTGGTGGAATTTACCGTGTTTTCGCCCCAACGCCTGCCAGTGGAGGAATACGAAACCGAGTTGCGCCGCTACCTGGCCGCGCAGCTGGCGGGCCAACCATACCGCATCGTGGCCGAAGAAGGGGGCAGCATTCCCATGACCGACCACCCCCTGCCGGCGCGGGCCAGCGCCCACGTGCTCAACCTGGGCACCCGGGCCGGGCGCGCAAAGCCGAGCACGGGGTACACGTTTGCCCGCATCCAGCGCCACTCGGCGCGGCTGGTGCAGGCCTTGGCCACCACGGGTTACCCGCCCGTGGACGCGACCGGAGACCGTTGGCAGTTCCGGCTCTTCGATACGCTGCTGCTGGACGTCATTCAACGCCACGGGGACCAGCTCGGGGGCATTTTCGCCGACCTATTTCACCGCAATGCCGTGCCACGGCTCTTTGCCTTTCTGGACGAGCAAACTTCGTGGCGGGAGAACTATTATATCATGCGTTCCGTGACCCCGTGGCCCTTTCTGCAGGCATTGGGCAGAGTATTGTGGAGCAGAACAGGTAAGCGCCCATAGACGAACACAGTTGGCCTTGGTTAAAAGCTTGGTACAAAGGTTAAACGAGTTGTCCCTCGGCGGGCGTGTCAAGGCGTCCATCTGTGGGGAGGCGGGAGCCAGAAAGGTGCAGTGGCTGTTGCAGAACTATCACACTCGTTCGACGAGTGCTCACAACTAGTACGGTTAGCTGCAAAAAGCTGCTTTATCGCCAGTTTGAGGCCTGGCTTGGCCGCCAGAGGTCTCACGCGAGACCTCGAGTGAAGTTCTGCAACAGCCACGAGCGTTTGATTATTACTTATATTGAAGCTGTTTAGGAAGTAGGTTCGCCGATGTAGAGACGCATAGTTGTTTCTCGTCGTTGAACGAAAATTGCTGGTATCACTCAACGACAAGACGAAACTATGCGTCTCTACGCCGTTTTGGCGACTTTCTTAATAGCTTTTTAGTAATCGATTTCAAAGAAACGGCCGTCGCCAACAACATACTTATGTCGTTAAAACAAGTTTTATGGTGCGGGTTATTTATCGTGGCGAGCTGCAAGAAGGCAGCCGTCGACCCCAAGCCGCTCACCCCTGAGCAACTGCTGGTCGGAACCTGGCAGACACAGCGATACGTGAGAACAGAAACTGCCTCAGACGGGCGCATTGTCCGCCAGGACAGCACCCTCTATTTCGCTCAGAATCCAGGGGCTTCCGTGTTTTTCAACGCCGACGGGACCCTGCAATCGCCCAGCCCCTCCATTGTGGCGACCTATCGGTTTGACCCGCCATTCCTTACCTACTTCTACAACAGCCAGCCGATTGGGGCCACCACTACGAACAAGGTGTTACAGCTTACCGCCCAAAAGCTGGTAATAGAAGCCAAAACACCAACCACTACTTCGACCATCACGGAAACCCGCTCCTATAACCGATGAGTCTTGGCAATCAACACCTTCCGGTCACGCCGGTACAGCACAAAGAACTGCAGGGTGGCCACTTCTTTCAAGCGCGGAAACTCAACCACCCAGGCTTCTTGCTCGAACACGCGGGGGGGGGGCGAAGCACCGAATTGAGAAAGGCGCTCCGCATACGTAAACGGGCATCCTTATAGGCGCGTGCGGCGGTGTCTTGTACCGCCCCTGTAGGCACGGCGGCCGGCTCTGTGTACTGCCGATGTGGGGGGGGGGGGACGGGTCGGGCCCGCTCTTTGTCCATCGCGTGTCGAAGGGCCACCAGCCACTTCTGTGCACGAGCTTCGTTGGCCGGCGGACCGGCGCGTAACGGCGAGAAGGTAAGGCCCTACCCCATGACGCCAAGCAGAAGCACAGAAGCATTTTTCACCTTCAAAACTAAAACGTGCACGGTTTACGCAAACGGTCCGAAGGTAAACGAGCTAACCGCCAGTAGCTGCCACTAACGAACGTGGCTGAACGACTAGGAACACTCCCCGGCACCCTAGAGGCGATGCTCAACC
>NZ_NIRR01000051.1 GCF_002204745.1 Hymenobacter amundsenii
CATCAATTTTGGCCCGGGGGCCTTCGCATCCCGTGGTCGTCTGGCTGACGTAGTAGCTGATGGTTCCCACTGTGCTGGTGCTGGGCGTGGGTGCACCACATGCTGAGCCTGCCCAAGCATCTCTACCGCTTCACAGCAGTTGTTCAACGAAACGGTAGAGATGCTTCGGCAGGCTCAGCATGACGTTCCAATTGATTCTGGTTATTTTCTAAACAGCTTCAGCGTTAGATGCTGATTGCGGCTAGTGCTTTACCCACTTAATTCTTAGCTATTTTGGTGTGTTGATTCGGGCGTATTAACCGGATTGACCTTCGTATACCAGTGCCCCATTTTTTCCTCGGCCTTGGCCAGCGTAAAGCTCCAGTTGACCTTGACGGCTCGTTGGTTGCGCTCGGTGGCCCAGGCCTGCACCTGCCGGGCCAGTTCGTCGATGGAGGCGATGCGACGGTCCAGGCACTGGCGGGCCAGGGCCGAAAACTCCAGCTCGGCCATGTTCAGCCAGGAGCCGTGCTTGGGCGTGAAGTGAAAGCATACCTGTCGGCTCAGGGCCCGCGCCTGCGCCACGGGCAAGTGCTCGTAAAACGAGCCGTAGGCGTGCGTATTCAGGTTATCCTGCACTAGCTCGACCCGCGGCACATCGGCGTAGTGGCTCGTGAGCACCTGGTGCAGGAACTCGGCGTAATCGGCCTTGGTGCGGCGGGCTCGCACCTGGGCGTAGCGCTGGCCTGTGTCCAGGTCGTAGGCCAGCAGCACCACGGCCGTGCCGTGGCGCACGTACTCGTGGTCCTGCTTGGCCACCTGCCCCGGCCGGGCAGGCAGGGCGGCGAGCTTGTCGCCCAGCAGCTGGCAGGGGCGCTCGTCAAAGCACAAGCGTGCCCGCCCCGGCTCAGCGGGCTGGGCGTACAGGGTCAGCACGTCTTCCAGCTTGGCCAGGTACTCCCCATCGAGCTTACTCAGGCACCACTGCTTTTTCAGCCAGGGTTTGAGCTGGCTTTTTTTAAGACCTGCCGCACCGATTCCTCGCCCACGGCCACGCCCAGCTCGATCAGGCGTCCGCGCAGCAACCGAATGCTCCAGCGCGAGGCGCCGTGCGGGGCATCGGTGCAGGCCAGCGACGTGATGGTGGCCTCGACGGCGGCGGTGACCTTGCGGGGCTGGCCGCTGCGGGGCTTCTCCGTCAGGGCCGCGGCCAGCCCCTGCTGGCGGTAGCGGCGGCGTACGTTTACACGGTGGCCCGGCTCACGCCCAGCAGGGCGACGATGGCGTCGGGCGCGTGGCCTTGGTGGCTGAATTGTAGGATGCGCGCCCGATTCAGTTGCCGGGCCGGGGCGGTGCCTGTGCGTACCAGATGCCGCAGCTGCGCTTGTTCTGTGACGGACAGTTCAATCAGAGGGGAAGTGCTCATCCATCTCTATACGAAACTGTTCTAAAAACTATGTGGGGGAAGCACTAGTCAATCCACTTGAACTTGTATTCGAGCTTGGGGATGGTCATGCGGTCAGCCACGCGGCGCAGGCGGTTGGGCAGGGCCACTACGTAGTCACGGGCTTTCTCGGCGGCAGGCGTCAGGTCGCGGATTTGCTCGATTTTCCAGTCGGTAAGCAGCGTATCGAGAATTTCGGTGTAGTCGTGGCTGGTGTATACACCCAGGCGCTGGGCGGCATCGGTGAAGTGGCCGAAGGTTTTGCCCATGTCCACGCCCAACTCGCGCATGTAGTGGGCAGGCATCACAATTTTCTTGCGCATCATGTCCTCAAAGGCCAGCATCATTTCAGATGGGTCGGCCTCGAAGATTTTCTCCACGAAGGTTTTATAAACCCGGGCGTGGCGGTTCTCGTCGCCGGCAATCATGCCGCAGATTTTCGAGAGCTGGTCGTCGCCGGCCGTGCGGGCCAGCTGGCCCACGCGGCGGTGCGAGATATTAGTGGCCATTTCCTGGTACGAAGTGTACACGAACGCCCGGTAGGGGTCGTGGGCCGTACCCAGGTCAAAGCCGTCGTTGATGAGGTACTGGGTGCTCACCTCGAACTCGCGCATGTTCACGCGGCCCGAGAGGTAGAGGTAACGGTTGAGCAGGTCGCCGTGGCGGTTCTCTTCGGCCGTCCAGCCCCGAATCCACTGGGCCCAACCGTTGTCCCGGTCACGGTTCAGGTCTTCGAGCTCGTGAAACCAGGCTTCGTAGTTCGGCAACGCTTCCTCCGTGATGGTGTCGCCAATGAGCACGGCCAGCAAATCGTAGCTCAGGCCTTGGGCCCGCTCACGCAGCAACTTTACCTCGTCGAAAAAATCATCCTGGCGCGAGTCGGGCATAAAGTCCGAAGGCTGCCAGTTGGTATCGACCGGCTTGAGGAACGTATCAATGTTTTCTTTCAGGAAGCCCTCCATCTGCTGGAGCACTTCGCTACGGGTGGCAACTGAGGCAGTAATCATGGCGATAGGGACAAGAGAGTACGGGAAGCAAAGATATTATTCCTACAACCGGAGGCAGAAGTAATAAGTCCGGTGGAGCTTACAATATTTTGGCCTTTGTAGATAATTGCGGGAATTTTGTACGCATTCGGTAGGCATGCACACCATTTGTAGGGCTGCTGAAGCCGTACGGGAACCGCTTCGGCCATTTCCGGCGCTCCAACCAGGCTACTGGCTCGTTGGGCTGCCGGGCCCGGGCCAGCTGGCCGTTGAGCAAGGCCGCTGCCTTCGGCGTGAGCAACCATGCTACGTCCGTGCGCTGGCCTAGGTTCCGGAGCGCCCCGGTGAAGTCGCGGGTGCCGGTGAGCTGCTTTCGCAGAGCTACCTGCGACGGGTGCAGCGTCTGCCAGCCCCGCACCGAGAGCCAGACCGGCCCGGGAAGACGATACGGTATAAGCTGCATAACCACCCCTTCAGTGAAAGGTGATGCCGACTTATAGGTCTCCTCCAGGGCATCGGACACTACTATCTGCGTGCCTCTCGCAAGCTGGGTCAACCGTTCGCGCTGCTCGTAGTTTGCCCGCGCTTCCTGGGGCAGCACCTGGCTGCGGTGGCGGGTTTTATAGCCGTAAGGAATGGCGGTGGCCAGCAGCACCAGCAGCAGCACGGCCAGGGAATGGCGGGGCAGCGGCCGGAGCTGCCAGAGGTAGATCAAGTTGCTCAGGGCCCAGAAATCGAGCAGCGGCAGGGCCAGACGGGGCGGCAGTTTCAGCAGAGTACCCAGCCCCAGCAGCAGCCCCGCATAACCGGCCTGCACTAGCCAAAATCCCCGGTGGCCGCCCCCCGCCCGCAACACTAGTGTCCCGGTGGCGGCCAGCAGTAGCAGCAGTGGAAAATAGTCGCGGGGCAGTTGGCGGGCCAGCGCTACGAGTTTAGCGGGCGCGGTATGGCGCAGGAAGTAGCCGAGTCGGAAAGGCGCCACCCGGTCCAATGAGGCTTCATTAACCAGGGTAGAATCGCCGAGCTGCCAGGCCTGGGCGGCAGCCAGGGCAAGGCTGTCGGCGGGGCGGAGCGGGCCACGGGGCGGAGCGGCCAGCTGGAAGTCGTTGAGGTTGGACTTGAGCACGTCGAGGCGGCGGAAGGTGGCCGCCTGGGGGCTCCAGGTGAGGTGGAGCCATAGTGCCCCGAGTACCGCCCACGCCGCCGCGCCGGCCACGATGGGTCCGACCCGGCGGCCAGCCAAGTACCACGCGCCCGGCAAAGCCACTACAAAGCCAAGCACGGCCGCGCTGGGCCGGATCAGCCAGCTCAACCCAAAAGCCAGCACCCCCACCAGCAGTGCCCAACGGGCCGGAGCCCGCTGGGCGGCAAACAGCACGCCCGCACCGGCCAGCAACAGCGGCACCCGCACGTAGTTGAACCAGAAACCGTGTTCGAGCCAGCCCACCATCCAGAACAGCACCAGCAGCGCCAGCGCCGCACCTACGCCCGTCCGGGCCCGCAGCACCCGCCACAGCACCGCCGCCCCGAGCACGGTGGCCGCATAGAGCAGCCCATAGAGCGTGAGCCCGTACCAGGGCCACGCTGGGGCAGCCGCGTAGAGCCAGCTCCAGAGCGCGGCATAGCCATGAAAGTAAAGGTGCAGATCGGAAACCGGGGCGGCGGCCGTGGTTCCGCGCAGCAGGGCCACGATGGTCAGGTCGTCGTTGGTTTCGTAGTAGTAGCCCAGCCCCCAGCCCGCCGCCAGCAGCAGCAATAAAGGCAGCAATAAAATCCAGAGCCGGTACCGCATCGGCCGCAAGGTAGCGGTGAATGAGTGAACGGGTAAATGTAGCGGAGTCGGAGCATTGCTCTACGGCTCCGTGGCATGCCACTATGGTAGCAATGCTTCAATTCCGGCTCCGCACCCTGGCTCTAGCTGCCACATGCGCAACATGACCAACTCATTCATTCACCAACTCACTCATTCACCGTTACCTTGCGGGCGTGAATAATTTGCTTGCCCGCCTGCCGGCCCTGACGCTGCTGTTCGTCATCCTTTTTACCGGCGCTTACTTCCTGCTTACCCACGAAGGGCTCTACGCCCTCGACGATTACTACTACGCCCGCTATGCCCACCAACTGCTGGCCGGCACCTTCCGCCTTGCCCCCGACCCCCAAGGCCTGCTGCACGACCCGCTGCACGAGCGGTGGCTGATTTTCGGGCCCGTCGCGGGCTTTTTTGCGTTGTTCGGGGTCAACATCATCAGTGCCACGCTCTGGCCACTGCTGGCTACGCTGGGCTGCGCCGGGCTGATTTATGGGCTGTATGGGCGGCGCGAGCCGGTAGTAGCCAGCGGGGCTATGCTGCTGCTGGGCCTGCACTACTTTACGCTTAACTTAACCAACTACCTCTACCCCGACAACATTCTAATGTTTTGGGCCCTGGCTGGGGCGGGCGCGCTGCTGCGGGGCCGCGAACCGGGCCGCCGACCTGGATGGTGGGGCCTGGGCTTCGCGCTGCTGAGCTTCGCGGCCTTCCTGAGCAAGGAAACCATTGCCTACTACCTCCCCTTCTACCTGGCCGTGCTGGGCCTGGATCTGGCCCAGCGGCGGCAATACCGCTTCTGGGGCGTGGCCCTGGCCGCGGGGGCGCTGCTGCTGACAGGCTACCTGGGCTTTTATCAGTACATCACCCACGATGCGCTATACCGCCTCCACTTGATTGAGCAGACCAATGAGTTTCTCAAAGACAACAACTACCTCACCGGCAACCGGGCCGCGCTGCTAAGCCGCCTGACCACCCAACCACTGGGGTTTTTCGTGGGTATCGGGCTGGGGCTGATGCTGGCGCTGGCCGCCGCTGCCCTGGGTCGGCCGGCCCCGGTGCATACCCCAGCGCCGGGGTCGGCCGAAGCCCCCGACCGCCGCTTCTGGCTGATGCTGGCGGCCATTACGCTGGCCCTGTACTGGTTCGGCAGCACCTCGCTCAGCCAGTACAACCCCATCACGCTGCTACCACGCATGACCACGCCCCTGCTGCCGCCGCTGGCCCTGGCAGCCGGTTTTGGGCTGAAACGGCTCGTAGCGGCGGGTAGCAGCAGGTGGCGGGCGGTGGCCGTGGGCTTGGCGCTGGTGCTGATGGCGGTTTGGCTGCGCACCGCCGTGGCCGTAGTGTATGTGCTACCGGGCCTCTGGCTGCTGGGCGTGGGGTTGAGTCGGTCGTGGCCCCGTTTAGCGGCTGTCTGGCCGCGGCTGGGCTCGGCCCGGCTCGCCGCCGCTACGGTGGTCGTTGTGGCGCTGGCGCTGGCCGTGCGGCCCGTTTATTTCATGCGCAAGCCGGCGGTTTCGGCCCACTCCGCGCAGGCCCGGCTGCTGGCCCAGCACCCAAACCGGCCAACCCGGGGCACGTTGCTGGTCGACGACTTTCTGATTGATAACTACGATTTCAGCTACGGATTCCGGGTGCCAGCAGGCCTGCGCTTCCGCCGTTACTGGGCCCGCGACTCCATCCGCATCAGCCCCGCGCAACCGGCCTGGCTGCTGCTCAACCGCGCCACGCTCTCCAACGACGAACTCACCCGCAAGCTCATCCGCTACTCCCCCGATTCGGTGTTGAGCTGGTACCCACGCCGCCGCCTGGTAGCCCAGGATGGGCCAGTAGAGCTGTACGAGGTTTTTGGAAGGAGGAGGTGAGAAGCGAGAAAGGGAACGTCATGCTGAGCGGAGCCGAAGCCGGAGCCGAAGCATCTCTACTGCTTCGTTGCGGCGCCAACTCAGGCGTCGGGATTACCACTGCGGTAGAGATGCTGCGCCTTCGCACAGCATGACGTTCCCTTTCTCACCTCTCAAACCTAACTCAACCTTCTCAACGCCCAATCCAGCGGCCTTACGGCCTGCATTTTCTGGAGTAGCTTATATAACTCGCGGGCTTCGGGGCGGCTGCGGTAGCGCACGGCTTGGCGTAGCTCCCAACGCACCCGTACCGCCAGGGCAGCTCGCTCTGCCGGGGTGCGGCATAGGGCCAGCGCCTTGCGGCAGATGACGATGGTGGAGGCCAGATGAGGATCGTGGCGGCGGTAACTGCTCGCCGATTTGGAGCGTGGGTGCAGTCGTTTCCGGGTCGTTACCACGTCGAAAAAGCGGAACTCCCAGTCGCGGCTGGCCCGCACCCAGAAGTCGAAGTCCTCGTAGCTCAGGGTTTCGTCGTAGCCGTTGAGGGCCTGCAAGGTGGCCCGGCGCATCATCATGGTGGGGGCACTGATGAAGTAGCGGGCCAGTACGTCGGCAAACACCTCGCCTGAGGCGGGGGGTGGGTGGAGCCGGCCCTGGGCGTCGCGGCGGTAATAGTGGCGCACGAACTGCCCCGCCTCGTCGAGCAGTTCGGTATCGGAGTACACCATGCCGCAGCGGGAACCAGCCTGGGCGAAGTGCGCCACCTGTTGGGCCACGCGTTCGGGCAGCAGCACGTCGTCGGTAGCAAAGTCAATCACGAATTCGCCCGTGGTGCGGGCCAGGGCCAGGTTGAAGGCCCGGCAGTTGTTCACGTTTTCGGGCAGAAGCAGCAGTTGCCAGCTCGGGTTCTGGGCGGCGTAACGGCGTAGTATGTCGGCGCTGCCGTCGGTGCTGGCATCGTCTACCATAATCACCTCCAGATGCGGGTAAGTCTGGGCCAGAATGGAATCCAGGGCCGCTTCCAGAAACCGGGCATGGTTGAAGCAGAGGGCGACGATGGTAACGAGGGGCATTTGTTTGAATTAAGAAAAATACGGCCTTTAGGACTTAATGAGCTAAGGAAAAAAGCAATTAATTTTAACGTGAGCGGCTATTTTTCGGTGGCTTGCTGGCTGTAAATTCCCAACTGGTTCGGTGGTACAAAGTAGATTCCGAAGTGCAAATCACCTCCCAGCAACTTGCCCGTCAGCCCCTGATGTCGCGGCGGAAAAACCACAGCCCCCCGCCAAGCAGCAGCGCGTACCGGGTTGCCTGGGCCAGGGGCGCGCCGAGCAGCCCCAGTCGGGGCAGCAGCACAGCTAGCAGCAGAGCAAACAGCGCCGCCGAACTGGCTTGCACCGCCACGTAACGCCCCACCTGGGCCCGGGCCGTGAACAGGAAAAACAGCGTCCAGGTCAGGAATTTAAGCCAGTCGGCCAGCAGTTGGGGACCGAGCAGGAAGCCGGCGGCGGCAAAGCGCGGCTCAAACAGCAGCGGTAGTAGCCAGTTGCGCGCCAGCCAGATGGCCCCCAGTCCCACCACCAGGGCCGGAGCCAGCAGCCGCAGTACCAGCCACACGAAGCGGCCCTGCTCGCGGGGACGGGTGCTGAGGGCGGCCAGGCGCGGGTAGTACACGCTGCCCACCAGCGCCGAAAACACCATGGTATAGTTGTCGGAGAGCTTGGCTACGGCTTGCCAGAGGTCGGTGGCGGCCAGCCCGAACTGCCGGATCAGGACTTCGCGCAGCCCAAAATCAACGGCTTTGGAAAATAGTAGTACGCTCAGAGCCATCAGCAGAAAGCGCCCCAGCCCACGTAGGGCCAGGCGGCTGATGCGTCCTCGCAACCGGGGCAGCAGCCCGGCCCGCGAGGCTACCCAGGCAGCCGGCAGCAGCGTGAGCCCCTGCCCCGCCAAGTAAGCCAGCAGCGCCTGCGGCACACTGCCACCCTGCCCCAGCAGCACGGCGGCCAGGGCCAGCGGCCCAAGCAGACTCAGCAGCGCGGTCAGGCCCGCGTAGGACCACAGACGGCCCGCTGCCAGCAGCACCGCAATCAGTAGAGCATGGCCGATCAGCAGCGTTAATCCCAGCCCGAATAACAGGCTCCAGCCAATTCCTTCGCCAAACACGCCCACCATTGCCCCCGGCACCAGCAGCAGCGCTCCCAGCGCCAGCGCCACGGCGAGAGTGTTGAGCAGCAGCGCCGCCCCCAGCCAGACCCGGTAGCGCCCCGAGCCAGGCCGCAACGGGGCCAGGTATTTCACCAGGCCCACGTGCGTGCCATCGGTGGGCAGAGTGGTAAACAGGGCCAGTAGGTTCTGAAAGTGGGCCAGCAGCGTGAGGCCGCCCGGCCCACCGTACACGGCCAGCAGCTTATTGAGCACCAACGCCCCCGCCGCCCGCGCCGCCACAGCTACCCCCGAAGCCGCCGACCCACGCAGTAGCCGCCCCACAACGGCGCTCCGGGGTTCGGGCTGGGTATCAGACATCGGTGAGTGAATGGGTGAATTAAGCAAAGGTGCTCTTATCCTGAGCGGAGCGAAAAATCCTGAACCAGGAGGCACGGGGTGGGTAAGGGCCTCTCGTTCCACTCAGGAGGATGAGAGTACGATTCACTCATTCACCGAATCACTCATGCCCAGCTGCTTGGAAAACGTGAGCTTAAGGCCCGTTACGCCGCCGATATGACTTTTAAAGCGCAGCAGCGACTGGTCGACGCCGGCCGGGACAGCCGAGATGCCCAGGTCGAGCAGGCGCATACCGCTGGCCCGGCCAAAGGCATGCAGGCCGGCATTCATCAGCACCATCGGGCTCAGGTGGTTGTAGGCCAGCGGGCTGGCGGGCAGAAAGTGGTAGAGTACGTCGGCGCGCACCTGGATGGCCACCGAAACCGCCGCCCACTCGCCGGCCGCATCGCGCACCGAAAACAGGAAGCAGTGGCGCGGCAGCCCCCGAAACAGCTCCTGCAGCTGCTCCAGCGACATATTCAGGGGCTGGCCCTTCTCCTGGCGGCAACGGTGGATAAACTCGTAGGCCAGCGGCAGCAGCAGCAGCGGGGGCTCCTGCTCGAAGCGCAGACCGTGCCGCGCGCACTTGCGCAGCCGGCGCTGCTCCGAGGGGTGCAGGTGGGTGGAGTAGTCGCGGTTGAGGGGCAGGTAGCTGTTGAGCTCAACCGGAGCGATGTGGTAGCCCAATCCCGTGAGCACGGCAGTAAGACGGGCACTGGCGGCGGGCTCGTAGGCGAAGGCGTGGGGCCGCAGCGTGAGCGAACCGACACCGTGGGCCAGCAGCGTAGTTTCGACCACCTCCAGAAACGCCCGGAGCACGTCCGCCGGCAGGTCGGGAGCTGTTTGTACGGCCCCGAACGGGGCCCGCCAGGGGCTGCGGGCGGCCCGCTCGGCGGGGTCCCAGGCTACCGGCAGCTGGGCCACGGTCTGGCCGGCCCGGGTGTCTTCCAGAAAGAAATGCAGGGCCTCGCCCGGCTGCTGTTGCAGGGTCTGGTGGGCGGGCGTGAGGTAGAGCCAGGGCACGTAGGCCAGCGGCAGCATCGGCGCGGGGGCGGCGCCCGCCAGCACCCGCACTGCGTAATGGCCGGCCGCCGCGCCGGACAACGGCACAAGCAGCGGCAACACGGGGGCAGAAACGAGGGAGGGCGGCAGCGCGGACAAGGGCAGAACAGAAGGCGAAAGGCAAAAGTACAACGATTTCCGGGCCTGGACGGCTGGCAGCGGCCGGTTTGCCGAAACCGGCACCGGCACGAAACGGCGTACCTTCGGGGCCCTGCAGTAACGGGCCGAAGCCAGTTTGAAGTTGGCCCGGCCACCGGATGACTTTTTCGCCAAAATCCCGTAAACTGCCCGGCCCTCCGCTTTTTCTCCTCGCCCGATGATGTCCCCCGCCTCCGCCGCTACGCCTCTGCCCACTCCGCCCCTGCTCAACCCAACTGATGAGGACGAGGAAGACGAGGATGACCAGCTTTCGGAGGCCGATTTGGCCGAAATGGAAGCCGCCCGCCTGCTGCGCGAGCAGCAGATTGGCCAGCGCCCCGGTACGCTCATCATCCGCGACGACGCGCTGCCCCCGCGCCTGATCCTGACCAGCTACGACGAGGACTACTTCCACGAACACGAATACGCCAGCTACGACGAGCTGCTGCACTTCTTCCATAAGCACCCCGAAAAGAAGCACTGGATTGACGTGCGCGGCTACCGCGACCTCGACCTGATCCAGAGTCTCCAGGCCGATTTTCGCATTCATCCGCTGCAAATGGAGGACGTGCTCAGCGACTACCAGCGGGCCAAGGTGGAGGAAACCGACGACGGCCTGTTCCTGGTCTCGCGCATGACCGAGTTCACGCGCCAGCTCGATATTGAGGACGACCAGCTCTCCATTTTCACTGGCCCCAACTACGTGCTCACCTTCCAGGACGACTACGACGACTGCTTGGAGCCAGTACGGGTGCGCCTGCGGATGGGCCGCACCAACCTGCGCCGCCACTCGCCCCTCTACCTAGCCTACGCCCTCACCGACGTAGTGCTCGACCACTATTACCCCACCATGGCGGCCATCGGCGACTACCTCGAAACACTGGAGGAGCGCATTTTTCAGGGCCGCTCCGACCGCCGGGTGCTCAACCGTATTCTGCACGTAAAAAAGGACATCGTGCGCTTTCGCCGGCTGGTGTATCCCGAACGCGAGAAAATTGCCGAACTGCTGCGCATGCCCGACGAAGATGTACCCGAAGAAATCAAGGTATTTTTCAAGGACTGCTACGACCACGCCATTCAGGCCCTGGATTTGGCCGAGAGCTACCGCGAAACCGTGAGCAGCCTCATCGACCTCTACATGTCGGACCAGAGCAACCGGGCCAACGAGGTGATGAAGGTACTGACCATCATCAGCAGTATTTTCATTCCCCTCAGCTTCATTGTGGGCCTCTACGGCATGAATTTCCAGCGCGAAGGCCCCAACGGCCAGATCAACCACCTTAACATGCCCGAGCTCTACAGCCCCTGGGGCTACCCCGCACTACTGGCCCTGCTGGCCTTTATCGTCGTCTTCCAGCTGATATATTTTTATCGGAAAGGCTGGCTGACGAACAAGTGAGTGGGTAGGGTAAAAGCCCGTCATGCTGAGCGGAGTCGAAGCATCTCTACCGCTTCGTTGCAGAGAGTAGAATTAGCATTGCGGTAGAGATGCTTCGACTCCGGCTCCGCCTTCGCTCAGCATGACAATTTTTTCACTCACTAACACCCCACTCACTTCTTGGCCTTCACCACCTTCACCTCGTCTACCTTGATATCGGTGCGGCGTAGCTCTTTGCCGTTGACGCGGAACAGGTGGAAGGTGCTGGTGACGGGGTTGTAGGTGAGGTCGATGCGGGGCGTGGTACTGTCGAAGGGCTTGCCGCCGATAAGGCGGAAGCGGGCATCGTAGAGGTAGGCTTTGGCGGGGCCGGTTTCGGTGAGGGCGTACACCTGGCGGTCGGGGCCGAAATCGAAGTATTGAATCGAGCGTGGAGCGGTGGTCAGGAATGACTGGCTGAGCAGGGCGTTGCCATTGGGGTCGAAGAGCGTGAGCCGGCCGCCGTCTTCGCGGGAAACCACGTAGGTGCGCTGGCGCTGGTCGGGAATGAGGCGGAAGCGCGACTCGCGGCTCCAGGTAGCCACCCGGCGCCGGGCCACCACGTCGCCGCTCAAATTGAAGGTTACCCGCTCGCCGTGCTGGCTAACCACCGTGAGGCGGGTGCGGCGCAGCGTAGGGCCGGGCTCCACCAACGCCCCGCTGGCCAGCCGGGCGCCCATGCTAATTGGGAAGCCCGGGTAGGCCCCGCCGGCCTGGTCGAAGGCGTACACGTAGCCGTTTTCGAGCAAAACCAGCACCACGTCGCGGCCATCAACAAGCAGATACTGCGGGGGCGCGGCCAGCCGGAACTCCAGCTGCTTGGGCTGCCAGCCGGCGTATATCTGCCCCCGGGTGTCATACAGAAACAGGTTGCCGCCGCCCCCGGCCACCAGCAGGCGGCGCGGCCCGGCTTGGCGCGCGGCCGGCGAGACGCTCAGGGAGGTGGCGCGCACGGTATCGGGCAGGTTGAGTGGGAAGTTGGGTTGCAACTGGCCCCGGTTGTTGTACTCGAACAGGTAGCGGGGCGTGGCCAGCAGGAAGCCCGTAGCCCCGGGCAGCCGCACGGTGGGGCCCACCAGCGGCCCGGGCAGCGAATCGGACCAGGCCACCACGTTTTCGGGCGTTACGTAGTGCAGCACGTGGGCCGTGTCCTGCACCAGCACGCCCGGAAATTTGGCCCCCGCCACCAGCACGGCTTCGGGCGAGCTGCTCAGCGGAACTTTAAAATCGAGCACGCTGCCCGTGCCGTCGGCGTTCTGGGGCCGGGCTTCGGCCGGGCCCTCGGCGGGGTGGCGCAGCACGAATTGGGTGAAGTACTGGGCCCCGGCCTCCTGCTCGTTGAGCGGGGGCACCCACTGCAACGCCACCTGCGGGAACCGCTTAAACAGGGTTTCGTTGCGCAGCAGGCTGGCCCGGCGCTCTTCCTGCAGGCCCCGCAACAGCAGGTTCCAGCAGTTGCGCGTATCGAGCAGCACCCGCAGGCGGGCCAGGGGTTGAAGTTCCTGCAAAAAGGCCACCTGGGTGGGCGAGCGGCTCCAGGTTTCGCCCGCCACCACGTCGGCTAGGTATAAGCGCAGGGCGGCTTCGTCGTCGGCGAATACCAGGTAGTTGCCCACCTGGGCCACCACCGGCTGCTCGAATCCCTGAAACAAGGGCCCCAGCAGCTCCCGGGGCAGCTCGCCCACGCCGGTCTGGTACAGCTGGTAAGGGCCTACCTTTCCAAACGACGGGCTGGCCCCCACCGCCCGCCGCAGCTGGCCCAGCAGCGCCGTTACGCGGGCCGGATTGGTGGTGTAAGCCAGTGCCAGCTTGCCCGGCCGCTGCCGGGCCGAAACCGTGCTCAGGTAGCACAGCGCCACTTCCTGCCCGAGTTGGGCGGTCAGGCTATCGAGCAACGGCTGCACGGCGGGAGCCAGCGAGTCGGACACGGTGCGGGTGCGGCGGGGGCCGCGCAGCACGGCAGCCGGGCCCAGACCCATGTGCACCACGAGTGCTGCCCGTAGCGGCAGCACTTCGGCCATGCCCAGGCGCTGGGCAGGCTGGCCCACTAGCTTCTGGTGCAGCCCGTCGCGGGCCGTTTCGGGGTTGGCGAATCCATTGAAGACCACCTTATTGCCCGCCAGCCGCATTTCCGTCATTTCGTTGCGGGCCAGGCTGGCCACGGCGGCAATTTCGGGCGTCAGCTCGGAGCGGAAAAACACGCCCAGCAGCTGGGGCAACCGGCGTTGGTTGAGCAGCAGCGTGGCATCCACGTCGCGGAGCCGGAAGTAGTCGATGTTTTGAAAATCGGCCGCCACGGTGGGCGCTTCGGGGCGCGTGAGGCGGCGGGCCGAGGCTTCCACCAGCTTCACGTTGCTACTAAAAACGAGCTGGTTACGGTAGTTAAACAACGTCAGGCCGGCGGCCTGGCCGGGCTCGTCATCCTCCGCGTCGGTGCGGCGCAGATCAGTCAGCACCTGCCCCTCATAGTCGCGGGTGGTTACCCGGTAACGGGCGTCGCGGCCCAGGCCTTCGAGCAGCCCGCGCACCTGCCGGTACTCGCGCACGCTCCCGATGGGCACCTGAAACAGCAGATCGAACCGGTCGGGGCCCGTCACGTGGACCGACGTAAGTACCCGCTTGCGGCCCAGAAACCGCAACAGCACGTCGCGGCCCCCGGTCAGGCTGTCTACCAGCGTCAGGTTTTCCTCCACCTGCTGGAAGTAGCGCACGGCCGTCAGGTTGTCCCAGACCTGGGTTTCCTTGAGGTGGCGCACCAGCGTGGGATGGTCGCGCGTCACGGCCACCAGTACCGCGTCGTCGGGCACCAGGGTCCAGGGGTCGACGGGCTGGCGGGCCACCGTGCGGCGGTAGTACACATAGGAGCCCAGCGCTGTAAGCAGCAGCAGCAGGATCGTCAGAAATACCAGAACGCGGTTCGACATGCGGGAAACCCGGGAGCAAGGGGGGTGAGATGAGCAAAAATAGGCAATCGGGCCGGAGTAGTGGTGAATGCGTGAAGTGGCTTTGTTATGCTGAGCGGAGCAAAGGACTTGAGGAGAAGTGGTAGCTAGCAATCAAGCCACTGCTGCCTGCCAGGTCCTTTGCTCCGCTCAGGACAACAAATGACGCACCCATTCGCCCATTCGTCCGTTCCCTCATTCGCCCATTCGCTATCTTCCGGCCCCCATTCCCTTTCTTCCTTTACTATATGTCCGAAAAGCAGGGCCATTTCCAGCGGGCCATTACGCTGTTCGACGCCGTCATGATTGTCTCGGGCAGCATGATTGGCTCGGGTATTTTCATCGTTTCCTCCGATATCAGCCGCAAAGTAGGCTCGGCCGGCTGGCTGCTGGTGGTTTGGCTGCTGACGGGCGTGATTACGCTGGCCGGGGCCGTGAGCTACGGCGAGCTGTCGTCGATGTTCCCGAAGGTGGGTGGGCAGTACGTGTACCTTCGCGAGGCCTACAACAAGCTGGTAGCCTTTCTGTACGGCTGGACGCTGTTTCTCGTGATTCAGACCGGCGTTATTGCGGCCGTGGCCGTGGCGTTTGCCCGCTTTACCGGCGTGCTCATCCCCTGGTTTTCGGAAAGCACCGTGCTACTCGAAGTCAAGAACCTGCCGATGCTGGGCTCCTTTAAGTTCAGCAGCGTACAGCTGCTGGCCATTGCCATGCTGGTGTTTCTGACCTACATCAATACGCGCGGAGTGCGGGCCGGCAAATTCATTTCCAACGTGTTCGGCAGCACCAAGCTTGTAGCCCTGGCTTTGCTGATTCTGTCGGGCGTGTTTCTGGGCATCAAGCACGAGGCCCTGAGCCAGAACTTCCAGCACATCTGGCAGGCCGCAAGCTTCAACGCTACCGGCCAGGGCACGCCTCTGACGGTGGCCGCGCTGGTTACGGCCATCGGGTTGGCCATGACGGGCTCGTTGTTCAGCTCCGACGCCTGGAATAACATCGGCTTCGCGGGCGACGAAATCGTGAAGCCCGAGCGCACCATCGTGCTCAGCATGGCCCTGGGCACGGGCATCGTCACGGGCCTCTACTTGCTCATCAACGTGGTGTACCTGCTGGTGCTGCCCCTGCAAGGCGACCCTAACGCGGCCGACGTACTGGGCCGCGGCATCATGTATGCCACCGACGACCGCGTGGGCACGGCGGCGGCCGAAAGCATCCTGGGTGCGCCTGGGGCCTACGTCATGGCCGTGCTCATCATGATCAGCACCTTCAGCGCCGACAACAGCATTCTGCTTTCGGGCGGCCGCGCCTATTACGCCATGGCCAAGGACGGCGTATTTTTCCGGGGCATGGCCCGCCTCAATAAGGCCGGCGTACCGGGTGTGGCCCTGTGGGGGCAGTGCGCCTGGGCTTCGCTGCTGTGTTTGTCGGGTTCTTATGGCGAGCTGCTCAACTACGTCATGTTCTCGGTGATTCTGTTCTACGTCATCACCATCATCGGCATTTTCGTGCTGCGCCGCACCCGCCCCGAGGCACCCCGCCCCTACCGGGCCTGGGGTTACCCGGTGGTGCCGCTGCTCTACATCGGGCTGGCCTCCACCTTCTGCTTCATCCTGCTGACTGACCCCGATAACTCCAAATTCGCCCAGCGCGGCCTGCTGCTCGTGGCCCTGGGCGTACCGGTATACTACCTGTTCCGCAACCGGTTTAAGAAGTTAGAAAATTAAAGCGTTGGCGAGTCAGCGAGTAACCCAAGTTGCGAACTAATAACCAGGATTAGCTCGCAGCTTGGATTAAGTAAAAAGGCTGGGGCCCGGTTATCCTCCTTTCGGAAGAACAGCCGGGCCCCAACTTTTTACTTGCTGACTCGCAACCTGCCAGCCTTATTTGCGGCGGCGACGGGAGGTTTCTTTGGGAACGAGCGTAACGTTCTGATTTTTGGCGTTGCGGGTGCGCAGCAGCTGGTCTTCGTAGCCGCCGTAGCCATAGAGCAGCGTGTTGTCGCCGCTGGCGGGTACTTCGAGCGAGTAGTTGCCGGCAGCATCGGTGCTGGCTACGCTTTTGGACCCCCTGAGCATAATGGTAGCCCCGGCCAGCGGGCGGCCATTCTCATCAAGCACCCGGCCGTTCATGATGACCATGGTGGGGGCTACTTCTACCGGCTCCAGGGCGGCGGGCAGCACTGTAGGAGCTACGGCCAAGGCGGGCTCTTCCTCTTCTTCTTTGCTGGCAGTCGGGGCTGCCGTGGTACGGCTCGGGTTAGCGGCGGCAGGCTTGGCTACGGTGGCGGCAACCGGCTGGCCCGCCAGCTGCGCAGCGGCAACGGCTTCCGTAGCGGCCACCGTGTCTTCGGAGGCCCGTGCGCCCGTTACGGTGGCCTCGCCCAGCTCCATAACCGGAGCCGGCATGGCCGCGCTGATGCGGCGCGTTACCTGGGCCGGCAGCAGCAGGTAGCCCACCAACACCAACACCACAATGGCTCCCACAATCAGGGCCAGCCGGTTATTGCCCGACGACAGCTCCTCTTCCGGGCTCAGGTAGTCGGGCACGGGGTTTTCGTTCTCGGAAGAAGTAGAAGTAGGAGCATCCATGTTCATGCTAGTGAAAAAGTGAAAAGTAAACGTCGGCCGAGAGGCTGTCGAAGGGCTGTGGCCTTCCCTTTATCCCAATCTGACAGCATCGGCTCCTAAAGATATAGGTTTACCGGCACCTTTGCCTAGTATCAATACCGTTACGGAAAATAAATTTTGCCGCGAAATTTACCGACTGCTTCTTCGCCCGTTGCGAATTCCCTAATAAACCATCGGCCCGCCTTCCAGAAAGAAGACGGGCGAGGAATGGCGTGGTACCGGCCCGATTGGGCGACGGCGGAACCGAAAGTTAATCTTGGGCGGGCTTGGCGGGGCCGCTGGGAGCATCTTCGCCAAACTTCTGCTCCTGGCTGCGGATGGCATTGCCCATCTCGTAGCTGCCTTCCACATCGAAGCCGGGACCAGTGTTGGGCTGGGCGGTGTCAGAGTGGTCGTTGCCGCCCTGGGGCACGCCCTCGCCACCCCGGATAGTTAGGTTTTCGAGCTGGTCCTTCTGGTCGGCGCGCTGGGTATAGCCGCCGGCTCCCACGTTGCGCTGGGCCGAGGGGTCGGAGGCGTCCTTGCCGTTGCTGAGCAGTTCCTTGTACTCCTGCTCCTGCTCCAGCTGCTCGTTGTCGGGAATAGCACGCGGGGTATCGTTGACGATTTCTTTATTTGAGTTGAGTTCTTCGTTGGCGTCGGTGGGCTGGTTGGTGGTAGCCATAAAAAGCAGGGTTGAGTGGAAAGGAGTTACTTTGCAGCTCTACGCAGGCCCCGCGACCGGGGTTAAGCATGGCCGCCGGCTGCGGCGCCGAGCTACAGCTAGTTAACCCGCCCGGAGCGCTTTCGTTTTTCTTTTTGCCCATGCACCTCGTTATTATCGGCAACGGCATCACCGGCGTTACGGCGGCTCGCACGGCGCGGCAGCTGCAACCCGCCGCCCGCATCACGCTCGTGTCGGCTGAAAGCGCCCACCACTTCTCGCGCCCTGCCCTCATGTACGTGTACTTGGGCGACCTGCGCTACCAGGACATTAAGCCCTACGAAGACTGGTTCTGGGCCGAAAACAAGCTGGAGCTGGTGCAGGCCACGGCTACCGGCCTCGATGCCGACCGCAAAACCGTGCAGCTGAGCACCGGCGCAGAGTTGGCCTACGATAAGCTGCTGCTGGCCACCGGCTCGGTGGGCCGCCGCGGCGAGTGGCCGGGCGCCGAGCTGGCCGGCGTGCAAACCTTCGTGACCCTGCCCGACCTGGAGCAGATGACCCGCGACACCCGGGAAGGTGTGCGCGAGGCCGTGGTAGTGGGCGGCGGCCTGATTGGGGTGGAGCTGGCCGAGATGCTGGCCGCCAAGGGCATCCGGGTCACGATGCTCATCCGCGACGCCCGCTACTGGGGCGCGGTGCTGCCCCCCGAAGAGGCCGCCCTGGTCCAGCGCCAGTTCGATGCTCACCACATCATCTGCCGCTACGAAACCGAGTTAAAAACGATTCTGGCCGACGAAAGCGGCCGGGTGCGGGCCGTGCAGACCACTGCCGGCGACGAGCTGCCCGCCCAGTGGCTGGGCCTGGCCATTGGGGTGCAGCCCAACCTTACGCTGGCCCAAGTTGCCGGCCTCGATACCGACAAGGGCATTCTGGTAGACGCCCACCTGCAAACCAGCCTGCCCGATGTGTACGCCGCCGGCGACTGTGCCCAGCTACGCACGCCCGGCGACGGCGAAATGGCCGTCGAGCAGCTCTGGTACACCGGCCGCCAGCAGGGCGAAACCGTGGCCTACGCCCTCTGCGATGCGCCCCGCCCCTACCAGCGCGGCCTCTGGTTCAACTCGGCCAAGTTCTTCGACCTCGAATACCAGACCTACGGCCGCGTGCCCGCTGAGCCCCGCCCCGATGAGCATAGCTTCTGCTGGCAGCACCCGAAAAAAGACCACCTGCTGCGCATCAATTTCCGGCGCGACTCGCTGGCCGTGACCGGCCTGAACGTGCTGGGCTTGCGCCACCGCCACGACACCTGGGCTGGCTGGCTGCAGACCGGTACGCCCGTTACGGAGGTGCTCGCCAACCTGGGCGCGGCCAACTTCGACCCCGAGTTTTTCCGCCAGCACGAGGCGGGTATTGTGGGCGCGTTCAACGAGCAGTTTCCGGCCCATGCCGTGCAGCTGCGCCGCCGCAAGGGCCTGTTTCGCGTATAGCAGCTCCCGGCGGCTGCGGCCTGCACCGCCCCTGCTTCCGCTTCCCGCTGATTAATTCCCGACCATGGATTTCAACAAACTCTACCACCCCAGCGCCCTCAACAGCTTTCAGTACATCGCCATCGTGGGCGCCATCATGAGCGGCGCGGCCCAGCTTATCATTAGCTGGCTGGGCCAGCCCCGCCCCGAGGGGTACCACTACCTGTACTTCTGCTGGCTGGGCCTCTACGTAGTCGGCACGCTGCTCAACCTATTCGGCAAACCCAACGACGGCCACCACCATCATCATTAGGTATTAGGCAGAACGTCATGCTGAGCATGTGGCGCATGGAGCCAGGGCACTCAGCATGACGTTCTCTTAATCAGACACTTCCGAAACCAAGCACTACCAAATGACTTCTCCCCAAACGCTGACCGCCGATGCGCCCGTTCCCGAAGTAGCGGGCCTCGAAAAGCTGCTGCTTACGCTGGTGGCGCTGGGGTTGCTGCTGCTGCTACCCGTGGCCTTCGACGCCGATGCCGAGCGGGCCCGCTGGTGCTTTTTCGGGGCCCTGGCCCTGATTAGTGCCGGCACCTTGGGGTGGGCCGCCTGGAAGTACGGTCACCAGCCGGAGGGCGTCTACAACCACAACCTTTGGCTGCGGGCCAGCACCAGCCGCGGGGCCGTAGCCTGGATTACGGGCATCGTGCTCACGGGCTTCTACGTCATCCTCTACTGGTTTAGCTCCGACAACGGCCAGGGCAGTTACGGGCCACTCAACCAGCTCGTGCACGCCCTCGACCCGTTTAGTAAGGCGTTGCGAAATAAGCCTTCCGACCAGTGGTTTCTGTACGGCACCTTCTACACGCTGGCCATTCTGCTGATGGGCGCCCGGGCCCTCTGGAAGTACCGTAGCTCGCCCTACCACCTCATTCGGACTGGCTCGCTGATGTTCTTTCAGCTCGGGTTTGCGTTTCTGTTGCCGGGCTTGCTGCTGGCGTTTCAGCGGCCCGAGTTCTACTTCAGCTACTTCTGGCCCCTCAAATACGACTATCTTTTCCCCGATACCGTGGGCTACCTGCTCAAGGATGGCGGGCCGGCGCTGGGCGTGTTCATGATGTTCTGGACGGCCGTTATTTCCTTCGTGGCCACGCCGGTGCTCACCTACTTTTTTGGCAAGCGCTGGTACTGCTCGTGGGTATGCGGCTGCGGCGGCCTGGCCGAAACCGCCGGCGACCCCTACCGCCAGCTCTCCGATAAAAGCCGCACGGCCTGGCGCTGGGAAGTACGCATCATCTACACGGTGCTGGGGCTGATTATTCTCGTCACGGCCCTGCTCTGGGTGGGCGCTTCGGGCGCGGTGCCGGCCCTGCAGGGCATCACCCAGCCCCTGAGCAAGGCCTACGGCTTCGCCATCGGCTCGGTGTTTTCGGGCGTGATTGGGGTGGGATTTTACCCCTTGATGGGGGCGCGGGTATGGTGCCGGTTCGGCTGCCCCATGGCCGCCTACCTGGGCCTCATTCAGAAACACTTCTCGCGCTTCCGCATTACCACCAACGGGGCCCAGTGCATCAGCTGCGGCAACTGCTCCAATGTCTGCGAAATGGGTATTGATGTCAAGCAGTACGCCCAGCGCGGCGAGCCCATTATCCGGGCCTCCTGCGTGGGTTGCGGCATGTGCTCCACAGCCTGCCCCCGCGGTGTACTCAACCTCGAAAACGGCCCCCGCGAAAACCGTTACCAGGGCTCCCAACTCATCCACGCCGACTCGTTGCGAATTTTGAGCTAGGTTGCCTGACTGGTGATTTTAGCTGACGCACTTTTAGGGGGATCTTGTACCATGAAATCCTTTTCAAACCTATTGCATGCTACAAAAACCACTATATCCAACTGAATTAGGACTTACGCAAAAGGGTTAAATTGAAGTAAAAAAGCATGAAAGTCACGGTGCAGCTTTACGGCCAATTTCTGCTCAGCAGCCACGTCAATTAC
>NZ_NIRR01000052.1 GCF_002204745.1 Hymenobacter amundsenii
CTCGTCGATAACTTCCAGGGGGGCGACTTGCTCCTCCGCTAGCTTCAGCCCTTCCACGTAGTAGTGGCGGGCCACCCGGTTCACAATGAAACCCGGCGCGTCGGCCGCCCGCACGGGGCGCTTGCCGAGCTGTTCGGCTAGGGCGTACATGGCATCGGCCACGGCGGGGGAGGTGGCCACGCCGCTAATGATTTCGACCAGCTTCATGATGGGGGCCGGGTTGAAGAAGTGCAGACCCACCACCCGCTCGGGGTGCGGGATGCCCGCCGCCAGCCGCGTAATGGGCAACGACGACGTGTTGGAAGCGAAAATGGTAGTAGTCGGATTACACTTGGCTAGGTTTTGAAACAACTGCTGCTTTACATCGAGCCGCTCCACCACGGCCTCCACAATCAGGTCGGCTTGTACGTTGTCGAGCTGGTCAGTCAGGGTAAGGCGGGCCAACGCATCCTCCCGGTCGGCAGCCGTGATTTTCTGCTTCTCTACCAATTTACCCAGCCCGTCCGCAATGGCCTGCCGGGCCTTGGGCAGCATGTCGGCGTTGATGTCGAACAGGATAGTGGGCAGCCCGTGCTGCACGCAGACCTGCGCAATGCCCAACCCCATGGTGCCCGCCCCCACGATGGCCACTTTCGCGATACTAATGGGCAAATTGGGGGCGGTAGCGGCGGTAGCAGTCATCAGCAGGAGAGTAAAAAAGGTGAAGCGGGCCAGTAGATTGTGAGCGTAACAGCGTCAGCCCACCAAAAAATCAGTGAAAGCAGGTCAGGCAACCTAAATCAGCGATTCAAACTGTCGCAGGAAGCGCAGGTCGTTTTCGGTGAACAGGCGCAGGTCTTTGATCTGGTATTTGAGCATCGTAATACGCTCGATGCCCATGCCCCAGGCGTAACCCGAGTAGCGCTCGGGGTCGATGCCTGACTGCTCCAGCACGGCCGGATCGACCATGCCGCTGCCCCCGATTTCAACCCAGCCCGTGCCCTTGCAGATGTTGCAGCCCTTGCCTTTGCAAATCAGGCAGGTGATGTCGATTTCGGCTGAGGGCTCAGTGAAAGGAAAAAACGAAGGCCGGAACCGTACCTGCACCTCAGCACCAAACAGCTCCTGCACAAAATAGTAGACCGTCTGCTTGAGGTCGGCGAAGCTCACGTTCTCATCAATAAAGAGTGCCTCCACCTGATGAAACATCATGTGGGCCCGGGCCGAAATGGCCTCGTTGCGGTACACCCGGCCGGGCATGATGCTGCGGATAGGTGGCTGCTGGGCCTGCATCACCCGCACCTGTACCGGGCTGGTATGGGTGCGGAGCAGATAGCTCGCCGGAGATTTGGCATCTTGCTCTGAACCCTCCGGCGTCAGACCTTCGCTTTTCACGAAAAACGTGTCCTGCATATCGCGGGCAGGGTGATTTTCGGGGAAGTTGAGGGCGGTGAAGTTGTGCCAGTCATCCTCGATTTCGGGTCCCTCGGCCACGTTGAAACCAATGCGAGCCAGAATCCGCACGATTTCCTCGCGCACCAGACTCAGCGGGTGGCGGGTGCCCAGGGCCTGGGGAACGGTGGGCAGCGTATAGTCGAAGGTGGGGTCGGCGGGGGCGTTGGCGGTAGCGGCTTCCAGCTGCTGCTGGCGCTCCTCGAAGCGGGCCAACGCCAGCTGCTTGAGCTGGTTGAGCTCCTGGCCCACGGCCCGGCGGTCCTGCGGGTCCACGGTTTTGAGTTGGTCGAACAGGTCGGCCAGCTGGCCTTTGCGGCCGGTGTAAGCAATGCGGAACTGGTCGAGCTGTTCCGCCGTGGCGAGGTCGTAGGCTTCAATCTCCAACCGTACCCGGGCAATGGTTTCCTGCATCATGCCGGCAAAGGTAGGGCGAATGCCGATGGTGACCGAAAGAGCTGCCAACAGGAAATAGCAGGAAGTTGAAAATCAATCGGTTGAAAAAAGGAGTAGGGTGCCAAGGAGCCACTTGGGGCAAAGTTGGTATGGTTGCTGCAAAGTCCGGAATCAGCAACGACTTTTTCAACTGCCGGATGTGGGGCGCCACCCGCTGGCTCGCCGCTGCTATTGGTCTGTTACCGGGCCGCTCGTTTCCCACTTTTTACTTTCCCTCCGATGAAAAAGCTGTTTTTCGCCGCGGCCGTGGCCGCTGCCTTCCTGAGTGCGCCCCGGGCCCAGGCCCAGACAGTTAAAAGCACCAACACCAGCGTAGCACCCGCCACCGATGGCTGGAACTGGCCACAGGTACAGCCCGAGTGGACCACCCCCGCCACTGCGGTTGCCACAGAAACTGCCCCCGAAACTGCCCCCGAAACTGCCGCTGATGATGCCATGATGCACTCTTCCGGGGTGATGATAGCGCCGGGCATGAGTTCCTCGCCCTACCGCGGCGTGAGCACCGACTACAACGGCCGCCCCGTGGCCCGGGGCAAGTCGTACCGCCCCCGCTCGGTCCGTACCACTTCCACTGACCCCATGATGGCCTCCTCGGGCGTGATGCTAGCCCCGGGCATGAACACGGCCCCGCACCGGGGCGTCAGTACCGACTACAATGGCCACCCGCTGGCGATGCCAGCTTCGGTGGCCAGCCCGGCCACGCCAACTACCCCCAACGATTCCTGGGCTTCCGCTACCTGGTAGTTGCGCCAGCATAGTTGCGCCAGCAGGACGGCGGCTCGGATGCAGACCGGTTCGTAGCCGCCCGGTGGCTGATTTAGTGAGCGGTACGTGCGGGAGGTAACCAACGAAAAACCGACCAATTTCGCCCCGGCTGGCCCTGGCGTTACGTACCAGGACCTCAAAATACCGACGAGCCCAAGAAAAAGGGAACGATAAACCAACCCCTCCCGTTAGCTAAAACACTGGGCCCGTGCTTAGTGCTTCGCTCATGTAACCAGGCAGCACCCCACCGCTGGCCAACAACCTGCCAAATTGTGCAGGGGGTATTTCCAGCCCGCTTTGGGCACCGTACCTTTGTTCTAACAATCTGTTTAGCATTTGTTTCATGACTCGTCAAATCCTCCCTCTGCTACTCCTCGGTGGCTTTCTGGTAGCTGCTCCGGCCGTAGCCCAGAAGAAAAAATCTTCTGACGGCTGGGGTGGCTCCGGGGACGGCTGGGGAACCCCCGCTCCCAAAAAAGCCGCTCCGGCTGCTAAGGCTACCCCGAAGGTGGCTGCCATGGCCCCCGAGCCTGCACCAACTGCCGCACCAGCCGCCGCTCCGGCAGCTGGCGGCGAGTGGGGAGGAGCTTCGGCAACCGGTGGCGGAGCTGCCGCTTCGGTTACGGAGGCCCAGCCCATTGGGGCCAGCATCGCGCCCGGCTTCACGGCCGCACCATCGCGCCGCGTAACCACCGACTACCGGGGCCGGCCGCTCGCGCCGTATGTGCGCCGCTCCGTCCGGACGGTTGATGCCGCGCCACCAGCGCCGGCGCCTATGCCCATCATGGCTCCCGAACCCGAGCCGGAACCCGTAGCAGCTGCCCCGGCAATGGCTACCAAAACCTCCGCGCCTAAAACGGCTGCTGCGTCGAGCGGTACCAAGAGTGGCGGTGCCACGGCCACCAAAGCTGTGGCACCCGTCAAGAAAGCAGCTCCTGCCAAGAAGGCCAACGACGGCTGGGGCAGCGGTGGCAGCGGCTGGTAAAAGCGGCTTTTCACTGTTCTTTAAATCAACAAAAAGCCCTTCCGGTAACTTCGGAAGGGCTTTTTGCTATGCATTATTGGTAAGCTGAGTGTGCTTACGCGGGCTCTTCTACCAACACCGGCTCGGCAATGGGCGTGGCGCGGTAGTAGAGAGTACTGCAATTTTCGGGGCGCAGTACCTCGCGGGCGGCGGCCTGCACCTGGGCGGGCGTTACGGCCTGAATCTGGGCACTTTCCTGGTTAACCAGGTTGGCATCGCCAAGCAGCTTGCTGAAAGCCAGGTTCATGGCCCGGTTCAGCAACTCAATCTCGCCGAACACGATGCTGACCTCGGCCTGGTTTTTTACTTTTTCCAGCTCCTCGGTGGGTACTTCGGCCGCCAGCAACTCTGCCACTACGGCTTCCACGGCCATATCGGCCTGCTCCAGCGTAATGTCGGCGTTAAGCTTGCCACTGATAACCAGCAGGCCCGGTTCCAGCGAGCCCATCACGGAGGCCGAAAGCGAGTTGAATAGTTCCTGCTCCTTTACCAGCCGCTGGTACAGGCGGCTCGACTTGCCCCGGCCCAACACATCGGAAAGCAAATCGGCGGGGTAGTAACCCTCTTGGCCCCGGCCGGGCATGTGGTACACTTTGTAAAGGGCTGAGAGCGGTACTTCATCCTTGATTTCGAGGAAGCGGGCCTCTTCCTGCCGAGGCTCGGCGGGTAGCTGCCGCTCGTAGCGGGTGCCGCCCGCAATGGGGCCGAACCATTTCTCGGCCAGCCGCCGGGCTTCGGCCACGGTTACGTCGCCGGCCACTACCAGAATGGCGTTGGCGGGGGCGTAGTGCTTGGCAAAAAAGGCCCGCACCTGCGCCATGGTGGCGTCTTCGATGTGGCTGATTTCCTTGCCGATGGTGGCCCACTGGTAGGGGTGGTGCTGGTAGGCGAGGGGCCGCAGTTTCAGCCAGACGTCGCCGTAGGGCTGGTTGAGGTAGTTCTGCTTGAACTCCTCGACCACCACCTTGCGCTGCACTTCCAGCCCGTTGTCGGAGAAAGCCAGGTTCAGCATCCTATCCGATTCGAGCCAGAAACCGGTTTCGAGGTTGGCGGCGGGTAGGGTGAGGTAGTAGTTGGTGATGTCGGGCGAGGTGAAGGCGTTGTTCTCGCCGCCCACCAGCTGCAGCGGCTCATCGTAGCTCGGGATATTCACCGAGCCCGAAAACATGAGGTGCTCGAACAGGTGGGCAAAGCCGGTCTGGTCGGGCGTTTCATCGCGCGAACCCACGTTGTAGAGCACGTTGAGCACGGCCAGCGGGGTAGTATGGTCTTCGTGCACAATGCAGCGCAGGCCGTTGTCAAGGGTAAATTCTTCGAACTGAATCATAGGGGGGAAGGAAAGGGGGCGGGCGTAAAGCAGCCGGACGGGGATGAACGTAATAACTGCAAAGCAGGACCGGAGTTCGAGAAAGCGCGCTACAATCCCAGCAGCTCCCGCAGCAGCGCATCAATGGCCGTGAGATGGGGGCGTAGTAGCGTGTTGCGTAGGTACAGGCGCACCTTCCCGACGCTGTACTCGGTGGTGTGCAGGTGTTGCGCCTCAATGTAGCGCGTCACCTCCGTGGCGCAGGCACGGGCCTCGGTGGCCAACTCTATATGCAGCGGATTGGCTGCATCGAAGCGGGGCAGGGGCACATCCAGGATTTTGCGCGATACGTCGCGGGCCCCGAACAGGCCGCTGGACTGGAACGGTTTCATCTGCTCATTGGCCCAGTCGGAGTTTAGGAACGCCGCCAGATAGTGGGCTTCCTCCGCGCTGTAGGTGTAGTAGGCGTAAGCGGCTTTATCTACTACAAACTCCAAATCCAGAGAGCCCCGCTCATACACCACGGCATTGGCGTCTTTGGCAGAGGCGGAGTACATGACGATGTAAGGCGCGTTGAAATCCTGATTGGTGAGCTTGCCTTGCCAGTTCATGTAGTTGATGGCAGTAGTCTTGGCATTCTTTTCAGTGCGGTGCTTATTCCAGCTTTTTTCAACTTGTCCGAACCAAGTAGCTGTTTCCAGTTCTCCTTTGTCGCGCAGGATTTCGGGAGAATATAGGTGAAGGGTCTTTACTGTTTGCCCGCCTTTCTCTACTAATTCAATACTAGCTGGCAATACAACAAGCGGCGGCGCAACCAAACCAAAAGGAACCAAATGCCGCGCCTGAGCCGTGCGAAACAGAAAGTTGGTGTTAATAATGCCTTTCAACTTTACCTCTTTCCACGGAGCTTTGGCATCCTTATCATTGGATTCGTCAGAGCGCACAGGTATAGTGCGGTCATGCCAGTCGTTCGGTTTCTCGCTGTCAGGCCGTACGAAAAAGAAATTGCGGGGAATCATTGTAGCCCCATTGCTGAAGAACGGACGGTAATAATTCTCCGCGCCGGCTACCTGTGCCTCTCCGGCAGTAAAAGCGTTGCCGCTGTTCGTGTGTGACAAGTGCCACTGCACCGGGGTGGGCACTACGCGGCCTTTGGCCTGCTCCCAGGTGGCGTTGTGGCGGCGGGGGCGGCCCTTCCAACTCAGGCCGGGCAGGCCCTCGGCGGGTACGGCGCGTTCCACGGGCCAAGCTTCGGTAAACAGCACACAGGCTGGTACCGGAAACAGGTTGTCTACATCTTTCAAATCCCAGATTTCCTGAAGGCGGAACCCTTTGGCCGCGCCGGTGCGGGTGTTGTCGTGCTGGTCGGCGGAGAGGAAGCTGCGGGGCAGCACGAAGGCCAGCCGCCCGCCCTGCCGCAGCATGTAGCTGCTTACATGGCTCAGGAAGATGGCTGCAATTTCGAGTTGGGGCATGAGGGCTTTGCGGCGGGGCTCCAGGGCGTGGGCTTTGGCAAGGCGCAGCAGATCTTGCTGGTACTCTTTGTTGGCGATGCTGTTGTATGTAAACCACGGCGGGTTGCCGAGCACGTAATCGAATTGCTGGCGCAGGAAAAACGGCTTATAGGTATTGTGCAGCATGAATTGCCAGATGCTGTCGGTGCGCTTTTCCTTGGCCTGCTTGAGCTTCTGGTACATCTCGTAGAAGATGCCGTGCAAATGGGCCGGGGCCTTGGGGGCCCGCTTGGCAATGCTGGTGGTGAGGACGGTTTCGGATATATCGGCCTGTTTCTGGGTTTCGTGGGCAAAATGCTCGGCCACGCTCACACCCTCATCAAACAGGGTGGGGTAATCGAGGATTTCGCGGGGCAGAAACACCGATTTCCGGTTGATAATCAGGCGCAGGTCGTCGGCAAACAGAGCCACGTCGTTGCGCTTGGCGGGCATGAGCAGGGTGTTGGAGAGGTACACCCGCAGCTGCACCGGGCGGCGGGCCTGCCGCACCCGCTCCTTGCCTAGGGCCAGCAGCAGGGTGGTTTTGGCAATCTGCACCGACAAGGGGTGAATATCAATACCGGCCACCTGCTGGCACAGGTCCTCCACCGGCAAATCGGGGTGAAGCTGGGTGAGGCGGCGCACGGCGGCCAGCAGAAACGAGCCGCTCCCGCAGGCCGGGTCCAGGATGCGGGCCGCGCGCTCGAAGGTGAAATGCTCGGCCACTTGCTGACAGAGCCAATCGGGGGTATAATACTCTCCCAGGGCCTGCCGGGTGCCCACGTCGATGAGGTGCTGGTACACGCCTTTGAGAATGTCGGCTTCGGTGCGGGCAAAATCGTAGTCGGCAATCTGGTCGGCAATGCGGCGGAAGGCCGGGAGCAGGCGCTTAAAATACTTCGGCACCGTCACCCACTGGTAAAAGTCGCTCTCCACGAAGTTGCTGACCTGGAGCTTGTGGAAAATGTCGCCGGTGAGAATCTGGCGCATCTCCTCGTCGTCGATGTAGGTATCCTGGGTGAGCAGCTCGTAGGCAATGAGCTTGGCAAATACGCTGAGGTAGGTATGCACCACGAACACCTCGCCCGAGCCATCGAAGGAGCCGTAGGCCACGCTCATGAACTTCTGCCATTCCTTGTAGGCGGTAGCCAGCTCGGGCTCTTTCTGGACCTCGGTGTACAGGGCCTTCAGCTGCCCGTAGGTATGGATGAAGAGGGCGGACGTGTCGCCGAAATCAAGCAGGATGTTGTCGAGGGTGGGCACCTGCTTTTCCAGCCGGAACAGGTGCCGGTCGATGAAACCGAACAGCTGGCCGGCGGTATCGGGCGTGAGCGTGAAGGCTTCGGTTTCCTTGAGCTTTACCTCCTCCGGCGTGATGCTGGTTTTGTTGAGGTAGCTCTCGGGCAGGGCGCCGTACACTTTCCAGCGGGTGCCGTCGGTGGCCAGCAGGCGGAAGTCCTCGGTGCGGTGGGAGTTGAAGTTGCCGGCGAAATACTCCTGTAACTGGTACTCGGCGTGGCGTAGCTTGGCCGGAGCTTTTATATCCGATTCAAACTCGATAATGACCTTGCGATACTGCGTATCGGCGAAACCTGTCTTGTTTTTGTCATTCCCCAATTTCTTTATATTCAATATTTTGCGCTCAGCGCCGCCCGCAAATTCGCTGATAATGGTGCGGGCTTCGGGGTCTTGGCCGAACACTTGGTTGAGGTAATTGACGAACTGGAGCTTCTTAGCTTCCTCAGTATTGGCGGCGGATACGCGCTGGAAATAATCGTTGGCAACGGATAAAGATGTCATAAGAAAGGGGGAAATGAGAATAGGGGGATGGATTTCAAAGGTACAGGGTAGTGGCATTTTATAGCAGGACTTTATTTCGAACTGGTATACCTTGCTTAATCAGTAATCCCGCTTCCAACCCAAACCCGTACTTTTGGCTTCCCCCACCTGTTACCGGCCTCTCCGCTATGCAATTCGACCGCAAGGACTACTCCAACGACACGCTGCTCCATCTCTACCGCCACCTGCTCAAGCCCCGGCTGATTGAGGAGAAAATGCTGATTCTGCTGCGCCAGGGCAAGGTCAGCAAGTGGTTCTCGGGCATCGGGCAGGAAGCCATTTCGGTGGGCAGCACCTTGGCCCTGGAGCCCGACGAGTACATTCTGCCCTTGCACCGCAATCTGGGCGTGTTTACGGGCCGCGACGTGCCCCTGGGCCGGCTGTTCGCGCAGTGGCAGGGCAAGGCCAGTGGTTTCACCAAGGGCCGCGACCGGAGCTTCCACTTCGGTACCAACGAGCACCACATCGTGGGCATGATTTCGCACCTCGGCCCCCAGCTGGCCGTGGCAGGCGGCATTGCCCTGGCCGACGTGCTGGACGAGAAGCCCCGCGTCACGGTTACGTACAGCGGCGACGGCGGAGCCTCAGAAGGCGACTTTCATGAGGCCCTGAACGTGGCCGCCGTGTGGCAGCTGCCGGTCATCTTCATCATCGAAAACAACGGCTACGGCCTCAGCACGCCCTCCAACGAGCAGTTCCGCTTCCGCTACTTCGTAGATAAAGGACCCGCCTACGGAATGGAGGCCGTGCAGGTCGATGGCAACAACGTGCTCGAAGTGTACGATACCGTGAAGCGCCTGGCCGAGGACCTGCGCCAGAACCCGCGCCCGGTGCTGCTGGAGGCCCTCACCTTCCGCATGCGCGGCCACGAGGAAGCCAGCGGCACCAAGTACGTGCCCCAGGAGCTGTTCGCGGAGTGGGCCCAGAAAGACCCGGTCGAAACCTACGAGAAGTGGCTGCTCCAGGAAGGCATCCTCGACGAAGAGGCTCGCATGCGCTTCCGCGAAACCATCAAGCGCGAAATCGAAGAAGGCCTCAAGCAGGCCGATGCCGAGCCCCTGCCCACCCCCGACCCAGCCCGCGAGCTGGCCGATATGTATGCTTCGGTAGAAATGAGTACAGAGAAGTTAGAAGTGAGACAGGCGGATAAGCAGGATGAAAATCGTTCTGGTTCAACTGTCTCACCTCTAACTGAAAAACGTTACATCGACGCTATTTCTGATGGGCTGCGGCAGAGCATGGAGCGGTATCCGGAGCTGGTGCTGATGGGGCAGGACATTGCCGAGTACGGGGGCGTGTTCAAGATTACCGACGGCTTCGTGGCCCAGTTTGGCAAGGGGCGGGTGCGCAACACGCCGCTCTGCGAGTCGGCCATTGTGGGGGCCGGGTTGGGACTGAGTATCCGGGGCAAAAAGGCGATGGTGGAGATGCAGTTCGCCGATTTCGTGACCTGCGGCTTCAACCAGATCATCAACAACCTGGCGAAAACCCACTACCGCTGGGGCCAGAATGCCGACGTGGTGATTCGGATGCCCACCGGGGCCGGCAGCGCCGCCGGGCCCTTCCACAGCCAGAGCAACGAAGCCTGGTTTACCCATACGCCGGGCCTGAAAGTGGTATTCCCCAGCAACCCCCACGACGCCAAGGGCCTGCTTTGCGCCGCCATCGAGGACCCCAATCCGGTGCTGTTCTTCGAGCACAAATTGCTTTATCGCAGCCTCTCGGGCCCCGTGCCCGATGCCTACTATACCACGCCCATCGGGCAGGCCGCGCTGGTGCGCGAAGGCGACGAAATGAGCATCGTGACCTACGGGGCGGGTGTGCATTGGGCCAGCGCCCTGGCCGAGGAGTTGAACCTGAGCTGCGACATTCTCGACCTGCGCACCCTGCTACCCTGGGATGAGGACGCCGTGCGCCGCACAGTCGAGAAAACCGGCCGCCTCATCCTGCTCCACGAAGACACCCTGACGGGCGGCCTGGGCGGCGAAATTGGGGCTTGGGTGGCCGAAAACTGCTTCCGCAGCCTCGATGCGCCCATTATGCGCGTGGCGTCCCTCGATACGGCCGTGCCCTTCGCCCCTTCGCTGGAGCAGGATTTCCTGCCCCGCCAGCGCCTGCGCGAAGCCGTGGAAAAGATGCGCGGCTACTAGGGTAATTGCGGGGGCCTCGGCGGCGGCCACCACGGGTAATAATGGTATTTTGCAGGGTGAATAAGACGATGACACGTAAGCCAACGACGCGGGCAACCCAACTCGGGCGGCGGCTTGGGCTGCTTGGGCTGGCGGCGCTGCTGCTGGCGGCCCCGGCCTGCCACAGCTACCGCCTGCCCAACCCCAAAGGTCCGCCCCAGCCCAAAGTAAAAAAGGGCACCACCCCCGGCAACGAATCGGCCGACGGCCGGGCCCTCGATGTGGAGCGGGAGGCCGTGAAAACCCAGAAAAACAGCTACGATAAAAACGGCCTGCTCAAGAAGCCCAAATACAAGCGCCGCCACCTCAAGCACAAAGACCGGAACCGCAAAATCCTGGGTATTACCCTTCCGTTCTGAAATTGCGTACTCTTACATAGAAGCAGCCCAACCGGCCAGCGTCCCTTTTACCTCATCTATAGACCTAGCCATCAGATGCGTTATCTGCTACTCGGAGCATTACTGCTCGCCCTCGCGGCCCCCGAGGCCCGGGCCCAGTTGGAAGCAACCAGCCGGGGCAGCCAGCGGGCGGCCAACCGCAAAGCCCTACAAGATGCCCGCCGCTTCGACGCCCGCTACAAAGAGTCGCATCTGGTGGTCAGCAAGCAGGAGCTAAAAACCGAAGCGGGCGGCCGGTTGGCCGCTTCGCCCCCCCACGACGGCCGGGCGGGCTACCGATTCGGCCACGACGGAGCCCCGCGCGTGAGCGAACCATCGCGCCTGCATTTGCGTCTTCGTAAGACGCCTAACACTGCGCCCTTGCAGTAGGGGCGCGTTTTTCTCTCTTGTGAATTCCTTCTTATGACCCCTTGGCAACCCCTCACCCAGTCCGAACAACTCACCGATATTGCTCGCGAATCATTCGAGCAGCCCATCGTTATCTTCAAGCACAGCACTACCTGCTCCATCAGCGCCATGGCCAAGGGCAAGGTCGACCGCCAGTGGGATGATGCCGGCCTCGACAACGCCAAGATGTACTACCTCGACCTATTGCGCTACCGTCCCATCTCGCAGGAAATCGCCCAGAAGTTCAGTGTCGCCCACGAGTCGCCGCAGTTGCTGCTTATCCAGAACGGCGAGTGCAGCTACCACGCCTCGCACATGGGCATCAAGCTCAGCGAAGTGAAGCAGGCGTTGGGGAACTAACAAAACAGGGAGGTGGTGAGTTGCTGTTAAATGGCTCTGTCGGCGCAAGTGGCGCACGCAGAACCGCTAAGCAGCAACTCATCACCTCCCTGTTTTACCAGGTTTCTACTCATAAATAAACTGAACCTGCTGCTTGATTTCAGGGTTTAGGCTGAGGGCTACGGGGCAGGTGTAGGCCGCGTTTTCGAGCAGGGTGCGCTCCTTTTGCGGAAGCGAAGCCGGCAGTCGGAACGTTATGTCAATCTGCCCAATGCGGCGCGGATCGGCTACCATGTGCTTGGTCACCTCCCAGGTGACGCCCGTCAGGTCGAGGCCGTGGCGGTCAGCTACGATGCCCACAATGGTCATCATGCACGAGCCCAGGGCGCTGCAAACCAGGTCGGTGGGCGAAAACGCTTCGCCCCGGCCATGGTTATCAATGGGGGCGTCGGTCAGAATGGTGTTGCCGGAGGCCGAATGGGTGGTTTCGGTGCGCAAATGGCCGGCGTAGCGGGCGGTGGCAGTGCTCATATAGAAACAAGTAAACAAACGAAGTATGCGGGCTAATTTACGTACTTTCGGAAGGCTTGGCGGCTTGGCGCTGCCGGGCTCGTCGTTCTTCACGCATCGTTCTATGCATTCCCGATTCGTACGTGCTTTTTTTGGCCTGAGTGGGAGCCTGCTGTTGGCTTTGGCTATTGTCCCGCAAGCTCAGGCCCAGGAGAGGTCCCGCACTCCGGCCCAGCCTTCGCCGTCGGATCCGTCTCGCTCCTCCGATTCACCTTCCTCCTCCGATCGGTCGCGGTACTCGGCCCCAACCCGCACGGCAGCCCGGCCCGCTGTCAGCAACGACGAACCTTCCTACCGCAAGGAGTTCACCTACGGCCTCAATTTCAATACCCGCGGCGGGTTGATTGGTGGGGTTTCGGTGCGCTCGACCCATTTGCTCAACCAGGATTGGGCCCGCTTCTGGAGCATCGAGGCGGTGGAAATCAAGCATCCGAAAGAAGATAAGCTACCTACTTACTCGGGCTCGATTATCAATGGCAAGAGCAATTACCTGTATTCGGTGCGGCCCACCGTGGGGCTTCAGCGCGTGATTTTCCGCAAGGCCCCCGATGCCGGGGTGCAAGTGAACGGGTTGTTTGGGGCTGGGCCATCTATCGGGTTGCTTATGCCCTACTTCATCAGCTACGATTACTCGGAGCGCACCAACGGCAACTCGCAACTCACCGACGTCCGCAACGAGCAGTACGACCCGTTGGTGCATCGCGACCAGCGGCTCATTCTCGACCGTGCCCCATTGTTTTCCGGGGTTGGCAGCACTAAATTTTTGGTGGGGGCTCATGCCCGGGCGGCCTTGAGTTTCGAGTATGGCCGCTACCGCGACGCCGTAGCTGGCGTGGAAGTAGGCGCGCTGGCCGAGTTCTATACCACTACCCCGGCCATCATCCGGGTAGCGCAGGCATCAGACGAGTCGCTCAACGACCGGTTTCTGCCTTCCGTGTACTTGACGGTTTACTTGGGTAGCCGGAATTAATTTTCAGTGGAGCAGTACAGGCGACGGGAGGAAGGATCTAATTCCTTCCTCCCGTCTTCTTTTAGCAAAACGCGGCGGCCGAAACCCCTAGCCGGGTGGAATTGTCTTAGGAGCGGGAATTTTCCCTGAGCCAATCCTCTTACCTTTGCAACATGGATGAACTGTTGCTGACCCTGCCCATTATTCAGCCCGAGTCGGCTGCCCCGGCCAAGCCCCGCAAGCCCGACTGGCTGCGCGTGAAGTTGCCGGTGGGCCCGGCTTACGCCAACGTCCGCCGCCTCGTCGACGAGCATAAACTCCATACCATCTGCGAGAGCGGCAACTGCCCCAACATGGGCGAGTGTTGGGGCGCGGGTACGGCCACGTTCATGATTCTGGGCAACGTCTGCACCCGGTCGTGCTCGTTCTGCGCCGTGGCCACCGGCCGCCCCACCGAGTACGACCTCGACGAGCCCCGCCGCGTGGCCGAGGCTATCCACCTGATGGGCGTTAAGCACGCCGTACTCACGTCGGTGAACCGCGACGAACTTAAGGACCGTGGGGCCAGCGTGTGGTATGAAACCGTGGTGCAGACCAAGCAACTCAGCCCCGGCACTACCATTGAAACCCTGATTCCGGACGTGAAGGCCAATTGGGATGCCCTCGACACTATGATTGCCGGCGGCCAGGAAGTGGTATCGCACAACATGGAAACCGTGGGCAGCCTCTACCGCCTCGTGCGCCCCCAGGGCAAGTACGACCGGAGCCTGGAGCAAATCCGGCGCACCAAGGCAGCGGGTAAACGCACCAAGTCGGGCATTATGCTGGGCCTGGGCGAAAAGCAGGACGAGATGTACCAGGCCATGGACGACCTCGTGGCCAATGGCCTCGACATTCTTACGCTGGGCCAGTACCTGCAGCCTACCAAGCGCCACATTGAGGTGGCCGAGTTCATCCATCCCGACCTGTTCGCGCACTACCGTGAGGAAGGCCTGCGCCGGGGCCTCAAGTACGTGGAAAGCGGCCCGCTAGTGCGTTCCAGCTACCACGCCGAGCGCCACGTAAATGTGCCAATCTAAGGCGACGTAGTCTTCTCCTATCCACACCGCTTCGCACTATGCCCAGTCCCGAGCAACGCCTCGACCAGTTGGAGCCCGTCATCAGCGAACAGCTGGCCCGTCAAGACGAAATCGCTGCTAAAGTGGAGCGGGTTTCGGCCCAGGTGCGCCAACTGACAGTAGTAGTCACTCAGGCATTGTCTGCTCAGAGCGACAATATTTCGTTTCTGCTCATCCGCACTCAGTAGTTGGCAGAAGGCCAAGCGAAGCTGGAGCAGGGTCAAAGTGAACTCAGGGAAGAAATGTCAGGGCTAAAAGGTGAGGTATCAGGGCTGAAAGGCGAGGTATCAGGCCTAAAAGGTGATGTGTCAGGGCTCCGAAGTGAGATGAGTCAAGGCTTTACTTTGCTTACTGAACTCATCAAAGAGAAAATGTAACGGGTAGCTCTCCTCATCAGCTGGCACTTGAAATCGGGAATTAGCTTCAAAGAAAGAGCCGAATAATCAATCAACAAAAAGACCCTTCTGGTTTTCGGAAGGGTCTTTTTGTTGATCGGCATTATCAATGAATTTACCGCACTGCCTGCGAGCGGGTGGGCTGACCGTCCTGGGGCGGGTAGTTGTCCAGGATGCTGGTAACGATGCGCTGCACCTCGACTTCGGAAATGGTCTGGTTATCGACCTGGGCCTGGCCCTGGCCACGCCACGACAGTTCTTTGCGGGTCGCATCCACGAAGTCCAGAATCAACGTGCCGGCTTTGTATTCGGTCGTGTAGCCGCGGTTGTAGAGGCTGCCGTAGCCGTAACCATAGCCGTAGTAGGGGTAACCGTAGGGGCCAGCGGGATTCACGTTGGTACGCTGCTTGTCCTCGACGCGGGCGCTATACGCCACGTACACATCGGGCGTGGCCGAGGCCTCCACCATGGTCATGCCTTTGAGGCCAAGCTGCTGCTCCACGGCTTTACGGATGCGCCGGTCCAAAAACGACTCGTAGCCCTGGGCCGGACCGCCTTCGGTGTCGTTGCGCTGTTGCGGATACCAGGCCCAGGTACGGTAGGCGCGGAAATTAACGGAGTGGTCGAAGTCGGACGTGACGCCGACGCGGGCAGTGGTGGCGCAGCTGGTGACTCCCAGCAACAGGCCTAAGCCCAGTACCGAGTAGGCCAGCGAGCGGAATAAGAAACGGGAAATGCGGTTCATAGTAGCAGGTAAAGTCAGGAATGAGATAACCGGAGAAGTACTGCTTACGCAGGCCGTCCGGGTGTGGCTTAATAACAGCTTGAAGGGGCCAGACGTTCCCGGCGAAACGAGCGGGATTACCCGGTAGTTGGAGGGGCAGAAACGAATAAAAGTGCTTTCCGACTAAAAATATTTTTATCTTTTGCCGACTCAACCGTTCCTGCCCAATCCATGAAAAAAAAATTACTCTATTTCGGTGCGCTGGTTTTACTGGCTTCCTGCGGCACAGCGCGGGAAGATTCCCGCTCCAAGCGGCCCGCTACGGGGCCGGTAGCATTTGATTCGGTAGTGGAGTGCATTCTCTACGACGGTATGACGAAGGACTCGCAGCAACTAGCCACTATTGCCGCCGGCCAGCAAGTGCAGGTAATGGATACGGTGAGCGAATATTTCGTAAAAGTGCGCGTCACGGCCGACGGTAAAACTCAGTCTGGCTTCATGTATCGCACCTGCTTCGGCAAGCGGTAGCTTTGTTAGCTGTTAGCTGTTAGCTGTTAGCTGTTAGCTGTTAGCTGTTGGCTGTTGGCGCTTCGCTACTGACTGATCCAGAATTTCTTAACAAAGAAGAGGCCCCGCAACAACCGTTGTGGGGCCTCTTCTTTGTATCCTAAGCCCTAAGCCCTAGTACGACGGTCCTTTGTCGGTTTGCACGAGCTGCTCTTCGGCATCCACGTATTCATCAATGGAGGTGCAGGAGCAGATGAGGTTCCGGTCGCCGTAGGCCGAGTCGATGCGCGACACGGCGGGCCAGAACTTATAGGCACGGGCGTACTCGGTGGGGTATACGGCCTGTTCACGCGAGTAGGGGCGGGTCCAGTCGTGGACGAGCACGGTGGCGGCGGTGTGGGGGGCGTGCTTGAGCAGGTTGTCCTTGGCATCGGCGCGGCCGGCTTCTACCTCGGCCACTTCCATGCGAATGGAAATCATGGCCTCTACGAAACGGTCGAGCTCCTCCACGCTTTCCGATTCGGTGGGCTCCACCATCAGGGTGCCGGCTACCGGGAAGCTCACGGTGGGCGCGTGGAAACCGTAGTCCATCAGGCGCTTGGCAATGTCCTCGACCTCGATGCCGGCCTTCTTGAACTGGCGGCAGTCGAGAATCATTTCGTGGGCGCAACGGCCGTTCGAGCCGGTGTACAGTACGGGATAATGCTCCTCTAGCTTGGCCTTGAGGTAGTTGGCGTTCAGGATGGCGATGCGCGTGGCCTGGGTCAGCCCTTCGCCGCCCATCATGTTGATGTAGGCGTAGCTGATGGGCAGAATGCTGGCCGAACCCCACGGGGCCGACGTAATAGCGCTGGCCGTGCGGCCGTCGGTGTCCACGAGTACGTGGCCGGGCAGGTAGGGGGCCAGATCGGCTACTACGCCGATGGGGCCTACGCCGGGTCCGCCGCCGCCATGCGGGATGCAGAACGTTTTGTGCAGGTTCAGGTGGCATACGTCGGCCCCGATGATGGCGGGCGACGTCAGGCCCACCTGGGCGTTCATGTTGGCGCCGTCCATGTACACCCGGCCGCCGTGCTCGTGAATGGTGGCGCAGATGTCGATGATGGTTTCCTCGTACACGCCGTGGGTGCTCGGGTAGGTCACCATCAGGCAGCTCAGGCGGTCGGCGTACTGCTCGGCTTTGGCCTTGAGGTCGGCCACGTCGATGTTGCCTTCCTCGGTGCTTTTGACCACTACCACCGTCATGCCGGCCATCACGGCCGACGCGGGGTTGGTGCCGTGGGCCGAAGCCGGAATCAGGGCCACGTTGCGGTGCTGGTCGCCGCGGGCATCATGGTAGCCCTTAATGGCCAGTAGGCCGGCGTACTCGCCCTGAGCGCCCGAGTTGGGCTGCAGGCTCACGGCATCGAAGCCGGTTACCTCACAAAGCCACTTCTCCAGATCCTGGAATATTTCGGTGTAGCCGGCGGCCTGCTCGCGGGGCGCGAACGGGTGCAGCCCCCCGATTTCGGGCCAGGTCACCGGAATCATCTCGGCGGTGGCGTTGAGCTTCATGGTGCACGAGCCGAGCGAAATCATGGAATGCGCCAAGCTCAGGTCCTTGTTTTCGAGTTGCTTCATGTAGCGCAGCATCTCGTGTTCGGAGTGGTGGGTGTTGAAAATCGGGTGGGTGAGGTAGTCGCTCTTGCGGATGAGCGCGTCGTCCCAGTTCACGGTTACCTCCTCGGGCAACGCTACCTGACGCACGTCGCGGCCGAGCACTTTGGCAAATACGGCCACAATGTCCTGCACGTCTTCGGCCTCGGTGTTCTGGTTGAGCGAAATGCCCACGCGGGGCGAGCCGTGCTCCTCGAAATAGCGGAAGTTGATGCCCGCCGACTCGGCCTCCTGGCGGATGGCGGTCTGCAACTCCCGGCTCTCAAGCTTGATGTCGAGCGTGTCGAAGTAGAACTCGTTGCGTTGGTCCAGGCCCAAGGCGTGCAGCTCGGCGTCGAGGGTGCGGGCAAGGGCGTGGACGTTGCTAGCGAACTGGCGGATGCGCTGGGGGCCATGGTACACGGCGTACATGCCGGCCAACACGCTCAGCAGCACCTGGGCGGTGCAGATGTTGCTGGTGGCCTTCTCGCGGCGGATGTGCTGCTCGCGGGTTTGCAGGGCCATGCGGTAGGCCTTGTTGCCGGCTGCATCAATGCTCTGGCCGATGATACGGCCGGGAATTACGCGCTTAAACGCATCCTTGGTGGCCAGAAAACCGGCGTGGGGTCCGCCATAGCCCATGGGCACGCCGAAACGCTGGGAGTTACCTACCACGGCATCGGCGCCCATCTCGCCGGGAGGCGTGAGTAGGGTCAGCGACAGCAAATCGGCCGCTACTGTCACGAACAGGTTGCTTTCGTGGGCCTTGGCGATGAAGTCAGTGTAGTCGTACACGGCGCCGTCGGCGGCCGGGTACTGCAAAATGGCTCCGAACAGGGTTTCGTCGCTTAGGTCGGCGGTGCGGTGGTCACCAATCACCAGCTCAATGCCCAGAGGCGTAGCGCGGGTGCGCAGCACATCGATGGTCTGGGGCAACACCTGCTCCGATACGAAGTAGCGGGTGGCCGACTTCTTCTTGCTCAGTGAGTGGAACATGTGCAGCGTTTCGGCGGCGGCAGTTCCTTCGTCGAGCAGGCTGGCGTTGGCAATTTCGAGGCCCGTCAGATCGATGATCATCGTCTGGTAATTGATCAGGGCTTCGAGGCGGCCCTGGGCAATTTCGGCCTGGTAGGGCGTGTAAGCGGTGTACCAGCCCGGGTTTTCGAGGATGTTACGCTGAATGACGGCCGGCAGCTGGGTGGGGTGGTAGCCCAGGCCGATGTAGTTCTTGAACAGCCGGTTCTTCTCTGCAATGCCCTTAAACTTGGCCAGAAAAGCCCGCTCCGTAAGGGCGGCCGGCAGGTTGAGCGGCTTTTTGAGGCGGATGGCAGCCGGTACGGTTTCGTCGATGAGCTGGTCAATCGACTCCACGCCGATAACGCGCAGCATGTGGGCTACACCGGCGTCGTCGGGACCATTATGGCGGTCCACAAACACGTCGGCGGGCTTGGTCTTCAGCAACATAAGAACAGGAATGAGGGTGGTAACGGGAGGCACTGGTAGAACCTTCAACAAAGGTAGCGCGAAAAGCCTTCACCCTTAAACCGATAAGCGGGCAAATGTTTGGGCTGCCTGCTATGCGTAAGCGTTGCTCCCCTCGGCATGACAGGCAGGTTATTACCTTTAAGCCTCATCCCATCCGTCCCTATTCTATGCGCCCGATAACCATTGGCCTGCTCCGCGAAGGCAAAACGCCCCCCGACAAGCGCGTGCCGCTCACGCCCAAAAAGTGCATCGAGGCCCAGGACCAGTTTCCGGGCCTGACTATTGTGGCCCAGCAGAGCGAAATAAGGGCCTTTACCGACCAGGAGTACCGCGACCTGGACCTGGAGGTACGCCCCGACGTGTCGGACTGCGACGTGCTGATGGGCGTGAAGGAAGTGCCCGTAGCCGAGCTGCTGCCCAACAAAACCTACTTCTTCTTCTCCCACACCATTAAGAAGCAGCCCAGCAACCGCGAGCTGCTGCGCCAGGTGCTGGCCAAAAACATTACCCTCGTCGATTACGAGCTGCTGACCGACGAGCAGGGCGGGCGCATCGTGGCCTTCGGGCGCTGGGCGGGCATCGTGGGAGCGTATAACGGCCTGCTGACTTACGGCCGCAAGCACGACCTGTTCCAACTCAAGCCCGCCTATGAGTGCGCCGACATGGAGGACATGCAGGAGGAGTTCTTCAAGGTGAAGAAGCTGCCGGCCATCAAAATGGCCGTTACGGGCTCGGGTCGGGTGGCCCAGGGTGCCATGGAAGTGCTCGATTTGATGGGCATCCGGCGGGTGAGCGTGTACGACTACCTGTACCTTGATTTCAACGTGCCAGTGTACACCCAGCTGCGCAGCTCCGATTACAACCGCCGCCGCGACGGCCGGGTCTGGGATACGACCGATTTCCACCGCAACCCCCAGGAGTACGAAAGCACATTCCAGAACTTTCTGCCCGTTACCAACCTGCTCATTGCCTGCGCCTACTGGCACCCGGCGGCCCCGCGCCTGTTCTCGGAGGCCGACACCCGCCGCGCCCACTTCCGCATCGATACCATCGCCGACGTCACCTGCGACATCGACGGCTCCATCCCGACCACCAAGCGCAGCACGACCATCCAGGAGCCGGCCTACGACTACAACCCCGCCACCGCCACGCTGGAACCCGCCTACTCGGCCTCCGGCCACCTCACCGTGATGGCAGTGGATAACCTGCCCTGCGAACTGCCCCGCAACGCCAGCCGCGACTTCGGCCGCCAGCTTATCGCCCACGTGCTGCCCCACCTGCTAGCCGAAAACGGCCCCGACGAGGTGATCCGGCGCGCCACCATCGCCACCGGCGGCCAGCTCACGGAACGCTACCAGTACCTGGCCGACTACGTGGCCGACTAGGGGGGGAATGGTAGGGAACAAACCGGGGCTAGAGCTAAAAACTAGTTCCCCTCCTTGGAAAGGAGGGGCTAGGTGTATAGTCCCAGAGAGAGATGGTGTATTTTCCGGGCTGGAATTTCGCACGAACTTATGGGACAAGTACTCCACGGCAGCGCCCGCACAACTTCGGCAA
>NZ_NIRR01000053.1 GCF_002204745.1 Hymenobacter amundsenii
GGGCAGCAAAGGTGCTAAGCGCGCCCACTGCGCATCAGTTAATAACGTGCGGTCTGCATTCATGCGTAAAGCTACTGCTGATTGAGAACTCGCCCTAGCATCAACCACCCCCAGCCCCTCTTTTCCAAGGAGGGGAGCTAGTTTCTAGTCTTAGTTTTGGTCTATATGGCTGAACACGAAGAACGTAAACATAACCTTGTTCATAAGAAGGAGCAACACCGTGAGTTGCGCAACTGCCTAACGCCGGCCGAAGCTTCTTTATGGACTTATTTGCAGCGCAGCCAACTAGGTAGGCGTAAGTTTCGGCGGCAACACAGCGTAGGACCGTACATCGTGGATTTTTACTGTCCGGCGGAAAAGCTCGTAGTGGAACTCGATGGCGCCGGGCACTACGATGCAGTCGGTAATGCGCGGGACGTGGACCGCACGCAATATCTGGAAGCCCAGGGGTTACGTGTAATACGATTTGAGAACAAAGACTTCTGGAGCCATCCGGAAAGCATACTGGCAGCTATTGAAGCTGCTTTTCTGAATACGAATGTTACAAACCAGACTAAAAACTAGAAGCTAGTTCCCCTCCTTGGAAAAGGAGGGGCTAGGGGTGGTTGATTCGTTGGAACGACTCGTTGGTTATTAGCTCTAGTACTCGTTCGACCAGCATCAACCACCCCTAGCCCCTCCTTTCCAAGGAGGGGAACTAGTTTTTAGCTTTAGCTTAGCCGAACTTCCAACTACTCTTCCTATGACCCTTTCCCGCCGCGCTGCTTCTCTGCTCACCGGTCTGCTGCTGCTGGCAGCCGGCAGCCATGCCCAAACCGCCCCCGGCCAGCCCACGCTCGATGAGCAGAAGGTGCAGGTGTGGTGCGCCGCCGTGCGCTACGTGTACGACGACAACGGCCGTGGCAACCTCACGGACAAGCTCAACTGCGGCAGTTCGCTCAAGGCTTTCGAGAACAGCATCAAGGCCGACAGCCAGAAGGTGTACAGCCTGCTCTACCAGCCGCTGGAAGGCCGGGGTACCATGTACAAGGGCCTCGGCAGTAACGAGTCGCGGCTGCAAAAGCTGACGTCGGAAATCGTGGCCCGGCTGAAATCATCCGCCGCCCGCCGTGCCGACCCGGCCCGCATGCAGCGTCTCACGACCCTCGAGACGGCCCTCAACAGTTACGTGAACAGCGGCACGCCCATCGGTAACCTCGCCGGGGCCGAACCGGCCCCCGAAACCCTCGATACCACCGCCGACCTCGATGAAACCACCGCCGCCGCGCCCGCCGATGCTGGTCCGGCCGAAGCGGGATTGGGCGGGGCCGCGCCGGCTGCCAGCGGGGTGGGGGAGAGCGTGATGGATAAGCTGTTTGCCCCGCTGGCCCTGATTCTGGGGCTGCTGGCGCTGGTGTTGTTCTGGCTGCTTAACCGTAAAGTAAGCGCCCTAGCCGACCGCGTAGGCCGGCACCGCACCGATATCGACGCCGTGAAAATGGGCGGTGGCCCCGCCGCCGCAACTGCCGCCGCCGACCACCTCACGCCCGCCCAGCGCCGCGAAGTGGAAAAACTAGTGACCCAGCGCGTGGCCGAAGCATTGGACCAGAACCGTCGTCAGCCGACCGGCTCAACCACCTCGGCTCCGGTGGCCGCGGCCCCACGCCCCACGCCGCCCGCTGCGCCCGCAAAGCGGGTCGCTGAGGTACCGGCCAAGCTTTCCGAAGTAGCCGCACCACCAGCGGCTACTCCAGCAGGTTCGCCCACGGCCTCGCCCCGCGACGAGTTTGAGAGTCTGGTGCCGCCCGTGCAGTTGCCTTCTACCGCGCTGGCCACTTCGGAGCCGGTACCGATGGCTGCGCAGGTGGAGCTGGCCGGCCCGGCTCAGTTCACGCGCTACGTGAAGGTGCCGGTGAACGGAGCGTTCAGCGAGTACGACCTTTCCGACGAGCCTCAGCACGACAGCATCTACGAAATCCACTTCGACCCGCAGTGGCCCGAGCTGGCTACGTTCAACGTCACGCCCAACCCCGCCATCCACGCTTACGCCATCCAGAGCGCCCAATATTCCTTGCGCGAGGCCTGTCGCTACCAGCAGCCCAGCAGCCCGGTAACCCGCATCGTGACGGACGAGGAAGGCGTGCTGCGCAAAGTGGCCGGCAGCTGGCAGATTGAGCAGAAAGCGGCCATCCGGTTCGAGTAGCCGCTTTCCACTGGCTAACAGAACTGTCATCCTGACGAAGGAAGGATCTTTTCACGTGCAAACGACCCGTTAGTACGACGGCAGTTTGAGCGAGATAAGATCCTTCCTTCGTCAGGATGACAGTGCAGTAATAGCGTTATTTACGGTTCTATGCTTGAAATTGCCCTCGAAATACTGGTCGTGGTCGTGGTGGTGGGCCTGCAGATTCGCACGTTTCTGCAAACCCGCGCCAAAACCCGCCAGCTCGGCCAGCTGTATCCGCCCCGCGAAACCCTGCGCGTGGAGCAGCGCCTTGTGCTGCCCGACGGCCGCGACCTGCCCGAATACGCCGCCGACGCGCCCCCCGAGGCTTATTCGGCCACCCTGCTCAAGGCCGATAACGCCTCCACTGAGTTCGAGGAAATTCTGCTCGATACCAACGACTACCTGCGCCACAACAAGGGCGCGGCGGCCGATTTCGGGATTCTGAAGGACATTTCGGAACGCCGTAGCCAGGTGCTCGATAACGAGGTGCAGGCCAACGTCTCGACGCCCCTGTACCTGGGTTTGCTGGGTACGTTTCTGGGCGTGATTCTGGGCCTGGTGGGCATTGCCCGCAACGGCGTGTCGGACGAAAACGCGCTGACGCCCTTTCTGACTGGGGTGCTGATTGCCATGACCGGCTCGTTCGTGGGGCTGCTGCTCACGCTGCTCGGCAACGGGTTGCTGCGCGAGGCCCGCCGCCAGCTCGACGGCCGCCAGAACCAGTATTACACCGTGCTCCAGGTGCGGCTGCTGCCCATTCTGCACTCCGATATGGCCGGTAGCCTGAGCAACCTCAAATCGGTGCTCGATGCCTTCAACCAGCAATTCGTAGGCCAAGTGGATTTGTTCAATCCGCTCATGGACAAGGTGACGGAGAACATCCGAGTGCAGAGCGACTTTTTGCAGCGCCTCGACACTATTGGCTATGATAAGATGGCCGCCGCCAATATTGCCGTGTTCGAGAAGGTGCGCGAGTCGGCCGACATGTTTGCTGCCTTCACCGGCTATCAGCAGAAGCTCAACCAGATGCTCGATACCGGCTACCAGTCGGCCCAGAGCGTGAACGGGATTCTCGACCGGCTGCGGGGCTTCGAGAAGGGCATCAACGACCTGGGCCAGTACGTGGGCGGCAACAACAACTCGGTGCAGCTGATGCTGGATTTCTTCCAGAAGCATCAGACCGAGCTGCGCAACCTGCGCGACCGGGCCGAGCAGCACATCGACCAGGCGGGCGTCAACCTGGCTGACATCCTGACCCAGCGCCAGGCCCAGAACGAGCGCCAGGCCCAGCTGGCCTACGAGAAGTGGCAGCAGTACTACCAGCAGCTCAACGCCGACAACGTGTTCGAGAAGCTACTCAAGCAGCTGGAACCCTTCCAGAACCTCAACGCCCAGCAGGCCGACCTGAGCCGCGACGTAACCGCCACTCAGCGCGAGCTACTCCGCAAAGTGGAGCTGGATTCCCAGATTCAGGCCAAGCTACTCGCCGAAATTTCCAACCTGAACACGGTGCTGGTAAAAGCCACCGCCAAGAATAGCTTTCAGCGGTTCATGGACAAGCTGTTTGGGGGCGTGAAGCCAGTGTAGCACACCTAACTATGTTATGGAATCGGGGTGCAGTGGTTGTATAATTGATTGACAGAATTTTATATAAATTAATGATGATAACTACACAAAAGTTTTTGGTATATAAAAAGTATAAAGGCGATTTAGATTTATGGATTAGAGATAGGAGAGAAAAAGATATAAACGTAATAAATGACGATGACTGGCAAGTTATATCAGAACTATTATCTGACATAGCGCTGATAGAAAATAATCTTGTATCAGATAATTTTAGAAATAAGGTCATCCAGTTCATTAAGAGCAATTCGGAAAGTGAAGAGGTGATATCGCTACTGAAGGTAGAAGCTAAAAAATTGAAGCTCACTCATAAAAAGATAAAAATCTACTCGCCAACTATTAACCTGTTATTAAATATATTGAAATGGTTATTAGGATACTTTATTTTCAGATTAATAATATATCTGATATTCGGGTATCCCAGTGTATAGCTGGTAATTACTATAAAACATGTATTTTACGTTGCAGCGCTAAATGAACAACCCCACCTCCAACAAACGCCAACACAACGACTTCTTCTGGCCCAGCTACGTGGACCTGATGACGTCCTTGTTCGTGGTGATGCTGGTGCTGTTCGTGTACAGCTTCAAGCTGTTCAAGGACCGCGAGGGGGAGCTCAAGCAGGCCAACGGGGAACTGAAAGCCAAGGCCGCCGAGCTGGAGCAGATTACCAAGATTCGCCGCTCGTTGGAGCAGCTCGAAGGCAAATACTTTCGCTACGACCCCCGCAATGAGCGGCACGAGTTGCTGGTGCCGGTGCAGTTCAAAGCCGGCCGCGACGAAATCCAGGACGCCTATAAGCCCGCCCTGTTGCAAGCCGGCCGCACGTTGCGCACGGTGCTTAAAAGCATCAAAACCGACCAGCCCGTGCGCTACCTCGTGATTGTGGAGGGCATGGCCGCCCGCTACCCCGCCGGCGACCCGCGCAACGCCCGTGAGGAGCAGACCACCTACCAGCTCAGCTACCGCCGGGCCCTGAGCCTGCTTAATTTCTGGAAGCAAAACGGCCTCGATTTCGGCCAGGACCGCAACATCGAGCTCATCATCGGGGGCAGCGGCTTCTACGGCACCGGCCGCTACCAGGGCCGCCGCGAAGGCGACAACAAGCGCTTCCTGATTCAGGTGATTCCGAAGATAGGCCGGATGCAGTAGGGGAGAAATCAGAAGCTAACAGGCCGTCATGCTTCGACAAGCTCAGCATGACGGCCTTTTTTATACTTGGGCAAATCTGCCAAACCTACACCGCCTGTAGTCGTGGCTGCTTCTTGCGGGTTTTATTGCGACGGCCCCACCACACGATGGTGCCGGTGACGGGCAGGCTGGCACAGATCAAGCTTACCAGAAACGCCACAATTTTACCGCCGAAGCCCAGAATCTGGCCTACGTGCAGGTCGTAATTCATGTCGGAAAGCTTGGTGCCGGCGCTTTTGGTGGCGTGGAAGCGGGTTTCCAGCAGCTGGCCCGACACCGGGTGGAAGGCGTACTCGTCGCGGTGGTAGTAGTGCAGGGCTTTCTGATAGGTCCAGCAGAACGCGGGGTCCTGGCCCGTGCCGGTGGGCCCCAGCAAAATCATCTCGTGTTCGGGGGAGAGGCGGCGCGCAGTCCGGTACACGATATCGGGCAGCGGTTGAGGGACGGCGGTGGCGGGCTGCAGGGTGTCGAGCTTGGTTTTCATGATTTCCTGCGGGGCCGGCTGGCCGCTATCCACGGCCAGCACCAGCGGCTCCAGCAGCCAGGGGTAGAGCATAAACAGGCCCGACAGCGCCAATACCAGCCCGATGCTGGCCGCGTAAAAGCCCAGCACGTTGTGCAAATCGTAGTTGACGCGGCGCCAGCGGGCTCCCCACTTGATGGTGAACCGCTGCTTGCGCTCCTGCTTGCGCTTGGGCCACCACAGCACCAGGCCCGTGAACAGCAGCAGCACGAAAATGCTGACGCCGCCGCCCACCACCCATTTTGCCACCGCCTCGGGCAGCAGCAGGTGCATGTGGATTTCCTGCACGATGGTAAAGAAGTGCGTGCGCAAATCCAGCTCGTGCAGCACGCGGCCGGTGTAGGGGTTCAGGTACACCTGAATGGGGGCGCCGACCTTATCGGTGAAAAACACGGTAGCCGCCCGCTCCGGCCCGAAATACGTGACCCAGGTCGTTTCGGCACCTATGCCGGGGTGCTTGGCCAGGGCCGCCGCCTGCAGCTGCGAGGGCAACACCGGCGCCGTGGCCTGGACTTCCACCTTGCGCCAGGGCTCCGTTAGGTCCCGGATGTCGTCCTGAAACACGAAAATAGCGCCCGTCAGGCTCACCACGAACACCACCAGCCCCGAGGCCAGCCCCAGCCACAGATGCAGCTTGCCGCTGATTTTCTTGAACGTCATGATTCGGATAGATTGGCTCCCCCGCCCTGGCGGGGAGGAAGAGAAGCGGATGGGCAGGAGTCTGGCTGGGCTTCCAGCCAGCGCAGCAGGTGCCGCAGCCGGCACAATTGCCGCCCTGGCGTCAGGTGGCAGAGCCGGCAGCCGGCACAGTTCCAGACCGGACCGACCGCGGGGGTAGGTTGGGAAGGCTGGTGCGGCGCCCCCATGGCGCTAAAACTTGTAGGCGACGCTGCCAACGATGCTACGCAGCTTCTGGGGGTTCATCGTAGTATAGCCCACCCAGTACTGCTTGTCCGTGAGGTTGTCCACCTTGGCAGAGAGTCGGTACCTGGGCTGGTCGTAGAAGACTGAGGCGTTCAGAATAGTGTAGCTGGGCAGCGTGAACACGTTGGTCGAGGTATTTTGAACCCGGTTCTCGCTGGCGTAGTTGCCGCCGAAGCCGGCCCCCAGGCCGCGCAATACACCTGCCGGCTGGCGGTAGCTCAGCCAGGCATTGGCCACGATGGGCGAGGAGGCGGTATTGGGCCGGCGGCCGTTCACGGTTTCATCCTCGGTTTCAAACTTCGAGTTGTTGTAAGCAAAGCCGCCCACCATGTTGAATCCTTGCAGCGGATTGGCAACTACGCTTACTTCTACGCCCCGGCTCTGCTGGTTGGCATCCTGGGCGCTGATGGCCTGGAAGTCCGAGTTGTAATTGATGATGCGCAGCCGGTCCTTCACATGGATATCGTAGTAGCTGACCGTGGCGCTAAGGCGGCCTCCGGCGGCATCCAGCTTCACGCCGCCTTCCCATTGGTTGGCCCGCTCGGGCCGGGCCACGAGGCTGCTGCCAGCAGTGTTCAGGTAAACGCCTAAGTTGTTGAAGCTGTTCTGGTAGTTGGCAAACAGGCTCACCCGGTCCTTCACGGGCTGATATACCGCCCCGAATTTCGGCGAAAAGGTCGTTTGCGAGTACGCCTGTACGGGCGAGTAGAAGATGCCTCCCTTATTGTCGAAGTGGTCGACGCGCAGGGCGGCCAGCACGCTCAGCTGGTCGGTCAGGTTCAGCACATCCGACACGAATGCACTGTAGGTGTTGGTTTTAGTAGTGACGAGGTAGTTGCCCGGAGCCGAAGCCGCGTAGCGGGCCGCGACGCTCGTGCCATTGAAGCTGCGGATGGTAGCGCTAGAGGCGTTGAGCGGGATTTTATCGATGTTGCCGCCCAAGAAATTCACGTCGGAATCGATGCGCAGAAAATCCAGGCCCACCACCACGCGGTTGCGCAGGTTCCCGAGCTGGAAGTCGCCGTTGAATAGCTGCTGGGCTTCGAACACGGTGCGGCGGCTGTTGTCCGTTGATTGGTCGGCGCGCGCCAGCGTGTCGCCGGGCATCAAGTAGAAGTAGGGGCCGAACCCATCGGAAAAGCTATGGCTGGTCGTCAGGAAGGTGGTAGAGGTGAGGTTGGGCGAAATCCGGTACTGCACCTGCCCAAACAGGTTGGTGCTGCGCGAATCCTGGGTTAGGCCCTCTCCCTGGTACGACTGGCGGTAATTCAGCGGAGATTCGTCGGCCCGGTCAAAGCCCAGTGCGGCCGAGGGGTGATAAAAGAAGATAATCTGCTTGCCCACGTTGGTACCTTTATACACCTCAGCATCCAAGTTCACCGTTAGCCGGTCGTTGGGGCGGAACTGCAGACTCGGGGCTACGGCCAGGTTCTTGGTGAAGCCCGGGTACCCGAGGTTCTGGAAGCTGTCCTCGTACGTGTAGGCTGTGTTCAGGCGGAAGGCCAGCGTCTTGGGCTGGTTGGCGGGCGCGGTAGCATCTACCAGGTTCACGTCGGCACTTATCCGGTGAAAGCCGTAGCTGCCGGCCGCCACATTCAGCTCGCCCCCGAAGGTGTCGAGCGGTTTCTTGGTTACCCGATTTATCAGCCCCCCGTAAGAAGTAAGAGAGCTGCCAAACAGGGTGGCCGACGGCCCCTTAATTACCTCCAGCTTCTCCAGGTTGATAGCATCAATGTCGCTCGTAACATTGCCGGCCACGCCGTTACGCAGTTGGCTCGACACAATGAAGCCTTGGCTACCGTAGAACGCGCCGCCGTCGCCGCCGCGCCCCGTGGCATCCCACATTTTCTGCAGGCCCGGGGCGTTGCGGGTGGCCTCATCCACTGAAAACACCAGCTGCTCCGTTAGCAGTTCCTTGCCCACGGTGGCGTATACCTGCGGGTTTTCGAGGTTGCTCAACGGCATTTTGCCCACGTACTCCGACTGCTTGCGGGCAAACGCATTGGTTCGGTTGCCACTGACAATGACCTCTTTGAGCCGTTCCGCGTTTTCGGCGAGGGTGAAATCGAAGGTTGCGGTCTGGCCGCCACTAACTGTTACAGATTGCTCCGTCGTTTTCAGCCCTACGGCCGATACCACGAGAACGTACTTGCCGTCGCGTACCCGCTCGATGACGTATTCTCCGTTGCTGTTGGTAACGGCACCCTGGCCGTGGCTCTTCAACCCCACGGTTACCGACTCGGCTGGGCGGCCATCGGCCGTGATAACGCGGCCCCGGATGGCCGTGAGCTGCTGCGCTTGCATGGTGAGGGCACAGGACAACAGACTGGCAGTAAGGCCTATAGGGCGTGAATTCCACATGGTTTACTTATTTAGAATCGTTCTATATTTTCACAAAGAAACAGTATAAATGTTATTTAGAAAAATTATAAATAAAATAAATAGGGCTTACTTTCCGCCTTTGAAATCTTACTGACTGCTAGGATATGGGGGGAGAATCCGAACCTGGAGCAGCATCTACCAGACTTGTCGGCTATCTTCGGCCACTCACCTGCCCCCTTCATCATGCGCAAACTCACCATTCCCGTGCTGGCGCTGGCCAGCCTGGCCGCTTGCCGCTCCTCGCAGCCTTCGATGCCGGCCGCCACTACGGCCGAGTCTAAATCCATGTCTGCCCCCGCCGCCAAATTCGTGCTCAACTACCCCCAAACCCAGAAAACCGACCAGAAGGACGATTACTTCGGTACCTCCGTGGCCGACCCGTACCGCTGGCTCGAAAACCTCGATTCGCCCGAAACCAAGAGCTGGGTGACGGCCGAAAATAAGGTCACATTTGGCTATCTGGAGCAGATTCCGTTCCGCGACAAAATCCGCGAGCGACTCACCACGCTCTGGAACTACGAGAAATTTGGGATTCCCCAGCAGGAGGGCGAAATGCTCTACTTCAGCAAGAACGACGGCCTCCAGAACCAGGCCGTGCTGTATGCCCAGGCCGGCGCCGATGGCACGCCGGAAGTGCTGCTCGACCCCAACAAGTTCTCGGCCGACGGGACCACGGCCCTGGCCGGTACCTATTTCTCGCACGACCACCGCTACCTGGCCTACGCCACCAGCGGCGGCGGCTCCGACTGGCACAAAATCAAGGTCATGGACCTGAAAACCCGCCAGCCTTTGTCCGACGAGCTGGATTGGGTGAAAGTATCGGGGGCCTCCTGGTATAAGAATGGCTTCTTCTACAGCCGCTACGATGCGCCCAAGGCTGGCGAGAACAACCTGGCTGGCAAGAACGAGTTCCACAAGGTGTACTACCACACGCTCGGCAAGCCCCAGAGCACCGACCGGCTGGTGTACGAAGACCCCAAAAGCCCGTTGGGCTTCCGTTACGTGGGTACCACCGACGACGAGCGGTTCCTCACCCTCTACCTCACCGACAGCAAGGCCGACGGCAACCGCGTTTCGGTGCGCGACCTGACCGACCGTAAGCAGGAGGGCACGTTCACGCCGCTTATTACGAGCTACGAGTTCAATAACTCAGTGGTCGGTAATGTGGGCGACAAGCTGCTCGTGCTCACCAACAACGCCGCGCCCAACTACCGCGTCGTGCTCATCGACCCCAAAAAGCCCCAGGAGAAAAACTGGAAAACCGTATTGCCCGAAACCCAGCAGAAGCTCGAAGGCGTCGACCAGGTGGGCGGCCATCTGGTGGCGTCTTACCTGAAAGATGCCAGCAGCCTCATCAAGGTGTACACCGAGAAGGGCGAATTCAAGCACGATGTGGCCCTGCCGGCCATCGGCACGGCCTCGGGCTTCGGCGGCAAGCCCAACGCCAAGGAGGTGTACTACGCCTTCACCTCGTTCACGTACCCCACCACCATTTATAAGTACGACCTGGCCACCAACACCAGCACCGTGTTTCGGGCCCCGAAAGTGGACGTGAACCCGGCCGACTACGTGACGACCCAGGTGTTCTACCAGAGCAAAGACGGCACGAAGGTGCCCATGTTCATCACCCACAAAAAGGGCCTCAAGCTCGACGGCCAGAACCCAACTTATCTGTACGCCTACGGCGGCTTCAACATCTCGCTCACGCCCGGCTTCTCGGTGGCGCGCATGCTGTGGCTCGAAAATGGCGGCATCATCGCCATTCCCAACCTGCGGGGCGGGGGCGAGTACGGCGAGGCCTGGCATCAGGCCGGCATGACGCCCAACAAGCAGAACGTGTTCGACGACTTTATTGCCGCCGCCGAATACCTGAAGGTGCAGGGCTACACCAGCACCGACAAGCTGGCCATGGCCGGCGGATCCAACGGCGGTTTACTCGTGGGTGCCACCATGACCCAGCGCCCCGACCTGTGCAAAGTGGCCTTCCCGGCCGTGGGCGTGATGGATATGCTGCGCTACCAGAAGTTCACCATCGGCTGGAACTGGGCCCCCGAATACGGCACCAGTGACAACTACGAGCAGTTCCAAAACCTCTACCGCTTCTCGCCCCTGCACAACCTGAAGCCTGCTGCCTACCCCGCTACCATGATTACCACCGCCGACCACGACGACCGGGTGGTGCCGGCTCACTCGTTCAAATTCGCCGCCGCATTACAGGCTGCCAACGAGGGCCCCAACCCCCAGCTCATCCGGGTGGACGTAAACGCGGGCCACGGCGCGGGCAAAAGCACCAAGCTCCAGATTCAGGAGTGGGCCGATATCTGGTCTTTCGCCTTCTACAACATGGGTGTTAAACCATTTGGAAAATAGGTTTTCGTGCTTAGTTGATAGCGCTTCGCGCTTAGGTATTTCAGAACATCCTAAGCACGAAGCACTATCAACTAAGTATGAAGCGCCGTATCTTTGCCGCCGCAACCTGCGTAATGGCCTTAGTCTTTTTGCTTTCTGATATGAAAAAAATGTCCCTGTTCGGTCTGATGGCCGGCTCGCTGCTCTTCTCCGCTGCTTCCTGCAGCAACCCCGATTACAAGACGGATGAAGAAATGTCTGTAAAAGCCTTGGAATACCCCGCGCCAGTTGACACTACCGGCGGCAAAGTAGACCCCGCCAACCGCGAAATCAACGCCATGAACGCCACCGAGGACATCAAGAAAATGCAGCCAGTAATGTAGTTGCCGGTCTCTGCGATAAATGCAAAAAGAGCGACATCCTGATCAGGATGTCGCTCTTTTTGCATTCCGGGCCTTATCTTGGAAGGGCCGGATGATCAGGTAATTGAAAATCATTCCAAGGCAGAAAGTATGATGGTTCCTCTCATTCGGACTACCTCACTTTTTCTCACCTCTCACCTCTACTACCTATGTTTATTCGCCGGGGCCGGGAGGCCGATTTACCACAGGTGTTGGCCCTGATTCAAGAACTGGCCGAGTACGAAAAAGCCGCTCAGGAAGTCACGAATACGCTGGCCGACATGCAGCGCGACGGTTTCGGTCCGGAACCTATTTTTGGGTTTTTCGTGGCCCTGGAAGTGCCCGATGGCCCGGTTGTGGGCATTGCGCTCTACTACACGGCCTACTCTACCTGGAAGGGCCGGATGCTGTTTCTGGAAGACTTAGTTGTGACGGAGCACATGCGCGGCACGGGCCTGGGCAAGCGGCTGTTCGAGGCCGTGGTGGCCGAGGCCCGGCACACCGGCGCCCACCGCCTGCGCTGGCAGGTGCTGGAGTGGAATGAGCCGGCCATCGGCTTCTATAAAAAGCTGGGTGCCGGCCTCGACCCCGAGTGGCACAACGGTACCCTCACGGCCGAACAAATCGAAAAATTCCATTGCGACCCCGCCGTGGAAGCGGCCGTGCGGGAGTAATAGGGTTTCACTACAAAACGGAACGGGGTGAATGTAGCTGGAATGTGAGAACGTGCTAAAGCACAGAAACACATTCCAGCTACATTCACCCCGTTCCATTTTGTAGTGAAACCTTAGCCCACTACTTCCAGCATAGTGCGGAAGGAGGCGTAGCGCCCGCCGAAATGCTTATCCATCTCGGCTACCAGCGCGGGTGCAGCTACTCGCTGGTACTCCTGGAGCTGCTCCAGGCTCACGCAGTAGTACTGCGAGGCATAAGTAATACCGCCTTCCTCCTCGTCTAGCATGCGGCAGAGTTGGCTTTTGAGGAAAAAGCCAGTCGCCATTACTTCCGGCATGTGCGCTTCTTGCATGTAGGCCAGCCACTTCTCCGCAATTTCCGGGTCGAGGCTGGTCGTGACGTTGTATAGAATCATGGTTGGTTAATGGCTTGGGTTCTTGGACTATGTTCGGACAGCCGGGGGCTGGAATCCGGGCTGAAACGACTAAACGCAAAAGTCGCCCAAAAAATCCAAGACCCTAAGCCTTCTGGCTCCTAAAGCCCCCACATCACACCCGCATATCATCGAAGTGGAAGTCCTGAATCCGGGCCTGAATGTCCTTGGAGCTGAGTTTTTCGCGGATGGCGGCCTGGGTGAGGTCGGCCAGTTCGGCGTCGCCGGCGAAGCGCAGGGCCAGAATCTGGCCGAGTTCTAACTGGCTTTCCAGGGGGCGCAGGCTCTGGCCGGTTACCTCAAAATAGCGCTGGCGCACTTCCAGCCGGAGCAGGCGGTCTTGGAGCGTGAGGGCGTAGTGCTGGCGCAACATCAGCAGCACCCCAAACCCGACTACGGCCAACGCGGCCACCGTGAACCAGAGTCGGGAAATTTCGGAGTCGTTGCCGGCCACGTCGAGGTAGCGCCGGATGCCGTAGCCGGCCAGAATAAGGGCAGCGGGCAGCAGCACGAAGTGATGCCACGGGTAGAACATGGGTTTATTTTTAGTCGGTTTATCGGCCATTGGAGCGAGGGTTAGGTGAAAATTGGTTGAAGCTGTTACGCAAAAACTCCGGCCATTGACCGGAGTTTTTTGCGAACTAAGATTTGCGCCGGAGCCGGCGGGTTATACGTTGCCAGCCTTTTTAGCGTCGCGGGCGCGGCGCTTTTCATCGCGCAGGGCTTTTTTCGCTTCGCTTTCCTGGCGGCCAGCTTCCTTGGCGTCGGTGCGTTGGCGCTTCAGGTCCATCTTCTGGGCCTTCATCTGGCGCTGCTGCTCGCGCATGGCGCTTTTCTGGTCGCGGAGCTGCGATTTGGAATCGTTAACGTTACTGCGGGTGGCGGCACTCTGCTGCTTTTGGGTGGCCAGCGTGGCTTTAGCATCGGCGGTGCGCTGCTCCTGCATTTGCTGGCGCAGTTGGGTGGAATCAGTTGTTACCTGGGCCTTGGAAGCGTGGCTGCCGAGCAGGGCCAGGGTAAAAGCGGTTGCTACGAGGAGTGTTTTCATGGAAAGGGCAAAAGTTAGGCCCGCTGCCTGATACGGATTGCCGCTCCGCCCGGCCATAAACGCGGCCGTTATTCTTCCACGTAATCGAGGTCCTTGCCGAAGCTTTCGGGCAGGGTGCTCACGGCCCAGAAGGCTACCACCAGCGTGCTTAACCCCAGCACGGCGGCCCCGTTCAAAATGCCCAGCTCGCCCCGCAACGCTTGGAACAGCGGCACCAGCGCCACTACCGAGCCCCGAGAGAAGTTGGGGGCAGTAGTGGCCACCGTGGCCCGCAGGTTGGTGCCAAACTGCTCGGCCGCCACTGTCACGAACAACGCCCAGAACCCCACCGCGAAGCCCAAAATAAAGCACACCACGTAGTAAGTGGTCGGCGTAGCGCCGCGAATCCCGAACAGGTACACGCCCACCATCACGGCGCAGAAGCCCAGAAACAGCTGTAAGGCTCGGTTGCGGCTCCGTAGCAGCTGGCTTAGGGTACCGCTGGCAAAGTCGCCGAATACCAGCCCAAAGTAGCTCCAGAACACGCCCAGCCCGGCCGTAACGGGACCAGTCAGGCCCATGGCCTCGCCAAACTCGGGGGCCAGGGTAATCAGGATACCTACCACAAACCAGAGCGGAATACCAATGAGCAGGCACTTGAGGTAGCGTACCAGCCGCGGCCCGTTGGTGAACAGGGCAAAAAAGTTGCCCCGCTCCACGTCGGTGCGCTTGGTTTGCTGAAACAGGCCCGACTCAAACACGCCGGCCCGGAGCGCCAGCAGCGCCAGACCCAGGCCGCCGCCCACGAAATAGGCGTTGCGCCAGCCGAATTTCTCGCCGACCCAGTAGGCCAGCATGGCCCCGCTCACGCCCACGGTGGCCACAATCATGGTGCCGTAGCCGCGCTTTTCCTTGGGCAGGGTTTCAGCCACCAGCGTTATGCCCGCGCCCAGCTCGCCGGCCAACCCGATGCCGGCAATCAGCCGCAGCCAGGCGTACTGCTCCAGCGTCTGCACGAAGCCGTTGGCAATATTGGCCAGGGAATAAATCAGAATTGAGCCGAAAAGTACCGAGAGCCGCCCGCGCTTGTCGCCCAGAATTCCCCACAGGATGCCGCCCACCAGCATCCCGCCCATCTGCATGTTGATGAGGTAGAGCCCTTGGGTGGTTACGGCTTCCTTGGCCGTAATGCCCAAGTCGTTCAGGCTCTGCACCCGCACAATGCTGAACAGAATCAGGTCGTAGATATCGACGAAATAACCCAACGAAGCCACAATCACGATGGCACTGAGCAGGCCGGTAGTACGGGGCGGGGGAGTAACAGCAGTGGGCATGAACGACAGGGTAGGAGGGAGCCCCGAATATAGCATAAACTGGGTTCGAGCCGGGGGCATAAAGTGATGTGTTGATTTGCTACTTAAACGACAGCGGCACGATGAGCTTCACGCTCAGGTTGCGGCCCATATTGAATACGCCTTGGCGGCCGGTAGCCTCGTTTACAGCCGTATACTTGAGGCGGCTCAAGTGATTCTGGTAGGCCACGTTGAACACGTTATTGAGCGTGAGGTAGAGCGAAAACAGCGTACGGTCCTTGGCCGATACCACTTCGGAACCCAGGCCCAGGTTTACCAGCGTGTAGCCGGGCGTACGGGTTTCTGTATCGAAGGCCGAGAAAATGCGGTTTTGCTGGAAGTTGTGCTCCACCGCGCCCCGGCCGTAGAGGTTGCGCAGCCGCGAGCCGCCCACCTTCCGGAAGTTCACCCGCAGCTCCGATTGCAGCCGGTCGGCCGGAATGAAGGGCAAGTACTGCTGGCCCGCGGGTTGGTCGAATTGTACGGCGCGCACCATCGAAAACGAGTTTTCGAAGTGCAGCCAGTCGAGCGGGTGAGGGTGCAGATCGAGGCTGATTTCGCCGCCCGCCAACCGCGCGTCGCCCTGGCCGTAGCGGAACACTTGGTCGCCTTCTACTGAGAGCGAGTCGCCGCCGGTCGCCGCGCCCAGGGTGCGCGGGAAGATGTAGTTGCTGATGCGGTTACGAAACACGTCGGCCGAGAGGCTCACGTGGTCGGAGGTGAAAGCCAGGCCGCCGTCGAGCTGAAAGCTGGTTTCGGCCCGCAGGTCGGGCTCCCCGATTTCGTAGCGCACGGTGCCCTCGTGCTTGCCGTTCGAGCCCAACTCGGCAATGTTGGGCGCCCGGAAACCGCGGGCCGCGTTGGCCTTAATCAGCCATTTCTCACTCAGCGAGTAGGCCCCGCCCACGCTGCCACTCACGTTGCGGAAGTTGCTGCTGAAACCCGCAAACTTGGTTTCACCCTGCCCGGCCGGCACCGGCTGTTCCTCGGCGTTGAGGTAAAGCGCGTCGGCCGTGATATGGCGCAAGTCGTAGCGCAGCCCCCCGCTTACGTCCAGCTTGCCAAAGCTTTTCTTCGTGACCCCGAACACACCGCCGTCGAGCAGGCGGTAGGCCGGAATCAGAAATTCCACGCCCTTGTTCTGGTTGGCCTGCTGCATACCACTCACCCCAAACGTGGTGTTCCAGCCGTTTAGCTCGGGCAGAAACCAGCGCAGGGCGTAGTCCACGGTCCGCAGCTGGAAGAACAGGGAGGTTTCGTTGGCGTCGAGGGGGTTTCCGAACTCCCGGCGCAGGTTCTGCTGCCAGCCGATGTTAGCCGTGAGCCGGTGGCGACCCAGAATAAAGTTGTTATCGGTGCCGATGCGCAGGTGGTTGATTTGCTGGCGGGGTACGTCGAGGTCGTAGCCCGAAAAGCCGTTGCGCGGCACCACTTCCTCCTCGCCCAGGCTGGTGGTGCGCACAAACTGGCCCGAAGTGGAATCCCGTTCGCCCTCAATCAGCCCCAGCTCCTGGTTGAAGCTATTGAAGGTGAGGTGGGAGTAGCCCCAGCTTTTGTTGAGGCCCACGTAGCCGCTGCCGTCCAGTTCCCGAAAGCCCGAGTTGTACACCCGGCCGTCGTAGGCGTTGCGGTAATCGGCGGCCAGCTTACCCGAGCCGCGCACCTGCCAGTTGAGGCCGTTCAGGTTGCCCGCATTCCAGAGCGAGTAGCCCTGCTGGTAGTTGTTGGTTTGATACGTAGCGGCCACCGCGCCCAGAATCCGGCCGTCGGCTACCGGGTCGGCGGGTAGAAAGTTGATGACGCCGGCCAACCCGTCGGACCCATAAAGCAGCGAGCCGGGGCCCTTGATGATTTCGGCCCGGTCGATGCTGAACTCGTCGATTTCGATGCCGTGCTCGTCGCCCCACTGCTGGCCTTCCTGCTTGGCCCCGTTGTTCAGGGTGATGACGCGGTTGGCGCCCAACCCCCGGATAACGGGTTTGCTGATGGCGGCCCCCGTGGTAATCTGGCTCAGCCCGGGCGTGTGGGCAATGGCGTCCACGGCGTTGGTGGCCGAGGTCTGGCGCAGGCGGGTCTGGTCCACCACGCTGGTCGGAATAGAAGCCCGGCGCATCTCGGTGCTGGCCGAAACCCCCGTCACCACCACCTGCCCAATTTCGGTTTCGGCGGGGTTTAGGGCCACAGTCAGGGGCGCGCCGCCGCCCGTGTCTACGGTACGAACTACGGCGGTATAGCCCACAAAACGCACCTGCATCAGGAAGCGGCCCTTGGGCAGGTTCGTAAAGCTGAACTGGCCGTTTTCATCAGCGGCCGTGGCCTGCTTGAGGTCGGGGAAATAGATGGTGGCCCCGGGCAAAACGTCGCCGGAAACGGCATCGGTGATGCGGCCGGTAACGGGCGCGGTAGCTGCCCGCGAGGCCGTAGGTGCGGATGTAGTGGTCTGGGCAATGGCCGCCCCGGCGCTCAGCAGCAGGCCACCGGTAAGTACAAAACGAAATGTCATCAGCGTAAATACACGCTACGTGCCGAATAGCGGAACTCATCCGGGAAGGCCTGCTGGTTTTCGTCGTCAGACAGTAAAGCCAGCACGCTGCCCAGGACCGTCATGGTCCGGCACGTAGTCAGAATGAAAAAAGGGGAAGAGGCCCATCGCCGCTAGGCAGGTGAACCGCATATGGCGGGCAGCTCTATTGGTGCCGGCGGCCAGCAAGTGGCTGGGCCCGCGGCCACGGGTTGCTACGCTTGCTGGGGAGGGCCGCGCGAATCGGCGGTGGCCCGCGTAGCCGGATTCCAGCCGGAAAATGCGGGCCGCGATTGGGTCACCCCATATGAGGTTACCAGCAATGGCAGGCGGGGCGGCGTGGGCAACTCAAACGCCGCATCGTAGAAGTGGTCGATGGCGCAATGCTGGTGCACCGTGCTTACCGTGGCCTTCTGTTGGCTCGGGCCATGGGCGCTCAGTGGCGCGTCGACGGTATGCTGGTGGTCGTGCAGGGCCAGTACCCATGCCTCGGGCACCAGCACCCGCGCAAAGCACAGGAGCAGCACTAAGGCCAGCCGGGTCCGGAGAGTACGCATCAGCAACAAATGGTTGAGGAAATAAAGGTACACGGAAAAATTCCGCCTTCTTCCTCCATCCCTCGTCACCAGCCGGCTTCACTAAAGCATAACGTGGGCGTAATCCTAGCGCAACTATCCGGCCCGACCTTTGCAAACGTCAAATCTTATCTCCCGACTTCATGAAAAAGCTACGCTCCCACCTGTTGCGGCACCTGGCCGCCCTCCTGCGCCCAACCACTCCGTCCGGCTCTGTCACCGATACCCTGTTCATCTAGCGTTTAGGCGTTGCAGTTGGCCTGGCGTGGGTGCCCGGCCAATGGCCTCTCAATTGAGGAAAGTTGAAGCTAGGCTGATTTCTGCTTCCTTTTTCCCAGGCACTATTGCCGATCTGCCGTAGTGGGGCAATACCGCATCCTAGCGGCTCTCACAAAGCATGACGTACCCAACCAACCTTCCATCAACTGGATTATAATTGGGTGGGCTAGATGCGATGGAACTTGCTATGGTAAAGATGATTATGTAAATAATCATAATCGAACAAGGTAATAGCAATCATATACAATTTGTATTTGTAGTTTGATGCTTAAAACGTAATATTGTCTCCGATATTTCCCCGGGAAGGGGGAAACTAGCAGTTGATTTGAGTGGCCGTGATGGAGACAAGTAAGTTTGGGAGTGCTTTTCTGATTAAGCACGAGAAAAACAGCGGTTTCGTGCATGCGCAATGGCAACTAATGGCGGCGCTTCACCAAGCCCCGCGCGCCCTCAATTATCTGGTAACGGTAGTGGCAGCGCAGCGCATAAGCCACTGCCTATTGGATTTACAGCACATGCCCGATCTGGTATTGTTGGGTCACCAGCAGATAGAATACCATTTACTGCTTCAGCTTTCTGCGCTACCCCTACGCAACTTGGCGCTGGTACTTAAATCCGATTGGCAACACGAGGCCCTGCTAACGGCCGCCAGCAAGCTCGCCCCCACCTTTGATGTCCAGGTGTTCGATGATGTGCCTACGGCACTCGACTGGCTCCGGCAGGCCGAAGGCCAATCGGCGGGCCGTGCCCGCGTGAGCTTCAGCCGGCCAACCCTGAGTTAGCGCCCGCGCTGTCAAACTGACAGCCAAGATCGGAGTGGAACGGGGTTTGAAGCCGACTGCCCTGCGCGTTCTGCGGGCTTTTGGGCTGGCAAAACGGCCGGTTCCGTTTTCATTCACTCTTTCTGATTCTGTTATGCAAGAGAAAGGCAGCATCTCGATCCACACCGAGAATATCTTTCCCATCATCAAGAAATTCCTTTACTCCGACCACGAAATTTTCCTGCGCGAGCTGGTGAGTAACGCCGTCGATGCCACCCAGAAACTCCAGAGCCTGGCCCGCCAGGGCGAATACAAAGGGGAGCTGGGCGAGCTGAAAGTGCGCGTGACAGTGGACAAAGAAGCCCGTAAAATCACGGTTTCGGACCACGGCCTGGGCATGAGCGCCGAGGAAATCAAGAAGTACATCAACCAGATTGCCTTCTCCGGAGCCACCGAGTTTGTGGAGAAGTATAAGGAGACAGATGCCCAAGCCAAGGACCAGATTATCGGGCAGTTCGGTCTGGGTTTCTACTCGGCGTTCATGGTTGCCAAAGAGGTTGAAATCTGGTCGAAATCGTCCAAGGAAGATGCCCTGACGGCCCACTGGACCTGCGATGGCAGCACCGAGTTTACGCTCGAAGAAACCGAAGGCGAGCACGCCAAGGCCGAGCGCGGCACCGATGTGGTATTGCACGTAGCCGACGATTCCGACGAGTTCTTGGAGGAAGCGCGCTTGAAGGGCATTCTGACTAAGTACTGCAAGTTCCTGCCCATTGAAATTGAGTTCGAAGGGGAGGTCATCAACCAGACCAAACCCATCTGGACCAAGCAGCCCGCCGACCTCACCGACGAGGACTATGTGAACTTCTACCAGGAGCTATACCCCTTCTCGGAGCCGCCCCTGTTCTGGATTCACCTCAACGTGGATTACCCCTTCAACCTGACTGGGATTCTGTACTTCCCGAAGGTTAAGGACGAGTTGCAGCTTCAGCGCAACAAAATCCAGCTCTACTCGCGCCAGGTGTTCATTACCGATGAGGTGAAGGATGTGGTGCCCGAGTTCCTGATGCTGCTGCACGGCGTGATTGACTCGCCCGACATTCCGCTCAACGTGAGCCGCAGCTTCCTGCAGGCCGATGGCGCGGTGCGCAAAATCAACCAGTATATCACCAAAAAGGTCGCCGACAAGCTGGCCGAGCTGTTCCGCAAAGACCGCGAAGGCTACGAGCAGAAATGGTCCGATATCGGGCTGTTCGTGAAGTACGGCATGCTCTCGGACGAGAAGTTCTACGAGAAGGCGAAGGATTTCGTGCTCGTGCAGAACGT
>NZ_NIRR01000054.1 GCF_002204745.1 Hymenobacter amundsenii
ACGCCGGCATTCTGCCCTCGGCTATCAATCGCCCAATCACTTTGAAACCCATCTTCAAACAACGTCCCAATTGTGTCCGGCTTAGCTAGACCACCTCAAGACGGCGATCTGGCCGATGGTAGGGTGGTGCTCGAAGGCGAGCAGGGACTGTAGCGCGGGCTGCTCCACGCCGCTACGATCCGTAAAATAGACTGTATTCACGGGGGTCTGGTTTACCAGGAAAGAAAGGGACGCGCGCCGGGGAGCAGCCGCAGGAAGTGCGCGCGAGAAGAGGGCCTCAGCATAGGCCGCCACAAAGGTAGCGGAATTCCAGAGTTTAGAATAAGGAGCGGATTCGTGAACGGGTCATCCGCTCATTTTGCTGGCTGGGTGTGATACCCACAGTGGTCAAACCAGTTGCGTGCGTCCTAGCTGGTGATCCAGTCCAGGGCCTCGCGCAGGACTGCTTCCAGTTCCGCCAGCGTGCGGGCGGCAGCGGTCCGCAACTTGGTTTTGAGCTTGCTCCAAAGCCTGCTCGATGGGTGAGAAATCAGGCGAGTAGGGCGGCAAAAAGACCACCTCTACCCCGCGTTTAGCGAGCCACTCGCGCAGTCCTCCGCTCAGGTGGTGGACCGGTAAGTTGTCCAGTACCAGCATATCGCCGCGTCGCAAGGTTGGCGTCAGGCAGCGGGCCACGTAAAAGGCGAAGAGGCGTTTGGTCAGCGCCCCGTCCAGCAGTTGCACGGCGCCCAGGCCGCGCACCGATAACGTGCCAATGAGCGTGCGGGCCGGGCCACGCTTCAGGGGCCGTGCGCCCCGAACCCGCCGGCCGCCTACTGCCCGGCCGTGGGTGCGGGCGTAGTCTAGGTGCAGCCCTGTCTCATCCAGGAAGTGAAAGCAGGCCACGTCCGGGCGCGTACAGACCGTTTCCACGTGCGCGCCGGGCTACCAGCACGTCTGCTCGGTCACGCTCGGCCGCGTGCGGGCTTTTTTTACGCCGCAGCCGCTGCTCGTCCAGCACCTGCTAAATGCAGGTCTGGCCCACGGGCCGCCCGCTCTGGGCTTACCAAGCCTGATTCAACTCGGCCAACGTCACATCCGGGTGCTGGCCGACATACATCACCAGCCAGGCTTGCGCCGCCGCATCCAGGTAGCGGGCACGGCCGCCCGTGGCGGGCTTGGGCGCCAGCGAGCCGGTGGCCGCCTCGCGCCTTACCAAGTCTTTGACAAATGAGTAGCTCACGCCAAAACGCTGTGCCACGGCCGCTTTGCTTGCGCCCGGCTCGCGGCAGGCCGCCGCCACGCGGCTGCGCAAATCAAGCGAATATGGTTTCATGTTCTACTCTACGCAGCAACCCATAGCTAGGACGAACTGTTCACGAATCTGCTATAGCATAATAATTATAATTAATATTGAAATTATTATTGACACAAAATGATACACAGTGTGCTTCTTCTACGCCCCGATGCCATCGTAGCTTCGCCTTACTATACGGCTCCATAGCAAGTGTCATTCCATCCAACTTTTTACTTGAAAACAGCCACTTTGCTCCTAAACCATTCCTCCTTTATGTACCTATCCAGAAGACAGAGGGAAATAGGTATACCTATTTCCCAACAAATGAGGCCAATCTTAGTAGTTGTACTTCTTTTAATCCAGGGTGCCAACTGCTTTGCTCAACAGATAAAGGGCCACGTGCTTTCACTTTCCACAAAGCAACCCATTCCATTTGCGTCCATAGCCCTGCTTAATCTCAAAGACTCCACCCTTATTGCATCAAGCTACACTGATTCGCTTGGGAGATACCAGCTAAATGGAATACATCAGGAAGCGATTATAGTGCACGCAGCATCCCTGGGGTCCAGGGACAAATTCACTATAATAAAGGTCGCAGAACTTCTCGTTACGACCCAGTTCATTGTACCGGATATATACCTGGAAACAACTAGCCACCAGTTAGCTAACGTGGCTATCACTGCTGACAAACCATTAATTATTAGAAAATCTGATCGGTTTGTTATAGACACCAACACTGGGGCTATTACCGGCAATAATGTATGGGATATTCTCAAGAATACTCCTTTGGTTACAGCCGATGAACAAGCTGGCCTCAACTTGATGGGCAGACAATCGGCCATTGTTTATGTAAATGGCAGAAAGAATAACCTCTCAGGCGATGGGCTGATTAACTACCTGAAAAGCTTGCCCGCGGCAGCTCTGGATAATATAGAGCTTATTACTAGTCCGGGCAGCAACTATGATGCATCCGGCAATGGAGGAATCATAAATTTAGTACTCAAAAAGAAAATAACCGATGGATTTCAGGGAAGGGCTACCTTCTCAGACGTTCAAGCTACTTACAATACACAACGGCTGAATGGCAACCTTAATTACAGAAAAAACCGCCTTGGATTGAATGCCAGTATTTACGGAAACAGAATAAGACAGAAATTTTCAGAAAACTCCAGCATCATTTACAAAGATGGCTTTGGAGCCTACAATGAGAATAACACTTCAAGAGTTGAACCTAAGAACTTCCACGGCTTCAATTTAAACGCCGAATACAGCATAAGTAAAAAACAAATCCTAGGAATCCTCGTCGACTTCGGCCTGAATCAGCAGGATTTGGTATTCACAACTAATAGCGTCTATAAAAATATATTTACCGGACGAGTTGATTCGTCTCTTCAATCTGTTAGTGGCAGAAAACAGCAAGGGCACTCTATCAACGTTAGCACAAATTACCACATAGAAACCAATACCCCCGGAGAGTCACTAGATATTTCAGTAGACTTTTTAGATTATCTGCAGAAATTTAATCAAGTCAATATCACCACTTTGGTTGACAAACCAGGAGTAACCAGGGACAACCATGTATCCAGCTTACCCCAAAAGATAAACAACTACACCTTGGCCCTAGACTACTCCCGTCTGATAAAAAAGACCACGAAAGTAGATCTTGGCGTGAGGGTGTATAATACTGCTACTGATAACGACCTATATTTTGGGCTTATCACGAAGGATAACACTGAAGTTAAAGATCTGAGCAGGAGTAACTACTTTAAATACGACGAATTAGTTAACGCTGGTTATGTATCGATCAGTAAGACGTTAAGCCCTAAAATAGAAACCAAAGTAGGGGTTCGGGTGGAGCGCTCTGTAATTAAAGGCAATCAGTTTACGAATACACATATATTTAATAATATATATACTAATATATTTCCTAGTTTATACCTTGGTTATTCAATAAACAAAACTGACCAGCTAGCCTATAGCTTAACCAGCAGGATCAACCGCCCAAGCTTTGGGCAAGTAAATCCTTTCAGATTTTATCAAACACCCCTAATATTTACCGAAGGCAATCCCTTGTTAAGGCCTTCGCAAGTATTTAAGAATGAAATCACCTACGTATTACGTAGTAAGTATACTTTCATTGCCAATCATAGCTATTCCACTTCAGAGTTTTCCCAGTTCCTGCTTTCGCCTCGTGAAAATCCGGGCCAGATCAACTATAAGTATATCAATTATGGCAGTGCTACACAGATGGCGCTGGCAGCAAACGTCAACATAAATCTTCTACGGAAGTTACTGGCCGTATCAGCCACTGGAGTTATTGGTAGAGTTAGCTACAATGGGAGCGTTGCCAACAATACCATTAATAACTCTTCGCTGTTTGCTCAGATAAACCTGAATAATAAAGTAACTTTATCCTCAAAAAAACAACTGTTTGGTTTTGTTGCTTGCTCATTCAATTCTAGACAAAATATTCCATTAGGGGAACGGAAAGCATACTACAATATAGATATTGGAGCAAGAAAGTCCGTTAAGTCATTTGCAATGTCACTGTATGTGACTGACGTCCTACGATCTAATATTAATAATGCCATCTTAGATTATCAGTTTACGCAGAATAAGTTCGACAATTATTACGACAACCGCTCAATTCAAGCCAGTATAAGCTATGAATTTGGGAACGATAAAGTCCAAGCAAACAAAAAGAGAAACGGATCTAATTCTGAAATTAGAAATAGAACGGGAAATAATTGAAACTGCCTGATCACCAGTTGGCGTTACCCGAAAAGCCAGAAAAGAGTAGGGGCAAAAATAATAGTTAACACGTATGAAAACTAAATCAGAACATTTGACAAAAGTAATGGCGTCTTTAGAGCCCGTTACCGAAGACCACTACGGCATGCTCATTGGCGGCTTTGCCAGCGTAACTGGCCAGGAGTTAGAGGCTCCGAGTGGGCACAATTGGGTTGGGTGCACCGAAACCACTAATAACTGCAATGGTGGCAACTGCATCTCTGGCTGCGGCGGATAAAGGTTGCTTAGCAGGTCAGAATACACTTGTATAATGGCTTGGGCTTATGAACCTACCTCGGTTTGAATAAAATAACTATACCTCTTTGGTGGTAAAGGACCAGGCAGGAAGGGGATAGGGATACAGCGTATTTCTATCCCCTTAATAACCAATCAATCTTAAAACGCACCAACATGAAGTACAGCCAATTTAATTCGATTGTTCCATACAAGGATAAATACCTACTCTTTAACTCTTTCACCAATAAATATCTGGTCATTGTTGCCTTGCTGAAGGACTTGTTGGTGGCAGCACAGCAAGAAGGCCTCAATAACCTAGAGCAGGTCCACCCTCCTTTCTACCAGGCCCTAAAGGATGGCAAATACCTCGTTCCTGTGGACGAAGATGAGGTGGAGAAGATCAGAGAAATCAGTAAAGCGGTTGACATGAACGAGTCAAATTACAAGTTGACCATCAACCCTACGATGAACTGCAACTTCAAATGCTGGTATTGCTACGAGACCCACATCAAGAACTCACGGATGAGCGAAGACATCATTCGTCGAACTAACTTGTTCATCAGCCAAACAGCACAGGCAGAATCGCTTAGGTATTTCACACTATCCTGGTTTGGAGGCGAACCCTTGTTGTACTTCGATGATATCGTACTTCCTATCATGAAGCATTTTAGTAAGACCTGTGCTGAAGCCGGTATCCACGGCAACATAGGCTTTACTACCAATGGCTATCTGATTCAGGAGCGCATGGCTGAGCAATTTGCCTTGTACAATGTCAACAATCTCCAGATCACCCTCGATGGCTGCGAGGAGGACCACGACTTGATTCGATATGTATCGAAATCAAAGGGTTCGTATAAAGAGATAATGAGCAATATCAAGCTATTGCTGCGCCATGGTATTATGGTCACAATGCGCATCAATTACACTTTGAGTAACCTCAAGAAGTGTCAGAACATCATCAATGATATAAATGATGTTTCTCCTGAGCAAAGGCAATACCTACTGGTGGACTTCCATAGAGTATGGCAGGACAAAGGCGATGACCACCTTAACATGTCGCAAACCGTTTTCAATGCCTTCCGTGAGGCAGGTTTTGCCGTAAACTCTCACTATGCACCTAATAATGTAGTTAGCTCGTGCTACGCCGACAAGAAGAATAGCGCAACGATTAATTACAACGGTGATATTTTTAAATGTACCGCCAGAGACTTCACAACCAATTCACGGGAAGGGTACATTGCCGATAGTGGCGAAATTGTTTGGGAAAATGACTCCCAAATTAGACGCTTAAATGCTAAATTCAACAACAAGCCCTGCTTAAGCTGCCGCATTATGCCTTTGTGCAACGGTGGCTGCAGCAACATGCGTTGGATCACTTGGGGAAGGATGATTACTGTGTCCACTCCTTTGATGAAAAAGAGAAAGACAAGATCATCATTAGTAAATTTGAACAGACCCTTTCTCTATGAGCTTCAAATTCTATCCCCAGCTCGAATCTGTTGATTGTGGTCCTGCCTGCTTGCAGATGGTACTGGCCCATTTAGGGCATCGATATTCTTTGAGCGAGCTGAAAAGTTTATGTAACATTACCAGACTGGGGATAACGCTGCATGACATCATTAACGGTGCTAAAAAGACTGGGCTGGATGCCTCACCAGTTAAAGCAACGGTAGAGCAGCTGGAGGGTGTGCCCTTACCAGCTGTTTTATTTTGGCGGCAGGAGCACTACGTCGTCCTTTATTCCATCACCCAGGACAAAGCAGGGCCGGTGTACAATATTGCCGATCCTGCTTACGGCAAAATCCAACTGACTCAAGAGCTCTTCCAGAAAGAATGGTGCAAGAATGAGCCAAAAGGCTTTGTCCTCATCCTTCATCCCTCCAATAAATTCGGAGAATTTCAGCCTAGCAAGGAGCACAGTGATTCTAACTATGCCGAAGTCCTCAAGTTCGGCCGGGATGCCGTAGGAAAGTTCAAGGGGAAATTTGCTATCGCATTCTTCCTGTTCATGTTAGCAATGGCCACGGGCTGGGTAATGCCTTTCCTGTTGCAGGCAATCATGGACTTGGGGGTTACGCCTAAGAAACTGGACATAGTACTCATAATACTGTTTGCCCAATTGTGCTTATTCGTAGGCAACAGCGTTTCCGACTTTTACAGTTCGAAGTTTCTGATGAACATCAGTTTTAATCTGGGCTTGAAATTCTTACATGATTTCTTATTCAAGCTAATAAAACTGCCCATTAGCTTCTTTGACATAAAATTGAACACGGATTTAATTCAAAGGGTAGAAGATCAAGACCGACTGCAGGGATTTCTTACGTACAAGCTTCTTAGCTTCTCAATTGCAGTACTTAACCTAGTGGCATTCTCTCTAATAATATTGTATTATAATGCAATATTATTTTTGATTTTTCTTGTTTTTACGGTTGTTTCTATCGGCTGGACCATGCTTTTTCTTGAAAAAAGAAAAATACTGGACTACTCAAGGTTTTCCATCCTTGCGGAAAACAAAAGCAACATATATGAGATGATTTCTGGAATGCCGGAGATTAAACTTAATAACGCCCAGTCAGCAAAATTAAACCGATGGCAGGCAACCCAGGAGAAGTTGAACGCTGTCATTTTGAATGCGCTGAACCTCAACTACTACCAGATTTTTGGGGTTACCTTTTTCAATAAGGTTAAGGACCTCCTGATCATTGCCCTGTGCGCGTATTTCGTAATCAACAACAAAATAACCATCGGGGTCATGATGAGCGTTAGCTATATTATTGGTCAGTTGGCTAGGCCTGTAGATCAGATAGTTGATTTCATCCGGAGCGCCCAGGACGCCAAGCTGTCGTTTGACAGAATGCATGAAATACAACACAAAAGCGATGAAAATATCGTTAGTCAACCACTTCCTAGTGACATGGTTAGTGGTTTTTGCATAGACTCCATGAGCTTTAAATATGAAGGAAGCTATAATAAGTTTGTACTTAACAATCTTTCAATTTGTATACCTAAAGGGAAAACAACTGCAGTTGTAGGAACTAGTGGAAGCGGCAAAACCACTCTGCTGAAAATACTCCTTGGATTTTACTACCCGCAGAAGGGCGACGTATACATCGACAATCACAAGCTTAGCGAGATCAACGTGAATGATTGGCGCGGAAGATGTGGTGTTGTAATGCAAGATGGCTATATTTTTAGCGGTACCATTTCTGAAAATATAGCTTTAGCTGATGAAGTTTGCGACCTGCTCAGGCTCAATAAAGCTATCGAGACTGCTTGCATTGGTGAGTTTATTGGCAGTCTGCCGATGGGAATCAACACCAAAATCGGCAAATCCGGAATTGATTTAAGCGGGGGCCAGAAGCAAAGAATACTAATAGCCAGGGCAGTGTACAAAAACCCTGATTTTTTATTTTTTGATGAGGCAACAAGTTCACTTGATGCCAACAACGAGAGTAAAATAATGCAAAACCTAACAGAATTCCTGCACGGCAAGACTGTTGTCATCATTGCTCATCGACTAAGCACGGTCAAGAACGCTGATCAAATCATTGTTTTAGATAAAGGGACCATAATTGAAGCTGGCCACCACGATGAGTTGATTAGCAACCGCAGCTCATACTTTGAGTTGGTCAGGAATCAGCTTGCATTGGGCAATTGATTGTAGATAGATTAACCGTACTTTTTTCGAAAACTCATGAAAAGCCTCACATTATTAGCCTTTTGCCTGCGCATTGTCAATCCTGGCCAAGGCCAGGTGACGACTACCAGCGACTTTGACTCCCGCTCACTAGGAAATTATAGCTCAGTGGAGGTCACTGATGGCATTGAGTTGCATGTCCTGCAAGGGCCCACCCGTGATGCCCGAGTACAGGCTTCTACCCTTGACTACAGGAACAAGATCAAAACTGTTGTGCAAAATAATGTTTTAAAAGTGTATTTCGATTACAGTGGGGATCGAAACTGGAAGGGCTTAGTCAATTCCAAGGAGCGCTTCAAGGTATATATTTCCCTGCCTAGCGTAAATGCCTTGACTGCTTTGAATGGGGCCAGTGTCGTCTTGGATAATGCGTTCCAGGCTAAAGATGACATTTACGTAAATCTGGCCGCAGGCGGGACGTTTACGGGTAAGGTTGAAGTACCGTCAGCAACCTTCCGTTTACGAAGTGGGGCCCAGGCTTCTATGTCCGGAAGTGCCACCAAATTCGATGTTCATGCTATTGAAGGCAGTAAGTTTAATGGCAGTGACCTGCTTACCCAGACTTGCGCTGCCTTCTCCTCCAGTTCTAGTGATATTTCCATCGACGTTCACAAAACATTGGAAGCTCGAGCTGTTAACAAAGCCTGTATACGCTTTAAAGGAAGCGCTTCGTCGATAAGCAAGAAACTCAGGGCGGCAAGGTTTTAAGAATCTGGCTATAACTCCTTTTGGCGAACTGCCAGCAGCGGTCATTTTCCAGGCACTAGCGGCCCGACAAAGGGCCGAGGAGTTTCAAGAGAGCAGTCGACGAGTCAGCGTTCACGAAATGCCTCTTTTTGACTTAGCAGAAGCGGAATAACCGCAGCAACAAAAGTGGCTTCAGGTGCTGTTTATGCACTACCAAAAAAATAGTAGGGTAGAGTAGTGATTGCTCAGATCATACCGATGATATGTATTTAGTATCGATAATAACTTCTTAATATTATTAATTTTCACGCTGGTTTAGTAAATGTCTTGCTCAACAATCTTGCAGGACAGGTGTAATTTTTTATCTAACTAATACGGCATCACGCTTGTAAATTTTGATCATCAAAATCCCGTAACAAATCCCTTGTACGGCCAATAAATAGCAACGCTTAGGTCACTATTAAAAATAATTATTCCATAATGAAAGCCTACTTATCACTGATTTTATTTCTGATGTTAGCAGTAAGTGGCCACAGTCAGCAACTGTCAGGAAACGTATATAGCATTAACAACAAAAAACCTATGCATTTCGCAGCTATTTCTCTTTTAAACCCTAAAGATTCTTCACTATTAGCCAATACTTATGCCGATTCCCTAGGAAATTATTTTTAGAAGGCAAGAGTTTAAATATCATCCCCATACATGCTGCATCACTTGGTTCTAAAGGAGTATTCCTTAAATTCAATTCTACTGATCTACTTAAATCAAGTAAGCTCGAGCTTCCAGATTTATATTTAGAAGTAACAAACCATTAATTAGCTAATGTTAATATCACTGCCACTAAGCCACTCATTCTTAGAAAAGCTGATAGATTCATCGTCGATACTAATAACGAGGCTCTATTTGGAAGCAATGCATGGGATATTTTAAAGCATACACCATTGGTAGCCGCCGACGAGCAAACTGTCTTACATTTACTAGGCAAACAGTCAGCTATAGTTTATGTGAATGGCAGGAAAAACAATATGTCTGGTGATGCTATAGTTAATTATTTAAAGGATTTGCCTGCCTCCGTTTTGGAAAATATAGAACTTATAACTAGTCCTGGGTCATACTACCCTGTGCTTTTCTCATCTCCTACTTCCCATTTTAAAAGTTGCACATGCTTATGAAAATTTCTACCCGTTCGTTAAACATTACCGGGCGAGTTGTACCATCTCGTTTCGGGCTTATTACTTTAGCGGGTGCATTAACCCTTTTTTCGGGTTCAGCAGCTGCTCAGTTTCACGTAAACAGCAAAGACAAGACTCCTTATCCAAAGGATAAGATTAGCAAAATCGCCAAGGAGGTTCGTAGCGATGGCTGGATTTTCTTTAAGGAAACACTGAAAGAGAAACCCCAAGAGCTCGCCAGCAAGTACAAAGAATCGCTTGGACTGGGGCCAGCGGACGAATTGCGTGTAACAGAGGCCTCGGCCGATGAACTGGGCATTACGCGCTACCGCTACACCCAATACCACGGCAGTTGGCCGGTTGAGGGGGCGGACTTCAGCATCTACGGAAAAGCGGAAAAGCCGCTTTTCGCCAGCGGGCGTCTGGTGCAGACGCTCCTGGCCCCGCAAGTTCCGGCCTTGACAGAGGCTAAGGCCCTCGCGACGGCTTTGTCCAGTGTTCCAGCCAAGCGGTACCAGTGGCAGGACCTGCGGCAGGAACAAGACCTGCGCACCTATAAGCGGGACTCTTCGGCCACCAATTATCCCAAAGGGAAAGTTTTATACGCCCTTACCTCTGAAGACGGTAACGCCGAGGGCGCTGTGCACCGCTTGGCTTATCGCTTTGAAATCATGCGAGTTGACCCCGTAGCCTACGAAGCGGTGTATATCGACGCGCTCACGGGGAAATTGCTGCGGATTAGCTCCCTGGTAAGCCACGGTAGTTGCCAGAACAATCAGGTCGATACCTGGTACAATGGAAACCGACACGTCGGTACTTGGTGGGACAGCAATTCAAATAACTTCAAGCTCCAAGACTTTTGCCGCGGGGGATACATTTACACTAAGTACAGCGACGGTAGTAGCGACGACCTCCCCGGCGAATTTAGCAGCGGGTATTTTATAACGGCTAGTGGTAGCGAATTCAATGCGTTGAATTCTAATTGGAACTGGGATTTCAAGGCGAAATCAGCCGCTTCGGCCCATTACGCAGTCCAAGCGGCTCATTATTTCTTTAAAACCGAATTCGGTCGCAACGGACCTTCCAACTCTAATCGCGACATCCGCGTGGTAGTGAATGAGCACCGTAATAATGCCTATTTTTATAGGCAAAATGATGTGGATTACATCATGATTGGGCGCTGGCACTACAATGGAGCCAATGGTAAAAGTTTGGCCGAGACGGACATTGTAGCGCATGAATTTACCCACGCCGTGGCGAAATCAACAGCCAACTTTAATCTAGGTACCGGAGAGTCAGCTGCATTGAACGAATCATTCGCTGATATTTTTGGCGAAATGGTTGAGCGTTACAATAATTCAAACAATCACGATTGGGTTTTAGGGGCACAAGGAGGATTCCAACGCGCCTTTTCCGCTAATATTGGTCCTTCTAACCCACAGTTCCCGCAACCAGCTCAGATATACAAAGGAACCGGGTGGAGCTTCAGCGGACAACCGCACCAGAATGGGGGCGTTCAGAACCGGTGGTTTTATTTGCTTTCGGTGGGCGCCTCGCCCAGTTCGGGCCTTTATGTGCCCGCAATCGGTGAAGAAAGGGCGGCCCGCATTGCCTACCGTAACCTTACCCGGTATTTGGGGTCGAACGCTACATATGCCAACGCGCGTAGCGGCGCTATTCAAGCAGCTACCGACCTGTATGGAGCCTGCTCGGAGGAGGTTATCGCCACTACCAACGCCTGGGCGGCCTTAGGGGTTGGCAGCAGCACATCTCCCTATTGTGCTGCTCAAATCACCGGCAACTCACTGTTTTGCGTCGAGGACGGCTCCAATGTGTACGCGGAGTACCGGCTGCAAGCTTCCCCAGGAGCAACTAAAAATTGGTCGGTCGATAATCCAGCGTTCGGCTTCTCCTCAATAGGTCAGGTCGACTTCGCTGTTTTAACCCAAGTACCTACGTATGCCGCGGCAGCTACGCTCAGCGTCTACGTTGCGTACCCCAATCCATCAGCTGATGTTTGGCGCTATTATTCCTTGAACACTCAGATATGCAACCCCCAGCCGCCCTACTGCCCACCGGGACAGCCATGTGAGGTACAAGTTCAGCAGCGGATGGCAAGTACTGAGGCAGCCGGCCAAGAAGCCACAATCTCCCCCAATCCGGCTGATGCCTACATGACCCTGGATCTAGCCGTGCCGGCCGTTGTGCCTACTACCGTAAGCGTTAAAGACATGCTGGGTCGAACCCTTTACAGCCAACAAGTTATGCTTGGGCAACGAGTAGTTGCCCTCGACGTGGCCAGGCTACCCGTTGGTACCTACGTTGTGACCATCGCAACGGCAACGACTATGAAGGCGAAACGCTTTCAAGTCAGTCATTAGCTTGTAATTGCCGTCACGCAAACTGCCCCAACAGTGTGCTAATTTGTAAAAGCCGTCGGGCGTAGTTTACCCCGCGGTTTTTACAAATTGTCATTTTCGTCGGCGAGGCAACCTTTATCTCCAAAAACCAATAAAGAACTCGGAGCTGAATCACAGACTCCAACTAAATTCTTGTTTCCATGAGATTCCTCTCTATTATAATCGTCAGTCTGTGGTGCTTGGCTGGGTGCAAAAAAAACGACGACTTTTCGGCCCGCGTGAACGCGGCGTTCAACAAGCCCGTGACGCTGCGCTACCAGCAAGGTGCGGCGCTGCCCAACCAAAGCGCGCCGGAACTGACGATTACAGTCGACGACGTTGATGACACCCGCTGCCCCACACATCTGTCTTGTGCCGTACCGGGACTTGTTCAAACGGCACTCAGCATCCGGGACCAAAACGGCGCGCTACAGCCCGTGACCCTGCGCCTAATAGGCCTCTCCAGCGAGGTGGATTCAGCGGCCGTGCAGGCCAACGGACGACGATACACAATAGTGTTCCAAGACGTTACGCCCTATCCTGGAAGGAAGGCAGTGCCCAAACAGGATAAACGGGTCGTATTGCTGGTCAAGCGCCGGTAAGGCTCCGACTTCGCGAACCGATGCGGCCGAACCACGCACAATCGTTATTAACTGTGCGCCACAATCTTCTCTGCTGGCTGCGACGGGGTCTGCTTACAGCGATGGGGATAGCACTTAGTTGGTGCACCCACGCCCAAATGCAAGCGTCGCAGTGGTATTTTGGGCGGCAGGCCGGGCTGGATTTTCGGGCCGGCGCGCCCGTGGCCCTGACCAACGGGGTTCTCGATTCGGACGAAGGTTGCAGCAGCCGGGCCGACAGCCTGGGCAACCTGCTGTTTTATACCAACGGCGTCACGGTCTGGAATCGGCAGCACCAAACGATGGCGGGCGGAGCCGGTCTGCGGGGCAACACGTCCACCTCGCAGTACTTGGTGGTGGCCCGGCCGGGTAGCCGTTTGGTCTATTATCTACTCCTGCCGGACGAGAAGGACCAAGGCGCCGGGTTTCGCTATTCCGTGGTAGATATGAGCCGGCAGGGCGGCCTGGGTGAGGTGGTTCGCCGGGACATGCTGCTGCACCCTTCCTCCACCGAGCGGGTGGCCGCGGTGCCCCACGCCAACGGCCGCGACCTCTGGGTCATCGGCCACGAGCGCGACACCGATGTGTGCTTTGCCTATCTCCTCACCGCGCAGGGGCTGGTAAGCCTGCCGGTACTCAGCCGCGACGGCTTCGTGCACCGAGCGGAGCAGGTGATTGGCCAACTCAAGGCCTCGCCCAACGGCCGACGCCTCGCCCTGGCGGCTGGCACGGTCAACCCGCAGCAAATCCAAGGCGTGTCCAGCATCGAGTTGCTGATTTTGACCCCTCCAGCGGCCGCATCACCAACCCGGTAGTGCTGCCCCCGGCGCGCATCGCCAGCTACGGCCTAGAATTTTCGCCCGACGGCACGCGCCTGTACATAAGCGACCCATTTTTCGGGGTGATTTTTCAGTACGATTTGACTGCCGCCAACGTGGCCGCCTCGGCTGTCCCCCTGCCTAATCCCGCAGGACTAGGGCAAACCGGCAGCACCCCCGGCGCCTTGCAACTCGGCCCGGACGGACGCATTTACGCGGCGCTTTCTAACACCACAGCGCAGGCCCTGGGTGTGATTACGGAGCCCAACCGGCTGGGCGTGGCATGCGCCTACGTACCCCAAGGCGTGGGGCTGAACGGCCGCCGGTCGGCGGTGGGCTTGCCCTCCTTTATGCAGCGCGACCTGTGGCATTTTACGGTGCGCGGCACCTGCCAGGGCAGTCCCGTTAGCTTCACATTTCCCACTGTTTACGGCGCCGACTCGGTGCGCTGGAATTTCGGTGACCCGGCTACCGGGGGACGTAATGCCTCAACAGCCTCGGACCCGGTCCACGTCTACGGGGCCCCGGGCCGGTACTTGGTCACGCTCACACTGTATTTGCCGGGCGCTCCGCCCGCGGTGCTGCGCCGCTACGTCGATGTACTGCCGCGCCCGGTCGTATACCTGGGGCGTGACACGGCCTTGTGCCCCGGCCAAGCCGTGGTCCTGAACGCGTCCACCCCTGCTGCCACCTACCGCTGGCAGGACGGCTCCACGGCCGCGACGCTGTGGGCCCAGCAGCCGGGCTGGTATTGGGTGGACGTGACCAGCACTGCCGGCTGCACCGCCCGCGACTCGCTGCGGTTAATAACCCTGCCGCTGCCGCCGGTATACTTGGGCCCCGACACGGTACTATGCCTGGGGCAGCAGCTGACCCTGCGGCCCCGCACGGCGGGTGCACTGGGCACCCGCTACCGATGGTCGGACGGCTCCAAGGCGGCGTCCTTAACGGTGACCGCCCCAGCGACCTACTGGCTGGAAGCGACGAGCGCCGCCGGATGCAGCCAGCGCGATTCCATCCGCGTCGTCTACCTCACGCCGCCGGCCATCCACCTGGGTGCGGATACGGCCTTGTGCCAGACCCCAGAGCGACCCTTTATGCTGGACGCTACCTTGCCGGGGGTGCGCTACCACTGGCAGGACGGTTCCACCCAGGCCACATTCGTGCCCCCGCACACGGGCACCTACTGGGTGACTGTGTCGACGCCGGTGTGCAGCGCCACCGACTCCATCCGAGTGCGGCTCTACGACTGCCGCGAACAAGTCTTCGTGCCTAACATCATCACCCCCAACGGCGACGGGCGCAACGACCGGTTCGAAATCGTCGGGCTCGGCCCCGACGCTTGGTCGCTCACTGTTTTCAACCGTTGGGGGCAGTCAGTGTACACCACCCACTACTACCGCCAGGAGTGGGACGCAGTAGGCTTGGCTAACGGCGTGTACTATTATTGGCTGCAACAGCCGGGTAGCCGTCGCCAGTTGAAAGGTTGGGTGGAAGTGATGCGATGAACGAACAGGGAGGCCTTCTTGCTACGTGGCACAGCATCTGTTCACGGAGAGCATCAAAAAGTGTGGGGCAGTCAGGTTAAATCACTTTCTGGCTTAACTTGGTAGCCCCTCTTCGTCGGTGACCGCCATGCCCCCTCCCGTTACACCGCCTTCTGCCGGCGATAACCGTCTGGCGGCGGTCTACCAACTCAAGATTCACCTGGTCGGCATCAGCCCGCAGATTTGCCGGCGCGTATTGGTGCGGGGCGATACGACGTTGGCCGAGTTGCATCACGTCTTCCAGATAGTAGGGTGTTGTTAAACAAATAGGGTAAAACCTCCGACTCGACCGGTTAAGCAGTGGCATTTCGGATCGGAAGCCGCTGAAGCTTGGCCAGGTAGTTCTTCAGGGAGAGATACTTGCCGTATTTGAGGTGCACGTCGACGATGGTAGCCAGTGGCACGCCCAGCGCGTGCAGGTGCAGGATGCGCTCGCGGTCAGCATCATACATTGACGGCTGCACCACACCCTTGGGCTTGCCCAGCACGATACCCTGCTCGCGCCGGGAGCGTAGGCCCTCTTTCGTGCGCTTAGAAACGAAGTCCCGCTCTAGCTCGGCCAGCATAGCGAAAATCGTGAGCAGAATTTTGTGGGTCATGTCGCGGTGGTTCTGCGGGTCCAAGTCCAGGCCCTGCTTGACCAAAATCAGCCGGCACCGCTTCTGGTGAATCAACTCTTCAATCAGGCCCAGCACTTCGCGCAGCGAGCGGCCCAGGCGCGAGAGCTCGGAAACGATGACGGTATCGCCGGCGGCGACCTTGGCCAGCAGTTCGGGTAGGCGGCGCTGCCCGGCGGTCCGGCGGGAGGACATCTCGACTTCAATCCACTCGTCCAGGGCCCAGCGGTGCTCGACCACGTAGCGAGCAATAAGGCTTTTCTGGCTTTCGGCCGATTGGGTGCTGGTCGAGACGCGGACGTAGCCGAAAATCATGGGCAAAACGGGCAGGTTAGCGATAAGGTAAATGCGCCCCGTAAAGGTATCGAAAATCGATACCTTTACACGTACGTTAACGCTATCATAATTGGTTAGGGATAACGGTCCGAACGTAAACGCTGCGTTTGCTGAAAGGAGCGAAAACTTGTCCACCTGCAGCTCAATGCGACTGCGTTCTTATTCATCCTCCCGCTGGAAATCCAGCACGATGTCGTTCTCTTCGTCCTTGCTGTCGGCACCGACGTTCATTCTTGTCTTGGTCAAGGTATAGACCCGCCACGCGAGTTTGATATTTGTTGGACTGGTCATCAGCAAGCTGTCTTGTTTCAGGACCACGCCGAAACGTAAGGGCTTGAGCAGCATCGCCAGGTCCAGCACCGCGGTCGAATCCCCGATTTCCAACGAAACGGGTCGTCCGTGGTCACTGGCCACCCACCGGCCCTTGAGGTTGGCCACGGTAACGGCGCGGTCCGATAAGCGCACCAGGCCGTAGAGAGCCGACAACCCCACCACGGTTACGAGGCCCAACGCGTACACGCCAAACCGCGGGGAACGGCGGGCAACCAGCCGCATGGCGGCCATCCCGGCGAACATGCCCAGCGTCCCGCCGAACACGCTGCCAAAGAAGCCCAAGGCTTCCTTACCGGCAAAAAAGCAGCACATGGCCACCATCGAAAACACCGCGTAGGCAACATAATCCTTCCTGCTCATCAGGGGCAAAGTAAGTGCACTAACAAGTTCAGGCAAACGGTCCCAATAATAGCCACTACAGCAGATTACTCAGCTTGTCAGCTATAGACCTCATTTCCACCTTTCGGAGGTTGTCCAGAATCTGATGGGCGGTGCGGGGCGGGTTTTTCAGTCGGGCGACCAGCAGCAGAAAGGCTTCCACCGCTTTTTCGGGGTTCAGGTCGATCAGATTAGCCACGAAGGCATCCGGGTGCTGGGCTTCCACGTCGTACGGGCGGAGAGCCGCGGCCGGGAAATCCTTCAAGTTAGCTGTGACAATCACGTCAGCCTGGCACCGAATGGCAGCGGCCAGCAAATGCCGGTCGTCCGCGTCGGGCAACGTGAGCCCTTCGATGAGGGGCTCAAAGTGCACCACTTCCGCGTCGGGAAAGGCTGCGCACATAGCGGCCTTGGTCTTCTCCAGTTGGTCAGCGCGCAGGTCGGGTCGGTTGAGCAGCAGGTTCCGAATCCATTCGGCGTGTATGGTCGACGTCCACTTCGGCGTGTAGAGGTGTGCCGCGGCCAAGTGCAGCAACAAGTCCCGGATCGGCGCGGGATAGAGCACACAGGCGTCCAAGACGGCAACGAACCGGGCCGAATGAATCATTCGTAGCCCAGGTTAAGCTCTTGGGCTTGTTGGGCCAGAAAGTGCAGGTGCTGGGCCTGGTGGGCCGCTTGGCGGGCTTCGTAGGCGAGCAAGTCGGCCAGTTGAATCCGGCGGTGGCTCCCCACTTTTTTAAACGGCAGGGCGCCGTGTTCCACGAGCTTGACCAGGTGCGGGCGGGAGACGTTGAGCATGTCGGCCGCTTGCTGGGTGCTGAGTTCCGAATCGGAGGGAATCAACGACAAGGCCTTGCCCTGGGCCATACTGGAGAGGATAAACTCCAGTAATTCTAACGCCTTGCGGGGGATGGCAATGGCTACCTCACTTTCCTGCAGCCGAATGGTGACTGCTTCCGAGCGCCTTTTCTTGATGGCTTGGGCAAAAGGGGCGAGCGAGGCACCCGCCACTTTTTGGTCCCGTAGGGATGGTTTCTCGAGAATAGCTTCCATAACAGGTCGATTAGCGTTCACAAAGCTAAACGAAATAAACGAAACAAAGATTTCCCAAACCGGTCAATTAGTGAATGATACATCTATGAAAAGGGCGGAAGGTAAACGAGGCCTGTTCAGGCAAAGGAGCGTCTGCACTGCCCTTAACTTGTCGTTCTTGAACACCCAGACACTCTTCAACAGACATGACAAAAGATGAGCGACAAGTCCTCGCGCAAGCGCCTATTACTTGGCGAGGCGACCTCTTAGACGATTGTTCGGCGGATTGGGCCGGCTTGTTGCTGCGGGCCGAATGGATGAACAAAAAGCGGTGGTGGTGGTGCGTCTACGACATGCAGGACGTCAACGAAGTACAGATTGACAGCTCCAACAATTATGACAAGAGCTGTATTGGGGGAGCAGCCGCCAGAACCAACGCAGAAAACGCCGCTAGGAAGTACCTAGTAGAATTAGGCTGTGTTCTGTAGTGTCCAGCAAAAGGGTCCGGCGGTGAACGTCCGTTGTTTAAAATAAGGAGCGTTATGGGAGATTCAGCCGTGACTTTGGCTTGTGCTTCTACCGTTTAAAGGATAGGTCCCACACGCTGTAAGGTGCCCCAGGTACGCGCTCTTGCGTTACACGCAATGTCAGGTGCTGGTCCGTTAAGCGGTGGATAGACACCGGGCCGGCTTCTATTCCGGGGACCGGCACGACCCACAGTGTGCTGTCTTGGCGGGTATAAGAGCGGGTAACGGTGTAGGTGCTATCGCCGGGAAAAGACCGGTCTTCGAGCACGTGGTGATAAATCAGCGCGCGGGCCGTAATGTCCAAGGAACGGTACTGGGCCTGCGGCGGTCGTTGCGTACTTGCCTCCAGCACGGTGCCGTCCGGGCGATAGTGCACTTGGTGTTGGTGTTCGAACCGCCAATGCCCCAGCAATGGGGCCTCGGGCGAGGCAGGGCCACACCCCACAAAAGTTAGCAGTAGCCAAAGCAAACCAAACTGGTACCTCATCGCCCTAAATTACGGTCACCCTAGAAAACTCCCATACCGTTCACAAAAACGGTGATTTAACCAGGCTGCCTAACGCTCATAACGCTTTATAAACGACCATTTGTAAAGCGATATGAAGGCTTTCTGAGGTGGTCGGGTAAATGTGGACAGAATAGGGTCTTATCTTTCGAATGTCATGAAGGACAGCCCCCAACCTCCTAAACGTCGGCGTTATGATGCCGCCTTCCGCGCTGAGGCGCTGCGTCTGGCGGGCGAGAGCCGCTCGACCCAGGCCGCG
>NZ_NIRR01000055.1 GCF_002204745.1 Hymenobacter amundsenii
TAGCCGTCAACCATGATGCGAATCGGAGCCTAGGAACTCCTACCGCAACTTACTGGCTCGTTTCTTTTCGCCCTACCTAATTCCCAAACACGCTCTAAGATATAATTATATTTTTCTAATTTTTATTTTTAATATTCAAACAAATTTAATCCTATCATCAATGTTTTAACACTTTCCTCTATACTCACCAAAACCGTTTTATTCATCCTGAAAAGCCCACTCATCGACCATATATGGCTTCGGGTTCCAGAACACCAGGCGAAACTGCGGACTCTTCTTTGCCATAAAAAAACACTATTATCAATCTGATTAACGGTCTTTTATCGTAAGTCTTATAAGGTCGGCTACCGCCTTTGATTTGCTCAAGCTAGTTGGCGGCCTCTGTTCTACTCTCTTTATTGCCTTTTGCCCAAGCACCGGCCGGAGGTTGTCCCATTTATTTCTTGTGATGCCTAACATTGACTACCTATGGAAAAGTACACCGCTTCTCCCAACCTGGCAGCCACTACTCTGGCGCTGCTGATTTTAGCTGATTTACTTCCTCTTCTGAGCGATGAACCGACTGAACGGGTTGACGCTTTCCACGATGACGACAGGCAGCCGGAAGTGGCCGCGTTCCGCCACCGCCGGCTTCGTCCCTAACTGGATAATTTCCTCCATAGAAGGCCCCACCACCCGGTTTTGTAACCGGGCAGTGGGGCCTTCTCTCTCTTATCAGGCTGTCTACACCCCTCCTTCCATCCGCACGATTCGCGGGGTGAAGGAGCCGAGCACGTCTACCAACTCGGTCTGGCTTTGCATTACCTGCCGGATGTCCTTGTAGGCCTGGGGGGCTTCGTCGAGGCCGCCACCGAGCAGTTCCACCTGATGCTGGCGCAGATAGCGGCGCAGGTCGGCTTTGCCCAGTTCGGCCTTGGCCCGGGTCCGCGACATGGCCCGCCCCGCCCCGTGGGAGGCGGAGCTGAGCGACAATGCCTCGCCCCGCCCCCGCACGATAAAGCCAGGAGCGGTCATGGAGCCGGGAATGATACCCAGCACGCCCGCGCCGGCCGGCGTGGCCCCTTTGCGGTGCAACACCACTTCCCGGCCGTCGGCCAACCGCTCTTTCCAGGCGAAGTTGTGGTGGTTTTCCACCTTGGCCAGGGGCTTTTCGCCGAGGGCCTTGGCCAGCCGGTGATGAATCTGGTGGTGGCAGGCCGAGGCGTAATCACCGGCTAGGTTCATGGCCGCCCAGTATTCCTGGCCGGCTTCGGTGTCGAGGCCGAGCCAGGCTAGGTGTTGGGCTTCGCCGGGCAATTGGCAGACGTCCTTGGCGAGCTTGGTGTAGTGGTTGGCAATGGCCGCGCCCATACCCCGCGAACCGGAGTGCGAGAGTAGGCCCAGGTACCGGCCCACGGGCACGCCCATTTCGTTGGTGGGGTCCGTGATTTCGACCACGCCCCACTCCACGAAGTGGTTGCCGCCGCCCGAGGAGCCGATCTGGGCCGCCGCCGTATCGAGCTTGTTGCGCAGGAAGGGAATATCCCGGAACTCGCTCCGACTCAGCACCGCGTGGTCGAGGTGCTGGCCCCGGCGGAACACGTCGCGCCCCCCGAACCGGGTGTTATCGAGCAGCAGCTTACGCAGCTCCTGCACCCGCTGCTCCAGGTGCTTGGGTGGCAGCGCGAATACCGACAGTGCCATCCGGCAGCCAATATCCACGCCCACGGCATACGGAATGACGGCGTTGTCGGTGGCCAGCACGCCCCCGATGGGCAGGCCGTAGCCGTGGTGGGCATCGGGCATGAGGGCCCCGGCCACCGTCACGGGCAGTTTCATGGCGGTTTCCATCTGATGAATAGCACCCTGCTCGATGTGCTCGGCCCCGAAAATGGCGTAGTCCTTGCGCTCGGCGAGGGCAATGTGGCGGCTTGGGGCGGGCAGCAACGCGGCGGCCGTGTGGCTCCAGTCGAGGTGGGTGAGGAAGTTGGAGGGCGCGTCGAGCAGGGCCCGGAGCAGCACCAGCTGATCGGTTTGGGAGAGGCGTTTAAGGTGTTTGCGCTGTAATTGGGCCAGCGCCAGCCCGATGGCACGACCTTCCGGGAAACCCAGTTGGCGAAGGTCGTTGCCGCGTAGTTGAGAAGCCATTTTAGTGGTGTTTTGAGGGATGGGTTGTTGGCGAACAATGCCAACTCTGGGCGGGCGTCAGAACTGACGGCCGCTGGGCGGTAAAGGCCCGGTCCACGAGTGTCTGCCATATCGCTATTGCTAGACTTGGTGGGTAAGTGAGGTACATGAGATGGGAGGATTTAGCGTTGACAGATTGCCTGCAGGAAGCGCCACGCAGGCAGTTTGCTGGTTTCCGGCCGCCGGGACCGGGGAATTCAGGGCTAGCAGAAAGTTGATGAAGGCTTGGATATCGGCTGGCCGTGGGGTAGATCGGGCTGCCTTTAGGGGTGAGGATGCGGGTAACATATCAGGCTCCGGGCAAAAAGCTGAGGCCGGCTTTGGAGGCCCACTGCGTGAGCCAGTACCGCTCCTGCTCGGTGGCCGCCCGGTTTTCCCGCCCCCGAATCTGGACGATCTGGCGGTTGGGCCGGACCTCCACGGTGAGGGCGCGGGCCCCGTGCAGCCGCAGCGAAAAGATGCCGCAACGTCCCCGCAGGCAGGAATAGGCGTACGATGACACGCAGTGCTTCTGGGTGCTACCCTCTTCCAGCAGCTGGCCGTAGCCAAGCACCTGGGTAATGAGCACCCATACCGTACCATGGGCCTCAAAATCCGCAATCGGCAGCCCGGCCCAGGTGGTGGCCAACGACAGCCCGTAGCCCCAGTAGGTGCGGGCGCGGTGGGTGCGCCGGTGCCAACGGGTGGTCAGGCGCAAAACCGAGTCCATGCGGCGGCCCTTAAGCGAGAAGCCCGGCTGGGGCGGCTCGCCGTCGGTACCCACGGTGCGCCGCTGATGAATCCAGTCGCACACCGGCCCCAGCTGCCAGGGGTCCACCATCGGGGCATCCCGAAAAAAGGCCACCACCGTCAGCCAGAAGGCGTCATCGGGTCCGGTTTCCTGGCCCAGGCGGGTGGCCAGCAGCGGCTCCAGCAGCGCCAGGGCCCCGAGGTCGGCTAGTTGGGCGTAGCGCAGAGCCTGCACGAAGCTATACTCGCAGGGTGCCTGCCGCAGGGCGTGCTCCAGGCGGCGGGTGAGCGGCACCGGCAGCCCCGCGAAGGTGCGCAGGGCTTGGCCGCTGCCCAGGTGCACCGTTAGGCGGGCCAGGTCCAGGCCGTGCTGGGTGAGCTGGCCGGTCGCCCAAGCTTCCACCACCCAGCAGGGCACGTCGCCGAATTCATCGAAGAGGTGGCGCACCAGGCTGTAGAGCTGCCGGTAGGCATTGCGGCGCTGGGGTTGCCAGTCGGATAATTCGCGGCGGCGGTAGTAGTAGAGGCGGCAGATGGCAGCCACGGCGGGTACCAATTCGGGCCGGTTGAGGATATCGGTCTGGCAGCCCACCAGTGCTTGCAGAGCGGCGTGCGCACGGCTCCGCTCTTTTTCGGAGCGCCCGTGCAAACACTGCACGTAGAGCAGCGCGGGCACCGAAGCGGGTTCCAACACGGCGTGCACATCGGCCACCGAGGCGCACGTGTACAGGTACTGGATCTGGCGGACCAGGGGCCATTTACGGCCCGCGAAACGGTAAGCCAGGACGGCTACGGCCCGTTGGGCGGCCAGGGCCTGGGCCGATAGAGTTTTATGGCGGTTAGACATTGGTAAGGACCGCTCCGCAACGGAACAGTGGGCAAAAACGAAAGGCCGCGGGGGCCGGTAAGACGAATTGATTTCATGATTTTCTCAAAAAACAGGACGCACTGCTCCCATCCGATTATTTCAATCGTAAAATTGATTTCAATCGAATAAATCCGACCGGAATTTTTAGGCAATATTTTCCCGAACTCGTTTCTTAAGACGAATTATTAAACGAGAAAAAAGCCCAGGTTACTGACTTCTTGTAGTCCTAGTAAGGACCGGTTAAATGAAGCGTTTGACCTTCCGGAATAAGGGCTACGGGGCAGTGGGCACCGGGCGGGCGGCGGGCCACCCGGGGGCAGCAAGGGGCCGCGGCCCAGCGTGCAGGTTGATGATGAGCAGGAACATAACCAGGGATAAATAGGAAGTGAATGAAAAAGGAAACGCCCGAATCTGGTTGGATTCGGGCGTTTGCATAAACGGATGGCGGGTTTAAAACCTCATCTGCGAGCTGGCGCGCCGAACCCCGGCTGGATCTTCCGATCCAGCGAGCTGAGCATTGGCTGATAGTAATTGACGTGGCGGCGCATGGCAGAGAGGCGGTATTAGTTCGAGGCAAGTGTTGCTCTTGAACGGGACAAAGATAGGGGAGTTATTTTTTCAATTGCAACGCTTGTCAATAATATTTTCAAAATTTTTATTACCTTCTACCAATCGCGCTTTTTGGAGGAATGAAATCCGTTTTATTTATTCTGTTTGGGATAATTTAATTTATTTGACGGTGATGTACACAGAGACACTGCCGAATTCAACGGAATAAGCTGGACCAAAACCCACGTGGGGCCCAACCTCGAATTTGCAGAAAGGGCACCACTCGATCATCATCTTCCTGCTGTAGCGCCGCCAAACTTTTCAACTGAGCTGGGAAAAGGGTAAAACCTACGGCGCCGGGGCCGCGTTGTGCCTCTGCTTATGCCTCGCCTCGCCACGTCCGACCGTTACACGCTGCCGCTACCCGCCGGCCACCGCTTCCCCATCGCCAAATACGGCCTGATTCGGGAGCAGCTGCTCTGGCAGGGCGTAGCCACCGAGGCCGACTTCTACGACCCCGGCTTCTGCCCTGAAGAGGATATTTTGCGGGTACACTCCCAGGAGTACTGGCACAAAGTCCGCGACCAGCAGCTGAGCGTGGCCGAGGTACGCCGCCTGGGCCTGCCGCAAAGCCCGGAACTGACGCGCCGCTCGTTGAGCAGCTCGGCAGGCACGCTCGAATCGGCTAAGCGGGCCCTGCGCGACGGGGTGGGGCTGAACCTGGCCGGCGGCACCCACCATGCGTTTCGGGACCGGGGCGAGGGGTTTTGCGTGCTCAACGACGTAGCCATTGCCGCCGCCCATTTGCTCCACCACGGTTTGGCCCGCCAGGTACTGGTCGTCGATGTAGACGTGCACCAAGGCGACGGTACGGCCAGCATCTTCCGCAACGAGCCGCGCGTGTTCACCTTCTCGATGCACGCCGGGGCCAACTACCCGCTCCGCAAGGAGCAGTCGGACCTGGACGTAGCCCTGGAACTGGGTACCGGCGACGCGGAGTACCTGCGCCGCCTGCGCGAAACCCTGCCGCGCCTGCTGGCTGAGGTGCAGCCCGATTTCGTGTTCTACCTGGCCGGCGTCGACGTGCTGGCCACCGATAAGCTGGGCAAGCTCGCTCTCACCCAAACCGGTTGCCGCCAGCGCGACGAGTACGTGCTCGGCCTCTGCAAAACGGCCGGCCTGCCCGTAGCCGTGTGCATAGGCGGCGGCTACTCCGAACGCCTCGCCGACATCGTGGACGCGCACTGCAACACGTTTCGAACGGCATTTGAACTGTGGGAGCGGTGAAGGAGTGACTCAGTGGCTGGAACTATCATCCTGAGCAGCACGAATGATCTTCTCACGTCAGCACGATGTTGTTTTAGCGAGCCAGTATCCTTCGCTCCGCTCGGGAGGACAGTATCTTTGTAGCTCCCACCAATTCACTCATTCACCGATGCACCTCCACAACCCGCTTACGGACCTGCCGGCCGCTAACTCTTTGCCTACGCCCGTGCCGGCGGAGGCACCCGGCACGCCGGCCCAGCGGGCGTTTCGGGAGGCGGTGGCGCAGGTGGAGGGGCTGCGGCAGCGCCTGCGGGAACTGAAGGCGGAGCAGGCCGAGGCCCGGCGGCGCTACTGGCAGCAGGTGGGGCCGGCAGCGGCCACGGTGGTACAGGCCCGCGAGGCCCTGTTTGCGCCCCTGGAAGAAGCCCTGCTGCTGGGCTACTTCAGCCGCCTGGAAGAGCAGCAGATTACGGTCCTCATCGTGGGCAATGCCCGCGCCCTCCAGGACCGGTTTGGGGAAGATGCGGCGGCCATCCTGCGCAAGTACGCCCCCCGCCGCCGGGTAGATGACGACGATGAACCCGCACCCGCAACGGCCAACGCCCCTGAACCCGCCAGGCCCGGCAACGGCCACGACGACCGGCCCGCCCACGAGCAGGCGGCGGAAGCGGCCCGGACCCGGCGCAAAACCAAGCAGCAGAAGGCCGATGAGGCTGCGGCCCAGGAAGTACGGAATCAGGAGCAAGCCCTGCTCTCGAACACCAAAACCCTCTACCGCCAGCTCGCCCGCGCCCACCACCCCGATCTGGTGCAGGACGCCCCCGGCCAGCAGCAGCGCACCCAGCTCATGCAGCGCATCACGGAGGCCTACGAAACCAACGACCTCTACACCCTACTCCAGCTGCTGGCCGAAACCGCCCCGCCTTCCGCCACCGACGACACTCTGCTCAGCCGCTACACCCAGGCCCTCACCCAGCAGCAAATCGAGCTCAAGCAGCAACTCAACGAGCTGAAATACGGCGAGAATGGGTTCAGCGGCAGCACCGGCAAGAAGCGTGAGCAGGAAATCCGCCAGTTCAAGCGCCATCTCAAGGCCGAAGCCGAGTACCTGGCCCATATCTTCCGCTTGGTGCAGGAGCCCGAGGGCCTGCGGGAAATGCTACGGGAACTGGCCACCGAGGGCCACGAAACGGTGTAGGGACAACGCGCCAAGCTTCGCTCCTACCCGCCTATCCTCGTTATTTCTTTACTTCCCGGCGTTCGGCGTCGAAGAGTACATCGACCGTTTTGCCGCTCTGCGCAATTTCAGCTTCGTAGGTAACCGCGCCCGTGCCGGCAGCCACAATTTTGGCGGCTTCCTTTATTTTGATGCCTTTGTACTGGCGGGCCAGCGTGGCCCGCACGGCGGCAGGCAGCTGCTCTACCTTGATTCCCGTCTCGGTTTCGACCAGTTGCCCGCTGGCGTCCAGCAGCACCGATAGTTCTTGTTTGCCCTGCTCGAAACCGGCTTCGTACTGCTCGTCTTCCTTCTCCCACTTCACTTCCCTGGCCTGGGGAAATTGTCGGTTGAAGCCGGCCACCACCGCAGCAGGTACTTGGGCAGCTTTCAGTTTCTGGGCCGAAGCCGAACCGGCCAGCAGCAGGGCCGCGCCCAGCAACACAATCGTACGTTTCATAGGGAAGGAATTAAGAATAAATTCCCCCAAACGTAGGGCCCGAATCTGTTTGTAATCTGGTTGTCAGTGGTTGGTTGTTGATTGTCAGGAAAACAGCCCGTCATGCTGAGCGCAGCGGAGCAGAATCGAAGCATCTCTACCGCAATGGTAATCGTGTCGGCTGGGCTAGCACTACAACGAAGCGGTAGAGATGCTTCGACTGCGCTCAGCATGACGGGCTGTTTTCCCGACAACAGACGACTCACAACTGACAACTCAAAACCTTACCCGGAGCGTATGGCGGGAGGTGGCGGGCTCGAAGGTGTAGCTGACCGGGAAACCGTAGTAGCGGCCGATTTGCTGCACGATGGACAGGCCCAGGCCGGGCGAGGCGGAGGCGGCTTCGTGCTTCTGGAACCGCTCGAAGAACCGGGCCGGGTCGCCGCTGATGGCCGGGCCGGTGTTACTGACTTCCAGGGCGCGGGGCGTGAGCTGCACGGCTATTGTGCCGCCGCGCACGTTGTGCTTGATGGCGTTCTGGAGCAGGTTGTGCACCAGCGAATCGGCCAGGCCGGGGTGCAGGCGCAGGCCCACGGGTTCGGCGGCCAGGTCCAGGGTGAGGGTCAGGGCGCGGGCGTCGAGCAGGGGCTGGAGCTGCTGAGCTTTCTCGCGCAGCAAACGGGCCAGGTGGAGCGGGGCGGTTTCGGCAAACTGCCGGTTCTCGATTTTACTCAGCAGCGTGAGGGCCTGGTGCAGGCGCGAGAGGCGTAGGGTGGCCTGGTAAAGGTCGGTGGTGAGGGCAGCCAGGGCGGGGTTTGCCAGCTCCGGGAGCTGCAGCATCTGCTCCAGCTTGGCCTGCATGATGGCCAACGGGGTCTGGGTTTCGTGGGCGGCGTTGGCCGTGAACTCGCGCATGGCTTCGTAGTCGGCCACCAGGCGCTGGCTCAGGCGGGTCAACTCGTCGTTGAGCTCGGCAAATTCGTCGGTGCTCACGGGCGGAAACGTGAGCACCCGGTTTTCCTGCACCCCGTAGTGGCGTAGCGTGTGCAACGTGTGGCGGAACGGGGCCCAGAGGCGGTGGGCCAGCCAGCGGTTGAGCAGCACCACGCCCAGCAGCAGCAGCCCCAGCACCGTCAGGAGCACCGTCAGCACCACGCCCAGCACGTCGTCGGTTTCCACCAACGATTTGCGCAGCGTTACCCAGCGGGGCTGGCCCTGCACCTGCAACGGGAACGTGAACTGGCGGAAAGGCACCATTTCCTGCTCCTGCGCATCGAGTAACAGCGTGTCGCGGTAGCCGAGCGGGCGCGGTACGGGGCTCACGCTCAACTGGTACTCGAAGGGCGTGGCGGTCAGCGCTTCCCCGGTGGCGGCCCGGCGTTCCAGGTGCAGGCGGGCATTACTGAGTTGCTCCTCCACCTCGCTGCGCAGAGCCGCGTACAGGCCGTAGTACAGCGCCACCCCCGCCAGCGCAAACAGCACGGTGGTCAGTAGCAGGTAGTAGCGGTTGGTTTTGGTGAGGAGCTTCACGAAATGAGGCTTATTATGGAAACAGTGTCATGCTGAGCGCAGTGTAGCGGAGTCAAGCATCTCTACTGCAATGGTAACCATAGCATTTGAATGGCATTTCAACGAAGCGGTAGAGATGCTTCGACTCCGCTACGCTGCGCTCAGCATGACACTGTCCTTTACAAAGCACCTGCCCCAAAACTCAGTCCATGCTCAGCTTGTAGCCCACGCCGTACATGGTGCGGATATAGTTGTCGGCGCCTTTTTCCTGGAGCTTTTTGCGCAGGTTTTTCAGGTGGGTGTAGATGAAGTCGAACGAGTCGGCGGAGTCCACGGCGTCGCCGCAGAGGTGCTCGGCAATGGCTTCCTTGGTGAGTACGCGGTTGGGGTTGGCCAGCAGAAACAGCAGCAAGTCGTATTCCTTGCGGGTGAGCGTGAGGGGCTGCTCGCGCACGAACACTTCGGCCTGCTCGGGCCACACCAGCAGGTCGCGGAAGGCAATGTGGTGGTGGCCCTGGAACTGCCGTCGCCGGATAATGGCCCGGAGCCGCGAGTTCAGTTCGGCCAAGTGGAAGGGCTTGGTCAGGTAGTCGTCGGCGCCCAGGTCGAGGCCCGCGAGGCGGTCGTCGAGGGCGGCCCGGGCCGAGATGATGAGCACGCCGGCCCGGGAGCCGTCGGCCTTGAGGGCGCGCAGGATGTCGAGGCCGTTGCCGTCGGGCAGGGTCAGGTCGAGGACCACGCAGTCGTACTCGTAGAGCTTTACCTTTTCCCGGGCCTGCTCGTAGCTGCCGGCCACTTCGCACACGTAGCCGCTCTGGCGCAGGTAATCCATGAGGGTGGTGCGCAGGGCGGGTTCATCTTCAACCAGAAGCAGTTTCATAGGGCAGGCAGCAGCCAGCCCACACCGCGCGGACTGGCTTCGAAGGAACGGCGCAAATCTGAAGGAATTCTGGGGAAGTTGGGTGATGGGCGGCGAAGAGGGCCCCAGGACGTCATGCTGAGCTTGCCGAAGCATCTCTACCGCTTCGTTGAGAGACTGTTACGAAGCGGTAGAGATGCTTCGGCAAGCTCAGCATGACGTTCTAGCGTATAGTTACGCGGCTTCCAACCGGGGGCGGCGGAGCTGGATGGTAGTGTACACCGCCAGCCCGACCAGCACGGCGAACAGGATGAGCGAGGAGCCAATGGTGCCGAAGCCGAGGCCGTTCTGGCTAGTATCCTTGGTGAGCAGGTCGCCCACGGTGGCCCCGAACGGGCGGGTGAGCACGAAGGCCACCCAGAACAGCAGCACCGACGAGATGCGGGTGAAATAGTGGGCCAGCACCACCAGAGCCAGCAACGAGCCAATCAGCAGCGCCCCACCCGCGAAGCCCAGCCCCGAATCGTCGGCCAAGTAGTCGCCGAGGGCGGTGCCGAGGGTGTTGGAGAACAGGATGGCCGTCCAGTAGAACAGCTCGGCCCGGCGCGACTGCACATCGGTGACGGACAACGACTTTTCGCTCAGCCACCACGCGCCCAGAATCACGGCCAGAATGGTCACCAGAATGAGCGCTCCAGTGGCGTAGCCCAGGCCCAGGGTGCGGTCCATGTAGTCCGACATGGTGGTGCCGGCCGTGCTGGTGGCCAGAATCACGGCCCAGTACAGGGCCGGAATGTAGCGTTTGGCGGCCAGCTGGCCCACCAGCGTGACGAGGAAGATGCCGAGCAGAATGATGGAGCTGACCGCGTAGCCTACGTTCAGGGTCTGGGCCAGCAGGTCGCCGGCCGTTTCGCCAAGGGTGGTGGCGCAGATCTTCATGATCCAGAACAGCAGGGTGATTTCGGGCAGCTTCTTCATAAAGAGCAAGAAAGAGGGGAAAAGAACCCGAACCTACGGACCGGGTCTGAAGCAAATCTGTGGAACGCCTGGCAGCTGCGGCGGTTTCGGTTGTTTGGGCGGCCCATGCGTACAAATCAGCCGCTCACCAGCCCGCATCGGGCCCGGCCGCCCAGCTCAGATTTGCTTCAGAATTGCCTTCCACCTTTACGGAATCCAACTTACCCTGCCCTTGCATTCTGTATTGTTCGATTTGTGCCTGGTTAGCCGGTGGCCGCTGCTGAATTGGCTGCTGCCCGTGCTCCTGCTGCTGGCCCCCGCGGGAATAGCCCAGCCGACCACCCCGGCCGCCCCTAATACCCTGGAGGAGTTCCTGCAAGCAGCCCGCCAGAACAGTCCGCTGCTGCGCGACCTGCGCGGGCAGGTGCTCCAGAATCGGGTGGACAGTCTGCGCCGGGCCGCCCAGAACCGGCCCTACGTAGCCGGTAACGCGGTAGCCGTGGCCGCGCCCTACAGCCGCAATTTCGGCTACGATGAGGCCGTGAGCAACGGCGGCAACTACGGCACCGTGGCCAGCGTGAGCCAGCCGTTGCTCAACGGCAACGTGCTGCGCAACGACTACCGCCTGCTTGAAAACCAGGGCCTCACGCTACGCAACAACGGCCGCCTCTCGGCCCTGGACCTGCGCCGCACCGTCACGGATCAGTTCCTGACGGCCTACGCCGCCGAGCAGCTGCTGGCCTTCAGCCGCGAAATTCTGGTCCAACTCAACCGCCAGGACGTGCTACTGCGCCGGCTCGTGAACGGCGGCCTCTACAAGCAGACGCAGTACCTCTCTTACTACCTCTCGGTGCGCAGCCAGGAGGTGACGGTGCTGCAAAATCGTCTCAGCTACCGCAGCGAGCTGGGCACCCTGCGCTACCTCTGCGGCCTCACCGACACCACTTTGCGCGCCCTGGCCGCGCCCGCGCCGCCCACCCACCCCACGCTGGCCGGCCTCACATCCATCACCCAGCGCCAGTACACCCTCGACAGCCTCAACCTGCGCCTCCAGCGCCAGGCCATCGACCTGGGATACCGCCCCCGTCTCCAGGTCGTAGCCGATATCGGGTTGCAGTCGGCTTCGCTGATTGCAATTCAGCGGCGATTCGGCGTCAGCGGGGGCCTGCAGCTTTCGGTCCCGATTTTCGACGGCCACCAGCGCCAGCTCGGGTACTCGCGGCTGGACGTGGCCGAGCAGACCCGCCGCGGTTACCGCTCCTTCCTCAACGCCCAGCGCCAGCAGCTTTATGACCAGCTCCAGAGCCAGCTCGGGGCCACGGCCCAGCTGCTGGCCAGCCTCCGCGAGCAGCTGCGGGTAGCCAACGCCCTCGTCGAGGCCGGCCGCCAGCAGCTGGCCACCGGCGACATCAGCATCCTCGACTACCTTCAGCTCATCACCGGCACCCGCAACTTCCAGTTCAGCCTCACCCAGGCCGAAACCGACCGGCTACGGATTTTGTATCAGCTGGATTATCTGAGCGAGTGACGTTGCCAGTAAAAGGGGCGTCATGCTGAGCGGAGTCGAAGCATCTCTACCGCTTCGTTCAGACGGTTCGCCTCACCCCCCGGCCCCCTCTCCAAAAAAGGAGAGGGGGAGCCAGCCAATTCAGTTGCTGTTGCGGTAGAGATGTTTCGACTACGGCTACGCCTTCGCTCAGCATGACGTTCATCTTGCCCTATTCCATGACCAAGCACCTCCTTTTCATATTCCTACCCCTCCTCATCACCGCCTGCAACCCGGCCGCGCCGGCCGAGGAAGCTGATACCGAAGCGGCCGTGACGCCGCGGGCCGTGGTGACGGTGGGCCGGGTGCAAACCGATACCGTGACCGACGTGCTGGAGCTGCGGGCCGTGTCGGCGTACCCGGCCAAGGACGTGCTGCGGGCCACCGTTACGGGCTACGTGCTGGCCCCCGCGCCTGTGCCCGGCCAGACGGTGCGGGCGGGCCAAACGGTGTTCACGCTCCAGACCAAGGAAGCCCGCACCCTGCACCTCGACCAAATCACGGGCGACCCGAAGCTGCGTTTCAGCGGCATCATCCGCATCCCGAGCCCCCGGGGCGGGGTGCTGGCCACGGTGGACAAGCTGGCCGGCGACTACGTGCAGGACGGCGAGCAGCTGGCAATGGTTTACGACCAGTCGCGCTTCGGCTTCGTGCTTGATGTGCCCGTGACCCAACTGCGCTACGTGCGCACCGGCCAGCGCTGCCGCATCACGCTGCCCGACGGGCGGGTGCTGCCGGGCCGGGTGGCCGAGGTGCTGCCCGCCGCCGACCTCGCCGCCCAGGTGCAGCGCTACACCGTGCGCTCCGTCGGCCCCGCGCCCCAGCTGCCCGAGAACGTAACCGTTACGGTGGAGCTCGACAAAACCGCGCCCTACCCGGCCACCACTCTGCCCCGCTCGGCCGTGCTCACCGACGAAACCCAAACCAGCTTCTGGGTCATGCGCCTGCTCAACGACTCCACCGCCGTGAAGGTCCCCGTGCAGCCCGGCCAGGAGCAGCCCGGCGGCCGCATCGAAATCAAAAGCCCCCGCTTCTCGCCCCAGGACCGAATTCTGGTAACGGGAAATTATGGACTGGATGACACGGCGGCGGTGAAGATGGAGCGCTGACGAGCGCCTCACCCCCCGGCCCCCTCTCCGAAAAGGAGAGGGGGAGCCTTTACCGGATTCATTGGCTGCTAGCGGTCAGCTAGTAGTTTTTCATCAGACGAAAACGAACCGTCCGAATCGTCCGAATCGTTCGGCTCCCCCTCTCCTTTTCGGAGAGGGGGCCGGGGGGTGAGGCGAACCGACCCTAACGCTCATGTTCCAAACCTACAAGGCTCCGATTGCGGTGGTACTGGCCCTGGTGCTGGCCCTGGGTACGCTGGCGTACCGGCGCATTAATGTGGCCCTGTTTCCGGAGGTCACGTTTCCGAAGGTGAAGGTGATTGCCGACAACGGCCTGCAGCCCGTGGACCGCATGATGGTGACCGTGACCAAGCCCCTGGAAAACGCCATAAAGCAGGTGCCCGGCCTCAAGCTGCTGCGCTCCACTACCAGCCGGGGCTCCTGCGAAATTTCGGCCTTCCTGGACTGGGGCGTGGACGTGGTGCGCAGCCAGCAGACCATTGAGTCGCGCCTCAACCAGATTCGGGCCGATTTGCCGGCGGGCACCCAAATCACGGTGGAGCGCATGAATCCGGCGATTCTGCCGGTGATGGGCTACACGCTGGAGGCTCCGGGCCGCTCGGCTTTGGAGCTGCGGCGGCTGGCCCTGTACACCATCAAGCCGTTTCTGTCGCAGGTTGATGGGGTGTCGGCGGTGCAAGTGCAGGGCGGGCGCACCAAGGAGTTTCAGGTGGAGCTGCAGGCCGACGCGCTGGCCGCCCTCGGCCTCACGCCCACCGACGTGAGCACGATGCTCGGCCAGACCAACTTCGTGCAGAGCAACGGCTACCTGGCCGATTACCGCCGCCTCTACCTGACCGTCACGGATGCCACCATCGGCAGCAAGCAGGACCTGGAAAACGTGGTGCTGCGCAACGACGGCCGCCGCATCGTGCGCCTGGCCGACGTGGCCACTGTGCAGCTGGGCGAGCAGGTGGAGTACACCCGCGTGAATGCCAACGGCCACAGCGCCGTGCTGATTGCGGTGCTGCGCCAGCCCGACGCCAACGTGGTGCTGGTGTCGGAGGGCGTGACGGCCAAAGTAGCTGCCCTCCAGGCCGGCCTGCCCAAGGGCATCACCCTCAAACCCTACTACGACCAGGCCGATTTCGTGGGCGAAGTGGTGCGCTCGGTCCAGGATTCGCTCTGGATCGGGCTGGCCCTGGCCCTGGTGGTGACGGCCCTGTTTCTGCGCTCCTGGCGGGCCTCGCTCACCATCCTGCTCACCATTCCGCTGGCCCTGGCCCTCACGCTGGTGGTGCTCTACTTTGGCCTCGATTACTCGTTCAACATCATGACCCTGGGGGCGCTGGCCGCCGCCATCGGCCTCATGATTGACGACGCCGTGGTGATGGTGGAGCAACTGCACCGCGTGGGCGAGGACCACCCCACCTACACGCCCGGCCAAATCGTGAACCGCTCGGTACAGCACCTGCTGCCGGCCCTGATCGGCTCTTCGCTGAGCACCATCGTTATTTTCCTGCCTTTCGCCCTGCTCGGCGGCGTGGCCGGAGCCTACTTCAAGGTGCTGGCTACCACCATGGTCGTGGCCCTGATCTGCTCGTTCTTCGTGGCCTGGCTGGGGCTGCCGGTGCTGTATCTGTTGCTTTCTAAAGCCTCAACGAAAGCCTCACCCCCTAGCCCCCTCTCCGGTAGAGAGGGGGAACTAGCTTCTAGTTCTGGTGCAGATTCAGTCCGATTCTCTACTTCTTTGGATGGAGAACTAGAGCTAGAGCTAGAAGAAAAGCTAGAACTAGTCCCCCCTCTCCCCCCGGAGAGGGGGCTAGGGGGTGAGGCAACCCGTGAGGTCCCGGCCCACCACGAAATTCCCTGGGTTCGTTCCGTCATCCGCCACCCGATTTATGTGGTAGTCGGTGTGCTGGCATTGATGGCCGTACTCTGGTTCGTGATTCCGCGGCTGGCCACGGGGTTTCTGCCCGAGATGGACGAGGGCGCCATTGTGCTCGATTACAACTCGCCCCCCGGCACCAGCGTGGAGCAGACCGACCAGATGCTGCGCCAGGCCGAGAAGCTCATCGTGCAGGTACCCGAGGTGGCCAGCTACTCTCGGCGCACGGGCACCCAGATGGGCTTTTTCATCACCGAGCCCAACCGGGGCGACTACCTGATCCGCCTCAAAACCGACCGAGAGCGCACCACCGAGGAAGTCATCGACGACATCCGCCAGCGCATCGAGGCCACCCAACCGGCCCTCACCATCGACTTCGGGCAGGTAATTGGCGACATGCTGGGTGATTTGATGAGCACCGTGCAGCCCATTGAAATCAAGGTGTTCGGGCCCGAAACCGGCACCCGCTATGCTTTGGCCGAACAGGTGGCCGGCATTGTGGATGGCACCAGCGGCACGGCCGATGTGTTCGACGGCATTGTGCGCATGGGCCCGGCCGTGGACGTGCGGCCCGACCCGCGCCGCCTGGCCCAGTTCGGCCTCACGGGCCTCGATTTCCAGAGTCAGCTCCAGACCCAGCTCGAAGGCGTGGTGGCCGGCAACGTGCTCGAAGGCGAGCAGCTGCTCAATATCCGCCTGCGCTACCCCGGAGCCCAGAACGCCAGCCTGGAGCAGGTGCGGCAGCAGCCCATTTTCCTGCCCGGCGGCCAGCGCCGCCGCCTCGACGAGCTGGCCACCGTGCGCGTAACGGCCGGCGACGCGGAGCTGGAGCGGGAGAACCTGCAGGCCATGACCGCCGTGACGGCCCGCCTCAACGGCCGCGACCTAGGTACGGCCATGCGCGAAATCCGCCAGAAGCTGGAGCACGACTTACCCCTGCCGCCCGGCTACTTCATCCAGTACGGCGGCTCCTACGCCGAGCAGCAGCAGTCGTTTCAGGAGCTGCTCACCATTCTACTCACGGCCTGCTTACTGGTGTTTGCGGTGGGACTGTTTCTGTTCCAGGATCTGAAGGCGGCCGGCCTGATTCTGCTGGTGGCCGTGCTGGGGCCGGCGGGCGGGGCGCTGGCGCTCTACTTCACCGGCACGCCCCTGAACGTGGGCTCCTACACCGGCCTGATCATGGTGGTCGGCATCATCGGGGAAAACGCCATTTTCACCTTCCAGCAGTTCAACGAAGCCCGTCAGGATGCCCCCGTGGAGACGGCCATCGGCTACGCCATTGCCGCCCGCCTGCGCCCCAAACTGATGACGGCGTTAGCTGCCATTGCCGCCCTGCTGCCGCTGGCTCTGGGCATCGGGGCCGGGGCCCAGCTGCACCAGCCGCTGGCCATTGCCGTTATCGGGGGCCTGCTGCTGGCCCTGCCCCTGCTGCTGCTGGTGCTGCCAAGCCTGTTGCGGCTGGCCTACCGGAACGTGGCGGTAGTTCAAGTATAGTTGCCCGCCGAGATTACGGCCCCGTTACGCGTAAGTCCTGTAACCTCGGCGAAAAACCAGATAAGAACAATCTACCTCGTCCGGCCGTTGGAATCTGACTATCCTTACTCCTATGAAGACTGAAAACGATGTGCTCGACGTACTCATTGTCGGGGCCGGCCTCTCGGGCATCGGGGCGGCCCATGTGCTCCAGCGGCGCTGCCCGGGCAAATCCTACCTGATTCTGGAGGCCCGCGCGGCCATTGGGGGCACCTGGGACCTGTTCCGCTACCCGGGCGTGCGCTCCGATTCCGACATGCACACGCTGGGCTATTCCTTCAAGCCCTGGACCAACCCCAAAGCCATTGCCGACGGCCCCGCCATCCTCGACTATATCCGCGAAACGGCTCAGGAAGGCGGTATTACGCAGCACATCCGTTTCGGCCATAAGGTGGTTAGCTGTATAGTCCCAGAGAGAGATGGTGTATTTTCCGGGCTGGAATTTCGCACGAACTTATGGGACAAGTACTCCACGGCAGCGCCCGCACAACTTCGGCAA
>NZ_NIRR01000056.1 GCF_002204745.1 Hymenobacter amundsenii
GGCCTCACGCCACATGAATTTGTGTGTGCCCAGTGGCAGAAAAACCCCGTTAACTTTACCCATGACCCGACCCACCTCACGCTGGGACTATACAACTAGCCTGACCATCGGTTCCGACCTGCGCTTTGTGGGCGCGGGCAACGCAACATTTGGCGGCTCCGGCCTCACCGATTTGCAAAGCGTTTCGCTGGCCAAGGCCACCCAGGCCGACGTAGTGGACATGAACCTGCCCACGCTTTCGGTGAAGGGCAGCAGCACCAGCGGCGACGGATTCCTGCTTACGCGCACCACGGCCGCAACTCCGGCCGACGACATGACCGGTACGCTGAAGCTTTCGGGCACGGCAACCATCAGCAACAAGGTGTTCGGGAACGCGCCAGCCTATATCATTCCGGGCACCGGAGGATTCTGGCTCAGCAACCCCAATTTCACTGTTGTCGGCCAAACGGGCACGGCCACTGTGAGCGGGTTGGTGCGCCTTGCGGCCGGCAGCTACAACGTGGGCACGGGGGCCGGCAACTCGCTGCTCCTAAGCACTGGCTCGGTGCTGGCAGTAGAAGGTGGCACGCTGACGGCCGCGGGCCGCGTGGGCTCGTTTACCGGGGCTACTACCGCTTTTACCACTACTTTTTCGCTTAGTGGTGGTACCATCAACGTAGCGAACGTCGGCAATGCATCAGGAACGCCCTCTTTCAGTATTAATGGAGTGAGTACTGTCTCGGGTGGCACCATCAACCTAGTACAACGCAGCACGGCCACCACACCGCTCGACTACTACGTGGCCGGCACCTACAACTTCACGGGCGGAACCGTGAACGTGGGAACGGCGGCCACGGCCACTAACTTCGATTTCCGGGTGCGCGGCAACATGCCCAACCTAACCATCGATAACACAACCAATCCGAAGAGTGCCTTACTGGCTGGCCAAACCAATCCTTTCGGCACGGTACTCATTACGCCCGGTACCACGCTAAACCTGAACGGAGCTATTTTGCTACAGCTTGGCTCGGCCATTACCAATAACGGGACGCTCACGGGCACAGCAACTGGCAGCCGCCTCTATTTCCAAGGTTCGGTAGCGCAGAGCATTGGCGGTACGGGGGTTGTTGCCAGCCCACTGGTACAACTGACGTTCCAGAACAGTGGTCCTGGCGTAACGGTGAACATACCTATCACGGTACGCAACATTGCCATGTTCCGTGGCAATGTTATCAATGCCAATAACCTAACGGTACAGTCGAGCACTAGCAGCCTCGCCGTTGTATCATTCGGCATAGCCAGCCCTACCTCCGCGGCCGGCAGCTTCGACGTAGCTCCGACCTTCGACTTGGTCACCAGTGGTCTGTACCTAATCTATAATCCGGAAACAGCCCCACGGACTACGGGCCTGGAGGTTCCTGCCTCCCGCGTAGTGTACTACGCTGATTTCAACAACCCGCAGGGCGTGACGCTGGCGGGTGGTAACCTGACGGTGGAGGGACCATCTGCCACGGTTAGCTCCATCGGGCTGCTGGCGGGCATTGTCACGACCTCAACTAACAATGTGTTGATCAGTGGCAAAGCAACTAGCGTAATGCCTACGGGTTCAGCTACGTCCTACGTGAATGGCCCATTGGGCATTATGGTGAACAGCGCGACGGCTGTGAGTCGCATCTTTGCCGTAGGCGACGCGGCTGGGTGGCGGCCGGTAGCGGTTAACGGTATCACGACTACCGACAGCCAGCTATTCACGGCCACTGTCATTAAAAGCGCTACGGGCGGCACGGTTTCGGGCGGGCTTTCGGGCTTGAATCCCACGCGCTATGTGCGGATCCAGAACTCGGCCAGCCTACCTGCTACGGCCCGCGTGCAGCTCAGCTATGGCGCGGATGATGTGCTTGGAGCCCCGGCTACGGCTGTGGTAGCCCAGGCCGCTACGGCGGGCGGCGCCTACGCCAGCCTCGGCGGAGAGGCCGCTACGGTTCCGACCACCGGCATCCTTTCAACCCAGGACCTGACGCCCGGCAACGACTTCTTCGTGTTGGCTAATACCGAAGGCGGCGTACTGGCCACCTCGGTGGCAGCCGTTTGTGCGGGCTCGAATACCGGCACCATCACGCTGACAGGCAACACCGGTGGTACTATCACGGGCTACGAGGCCAACACTGGCAGCGGTTTCGTGGCCGTGGCCGGTACCAACACCGGCACCAGCTACACCTTCACCAACCTAACCGCTACCACCACCTTCCGGGCCGTTATCACGACGACTGATAGCCGTACGGTTTACTCGGCCCCGGTAACCGTAACGGTAACGCCGGCTCCGGTAGCCACTTTCACTTACGCCAGCGCCTCGTTCTGTAAGAGCGGCGCCAACCCCACCCCCACCGTGACGGGCACGGCCGGCGGTACGTTCAGCATTTCTCCGGCTGGCCTGACCATCGACCCAACGACCGGCACTATCGACCTGAATGCCAGTACGGCCGGCACTTATATGGTGACCTACACCGTGCCAGCTACGGGCGCCTGCTCGGCCGCCAGCACCACGTTCAGCCTGACCATTACTGCCCCTGCTACGGCCGGCTTCAGCTACGCCAGTGCTACGTATTGCACCTCGGCTACCGGCATCGTGCCAGCAACGCTGGTTACCGGTGCTACGGCCGGCACCTTCAGCAGCACTCCCGGGCTGGTTATCGATGCGGCCACCGGCGCTATTACGCCTGCTACCAGCACGGCTGGCACTTATGTGGTGACGAATACGGTAGCCGCCAGCGGCGGCTGCTCTGCGGTAACGGCCACGTTCAGCGTAATTATTACTGCTCCGGCCACGGCCGGCTTCAGCTACGCCAGCAGTAGCTATTGCGTAGGCGCAACCAACCCTACGCCGACCCTCACGGCTGGCGCTACGGCTGGTACGTTCAGCAGCACAGCGGGCTTGGTTATTGATGCTGCCACCGGCATTATCAACCTGAGCACCAGCACGGCCGGCACCTACGTGGTAACGAATACCGTAGCCGCCGCAAGCAGTTGCGCGGCCGTAACGGCCACGTTCAGCGTAACCATCAACGCCCGGACGGCGCAGCCAACGGTGACCGCACAATACAACGGCACCGTCACCACGCTCACGAGCAGCGCGGCTACTGGCAACCAGTGGTTCCTGAATGGCACGGCCATTCCTGGCGCCACCAACTCCACGTATGTGGTGAACGCGGCAGCCCAGTTTGGCTCCTACACGGTGGTTGCCACCAACACAACCGGTTGCGCCTCGGTGGCGTCGGCCGCGCTCGTGGTGACGTCGACGGTGAAGCCGCTGGCCGGCACCTCGCTGCAGCTCGCGCCCAACCCCACCACCGACGGCCTGCTGACGCTGAAGCTGGCTGGCTACACCAAGGCCGTTGACCTGACCATCTACAACGCCATCGGCCAGCCGGTCCGCACCCTTACGGTGCCCGCTGGCCACCTGGAGCAGCCCCTCGACCTGAGCGAACTGCCCGGCGGCGTGTACTTGCTCAAGGCCCGCACCGAAGGCGGCCTCGACGTCCGTCGCATCGTGAAGCAGTAGCCTGAACGGGTTTTCTGCACCTGAACCAAGGAGCCTGCCGACACCTGTCGGTAGGCTCCTTTTTTTTGCGGACGTATGGGTAAACCGCTTTAGGGCCCCGTTATTCGGCCGTTATTCGGATATTTAGCCGGCCGCTTCTCCCTGCTTTCTCTGTCGCATGTCCGTTTTTAGCACCTACCTCCAGCTCGGCTTCTACCACATCTTCAACCTGCGCGCCTACGACCACTTGGTGTTTCTGCTGGCCCTGTGCGCTCCCTACGTGCTGCGCGACTGGCGGCAGGTGGTAGCGCTGGTTACAAGCTTCACGGTGGGCCATTCGCTCACGCTCGCCCTGGCTACGCTCGATGTGGTGCACTACTCGCCCCAGCTGATTGAAACGCTGATTCCGGTCACGATTATCCTCACCAGCTTGCTCAACCTGGCCCGGGCGGCCGGCCCGGGATGCGCCCGGCCGAGCGGCCTGCGGCCCGCCCGGCCATTGTGCTGTCACTGCCCGACCTGCTGGCCGCCGGCTTTGGGCTGATTCATGGGCTGGGCTTTTCGAGTTATTTGCGTGGGCTGCTGGGCCAGCAAAGCCGGCCGGTGCTGGAGCTGCTCAGCTTTAATGTGGGCGTCGAGCTGGGTCAGCTGCTGATTGTGGGCCTGATTCTGGGGCTGGGGTGGCTGCTGCTGCGGGGCCTGGGCGTAGCCCGCCGCGACTGGCTGCTGACGGTAAGCGGGGCGGCGCTGGGCATTGCGGCGGTGTTACTGCTGGGCTGAAGGCACTGCTGATGGTGCCTTCCAGTGGCCCTGCTCCCAGCCTGCAACCTACCGGCCGCTACGGCGTCTTTCGCCGCACGCGGCGATTAGTCGTTGCCCGTTTGCCGGCTTGTTCGGATATTTACAGATTCCCCTCCTTTTTTTGTTTTCCATGCTGAAATCTACTCTGCTGACTGCCGGGCTGGCGGCGCTGCTGGCGCTGCCAACGGTGGCCCAGACCACCAACTCCGGCACCGACAAATTCGCCCAACTCGAAACCCTGCTGCCCACGCCCAACGTCTACCGCACGGCCTCCGGCGCGCCCGGTACCGACTACTGGCAGCAGCGGGCCGACTACAACATCCGCGTGCGCCTCGACGATGAGAAGCAGGCCATCAGCGGCGACGAGGACATCACCTACACCAACCTCTCGCCCGACGTGCTGACTTACCTCTGGGTACAGCTCGACCAGAACATCCTCGACAAGAACTCGATTACCACGGCCACCCAGCTGGGTGAAATCCAGCCCAAGATGCCTTTCCAGGCCGTGGACTACATGCAGCGGAGCGATTTCGACGGAGGCTTCAAGATTTCGGAGGTGAAGCTGAAAGGCGGCCGGGCGTTGCCCTACGTCATCAACCACACCATGATGCGCGTGGATTTGCCCACGCCCCTCAAGCCCAAGCAGAGCGTGACGTTCAGCATCGGCTGGCGCTACAATATCAACGACCAGACGAAGATCAACCAGCGCAGTGGCTACGAGTTCTTCCCCGAGGACAAAAACTACCTCTACGAAATCGCGCAGTTTTACCCCCGCATGGCGGTGTACTCCGATTACCAGGGGTGGCAGAACAAGCAGTTTCTGGGCAACGGCGAGTTTGCGTTGCCCTTCGGCGACTACCGGGTGAGCATTACGGCCCCCGCCGACCACGTGGTAGGCGCTACTGGCGTGCTCCAGAACCCCAACGACGTGCTCAGCAGCACCCAGCGCCAGCGCCTGAGTCAGGCGCTCAACGCCAAAAACCCGGTCCTGATTGTATCGCCTCAGGAGGCCGAGAAGGCTGAGCAGAGCCGCGCTAAGGGCACCAAAACGTGGACCTACGCCGCCAAAAACGTGCGTGACTTCGCCTGGGCTTCCTCGCGCAAGTTTATCTGGGATGCCATGGGCATCAAGCAGAACGGTGTGCCGGTGATGTGCATGAGCTACTACCCCAAGGAGGGCAACCCGCTCTGGGGCAAGTACTCGACCGAAGTGGTGGCCCACACCATCAAAACTTACTCTAAGTATACCATTCCTTACGATTACCCGGTAGCCATTTCGGTGCACGGGCCGGTGGGCGGCATGGAATACCCGATGCTATGCTTCAACGGCGGCCGCCCCGAAAAGGACGGCACCTACACGGCGGAGCGTAAATACGGGATGATTTCGGTGATTATCCACGAGGTGGGCCACAATTTCTTCCCCATGATCATCAACTCCGACGAGCGGCAGTGGACGTGGATGGATGAGGGCCTGAACTCGTTTGTGCAGTACCTGACGGAGCAGGAGTGGGAGCGGGATTACCCCTCGCGCCGCGGCGAGCCGGCCAAAATCGTGGACTACATGCGCACCGACAAGAGCCTGCAAACCCCGATCATGACCAACTCGGAGTCGGTGCTGCAGTTTGGCAACAACGCCTACGGCAAGCCTGCCATTGGCCTCAACATTCTGCGCGAGACGATTATGGGCCGCGAGCTGTTCGACTACGCCTTTAAAACTTATGCCCAGCGCTGGGCCTACAAGCACCCCACACCCGCCGACTTCTTCCGCACGATGGAGGATGCCTCGGCCGTGGACCTGGACTGGTTCTGGCGCGGCTGGTTCTACACCGTCGACCACACCGACCTGGCTATTGCCGGCGTGAAGCAGTACAACGTCAACTCCCAGAACCCCGACATCGAGAATGCCCGCCAGCGCGAGCTGGCCGCCAAAAACCCCGGCAGCATCTCGCAGCAGCGCAACCGCAAAGACATCGCCAAAACGCTGGTCGACGAGAAGCCCGAGCTCAACGACTTCTACAACCAGTACGACCCGCTGACCACCACGCCCGCCGACAAGCAGCGCTACCAGCAACTGGTGAAGGGCCTGAGCGCCGAGCAGCAGCAGCGCCTGGGCAGTGGCCTGAACTTCTACGAGGTGAGCCTCAAAAACCTGGGTGGCCTGACGATGCCCATCATCATGCAGCTGACTTACCAGGACGGCCAGAAGGAAATCCAGCACATTCCGGCCGAAATATGGCGCAAGAACAACGCCGAGGTCAGCAAGGTGTTCATCACCGAAAAGCCCGTGGTGAGTTTCGTGCTCGACCCTTTTCAGCAGACCGCCGACACCGACCTGAGCAACAACGCCTGGCCCCAGCAGGCCGCACCTTCGCGCTTCGAGCTGTTCGAGTACCAGCAGCGCCAGCAGCCCAACCCCATGCAGCAGCAGTCGGCCCTGCAGCAGAAGGAGCAGAAGCCGCTGACCACGCCAGCCGGCTCTACGGGTGGCACGAAGTAACCAGCCGTTTTCTGGTAGTTTTGAAGCAGCCGGCCCTGGTGGGGTCGGCTGCTTTTTTTATAGCAATGCCCAACTCATCTTCCGGCCTGGAATCACTCAGGAACCAAGCCCTCGGCCCCGATGCGGAGGCGGCTTACGAAGCCTTCGAGTCCTTAACTGCTATTGGCACTGAGGAAGTAGCGCAGTTTTACCTGGCCCTGCTGGAAACGGCGGAGCGTGGGTGGCGCAACCGGGCCGCCATGGGTTTGGCGTACCTGGGCGATGAGCGGGCCGTTGCGCCGCTTCTGCAGGCCATTCAGCGGCCGGAAACCCGCGGCTGCAATGGCACAATGGTGTATGCCCTCACGCAGTTTGATTGTCGGCACTTATTGAAAGAGCTTTTCCAGATGGTCTTTCAGCAGGGCTACGAGGCGCAGCTGATGGCGCTGATGGCCATTGAGGAACAGGATTTCGAGTATTCCATCGAAGATGTGGCCTTCATTCAGCAGCAGTGGGCCGTGGCGCAACTGGCGCCGAGCACCTCGTTGCGGGAGTTGGGCCTGGAAAACATCGGGGAACTGGTGGAAGAGTTGTAGCTTTTCAACTTCTTTCCCACCATCCTATTCATCTACCATGGGACTTTTCGACGGTATTCTCGGCAACGCATCAGAAACTGAAGCCCAAGCCATTCAGCTGGAGCTGAGCCAATTGCTGGCCCCCGGCGAGGAGGTGCGCAAGGCTTACTCCGTCATTCGCGACCTGCTCGTGTTCACCACCAAGCGCCTGATTCTGATTGACAAGCAGGGCGTAACGGGCAAGAAGCGGGAGTACCTGAGCGTGCCCTACCGCAACATTGAGCGCTATTCCACCGAAACTACCGGCCACTTCGACCTCGATGCGGAGCTTAAAATATGGGTGCGCGGCATGGCTGAACCCATCATTAAAACCTTCCGGGTCGATAAAAACATCTACGATGTGAGCCGAACGCTGAGCGAGTTCACTCTCTAAAACAAGCAGCGCGGCCGCAACCCGGCCGCGCTGCTCTTTACTGCCCGCCGGCTGAACTGCGGCCGGCTTCAGGTACTTGTCGTACCAGGCCAGGTAGCGGTCGTAGCGGTCCTTCACGTAGCTGGGTTTGCTGATGCCGTGAAACTGGCCGGGGTAGATGATGAGTTGGCTGGGTACCTGCCGGCTTTGCAGGGCCTGGTACATCTGCTCGGTATTGAGAAGGGGCACGTTAAAGTCCTTCTCGCCGCACAGAAACAGCGTGGGCGTGCTGATCTGGCCGGCGTGAAAGAAGGGGTAGGAAACGCGCACCCACACATCGGGGTGCTCCCAGGGCGTGCCCAGCTCGGTTTCGTAGTCGCGGATGTACTGGTCGGTGCCGTAGCCGGCCAGCACGTTGGCAATGCCGGCCCCGCTGGTGGCGGCCTTGAAGCGCGGGTCGCGGGCAATGAGGTGGTCGGTGAGGATGCCGCCGTAGCTCCAGCCGCCCACACCCAGGCGGGCCGGGTCGGCCAGGCCCTGCTGCACGGCGTAATCGACCACGGCCAGGGCGTCTTCCGAGTCCTTGTGGCCCCAGTCGGCGTAAATGGCCCGGCTGTATTCGAGGCCCCGGCCCGAGCTGCCGCGGGGGTTGGCGGCCACTACCACGTAGCCGTGGGCAGCCAGCAGCTGCCACTCGGGCGAGAAGGCGTAGGCAAACTGCGCCACCGGCCCGCCATGAATCCGGAGTACCGTGGGGTAGCGCCGGCCCGCCGCGTAGCCCACTGGCTTCACCACAAACCCACTGACCCGGGCCCCATCCGCACTAGTCGCCTGGATAGGCTCCACGGCGCCTAGTTGCACGGTTTTCAGCCACGCATCGTTCTGCTGCGAGAGGGGTCGCAGGCTTTTCTTCTCGAAGGCAAACACTTCCTTCGGCTGCAATGGCTCGCTGTTCACGACCACCACCTGGCCCTTAGGGCCCAGCTCGAACTCCGTGACTTCGCGCTGCCCGGCCAGCACCCGTTCTGGCTGGCCGCCCTGGGCGGGTACCCGGGCCAGCACTTGGGCCCGGTCGTCTTCGAGCAGGAAATAGAGCGTTTTGCCATCCGTTGACCACTGGGGCTTGCCGGTGTTGCGGTCGAGGCCGGGCATGAGCAGGCGGGGCGTGCCGCCGGTAGCGGGCACCACGGCCAACTGGTGCAGGCCATATACGAGCTGCTCGCGGGGCGCGCCCTCCACGAAGGCAATCTGGCGGCCGTCGGGGCTCCAGGCGGGGCGGCCGCTCCAGCCCCCGGGGGCACTGTCGGCCACGTCGGTGGTCGTGAGCGGGCGCGGCTGGGCCCCGGCCCGGGCATCCATCACGTAGAGGTCGTAGTTGTCATGGCGGTCGGGGTCGGGGCCGCGCTTGCTCACGAAGGCCAGCTGGCGGCTATCGGGGCTCCAGGCCGGCAGGTGCTCGTCGTAGGAGCCGGGCGTGAGGTTGGTGAGGCGGCGCGTGGCCACATCGAACAGGTACAGGTGCTGGCGCTGGGCATTGAGGTAGCCATCAACATCCTGCTTGAATTGAAACCGGTCGATGACGATGACGGGCGGCGTTTTCTTTTGGGTCTTCTGCTTCTGCGTGAGCGAGTCGGGGTCGGCATCGCGGATGATGAGCGCCAGCTGCTTGCCGTCGGGGGCCCAGACGTAATCCTGCACGCTGCCCTTGAGTTTGGTCACTTTCTCGGCCTCACCCCCGCGGCGGTTCAGCAGCCAGAGTTGCGCCTGCCCCTCCTCGCCCTCGCCCCGGCTCGACAAAAAGCTCAGGTACTGCCCGTCGGGCGAAAAGCGGGGGCTGGTTTCGTTGTCGGGGCTGGTCGTGACGCGCAGGTTCTGCGAGCCGTCGTAGCGGGCCATCCATACGTCGGCGTTGTTCTTATCGGTGGCCGTATCGGGGCGGCTCACCACGTAGGCCACCCACTGCCCATCGGGCGAAAAATGGGCGTCCTTCACGTCGCGCAGCTGTTGCAGGTCGCGGGCCGTGAGTGGATGCGGGGTAGCAGTTTGGGCTGCCCCGGCCAGGGGCAGCAGGGCACTCAGCAGCAGTAGCATTTTTTTCATCGGGCGGCAGGAAGGGTGGAATTGTCAAAAGACCAGCCTGCGGGCCCAGCGTTGCCTCGCCGCTGGCCCGAAGCTGATAAGGCCCGCCCCGAGCCGGTTGTCAGCCGCCTACCACTGGGGCGTTGGGAGCCGCCACGGGCGGGTGGTACTGGGCCGTGGCGACCTTGTGCTCGGCGGCGACTACGCCCTGTTGGTCGTTGAAATCGTGGCGCTTGTAGGGGCGAATAATCAGGCGCAAGGCTTTATCGGAGCTGAAGTAGCTGATGCCCCAGCTGATGAACGTGATAACCTTGTTACGGAAGCCCACCAGCGTCATCAGGTGCACAAACAGCCAAGTCAGCCAGCCCAAAAAGCCGCTGAAGTGGAGGTCGCCGGGCAAATCTACCACGGCCCGGTTGCGGCCCACGATGGCCATGCTGCCCTTGTTGAGGTACTTGAACGGCTTCAGTTCCTCGCCCTTTAGCAGACGCTGGAAGTTGTCGGCCAACTGCTCGGCCTGCTGAATGGCCACCGGGGCCAGCATGGGGTAGCCGCGGGGCATTTCTTCGGTAACCATGTTGGCCACGTCGCCGATGGCGTACACGTTGCGCTGGCCCACCACGCGGTTCTGAGTGTCCACATTAACGCGCTTGTTGCGGGCAATTACTTCCTCGGGTAACCCGTCGATGGCCGCCCCGTTCACGCCGGCCGCCCAAATCAGGTTCTGGGTCCGGATGAATTCGGTGTCGGAGTAATAGAGCTTGCCGTCTTCGTAGCGCTGGGCGTGGGTGTTGAGGCGCAGGTGAATCCCCATATCTTCGAGGTATGTTTTCCCCTTTTCCTGCGACTCCTTGCTCATCGGCCCCAGCACCTCGGCGCCCGACTCGATGAGGTATATTTCCATCTTTTTCAGGTCGAGCTCGGGGTAATCCTGGGGCAGCACGTCGCGGCGCATTTCGGCCAGCGAGCCGCAGATTTCCACGCCCGTCGGGCCGCCGCCTACCACCACCACATTCATCAGGGCCTGGCGCTGGCCGGGGTCTTCGGTGAGCAGGGCCTTCTCGAAATTCTGGAACAGGTAGCTGCGCAGGTTAAGCGAGTTCGGCACGCTCTTGATCTGCATGGCATTCTGCTCGATGCTTTCGAGCCCGAAAAAGTTGGTGAGCGAGCCGGTGGCCAGCACGAGGTGGTCGTAGCCGATGTCGCCCACGCTGGTTACCACCGTATTACGACCAGAATCGATGCGCTCCACGTCGGCCATGCGGAAGAAGAAGTTCGGCTGGCCGGCAAAAATCTTGCGAATCGGGTAGGCGATGCTGTCGGCTTCGAGGGCCCCGGTAGCCACCTGGTAGAGCAGGGGCTGGAAGTTGTGGTAGTTGTTGCGGTCGATGACGACCACTTGTACGGGGGACTTGGCCAGGTCTTTGGCCAGCCGAAGTCCGGCAAAGCCGCACCCAATGATAACGATGCGAGGCTGGGAGGTTTGCGGCAGATTGGTATCCATAGGAAAGCAGCGGGTCAAACAGTTGCTTTACTGCATATCCGAAGCCAGGGTTGGCCCCGGTTGTACGTCCCGTGGCTTCGGTCTAATAGTCTACGCCTTCTTTCTTCTTGAATTCGCCGTCTTTCACCTGCTTGATGAGCTGCAGCCAGCTGAAGGGGTTGAGCAGTGGGTTGTTGGTGGCCGGGGTCTGGCCGAAGCCCATGCGCCGCTGCTGGTCTTGCTGCTGCGCCTGCATGGTTTGGCGGTAGTTGCCCATGCTGGTAACCGGCAGGTTATTGAACATACGGCGCATTACTTTCTCGTTGAGCTTATCGGCGGGCGTGCGGTCCTGCTCCGAGGGCACTTTCATGGCCAGAAATGCTTCCTTGAAGGCCCGCTCGGTGGCGTAGGGGAAAATGCGCACCTCCGGCAGCACGGTGGCATCTTCCTGGAGCTGCACAATTACCGAGTAGCTCTGGCGCGGGTAGGTTTCGGGAATAATCACGTACTGGTTGCGGTAACCCAGGCTCCGAATCACGATACTGTCGCCGGCCAGTACGGGCAGCGAGAAGTAGCCGTATTCGTTGCTGGAAGTGCCCCGGCCGGCCTTGGGCACGAAAATAGCCGCGCCGGGCACGCCCAGCAGCGAGTCGCCGGAGGCCACGATGCCGGTAAACTGCACCACCGGCCGCTGGCCTTGGGCCTGGGCCGCGCCGGGCAGCAGCCCTAATGCTGCCACCAGCAAAAACAGCGGCAACAGAAAGAAAATACGGATTCGGGCCACAAGCAACATACAAACTATTACAGACAACAAAGATACGGCGCTTATTGGAGGCACTGGCAGGTTTGCCCTAAATTCGGGGCCGGCCAGCGGCGGGCTTCCTCCTTCCACCTTTGCCTAAAGATGCGTCTTAAACACTTTACCGTTGCATTTGGTCAGCAAGTATTCAAGGCCCTCGGCGATGAGAGCCGGGTACGCATCCTGCATTTGCTCTGGCGCAACCAGGAAATGTGCATCTCCGACTTGGAGCAAATCCTCGATTTCACCCAGACCAAAACCTCCAGGCAACTAGCGTACCTGAAAAATGCCGGGCTGGTCAGCTTCCGCCGCCTCGACAACTGGGTGTTCTATTTCATCAAAGACGAAGCCCAGGATTTTTTGCAGCAGTTGCTCGGGTACATGGAGCGCGACCAGCAGCTGGTGCACGACCAGCAGATTTACCAGACCCTGTGGTCGAACCGGGAGCTGGCCGCGTATAAGCTCCAGAACCGCCGCTGGCACGGGAACCGTTGATTGGCCCCGATTTTTCGCTGATGACGCTGATTTGCATGGCGCGGTATCTCTATTTTTTAGCTCTGTTTGCTTAATAGCGTGAAATCAGTGGATAAGATGGCCCGCCTGTTTGTGTGCGCGGCCCAGAAAGATGAGGTGGGCCGGGAGGTGGCGAAGGCCCTGAAAGGCGAATTGAAGAAGCAGGGGCTGAAAACGGTGCTGGTAGGCGGCGAGAAGCGCAAGGTGCGGGTGCAAACCTGCAACTGCCTCGACCTGTGCAAAAGCTGCAAAAAGGGCCCCGGCGCGGCCCTCATCGTTTACCCCGACGGGGTGGCCTACGGCAACGTGCGCCCCCGCGACGCGGCTGAAATCGTGCACGAACATCTGGGCGAAGGCCGGGTTGTAGAACGATTACGCCCTGATTAATTGCGAGTTGCCAGCCGCTAATAAGGGAACGTCATGCTTCGCCTCCGGCTGCGCTCAGCATGACGTTCTTTTTCAATTAGTATCGCCTTTCAAAAGCTTTATTCCCTCCTTTTTAGCCCTCCGTTTCTACTTGAAAACCTACCGCCACCTCTTCTTCGACCTCGACCATACGCTCTGGGATTTCGAAACCAACGCCGACGAAACGCTGCGTCACCTCTTCGACCACCACGATTTGAGCCGGTATGGCATGTTCACGGTGGAAGAGTTCATCCGGGTCTATTCCGATATCAACCATGGGTTGTGGCGGCTTTACCAGAACGGTAAAATCGGGCAGCAACAACTGCGGGCTACCCGCTTCCCGCGCACGTTTACCAAGCTGGGCCTCGCCGAATCCGATTCGCCAGCCGATATGTCGGAGCAGTTCACTGATCTGCTACCCCACAAAACGGCCGTGTTCCCCTACACCCACGAGGTGCTCGATTACCTGCGCGACAAGGGGTACGAGCTGCACCTGATTACCAACGGCTTCCGTGAAATTCAGCACCGCAAGCTCCAAGCCTCCAACCTGACCGACTACTTCCGCGAAGTTATCACCTCTGAGTGCTGCGGCCACCTCAAGCCCGATACCCGCATTTTCGAGCATGCCCTGGAGCGCACCGGCGCCACTGCTGCCGAGAGCCTGATGGTGGGCGACAACCTGGAGTGCGACGTGCTCGGGGCCCACAACGCCGGCCTCGACCAAGTATACTTCAATCCCGACAAGCGCCGCCACTTCAACCAGATAACCTACGAAATCAGCTGCTTGAGTGAGCTGAAGGAGTTTTTATAGGGCTGGCGGTGAGCCCGCCGGAGCTCAAACGGTCAATCGGTTACCTTTGCCGAATGATTCGACTGATTGGTTTTTCGGGCCGCCGGGGCAGCGGCAAAGACACCATCGCCCGGTTGCTTCAGCAGTTGCAACCGGAACGCAAGTGGCATATTCGCTCGGTAGGCGAGCCGATTAAGGCCGTGTGTGCGGCGCTGGCTGGCGAAGGCACGGCCCCTTATTTCTCCCAGCAGGGCAAGGCCGAATTGCTACCCACCTTCGGGCGCACCCGGGGCGAAATGCTCCAGCAGGTGGGCCTGGCGCTGCGCCAATGGGAGCCTGATGTTTGGGTGCAGGCCTTTTTCTCGCAGTTGCCCACCAAACAGCACACGCTCATTCCCGACGTGCGCTTCCCCAACGAGGCCGACCTTATCCGCAGCCGCGGCGGCCTTATGCTGCGCGTGGAAGGCGACCCGCTCGGCCAGCGCGGCGACGGCACCCGCGACGACGCCCACCCCAGCGAAACCGCCCTCGACGACTACCCCCACTTCGACGCTGTACTGCATAATTCCGGCTCGCTGCCTGACCTGGAGCGGCAGGTGCGGGAGTTGCTGGCGAGGCTGTAGGTTGGTGGTAAGTGGTGGACTGTCATTCTGAGCGAAGCCGGAGGCGTAGTCGAAGAATCTCTACTGCTTCATTGGATTACCGTTGTAACGAAGTGGTAGAGATTCTTCGACTACGCCTCCGGCTTCCTGCTGGCCCTCGGCGACTCGGTGAAGGCCGACGACGTGCAGAGCCGCCTCAAAACCCTGCGCGAAGACGCCGTGCGCCAGCTCCGCGACCGGTCCGA
>NZ_NIRR01000057.1 GCF_002204745.1 Hymenobacter amundsenii
GAAGTTGTGCGGGCGCTGCCGTGGAGTACTTGTCCCATAAGTTCGTGCGAAATTCCAGCCCGGAAAATACACCATCTCTCTCTGGGACTATACAACTAGCCGTCGTGCGAGGCCCAGAGAAAACGGTTGGTGAAGGTGTCCAACACGAGCGCCCACAGGGCCAGGCGATGAGCAGGGTCGAGTAGTTGGGCGCCTTTTTTGGTCAGCAGCAATTCGCCCCGTACCAGGCGGGCCAGCCCCGCCAGCCGGGTGGTTTGGTGCAAGGTGGTGATGGCCAGCGAATCGATTTCCCGGCTCAGCGTAAACAGCCCCGTTTCCAGCCCTTCTTCTAAGATGAAGCCGGAAGCGTAGAGTTCACGAAGATACTTGCGCGGCAGGGCCCCCAAGGGCGTCAGGCGCAGGGGTGTTTCCCGCTGCAGCAGGCGCAAGAAGGCTTCTGTCAGCCGCAGAAACGGGATCTGGTCTAGCACATCGTTTGGCAAATCGGCGTGCAATTGTACCACGCTGGCTGGTCCCAGCGGCTGGTAGAGCAGCGCGTGCATCTGCCTCGGGCTCAAGGCGCATAAGTCCGGCTGCGGCGTCTCGTTGTAGCGGTGCAGCGCCGCGGGCAGATCGGGCTGGGAAGGGAGACCCATACTACTTGACTTTAAGGGGAGGGGGACTTTTCGCTAATCTGGCAGCCGGCGGATCGCAGGATTTTGTAGAGTGTGTGGTAAGAGTCGATCTGAAGGTAGGCCATGAGCTGGCGCGTGGACTGCTGGCCCGCTTCGTAAAGTTCCTTGACTGCGGGTACGATCTTCTGGTAGCGTGGGACCCGGCCCGGCGCCCTGGCGCTGCACGAGCGCAGCGTGCTCGTGCAGCGCCAGGGCGCAGAAAATCTGGAACACGAGCTGGTCGCCAGGCGAGATGGTATCGATGGGGTCCTGTAAAGATACAGGGCTTACGCATCAAACATTTTAGCCTTCTCTTCTATCCCGTAAGGGCACATTGGATCCGAAAATCTGACGGCTACAACTGGTTGTAAAACGGTTCCAGAGGCAGCAAAGGCACTCAGCTAATTTTGATGCGTAAGCCCTGACCTGCAAAGGGAGTTCGATTTCTCCGACGAGGCGCTGAGCGATGCGCTACGCTTCGACTTGGGTGCGTTGCTCACCGTCGAATGGGAAGCCTCTGAAGGCTGAGAAACTATCACTCTAAATGCGACTCTTGGATCAAACTTTTAATCCAGCCCCAAAATCCAGCCGTTGATAAAAAAGACGACGAGTACCAAAAGTGGTTGGCTGAGGAACCAGCTATCAGCGACTGTAAAAATTTAGTGGAACACGCCAATTGGGTAAACCGGGAACCCAAAAGAAAAATAAAATTTGATACGGGAGGGGATAGGCCGCCGGGTATGAGCGAGGAGGAGGCAGGATGGGGGCCGAAGGGGTTGGAGCATTTCTACGCTGAGCAAAAAGCACGACCGGAAAACCCAACAACAAAAATTAGACGGCCAGTGGGAGCGAAGAACAAGCCCAAATCGGATAATCTCGCTGGCCTTGAACCCGTGCTAAGAAAACCAAGGGCCGCCACGAGAAGCACACCGGAAGAAAAAGCCGTAACGATAAAACCAACCAAAACTGGAAAGGCAAAAACCAAGGAGGCCTGATAAAACCCAAAACCGTAGCACACAAAAAAAGGCTAGTCAATGATGACTGGCCTTTTTCTTTTGGGAGTGATTAGCGATTTCTCTATTGCTGGAAATGCGCTATTCTTCGGTTCGGGAGGTGCTCGGTATCAGGTCCAGTTTGGAAAGCTCGGCCAGCATCTTGTTAGGAAATTCTATGCCGCGCTTGGTCTGGTAAAATGCCAGGTGACGGGCGACAGCATCTTTGATAAAGTCGGTGGTGCTGATTTCGTGCTTTGTGTCCTCTAACATAAAACTTACGAATCGAACCGCACGGAATTGCACAGGATTCTGATAATTCTTGGCGGGCCTGGATGTAGTCATGGGTAGGGTCGAGCAGATGCTGAGTGGAGCTGATAAGGAAGAAAATGGTTGGGCGCAGTAGTTGGCTCTTGGGGTAAATTGTGGTTTGGGTGGTGATGCAGTTTTGCGGCGGAGAGCTGTTTCAGTGGATTGAGAATTTGGCGATGGTGGCCGGGGCTAATCTAGTTGATATGGTGCCGGCTTGAGGTACTGAGAAAGAAGGGCCGGCTTGTGTACTTATCTTTTCCCCACTGCCTTATTTTTAACATCGAGAGGCCAAGGGTTTTCAGGTAGCAGTGAGGAATTGATTTATAGCTTTTGGGGATAGATGAATTTTCAAGCCAGGTGATAAGGGCGAGCTTTGGGATGCTGCTGTAAGGAGGCGGGGTGAAAGAGTCCTTGGATAAGAAGGGATGGGTTAGCGTCTTTTTGGGTTGGGAGGAGCCGGGCAGCTTTGACAGGCAGGGGCAGGCTAGGGGCGGGGGGCTGTAATAGTAGAAATGAAGCGGTGAAATTCGATAGGCCAGCTTTACCCAAATTTTTGGGAGCTGGCCTGATGTGTTTTTTTACTTAGTAGCTACTGGCTAAGATGAGTGCTTTTGATAATTCCTGGGAATCGAAGCCGGCCAGGGAGCAGCAGACGGATGCTCATAGATTCAGTAAATACTAAGGCGGCGGGGGTTTTTATAGTTACCAGTAAATCGAAAGAACTTTGAAAAGGGGCGGGGGCAGAGGGGCGCAGAAAAAGAGTTGACTTGGTTTGGGCCAGGTTGGGTTATTGATGCGTGAGAGGATGCAGCACGATTAGTTGGGGGCGAGTAGTCCGGGAGCGATAGGTTCGCCAGAGTAGCAAAAAATTGACGCCTGGGAAAAGGCCAGTTGTCGGAGGTTCGGTAGTGGGCTTAGCTGCTAGAGAGGAGTAGGGAGGCTGAGGGAAACGATTAGCCATAGAAGGGTAGCAGGCCGTGGTAGTAGGAAGTGGAGGAGGATAACCGTAGATTGGGACCAACATAGGGTCCTGAAAGCACTAGTCCTAACTCTAGATAACCAGACGTGTTAATCGTGCGAAATAACCGTTTTTTGGATTCCTATGACTGCTCATATCCGTCCCGTTCCTATTCTTGAACAAACACGTTAACGTCACATGCAAATCAGCAACGAGCAACACGATAGCGCGCAGCAGCCCACAGCCTCTCCACCGGTCTCAGCTCGCAAAGCAGCCCGGGCAGCAGCGCGGACGAAGGAGGGCAAGGAGGGCAAACCTGACCGAGGAGGCCGACTAAAGGGTTGGGCAGGGGAGCCCCGCAAACCCGTTACGGCTCACCTGACACCGGCTCGGTTCGACTGGCTCCAACGAGGTGCGGCGACTGTTGGAATGAAAACGTCAGCTTTTGCGGCCCACTTGCTGGAGGTCCGGGCCAAGGGCTACCGGTCGCCGAAAGCGCGGCTCACCAACGAACAGGAGGCCCTCATCCAGCGGGTGGCGGAGATGAGCAACGACTTGCGTCAGGTGAGGATAAAGCTGGAGGTGGCGGGACTACTTCAGGCCGCCGAAGACATCGGCAGACTGGTCCGCCAGCTGCAAACAGTACTGAATGGTGTCAGCTGAATTAGCTTCTGATGGTAAGTAAAACCAAGATGGGCAGCAACGTAAAGGGAGCCGTCAACTATCAGTTCACGGGCTACCAGGCTGCGCCGACCGACAAGAAATGTGAGGTACTTTTCACCCAGGGAATTCGCGACTCTAGTCCGGAGGATATGATTGCCGATTTCAAACGGGGAATGTCTCGCAACCCAGACCTGGGCCTGGCAGTCTGGCACACGAGCCTGAGCTTTAATCCGGCGGACGCGGAAAAATTAGACTCGGCAAAAATGCTGGAAATAGGGTTGGCGTGGGCAAAGGGAATGGGGCTGGACAAGACGCAACTGCTCATCGTGCGCCACCATGACCGCAAGGATAATCAGCACCTGCACCTCGTGGCGAGCCGCGTAAATTTCGACGGCAAGACGATTAAGGACGGCAACGTGCGGATGCGCTCCTTGGGACTGAACGCCACGATTGAAAAGCGATTCGGGCTGACTACCTCCATCAAAAGCAGTCAACCCGAGCTGCAGCACCCGGAGCGGGTGAGTGGACCGGACCAGGCCAAAGCCGAAATTCGCCAGGCCCTCGGGTATGCGGAACCAGGTGCGACCACCCTGCCCGAGCTGTGGACCGGGCTGCAGGCGCGTGATGCGGACGTCGAGGCACGCGAGCGCCGAGACGCAGCAGGAATGCTGGTGGGCGTCAGCTTTTCCAAGAATGGGTACGTTTTCACCGGCTCGGAAATCGGGCGGGCCTGGAGCAGCAAGGCCATTGAAGAGAAATTGGAAATGAACCGCGAGGACCGGGCGGCTGCCGAGCAGCAAACGCGCGCGGCCATGGCCGCCATGGCCGCCGAGCAGGCCCACGTAGTGGAGTTGAAAAGTCGGGTCGAACAAGAGTTTGACCGGAGCGGTTACACCCGGGTCGCTGAGTTGATGTCCGGACAGCTGCCGGCAGCCGAGCAGCGACTGCAGGAGTTCCGGGCCCAGGTGGAGGCGACTCCCTACGGGCGGAGCTTGCTGGCCGAGCAGCGCACCCGTGAGCTAGAGCAGGCACGCGAGGCGGAACTGGCGCAGGCGGCGGAGCTGGTCCGGGTGGCGCAGCGGCAAGCTGCCGAGGCACTCGAAGCCGAGCAGTTGGGGGTGATACGGGTTGCGATGGCCGGCATCCACACGGAGCGGCCGCTGATTGCCGACCTGCAGGAGCGGGTTGCCCAGGCCGAGAAACAGGGCGATTATTTCCTGGTCGCTGAGCTGCGCTATGGTGGACAGCTGCAGGCGGCCGAGCAGCGGCTGCAGGGCTTCCAGGCGCAGGTTGATGCGATTCCGAATGGGCGGGTCTTGATGGCCGAATTGGAAGCGCAGCAGGAAAAGGAGAAGCTCGCCAAGGCCCAGCGCGAGGAGCAGGCGGTGCGGGAGGCACGGGAGGCGCTGGCGGAGCAGGCCGCCCAGCGCCAGGAAGTACGCACCCGGAGCGAGCTGGCGGAGTTGGAAAAATTCCGGGGACCTCGGCAGCAAAAAGGGGATTACCTGCGTCTGCAGATTCCGGCTGAACGGCTGTCCGAGGTGTGGAATTACCTGGACACGCGGGTCGAGATTGGACGCAACTGGCAGGCTGACAGCAATAACATGCTCACGGATAGGGTTATTGACGGCAAAATCAGCTTCAATATCCGGTACCCCGATGAGTGTAGTCCAGAAAAGCTGGCCAACCTGGTGCAATTCCTGGAAGAGAATGGGGGCGAGGTATACGAACGCCCCGACGACAGGGCTCAACGTGAGAAGTGGCTGGTGACTTGGCAGGGAATTCATCGAGCACCTAGCCAGCCGGCCATTGATATATCCCTCCCAGGTAAAAGCAATGATGCGTTTGAGATATGAGGAAGGTGTAAGGAAATGGTTGTCCCAGCGGGGCGACGAAGCAGTCAATCCTGGCTACTCGGCATTTTGAGACACTCGGCGTTCCCTGCTTTGAGCCGGGCCTGCTGCTGGGCACTTAATTCGGCTCCCAACGGCTTGCTGATGAGGTCTAGCGTGCCTTCCTACCCCAATGCCTTGCGGTTCATCGATTAGGCAGCCCAAACCTTCCTCCCTTACCAAAAGAGCCGGTACTGGTCCTCTTGCTCATTACTTGTTCGGCCCAAACAGGTAGGTGGTTTAGGGCCGTGGCATAGTGGTGCCCCCGATGGCCAGGAAGTGGTAAAACTTACTCACAATCTGGGTCTGAACTGAGGTGACGAACATGTTGGCAGCTAGAAGTAAGAGCAGGGCCGGCTAGAGGGTAGAAAAAAAAGCCATCTGTGAAGGAGAGGCTGCCGAAGCAACAAAAAGAGGGATTTAGGTAGGGGGTATCTCGTAACAGGGCAGAGCATGGCGCGGAAGCAACTGACTGCCTGGGATATGAGGGTGCGCTCACGCAGTCCCACCGGCCGGTTTAATCCCCGAAGTCTGCGGCCGCCTGCGGATCATGGGCCACCGCTTGGGACCTGGTTTCCCGCCGCACGCGTTCGACGACGCTGTTGCCAATCGCCAGTTGCTCAATGAACGATTCGAGTCGCCGAACTGGCAGTTGGGCGCCGGCTTTCATTTCGGTCTTTAACTCAATGGCCACCCGGTGATAGTAGTCTAGGACGTCGGCCAGGTAGTGCGCATCGGCACAATAAATGGGCGGGTCCAGGTCCGGCACGAGCGGCGAGTGGGCCAGCCGCTGGGTAAGCCGGACCAAGTCCGCATAGTCGAGCCAGAGGTCGTTGCAGTCTTCCCACAAATCGGGCTGAAACGCATGGAAGGCCTGCGTGAACTCCGCCACGGACAGGGTGGGGAAGTGCGTGTGGAGCTGCTGCGTCACCCAGAGCACGGCCTGCGCGTGTTGGCCAGGCGTGGCCCAGCGGTAGGGGATGGTGCGGCTTTCGGGACGCGCAAGCGTAACAGTGGTGGGTTGCATGAGGACGTGGTGAAGGAAGTAGGGTAGGGGAGAGGAACGGGGTGGGCAGCGCCCTACTGGGCATTGTCGGCCTTGAGCTGCGCTTGTTGCTTGGCCGCCAGGGCGGCTTCCATGGACTTGCTCAGCACGTCCAGGCGGCCTTCCCGGCCCAGGCCCATGGTGTTTTCAGCGTACACGGCCCGGGCCTGGGCCCCGTCCCAGAAGAACTGGTTTGCGCCCTGCGCCTGGCCGGGGCCTAGCAGGAAGGTGGCTTCCGGCCGCAGCACCGTCGGGTCGCCGAGGGCCACGAAGGCATAGAACTTGCCGTCGAGAAAGGTGTAGAGCTGGCTGGGGACTTGCGCCCGGTGTTTGCCAAACCAGCCGTTAGTTCCCTCGTAGGTGTAGGTCCGCGTCGGGCCAACCGGTACGCCCGGGGTGGGGGGCAGCAGGCGCAGGTCGGTAAAGGCACTCAGGGGCTCGCCAAAGGTGTGGCCGGCGATGCCGTTGAGCGAGTCCACCTTGCCCCCGAACGGAAACGCGGGGGGCGGGGCAGTGGCGGTTTTTACGGCGTCGGCCGCGGAAGGGGCAGTCGAGTTCGGCGACGAGCAACCAGCGAGCAGTAATCCGTTGGCGAGAAACAGGAGCGCGCAAGGCATAAAAAGACGGCGCATGGGAAGCAGCATGGGTGAGGAAGAGGTAGGTGAGTAAAAAGAGGGTTTCTGACCCCGGCGACTACCGGGGCTTGGTTTGGTCATCGGTGGGTTCGCCGCAAGGCTCATGCACCGCTTGCAACCTCCTGGGAACGGCGGCGCGGGTTTGCGCCAAGTCCACGCGGTAGCGGTGCTGGTACGGGCCCGGTTCCAGGGACCGTTAATTCTTTAAGTCCGCCTGGTTGACCGTCATCTGGCGGGCGAAAAGCTCCATTCAGAAGACAAGGGGGCGAGGCAAGGGAAGCACGGTCCGGCCGGTTGACCACGCGGGTTGAGGCGCTAGACCGCGCCCGGCACACTGCGGGCGCGGTCTAGCGCCTAACCCCGCGCGAGTAGGGCCGCGCGGGCCTGGTCCGGGTCCGTGCCGTCGTCCTCGCGCGGGTCGGGACCCTTGGTCCAGTAGAAGGTTTCGACCTGGGCGTGGTGCCGGACCACCCCCGTGACCAGTTGGTAGACCGCGGGGCCCCCGGCCTGCGGACTGGCTTCGAGTTCGGCCAGCGCGCGCAGGACCTCGGCCGGGCAGTTCATCGGCTGCCGGGCAAAATAGAGCTTGCGCGGCCCGTGCCCCGTCCGGGCGAGGGCGACTTCCGGCAGGGCGTTCAAGTGTTGCGTCACGCGGGCCAGCTCGTGCGCGTCGAGGGAGACAGTTTCCGCCGTTACCCACAGGTCGGGTTGCAGTGTCTGCAATGCGTTGGTCCACGACACCTTGAGTATAGGGAGGAACTCTCCCCCCAACTTATCCCGGACGGAGCGCTCGGCCTGGGCGAGCTGTTCAGGTGTCGCTTGCGCGAAGGGGATGCGCTGCGCGGCGGGTGCTGAAAGGGGAGGGGGAGGGGTTTTCATGGAGAAGATAAATTTTTGACTCTTATGCGCCGCCTGTAGAGGAGCAGCCGTTCGGAGTGCATGACGGGGTGGTTTTGGTGGCGTTCGGCCAGCACCTGCAGCGGTTGCGCGGGTAGGCCGGTAGGGGCTGGTCGACGTGGCTGAATTGTCTCCGCCGACCGTCTGCCGGCTGAAGATGACCCGCCACGCGGTGACGCGAAACCCGCTGGCCTCGGTGGCGCAGCGGACGGGCGCGTTTTCGAATGCCGCCGCGTGCCGCTGCGCAGTAACGGCTGAGCCGCGACAACTACGATATGTTGGAGCTGATTTGCGCTGCAGTAGGGACTGGGCTTCTTCTCATGGCGAAGCGGAAACGGCATACCGGCGGGTGTCCCACGCATCGAAGTAGTGGAAAGGCCATGATAGTGAGTGGGCACGGCGTAAACATACGAAGCGTATTTGATAATGTGGACTTATGTGTCCACAGTTGGTGGCGGGCTTCACCGCAGCTTGCAGGCGTGAAAAAACCAGCCACCGGGCAAGCCTTTGGGCTTCATTTGCGGCAGTTGCGCGAGCGCCGTGGCTGGAGTCAGCAGGCGCTCGCGGATGTTGCCGACATTACCAAGAAAACGGTTTACCGCATCGAGACGGCGCAGACCTCGCCCACCCTGGACGTGTTGACCTGCCTGGCGGAAGGCTTGGAGATTTCCCTGCCGGAATTGCTTCACTTTGCTCCGCCGGCTTCTTTAAATCGCTCGTAACCGCACCGGTTGCTCGGGACGGCCACTGCTTGATTTTCAGACGCACGTCTGGACGTGCACCCCTTCCAGGCCGATTGTGCAGGGAGTATTCTGCCTACGTTTCCGTGGCCGGTGCTAGGCGGCGGAAGTGTTGCCACCCAGAGCTTGGTCGGAGCGGAGCGGCTTTTTTCGGACCCGCAGCGCTTCGCTTTCCTGCCAATCTTGGCGTAACTGCTGGGCTTCGGTTTTCAGCGCCTGGCGGCGTTCGCGCAGGGCCTCGCGGAGCGTGTCGACGACCTGCGCGCCCGCCGCCCGCTCGACGGCCACGGTCAGCGCCTGGGTGACCGAGTGCATCGTAATGGCCACGATGCCATCCAGTTCCAGCGCGAGGAGTTGGTGTTGTTGGGCGCGGGCCACTTTACGGGCCCGGCGAATCTGCCGGAGCTGCTTGCTATACCACATGGCCGGCCAACTAATCGGTGAGCGAGGAGCTGGTTCGCTGGCACTTGCCCGAGGCGGTCATCATATTGGCCAGCCATAGGGCTAGTCGCCCGGCATCCTCGCATTCATGAACCTGCTGGTTAGCCAGTAGCTGCTCTTGGGGCGAGAGGAGCGGGTTGCCGATGATTAAGGCAGTTAAGGCGTGACGAAGTTCGCCAAGCACAGGTGTGCCGGTTACATGTGATTTCATGTAGTTTTGGGGTAAGGTTTGCAAGAACCCAACCGTAGTGCCTGCGCTAACAGGTGCTATATCAGAGGCCAGTCGTTTCCAGCGGCTGGCCTCTTTTGCGTGCTACGGGTTGAGCCGTTCAACTTGAACAACACAAATGTACTCCTTTACTTGATAAAACCAAGTAAAAATCTTGATTTAAGCTGAGATTTGTCAAGTTTTTTACTTGATGTATATTTGTGCCATGAGCAATGAAGGGAAGCGCATACGCAAGCCTCAAATAGGTATTGAGGTCGAGGCTGACGAAAAAGCGTTATTTCAAAAAGTAGCGAAAGCTCGTCGGCTCACACTATCGGCTCTCACGCGTTTGTTGTTGCTCGACGAAGCGCGTCGCTTGGACATATCTTAGTTTACTTCAACGCTCACAAAGAAGACCAACTGATTGGTTTGAGTCCATCTGAACTTCAAAAGCGTCGGCCGTTAGGTCGGCGCTTTTTTACTTAAGGGGTCGCACAATAGTAGGAACGGAAAACAACGCTAGGGAGTCCTGAGCCATCGGTACATCCTGGAAAACGTACTCTAATCCTCATGTCAAATGCTATGAGCGGAAAACAGTGCGTTTTGCGGCGGAAGAAGCCATTGCTCTTTCCGTAGGTCGAGGGCTAGGTGGGCCGTTGGGATACAAGTGGAAGTGTAACCAGAATGCCGTTAACTATGGAAAAAAGGACGCCCAGCTATGGAAACAACTGCTACTCTTTCCATAGTTACGGTGCTGTGCCACCTGCTTCTGATCCTGCTGGGCTGTTCTGGTAGCTGGGAGTATTTATGAGGATAGTACCACGCCGACAGCCCCACCCCCGGAGAGGCCAAAACCGGCACCATTCCGAGGTTAGGGGTATAACATTTTCTAAACGACCGTGGCTGTTGCAGAACTCTGCGCTTCGTGTCTGGCAGCTGTTGAGCAGGCAAAGTGGCAAACAGAATGCCTGCCCAAAGCGTATTTTAGCACATCGCCGAGGTCTGACCCTCTTCTCGAGGTGCCCGGGTGGGAGTTCTGCAACAGCCACGACCGTTTGTAAAGCGTTATGGAGACCACGCAGCCTGTTTAAATTACCGTTTTGGTAAACCACTAGACCTCACTTGGCTGCCATTCCTCTTTGAGGACCGACATCACGATTTTATCGTGGAACAAGCCGTCGCGACAACAGGCCGCTCGTAGGCGACCTTCGACCACAAAACCGGCGTTGGTGTAAGCCTTAATGCCGCTCGGATTCAATTCCGAAACCGTGAGCATAATCCGGTTGAGATGGTGTTCAGTAAAGCCTAAGGCGAGCACCTGTTTCGTCACCGCCGTGCCCACACCTTTCCCCCAGTAGGCTTTCTCCCCAATCAGGATGAAATACTCACCCGACCGGTTGGTGGCTGATAGGTTAGAGATGCCCGCGTAGCCAATCAGGGTGTCAGTCTCCTGTAGGTAGATGCCGAGGTTGAGGCTTTTCTCATCCCGTAAGGTCGCCGCGAACCAGTCGTCAATCTGCGCCGGCGTCTTCATCGCTTGGAACGCGGACAGCGAATACTGGATGACTTCGGAGTCGGCAATCCAAGGGTAAAAACAGGCGTCCTCGTCGGGGTGCATTCGGGCTAGCTTAATCATCGCAGTGTTTTCCGCCAAGGTAGTATGCTCCTTTCACCAAACGAAGCGTGTTTAGCTTCGGACCCTTTTCTTGGACGCAAAGACAAATCCATGCGACCTTTCGCCCAGTGCAAGACTTGCCACGAGAAGCCGCCCTTTTCCATTAATCCCTTTTTTGCCCCATGAGCGCTAACTTTCTTACCGCCAGTGACAATGACGCCTTGTGCGCACGCATCCAACAGCTACGGCCGGATAGCGTCCGTCACTGGGGCAAAATGACGGCCAGCCAAATGGTGGTGCACTGCACCGACCAACTGCGCGTCAGTCGCGGGGAGAAAGCGGTGAACTCGACGCGCCTGCCCGGTTTTATTAAACCACTGGTGAAGTGGCTGGTCGTATCGCGCCTGAAGGCCTTCAAGCCGGGCATGCGCACGTTAAAAGAACTGGATGCCGAGGCAGGCATGACCCCGCCGACCACCTTCGAAGCGGACCGTGACGTATTGTTGGGCCTGCTGGAGCGCGATAAATACGGCCCGCAGGGAGTGGAGCATCCCGTGTTCGGTCATCTGACGGCCCAGGAGTTTGGGGAGGTCACCTGGAAGCACCTAGACCACCATTTGCGGCAGTTTGGGGTGTAATAAACCCTTCCTTGATCCGACTGCGGTGTGTCTAAGCCAGTACCGTTTCGCTGAACAGCTTCTCAGACAACCAGAGCAATGCAAAGTTTGACCGATTCTTTTCTGATGCAGTGCCGGGAGAACTTTTTCCGAGGCATTACGCCCTCTGGTTCTGGCGCAGAAACCGCGAAAAAAGCCCTTGTGGCCCTGTTTCGCGGCCTCACTGCGGCCAGCCAAATGGAAACATTTGTCGGCTTTTTACAAGAAGGCCACTATTACATCAATCTATGGGCCGCTCATCTGCTCGTTGAGCACTATCGCCCTGATGGGCCAACCTGGAAGCTGTGTATGGAAATAATTGAAAGCCATGCTATGAGCACGATAAATCCAAAGGTCGCGCAGGAGGAGCTAGAGTGTTTGAGGAATCAGGCCCAATCATAAACCCTTCTTTCAACAAACGAAGAGCGTTTACCTTCGGACCGTTTCGCTGAACGGGCAACCACTGAAAGACATCGAGCCTTACGGGTAAACCATTCGCTTATTTGCACAGATTTTCTTTCCCATGCCTGGCTAATGAAACTTGTTTACAATGTGCTGCTGCTTTCGGTCCAAGCCGGTACCACGTTCGTGGTCTTGCTGGGGGTCTACCTGCTGCTGGCGTTGCTGGACTACCGAGGAGGCTTGGACGGCCTTATCGGCTTGGTGGCTTTCCAACCCCTGATGGGCGCGCTTCTTTCCCTGGCCACGATAAGCCTCTGTGTGCTGGTAGGGCTGCCTCTACGACTCGCCGCCTTCGGCCGCTGGTGGCGCCAGCGTACCTTCTTGGCCTTAGGAGGCGCCGCGGCCAGTGTCGCCCTGCTGGTGCTTTCCCTTTTTATGCAGGGTGGGACCGTTCCAGCCACTTTCACCGAGCCATCCGTTCTTGTACTGGCGGGCTGCGGGTGGTTCCTGCTAGCCTTCTGCTTGCTGCATGTATTTCCGCCTGATACCCTCCTGCACCGCGTAGGGCTATTCAGGACCCGGTACAGCAAATAAACGCTCCTATTTTTGAACGAGGCGTGTTCACCGACCCACCGTTTTCGTGAACACGCTGCTGCATTTGACGCTTCATCCGATTGGGCAAGGAGCCCCCTACCTTGCGCGCCCCTGCCGGAGCTGGTTGTCGGTCGGCGTTTACTTTTCCCCTGCCCATGCGCTCTTGGTTGCTGCTGCCGCTATTTTTCCTTACATCCGGTACGCCCCGCTCGCCTCGCATCGTGCTGCCGGGGTATTTTACCTGCCGCGGGGCCCTCATGCTGGAAAGCGGCAACGGGCTCTCGTGCTACGCCAAGACCCAGGCCGCGTGCCAAAACGGCCAACTCGTCTTGGCGTTTGAACGGCGCCTTTCCCCCCGCACGGCCCGGGCTCGGTTCGAAATCGCGGACACGGTGCACCTGCGCGTGGCCGCGCCCCAGCGTCAAGTAGACATCACGTACTGCTCGGCGGCCACAGGCAAGCCCCGCCAGTACTTCGTCTTATACAAACGGGTGCCTGCCGCTGAGAAACGTTACCTGCCCTATCCGCTACGCGCCTGGGGAGTCAGCGCACAGGGCCACTTGGTGGAGGTGCCGGTCAAATCCCTTCGCTGCCTCAACAACGATTACGGAGCGTATTAATCCCTCCTGATTTTAAATAAAGCGCGTTTAGCTTCGGACCGTTTGGCTGAACCTCGGCACAGGTCTATGCAGGCAGCTGGTTAAGCAAATGCTGGCGTAAGGTGTCCTGAATTTGGCGTAGCGCCTCTGGCATATCCAGGTTGACCAGCACCAATCGGTCGGATACGCCGGCTGCTTCCAGACGTGCCAGTTCGGCCTGAAAGGGGCGGTCCTCCAGCCAATAGAAATCACTGCTCAGGTCAATGGCCTCTGTTTTTAGCGCATCCCAGTTCGTGGGCTGCACGGCTTCCAGCTGGGCCAGGCTGCTGGGCGGCAAGTACGCGGCCAAGTAGCGAAGGGCAGTGGCGCGGTCCCCTTTGCAATGGGTCGTCAGCCAATAGCAGTCAAAGTGCTGGGTCACGAACGCCACAAAGGCCGCCACATCCGGAGCCGGGCGGGTATGTTTGGCCGTGAGCTGTACGCCGTCAATGTCGAGGTAGAGTTTCGTCACCGGACGAAAGTACGAGCCATTATAATGCTTCTTCAACTGGACAGCGCGCGTTTACCTTGCCACCGTTTTAGTGAACTGTGACGACTAAATGCTGAGGCCAACTCCTCCGGTGCTCACCCATAATAGACCGGCTCCTGCCAGCATGAGGCAAAAAAGCAGCGAGCAAAAGAAGCACGGCAGAGAGAGCAGCCGCGGGATGGACGAGGTGCGAAACAGCGCCCCGAAGGAGTACCAGAGCGACGCAAACCACAGGACTACGTGCCAAGAGTTCAAAGTAAATCCTAGCATGGGGATGCGGTCCAAAAAGGCAAGCGGCATATTGAATAATACCAGCGCCAGCAAGCCGGTGGTCCCGACCAATAGGTAATACTGCATTGCCACGCCCAAGCGTCGCTGAAGGACGCGCAAGCCCCAGCGGGTCAGCAGCAGCATGGCCGCGAACAGTAGTAGTTTGTAATAAAAACTGGGCATGCGAAGGGCATTATAGAAGTCCACCCAAGGTGGGTTAGCGCGGCGGGGCGGCGCCTTTCCCAGTTGCCTCGGTCCTAGACGAGTATCGAAAATGCAAGGTATAGAGGACAGACTTTGAGGTGGTCTAGGCAAGACGGACAGAAGAAGGACGTATATTTCTTCTGTTATGGCAACAAAATCAAGCGGGACGTCGCCCGACAAACGGCGTAAATAC
>NZ_NIRR01000058.1 GCF_002204745.1 Hymenobacter amundsenii
ACCTTCGAGTATACCGCTCGGGAAATGACGACGGGGCAGACCGTGCGGATCAAAAACGGAACGTTTGATGTGAAGTTCTGATAAACTGGAGAGACGAGACGACTCCACTAGTTCACGAAAACGGTCCGAAGGTAAACAGGTGCTGTTCGGTGGAAGGAGCGTAAAATTTACCAAGTAGTTTGGTCGTTGGTCCTCGTACTGTAAATCGAAGGCCAAGGCATCTGCCCCAATTCCTCGCTTACCCTCTCATGTCCGCTCTGCTCCCGTTTTCAACTGCTGCGTTTGTCATGGCCTGCCTCGGGACCATTCCCAGTTTCGGGCAAGCTGGCCTCACCCCATCCCCGGATGGCACGGCGTATTCCGTGGCCTGTTTCTGTGGGGACACAATACCTCGGCCGTTGTGGCTTCCCACGGGCTACGTGGTGAGCAATCCCAATTGGTACGGCGAAGGCAATATGCGGGCGTTTGTCTACGCCGACAAGAGTGTAATTTCCGTGCTGTGCGGTGCCAACGCCACATTAAGCCTGCCGAAAAAGAAAAAGAAGGGCTTCTTCGACCGAAAAGTTGTTTTGCCCGGCTGTTGTTGCCAACTCATGTATACCCATGTGCCCGCAGCACGGGTAGCGGACTTTAATCGCGCATTTGACGAGGCCAGTAAGCCGTAAATGGAGGTTTACTTAAAGGGTCAGAAGGTAAACGCGCTCCGTTCAAAGTAAGGAGCCAATCTTTGAATCCATTATGACGCCTTCCCCCCTTGAGCAGGCCGTGCTCTCCTTCGTGCAGCTACGTACGGGCGGCGACGGCCCGGTGTCGCTCGACACGCTGATCTTCGACGAGCTGCAAATCGACGGGCTGGACGCCTACACCTTCATGGAGGACTTCATGAACGAATTTGACGTCGACATGAGCGGATACGACCCCGAGCGGTACGCCATGAGCGAAGCCGATTTGGCCAATATTTTCAAAACATTGTGGCGCGCCGTATTCAATCGCCGCGCATTGGTAAAATTTTCCTTCCCGGTGCGCCACCTACTTGCCGTAGCCCAACAAGGGCAGTGGTGTGATTACCATAAGGCCTCCTCCACGACACCAGCAGCTACATAAGCATGCTCATGGACCCTATGTAAGTGGAGTTTAGCCAAAGGGTGATTTAAACAGCCGCCACTGTCCATCAGATAAGGTCTCATTATCAAACTTATAGCTGTCCGAGAAGCCATATTACGTTAACCAACCCCTAGCAGCAGGCCGGAAAACGCAGTGAGTCCCGTTCATTTGAGCAGACTCAAAAAGGGTTCTTCCCCAACTATAAGGGGTCGGCGGTAACGGCTATCGCTCGTACTCCTGGCCCTTGCTTAGCTCGCGGATTTTCTCCTCCTCGCTCCGCATATCCTGGCTTCTGGTAGTCAGCTTTAGCGCTGCGGCCAGCTGATTGACGCGCCGCTCTATCGAGGGAATGGCGGAGCTGGCCGCCCGGCTGGGCTCGCGGTTTAGCACGCGCTGTAGCTTGGCGCTCATGTCGGGCGGGGCCGAAGCCGGCTGCCAGTCATCGAGCTTAATACCGGACTGCACCTTGCCGGTTCGCAGGTATTCTATGGGCTCGCGGGTAAGGTTTCCCTTCTCGGCATTGCGCTCAATTTTGCCCAGCCGGTTGTAGAAAACATTGTCAAAGTTTCGCTCGCGGGCCGCGTCTTTCACCTGCTCGGGGTCGAGCTGCGCGGCGGCAATGAGCTTGGAATTTACGCGGGCCACCTGCACGTCGAGCCGGTCCAGTTTCTTCTGCACCTGCTCCGGGGTCAGCTCCTTCTTCGGCCGCTCCCGGGCCTTGGCCTGAATGTCGGCACCCCGCTCCTGTTCGAGCCGCTGCCGGCGCCCGGCCGCTCCTTTCTCCGGCCCGATGCTGGCCCGCCCCACCGCCAAATCCATTTCTACGTGAACGGCTGACTGAAAGGAAACCCGGTTGAATCGGTCGGCCGCTCCCAGTGGATTGAGCGTAATTTTCTGCTCCCGATCCCGGACACTGACCAGCACGTGAACGTGCGTCTGCCACCCCTCTTTTGGCTCGCCCTGGGTGCCTTCGTCGGTGCCCCGGTTCTTACGCTCGGTGTGGATGGTAGCGGCCCAGACCAAATCCTTTTCCCCTAGTTCCCGTCCGTCTTTCAGGTTGAAGTTGCCGGCGTAAAGCTGCATGGCGGTTCGGGTAAACTGCTCCAGCTTTTGCGGGTCGTTGCCCAAAAGGGCCAGCTCCTCCTGGCTGGGACTGAGCACGAGCGAGTGAAATTTTACGGCGTCGGCCCGCAAACCTTTATGGTTGTTGTCGAGCATTTCTACTACCTGGTCGGCGCTGAGTTTGCCCGCCTCCTCGGTTCCAAAGAACTCGGCTCCGGGCTTGCCGGATTCCTTGGCTTACTTCTCCAGATAGTTCGTGGCCCGCCGGGCGGAGCCGTTGTTGGCGTACACTTTGCGCCCATTGGTGGCCGGGTTTATAATCTTGGCATACATGAGGGAACCGGGAAAAGGGAGTGAGCAAAATGGGTTCGGACAGAACAGAATCCGCCGGCTGGCCTTGGCTTTTTTATTTCCCTGAGTAGGGAAACGCGCTGCTAATAGTGGCGAAGGAATTTCCCGGTATCAGGAAGAAATTATGCCGGAGTAGGTGGCGTAGCCGGTGGCGGAGTTGGCTTGGATGGGACGGCCGGACTGGGTGGCACCGCGATGGACGGCCGTCTGCTGGCCACCCGCTCAGTCAGCTTCAACCCTTCCAGCATTTCCCGCGACTGTTTTACAACAATCGCTTCCCGGCTCGCGCTTAATTCGTTATTAACCCGCGTCATTTCAGACTCGGCTACTTTGCCCGGTGGTACAAGCACAGTGAGCATTTGGATTAAATCGCTCGTCAGTCTGCGGGCAATCAAGCTATCGTTACTTCCCCGCATCAAACGCTCCATCAGCGGCCACAGATACTGCGACTCGGTGGCGGATAGCTTGCCGAGTAGGTTCTCCTCGATGCTCTGCATATACAGATACAGTGCGTTTTGCTCCCCGCCCAGGTGGGTGTAAAGGTTGCGCTCCAGCGTGCGCCAGATGCCCACCAGCCGGTTGGCAATGTCGGCACTTTGCTTCCGCGCTCCGTCCTGGAGCGTGTCGATTTTCTGCGACAGCTCCCCCAGCTTCGCCGCAATATCAGGTACACCTGCACCGCCATTTTGGTCTGCTGGGTTTACACCAAGCCGTGCAAAATATAAGACAGCCGCACTCGCGTAAGCTCGCTTGCTCATCTTAAAGTACACGCTGGCTTTAGTGAGTTCTGCAAAGGCTTCATCGTCAACACTGACCATGCGCCCCCGCCCACTTGTGCGGTTAGGCGGCGTCTTTAGTGGCGCCCGCCGTTTGGCTGGACGCTTTGGAACTGTGGGCTCGTTTTTCATCTGAACTATGTATTTAGGAATTGATTATCAAGATATTATAGCATTTCAATAGCATATTTCGTAACTTACTGATAAATAATACACTCAAAACTATGTCGACTATTACTAACGGCATTGTAAATCAACTAATTACGCTATTCGGATATACACAAGCTATGCTTGTGTCTGGTAATCAGTTCGGTAGCACTGGCCGGTAGGCACCCTCTCGCTAACTATTACTACTCTTTCTCTGCTTCGGTCCTGGGTTTTTACCCACGTCCGGTTGTAAGATAGACTACGCGGGCTAAACGACTACTATGGTGGCTGCTATTCTACTGCTACCGTCGTCTGCTTTCTCTGAACGGCTTCTTCTGCTTCTGCCTGCCACCTCCCTGCTTCTTTGGTGTCTGTGTTGCCCGGTATCGCTGGGAGTTCTGTACGCGCCTTCCCTGAGCTTTCCCCTGCCTACCTCGCTCCCTACTTCGCTCACTACTTCGCTCGACCACTAACCAACTTTGCTCTCCCCCTGGCTTACACTTCCCCTACGTTGGCCTCAGCTTATACCAGCTGCATCCTTCACCACTACGCCAACACTTCTGCACCACTACGCCACTCTTTGCCACTCCCTGCCGCGAATGATTCAGTAATAACTCTCCGCTTTTTTTGTGCTGCTCCTACGCCTGGCCTTCCCTTACTACTGCTCCCCCGGCTGCTCTCCTACTCGCCGGCCTTCGTTCTAATCGGCCACTGATTTTCCAATTAGCTGTTCAACTATCCGGGCTTTTTATCCGCTGGGTTTTGATTTCCAATTACAGAAACCGGCCGCCTTCTTTCTAAGAAATCATTTGGCAGTGGGGAGAAAAAGAGCAGGTTACTTCCCTTCCGGTTCTTCTAGCTGGCTGACTACTTTGGCTGATTACTCCTGGTATTTCGGGTGGTGGACTCCTACTTTCTTCTACGCTCATTCGGCAAAATGATACGCGAGGCCTGACAGTCTACGGCTCCGTTGGCTTGCTTTCTCTGCCCCCACTTCTCTCAAGTCTGACTGCAGGCTGGCGCCATTTTCTGCGCTGGTTTCTCGCTCCCCTACCGACTCCTGCCTGCGCCTTTTCAGTTGCTCCTGCCTTCGAGCCGCTGCCACTTTCGAACTGTTTTTGTTGACTCCCTGCCTTGCCTACGCCGTCTTTTCTGCGGCCCTTTTCTCTGCGCTGTCCTTCCCTTACTACCCTTCCTTTTCTCTACAACGCCTTCGCTTTTCTCCCACTCTTGCTGGCCTTGCTGCTCTTCGCTTACGCCGACTACCAATCCGTCGGCGCTGAATAATTCCGCACTGTCTGCTGCTACTTTGGCCCCTGGTGTTGCGGTCGAATCAGTCGCTACCCGGCTTCCCACCCTCGGCGACCCGCTGCTCCTCTCCGGCTCCTCTACTGCCCATTCCCGGCAGTTGCTCCCGTTACTCTCCCGCTACTTTCCTGCGCTCAATTATCCGGCAAGTCCCTGGCCCGCTTATCTGGCTACTCGCACAGATGGAAGAATTGCTGGCATGTCTTTACCCCTTCCATCTTCACCTTCCCTTCCTGCTCAGGACCCGGCGAATCAACGCACAACGTAAAATAAAGCGGGTGCTTTTTCCCAGTCGCTTCTTCCAACTGGCCGCTGAATTGCGCCCATCCACGCCCTGATATCTTCTCCCGTCAGCCAAGGCTACCTAACGCCTTACCCTCTCTTTCCCCTCAACTGTTACTCTCCTTACGTGTTGCCTTACGCTGACCCCAACGTGGACACTACGACGCTCAATCCCGGCTCAGAAAATCCGACTGCTGCCTCCTCGACCCCGAGCAAAGTCCAAGGCGCCAACGCTGCCGGGCCTCCCTACAGGTTGCCAAAAACAGCCGCGGTCTGCTCACAATGGGAGCCTTAAAGAGCGCCTCTTACGGCCAACCAAGTAGCCCGGCCAGCAGGAGAATAGCATCGCAATCATCTAACAAGAGGAGTAAGGCGGCTCCAATGACGCCAGTCGATGCAGCGCCTAGGATGGGCGACTCTTTCGCACCGGCAGCCCGCTCTTACCGCTCCCCTACGCGCTTACCCCACCTCTTTCCACGACCGGCACCGGCCAAAACGACCGCCCACGCCTCCCTCAAAAAGGGACCTGGGCACTGTCATTGCCCTGCCTTCTGTTTGGCTTTTCTTCCCCAACTGCCTCGGCTGCCAGCTCCGGTTCGTTGCCCCGGTTCTGTTTTCTGCCCTCTTTATTTTTTGGTCAGCAACAGCTACCTCCACTCCCGGCAGCTACGCAGCTGCCCATCCCGGTAGCATAGAAACAGCTTCTCCTGTTCGACTGAATTGGCCGGGCTGGTTTTAAACACTGGCGCTCTTGCGGTAGAGAACTCGCCCGTAGAATCGGACGCCCCCACTACCGTATTTACCAGCTGGCCCTTTTTTATTTCCGCTAAGGTCTTTTGCAGGAAGAACCCCTGATACCCCCCCCCCCTTTCCCTCGCCAGTTAGCGGGAAAAAGTCAACTCGTATTTCCGCTCTCAGACGACCGGCAGCAGCAGGTCCATCAGGGCAACAATACTGAGCCGCCCCATCAGGGCTATCCAGGCCCAGCGCATCGGTTGCGCTGCAAACAAACGAGCCAGCTCAAGCTGCGGGTTGAACAGGACAAGTGAGCGAACGGTATCCGGCAGCCCGCTCGCCGGAAAAGTGGGGTATGCCCCAAATCCCTTTCTGCCCTGGCCAGCACTACTTAAGTATGGTGAACCGGCCCTCGAACAGCCGCTTTATTACCCGTCTTGTCAGTTGCTCCACCATAGAAAAAAGACGCGTTGCCCTACAGACGGACGTAAGGAAAAAGGCCTAAGCAGGGAGTAGCTTATTGCCTGGCGGGCTGCTCCCCCACCACCCCGTATGGCTTCGGTCGCGGCTACTAGAAAGCGAATAGCAGGTGGGATTCCCTGCGCTTGATGCCCCTGGTTCAGCAGCACTGGCAATCCCCGCTTTCCAGTAGGTTCGGAGCGAAGATTACTGCGGGTGGTCGGCTTTCAGATTCGCCTCCCCGCGTGCGGCCACCTCCGTTTCGAGTGGCTTGCTGATGAGCTCCACTTATGCTTGCGGCCCGAAGCCAGCCATTCACTCCGTATAAACTGCCCGGACTCGCCGGACTTCCCAAAACGTATTCAGGCCCTCTACCAAGCCTGGTCCGAACAGGCAATCCACTCCCGCCCGTAAGGTCGGCGCATCACCCAGGGTGCACAAACCACTGCATTTACCCTCCAAAAAACAGTCCTACTGCGGTGGTACTGCGGCGTGGTGCCTGGCAGACCAGCCCTTCCGCTGGTCTGCACCCTGTTGTCCACCCGCGTCACTCCGGCCGTTTTCGCCCTCTGCCACGTCGGTACGTGGCCCAGGGGTAGCTGCCGGGGACCACTGGTTAAGCAGTCCCCTTATCCGATGCCCGTGGGGTGGCAGCATGGCGCTTGCGACGCGTGCGGAGCTGACGGGCCGTTAGCATCAGGCCCACCTCGCTGCGCACTTTCACCTGCTGAAAAATGTCGGCAATGAGCTGTTCGGGGGCAATGCCCAGCAGTTCAGCCAGGGCAAAAATGTGGGCCATCGACAGCCGTTCGGGATATAGCCGGACCAACGTGAGCGTTTCGGCAGCTATGCGCAGCGCCCCGGTGAGTTCGCGCACGGTCAGGCCCTGCGTACCGTCGGGGCGCAGGAAGGTAGTAATCCAGTCTTCCAGGGTCCGGCCGGAAGGTTTGGGGGGACGCTTGAGGGTGGGGAGTTTGCCGGGCTGTGGGCGGTTGCCTGAGGGAGTGGTTTGAGAAGGCATGAGTTCGAAGTGGGTCAGGGTGACGTGGGGGCTGAAAATCGGGTTTTTAGGGAAGCCGTCGGACCGCTGATCGGCCAGGGGCCTGTGTGCCGACAGCGGGTGACACCTAAGTCCGTCTGGTCAGACAGGACGGGTGGCGTAGCGATAGCTATGCCATGCCGGGGGGGCCTGCCTGCGGACCCAACGGGGGCCGGGGTGGCAGGCGAAAGGTACCCGGCCCTCCGGTGGGCCAGCGCAATCGGAAAAGGCGGGCGATGACGCTGGCACTGCCCGGGAGCTCGTCGGTTGAGCGGGGTTTGCCGTTCGTATCCAGCGTGGCAATATCTTCGCCGAATGCGCGCAATACTTCCTCCTCCGCCGAATGGCCGCTGGCCAGCCGGGAGAGGAGCCCGAACGAAGTGGGGCAAAAGGCAGCCGGATTTCGCTCCATCTCGGCCACTAGGTCCACGGCCCACAAGCTGTAACTAGCTAGGCGACGGGCCATCAGCAGGACATCCGGCGGATAAATGGCCAGCTCTAGTCTAGGCAGCTCTTTGGAGCGCGCCAGGAGTTGAAGCAGTTGCACCAGGGCCGGCTGCTCCAGCGTCACCGGCAATTCCCCGTCCGTTTCCAGCCACAAGTCCGGCTTCAGCGCATCCAGGGCCTTGGCCCAGGCCTCCATTGATAGGGTGGTGGGAAAGTAATGGCTCAACTCCTGCTGGACGCAGGCCAACGCGAGCGTCTGTTGCGGGAACGTGGCGTCGGCGTAGGCAACTTTCCGGGCGTTGTCTTCGGCCCACGCGTCGGCGGCGGCCTGCGGCTGAGATTGGCTCCCTAAAGCAGCGGCGAGCGGGAGCACTACCGGTGTTTCATGGGCCTGGACCAGGTCAGGATCATATTCCGCCGTCACCTCTGGCGCTACTGCTGACCCGTTGCTGACGGGGGCCTGCGGGGTGGCCGACTGGGACCGTCGCCGGCGGGGGTTGGAAGCCGGCGGCGCTTGACCAGCCCGGCGTTGCTGCCGGACCTGGTTAAACACTGTGACCACCATTTCTCCGGGGGTCATCCCCATGCACTCAGCCAGGCCAAACAGGCTGGCCAGGGACAGGTTTTCGGGCTGAAACCGGGCCACCCGGAGCGTTTCGGTAGATATCTGCAGCGCCTCGGTGAGCTCGCGCACGGGCAGGCCCGTGGTGCCATCGGGGCGGACATAAGCAGCGACAAGTTCCTGCAGCAACGTTCCGCTAGGCTTCGGCAGGCGATGCATGCGGGTGTCCTTCCCCAGGTTCTTGTCAGTATTTTCTGGCGGTAACTCAGAACTCATGTGCTTATGGGTGTTATCGTGGCTAGAAGCCTCATTTAAAGGATTTATTTTACCGCGAACTGATGGTTATGCTCCGGTATAAATCATACTGCAAGTTACACTTTTTGTTGCCTACTGACAACAAATAACGGCATATTTCCCCAATAGATTGCCGCTCGTATGAACGGTGATCCGATAAAATCCTTTGGCTTGGTTATTAAGGAGATACGTAAATCTCAGGGTCTTTCGCAGGAATCACTGGCGACGGAGGCAAATCTGGATCGAGCCTTCATCTCCCAAGTAGAGAACGGACACAAGCAGCCTTCACTACTCACTATTTTTCGCTTGGCTGACGCCTTGAAATTGAGCGTATCTGAACTGCTCAAGCAAGTGGAAGCAGTTTTAGCAGGAAATTGAAGGGATGCTATAACGTCTTGCCTCCCAACCTTATATTATATCTCCGTAGTGAAAAGTCCCCAAAGGTGATGAAACTCACTTGTGGGGACATATGCTGATATTAGCTTAAACACTACTCCACGAGTTGCGGAATCACACTATATGGTGGAGGACTAGCTGGATTTGACTAGCCACTCCTCCCCTTCCCTATTTTCCACATTAAAACCGTCCTTTAAGTAGATCTGCTGTAAGTGCTCCTCAAACGTATCAGCTCGTTTCTGGCGCTGGGCATAAGGTCCTGGGTTGTCATACATCTTACGTACTTCGCTCATCTTGTACGCTACTATCGACTCTTTTTCAATTAGCTTGATTACTTCTTTTTTTACGATAGGCTTTGGTTTAGTCTCTGCTCTATAATCTTCCAGCAAATACTTTTCGGCCAGCGCCTTATAGATAGCACCAGCTGGCTTTTTGATCTTCCCTTTGCGGAATTGTCCTTCTACAATTCGCAGTACGAAGCTTATGTAGCCTACATCATATTCACCACTCTCCAACTGGTTGGCGATGGTTGTGATACTTCGTTGGCTCACCCCTATTTCGGCAAGAGCATCTGCCCATTCGGCAGCTCTTGGCAACGTCTTTTTTGTAGCAGATGCAGCAAGCTGCTGAAACAGGAATTTGATTCGAGCTACTGTTTTACCCTCCCTTTCTAACTCATAAGTGAAAGGGATATCTGTTTCGCCAATTTCACTCTGAGCTTTATCTAGGATTCGGGCTTTGAAATTAGAGAAGCGTGGATATTCATGTTCCTCAATACCAAGCACAAACCGTAAGTCATCGACACTTATAGTACGCCGTCCAAAGCCGGAATACTCCTTCAGCAACCAATATATGCGCACTGACTGGGGGCTCTTCAATTTGAGTACCTCCTGCATGTCAGCCATAGTGAAGTTTCCACTCTCCCGCAGCTGCAGCAGATAGGGCGTAATCTTTGGGTTAAAGCTGGCCACTACACCACCTAAATCAGCTCGATAGCCTGCTTCTGCCATCAAGGGGATGTAAGTGTAGTTTGGTTTGCGGCCGCGTTTGCGAGTCTTCTCCTCAAGTTCTTCAATGTAAAGAGTGAAGGATGTAAGGCCTTTACACATCTCATCCACCTGCTCATAGGCAGATCCTCCTCGTCGATCAAAAATCAACTCATCGAGCGGTACTAGGTGCTCCTTGAAGTCTACGTCATCGAAATCTATACGAGACAGAAGTGCGACAAATAAGCGCATCTGTAGCGGGACGAAGCTGAAACGAGCATTGATTAATGCGTTGTGCTGGGAAATTCGTCTCTCCGGGGTATTCTCCATTGGGTCAACGTCTTTTTTGTAGCAGATAAGGTGTGAAAACGTCTTTTTTGTAGCAGATACACGTCTTTTTTGTAGCAGATACACGTCTTTTTTGTAGCAGCAAACGTCTATTTTGTAGCAGATGAGTGCTTTTACCTATTGATTTTCAGCTACTTATGGAGCCTGTAATACTACTATAAGGTAAGTAATAAAAGAAAAGACTAGTTGAGTTTTTTTGGACGTCTATTTTGTAGCAGATAAAGGAGTAGATATAAGTAGAAAAAAGTTCATTTCCGCTCCAAAAAGAGGGTTTTTGTGCTTTTATATACTCAAATGTGAGTGGTTATTAAATCTGTCCACCCTCCTTGATGATGCCAACTCATTTTTTACGCCGTCTATCCCCGACGACGTCGAGCAGCCTGCTTTGCTGGGATTGCCCGGTCTGCTTCTGGTCTACCCTCCAAATAGGCTATGATAGCTACATCTAACACGTCACCAATGGTCTCGTGTGACCAGAAAGAATATTGCTGTAAGCGTTGTAGTGTTTCGGCAGGAAGTTGGTTAGAAAATTTGATGAGTACCGATTCCCTTGCTTCCTGAGTTACTGCAGCGGCGGGTACTGCTGCTTTCGGCTTTAACAGGAGTTCGTCTGGCGAAGGAATAAGCTGATCAAGATCGAATTTAGCTTTGGCCATTTCTGTATCGTCTTTATGGTCTTGTTTGTCTTTATAAGATTTACTGTCTTGACAGTATTTCTTTCGTTAACGCCGTGTAATCAATCAAGGCGTTAGACCCAGCAGCTGTCTGCTGTAAAGATTGCCGTTGCACCTGAGCCTCAGGGATTGCTACATTTTCGCGGATAGTGGTCGTCATTACCAGTGAGCCAAACCGCTCGCGCATCTTCTTTACAAAAGCGTGGTGTAGGCCCCGCCGGTACGTCGGCGAATACTTGGTTAAGAAAACACCCCCTACTTCCAATTCCGGATTGTAGCTATCCTGAACCTTAGCGACTAGCTCTAGAAGGCTGGTCACACCGTCAAAACTGAATACCTCTGGCGACGTGGGCACAAACACTTTAGTTGAAGCGGTTAAGGCGGCCACAGTCAACGGGGAACTAGGCGCGGGTGGCGTGTCGATTAGTACGTAGTCCACCAGCTTGTTCAGGCCTTTGAATGCTTTCTTAAAGAACAACGGATATGCTAGGTCTGCTCCTAATACTTTCTCGGCTACCACGAGTTCTTCTGTGGCTGCTACTAACCAGAGTTTCTCTCCTACCTGTTGCATGACATCGAGCAATTGTGCTTTTGAGTCCATGACTGTAGCTAAGCTTTTCGTTGAGTCTACTACTGGCAGGCACCTAGTTAGACTGGCTTGGGCATCTGCATCTATCAATAGCACTCTGTGTCCGGCCTGAGCAAGTAGTTGACCAACCGCCCACACGCTGCTAGTCTTGGAAACACCACCTTTTCTATTCGCAAAGCTATATATCTCCATACATTCTTGATTATCTTTTTCATAAAGAAAGTATATACAATCTACATGAGCAAGATAATCTTCTACTTAAATACGGTAAAGATAATCAAGATAGCATATATAACCTGTAAATGAATATAAGTCACTGAAGTTCAGAAGAAACTATTTGAATTCATCTCAGGCCAATCTACCTGATTCCCTCCCTTCACTGCCGGCCATCAAAAGAACTGCTAGCTTGCCCTTAACCGCTGGCCTATGCTATCTAAGGTCTGCTTTACCGCTAAAGGGGAAGGCAACACGCCATAAACCAGCTGGCGAAAATTGCTTTGGTAGGTCGGGATGAGCTGCTGCCAGGTGAGGCCCTGGTCGGCAAACAATCTCGCTTCCGCCAGCGGGCGCGCCGCCCAGTCGCCCTGAAACTCTTGGTTGCGGGCATCATCGACGCGCACTTCGGCCAGCAGCGCATCAAAGTCCGGCCCGGCCAGAAACGCCTGCAGTGCCGGTTGCTGAAGCAGCTGGTGCAGATCATAGGCGTGGCGGATTTTGGCTTGCAGTTCCCCCAACGAATCGGATGAGTAGCCAGCCCGTACCAAGGCTAGAATCTTTTCAACCAGCGTGCGCTCCAGGGCCAGCACCAGCACCTCAAACGGCGCCAAGCCGTGCTGCGCTACCAAGGCCAGTTCACCGCGCTGGGTCAGAAAATGGCCGGCGTAGGACTGCACCGGCCGCCACTGGCTGGGGTGGGGGCGGGCGAAAGCGTTGATTTCGAGCAGCACCGCACCGGGCCGTACCTGGCTGCCGGGGGTGGGCGCGGCGGTAGTCGGGAATTGGTGCAGGGTTTTGCGGAAGTGGCTCCCGCGTACGGTTACGCCTGCTTCCACCACCGCCATCAGCCCCTGGGTAATGTGCCGGCCCCCCGCATCTATGAGCTTCTTGACCTGCCCGCCACTCCAGCCCTGTGTGCCGGCGATGGCCAGGTCCACGTCTTCGGAAAACCGTTCGACCAGCCCGTAGGCCTTGGACAGGGCCGTACCGCCTTTGAATACCAGCTGCTCACGGTAGGGCGAATCGGCCAGCGCCCGCAGGACGTAGCTTACCCAGTAGTCCTTTTCCACAAAGGCTTCGGGCAAGCCTAAGCCCTGGGCGGTAGCCAACAGGATCTGCCCGAACTCCGGGCTCTGATGCAAAGTCATTGGATGTTCCACGCGGCGCGATTGGGCAGGGCCCCGGCACTCAGGCCCATGCGGTAGGTAGTCAAGGGATTGAGGGTGGCGCGTAACGTATCCGCACCTTTGCAGTCGGTTAGCCGCTCCAGCAATGCGCCCAGTACGGCGCGGGCCCGGGGCGGGGCCTGGGCCGCGGCCAGCTCCGTGAGGCGGCGCCGGTCTGTCGGGGAAAGGCGGGTGATTTCGCGCTGCACCCGGGCCAATACCTCATCGGGGCTGGTGTCGGGAATGCGGCGCAGGTCCCGCAGCACTTCCAGCCACTGCAGCAGGGGCACGTCACTGGCCCTCTCCGGAGCCGGGCGCACCACGAACCCCACGCGCCGGGGTGGGGTACGACGCGGGCGGGGGGTGGTTACGGTTGTTTCGGCCGGTACCTGGGTGGTCAGGCCCAACTGGTTGTAGAGGCTCACGCCCGCCCGGTAGGCCAGCGGCTCGCCGCCGACGGCCGTGAGCGTACGCAATATGGCTCCCTCGGAAGGCTGCAACGGACCAAAGCGACTGGTCTGGGGGCGGTAGTACTGTCCCTTGGCAAAGCGGACCAGCAGGCCTTCTCGGCTCAACCGGCTCAACGCCGCGGCCACCGCCCCGAACTGGGCGGGTTCCGTTACCAGATCGGCATACGTCAGCAGCTCGCCCGGCGCAAAGGCCTCGACTTGCCGGCGAACACGCTGCATGATGGATTCGGGCATGGCAAACTTGAATACGCAGAAGACAAATATACGAATTATGTCAAGTTTTTACACGTAAAAACTTGACATAATTTAAGCTTAATCTGTTCTCATCGAAAGTTACTTCCTAGCCTGCACCTCCGCCAAAATGTCCTGCCCGGGCTCGTTAAGCAAATCCGCGACCCGCAGCAACTCATCAATAGTAAGGGTGGAGGGGTTGGCCTAACGCTGCTTGATGATGCGGCAGCTCATGCCCAAATGGTGCCTAGCTCGCGCTCGGTAAAGCGGTAACGACCGTGGCGCAGCAGGCCCGTAAAACGCCGGGGCGAAGCGGCAGGCGGGGGCAGTGGGGAGAGGAAGCAGGCATGTAGGGGAATAATGCCCCTTGTGCTAGTGGTATACCAAAACAAGTCTAAACCAACCGGATTGCACGACCGATTAGATACTCAAATATAACTTATGATAACCATCGCTTATCATAACTTATATTTACAACCAACAACCAGCCCTTAGTGCAATGGCCGCTTCTTGATCATGCCGCCTTTGGTGTCTTTCACGCTGTGCATGACCATAAAGGCCTGGCGGTCGAT
>NZ_NIRR01000059.1 GCF_002204745.1 Hymenobacter amundsenii
TGCACGCCGTCACGGCGGAAGGATTTGCCCTCAAGCTCCTGCTTTTCGTCTTCACCCACACCCTCGCCCAACTCGGCGCATAGGCCGCAACTTGGGTTAACTACTTTGCTTCGTGAAGGCCTTGAAAGGACCTTTCTGCTGCCATACTCGGCTTGTCGGCTTTACTCAGATTGGAAAGAGTTATCTTTGCGCCCTCTAACTAGGCAGCAAGACTCGCCTGCCTGCGCTACTGTATGGTACAGAGCCGTTATAAGAGAGCACTTTCAGTATGAGTAAAGGGATAATCGGTTATAGCATCAATAGCATTGGCTACTATCTGGACAGTGCGCAGAAGCGCAAAGTAGTAATTATGTTCCTGTTGCTGCTGCTTTCGTCCTTCTTGGACGTTTTGGGTCTGGCCTCCCTGGTGCCCATTATGGTAGTTGCTGGCGAGCCGGGAGGAATTCATAAAAACAAGTACTTTGATTGGATTTACCAGGAGCTGAGTTTTCAGTCGGATAAGAGCTTTTTGCTTTTCGTTATAGTAGGGGTCTTCTTCTTTTTTTTGGCAAAAAACGCTTTTTCTATTTGGATAAATAGTGTTCAGGCAAAGTTCACCGCCGAAATTGGCATGAAGGTAATCAGTAGTCAGCTGGATAAATACCTGCGTTTTCCCTACTGGCATTTCAATGATTATGGTTCGGCTAAGCTAATTAACAGTTCGCTACAGGTGCCTAGCACCTATGTGAATATGACCATTCGGCCCTTGCTGGTATTTTTCTCGGAAGTATCCATGGTGGCCGTTATTGTGGTCGGGATTATGTTGTACGAACCGCTACTCTTGGTTGTACTGGTTTTCGTATTAGCCCCTACTGCGTTCTTCACCTATAAAGTGTTACGCAACCGCTCCCAATACATTGGAAAACGCATAGACGAGTTGAATCCGATATCCATTGCCACAATTACCGACCTGTTTACCGGGTTTGCAGAGTTGAAGCTGGCGGACAAACAGCATCGGTTTAGGAACCTGCTACTGGAGAGCCAACGGGAAATCCGGCGGCTCGACGCGGAGTCCTATATGTATTCGCTGGTACCATTGAGGGTTATTGAAATGGTGGCTGTGCTTGGCGTAGTGACTATTTTCCTCTATTCCTTATTTCTGGCTGAAAGCTCAACCAGTATCGTCGCCTTAGTGGGCCTGTTTGCGGCTGCTGCCTATCGACTGATGCCTTCCGTGAATCGCATTCTCACCTCTATGGTGCAGATGAAGCAGACCCGGTATGCCATCGCAAATCTGGAAAGTTTCCGGGAGCAGGAGTTTGACGAGCAGGTTCCGATACAGCAACTCCCACTTATCTTTAAGGAGTCCCTCATCATGGAAAACATTTCCTTCGCCTTTCCTAGAGAGGATCGACTCGTGTTACAGGATATTAACCTCACGATCCGCAAGGGTGAGAAAATAGGGTTTATTGGTAGTTCAGGATCGGGTAAAACTACGCTTATGAACCTGTTGCTACGCTTCTACACTGAGCAGCAGGGCCGCATTCTGGTCGACGGCCAGCCCTTAACTGCGCAGCATCTCAAAGCCTGGCATAGTATTATCGGTTATGTGAAACAAGATACCTTTCTGATGCAGTCTTCTATCAAAGACAATATTACGCTGGGTGATCCGGAAGTAGATGAGGAACGCCTGAGCTATTCTATTGAGCAGGCTTCGCTGCAGGAATTTGTCAATAGCCTACCTTTGGGTAGCGATACGTTAATCGGTGAGCGTGGGTCCAAGCTGTCGGGGGGGCAACGTCAGCGCATTGGCATCGCTCGGGCGTTGTATAAGCGTACCAAAATCCTTATGCTTGACGAGGCTACCAGTGCCTTGGATAACGAAACCGAGCGGGAAGTCAATGAAGCCATTAACAAGCTGGCCCAGACGGATATTACCATTCTCATCATCGCCCATCGTATCACCACTCTGCGGGAGTGCGACCGGATTTACGAGCTGAGCCAGGGCCGTCTGATTGCCCAGCACCAATACCAAGACTTGGTACAGACTGTTATCTGACCAATGTTTTTGCCTCGACCTATTTTTGCCCTACTCCTTCTAACATAGCTTGAACATGAGCATCAACGTCACCAAAGCATATTTACCCCCATTGGAACAATATGTGGGCTATCTGGAGGGAATCTGGGAACGAGGTTGGCTGACCAATAATGGACCGCTGGTTCAACAACTCGAAGCCGATCTGAGCGCGGAGCTGGATGGTTCCCAAGTGCAGTTCATGTCCAATGGTACTATTGCTCTGCAGGTAGCAATTAAGGCGCTGGAGATGACTGGCGAAATTATTACTACGCCTTTTTCGTACGTTGCCACTACTACGGCAATTCTATGGGAAGGCTGCGAACCGGTGTTCGTCGATATTGAGGAGCAGACATTCTGCATTGACGCTACCAAGATTGAAGCCGCCATCACCCCTCGTACTACTGGTATTCTAGCGACTCATGTTTACGGCTACCCTTGCGATGTGTTAGCCATCGAGGAGATTGCAAAGCGGCATAACCTGAAAGTTATTTATGATGGGGCTCACGCCTTTGGAGTACGGGTGCACGGCCGTTCCCTGCTCAGCTATGGCGATATTAGTACCTGTAGCTTTCATGCTACTAAACTGTTTCATACGACCGAAGGCGGGGCAATCATTATGAATGATAAAGAGTTGGCCCGTAAGGTCTGGCTCTACAAGTCATTCGGCCATGTCGGCGATGAATATTTCACTCTCGGCATCAATGGCAAAAATTCGGAGTTCCACGCGGCAATGGGGCTTTGCAATCTGCCGCGAGTGCCGGGCTTCATAGCTGCTCGCCATAAGCTCGTCGTTTTGTACCGACAGGAACTAGCAGGGCTGCCGTTGCAATTTCCTGAATCTCAGGAAGCAAGCCTGGAGTATAACTATGCGTATTTCCCAGTTGTATTTGAAACCGAAAAGCAAATGCACCAAGTAAAAGATGCTTTGGCTGCGCAAGACATCAATACGAGGCGATATTTCTTCCCATCTCTCAATAAGCTGCCGTACCATACCGGAGCCGATTGCCCGGTATCGGAAGATATTTCTCGGAGAGTTCTTAGTTTGCCTTTTTACCAAGAGTTACATCTAAGAGATATCCAACGTATCGGCATCATAATAAGGAGCAATTTGGATTAATCTGTAAGCTGGATTTACATTGATTAAAGCTTGTTTCTCCGAAGTATGTAGGATTGTTAGGCTGTCTTTATATAGATTGAAGCTAGTCGGAAAGACAAGCCAACGTCATGTTCAGCTTGTCGAAGCATCTCTACTGATTAGTCAAACAAATTTTAGCAAACGGTTAAGATGGCTCAATAAGCGGATGCTAGATAAAGCATAACGTTCTAACTCTAACAAATCTTGGTGGCTTTTCGAATAGATTTTATGAGGAAGAAAATGCATAATGCTTTATTATGCTTGAGATATAGTGTGTAAAGAAAGCTAACGAATTTAGAGAATAGCTGTTCAGAAAAGCAACTACCTGTAGTTGTAAAAAGTATTTGTTATTTTAAAATAAATTTTGAAGTTGAGTAAAATTCAATATCAAGTTTGATAATAATATTGTAGTCGCGTAATAAAGTACTGTTAGCTAATAGGACATTGGTTTCACTTTTAAATGTTTCGCAAATTAATCTTATGCTGATAGTTGGTGCTAAAGGACACGCAATTGAAATTTTACAGTGCTTATCGCCCCTCGAGCGCGAACAAGCAGTATTCTTTGATGATGTGACACAAAATCAGCCAGACTTAGTTTTAGGCAAGTATAAACTCCTTCGTACTGCTACCGCAGCCCAGGTTTACTTGGCTACCATTGATTCGCGCTTTGTACTCGGACTAGGTGGGCCAATGTTGCGCCTACGGCTAGCTAAGCAGTTTAAACACTGGGGTGGACTACTTACAACAGTGATAGCACCAACGGCTGCAATAGATCCCCTTATTACCAAGTTGGGCGAGGGACTGAATATTATGCATCATACAATGGTAGCGTTGAGTGCCCGTATCGGCGATGGAGTATTAATTAATGCTGGTGCAACTGTACATCATGATACGCAAGTAGGGGATTATTGTGAAATTTCTCCAGGAGTTCGTTTATTAGGACGTTGCCAGCTAGGGATGGGCTGCCAAGTCGGCGCTTTAGCTGCCGTGTTACCCGATGTTGTAGTTGGCGATCATGTTGTGATAGGAGCTGGGGCGGTGGTGACACGCAATGTTCCTGCAGGATCTGTTGTAGCGGGTATTCCTGCCCGTCCTATTCATCACTCCATTAAGTAAGTGCTGATCTTAACTAGCCAAGCATTAACTTAATTTTTTTTCAAATCTGTTAGCAGAAGTGCTTAAAGTTGAGATAAATTTCTTCTCCTTAAACTATGAATACACGTGAACGGCTCATAACAGTGAGTGTTTGTTGCATTACATACAATCATGGAGATTATTTGGCACAAGCGATAGAATCGGTTTTAGCTCAAAAGACTGATTTCGCAGTTGAAATGATAATTGGTGAAGACCACTCTCCTGATAATACGCGCGCTATTGCTCAGCAGTATGAACAGAGATATCCAGGGCAGGTGCGCGTGCTGGCACATGCTCAGAATTTGGGCATTATGCGTAATCTAATGGCTACTCGGGCAGCATGTCAGGGTGAATTTATTGCTTTTCTGGAAGGGGATGACTACTGGATTGATCCCACTAAGCTACAGCGTCAGGTAGAGGCATTGCGAGCCTCTCCGGATTGTGCCATGTGTTTCCATGATGCTGAACTTCTGCATGAAGCTAGTTCAAATACCTCCAAAACGACAGATCAAAAGGTAACTGTTAGCTTCAGCGAAAAATTCTCCAAAATTCTGCCTGAATCTAAAAAGGGGACTTTGCCAAAGCGCTTTACGCAGGTAGATTTAGCTCAGCTCGGGTGGTTTATGCCCAGCGCTTCCATGCTGTTTAGAGCAGATAGCCTACCATTGCCTCTGCCACCGTGGTTTGCTGGTATATTTAGCGGTGACTATACTTTGCAATTACTTAGTACCAGTCATGGGGCCGCTTTGTACCTGCCGCATCAGATGGCTGTATATCGCATACATGCAGGGGGAGTAATGCACACCATGAATAACACGCTAATTCAAAATGAACGTTTCATTTGGGAGAACGAACAATACTGTCGGGTATTTGGGCTTGATGTGAGGCCTTATTTTGAAATTCGCCTCGAACACTTATATTTTGAACGAAGCGTGAAATTTGGGGAAAAGGGCCATCGCGCCCAACAATTATATTATTATGGTAAAGCTGTTACTATAAATTCACAGCGCTTCTGGCATCACTTGAAACGGTTAACCAAACGAATAATTTGACCAACGTGGATCTCTTTGAACTGATCTATAGTTGTTTTGCGAGTTGTAGCTCTGGATGTAAAGTCGCCCCTTTCACGTTTTACCACTCGCGTTGCTGGTCCGATTCCAATCAGTAACTACATGCAAACAGGTGGTTCTACAGCTGCCAAATTCTCTGTTTTCGAAATCGCTATAAGCAAGTTTCTCCTTTATGTCTGTTCCTCTAGTTGCCTCGGCAGGAGTTACCGTTCTTATTTGCACCTACAACGGTTCCTCTCGGTTACCTGAAACATTGCGTCATATAGCTGCCCAGCAAGTACCGGCACACATTGCGTGGGAGGTGGTCATCATTAGTAACGCTTCCAAGGATGACACACTGGATGTTGCTGCCAAATTAGGGCAAAAATTGGCTATGCCCTTTCGGGTTTTAGACGAGCCTGTGGCAGGTAAAGAAAATGCGTTAATCCGCGGTTTTGATGAAGCCGCATTCGAGTGTGTAATTATAGTCGACGACGATAATTGGTTAGCGTCTAATTATATATCTTTGGTATACGATACTATGATTGCTCACCCCGAAATTGGTATTCTGGGTGCGCATGCTAGTGGCGCATATGAAATACCACCGCCCGAGTGGTTCGAGGAATTTCAGGCTGTGTATGCAGTAGGACCACAAAACGGTGGTCAGAGTGGCCCACTACCAGACTATGATGGCTATCTATATGGAGCCGGATCAGTTGTCCGCAAATCAGCTTGGCAAAAGCTGAGAGCCCACGGTTTTCAATTTACGACATCAACGAAGAGAGGTGAAGCTATTACGAGCGGTGAAGACGTAGAGCTTGGTGATGCTCTTCAATTGGCAGGCTATAAGCTTTGGTACGACGACCGGCTTCGTCTGAAGCACTATATGTATAAGGAACGTTTGACTTGGCAGTATCTGATGCGGATCGGACAAGGGACCGCGTGCTCACAGTTGACCAGTATCGTATATTACTTTGTATTTCGCTATCCTAATCTGACTGAGTCACGATTTCGACAGCTTTACATGAAGCGACTGTTATGGCTAGCTTCTCAGATTGCCCGGCAGCCCGGTAATGTACTGCGTTTTCTGACGCGACGCGAGCAAGATAATTTATCCAGCAACTTTGAAACGTTGCGCCTACTGTACAACTTCAAATCCTCTGTTTCACAGCGTGAGCAGGCTGTACGTATTTTCCATCGGGTGCGCACATTGCAGGATAGCTTTATAGAGCCTGCAGCTAGTCATGTAGCATCCGATTTGGTAGCCAACTCCTAATTTATGCCTTCTTCTTCCAAACCGCTGGTTTCAGTTATTCTGCCTATTTATAATGCAGGCGAGTATCTACAGCCAGCTATCGATAGCATCTTGGCGCAAACATTTCGGGACTTCGAACTGATCCTGATAGACGACTGCTCGCAGGATGGCAGCTTAGCAATAGCTCGAAACTACGAGTCTGATCCGCGGGTATTGGTGCTGGCTAACGCGCAGAATAGGGGCCGCTCTTTTGCCGATAACTTGGGTTCAGAGTATGCTCGTGGTCGCTATATCGCAAAGATGGATGCTGACGATATTGCTCTGCCTCATCGACTCCAGACACAGTTTGATTTTTTAGAGCGAAATCCAACCGTCGGTCTGACCAGCAGCTTCTTAAAGTGTTTCGGTGAATCGAATATTATATACAAATACCCGCTGTCAGCCGACGCAGTACGCAGTTCTATGTTGTTCAATATGCCGATAGCTAACCCTACGGCCTTCTTTCGCCGCTCACTACTCCAAGACCACAACCTGCGTTATGATGACACAATTCAGGACACTTTCGGCGAGGACTATGAATTTATTGCCCGTCTGGCGCAGGTGACTAAGATAGAGAACCAGCCGACAGTATTGCTAAATTACCGAACCCTGCCACAGACGCAGAAAGTGGCAGTTCATGCCCATCGTAATGCCAAATCAAATCAGATTCGGAAACGACTGTTAAATTTATTTGGTATCCCATTTACGGAACGGGAGCTAGTAATCCATAATACCGTCTCCTACATTCCGCTCAAACTCGGCGACATTACGTTAGGTGAAGTTCACGACTGGCTGTGGAAAATATACGTGTTTAACCAGCAGCGACATTATACTACTGATGACGCCATGTTACGATGTGTTGCGGAGAGGTGGTTTCTAACATGCTACCATAATACGGAAATGAATATTAATGCTTTGCGGGAATATAAAAATGGACTATTGGCCAAGCACTACGAACCTACTTTCCAATTGCTAGGTAAATTTCTGCTAAGAAACTACTTGTTACGCCATTTTAAGAAGTAGAAATGCATAACAATCATTAAGCAATCTTCCCTGCACCAGTAATCCGGTTTCTCGGGTTTTTCTGCCTTTAAAACCAAGCATATTTGATGAATATTTGATTTATATTTAGTGATATATGTTCAAGATGGTGTAATGAAATAATATAGAATTAGGTGGTATATCTTCTTTGCCCTGCCTAATAACCCAGTCGGAAAAATCGATAAGCGAGTCAGATAAAACCCCCACCTTCTGTGACGAGGTATTGCGCCTCAAGCGAGTCAAAGCCGTCGCCACGCCCTCAATATCCTGATCAAACTGATCTAATACTGGTAAAAGTAATGCAACCAAGTTCCTGTACTGCCGCAGTTGCATAACTAATCCCGGCTACGCCCGCCAAATCGCGCCTGTTACGGACCCTGACCCGACAACAGATGCATGAGTTGACATTTTAAAAATGCATTGCCATCTTCTTGATCCCCGCAGATACCACCATCCAATAGTACTTTAAAGCCACCGAATACGCCCAGCATCTGGTATACCAGTTCTCTCGTGTCCGGTGTGCTAGCCAGTTGCTATTACCCTTAGCAGGATCATGAACTGTGAGTGCCGTAATGCACTGGGACGTCTGAGGCTCGGAAAACGGTCTTGGTCAAGGTCTTTTAGCACCATAAACGCTGCTATGGCAACCATTAGCTACAGGTGGCCCTGCGTCAGAGGGGGCAGAGCGTGGTCTGCTTGTGCCTGAACGCAGCTATGTGCCACCAAGGCCAACCAATGCATGACCAACTTGACCTACCGGCTGCGCATTGGTATACTGATCCTGCAGTACTACGGTTAACAAACGCATTTCGCCACCCACGAGGTAAGCCCCTAGTTGTATAGTCCCAGAGAGAGATGGTGTATTTTTCGGCCTGGAATTTCGCACACACCTATGGGACAAGTACTCCACGGCAGCGCCCGCACAACTTCGGCAATACGGGCCGCTATCCAACGTAGTCAGGAAAGCTTACAAAGCTTAGCCGCCCGCCACGGCATCAACCCCAAAACGGTTGCCAAGTGGCGCAAACGCACGACTACAGCAGATGCCACGATGGGGCCGACGCCCGCCTCCACCGTACTCACGCTGGCGCAGGAGGCGATGATAGTAGCGTTTAGAAAGCACACGTTGTTGCCGCTCGACGATTGTCTGTATGCCTTGCAGGCCACTATTCCCCACCTCTCGCGCTCGGCGCTGCACCGCTGTCTGCAGCGGCACGACATCAGCCGCCTGCCCTTGAATGAAGAGGGCCAAAGCCCGCCGAAGAAGAAATTCAAGGACTACCCCATCGGCTACCTGCACGTCGATTTTGCCGAAGTGCACACGGAGGAAGGCAAGCAGTATCTTTTTGTGGCCATTGACCGCACCAGCAAGGTAGCCTTCGCCGAACTTCATCCCCGCGCTAAGCGCGTGGTCGCGGCCGAATTTCTGCGGCGCGTGCTCGACAAGCTGCCTTACAAAATGCAAATGGTGTGCAGTTCACGGCACAGCCGCATCAAGTACTGCCAGGTGGGCACAGTTTTGACCGCGTTTGCCGCGAATATGGCGTCGAACATCGTCTGACCAAGCCCGCTCACCCCTGGACCAACGGCCAGGTCGAACGAATGAATCGTACGCTGAAAGAAGCCACCGTCCAGCGCTTCCACTATCAGACGACGCAAGAGCTCAACGAGCACCTACAAGCCTTTTTGCTGGCCTATAATCACGCCAAACGGCTCAAGACCTTACGCGGCGTCACGCCACATGAATTTGTGTGTGCCCAATGGCAGAAAAACCCTGTTAACTTTACCCAAGACCCGACCCACCTTACACTGGGACTATACACCTAGGGTACAGCATAAGCAAGTTTCAGTACCGAACTAATCATTCAAATCATGCAGTCAGAATTCAGTACTTTAACTTCAAGACCGAAGAAGGTATCCATTATGCAACCTTACTTCTTTCCCTATTTAGGGTATTTTTCGTTAATTAAGCATACTGATTTCTTTGTTAGCTTTGACCCAGTGCAGTACATCCGAAAGGGCTGGATTAACCGCAATCGGATGCTGAAGCCGGGTGAAGGTTGGCAGTATATAACCGTCCCCGTACAGGCTGCCAAGCGAGAAACCCTTATTAAAGATATTTTAGTTGCCGAAGGCGATGCTTGGAAAGGCCAGATTATGCGCCAGATCGAGCATTATAAGAAACGTGCGCCGTATTACGGGCAAGTGAAGGAATTATTGGAACAATGCTTTGCTTTCCCGGAGTTGAGCATTAGCCGTCTCAATACTTTTTACTTAGCCCAGATATGCTGCTATGTAGGAATTCCGTTTCAGCATGCTATTTTCTCAGATATGAATCTTGAGTTAGGTACCATTGAGGCACCCGATGAATGGGCTCTTCGTATCACGCAAGCTATAGGGGCTGCTACATACATCAATCCGCCAAGGGGGCGGGAGTTTTTTCAAATGGACAAGTATGCCGCGGCTGATGTGAATCTTCAATTTTTGGAGGTGCAGCTTGAGTCCTACAATCAACATCGGCCAGTATTTGAAGCAGGCCTTTGCATCCTTGATGTGCTTATGTTTAATAATCCGGAGGAAGTCCGACTGATGCTGGACAACATGACGCTAAATCCATGAAGCAATATATTGGTGGATTTCTGGAATTAGAGCTTTTCCAACAGCCCGGTTCGGGTTACCATGCAGATGCTTTAGCTTTGACAAATGCCCGTGCATGCATCAGCCATTTACTGCAACAGACTCAAGCACAATTAGTATGGGTGCCTTACTATACTTGCGACGCAATGCTACAGCCGTTTAAGCAGTTGGGTATTTCTTATCGCTTTTACGCTCTCGACAACCAGTTGGAACCGGAAATATTGCCCGTTTTGACAAAAAACGAATTATTTTTGTACATAAATTTTTTCGGTCTAAAAAATAATTTTATTAATCGTTTAGCAACTCACTACGGCGATGCTTTGGTGGTAGACAATACCCAAGACTTTTTTGCTCAACATTGCTTGCATGGATGGGCATTCAATTCCGCACGTAAATCGTTTGGTGTGCCGGATGGAGGCTATCTTTATGGCCCAGCCAAGCAACTTGGTACCGCCGACCGCTATCCGGTGAACATGAGCTACAGCGCTGACTACTTGATTGACCGGCTACGTGGGGAACAAATGCAAGCTTATGCTGGCTTCATAGCATATGAACAAACTTTAACAAACGAGCCGTTACAAATTTCTGCTTTCTCAGCTTCATTGCTTTCGCAAGTTGATTACGTGGCCGCAATGGCGGCGCGACGGGCAAACTACGCCTGCTACCACGAGAGTCTGAGCGAGCTGAATATATTGCCTATTATGCTCAACTTAGAGAGTTTGCCAGCCGATACGGTCCCATTTTGTTATCCGTTGCTGCTGCCGAGTGGTGAGCATATAGACCGGCAGGCATTGTTTCGTCAAAATATTTTTGTGCCCACGCTGTGGCCTGATGTGCTAACGCGCATGCCTGACGGCTTTGGGTGGGAGCGGCAACTGACGCGGAGACTATTGCCACTTCCGCTTGACCATCGCTATGGGTTTGATGAAGTTAAGTTCGTGGTGAGTAGCTTACGGAAGCTGCTGGTCCAAAGCCGCCGCTAAAGCAATTTGGGATAAGAAGGCCAAATGAAAACGACCATTCATTTGGGAGGAGCTATGGTCGTCGAATTCCGCCGTGTAAATCGGAAGTCCTATTAGTGGAGCACTTTTGCAGCTGCTAAATTCACACTTTAATTGATGTTTTCATGGAATTTGCCATCGATTTTCGTCCCTTTCGTCTTGAGGATGCCCGCTTTGTTAACGACCTGCGGCGATTAGAGAGTATGGAAAGCCTACTGGGGGGAAATAAGCGACCTGTATCTTACGAACGTGATGCGAAATGGGTGCAAGACCTAATGCTGGGCGACTCGCCGAACGCCATCTACTTTGCTATTACCGCTAAGGGCGAGGATGAGATTGTGGGGTACGCTAGTATTTCAGAAATTAACTATCAGAATGGGACATGCTTCTGGAGTGGTGTCAAATTAGATAGTCAAAAGGCTGGTCGGGGATGGGGCACACAAGTGGGTCTCAAAATCGTCAAGTTTGCCTTTGAGGAGCTGCGCATGGAGCGTTGCAAAGGGGAGGTGCTGGAAGAGCATGATGGTGCAATGCGCATGATGATCAAAATAGGTTTTAAGGTAGAGGGGCTGATGCGTAGCGCGGTATTCAAAAGCGGTAAGCACCATAATCAGTTTCTGCTAAGTATGGTTCGGGCCGATTATGAGCGTGTGAAAGAAGATTTGGATCTGTAAAGCTGGTTGTACTAGGCAGTGTTAAAGTGATGTAACTAAAATTGGCGTTTGCATAGTTACTAAAGAGATACGATAATTGATTTAAGCTATTGTAAGGATACATATACATGTATTATCTAATAAACACTAGATTTTAACATAAGTAATCATGTATTAGCGCTTTTGTAAAGCGCTATTTCCTTAATTGAATAATCATGCAGGTATTGTCAAAAATTCACTCGAATACTACTAGAAAACCATCTCTGGTAAGCGTTTTGCTTATTACATACAACCATGTTTCGTACATCCGGCAGGCAATAGATGGGATTTTAATGCAAGAGGGACCATTCGAGATAGAGTTAATTGTAGGAGACGATTGCTCGACTGATGGTACTAGTGCTATTGTTGACGAGTACATAGCGTCTTATCCAAACATTATACGTTTATTGTCTAGGGATAAAAACCTAGGAGCTTCTCATAACTTAGATCGTTGCCTATCTGCTGGCCATGGACAATACTTGGCTACAATAGAGGGAGATGACTATTGGACTGATCCGCATAAGTTAGCTCGACAGGTCGAGTTTATGGATAACAACCCAGATTATAGCTTATGCTTTCATAACGCACTAGTAGTCTATGAAGATGGTTCTGGAAAAGCGAGCCACCCAATGACGGCGGATTTAAAGCGAGAATATACTTTAGATGATATCACCCGCGATTGGAACATTGCTTCGGCCTCATTACTTTACCGTAATGGATTACTTCCTAAATTACCGGAATGGGCTTTTGAAGGGACTGCTACCGACCTTCCGGTAATTAGTATCCTTGCCAACCAAGGAAGAGTGGCTTGCTTACCAGAGATAATGAGCGTATACCGTATTAATAATAGTGGAGTGACGCGCACCGGGAAAGGCGATGCCTTTATGTTAGGTATCGTACGTATGCATAAAAATGTGGATAAATACTTAGGGCTGCGTTATCATTATAATTTCACATTGAAACTGATGGAGGATTATAATATTTTGACTGGTATAATGGCTAATGAAAAACATTATAGCAAAGCGATAAAATATTTTCTGAAGTATATGTTTATTAATTTGTATGTTAAAAAAATAGTTAAAATAAAAGATGTAAAAACATTAATATCATTATTGATTCCTGTGCTACGGTAATATTTTTTCATAGATGCTTTTATTTATTTCCTCCAGCTTATAGCAGTTTCGCAAACGATTTATCCTTTCAAGGGCCTTTACGTATGGTAAGGGTGAGGTGGTCGGGTAAATGTGGACAGAATAGGGTCTTATCTTTCGAATGTCATGAAGGACAGCCCCCAACCTCCTAAACGTCGGCGTTATGATGCCGCC
>NZ_NIRR01000005.1 GCF_002204745.1 Hymenobacter amundsenii
GTTTTATGCCTGATACGGCATAAAACGGCGCGGCCGGTATTGTTGGGACAGGCCAATCGACCGTACCGTTTCTCATCTCTCATCTCTCATCTCTCCCTACGCATGCACCGTCATAACGGGCGGAGTAGCGTGCAGGGCGACGTCTTCGGAGATGCTGGCCTGGAACAGGTGGCTGAGCGCGGAACGACCGTGGGTGAGCATAACCACCAGATCGGCGTGGGCCTGCTCGGCGAAGCGCGGGATGCCGGTGCTGGCCCGGGGCGCGTCGAACACTTCGGGCTCGTAGTGGCGGAAATCGTGGCGGTCGGCAAACCCGTGGATGGCCGCCAGGGCCTGGTCGTGACGGTCGGCGGAGGGCACTACGTCGAGGAGGTGCAGGGTGGCTTCGGGGAACAGGGCCAGCAGCTGGTGCAGGCCGGGAGCCACCAGATCAGCTTCGTCCGAAAAATCAGACGCGAATACCAGGTGGCGCACATCGAAATCGGGGGCCGGATGCTTCACGGTAAGCACCGGGCAAGAAGCCACGCGCATAATCTGTTCGGTGCTGGAATTGAGGAAAAACCGCGTCCAGGAGGTATGCTCGTGGGCGCCCATGACCACCAAATCAACCTCGTGCTGCGCAATGGTATCGAGTACGGCCGCTTCCAGGTCGGTGGTGAGCACCAGCTCGCGCACCGGCACCCCAGGAGCTACCCGGTGGGCCTGGTCGATGAGTTGGTGCATCCGGCGCTTGGTGGCTTGCAGGGTCTTGAGCACGTACACGTCGTTGAGGCCGTGGCTGCCCACCAGGCCGCCGGCAGTGGCAATGTGCGAGGTAACGGGCAGCTCAATGGTGTGCAGCAGCAGGAGCTGCCCGCCGCTGCGTTGGGCCAGTTGGAGGGCGGCATCGAAGGCGTACTGGGCTTCGGGGGAGAAATCGGTAGGAACCAGAATGTTTTTCATGATGGTAGGGCTAGGGAGTGGAAGTGCGGCAGAGTGGTAATCAACAGAGAACTAATGAGTTAATTTAGCCAAAAAAAGCTGAATAAGCAACCCCGCCCACCGGCAACTCTTGGCCAGCGCTGGGTGCGGGCCGCGGTTTATAAGGGTGCCAGCGCGTGGAATTAGCGGGGCGGCTGGTTACTTTGTGCGCGTTGGATGGTTAACAGGCCTATGTCGGAAAATTCAGGAGTGGTGGTAATCGGGGCCGGGCTGTCGGGCCTGGTGGCGGCGCGGCGGTTGGTAGCCGCCGGCCAACCTGTGCGGGTGCTCGAAGCCCGCGACTTAGTGGGCGGACGCACCCGGGCCGTGGCCGCGGTACCTGGCGCCGGCCTCGTCGATGTGGGCGCTACCTGGGGCTGGGCCCACCACCCGTACCTGATGGCTTTGGCCCGGGAGCTAAGTATTGCCCCCTTCGAGCAGTACAGCGCCGGGCATCTGGCCTACGAAACGGGCGGCACCGTGCACCGGCTGGGGCAGGCGTCGGGCTCGGCGGGCTACCTGCGCTTTGGAGGCGGCGCGGCCGTGGTGGCCCAAACCGTGGCAGCAGCCCTGCCAGCGGGCACCATGCAGCTCAATACCCGCGTAACCCAGCTCCGGCAGGTGGCGGGTGGGGTAGAAGTGGAGGCTGAAGAGGGTGGTCAGCTGCGCACCTACCACGCTGCCGCCGTAGTGGTGGCCTTGCCGCCACGGCTGGCCGCGCACAGCCTGCGTTTCGAGCCCGAGCTGCCGGCCGCCGTGCGGGCCGCCCAGCAGGCCATGCCCACCTGGATGAGCCACGCCATGAAAAGCGTCATCACCTACGAAACGCCGTTCTGGCGCGGCCAGGGCTGGTCGGGGTTTGCGGTGAGCCAGTTGGGCCCGCTCACCGAAATCCACGACGCCACCCCGCCTGAAGGCGAACCCGGGGTACTGTTCGGTTTTTTTGCCGGCCCCCACCCGTTGCGGAGCGCCGTGCCCGCCGCCCGCGAAACGGCGGTAACAGCCCAGCTGACAAGGCTATTTGGCCCGCCCGCTGCCCGCCCGCTGGCCTACCAGGAGCTCGACTGGACCCGCGAGCCATTCACCAGTACGCCCGCCGATGCGGCTCCGCCGCTGTCGGTGCCGTTGCAAGCTCCGGTGGAGCTGGCCACGCCGCTTTGGCAGGGCCGCCTGCTTTGGGCGGGTGCCGAAACCGCCACCGGCGAATGGGGCCGCCTCGATGGCGCCATCGAGGCCGGCGAACGGGCGGCGCGGCAGGTGCTGGCCGGGGCTGCGGTTACCCAGGGCTGAAGCCCTGGGTAACCAGTAAGAAGCTGCTGCGTAGCCTTAGGTAGGCTGCGTGCCGATAAATGTTCAATTACCAGAATCCAGCCTCAAAAACTCAGACCCGAATTATGCCACAGCCTCTCGAAAACGCCACGTTTACCAATTCCTTCGTTGATGAGCTGGCCGGCGACCCTTCGCGCGAGAACGTGCCGCGGCAGGTGCCGGGCTACCACTACTCGCCCGTGGCCCCTACGCCGGTGGCCGCGCCCCGGCTGCTGATTTGGTCGGAGGAAATGGGGGCGGAGCTGGGGCTGGCGCGGCCGCCGGAGCAGGGCGCGGCCACGGAACTGCTGGCCGGCAACCGCGTAGCCGACTCCATGCGGCCCTACGCGGCCCGCTACGGCGGCCACCAGTTCGGCAACTGGGCCGGGCAGCTCGGCGACGGGCGCGCCATTTCGCTGGGGGAGCTGCCGGGGCAGGATGGGCTGCGCTGGGAGGTCCAGCTAAAAGGCGCCGGGCCCACGCCCTACTCGCGGCGGGCCGATGGGCGGGCCGTACTGCGCTCTTCGGTGCGGGAGTTTCTGTGCTCCGAGGCCATGTACCACCTGGGCGTGCCCACCACCCGGGCCCTGAGCCTGGTAAGCACCGGCGACGCAGTAGTGCGCGACATGTTCTACGACGGCAACGCCCACCCCGAGCCGGGGGCCGTGGTGGCCCGGATAGCGCCGTCGTTCGTGCGCTTCGGCAACTTCCAGATCCTGCTGGCCCACGATGAACCCGAGAACCTGCGGGCCCTGGCCGACTACGTCATCCGTCAGCACTTCCCCGAGCTGGGCGAACCCGCGCCGGAGGTGTACGTAGCCTGGCTGGCCGAAATCAGCCGGCGTACTGCCGAAATGGTGGCTCACTGGCAAACGGTGGGTTTCGTGCACGGAGTCATGAACACCGATAACATGAGCATTTTGGGCCTGACCATCGACTACGGCCCCTACGGCTGGCTGGAGCCCTACGAGCCCGGCTGGACGCCCAATACCACCGACTTCACCAACTACCGCTACGCTTTCGGCCAACAGCCCCGTGTAGCGCTCTGGAACCTGACGCAGCTGGCCCAGGCCCTCACGCCGTTGGTGCCCGACCCCGAGCTGCTGCGCCCGGCCCTCAACCAGTTCGTGGCCACCTTCAACCGCGCCCACCACGTGCGGCTGCTGGCCAAGCTCGGCCTCACGGCCTCCAACGATGAGGATGCTGACAAGCAACTCGTGGGGGCGCTGCTGCCCGCCATGGAAGCCGCCGAGGTGGACATGACCATCTTCTACCGCCAGCTTGCTCACCTCACGCCCCGCCTGCTGGCTGCTTCCGAGCCGGTAGAAAGCCTGGGCCGTGAGCTATTGGCCGCCGCTTCTTATGCCGCGCCCGACGACGCTGCCTCGGCCTCGTTGCTGGTTTGGTTGGCGCAATATGCCGCCCGGCTGCGGCAGGAGCCGGCCACTCTTGAGGCCATTCGGGCCGGCATGCTGGCCGTCAACCCCAAGTACGTGCTGCGCAACTACCTGGCCCAGCAGGCCATCGAAGCGGCTGAGGCCGGCGACCTGGCCCCGCTACATACCCTGCACGAAGTGCTGAAACGGCCCTTCGACGAGCAGCCCGAACAGGAGGCCCTGGCCGCCCGCCGCCCCGAGTGGGCGGCCACCAAGCCCGGCAGCGCTACGCTCTCGTGCAGCTCCTGAACTCGCCGTTGCTATATTGGCGCGACGTGCTCACGTTTGCCCGCTACGGCAACCCCGAGCCTTCGCGCCGGCTAGTGCTGCCCGAAGCCGAATGGGCCGCCCGGCTGGGTCCGGCGCGGTTTCGGGTGCTGCGTGAGGCCCGCACCGAGCCGGCTTACCGCAACGAGTACTGCCGTGCCTACGCGCCCGGCTGCTACGTCTGCGCCGGGTGCGGGCAGGTGCTGTTCGCCGCTGAGGCCAAGTACCACGCCATTTCCGGTTGGCCCAGCTTCACCCAGCCCGCCGCTCGCGCCGCGCTCAGCTTTCATTTCGATGACAGCCACCACATGCAGCGGGTGGAAGTGCGCTGCAACGTGTGCGCGGGCCACCTGGGCCACGTTTCGGCCGACGGGCCGGCGCCAGCCGGGCTGCGGTTTTGCATCAACTCGGCGAGCTTAGTGCTGGAGTAGCGGCGCGGGTAGCTTTCCCACGAAGGAAGTGCGGAGCCGTTCAATTATGCTCCGTAGCTCATTGGTTACCGTGGGGTAACCAATGAGCTACGGAGCAGCTGTAAAAATCAAATGAGGCTTCGGCGTGCCGGTTTCGTATAGCCGTAGTTCCTGCCCCACCACTTCGTAGCGGACGGTGCGAGGAAAAGCCGCCAGATAACAGGTTTCCAAGTCTTGAACGGGGCAACCGATTCGAGTAGCCGCTTGCTGACTGATGGACAGCTTGCCGGGTGAGGTATTCAGGCTGTAGGTGCCCACAAATGAATTACAGGGTGTCAAGCCACTGGTCGTGTTATCGGTGCCGAACTGCACGTATGTACGGTACGAATCACTGTAGCTGGACAGGGAAATCGAGAAATCATCGACCTGGGAGAGCATCCAGCGGGTCTGCTGAAGCGGTGGGGTCGGTTGCACATCCTTCTGGCAACCACTTAACACAAACAGAACGACAGCCAAGAGTAGGAACGGGCGCATGAGTCGATGGATATATCTATGGAGGCAGCTAATGTAAGAAGCAGCGCGAAACCCCTGCTTCATATGTCCTCCGACGGTGCTGATTTGGCTTTGGGCAGGTGTTGGCAGCGGGGGCGCAGGGAGGATTTGGGCTGAAATTCAGCAAAAAAGGCTGATTTCACGTATTCTCGGGTTCTACCTGAGTTTCTGCTATGTCTGAATCAAAACCGATTACCCAACCCGATACCACCACCGGTTTTGTGCGCGTGCGCGGGGCCCGGGAGCACAACCTCAAAAACATCGACGTCGATATTCCGCGCGATGCGCTGGTGGTATTTACCGGCGTATCGGGTTCGGGCAAAAGCAGCCTGGCGTTCGGCACGCTCTATGCCGAGGCCCAGCGGCGCTACTTGGAGTCGGTGTCGCCCTACGCGCGGCGGCTGTTTCATCAGATGTCGGTGCCCGAGGTAGATGCCATTGAGGGCCTGCCGCCGGCCGTAGCGTTGCAGCAGCAGCGCGGCACGCCCACCACCCGCTCGTCGGTGGGCTCGGTTACCACGCTTTCCAACCTCGTGCGGATGCTGTACTCGCGGGCAGGCGACTACCCTAAGGGGCAGGGTATCATCTACGCCGAAGCCTTTTCGGCCAACACGCCCGAGGGCGCCTGCCCCACCTGCCACGGCCTGGGCCGGGTGTACGAAGTCACGGAGCAGACCATGGTGCCCGACCCCACGCTCACCATCCGGGAGCGGGCCATTGCGGCCTGGCCCCAGGCCTGGGGCGGCCAGAACCAGCGCGACATTCTCGTGACGCTGGGCTACGACGTGGACACGCCCTGGCAGGACTTGCCCCAGAAGCAGCGCGACTGGATTTTATTCACCGACGAGCAGCCGGTGGTGCCAGTGTACCCCGGCCTCTCGCCCGAGCAAACCCAGCGGGCCCTCAAGCGGAAGGCGGAGCCAAACTACATGGGCACCTTTACGGGCGTGCGGCGACACGTGCTGCACACCTTCGCTAACACCCAGAGTGCCCTCATGAAAAAGCGGGTGCAGCAGTACATGCTGGGTACGGCCTGCCCTACCTGCCACGGTAAGCGCCTGCGCCGCGAGTCGCTGAGCGTAACCTTCGCGGGCCTCGACATTGCCGATTTCTCCGCTTTGCCCCTCAAGCGGGTGGTGGAACTGCTGCGGCCCTACGAAACCGGGACTGAAACCGGCCACGCCCGCCACGAGGCCGCCCACCCCGAGCAGGTGGAGGCTGCCCGCCGCATTGCCCAGGACCTGCGCGCCCGCCTGGCCGTGCTGCTCGACCTGGGGCTCGGGTATTTATCGCTCGAAAGAAGTACGCCCACCTTATCGCCCGGTGAGCTGCAACGGCTGCGTTTGGCTACCCAGCTCTACTCCAACCTGTTCGGGGTGGTGTACGTGCTCGATGAGCCCTCGGCCGGACTGCACCCTTCGGATACCGAAGCCCTGCTCGCGGCCCTGGCCAGCCTCAAGCAGGCCGGCAACTCCCTGTTTGTAGTCGAGCACAACCTCGACGTGGTGCGCCAAGCCGACTGGCTGGTAGACGTGGGCCCCCAGGCCGGGGAGCAGGGCGGCGAAATCCTGTACAGCGGTCCGCCCGAGGGTTTACGGGAGGTAAAAGAGTCCCAGACCCGCCGGTTTCTGTTCCGGGAAGACCACGAAGCCGCGCCGGCCGCCGCGCCCCGGGAGCCCACCGGCTGGCTGCAGCTCGAAGGCGTGACCCGCAATAATCTGGCGGGCCTCGCGGTGCAGTTCCCACTGGGCGTGCTGACTACCGTGACGGGCGTGTCGGGTTCGGGCAAATCGAGCCTCGTGGGCCAAGTGCTGGTGGAACTGGTAGCCGGACAGCTGGGCCAGCGGGTGGAAGCCGAAACCGAAGAAACCGACCTGCTAGAGCACGTGGAAATCGCCGCTACTGAGGGCCGGATTGTGGCCGGGCTGGAACACATCCGGCGGTTGGTGCGCGTGGATCAGAAGCCCATCGGGCGCACGCCGCGCTCCAACATGGCCACCTACACCGGCCTCTTCGACCACGTGCGCAAGCTGTTCGCGGCCACGCCTGAGGCCCGCAAGCGCCGCTACGATGCCGGCCGGTTCAGCTTCAACGTTGCCAAAGGGCGCTGCGAAAACTGCCAGGGCGAGGGGTTCGTGATGGTGGAGCTGCTGTTTCTGCCCAGCGTGTACGCGCCCTGCCCGGTGTGCCACGGCGCCCGCTACAATGCCAAAACCCTCGAAATTCAGTATCAGGGGAAGAATATTGCCGAGGTGCTGGCCCTGACCGTGGACGCCGCCGCCGGGTTCTTTGCCGACGAGCCGCCCGTGCACCGGGCCCTCACGGTGCTGCGCGAAGTGGGCCTGGGCTACCTGCGCCTCGGCCAGCCGGCCACCGAGCTGAGCGGGGGCGAGGCCCAGCGCATCAAGCTGGCCACCGAGCTGCAGCGCACACAGCGCGGCACCACCCTCTACGTGCTCGACGAGCCTACCACGGCCTGCACCCCGCCGACGTGGAAAAGCTGCTCACCCAGCTCCAGGGACTGGTTTCGGCCGGTAACACGGTGGTAGTAGTGGAGCACGACATGCGCGTAGTGGCGGCTTCCGACTGGGTAATCGACATGGGCCCCGGCGCCGGCGACGAGGGCGGCCAGATAGTAGCCGAAGGTTCGCCGGCCACCGTGGCCAAGTCGAAGGCCAGCAAAACGGCCCCGTACCTGCGGCGGTTTCTGGAGCGGGAGCTGCGCTGAGCAGTGCGGCCAACTGCCCGACTGGGCTTTGGCCGGGAAATTTTACGCCGTAGTTGGCTGGGAAATGACGACCTTCCGGAACTCAACCGTACCCGGCTGTAATTCGGCCCCGCCGGGGCCAGCTACGGCCCGCGCCTGGGCGGAGTGGCTTAGCGCCCGGCCTTCCGGCCCCGCGTCCCGTTTTTGGGCTTTCTCTCCATGGAATCTGCTTATCAACCCCCGGCCGAACTGCTGGCCAAGTTTGGCTTTCGCAGCCATGCCTCCCCGGCGGGGCAAATCCGCTACAGCCGCCCCAGCGAGGTCGGCCAGGAAACAGTAGTGCTCTACGCCGACGGCGAAATGACGCTGCTCGAAGCCGTGAACGGCCAAATGCTCTACTGTTTCCAGGGCCGCGTGGCTTCCGAAGCAGAACTACGGGTATTGCTGCGCCAGGTAAACTGGCCCGCCGAAGTATCTGGCTGACTTCCGGTGCCGGTTACCGGTACCGGTAGGCCGAGCGCCACCGAAACATTACGACCTCCAAGGTGATTTTCTATTTTTTTAAGCTTGCTCAACTCTTCTCCCTTGGATCAGGACCTTCAACTCAGCTTAGCCAACAACGCCAAGGAATGGCTGGCGCTTTCCCTCTCTATTTCCTCGGCCGAGAAAATAGCCTTCGATAAAATCCACGACGGCTTTTTTACCATGTACGGGGCTGATTTCATGACCCACGTGTACCGCATGACGTTCGAGCAGACCCTGAAGGAACTCCCGGAAGCGGAGCGCACCCATCTGCTGTCTTGCTTCAAGAAAGCTATGGATAAGGCCATCGACGAGCACTACTCCGTGCAAAGCCTGTAGAAAGCCCGCCCGGGGCTTTCGTGGCCGGTAGGCCGAAGCTGGCAGGCTTCGAGCCATTAGCCGCGCGCTGGCCACTATTCCCAGGCCCCCAGCAGCCGGCGCACCAGTACGATCTGGCCCACGTGATAGGCGTTGTGGTCGGCGATGAGCAGGGCTTCGCGCAGCAGGTTCTGGCCGGTGCCCTGGGGCAAGGGTGCGAGCAGGTCGGGGGCTTGGCGCAGGTGTTTCAGAAACCGGGTGCGGTCGGCTGCTGCCAAGTAGCCGCGTCGGCGGGCGGGGTGGGAGCGGGCCAGTAGCCGGCCGGAAACTCGGGCGACTTGTGGGCCGGGTTCAGGCAGAACTCCACGATGTCCCATTGGGCAATGCGCAGGTGCTCGGCCAGTTGCCAGATGGTGTGTGGCAGCCCCGGTGCGGCGGTATTCATTAGCGCCGGCGTAAGGCCAGTGCAGGCATCTTCGAGCGAGACGTGGGCGTTGCCTTCGGTGAGCAGAAACTCCAGCTCATCGAGTAGGGGAGTGGGGGCGTCGTTCATGGGGAGTTAGGTTGGCTGCGTTGTGTGGGGCAGTTTGTTGAAAATCAGTGCTTCAGCACTGGCAGGGACGCAATTTGGGGGACTGGCTTCGAAGCTGCGCAAAAGCACCTACGCCGCCCTAGCCGGCGCCGACAGCGTAACCCGGCAGGTAGTGCAGGGGGAACTGCCGGAAATGCAGCTGGCCGGAAAGCTAGCTTTCTGCCGGCAGCAAACGGTGTTTTCCAACATTTCCCACCTCAACAAAACGCTCGGCGCAACGAGTATTCAGGGCATTGCGGGCTACCCGATGCTCAGCTAGTACCGCACTACCATCGATTACGTGAACAAGCAGCTGATACTAACAAAACGGTAGTTGCCGGCCAGCGGGGCGTTGCAGAGGATCAGCCGCTCAGCAACACAACCCAGCAACCGGCATAGGAAGTCGATTTCTAGAAGGCACAGGATAAGGAAACCGGTGGTTCAGGTAGTGGCAGGTACTTCGGGGGCAGCGGCCACGGCCGGTACGGCGGGCGTCCGGCGGCGCAGCAGCCAGGTGCCGGCCAGCAGGGCCAGGGCTACCAGGCCGCCGTACAGAAACGAGCCGGTGGCAAAGCGCGTCCCCAGAAAGCCGGCCAGCGGGTAGGCGAAAGCCCACCACAGGTGGCTCCAGGCGAAGTGCGCCCCGTACACGCGGCCCTGAAACGCCTCGGGCGTCTGTTCGGCAATAATGGTTTGGGTGGTCAGGTTCACCCAGTTCTGGCCGGCCCCGGCCACCAGCCACAGGGCCAGCAGCGGCCAGAGCCCGGCCCGGTTGGCGGGCAGCACGGCCAGCGTGGTGAGCAATGCGCCGATGAGCACGAACGTGGGCCGGGCCAGGCGCTTGTCGAGCACGCCGGTGAGCAGCGCGGCCACCGTGGCCCCCACGCCAAAGGCCGACATCACCCAGCCATAGTACGTGGTGTCGAGCCCCAGCTGACCTTTCACGTAGCCCACGGTATTCACCAGAATCAGGGCGCCGCTCACGGCGGCCACCAATTCCAGCAGCAGCGCGTAGCGCATCAGGCCATTGGCCCACAGGCGCCGGGTGCCTTCGAGCAGGGTTTGCAGGTTTACGCGGGGCACTTCGGCGCCGGGCTTGGCCTGGGCGGCTTCGGCCTCGGGACTTTGCAGGCGGCCGGGCAACGTGAGCACCAGCGCCGCCGACACCAGGAACGTGGCGGCATCCAGAAAAAAGATGTTGCGGGCCCCCATAAACGCGGCCACGGCTCCCGCCAGCCCCGGCCCCAGCACGCCCAGCAGCTCGTAGGTCGCGCCCGAGAGGCTGATGGCCTGCGGGAATTCTGCGTCGGTGGTAACGGCCGGAATCACGGCCTGGAACGTGGGCGTGAAAAAAGCCGTGAAGGCATTGACCACAAACATGAGCGTGTACACCTGCCACACTTCCGTCACGAAGGGCAGCAGGGCAATAACGCCCATGCGCACCACGTCGGCCACCACCAGAATGGTTTTGCGGTTGAGGCGGTCGGCCAGCACCCCGGCCAGGGGCGAGAGCAGCACGAAGGCCGTCACGCGCAGCGTCAGGGCAAAGGCCAGGATTTGGGCCGAGTCGTTGCCGCCCAGCTCGAAGGCCAGCAGAGCCAGGCCCACCCACGTCAAGGCATCGCCGAGCAGCGAAGTAGTTTGCGCGGCGTAGAGCCGGGCAAATACGGGGTTGCGCAGGCTTCGGAAAGGGGTTGCCAGGGAGGACATGGGCATGTATAGACGAAAGAACAGGCAGGAAAAACGCGGCCCCATGGGCCGGATAAAAACGGCGGCTACTCTTCTTCTTCGGCGTTTTTCATCTTCGCCAGCAGCGAATACGCGCCTTCGGTCACGAAGGTGGTTGTGGCCGGCAGGTCGGCGGGCAGCGTCACTTCGGTGAAGCCGTCTTCGCTACGGCCGGTGGGCAGGGCCACCATGCGGTAACGACCCGCCGCTTCGGCCACGAAACCGTAGCTCTGGCCCTCGAAGCGCACCAGCGCCGCGTTGGGCAAAGCCATGACGTCGGCGCGGCCGGTTTCGATGATGGCCCGCACGTAGAGGCCCGGCAGCAGGGTGGGGTCGTTCTCCTTGTCCAGGTGGCCGTGAACGCGCACCGTGCGGTCGGCCCCAATAGCCTGGGCAATAAGGTAGACGCGCGCCGTGCGCTCCTGGCCGCCGCTGGCCGAGTCGGCGGGTAGCGAGAACCGGATGAGCTGGCCCTTCTGCAGCTTGCTCACGTCCTTCTCAAACACGGTCAATTCGACGTGCAGGTGCTCGGGGTCCACGATTTCGAACAGGGTTTCGGTGGGCGTTACGGCCTGGCCCACGGTCACGTTCACCGTTTTCACGAAGCCGGCCCGGGGAGCGCGCAGCGGGGCCGTACTCACGATGCGCCCGCCCACGGGCAGGCCCGCCAGCCGCAGCCGGGCGGCCTGGGCGTTGGTTTGCACGCGCAGGGCGTGGTAGTCGGCCTGGGCCCGCTGGTAGTTTTTCTGGGGGGCTACTTCCTGCTCGTACAGCTCTTTTTGGCGGGCCAGCTCGGTGCGGGCGTATTCGAGGCGGGCGCGGGTTTCGAGGTAGTCCTGCTGGAGCTGCACAAAATCGGGGTTGCGGATGGTGGCCAGCACCTGGCCCTTGCGCACCCGCGTGCCTTGCAGCAGCTCGGTGTTTTCCACGAAGCCGCCCAGCGGCGCGGTAATGGCCACGGAGCTTTCCGGCGGCACGTCCAAGGTGCCCGTCACGGCCAGGCCCGTGCCCATCGGGCGGGAGCTGATGCGGCCGGTTTGCAGGCCGCCGGCCTGCTGCTCGGCGGGCGAGAGGATTACAACTTCCGGGTCGGCCTCGGCGGCTTCGCCAGGGGCTTCGCCGGCCGTTGCTTCCAAGTCTGTCGAGGCCGCTGCATCGGTTTTAGAGTCGCACCCGGCCAGGCCGAGGCCCAGCAGCAGCAGCAGAAATATAAAGGGAGTACGCATTGTTTAAGTCAGAAGAGGAATACCCTACTGCGCGGCGGTGCCGAGCAGGTAGTCGAGTTCGATGATGGTTTGATTATGGGCCAGCAGGGCATCGAGGTGGGCGGTGCGCAGGCGCAGCGCCCGGTCGAGGTTGAGCAGGTATTCGGAGTAGCCCATCTCGCCCGCTTTGAAGGCGCGGGTGCTCAGGCGCACGATGACGGCGGCCTGGGGCAGGCCGGTCTGCTCGTAGAACTGCACCCGCTCGGCCAGCTCTTGGCGGCGGCCCTGCAGCTCGTCCACGCGGGCAGCCAGCTCGGCCTGGTAGCGCTGGGCTTGAGCTTGGGCCACTTTTTCCTGGAGGCGAGCAGCTTCCACCCGGGCTTTCTGCGGGCCCCTAATCAGGGGCAGCGCCACGCCGGCCGTCACGCCCTGGAACCGGTCGCCGCCGCCGTAGTAGCGTTCCGGCCCGCCCACGCCGCCCACGGTCTGCGGGCCAATCAGGCTTTGGTTGAAGTAGCCCAGCGTGAAGCTGGGCAAGCCCTGGGCCTGCTCGGCCTGGGTGGCGGCCTGCCGTTCCAGCACCTGCTGCTGCAAGACCCTGGCTTGGGTGTTTTGGGCCAACAGGGCCGTGTCGGGCCCGGCCGCCGGGGTAGCGGTGGCGGTGAGTGGACGCAGCACGCTGTCGGCAATAACGACCCCGTCGGGTTGCTGCAATAGTGCCTGGAGCTGGCGCCGGGCCACAGCGTAATCGGTGCGGGCCTGCCGCAAGTGGGCTTGGGTTTCGCCCTGCTGCACCAGGGCGGTGGCGGGCTCCAGGCGGGCCACTTCGCCGGTTTTAAAGCGCAGGTTGGCCGCCCGCAGAAACTCGGTATAAAGGCTGTCCTGCCCGCGCAGCACCCCCAGGCGGTGGCGGGCGTGCACGGCCTGCTCGTAGCTCAGGCGCACCTGCCGGCGCAGCTCGGCCTGCACCTGCGCTAGCTCCAGCTCGCGGGTTGCAACCCGCGCATCAGCCAGGCGGGCCTGGCTGCGGTACACGCCGGGCAGGCTCAAGGGCTGGGTGATGCTGATTTGGTTGTCGTTGCGGTAGGAGTTGAACTGGCCGTAAGAGCCCTGAATGGTAGTGCGTCCCAGCACGTCCAAGGCCCCGCGGCGCACGGCCTGCTGGGCTTCGAGCGCCCCCCGGGCGGCCGTCACCGTGCCGTTCGTTTGCAGGGCCTGCGCAACGGCCTGGGCGGCGGAAAGCGGCGCTTGCTGGGCCTGGGCGGCGAGCGGGAGCAGCAGCAGAAGTAGTATGGCCAGGCGTTTAACTTCACCCCCGTCCCCTCTCCGCGGGAGAGGGGAGCCAGCCGATATTAATGAGAAATCGTCAGGCTCCCCCTTCTCTTTTGGAGAAGGGGGCCGGGGGGATGAGGTTTCCGCCAGCGCATACAGCACCGGCAGCACCAGCAGGGTAAGCAGCGTGGCCGTGAGCAGCCCGCCAATTACTACCGTAGCCAGGGGCCGCTGCACTTCCGAGCCGGCCGAGGTGCTCAGGGCCATCGGCAGAAAGCCCAGTGAGGCCACCGTGGCCGTCATCAGCACCGGCCGCAGGCGCACTTCGGCCCCGAGTCGGATGCGCTCCACCAAGTCGGTCACGCCTTCGGTTTTGAGCTGGTTGAAGTAGCCGATGAGCACGATGCCATTGAGCACGGCCACGCCAAAGAGGGCAATAAAGCCCACCCCGGCCGAGATGCTGAACGGCATCCCGCGCAGCCATAATGCCAGCACCCCGCCGATGGCGGAGAGCGGAATGGCCGTAAAAATCAGCACCGACTGCTTGAGCGAGCGGAAGGTAAAGAACAGCAGCACGAAAATGAGTAGCAGCGCCACCGGCACTGCTATTAAGAGCCGGTCGGTGGCCTGGCGCAGGTTCTCGAACTGGCCGCCGTAGGTGGCGTAGTAGCCGGGGGGCAGCTTCAGGTCCCGGTCCACCCGGGTTTGCAGCTCCTGCACCACGCTTTCCACGTCGCGGCCCCGCACGTTAAAGGCCATAGTGATGCGGCGCTTGGCGTCGTCGCGCTGAATCTGGTTGGGCCCGTCGACCAGGGCCACGGTGGCTACTTGCTCCAGCGGCACCTGCGCACCGCCCGACGTGGCAATGAAGAGCTGCTTCACCGAGTTAATATCCTGGCGCAGGTCGGCGCGCAGGCGCAGCACCACGTCGAAGCGGCGTTCCTGCTCGAACACCTGCCCGGCCGTCTGGCCGGCGAAGGCCGTTTGTACGGTGCGGTTCACGTCCTCCACGTTGAGACCGAACTGGGCGAGGCGGTTGCGGTCGAGCGTCACCACAATCTGGGGCAGGCCAGTTACTTCCTCGGCGTAGATGTCTACCGCGCCGGGTACTTTGCGGGCCAGCGCCGCCGCCTGCCGGGCGTAGCGGCTGAGCTGCTGCAGGTCTTCACCGTAGATTTTCATCACCACATCCTGCTTGGCCCCGGTGCTCAGCTCGTTGAAGCGCATCTGAATGGGCTGCTGAAAGCTGAAGGTGACGCCCGGAATCACACCCACGGCTTCCGCCATTTTCGCGGCTAGCCCTTCCTGGGTGTCAGCCGAGGTCCACTTGTCCTGGTCCTTTTCCAGCACGATCATCAAATCGGCCGCATCTACCGGCATGGGGTCGGTCGGGATTTCGGCCGAACCAACCTTGCCCACCACCTCCTTCACCTCCGGAAACTGCTTCAATAAGATGCGCTCGGCCTGTTGAGTTTTGTCGGCCGTGTAGCTCAGCGAGCTGCCCACCAGCGTGCGCATTTCGACCGCGAAGTCACCCTCGGCCAGCGTGGGAATGAACTCGCCACCCAGCGTGCTAAACAGCAGCCCGGCCCCCACGAGCAACGCCACTGCCGTGCCCAGCACCAGCACTTTGCTGCGTAGCGCCCACAGCAGCACAGGTTCGTAGAGGCGGGTGAAAAAGGCCATCATCCGGTCCGAAAAGTTCTGCTTGGGCTGGGTGTTACGGCTGAGCGCCAGCGCCGACATCATCGGCACGTAGGTCAGACTTAGAATGAAAGCCCCCAGAATGGCAAAGGCCACCGTCTGGGCCATGGGCCGGAACATCTTGCCCTCGGTGCCTACCAGGGCCAGTAGGGGCAGGTACACGATGAGGATGATGATTTCGCCAAACGCGGCCGAGGAGCGGATTTTGGAGGCGGCCTGGTAGGTTTCCTCGTTCATCTGGTCCTGGTTGAGGCGGGCGGTAGCGGCCAGCGTGCCGCCGTGCAGGCGGTGCACAATGGCTTCCACGATAATGACGGCCCCATCCACGACCAGTCCGAAGTCAATGGCCCCCAGGCTCAGCAGGTTGCCCGATACGCCGAACACGCGCATCAGGCTGATGGCAAACAGCATAGCCAGCGGAATAACCGAGGCTACCACTAGGCCGGCCCGCCAGTTGCCCAGAAACAGCACCAGCACCAGAATCACAATCAGGGCCCCCTCGGCCAGGTTCTTGGTTACGGTGCCAATGGCCCGGCCCACCAGCTCGGACCGGTCCAGGTACACATCGACGATAACGCCCTTGGGCAAGGATTTACGAACGGTTTCCATGCGCGTTTTCACGGCCTGAATTACTTCGTTGGCATTGGCACCCTTGAGCATGAGCACCACGCCGCCCACCACTTCGCCTTGCCCGTTGCGGGTCATGGCTCCGTAGCGCACGGCCGAGCCGATGCGCACCTGGGCCACGTCGCGCACCAGCACGGGCTGGCCGCTGGCGGTTTTGCGCACCACGATGTTGCCCAGGTCGGCGGGCGTGGCGGCCAGGCCTTCGGTGCGGATAAAGTAGGACTGCGGATTGACGTCCAGGTAGGCCCCGCCGGTGTTCTGGTTGTTGCGCGACACGGCCTGGTACACCTCGTCCACGCTCACGCCCAGGGAGCGCAGCCGGGAGGGGTCGAGGGCAATTTCATACTGCTTGAGCAGGCCGCCGAACGAACTGACGTCGGCCACGCCGGGTGTGCCCAGCAGCTGCCGGCGCACCAGCCAGTCCTGCATGGTGCGCAGGTCGCGGGCGTCGTGCTGCTGCTCGTAGCCGGGTGCGGGGCGCAGCACGTACTGGTAAATCTCGCCCAGGCCGGTGCTCACCGGGGCCAGCGTGGGCCGTCCGATGCCCGGCGGAATCTGGTCCTGCGCTTCCTGCAGGCGCTCGGATATCTGCTGGCGGGCCCAGTAGATATCCACCTTGTCCTGGAAGACGATGGTGACTACCGACAGCCCGAAGCGCGAGAACGAGCGCACTTCTTCCAGGTCGGGGATGGTGGCCACGCTCTGCTCCACCGGAAACGAGACGAGGCGCTCGATGTCGCTGGCGGCCAATGAGGGCGCTACCGTGTACACCACCACCTGGTTGGTCGTGATGTCGGGCACGGCATCGATGGGTAAATGCTTCAGCGAGTAGCTGCCCCAGGCCACCAGGGCCAGGGTCAGTAGCCCGATGATGAGCTTGTTATGAATGGAAAAATGAATCAGCCGGTCGAACATCCGCTGGGTTGGGGGTTAGGTCTAACGCTTTCAGTGAAACCCTGCGGCGCGGCGGCCCCGGCCCAACGGGCGCAAGTGGCGGCGACATGACCCAGCTAGGCACGACTACGCCCTTAGTCTGACTAATCGAACGCTACAAAGCATCCGACGGCCCAGTGGGGTCAGCAGGAAAAAGAAGGGGTTAAACCCAGGGCGGCTGCCACACGCCGCCCGGCATCCGGGTCGGTGCTTGTTCTACCAGCCGGGCCCGGCGTGGGGCCCGCAGCCAGGCCAGCCCCGGGGCGCCGCCAACAGCGGGGCCGGGGCGCCGGGGCTACAACGCCAGCGCAGCAATGGCACTGGCACAACGGGGAGCACCAGTCGGCGCGGCTGGCCCCGGCCAGGTCGGAATGCGTTGCGGTTACCGTTGGCCGGCCCGCCGGTTCTACGCACGCCACGGCCCCGTCGGTGCACGGCAGGCACGAGAGGCAAGCGAAATAAAGCGAGAACAGGAGGGGAAGCAGCCGCATCAGGGCAAAGGTACGCAACGCCGGCGGGTTGGGTTAGTCGACTATTGCGCGGCCGGCTGACCACGCACGGCCGCTTCCGCCGCCACCATGTCTTAGCGGTACCGCACCAAAAGCGGCGTCAGGCCCAGCCCGTTAACGTAGGCGCGGGATATGCCGGTGGGGTTGGTGCTACAGAGGGGTAACCTCATACCGGGTAAAAGGAGTACACATTGTTCTATGAAACAACTTCTGCTCGTTCCGCTGCTCATTTCTCTTCTAGCTGGCTGTCAGCCTGGTTCTGACGCCGCGCAGAGTTCCCCAATAACCGCGACTGCGCCTAGTGCCATGCCCGGCCCAGCCCAGCCAACGCAAAGCGCCGCATCGCCGGATACGGTTTCGGCAAGCCCGCAGCTGCTGGCCCTGACCTCGAATGCGCTACAGCTGGTGAGCCAGCCGACGGGTTCTACCCGGGAGATACCCTTTGGCATGCCGCAGCGGGAGCTGATGGCGATAATCGGCAAGGTGCTACAAGCTGAGCCCAAGAGCGTCGGGATTAATACCGAATGTGGGGCTGGCCCCTTGAAAATGGCTTCGTGGAGCAACGGGCTGACCTTGGTATTTCAGCAGAACAAAGCCCGTGCTGCCCGGGAGTGGCAATTTGTGGGCTGGTACGCGGGGGCGGCCAGTGGCGCAACGCCCAAAGTAGCCACCATGGCCGGGGTCGGTATTGGCTCCACCCGGGCCGAATTGGAAGGCGCCTACGTCATCAAGGTTTTTGAATCGACGTTGGGGCAGGAGTTTTCTACCACTTCCGGCCTGTACGGGCTGCTGGATGGACCCGGAAAGGAGGCCGTTATTACCAGCTTGTGGAGTGGCACAAGTTGCAACTTCAGGTAGACTGGAGTAGCCTAGATTGGAAGCGGAAGTTTCTGCTAAGGGAATAAAAGAGGTCGGATACGACTTTCTGGGCCAATTTCACCAACAGCTCGTCTGCAAAATTGCCGTGTTCCGAGGTTGCTCGCTTTCCTGAAACCGTTGGGGCAGATCTGGCATGTGGTCATTTAGAAAAGCAGTATTCAGGGTAAAAAACTGATAGCCTTTTTCCGGAAAATACAACGGCTGAAATCCAGCCCGTGCTCAACTGTTGTATCCCCTGTACAATGCAGGAAGAAGCCAACCGCACCACCCGGCAAGCAGCGCAAATGATACCCGAGGCAGCACTTGCATCGGCGTAACTCTTACTGCGTGGCACCCCGATATTGCGTCGGGACATAGCTGCGACTTTCCTTTTGCATGCTACCCATCAGTTTGCTGAATGAATATCTCGGAAGCGCTTAACTGCGTTTAGATAATTTTCCGCTGCCTCAAAGCAAGAACTCTACCGCCCGCTCGGGCGCGCTAGGCAGCGGTTTCCTGATTCCTTACCTAAAAGTATTCCGATGAGAAAATCGACTATCCTTTTGCTTTTCAGTAGCTCTTGCCTCCTGCAACTGGGTGGTGCAAGTTGCACTACCAAGCAAAGCCCCGACGAAGCAGCCGCTACTGAGCGCACCGGAACGGCATTTTTAGCCGACGATACTCCGGCCGACGATACCCCCAGAAGCACGGCCTCAGCGGGTATTGGAAACTTTGTGAAGGCCTCCAAGGCGGCAACGCCCGCAGTCGTACACATTAAAACGACCTATAATGCTCCCGCGGATTCTGATGTCGCGTTTGGTCAGGCGTACGGCTCCCCTCCCGGGGGCAGCCAAGCCATGGGCTCCGGCTCCGGGGTGCTTATCAGCGGCAACGGTTACATCGCCACCAATAATCATGTGGTAGAAAATGCCACTACAATCACCGTGGTTTTGCCCGACAACCGGCAGTTTGCGGCGGAACTGATTGGCCGGGACCCGAATACCGACCTGGCGCTTATCAAAGTCAAGGCCGACAACCTGCCCAGCATCAAACTCGGCAACTCCGATAGCGTGCAGGTGGGCGAATGGGTGGTAGCAGTGGGGTATCCCTTTTCGCTCAATACCACTGTCACGGCCGGTATCGTTAGTGCCAAAGCGCGTAGCATCGGCATTATCAACCGCCCCAGCCGTAATGGCAATGCCGGGCCCACGGGTAACCTGGGGGTGGAGTCGTTCATCCAAACCGATGCGGCCATTAACCCCGGCAATAGCGGGGGTGCCCTGGTAAACACAGATGGCGAGCTAATTGGCATCAACTCGGCCATTGCCTCCCAGACGGGCAGCTATGCCGGCTACGCGTTTGCCATCCCCGTGAATCTGGCCAAGAAAGTTCTGGGAGATTTGCGGGAATATGGCGCAGTAAAACGCGGGCTATTGGGCGTGTCTTTCCCGTCGCCTACTGCCGAGGCGCAATTCTTACAACAGCAAGGGCTCCAGCCGGGCGTCGTGAAAGGCGTTTACATCACCGGGGTCCTCGGCAATAGCGCCGCCGCCGCCGCCGGCTTACAGGAGGGTGATATTATCCAACGCATCGACGGCATGCAGTTGAACTCGTCCGCCGAGTTCTCCGAACGGATAGCCCGACACCGTCCTGGTGATGTTGTTAAGCTGACCTACTTACGGGACAGCAAGACCCGCTCCACCTCGGCCACGTTGAAAGGAGAGGAGGCCCCGGCAACGGCCAAAAGCAATACCGATCTGGATAAGATCTATACGAAGCTCGGGGCCAGCTTCTCGCCCTTGCCCAGCTCGCTCAAACAACGGCTGAATCTACAGGCCGGGGTGCTGGTAGCCGCCGTCCGGCAGGGTGGCTTCTTCGACCAGATTGGCATCCCGAGCGGAACCATCATTGCCTTCATCAATGGCAAATCCATTCAGAATCCCCAGGATATTGACCGCGCCTTACTCTCGGCCCAAAATGGTATGATCCAGATGCTGGCTATTGCCCCGGATGGGTCGCGGGTGGTGTTCAACTTCTCGCTCGGAGCGTAAGCCCCCGACTCCTTCCTCCGGCCGCCCGAACCGCCCGAATTACCAGTACACCACCTCCGGGCCGGCCAGATACTCCTTGTTAAACTGCTTTAGCTACGCCCAGACCAGCGCGGCGGCCATCAACTACGTTCCCTAACCACGCAACCCGCATGGAAACGCCCCTCATCGACTTGCAATATCCCATCGGCAAGCCTCCCGTGCTGCCCGAACAACCGCTCACGGCCACCGAGCGGGCCGGCTACATCGAGCAGCTGGCGGCGCTGCCGGCTCAGCTCACCGCCGCCGCCCGGCAGGCCGGGGGCGTGCGGCTGGAGCAGCCCTACCGCCCCGGCAGCTGGAGCGGCCGGCAGGTAATCCATCACGTGGCCGACGTGCACCTGAACTTCTACCTCCGTTTCCGGCTGGCCCTCACCGAAGACAACCCCACTATCCGGGCCTTTGATATCAACGCCTGGGCCGAATTGCCTGACAACGACGCGGTGCCCGTTACGGTGTCGTTGGCGCTGCTGGAGGCGCTGCATTCGCGCTGGGTCACGCTGCTCTGGCACCTCACCGACGAGCAGTGGCAGCGCACCTTCTACCACCCGCTCTACGACCGGACCTACTCCCTCGATCAGGCGCTGGTGCAGTACAGCTGGCACGGCCGCCACCATCTGGGGCACATTGGGCTGCTGGCGGCGTAGTGGTGCCCCAGCCCACCCCGGTAGCTGCCGGGGCGTTTTTTGTTACCTTTCATCGTTGTCTGACTTAGGAATTTGCCACTATGAACACTGCCACCATCCACGAACATATCGGGCTAAACCCGCAGGTGCGGTTCGGCAAGCCCATCGTGAAGGGTACCCGCACAACAGTAGCTGAGGTGCTGGAGATGCTGGCCAACGGCATGAGTGCGGTCGATATTGCCGAGGACTTCCCGGCCATCGGGCCGGAGCAGGTGCGGGCCTGCCTGCTCTATGCCGCCTACAAGGAAAGCGTGGTGCTGCTTTCAGTGGCCTAAGCTCCCACGGGTCGCCCCGGGCAGCCGGCGGAGCTGGCCGCCATCTACGTGCTGCTGGCCGATTCGCAGTCGAGCTACACCACCGGGCAGGTGTACGGGGCCATGGGCGGCAACGGTACGCCGTAGCACCTCACCCCCCCGGCCCCCTCTCCTCCGGGAGAGGGGGAGCCTGACGATTTTTGGAATAGAAACGTCCCGGCGCGGTTGCGGCGGGACGTTTCTATTTCTACACATACAACCGTTATCTACTATTTGAAAAGTTTATCGAAAAAGGGTGCATGACGGCTTGTGGAAAATTCTAATAGCTTTCTAAAAGTCATGACTTCTATATGTAAATTGGTTTCTGGTGTCATTTTAAAGTAAGTTCCAAAAGGAGTCGCTTTCCATCCCTTATTTCTATTATATCTAACTAATTGTTCAGGAATGTTGTCTACAATTATAAACCCAAATTTAGGTGTAGTTTCTTTGACATTTACTTGATTTCCTTTCCAATTTTTTTTCACAGATTCATAAAGAAATTTATCAAAATATGGTTCGATTAAATCCGAAAACTCCCAAGTAAAATCCGTTTTTCTCTTTTGATAAGCAATATCGCCAGGACGCTTAAATTCAAATATCACTAATGAATTTACGTCTCCACTATTCTTGTCTCCAAAGCTGATTGGATTATCGAACATTTGTTCAGGCTCGGTGTATATTGAATTATCTATAAGTAATAAGTCAATTTCTTTGCTACTTTTTATTTGTGAGTATGATGTAATTGGCTTATCTGATGCTATGAATTTATAAGATATAAACCTTTCATCTAAAAGCCACAGATTGTGATTCTCATACTCCAAATCGCCATTAGTTAATCCCAAAGGAAAGATAATATTATGAATGTCCTCTTCTAACTTATAAGTCCCTTTTTCATCAGCATCAAGAAACTTGTCAAACAGTTGAAGTATTGCTTTGCGTCTAGTCATATAATCTGCAAGACTGTCTACATCATATGCAGTCTTATCTCTTATATCATTTATAATTTCGCTAATGGCTTTCTCATTGATTGTTTTATTGTCAATAAAAGATTGTATATTCTTGTCAATTTCTTTTCTTGCTTCATATGATATTTTATACAAAAATTCTTCGAGTTTATCCTCCGATAGATTGGGTGGTATAGATTGTAAAATTGATTCATTCTTTAAAAAACTATTATATCTAGGTGCCTTTACCTTTATATAGTCTTTTATAAATCGAATATTTTTGGCTTTGGCATCTTTCACAAATGTATCGTATTCATTCTCGATTATTAAGGATATATTTTCTTCTATCTCTTGAAATGAAATTATATTATTTAACCCAAATAAATTATCTTCATTTTCTTTGGGAATTGTAAAGCCATTTCTAGTTCGATATGTCTTCAAATCTAAGTAATCTGATACTATATAAATATCAAAGAAATAGCTTATTCCATTTATGAGTATTGGATAGCTGAATATGCTGTTGATATGTTTTAAATTTCTAGGGCTGCCGACTGTTCTATTATTTGCGCAATAATGAACGTAGTTATTTCTTCTATTTCCTTCCTTATGTGTCTTTGTGATATAAATCTTAAATTCATTATTTTTTATATAGAATGTTCTTTCTTTGTCCTTTGATACTTTTTTAAATAAGTCATTTAAGCTGATGCTTTTGCTATAATGTATGTCATTTAAATATATATTCGGCAAGCTTCCGCTTAAATAATATATCAAGCAGTGTTGCATAATAGCCTCAGCAACTTGAGTAGCAGACATTGCTGAAGCTTGGAGAAGATGGGTGTTATTGCAATTATTTATCGATACCGTGGTGGTGTAAATATTGCTTTGGGTCTCTTTAAGGCTTATATTCTCTACTTCCTTGTCTGAAGTAAACTTGAATTTTCTATTGTACCACTTAGAATCTTCTTGATATGTACTATCAACTATGTATTCCTCGTATGCCGCAAGAACAGTGAATCGGCCAACCCCCTTGCACCCATAATCTCTGTTAACTTGTGAGAATGGTGTTTGGAACGAGTTGTAATTTTTTGAGTCGAAGCCTACGCCATTATCCGTTATTCTAAATGATATTATACTTTTATAATCATCAAATGTTGGATTGCTTATAGATGGACCTCTATCTATCTCTATTTTAATTTTCCTCTGCTGGCTTATTAGATCTGTTTTTTGTAGACTAACTATAGAATTAACGACACATTCCATTAATGGTAATAAAACATCATCATTTGTTAAATCTACAGTTTCAACAATATTTTTTACTGGCACTTCCATTTTGTGAGGATTTAAGATAAGAGATTTGTATCGTTCGTAAATGCGGTTTGAGAGACATCACAAGTTCAGACTAAATGTGTCTTGCATCTGACGGCAATTTGCGACTTTATAGCCAAATTTTGCTAAAGCAGTTAGCTCTATTTCTTCAACACCTCCCGAATCCCACTCAACCCACCCGTAATGCCCTCCAGCTTTTCCAGTAGCTGGAGGAGCTGGCCGGCGCCGGAGTTGCGCAGGTTGGCGCGGTAGGTGGTTTTGATTTCCTCCCAGCGGGCGGCTTCGGGGGGGGTGAGCCAGCCGAGCAGCTCGCGGAGCTTGAGCAGGTTGGCCTCGGTGGCGCTGGTTAGGGTCTGGGCCTCGCTGGCGTAGTGGGCGGCCAGCAGGTCGGTTACTTCCTGGTCGTTCATCACGGGGCGGACCTTTTCGGTCAGCTTGTTCATGTTGCGGTAGGAGCCCTGGAGCTTGAACGGCGGCTCGGTGCGGTAGGCGTCGGCTTGGGCGGCGCTGGCAATATAGGCGGCATTCACCTGGGCCACCACGTCGCGCAGGCGCAGCAGCTGGCGCAGCACGGCCACGTACTCACTGAGCTCCTCGGGCGAGTGGTTGCCCTCGAAGCTGAGGCCCTCGGCCGAGCCGGTTTCGGTGAGGCGCAGCAGCGCCGGCACGTCCTGGGGGCTTTGGGTGGCGAGGCGGGCCAGGGTGGGGTGGCTGGTGAGGGCGTTTTCGAGGTAGGATAGGCGGAACGCGGCCTCGGAGCCGGCCGTGAGGATGTCGCCGAGGTTGTAGATGTCGGCGCGGTTGGCCAGCATGTCGGGCAACTGGAACACGTCGCCGCTTTCGGTGTAGGGGTTGCCGGCCATCACCACGGCTACCTTACGGCCCCGGAAGTCATAGGTGCGCGGGCGGCCTTGGTACACGCCCTCGATCTTGCGCTGGGCGTCGCAGAGCGAGATGAACTTCTGCAGAAACTCGGGGTGGCAGTGCTGGATGTCGTCCACGTAAATCATCACGTTGTCGCCCATCTCGAAGGCCAGGTTAAGCTTTTCCAGCTCCTGCCGGGCCCCGGCGTTGGGCGCCTGGGCCGGGTCGAGGCTGACCACGGCGTGCCCCAGCGCCGGCCCGTTGATTTTCATGAAGATGAGCCCCAGCCGGTTGGCCACGTACTCCATGAGCGTGGTTTTGCCGTAGCCGGGGGGCGAAATCAGCAGCAGCAGCCCCATCAGGTCGGTGCGCTTGCCCTCGCCGGCCGTGCCAATCTGCTTGGCCAGGTTGGCCCCAATCAGCGGCAGATACACCTGATCAATGAGCTGGTTGCGCACGAACGACGTGAGCACCCGCGGCCGGAAGCTCTCCAGGCGCAGCGCCTCGGTAGCCTCGGCCAGCCGCTGCTTCTTCAGGGCCTGAAATGTCTCGAACCGGGGCACCGTGACGGCCTCAAACTGGCGCAACCGCCGCCGGAAAGCCGGAAAATCCAGCGCGTAGGTGCGCTCGGGGCTCAGGCGCGGGTGGGTACCCTGGAAATCGAAAAGCGTTTCGCGGGTGGGCGTATGGATGACCCGGGCCGGGTCGAAGGACTGAGTGAGCAGCAGGACGGCTACCTCGGTTGCCTCACCCCCCAGCCCCCTCTCCTTCAGAGAGGGGGAGCCTGACGATTGTGGTTCTGCTGAAACTTGTTGAGCTATCGAGATGGTCAATTCGGCGGTTTGCGCCGCCGTGGCTCCCCCTCTCTGAAGGTAACGCGCATCTAGCGTTTGCGGGGGCTGGGGGGTGAGGCAACTAGCCACCCACTGCTGCACCAGCCGGAACTGGGCCACCGGCTGGTCCTGGAGCTGCTGAATGGACTGCTGGAACAGGTCGGTGGCCTGGCGGGCGTGGAGCTGCTTTTCGAACTGCTGGTAGCCGTCGGCGGCTTCCTGGGAGATGATAAAGCTGCCGGTGTGGGTGAGTTCCTGAAACAGGTACTCGCCCGCTTCCTGCACTTGCTCCAGGGTGAAGAGGCCGGTTTCTTCGGCGAAGTCGTCCACAGCAGCTTGCAGCTCGGTTTTGAGCGTGTCGAACTGCTGGGAGTCGGGGAAGATTTGCAGGAGCACGCCGATGCCCTGGAGCTGCTGCTGCCAGTGGGCGCGGTGGGCGGGCGCGGCGAAGCGGAGCCAGAACAGGGCGGCGGCGGCGCGGGTATCGGCGGGGTAGCGGAGCAGATCGGCGGTGCGGGTGAGGCGCACCAGGGCCGTGAGCAGGTGGGCCGCGTCGTGGTCGTGCACGCCTTTTAGGTAGCCCTCCTGGTAGCGCGAAGCCATAAACTGCTGCACGTAGCTCAGCAGCTCGGCCTCGCTCAGGTGGGCCAGCTCGGGCACACTCAGCACCGCTGCCCGGCCCGTTTCGGTGCTGGCGGGGGTGGGGTGGTGGGCGGCTTGCAGCACGCGCCAGGCCAGGTACTCGCCCCGGTACACGGCCGCGTTTTCCGATACCACCGTCTGGTCCCAGACTGGCCGGGCGGCCAACAGGGTGTCATCGGTAATTTTCTGATAGAAGTTAGTACCGGTGAGGTGGTAGTATAGCTCGTCGTCGCGCAGCACCAGCGTCAGCTCCAATGGCTGGGTGTTCACCGTGAAAGCGTGGATGCCAAACCGTAGGGTCTGGCCGCCGTCGGCGAACAGGTCGGACCGGTCGCGGAGCTGGCGCACGGCGTCTTCGCGCAGGGTTTTGAGGCGGCTCTGCACGTCGTCGGCCTTCACCGAGTCGCCGAGGGCCAGCAGGTCCTGGGCGGTCTGGCGCACCTTTTCCACCATCAGGTCGGCCGCGAAGTAGCCGTTGATATCGGCCACCGCCGCCAGCCGGCCCAGGCGGCTCTGCACGGCTTTCAGCAACTGTTCGGCGCTTTGCAGCAACGCCGTGGCGCGCTGGTTGCGGGCGGCCACGAGGCCGGTTTTCTTCGTGTCGAAGGCCTCCACCACCTGCTCGCGGCGGGTGGTGAGCTGCTCCAGAAACTGGTCGAAATCGGGGAACTTGCCCTCCAACTCCTCCAGCTGTACCATGAGCTTGGTCAGGTACTCGTCGCACTTGGCAGGCGTGTCGGCCAGGTCGAGGTAGTTGGTCAGGGCCTGGTCGAGGAGCTTGAGCTTGGCCGTGAACTCGGCCTGGGCCTCGGTGCCGGCCAGCGCCTGCCGCCGCCGCTTCAGGGCCGCCCGAATCTGGTTGAAGCGGGCGTATACCGTCGAAATCCGATCGATGATGGCCGTGGTCTGGGTGGGGTCGGGGATGGGTAGGTTGCTGACCACCTCAATCAGCAGCTCCAGCTCCCGGGCCACGGCGGCGGTTTCCTGCTCACGCTGGTCGGCTTCCACGGTTTTGCTCACCAGCGCTACTGCCTCGGCAATGGCCTGCACGCGCTGCTCGTAGGGCGCCAGCGCGTCGTCGCGGAGCAGGAACTTCACCGTCTGGGCGGCCACTTCCTGGCTGAGGGTTTGCAGGGCTTCGGCCTGGCTTTCCACGGCCGGCAGCTCCCCGTAGCGCAGCTCCTTGAGGCCGATAACGGCCCCGCGCACGGTGCGCAGCTCGCCCAGCTGCTCCACAAAGCCCGTCACGTCGTCGGGGGCGCTACGGCGGATGCGGTCAGTAAGCTCGGTGGCCCGCTGAAACACCATTTGGGTTTGCTGAGCGGTGCCTTTACGAATGCCGCGCACCTTCTCGAACTCCTCCACGGCGGCCGTGGCGGCCTGGCGGATGTCGGCCAGGGGCTCGGCCAGGTTCTGGGTGGCGGGCTCGCGCAGCCAGTGGTAGGCGTCGGTGAGGGCCGTGGTCTGGCGGATCAGGTCGAGGTAGAGGCCGGCGTAGGAGTCGTCCTTGCCGGTGAGCGTGAGCACCTCCTGCACCTCGCTCATGGCCCGCACAATTTCCTTGTTGCCCAGCTTGTAGAGGTAGGAATCGGAGGTGACTGGCAGCTCGAAATCAACGCCCGTGTAGGGCGTCTGCCAGATCTGCACGGCGTGGTGCTTCTTGGGCTCCTCGTCGGTGCGGAAATAGCACAGCTCCCCGTTCTCAAACACCGCGTAGCCGTGGCACACAATGGGGTTGTCCACGCGCTGGGCAATGCGGTTGTAGCTCAGCAGCAGGTATAGGCCGCTGTCTTTCTGATAAAACACGTACAGAAAATCCTCGCCGTTGGGCGAGGCCAGCCGCTTCTCAAACACCATGTCGCGCAGACCATTATCGAAAAGCTTATGGTCGCCGGTCTGGAGGTAGAAGCCGTGGGGGAAGATGAGGCCCTGGCCGTCGGGCAGCAGCAAACAGGCGTCGGCCAGCGCGTCGAGGCGCTGGGCAGTCTGGAGCTTATGATTGAAGAGGAAGTGGCGGTAGCGGGTTTCCTGGTAGGGCCGGATGCGCAGCAGCACCAAATTGCCCACCACGGCGTAGTAGATTTCGGAGTCGTCGAGGGTCTGGTCGGCGTCGTCCACCGGCTCGCTCAGAATGCCCTGGCCGGTGGCGGTATTATCCTCGATTTTGATGGTCAGGTCGCCGCCCACGGTTTCCACGAACACCTTGTCCTCGATGCTCACGTGCGGGTGCTTCCCGCCCCGGTGCATGTCGCGGGTGGCGCGCTGCCACTGGAACTCGTGCTGGGGCGGGAAGCTGTACTCGTGGTCGGAGCGGTTGTCGAGGTAGGTGAGCGTGTCGCCCCGCATGAGCCACTTAAACGTCTTCACATCCGAAGCGCCCTTGCCAATCTGGAACACCATGAACAGGTGGGCCCCGCGCACGGCGAACTTCACGAACTGGGTGTTCTTGTAGTAGCGGTAGAGGTTGCGGAACTCCTCCATAAACTGCGGCTGCGCCAGCAGTTCCAGCCCCAGGGGCCGGAATTCGTGGTCCTGGTAGGCATACACCCCGAACACGTCGGCCAGATCGGGTTCGGTTTTGAGGCCCAGCACCACGTTGTAGCCGAAGATAAACTGTTCGCCCACGGGCACCAGGTCCCAGGCCACGCAGTTGTTGTCGGTGGTAATGCGGCCCGTCCCGAGCAGGCGCGTATCCACGGCCCCGAACACCTGCTTGCGCTCGGTGTTGAGCGTAGTCAGGCGCTGGCGCAGCTCGGTGCTGGCGGCGTGCAGGCGGTTGCGCAGAATTTCGTAGGTGCCGGTTTCGAGTTGTTCCATATGGTAGCCTCACCCCCTAGCCCCCTCTCCGAAAAAGGAGAGGGGGGACTAGCTTCTAGTTTTTAATGCTAGCAGCCAGTCGGTGATAATTAGAATTAAAAGCAAAAAACTAGTTCCCCTCCTCAGCTGAGGAGGGGCTAGGGGTGGTTGATGTTGGTGGAACGACCCGTTGAAAAGCCGCCTCAACAGCTGCTAACACACTTTCCAGGTGATTCAGAACCAGCCTATTCTCAAACCGCAGGACCCAAAAGCCCAGTGCGTTCAGGTAAGCGTCGCGTTCCGCATCATGGCTTGCGCCACTGGCCGTAAAATGCTGCGCCCCGTCCAGCTCCACCACCAGCCGTTCCGCTGGACAGTAGAAATCCACGATGTACGGCCCGATACCGTGCTGCCGCCGGAACTTACGGCCGGCCAGTTGGCTGTTCTGCAACGCCTTCCACAATAGGGTTTCTGCTTGGGTCAGGCTACCACGTAGCGCCCGGCGGATTGGTTTCTGATAGCCGAGATTATGGACGTGGTTGGTTGGGGGCTTGCCATCCATTGCGTTAGAAAGCTAAAGGCTAAGACTAGTCCCCCTCCTTAATTGAGGAGGGGCTAGGGGTGTTGATGCTGCGTGAACAATGCCATAACAGGTGGTTTACGGGCAACGATTGTCAACCACCCCCAACCCCTCCTCAGCTGAGGAGGGGAGCTAGCTTTTAGCACTAGTTCTAAAAAGTTAGAAGCTAGTCCCCCCCTCTTTCGGAGAGGGGGCTAGGGGGTGAGGCGCACGTAAGGCGCAACACGAGGCCCTTACATCAGCAGCTTCACCGGCGTCTCGCCAATGCCCAGGGCTTTGGCCGTGCCGGTCAGTTGCTTTAAGGTGCTGCGGGTAGCGTCGTCGCCGGCCTGGCTGGTGAGTTTGAGTAGCAGGGCCGACACGCTCAGGTTCTTCATGTCTTCCGAACTGAGGCCGAACTGGTCGACGAAGCGGCGCAGGTTGGCTTTGAAGTCGCCCCCGCCGTTTTCGCCGAAGAAGGCGTCCTTCACGGTGCCCAGCACCTCGGAGTTGTGCACGGCGCGGTCCACCATCTTGCCCTTCGTGATGGAGCCGATAATCTGGTCGAAGAACATGGTTTCGCCGCCCACGATGTCGATTTTGGCGGCCTTGAGGGCCTCGCCGATAACGTCGGCCTGGGAGGCGGCAATGTCCTTCTGAATGCTGATCTGGGCCAGCTCCACCGACTTCTCCTTGTCGAGGCGCAGCTTGAACTCCTCGTGGTCCTTGCCCACCCCGTCGAGCTTTTTCATGGCGTCGGCCTTGGCTTCGATGCCCTTGGCTTCCACCGCGTACTTCTGCTCCGACACGGCGGCTTCGGCCAGACCCTTCTTCTGGTCGGCGTCGGCGCGAGCCTGAATGATGTCGGCGTCGGCTAAACCTTTCTCGCGGCTCACTTTGGCAGCTACCATCCCCAGCTTCTCGTCGGCTTCGGCCTGGGCCCCGGCTTTCACCTGAATGCCCTGCGCCTCGGCGGCGGCCGTCAGCTGGAGCACGTTGGCCTCCGACTCGCCTTCCTTCTGGCGGGCGCTGGCCTTGGCCTGCATCACCTGGGCTTCGGCCAGGCCTACGGCCGTAGCCTTGCTGGCTTCGGCTTCGGCCAAAGTGCGGATGGCCTGGCCCTTGAACTCGGCGGCGGCCTTTTCGGCTTCGGCGTCAATGAGGGCCTGCTTGGCACGGAACTCGGCAGCCTGGCGCTCCATGTCGGCCGCGCCCACCATGCTCACGGTGGCGGCTTCGGTTTCCTGGCGGGCGGCGGTCAGGGCCACCAGCTTCTCACGCTCGGCCAGGGCCTGGGCGCGGGTATCCTTGATTTTCTCTTCCTCGATTACCGTGGCTTTCTCCACCGTAATCCGCTCCCGGATGATGGTCTGGATGTTCTTTTTCTCTTCTTCCAGCGCCTTTTCCTTCTCAATCTGGGCCAGGGCCACAATCCGCTCCCGCTCGTTTACTTCGAGGGCTTTGGCCTGGGCCACGCGCTCGGTTTCCACGGCATCGGTGCGCTCCTTGTTGCGCTCGGCCACCAGCACCTGCCGGTCGCGGTTCTGCTCGGCGATGCGTACTTCTTCCTCGGTGGCAATGCGGGCCTTCTCCGATTTCAGGGTTTCTTCCTGCTGCACCTTGGCCGACTCAGCATTCTCGCGGGACCGGATGTTGGCAATTTCCCGCTTCTGCTTTTCCTGGTTTTCAATCAGTTGCTTTTCGAGCTGCAGAATGGTTTCCTGGGCCTCCACATCCTGCTTCTTGATGGTTTTCTGCTTCTCGCGCTCAATGGAGTTGGCCTGGATTTTCTGCTCCGAGGTCAGGGCAATAATTTTCTTGATGCCTTCGGCGTCCAGAATATTATCCTGGTTGAGGGCTGTGAGCGGGGTTTGCTCCAGGTAGTCGATGGCGCAGTCGTCGAGCACGTAACCGTTGAGGTCGGTGCCGATGATGGTGAGGATTTGCTGCTTGAATTGCTCGCGGGAGTTGTAGAGCTCAATGAAGTCGAAGTGCTTGCCCACCGTTTTGAGGGCTTCCGAGAACTTGGCGTCGAAGAGGTTTTCCAGGGCCGCCGGGTCGGAGGCGCGGTGCGCGCCGATGCTCTGGGCTACGTTGATTACGTCGTCGTGGGTTTTGTTGACCCGCACGAAGAAGTTCACCTTCACATCGGCCCGTAGGTTGTCTTTGCACACCAGCCCCTCGGAGCCGGCCCGCTGAATGATGATGGTTTTGAGCTTGATGTCCATCACCTCCAGCTTGTGGAGGACCGGCACCACCATGATGCCGCTGAACGACACCTTCGTGTCGCCCATGCCGGTGCGTACCAGGGCCTCGCCCTGCACGGCTTTTTTGTACATGCGGGCCACAATGGCGATAAAGCCCAGCACGAAGACGGCGACGATGACCAGCACCACCAGGGAAAGTTGTTCTAACATGAAAGTAGGGAGTAGGAGTGTTTCGGAGGGAGAGGAGTTGTGGAGGAGAGGTAGGAGCGGGGCTTAGCTTCGCCCGCCGTTGAACGGACTCGTTGCAACGGTGCAAGCGGTGGGCAGGGGTAACCGAAGGACAGCGAAGCTACGCCCTGCCCCTACGCCGCCCATCTTCACGTCAGCAGCCAGTCGGCCAGCCAGTTGAAGAAATCAGCCAGCAGGCCGTCCAGGAGCACTTCACCGAGCCAGTGCAGGCCCCGGTGGAGGAAATCAAGCAGCTCAGTCATGGCGAATGGCTGGGTTTAGCTGCAGCAGCGCGGCCAGGAAACCGGCGCGGTCGGCGGGCGAAATCATCACGGAGCCGTACTTGCCATAATGGATTTTGAGCCGGCTAAGCGAGAGGGCCGGCGAGCTGAGCGGATTGTGCGTGGGCAGCACCGAAGTGATATCCTGCACCGGCACCCGCCACACAAACGGCCCCGACACCACGCGCAGCACTTGCTGCTCGGGCTGCACCTCGTAGTAGGTATAGCGCAGCAGCCAGTAGAAGAGACCTAATGCGGGCACCACCACCAGCGCGTCGAGCAAGCGCTGCTCCATGGCCGCGTAAATGCCAATGCCAATCAGCAGGGCGATAATGGGGCCGAACAGCCACCAGCTGATGGCGGAAGGGAATACCTTTTTCATAGTGATGTTGGTAAGTGATAGGAAATTAAGGAGTAGCCGAGGTGGTCAGACGCCCAGCTCAAACGGCTCAATCAGGTAGCAGCGGCGGCCCTTATCGTAATCGATGATGAGGGCCGTATCGCCCTTGCGCAGCTCGGCCGCAGCGGAGGCGGCGCGCACGGTGAGCATGAGCGGGGCACCCTGCCGGAGCCGGACGCTGGCCTGGCCCACCTGCTCGTGGGTGGCGGGTAGCAACACGGTGCACATTTTGCCCAGCGGCGAGTTATCGCCCTCGTGGTCTTGCTCCATGGCCGCGAATAAGTGCACAAAAGGTGTAGTCAGGACCTTCGCTATTAGTAGGCTGCCTAGTAGTAAGGGCACGAGCAGAATACCGCCCACCAGCAGCGTTTCGTTGCCCAGGTAGTAGTTGGCCAGAATGCTGCCCACCCACCACGGCAGTACCACGAAGCTCACGAATACCATCAGGGGTACCCGCCCGAGGTTGAAAAAGCCCAGCACCCCGTTCATAAACGACGTGCCCGCCTCGCCCGCGTGGCCATGCGCCCCGGTGTGCATATCGGCATCGGCATCCACGTCGGCCTGCACCTCCAAATCCAGCGACTTGAAGTCGAGCAAACCCACCATCACCGTGAGCCAATACAGCAGCACGAATACCAGCAGGCCCGTGGGCAGCAGGTTGGCCGGGGCTACGGCCGCGTGGAGCAGTTCTTTCATGGCAGTAGTGTAAGGAGATGAGGCACTAGTGGGTCTAACATCCTAGAGGACAGACTAAATAAAAAGCATGGGTAAGTATTGCTGATGCAAGTAGCGCAATCTGAACAATAAACCCAGCACCCCGGCACTTCGCCCGCTTACCCAGGCGCCTCCAGTTCTTCGATACGCTTAACCAAGCGGCGGTTGTACCGATTCTGGCCATTGAACTGGAGCGCCGCGCCGATCAGCATCAGAAAATAAGCCTGCTCCAGTTCGATGACATGGGAAATACGTGCGAGGGTCGAACCCAAAATCAGCGCCAAGCCAGCATAAAACAGTATTTTTTCGAGGGTTGTCATAGAATCAGAGGGGAAAAGATTGCCTTATAGTTCGAAGCTGCCCAACTGTTTCTGGATGCCCAGCCTAGCCTTGAGGACCACCAAATCGGACGAGGCCTGACCGCTGCCGTCGGCGCCCAAGGCTTTATCGATTTCCTGATCCACAGACCTGCTTTCCTGGGCTATCTGGCCGTACGATTCGGCCAGGGCTTCTTCGGTGGCTACTTTTTCCTTCATGCGCTCCAGTAGCGTCACGGTGCCCGAAGAGTCGAGTTGGGCCAGCTGCTGATTGATGGTTTTGGTGGCCGTGCTCACCGTGACGCGGGCCTTCAGGGTGCGCAACTCGTTATCCCACTGCGAAATGGTTTGCTTGAGTTGCTGCACGTTCTGGTCGAGGCCGGCGGCCGAGGCTTCGAACTTCGTCTGATCCTGGGTGGCGCGGGTGGCCTGGGCTTCGTGCTGGGTTTTCCTAGTCAGCGCTTCGGTGGCCAGGCGGTCGGCTTCGGCGGGCTCCAGCTCCTCGCGCTGGGCTTTTTGCAGCAGCAGTACGGCCTTGTTCTCGTAGTCGAGGGCGCGGTTACGGTCCTGCTCGGCGTCGTTGCGGCTCCGGATGGCCAGGGCTTTCACCTCGGCCAGCGCGTGCAGAGCCTTGTCGAGGTCCGCGCGCAGGTCGCGCAGGCCCTGCTCGGTCATTTTGATGGGGTCTTCGAGCTGATTGACGGCTGAATGGGCTTCGGCCTGCCCGATTTTGAAAAGGCGGTTGAGAAAGTTCATAGCAATGGGGATTGGTAAGGAGATTTGGATGCTTGAGACGACGTGCTCAGTTAGTCACCAGAACTCAAGTGAGAAAACTCAATCAACTCGTCGCCAAACTCGCTGAGTAGCAAGGCCAGGGAATTGAGCACGGTTTCCAGGGCGGAGCGGTCGAGGAAATCCAGTTGTAGCGTGTCGCGGTAAATCACTTTGAGGCCGGATTCGTCGAGCACGAACGCGCCGTGGATGATGTCGCGGTTTTTCTGAAGCAGGCGCTGGTAGATGTCGCAGTTGGGGGCGGGCAGCTCCAGCAGGTACTGCTCCATAATCAGGAGCGGTTCGCCGCAGCCCAGCACCAGATGGTCGATGCCCAGTTCCGGACGGCTTACTACCAGCAGGTTGCTGGCCTCGTGCTCGTGGTGAATCTCGTAGCCTAGCTCCAGCAGATAAGTCCGGATGGTGGTAAAGTAGGAGTTGGTCATCTGCTGAAAAAATAGGGATGTGGAAGGAGTCGTTAGCGGAAGGAGGAGCACAGTAGGGTGGGGTTGCTCAAAAAAAGAGCCCCGGTAGCCGGGTGGTTGGAACTAATGTGGTAGATTTACGATGCAAGTGTACTCAAAGTTTGAGATATGCTCAAGCTTTGAGCGAAAAATATTTTGCCTCATGTCGCACGTAGGAAAAAACATTCGGAAGATTAGAACCGTCAAAAAGCTCAGTCAGGCTGCTTTTGCCGAATTATTTGGCCTCGCCCGGCCCAGCGTGGGGGCTTACGAGGAGGGCCGGTCGGAACCCAAAATGGAGACGCTGATCCAGATTGCTCAGCATTTTGGCTTGTCTGTAGACTTGCTACTAACAAAAGAGCTGACGGTAAACGAGCTGTACCACTTCGATATCTTCCGCCAGGAGGGTACTGCCACGGCGTTGCCCTTGGCCACCGCCGAAGCCGACCGCCACACCAACACCACGCCCTTCGTGCCCGCTGACCGGCTGCTCGAATACATCGTGCAGCACCACGACACCGGCTTTATCGATTCGCTGCCCCCGCTCACGTTTCCGCACCAGCTCGGCCCCGCCACGCGGGCCTTCGAAATCGTGGGGGCCGAAATGCAGCACCAGCAGCAGGGCCTGCGCCACCAGGACGTAGTGCTGTGCTGCCGCGTCGATAAGGCGACGGCCACCCTGCGTCCCGGCCGCATCTACGCCTTCGTGACCCAAAACAGCCTGTTGGTGCGCCGTCTTTCCGAGCGCCTGCCCGCCGGCCTGCTCAAGCTCCGCGCCGATAACCCCGACTATGGGGCCCAGGAATTCGCCTTCGATCAGGCACTGGAGGTTTGGGAAGTAAAGGCCGTTTTCACTACTCACCTGCGCCCGCCCTCCCGCATCGAAGACCGCGTGACCCGCCTGGAACGGCAGGTAGAGGAGCTCCTGGCCCGCCTCGACGGGTAGGCAGGTCGCCATTCCTGTGCTTGGCTCGGAATGACGGCTTGGTTTGCTAGCTGTCTGCCAACCTTCTCTACCCCTCGCCCACAAAAAAAACGCGGAGCCGAAGCGCCGCGTTTAATAAGTACACCCGGAAGAAAATCCGCCGTTAGCCTCTGGTAATGGTAACGGTCCGAAGGAGAGCCGAAACATCATCAGAGAGGGAAGACTGCTGCACGGGGCGGGGCCGGTTGGCGGCACCTAGCGCGAGTAATAACAGCAGAGCAATAAAGCGGAACAGAGTAGAAAAACGCTGCATAAAAAAAGAAAGCCTGGTCAATAAATTGCCCACCACCTGGGGGCAACGCCGATACATACGGCAAAGGTAAACCTTGGTCTGTTGTCGGAAGATTATTATTATATGAACACGCGTTTATGGGTCATGAAGCCCGAAAACAGGGCGATATTTCTTCGTCCGGGTAGGGTGGGGTGAAGTTAGGGCCTCACCGTACACCATTTGCTTCCCTCTTTTTAAGGCTCACGCGCCCTCTTCCTCGGTCGCACTGGGCCCTGCACCACAACGGCAGCATGGGCATCGGCAACGGCACCCACGCCGGCACGACCACCATAGCCACCGACACCCCCTAAAAGGCCGAGAATATAAACCGGATTCTGACTACCGACCACGGTACAAATGCGTTTCGCCACGCCGACGCGCAACATGAACTTACGCCCGAAGTGGGCCGGGAGCGGGGCCTGTAAATTCTGGAAAGAATTGAGCCATTTGCTACCATTCAGGGCTGATGATTTATGAGTAGTATTGGCCCTCAGTGAGCACCCATCGCGCCAGCCATTCCAGTTATAAACTATGCGTCTACTTCATACTTTGAGCGTATTCATCGGTCTGCTGGGCGCAGCCATAAGCCCGGCCTATGCCCAGCAGCCCCTGGAAGTGGTGATTGTGGCCGCTTCCCACTACAACGACAGCCCTGCGGCCACCTATCAGCCCATCATCGGGAAGCTCCGGGCCTATAAGCCCGATATGGTGTTTGGCGAGTACCTCACGGCCCCCGATGCCCAGGCGCTGCCCGCCACCAGCCCGTACCAACTGGCCCAGCAGCGCCGCCTAAGCTACCTGCGCCGGCGCGCATTAACCACCGCCCCCCTGACCAGCCGAGCCGCTGTAGCCGCCACCCGGCAGCTGCGCCGCCAGCCCCAGCTCGCCCGCCTGCGCATCGATCTGGCCCGCTACTACATCTTCACCAACGACCGGGGCAACGCCGAGTATCAGCTGTATCTGCTGGAAGAACCGCTGAAAAAGAACCTGACTGCCGCCGACCAGCTCTATTACACCCAAGCCCTGGGGCCAGTCGATTCGCTGCGTAAAATCCGGCTGGTGCGGCCTCTGAGCGAATACCACAAAGTCATCTTCCCTCTACTCACGGAGTTGGGCCAGGCCCAACTCTACGGCATGGATTGCCAGCGGTATGAGGAGCCCTGGGGCCAGGCGTACTCCCAGGCGGCCACCCAGAACAACGCACTGAAAGCGGGTTTTCAAACCGATTCCTCCACCGCCCAGGCCCAGACCTACCGGCGGATGGCTGCCTCCCGCAAGGCCTACTTTGCCCACCTCAACCAGGCTGAAACCGACGTGGATGCATACCTGCTGCTCAATGCCCCCGCCTACGAAAAGCTCGACAAGGCCCTCAACTTCTTTGGTGGCGACGAGCTGTATGGTGCGCCGGGCTTCCCCACCGAAGCCGTGCAGGAAATGCGCCGGCAGTGGGTGCTGCGCAACCAGGGCATGTGCGACAACGTGGTGCGCCAAGCCCGGCAACAGGGTGCCCGGCGCGTACTGGTAGCCGTGGGTGCCTCGCACGGGCAGCAGATGCGCCTGCTGCTGCAGCAGATGCCCAACGTGCGCGTGCGTACCTTCAACGAACTGCCCTAAAGGGGCAGCCCATTGTGGTTTACTAATAGTTCTAACACTCCAAACCCATACTGCTACACCGGGCCGCCGCAGTGCCAGCAGAACGCGGTATCGGGGCGGTGGGCGGCGGATTGGCAGCGGGGTCAGGGGGCCTGCTTGCAGGCGGGCGGGGGCAAATGCTACGTTTTGACCTAGTGACGCGACATTCGGACCGATACGATGCCGGTGGGCCAGACGATGATGGCGGCAAAATGCAACCGGTAGCCAGATACCCCGCTCGTGCCGTTCTCAAGCGGCAGCTTACCTTGCCGATGATGTTCGCCAACCTTCAGAAACGCGCCCGGGCCCTCAAAACCGAACTGGTGGCCCTCTACTATGCCGCCCGCGACCCGCGCACACCCTGGTACGCCCGCCTGGTAATGCTGGCAACGCTGGCCTACGCCGCCAGCCCCATCGACCTGATTCCCGATTTTATCCCCGTCTTGGGCTACCTCGACGACCTGATTCTGGTGCCGGCGGGCATCGCACTCAGCATTCGGCTGGTGCCAGCCGAGGTGATGCGTGAAGCCCGGCAGCGGGCGGCCACTACGCCGGTTTCCCGGCGCGCCAACTGGCTGGTAGGCGGGCTGGTATTGGTGCTCTGGCTACTGGCCCTGGCTTGGATGGGCCGGCTTGGGTGGGCATGGTGGCAGTCACGGCCGTAGCCAAAAGCCCGGCCATTGCTTACGCATGCCGGCCACGCTTTCTGGCCTGCCTACTGGCGCTTCGCCAATACATCCTCCACCGGCGTCCAGCTGATATCGGGGTAGCGGGCGTTGTCGAGGGGCTCGGGGAGCTTGGCCTGGCCGCTGAGCATATTGTGCAGGTACTGCATGCCCTGCCAGGGCGGAAAGGCCTCGTTGGGGGCCGGCACGAGCGTTTTGGTGACTTTGATGAGCGTACTGAGCAACCCCAGGCTGCCCACCCGCAACAGGCCGAAGCGCCGGCCCGTGGCGGCGGTAGCGGCCCCGGCCAACTCCCGGATGCTGGCCACTTGGCCAGCCACGTGCAAGTAGCGGGGCGTGGTGGCATCGAGGGCAGCTGCGGCCGTGAAATCGGCCGTGTTCACCATTGTCGTGAAGTCCAGGGGCTGGTCGGCGTCGCCCCAGTATAGCACCCGGCCAATGCCGGGCTGAATCAGCGGGGCCTGGCCGGTGAGCAAATCCGTGAACATACCGTTGAGCACGGAAGTAGCCTGAATGGGGGCTTTGTCAAGATGGCGCTGAAACTCCCGGCGCAGATCGAAGTTGCGGTTGCTGCCCTCGGGCAAGCGGGTGAAATCAGCGGAGAAGTCAGATGGGATAAAGCGCGGCACTCCCGCCGCCACGGCCGCTTCGAGCAGCCGCCGCTGGGTATCCACGATAATATCGCGCAGCCCGTTCAGGGCCGATACTACGCAACTGGCACCTTGGCAGGCCTGCGTAAGGTCATCTACGCTCTCATAATCCACGGCCAGCACTTCCGCACCCTGGAGGCGCAACGATTCGGCTTCCGCGCCGGTGCTGCTCTGGGGCCGCACCAACGCCCGCACAGTGGCCCCGCGCCGGCGCAGGTGGTAGGCAATGAGCAGGCCTAGCGCCCCGGTAGAGCCGGCCAGTACAATCAGTGGGGTATCGGAAACGGAAGCGGTAGTAGGCTTTGGCATAAGCAGGAATGAGAGGCGAACAGAAGAAACAGCGGCCGCAGAAGCGCCAATGTTCCCGCTATTCAACGTCCAGCGGGCAAACCGGTTGTGTTGCACGGGCCTCCTGACCCATAAATCAAGGGTGGCGCCCCAGCGCTTGCATTAGGCTTTCAGAAAGAGTAACTTGTTGAAAGCCAGTTCGCCCTGTCCAGATTGGCGCGTTGGACTCATCCTGCTTTTAGTCGTCTGTCGCCATGTATCATATCATTTACCACAGCGTTGCCGTTGGGCAGCCCACGACCGATGACCTGCGCTTCCTGCTCCGGCAATCGAGGCGCAACAATGCGGGGCTGGGTATTACGGGGCTGCTGCTTTACGGCAATGGCCGCTACCTACAAGTGTTGGAAGGCTTGCAAATGCCTCTGGAACACCTGTTTAGTGTAATCAAGCAGGATTGCCGCCACAGCCGGGTAGCGGCCTTGTCGGCCGGGCCCATCCAAAAGCGGGTTTTTGCTACCTGGTCGATGGGCTTCCAAAAACTATCGGATGAAAATTTTGTCCGGCTCACTGGCTACGTAAGTCCGTGCCGCTTCCGATTCCTGGAAGCGCACCCGCCCGAAATGGACGAGGGCCTGCGGATTCTGCTTGGGTCATTCGTGAACAATGAGGGGCTGCCGATATAATAGCTTGATTTTTAAAAATATAAACGCGGTGTCCGTTCGATTACCTAATTCAGCGCAACCGCTGTTCCCGCTCTGTAAACAGGTTAAACGGCTGCTACGAAGCCGTTGGCCGGGAAGCGGGACGCTGATTGCTGATGATAGTTGCAGCCGAGTTTACCTGCCTTGGCAATCCCACGGCGCGATGTCAAAATAAAGTCTATCTTTACAGCGTTAAAAGGCAAATCGCCAACGAGTCGCTAGCTTAATTCAGTGTGTTTGAATTAACGTTATAGTCCCGCTGCTGCTTGCTTCATCATCCATCACCCTCCTAAAAAGCATCATGCAGACGGGAACCGTAAAATTTTTCAATGAGACCAAAGGGTTTGGTTTCATCAACAACGCCGAAACCGGCGAAGACATCTTCGTACACGTAACCGGCCTCATTGACGAAATCCGCGACAATGATAAGGTAGAATTCGAAGTAGAGCAGGGTCGTAAGGGCCTGAACGCCGTTAAAGTGCGTCGCGCTTAGCCTAACCTACTTTTTGTAGTTGCAAAAAGCACGCTCCACCTAGGGGCGTGCTTTTTTTGTGCGCTATAGCGGGCGGTAGCGGGCCGGATTTGTGGGGTAGTTTCCCGTAGTTTAGCCCCATGAAGCAAGCCGCCTCCACCGTCTTTGTCGTCCGCCCCGCCCGCTTTGGCTTTAATGCCGAAACGGCCCTGTCCAACCACTTCCAGCAGGCCCCCGCCGATCTGAGCGCCGCCGCCGCTGAAGCCCGCGCCGTGGCCGAGTTCGATGCCCTGGTGGAAACGCTGCGCGGACGAGGCGTGCAGGTGCGCGTGTTCGATGATACACCCGCGCCCGCCAAGCCCGATGCCGTGTTCCCCAACAACTGGCTTTCGTTGCACGCCGATGGGCACGCCGTGCTCTACCCCCTGTGCGCCCCCAGCCGCCGCCCCGAGCGCCGGCCCGATATTGTGGCGGCCCTGGGCCAGGAATTTCGGATAACGGAAGTACTGGACTGGTCGGGCGCGGAGGCGGAAGGCCGGTTTTTGGAGGGCACGGGCAGCATCATCTTCGACCACGAGCACCGCCGCGCTTACGCCGGCCGCTCGGCCCGCACCGAGCCGGCCCTGCTGGCCGATATCTGTGCCCGGCTGGGTTATCAGCCGGTACTGTTTCGCTCCGTTGATGCGCGGGGACAGGAAATTTACCACACCAACGTGATGCTCAGCATCGGGCCCGGCTTTGCGGTGGCCTGCCTGGAAAGCATTGCCGATGCAGCCGAGCGCCGGGCCGTGGAGGACTCGCTCCGCGAAACAGGCCACGAAATCGTGCCTATTTCGCTGGTCCAGGTGGCTTGCTTTGCCGGCAACATGTTGGCCCTGCAGCCCGCCGGCGGCCCCGTGCTGCTGGCCATGTCGCAGAGGGCCCACGACTCGCTCACGGCCCGGCAGCGGCAACAGCTAAGCCGCCACGCCGAGTTGCTGCCACTGCCCATCCCTACCATCGAAACCCTGGGCGGCGGCAGCGTCCGGTGCATGCTGGCCGAGGTGTTCCTGCCCGAATTGTTGGGCGTAGCCACGGGGCAAATTTAGGACAGTTGCCAGGTCGAAATCTTTGCCAAAAAAGCCATTTAACGGAGTTTTTAAGGTTCGAAAAGCGTTATCAACCCAATGACGCAAACCGCCCTGTTTCCCTCGCTCGATATCCTGCCCGAACCCGCTTCCACGCCGCGGCAGCACAGTGCCAAGCTGTGGCTGCCTAAGCGCGTGGTGTTCACCCCGGCCGCCCTTGATGAGGCCTTCGGGCAGCAGATGCTGGCACGCGTAACGGCCCAGGGCCTCGAAGTAGAGCTGCTCAAGAGCAACCGCCTCACTGGCCTGCGCGGCGACGATGTGCGCGAGACGTATCGCCGGGCCAAAAGCACGCTGGCCGTAGTGTGCGCCCCGCCCGGTGCCTTGCGCCTGCAACCCACGCCTCCCTCGGCCGATTGGCAGATGAACTTAGCCGAGGGCTGCCCGGCGCACTGCCAGTACTGCTACCTGGCCGGCAGCCTGAGCGGTCCGCCGGTAATAAAGGCCTTCGCCAACCTGCCCCAACTGCTTCAGAACACCCAAACCTACGAGCAGCCCGGCCGCACCACGAGCTTCGAGGTGAGTTGTTATACCGATGTGCTGGGCATTGAGCACCTTACTGGCTCGCTGGCCGAATGCATCCGCTACTATGGGCGGCGCGAGGGCACCCATTTGCGGTTTGTAAGCAAGTACGACCACGTGGATTCGCTGCTCGGCCTGCCCCACCACGGCCGCACCCGGGCCCGGTTTAGCCTGAATGCTGAGCCGGTGGTGCGGAAGATCGAAGGCGGCACGGCCTCGGTGGAGGCCCGCCTGCAAGCGTTGCGTCGGCTGGCGCTGCCCCGGGAACGGGGCGGGGGCGGCTACCCCGTGGGTGTGGTGCTGGCGCCCATTATGCCCCTGCCGGACTGGCAGCAGGCGTACGGCCAGTTGCTCGACCGGGTCGCGGCGGCCCTCGATTTCGACTGCGACCTGACGGTGGAGTTTATCACCCATCGCTTCACGCCGGGTTCCAAGAACGTGCTCCTCGACTGGTATCCCAATACCAGCCTCGATTTCGACGAAGCCACCCGGGCCGTGAAGCGCAACAAGTTTGGCGGCACCAAATTCGTGTATCAGCCCGCCGATATGCGCCAGCTAAAGGAGTTCTTCTACGCCGAATGGCAGCGTCGCTTTCCGAATGCGCCAGTGCTGTACTGGACGTAGGGGAAAGCAAAAAGCCCCGATGGGGCATCCTCAGTAAAGCGAAGGATGCCCCATCGGGGCTTTTTGCTTTCTCCTCGCTAGCCTTCCACCTCAACCAGCCCCAGCAGGGCACTGGTGCGGGCCCTGATTTGGGCTACCAACTCCGGCTCTTCGGCCAGGGTGTGGCCAAAGGAGGGAATCATCTGGCGAAATTTAGCCTGCCATTCGGGCGTGGCCGATTGCTCGGGGAAGCACTTTTGCACTAGGCCCAGCATAATGCTCACGGCTGTGGAAGCTCCGGGCGAGGCCCCGAGTAGCGCGGCAATCGAGCCATCAGTGGCCGTCACGACTTCGGTACCGAATTCGAGGACGCCGCCTTCCTTCTTGTCTTTCTTGATGACCTGCACGCGCTGGCCGGCAATGGCCAACTCCCAGTCGGGGGCCTGGGCTTCGGGCATGTATTCGCGCAGGGCCGCGAGCCGATCCTGGGGCGACTGGCGTACCTGCTGAATGAGGTACTTAGTGAGCGAGAGGTTTTTGAGGCCCGCCATAATCATGGGCTTCACGTTGCCGAACTGAATGGACGCCGGCAGGTCGAAGTAGGAGCCCGTTTTAAGGAACTTAGTGCTGAAGCCGGCGTAGGGCCCAAATAGCAACTGCTTCTCGCCGTCAATCAGGCGCGTGTCGAGGTGGGGCACCGACATGGGCGGCGAGCCTACCGAGGCTTTGCCATATACCTTGGCCTCGTGGCGGGCAATAATGGCCGGGTTGGTGCAACGTAGCCATTGCCCGCTCACCGGAAAACCCCCAAAGCCATTGGCCTCCGGAATACCCGATTTTTCGAGCAACGGCAGCGAGCCACCCCCGGCCCCGATGAACACGAACCGGGCCCGTACTTTCAGGTTCTCGCCGGTATCGAGGTTTTCGGCCTGCACGCTCCAGGCACCATCGAACTTGTGGCGCAACTTCTCCACCTCGTGGTGGAAATGCACCGTTACCCCGGGCTTTTCCTGGAGCAGGTAGAACATGCCCCGGGTCAGGGAACCGAAGTTGACGTCGGTGCCCAGGTCCATGCGGGTGGCGGCCACTGTTTGGGCGGGGTCGCGGCCCTCCATAATCAGCGGCATCCAGTCTGCCATCTCGGCCCGGTCTTGCGTGTATTTCATGCCCTTGAACAGGGCCGACTCGGTGAGAGCCGCATGGCGCTTGCGCAGGAATTCCACGTTTTCAGCCCCCATCACGAAGCTTAGGTGCGGAATGTGGTTGACGAAGCGTTGGATTTCGTGGACGTCATAGGTCTCGATGAGGTAGGCCCAGAACTGCTTGCTCTGCTCGAACTGCTCAGCAATTTTGAGCGCCTTGCTGATGTCGATGGAGCCATCGGGGCGCTCGGGCGTGTAGTTAAGTTCGCAGAAGGCCGAGTGGCCGGTGCCGGCGTTGTTCCAGGCGTCGGAGCTTTCGGCGGCGGCCACGTCGAGGCGCTCAAAAATGGTGATACTCAGCGTCGGGTCGAGCTCCTTGAGCATCAGGCCCAGCGTGGCGCTCATAATGCCGGCGCCAATCAGTACCACATCGGTGAGTGGGGGAGTAGTTGCGTTTGGTTGGCTCATAGGGAAAGGTCAAATAGGACGTTTATCCTACGGCGTTAACCCGGAAAAAGCCGCCTTTGCGGGCAAAGAACTCAGTCCGGACCCCAGGTGCCGGACTCAGGCGGCCAGCTCCCCGGCCGTCGGCTGGCTGGTACGGGCGGCCTGTCGGGCCCGCCACTCGGGAGCGAGCATGCTCATTTCAACTAGGCTCCAGTACTCGTTTTCGTGGCGCAGTACGTCGCGCGAGCAACCCTCGCGCACTAGGCCGGCCTGCTCGTAGCAGCGCAGCGCGGCCGTATTGAAATCGTAAACGCCCAAATCGATGCGGTGCAGTCCCAGCTGTCCGAAACCTACGTCCAGTACGGCCTCCACCATCTGCCGGCCAATGCCCCGGCCCCGGGCGTTGGGCGCGCCTACAATTACGCGGCTGATGCGGGCCGCCTGGTTTTTGCGGCTGATGCCACCAAGCGAAATATGACCTACTACCTCGCCGGTGAGCGTATCGGTAGCCTTATACACGAGGGCATCGGCCGTAGCCGGGTCGTTGGTGCCGTCGAGGTACCAGGCTAGCTTGTCGGGGGTAAGGGGGAAGGAGAAGAGCGAGCCCGACCAGCTTAGCATCAGACGCTCATCAGTAATCCAGGAAATAAGTTGCGAAAAATCGGCGGGGGTGAAGTAATCGAGGCGAATCATGAAGCAAAGAGCAGCCCCCGGCAGCAGGCCGGCGGACGACAAAGATACGGCCGGAAGGAGTATTTTGGCACCCCGCCAGCCCGAAAATACTAGTGCCGGCCCTTAGGGCCGGAAGCCGTGGGCTTATAGTTTAGCTTGTGGGAATAGTGCAACTGGTTTACTTTTGACTAAGCTGCAACCAAATCATCTTCATAGGGGAGTTCGGCACAGGTTGGCCGCCGCCCACATACGCAAAACAGAGGGCTGCTGGCCCCGCGACACGATGAGTTTGTATCATATAGTATACCTGAGCCAGGCTACCAGTGAGCTGGACGAAACGCTACTTAAGGAGCTGCTGCTGCGCTGGCGGAAAACTAACGAGGCCCGCGCCATTACGGGCATACTGCTCTACTGCGGAAACCAGATTCTGCAGGTAATTGAGGGCGAAGAGCAGATTGTGCAGCAGCTTTTCGCGCGCATCGAGCAGGACTGCCGCCACAGCCGAGTGCAAAAGCTGGCCGACGGCCTCGTGGAGCAGCGTGAGTTTCCCGACTGGTCGATGGGCTTCGCGGTGGCCGTACCCCAGGATTTCGCGCTGCTGGCCGGCTACTGCGACCCTGTTGGCGACTGGCTCACGGCCGGCTTGCCTACGCCGGCCGAGTCGCCTATCCGCGAGCTGATCCGCGACTTCAGCACCCTGGCCTAACCCTCGCGGGGCTAACCTAACGCACCGTTGCGGCCCGCACGAACCGGGCACCGCGGGCCTGCAGATCGGTGCGGGCCTGTGCGTAGCCCCCGGGGTTGATGGCACGGGTGGCGTCATCCACGAAAAACACTTCGAATCCTTCTGCCAGCGCATCTTTCGCCGAGAAATACACGCAGTAGTCGGCGGCTAAGCCAGCTAGGTAAACTTGGCGGACGCCCCGGCCGCGCAGGTAGTCGGCCAAGCCGGTGCTTTTGCGGTGGCCGTTGTCGAAAAAGCCACTGTACGAATCGATGGCCGGGTCGGTGCCCTTGCGGAAAATGGCCTCGATGCGCTGCTGGTCGAGGGCCGGGTGGAATTCGGCTCCGGCTGTGGTTTGCACGCAGTGGTCGGGCCAGAGGGTTTGGGGTAACCCGTGCAGCTCGGCTTGCTCAAAGGGCTGGCGGCCGGGATGCTGGCTGGCAAAACTGCCGTGGTCGGCCGGGTGCCAGTCCTGGGTGGCCACCACCAATCCAAAAGCTGGCTGTAAGGCGTTGACCAGCGGTATAATAGCATCGCCGTCGGCTACGGCCAGGGCGCCGCCGGGCATAAAGTCATGCTGGATATCGATGAGCAGGAGAGCTTTCATAGACGCAAAGGTACGAGGCGGGCCGATGCGAGCGGCAGTGTCAGAATGGGATGATCGGGGCTCAAAATAGTATACTTCCGGGTTAATTGTTTACGGTTGAGCTACGTATTTTATCTAAGATTTACCCAGGCCACCGGTAATCTGGCCCGGAGCAATTAGTTTAAGTATAGTACTATGAAAAGATTACATCATCTCATCTATCAGAGCCGGGTGCTGCGGGCACTATCGGCTACCGAACTGGAGCGCCTGCGCGACCAGTCGCAACAAGCCAACCAACGGGCCGGCATCACGGGAATCCTTTGGTACGATGGCCAGCGTTTTCTGCATATCCTGGAGGGCCCCGGGGCCGTAGTGCGTGAGCTGTTTGCCCGCATTCGGCTCGATTGCCGCCACGCCGATGTGCAGGTACTGGCCAATGGGCCCATTGCGCAACGGCAGTTCCAGTGCTGGGAAATGGCTATCCTCCGCAGGTCGGGGCGGCTGCTGAAGCAAGGAGACAGCTGCGAGCCAACCCCCGACGCCCTCGCCGACCACACGCTCCAGTTGCTGCTGCAGGATTTTCAGCATACCGTGCTAAGCGCGGCCGTGCGTTACCGCCCCTAACTGCCGCCGGCCCCTGCCCGGACCCGATTCCTGCCTACCTTGCGGCCACATGGGCCGGAAATCGGCCGGTTGGGCAGTAGCATTCATGAAAAATCATTCTTTTGCGGTAGTAGTACTAGTGGGCGGCAGCGCGATGCTGGCCGGGCAGGTCCGGGCCCAGGTAGCGGCGCCGGAGCCAGCGGCCCGCGAAATGGCGGGCACTAAGGTTTGGTTGGTGCCGCCCCCGGGTTTCGGCCCCACGGCCGGCCTGAGCGGGGTGCGCCGGGGAGCGGCCGCGTTGCAGGTGATGGAAATGCCGGGCAGCAACTACTACCAGCAGGCGGCCGGCTTCAGCCCCGCCCGTTTCGCGGCTCGCGGAGGCCAGGTACTCGAATTCCGGCCGCTGGTGGCAGGCGAGTACGCGGGGCAGCTGGCGCGGGTGCGGCTAAGCCCCACCCAAGAGTCGGCCCAACTGCTGTTCGGCGACTCTACCTTCGTAGTGCTACTCGATGCCCGCTACCCTGCCGCCGACACCGCCACGGGTGCGGCCCTGCGCCGGAGTTTGCTCTCGGCTACTTACCGCCCCACTAAGGCAACCGGCCCGGCCGAGCTGGGCAACACCGTGTTCGTGCTCAATGGCAGCAAGTCGCCGTTCGCGCTGGCGCTGGCTGGCCATAACCGCTATACCTACGCCGTTGGGGGGCAGCGCAAGGCCGATTACGGCCTCGAACCGCTGCTGACCGTAACCACCTACCCCTACAACCCCTCCCTCACGGCCGCCGATATTGGTGCGCAGGTACTGGGCCGCGAAACCGGCCTCAACGGCTACCACGTTCGCAAAACGACTTCAAGCAAGATTAACGACTTGGTGACCTACGAGACCGAGGGCCTAGCGCAGCTGCGGGGGCACGCGGTGCTGGTGTACCAGCAGGTAACGGTGGTGGGCAATACGGCGGTGGCTATGCAGGGCATCGCCCACACCGATTTCGAGCAGGCCCTCAGCCACTTCAAAGCCCTTACCCACACCATTAAGGCTCGGTAAACGGCTAGGAGTGAAGGTAAATTGGTTTTTCTCGTTGCTAACGGGCTACTTTTCCTGCTCGAACGCGAAACGGTCGAGCAAGTCCCAGGGGCCGTTGCGGTAGGCCCACAGGGCCAGACCAGTGCCGGTAACTGTATGAGGCTCAAAAGATGCCGTCAGCTCCTCGTGGAGGGCGCGGGCTGTGGCCGGCGTTACTTTGTTTTGCACCGTGACGTGGGGCCGCAGTGGTTGCAGGTCTTGGGGGCGAAGCACCGGGGCCCAGGTAGCCTGTAGCTCGCGGTGCAGGTGCTGCAAAGCCGCATTTTCGAGCGTGTAGGCCACGCCCTGGCCTAAAAACCGCACGCCGGTTACGCGCAGCATCAGTTGTGGGGTACCTGCTGCTACCGTCCGCAACCGGGCTGTTACGGCCGCGTAATCGGCTCCCGGCAAGTGATGAAATAGCGTGACGTGAGCCCGCAGGTAGTTGCGGGCCGGAGGGAAGTGGGCGGTGCGCAACTGGTCGAAGTACTGCTGGGCGTTTTCGTCGAGGGTGAGCGTCAAAATCAGGGGAGCGTCAATCATCAGGAGCAGGCAGATGGGCAGTAAACAGAATACCCCCGATACGCGGCTGGCCGCAGATCGGGGGTATTGACGGATGAAAACCGCTACCTAGGCCCTGGTTTTCCAACGAGGCGATTTACTATTCGAGCACTACCAGCCGGGTGGTGGTGCTGGTTCCGGCCTGCTGCACCCGTAGCAAGTACACGCCGCCGGGTAGCCCGGTGGTGGTCAGGCTGGCGTGGCCCCGGCCGGCCGGTACCGCGAGGCGGCGTACCACCTGCCCCTGAGCCGAAAGCAGTTCCAGCGTGGCCGCGCCCACTGGGTCGGGGAGCTGAACCTGGGCCTCGCCCCGGACTGGGTTGGGATACACCGCGGCCGAAGAAGCGGTGCGTACCGCCCGAACGCCGGAGTAGGCCACCGTGCCATCGAGGTCGTGGATGGCCAGCCGGTAGTAGGCCGGGCCGGTAAGCGGACGCTCATCAACTACGCTGTACTGCTGGCCCGCGGGCTGATTGCCGGCGCTCACCCGCGCTACGGGGCTCCAGTTGGTAGCCGTGGCGCTGCGCTCCACTTCGAAGTAGCCAACCTTCTCCTCGGTAGCTGTGGCCCAGTTCAGGCGCACCACTTGTCCGGCCGTGGCGGCCTCGAAGCGAGTGAGCGTAACGGGCAGGGGTATCGCATCGGGGAAGCTCACGGCATCGCCCCGGTTGCAGTCCAGATCCGAGCCGAAGGAGCGACCCGTCCAGTTACCAGTCAGGCGGTCAATCTTGTAAATGGTACCATCGTTGGCCGTCACGGCGTATACTCCGCCCTGGCGGTCAGAAAACATGGCCCCAATATCTTGGGTTGCTGGCAGGGGAGTGGTGGGCGTTGTGGTAACGGCTACCGGATTGCTACTGATGCCGCTGATGGTAAGGAACTTACTGTCTTGACCAATATAGCTGACCAGATTGCCCGAAAACGGGTCAAACACCCAATCCTGTATGCCTCCGGAGGGAATCGGGCCTGTATTGTTGTTTTGGCCAGTTAAGGTAAAATTATTGAGGTATGCTTGCGTCTGCAACCGGAATGCGTTGATGATAGACGCAGTAGCGGGGTCACTCACATCGAGCAGCCGCCAAACAGGCGTGGCCGTGACGAAGGGCGTAAGCTGCACCTGCCCCACGTAAAAGCGGAAATCGGTGATGGTGCTGGCGCTGGCGTTGAACGCGTTACGGTTGTAGTTGAAAGCCACGCCCCCCACAAAATAGCTCGAGGTATTATCGCCGTCGCCGATAAAGTTGAGGGTTTGGTTGAAACTGAAAGGCACATAGCCAGGGCCAGTTGGCCCCGTGGTGGTGGGCGCGGGTGGAGGAGACGCTACTGGCCCGAGGTTGGTGGCCTGGGCCGTGGCCAAGCTTACGCGGTAGAGATTGGGTGGCGTATTGAAGTTGGAAAGCGTGGGCTGCACCACGTTCATCGCATAAAGGTTTTGCCGGTCCTGGGCATCGTTGCCCAAGGCATTCAGCACCAACGGGGTCGTGCCTTCCTGCACAGTTCCAATCAGCGTCAGCGACCCATCAACGTTGATTATTTCGAGCGTGGAGGGGTTGTTGGCACTGCCTGGGCAGGCCGAACGCACGGCGAAGCTATTGGATGGAAACTGCGCCCGCGCCTGGATAACCGAGGTAAGCGTCAGTAGTAACAGTAGATACTTTTTCATTTTGGGAAAGCAACAGAGGTGGAAGAGCAGGTAATAACTAACATATGAGAGCTAATATACTGATGATTAACTGCTTATAGCGTATTTCTATATATAGTAAATTTAGGACTAAAAAGGGTATGCGTTCTAATATACGGAAGTATGCAGTTTTGTTGTTCCAAAAAAGCTGCTTTGTTCCGAATTCCACTGAAAAACACTACGCTCAGATGTAGCCAGAGCCGCCGGCGAATTATACGACGGTGATAGTTGGTTTTTTGACCAAGAGAATCTGTGTGGCTAATCTTGAGCCCAGCCCAACTGAAAGTGAACCGGATGCCCGGAGAAGCCGGGGCCGCCGTCATCGATGATATTGCTTGAACTATCGGCCAGCAGCCTGGATGTGGCCGCCTGGAACCCGGTAAGCGGGCCGCTGCGTTGGTGCTGCACGTGGCTATTTTGCCCATGATGCCACGTTGGCTGGACGAGAACTAGGTGTTTCAGCGTTGTTACGGACGGCCAAATAAAAAAGCTAGGGCTGAGGCCGATACAAAAAGCCCGGTTGCCAATCTGGCAACCGGGCTTTTTGTATCGGCCAACTCAACCTATAAAGTGTTCAGTTCGGTGACCAGCGCGGCGGTGGTAATTTCCCGCATTGCTGGTGCGAAAGGAGTAGTTGCCTGCACCGTGCCATCCTGCCGGCCATAGTAGAGCTTGCCCTCGACGATGCGGATAACAACTACGCTCACGCGGGCTCCACGGGGCATGTTGCCGGACCGGAACGTGTTGGGAGCGGTGAAGTTACAGGCCGACACGGAGCCGTTGAAATCCCGAAATACGGCAAACACCGTGGTGTTCGTGGTCGGGTCGATGTTGGTACCGGGTACATTCACGACCACTGGTAGCGGATTGGGTGCGTTGTAGAACCGGTCGCAGTTGAACCAGCCGATGCCGCCGTTGTAAAGCAGGCTGCCGATAGTTAGGATGTTGCCCGTGGGCGTGGGGCTGAGGCCGGAGTTAAAATCAGGGTTCAGGTACCAATTAAAACAGGTGCCGCCGGCCAGCCCGGCCACGAATAAGCGCATCGAGTCGCGGCTGGCTAGGTTGGGTGGGTTCAGGGTCTGGAGCTGAATGGTAGCTCCGGCGGCCATTCGGACGAGCGAATCCTGCTCGGCCCGCAGAAACACTTCGCCCGCCGATTCGAGGGCTAGGTCGTAGGCCACCGTCGGCGTATTGCTGAGCACCATGTCGGCCCGGCTGTACACCTCGCGCAACGTAAGCTGAATGGGGGCTGTCAGGGCTTGTCCGTTTCGGACGAAGGCGTTGGCCGGAATCGTGACCACCGTGCCTTTTGTGCCGGTAAAGGTGTTGGCCCGGCCGGGCATATACGTAAACGTCTGGCGGGCCGCCCCGAGCTGCGTCTGCAGCTCGCGGATGGTAGCCGGCAGTTGGGGGCCGGGCGTGGTGCCATCTTCGCAGATAACCGTACCAGCATCAAACTGGCAAGCCGGCAGCAGGGGTAGTAACAGCAGGGAGGCGAGCAAAAACCGTTTCATAAGGCGAGTAAGGGTAGTGAAATGACAGCTTGATTGGCTATTAGGGTTTGCGGGGAGCGAGGTCCCAGCGGTAGCCTACCTGCACGCCGAGTCCCCAGGGGTAGCGGGAGGTGCGGGGCGGAAGCGTAAGGGAGTTAAGAAACAGCTCGGCTTGCGGCCGGACGGTCAGCCACCTGCCGGGCGAGAGCTGGTAATCGGCAAACGCGCCAACGGTTAGGGTCAGATTCCGGCGCTGAAAAATGGAATCGGCCGAGCTGGGGCGCCAGCGCTGCTGCGCGCAGTTGCAAGCCGAGCCTGTCGTGACGCGCGCACTAATGAGCTGGGCCGCCACGGCGCCACCGAGCACGCCGTAACGCCAGCGGTGGTTGCCCCCAAGTGTTAGTTGGGCCTGTACCGGCAGGGTTACGAAGTTGTACACGTCGCGGAAATCAACCTGCCGGGTTTCTCCCGACGCCGTACTCTGGAGCGTGTAGCGCAACGAACCAGCATGCTGCGCGAAGCCCAGGCCCCCCGCGACCGTCAGCCGGGGCGAGAAGGCATAGGCCCCCAGCAGCTGTCCGCTGCCGCCCCAGGCGGGGCGCTCCAGCTTTTCGAGCTGCGTAGATGTGCCAGGTAGCCGCCGGTAAGTCAGGCTAGGGCCGCCGGTGAGCTGTACGCTCCAGTTGCGCCGTTGCGGCGAGGGCGGCGGCGGGAGTTGCGCCAACCCTTCCAGCTTAGGCGGGACTACCAGAAGCGGTGCCGGCCGCAACGCTAGCCGGGGCCGCCGGACCAGTAGCCCATTCGCGAATGAACCCACCGGGTCGGCTGGCGCCACCAATTCGGCGGCCCGGGTTCGAGGACTGGCCGAGCGGCTGCCGGGGCGGGTAGCTAGGTCGTTGCGGCCCGTGAGCCGATAGCGGGCTCGGCTATTAGTCGGGCTGCTGGCCACCAGCAAACCCAAGCGGCGGGCCGCGGCCGAAACGGATGGCACCCGTTCATTAGTAGTCCGATCAGACCCGGGGCGGAGGTGTGTGGTGCCTCCGGCTGGAGCGGACTGTTTGGTGGCCGAAGCTGGCTGATTGGCGACAGAACGCATTTTACGGCGACTGGCCCGTACGCCGCGCCGGCCCTGGAGCAGCGCAGCCACCGTAGGGGAGGCTTGGTTAAGTAGCTGCACATCGGGCCCGGAGGCCGCTGGCGAAGGGGTTGAAGCGGTGGAGATATTAGAAGCAGCGGAACTAGTAACGGCCGCCGCCTTATCCCTCGGAACTGCTGCCCCGGGAGTGCCGGCTGAACTGGCTTCTGGCTCTGCCGACCCACGCTGGGTGGGCAGAGAGCTCACCGCTAGAGGGCTGCGTTTCGCCGACTCACCCTGAAACAAGGGCCGCCAGTAGGCAGTGCTCACCGTGATGCCGACCAGCAGGGCTATTAGCGCGGCTACTGGTAAGAGCCGCCGCCACCACGGCGGCCGTTGGGGTGGCAACTGCTGCTGAATGCCCGCCCACACCGATTCGGGCGGCGGACTGCCGTAGGGTTCCAGTTTGCGGCGCAGGTCCTGGTAAAATTGGTCAGAGTCTTTCTCAGTCATGGCAGCGGGAGATGTGGGCCTGCTGGTGCAGGCGGGCTTCGAGCAGGCGGCGGGCCCGGGAAAGTTGCGACTTGCTGGTGCCCTCTGAAATACCCAGCAGCTCCCCGATTTCGGCGTGCGAGTAGCCCTCAATAGCGTACAGGTTCAGTACGGCCCGGTAGCCCGGAGGCAGGGCGTTAATCTGGCCCACTAAGTCGTCGGCCGAGAGTTGGTCGAGGGGCGTGCCGCCGGGCGCCGGCACGTCGTGGGCTTCATCAATAGCCAGGGGCAGGCCTCGTTGCTGGTGCTGGTGCCAGAGGTTGAGCGAGGTAGTGACGGCAATACGCCGGGCCCAGGCCTCGAACGGCCCCTGGTTGCGAAACTGGTCGAGGCGGGTGAAAATCTTCACGAACGTGAGTTGCAAGGCGTCTTCGGCCTCCTCCCGCGACGGGCAGTAGCGCAGGCACACGCCCATCAGCTGGTAGCCCAGCCGCTCGTAGAGGGCCCGTTGGGCCGCCGGCCGGCCGCGGCGGCAGTCCGCTACCAGTGCTTCAATTGATTCGGCCATAGGCGTAGGAAGATAAGCGGATAGACACTTCGTGCGCTAACATTCTGCCCCCATGACCGACGCGGCCCGGCGGCGGGTTGCGTCGGGAGGTAAGTATTTTTTCGGAGCCCGGTGGCGGGTAGGCTCTTCGGGCGAACAATAGCGCCCGAAACCGTAGTTTCGCCGGGCCGCTCCGGTTGCGGCCCAGGTTCTCCTTCTCTTGCTTCGTTATGCTGCTACCGCTTTATCAGGTTGATGCCTTTACCGACCGGCCTTTCGCCGGCAACCCCGCCGCCGTCTGCCCCCTCGCCGAGTGGCTGCCGGCCGAAACCATGCAGGCCATTGCCGCCGAAAACAACCTTGCCGAAACCGCCTTCTTCGTGCCGCAAGCCGGTAGCGCAGGCGCGTACGAAATCCGCTGGTTTACGCCGGCCGTGGAGGTGGAGCTCTGCGGGCACGCAACCCTGGCCTCGGCCCACGTGCTCTACCACCACCTTAATTTCCAGGGTCCGGAAATCGTGTTTCACTCGAAAAGCGGCCCCTTGCGCGTGAGCCGGGCTGAACAGGGAATGCTCACCCTCGACTTTCCGGCCCGGCCCCCGCACCCCATCAGCCAGCACCCCACCGGCCTGCTCGACGGGCTGCGCGCCACGCCCCTGCACCTGCTGGCTGGCCCCGACCTCGTGTGCGTCTTCGGCTCCGAAGCCGATGTGCGCGCCCTGCAGCCCAACCAAACCCGGCTGGCGGAGGTCGAGTACCGGGGCGTTATTGCCACCGCCCCTGGCTCCGACGGCATCGATTTCGTGTCGCGCTTTTTCGGCCCCCGGGTGGGCGTGCCCGAAGACCCGGTGACCGGTTCGGCCCACACCACACTGGTGCCGTACTGGGCCGAGCGCCTGGGTAAAACCACCCTCCACGCCCGCCAGGTATCGGCCCGGGGCGGCGACCTGTGGTGCGAGTTGCGCGCCGACCGGGTGCTGATGAGCGGCCACGCCGTGACGTATCTGAAAGGCGAAATTGAGTTGCGCGAAGGCTGAGGCAGACGAGGCTGGGCAGGCGGATAATGGGCCGCTGTCCCGCTTTGTGCTGGTCACTCGATAGACGGCCCCGTTTCCTTTTTATTATCCCTCTGCTACCTCGCTAAACCTGTCGTTATGCGTTTGAATTTCTGCCGTTCCGTTCTGCTGCTCGGTCTCCACCTGCTCTCCGGCTCCTTGCAAGCCCAGCAAACTACCACGGCCGCCGACCTCATCAAGCAGGGGGTGGCCCTCTTCGACCAGGGCAAGCCCGACGAAGCGGTGCTGCGCTACAAGCAGGCCCTGCGGCAGGAGCCAGCCAACCATGTGGCCCGCTACGAGCTGGCCATGACCTACAACTCGCTGGGCCAGAATGAGGAAGCCGTAAGCCTGTGCCGGCAGTTGGCTAAAGACGACCCAAACCCCGGCCCCAGCCTCTACGACACCTGGGGCAACGCCCTCGATGGCCTTCACAAGAGCAAGGAAGCCGTGAAAGCCTACCAGCAGGGCCTGCGCCGTTACCCCAACGAAGGCTCGCTGTACTACAACCTGGGCATAACTCAGGCCGCGAGCCTGGGGCAGTTAGACGAGTCGCTGGCGAGTATGCAACAGGCCGTGCGCTGTCGGCCCACCCACCTCAACTCGCTTAATTCGCTGATGCAGCTCACCCTGGAGCAGGGCAACCGCGTGCCGGCCCTGCTCGCAATGCTGCGCCAGCTGCAACTGGAGCCCACCGGCGAGCGGGCCGCCGCCACCCTCGCCCGCCTCGATAAGCTGGTGGGCCAGGGCGTAGCGCAGACCGGCGAACAGGCCGTGACTATCAGCGTAGCGGCAGAAACTATGAAGGGCGCCGGCAAAAAAGGCGGCCCCGACAATTTCGCCAGCGCTGACCTGCTACTGAGCATGAGCGGGGCCCTGGACTTCGACGAAGCGAACAAGGATAAAACGCCCACCGAGCAGCTCATCCGCAAGCTCGAATCTCTGGTTGGCGTGCTAGATGAGCAGCGCCCCGCACAGCAGCAGGGATTTGCCTGGCAGTACTTCGTGCCGTATTTCGTGGAGCTGAAGAAGCAGGGCTACCTGCCCGCGCTGGCCTATTCGGTGCAGGAATCCCGCGCTGCCGCCACGCCTGAGGTGCAGCAGTGGCTGGCGGCCCATACGGCCACGCTGGCCGAGTTCCAGGAGTGGTCGGATGCTTACGCCTGGCCGAAGTAGTTGCGGGGCTACCCCCGCAACTGCTCACGCCCGAAACCGCCGCGCTCTATAACCTGCTCCACAAACAGCGCCTTGCCCGGCACCCGCAGTAACGCCTGATGCAGTTCCTCCGACACGCCGGTATAGCGCACCAGCCCCCCGTGGCGGTATTCGATTTCTAGCGTTAGCGTGGCCGGGTCGTAGCCCACGGCTTTGAGGGAAGTAGAACGGATAGGGCGGCGTTGCATAGATGGAGAATAGTATAAAAAATGAAACGAACATAAAGCAGGTCGCTAAATTCACCTTTTCCCCCGTCTATCTATGTATAGGGACATACTATCGGGAGGCTTCGGCTTACTTATGCTATTTGCTGGTTGCCGAAATGATGATACGTTGCCACAAAAAGAGCAGCGGTTGGTTTACGATTATCGGATTGATGTGGAGGAAACGGCCATGTCGATGCCGCAGAGAATACTAAGCGTTCAAACCGGCAGGTCTATCTCGGCATTCTATAATTATAGAGCATCAGCTTACCTTTTTATCTATTCGAGAATTTATCCGGTAGAACCACAAAAAGCGGACTCCTTTCGGCGCATACGCCGCGTACCTCAAGACACGCTGACTATCGTTTTAACCCGTCCTCAAACTGATACCATTTACACCTTAACCCAACGGATATTCATGCTTCCACAACAGGCGGCGTTACGTGATAGTATACATCCGCCGGTCTATGCCCAGCTACACGACACAGATCCTTATCTCGTTGTTAGACTACGTCCCAACGCGTATCGTGGTCCTGCTTATCAGTGTACGAGCTATGAGGAAGAGAGTGGCGCTAGCTATAATTTGCATAATTATCTACTGACGCTACAGCGGCGGCATCTAAAACTCAAGTAAAGTTGCTGTTTAGTTATCAAGTACCTTAAAATACACCTTTACACCGCTGGCTTCTTTTTGGCGGCCACCTTCTTGCCGGCTACCGGGGAAGCGAGTTTGCCGGGGTTGTCGGCCAGGAATTTGCCCCAGCTTTTGCCGCCGGCCTTCACGTTGTTGCCCTTCTGGTAGTGGTGGCAGAGGGCTACACCCAGCGCATCGGTGGCGTCGAGGAACTTGCTGGCTTCCGCAATGGGGGGCAGCGTGAGGGTCTGGCGCAGCATGTGGGCCACTTGCTCCTTGGTGGCGCTGCCCGAGCCCGTGACGGCCTGTTTTACCTTGGTGGGCGCGTACTCCACGTACGGAATCTGGCGGGAGAGGCAGGCGGCAATGGCCATGCCCTGGGCCCGGCCCAGCTTGAGCATGCTCTGCACGTTCACGCCGAAAAACGGCGCTTCAATGGCTAGCTCGTCGGGCAGGTACTCGTCAATCAGCTCCAGCATCCGCTCGAAAATGCGCTTGAGCTTAAGGGCGTGGTTGGTGCCCAGCTTCTGCATGTCGATAACGTCGTAGCAGAGCACCGTCACCTTCTGGCCCCGCACCTCAATCACGGCGTAGCCCATAACGGACGTGCCGGGGTCGACGCCCATAATTACTTTGGGCAGCAGTTCGGAGGAAGAGGCGAGGGGAAGAATCATATTTTTGAGCTGTCAGCTGTCAGCTGAAAGCTAGTAGCTGTTAGCTTTTTCGTTGGCTGTTGGGCCAGTTAGCTAATTTGATAAGTGATGAAAGCCTGTATTTGGAACCAGGGGCTTATCAAAGCTAGCATTTTACGCAGTAGCTTCGCCTGAAAAAAGGCTAACAGCTACTAGCTTTCAGCCAACAGCTCCACTATGTTATCACCCCAAAGCTACGTCCAAACCCCCGAACCGCGCCCGGCCCCGGCGCGGCGGCGCGGCTGGGTAATAGCGGGCAAGTTGGGCATCACGCTGCTCACGCTGGGCCTGCTCTGGCACTCGGTGGTCGATAATGAAGCTACGGCGGCCGCGTGGCGGGGGCTGCTAGCCCGCAGCCTCGGCGGCCAGGGGCGCGGGCCAGTGCTGCTGGCCCTGCTGCTGATGCCCGTCAACTGGGGCCTGGAGGCCTGGAAGTGGTGGCGGCTGGCCCGGCACCTGGAGCCTGTTTCATTCCGGCGCAGCTTTCGGGCGGTGCTGGTGGGTCTCACCCTGGGGTTCGTAACGCCCAACCGGGTAGGCGACTACGCCGGCCGCATCATGGAGCTCAAAAGTCGCCGGCTCGATGCGCTGGGAGCCGTTTTTCTGGGGCGCTACTGCCAGCTAGTGGCCACAGTGGCGGCCGGTACGCTGGGGCTGCTCTACTTTCTGGTGCGCTTTTACCTGCCCGGCTACCCGGCCGCCCAGCTCGGGCTGGTGGTGCTCACGCTGGTCATCAACCTGTTAGTGTTGCTGCCGCTCTACTACTCCGAACTGCTGGTGGCGGCCGTGCAGGCCGTGAAACCGTTGCGCCGGTTTGCGCGCTACCTGGCCGTAATGCCCACCTACCCAGCCCGGCTGCTCACGCATGTGCTGCTGATTTCGGGCCTGCGCTACCTGGTGTTCGGGGCGCAGTTCGGGTTGCTGCTGCTGGCCTACGGGGTGCGCGCGCCGCTGGGGCCGGCGGCGGCGGCCGTGGCGGGCACGTTCCTGCTCAAGTCGCTGGTGCCCTCGCTCAATGCCCTGGCCGATGTGGGCGTGCGGGAGCTGTCGGCCACCCATCTGTTCGGGCTGCTGGGCCAGCCGGTGCTGCCGGTACTCAGCGCCAGCCTGAGTTTGTGGGTACTTAATATCGCCGTGCCCAGCGCCCTGGGCCTCATATTCGTGCTGCGCTTGAAAGTGCTGCGCCGCAAAAAGCCGGCAGCGGCCCCCGCCGCATGAGGGCCGCCGCCTGGCTCAGCACTGCGGCGTTGCTGGTGCCCGCCGCGCTGTATCTGGGCCAGATGGGGCGCTTCCGACGGGCGTGGCAGGCGCTTACCCCACCCCCTTCCCCTCCCCTCCGGGAGAGGGGTGCGTTCACGAATCTTTGAACTCGCGTTTGGCACCCCTCTCTCGCAGGGGAGGGGAAGGGGGTGGGGTGAAAAGCCCTGCCTTCTCCGTTCTTATCGCCGCTCGTAATGAGGCCGAAAACCTGCCGCATTTGCTGCGCGATTTGGTGGCTCAGGAGCCGGTGCCGGGTGGGTTTGAGGTGCTGATTGTAGATGACCACTCGACCGACGACACGGCCCGACTAGTGCGGGAGGCCGCCGCCACGCTGCTGGTGCGCCTGCTCACGCTGGCCGACCAACCCGGCAGCCCCACCGGCAAGAAAGCCGCCATCCGGGCCGCCGTGGAAGCCGCCCGCACGCCCTGGCTGCTGTTTACCGATGCCGATTGCCGGCTGCCTACCGGCTGGGTACGGGCCTACGCTGGAGCTGTAGACCGCGACACGGCCGCTCGCTTCATCAGCGGGCCGGTGCTGCTCACGGGCGCGGGCGCTTTGGCCACCTTGCAGGGCCTGGAACTGGCGGGGCTGGTGGGGGTGGGGGCGGCCGGTATCGGGCTCGGGCAGCCCACCATGTGCAACGGCGCCAATCTAGCCTACCGCCGCGCCGACTTCTTCGCCGTGGGCGGTTTTGCCGGCAACGAAACCGTGGCCAGCGGCGACGACGAGTTTCTGCTCCACAAGCTGCACGCGGCCTTTCCGGGCAGCATCCGGTTTCTGGCTGAGGAGGCGGCCATTGTGCGGACGGCTGCCCAGCCCACGCTGCGGCAGCTGCTGCGGCAACGAGTGCGCTGGGCCAGCAAGTGGCAGCACTACCAAACCCGCGCGCCCCAGCAGCTGGCCGTGCTGGTACTGGCCGCCAACCTCACATTCCCAGCCGGGGCCGGGTTGTGGGCCGCCGGTTTGGTCCCGGCCCCGGTAGTGGGGCTGGCCTGGGCCGCCAAGTTGCTCGGCGACGGCCTGCTGCTGCGGCCGGTGCTGCGGTTTCTGGGCCGCCCCGGCTGGCTGCTCTGGGTGCCGGTGCTCCAGCTGGCCTACGCCCCCTACGCCCTGCTGACGGGCCTGGCCGGCCTGCGCGGCGGCTACGAATGGAAGGGCCGGCAGGTAGGAGGGAAGTAAGCCCGACTGTGGCCCAGACTTCAGTTCTTGCCACAGTGGGGCCAACAGTATACGGTACCCATTGAAACCCGAAAAAGCTTGCTTTTACGGCAGTTGGGGGCGTACTTCATAGGGTAATTGCTATAGCTCATTTGTCCTATGAATAAGAACATGCTAGAAATCGTGATGCCCGCTAGCCTGGCGGTGGTGGCTGGGGCCATCGGAGCGTGCCTGCTGCTACTGGGCGGCGAGCTGACCGGAGTTCAAGATTATGAAAGAGCGGAGTCGTTGTCGCTTACCAACGAGGCAGTAGCAAGCGCTCCGGCCGCTGATTCAACTTCAATCAGTACGGTGCCTTTATCGCCAGAGCAATACGCCTCAATAATGGCCGGCGACGCGCTATTTAAAGGCAACTGCGCCCAATGCCACGCCGTGAACGATGTGGTAGTAGGACCCGCGTTAGGCGGGGCGCGGAAGCGCAGGCCCGAAACCTGGCTGCGGGCGTGGGTCAGAAACTCCGGTAAGCTGGTAGCTAGCGGCGACGAGTACGCGGTGAAAATCTTCAATCAGTACCAAAAGCAACAAATGCCGAGCTTTCAGCTCTCGGATAAGGAAATCAGCCAGATCCTGGACTATGTGGAATCCAACGAGGCGCGGGCAGTAGGACTAGTAAGGCTGGTTGAGTGAACAGCCTCCTTTTTAACCTCCGCGCATCCCTGCGCATCCCGCTGCGAGAAAACCCGCCAGCCGGTTACCTTTGCCCCGAACCCGCTACCCACTCCGTGACCGACGCCGAATTTGATGTCCTCGACGAACTCTACTTCGTCACCCCCTTCGCCGAGCTGCTGAAAAAAACCGGCCTGCCGCGCCCCGAGCTCGTCGAAACCCTGCGCCGCCTCATGGACGTAGGCTACGTGCGCAGCTTCTGGCCCGACCCCGATACCGAGCTGGCCTACGAGGAAAGCTCCTTCGGGGCCCTGGTGGGCGACTGCCAGTTTCTGGCTTCCAAAGAAGGGCTGCTCCAGCACAACACCCGCTAAATGGCCGTTGCCGCGCCTGCTGCCCCTACCGTGCCCGTAGCCGCCCTACTGCCGCCGGCCCGGCCGCCGGGCTATTACGTGCGCCAGCGCCTGCTGCGCAACACGCCCGCCATGCTGGGCCTGGGCTTTATCGTGCTCTGCACGCTGGTGGCGGTGCTGGGCTACTGGGTGCTGCCCGACAACTCGCCTTCGGCCAACAACGGCCTGGTGCAGCTGCAAAAGGAAGCGCCCGGCTTTCGGGCCACCATTCTGCGCCTGCCCCGCCCCGCCGCCGTGCGCGGGGCCGACAACATCTTCCTGACCTGGTGGCAGGGCCGCACACCCCGCTTCCGCGAAATGCCCATCGGTAGCTACCGCATCGTCGGCGACTCGCTCATCACGACGCCCTACCAAAACCACTCGGCCCTCGCCGACCGGCGCCAGGCCTATGCCCTGCGCGAAGTGGCTGGCCAAATGGGTTCGGCCGCCGAACTAGCTCCGCTGGCCCGCCAAAACATCATCCAAAGAACGTACTGGCTAGGTACTGACAAGGCGGGGCGCGACGAGTTGAGCCGGCTGTTGCTGGGCACCCGCATCAGCCTGGGCATTGGGCTGGTGGCAGTAATTATTTCGGTGCTGCTGGGCATGCTGGTGGGGGCCGTGGCGGGCTACGTGGGCGGCTGGGTCGATAGTTTGCTGCTCGGGCTGATGACGGTGGTGTGGAGCATTCCGGGCATTATGCTCGTGATTGCCATTTCGCTGGCCCTCGACAGTAAGGGGGTCTGGACGTCGTTCGTGGCCGTGGGCCTGACCATGTGGGTGGACGTGGCCCGGGTGGTGCGGGGGCAGATGTTGAGTTTGCGCTCGGCTACCTTCGTGGAGGCCGGCCGGGTGTTGGGCCTGCCCCAGAGCCGCCTGATTGCCCGCCACTTGCTGCCCAACATGACCGGCCCGCTGATTGTGCTGGCCACGAGCAATTTCGCGGCCGCCATTTTATTGGAAGCCGGCCTGAGTTTCTTAGGTTTGGGGGTGCAGCCGCCGGCTCCGTCTTGGGGCCTGATGGTGAACGAAGGCTTCCAGCTGCTCGGCACCCAGGCCGGCCTCTGGCTCACGTTGCTGCCCGGCCTGGCCATCAGCCTGCTCGTGCTCAGCTTCAACCTGCTCGGCAACGGCCTGCGCGACGCCTACGACCCCAAAACACCACTTTAATCAATAAGTGACTCGGTGAACGAGTGAACAAAAAATCATTCGCCCGTCTACCCCTTCACCAACTCACCGAGTCCCTCATTCACCGATTCACCTCCGCTATGCCGACCACTACCCCCGAGAAGAAGTTGTTTTTGAAAGAGCGGGAGTTAGGGGCGTTGCTGGAAATCACCCAGGCCATCAACCAAGACCATTCCGAGGCTGCGCTCTACCGCATATTCCAGTTCACGCTGCTCGGCCAGCTCAATATCCGGCGGCTGGTGCTCTACGTGAAGGAGGAGCGCGAGTGGGCCTGCATGGCCTGTTTCGGGGCCGGGCTGGCCGATTTCCGCAAGGTGGAGCTACCCTCGGCCATCACCGATACCTGCAACACCGTACCCTGCCACCTGCGTGATATGCTGGGGTTGGGGCCCGTGTGGGAAAATCTGGAAATTGCGATTCCGGTGGTGCAAAACGGCTACGTGCTGGCTTACGTGTTCATCGGCAACGTGTACGAGGACTACGCCGGCGAGGAGGCTACCAAGTTTCTCCAAACGCTGAGCAACATCCTGGTCGGGGCCATTGAGAACCGCCGGCTGGCCCGGCAGCGGGTGGCTTCGGCGGCCATGCGCAAGGAAATCGAAATTGCCCGCGAAGTGCAGACCATGCTCTTTCCGCGCACCCTGCCCAACGACGCGGCCGTGGCCGTGCACGCTAGTTACGTGCCCCACACGGCCGTGGGTGGCGATTACTACGATGTAGTGGAGCTGGATGAAGGCCGGGTGCTGTTTGCCGTGGCCGACGTGTCGGGCAAGGGCGTGGCGGCCTCGCTGCTGATGTCCAACTTCCAGGCCGGGCTGCGCACGCTGCTCCGCCAAAAGGCCGATCTGGCCACGGTGGTTCACGAACTCAACCACCTCATTTTCCGCAACGCGGGGGGCGACAAGTTCATCACCGTGTTCTTTGGCCTCTACAACCGCGCCACCCGCGAGTTGCAGTACGTAAATGCCGGCCACAACGACCCGCTGCTGGTGCCCGATTCCGGCCCCGTGCAGGCCCTGCGCGACGGCACCATCATGCTCGGCGTGATGGACGAGGTGCCCATGCTCAACGTGGGCCGCGTTATCGTGCCCCCTCACAGCCTGCTGCTCACTTACACCGATGGCCTGACGGAGGTATTCGACGCCGCCCAAAACGAGTTCGGTGAGGAGGGTGTGCTGCGCGTGTTGCGCCAGACCCGCTATGCCCCGCTACGCACCATCCACAGCGAGCTGCTGCGCGAAATCACGGCCTTCGACCAGTCCGGCACCGGCTTCGCCGACGACGTAACGATTCTAAGCTGCCGGTTTAAGTGATTTTGGGTGATGGGGTGATAAAGTAATGGGAACTGTCATGCTGCGACTCCGCTCAGTATGGCGTTCCTTTTCTCACTTCTCACTTCTCACTTCTCACTTCCTCCCGCACCCAACTGCCTACCCGAATCAGCAGAAACAGGTCGATGAAGAAGAAGGAGCCGATCTTGTCGACTTCGACCAACTCGTTTAGCAGCAGGTGAAAGATGATGATGACCAAGCTTAGGCCAGCGGCTAGCAGCACGTAGCGGGGTTGCGAGCCGGGCGCGGTGCGGTGGTAGAGGTTTTCGACGGTGAGCAGGGCCACGGCCACCAGCGCGATGAACAGGATCAGGCCCGGGAAGCCCTGCTCGGCCAGCAGCAGCAGGAAGTAGTTGTGGGTGGTCGATTTTTCGGGGTTGTCGCTCACGTAGGTGCGGAAGCTGCGCACCGTGTAGCGCTTGTACTCGGGGTAGAACGTGCTGGGGCCACTGCCCACCAGGGGCTTGTCGGCGGCCATGCGGCCGGCCGCTACCCAGCGGTACACCCGTTCCATGCCCGATACGTCTTCGAGTTTGTAGGTAGCCTCCAGGTGCTTCTCGAAGTTGTCGCCGTTGAAAACCGTGGTTTCGTAGTCGGGCGCGTAGAGCATATAGGTGTTCTGGCTGGCGAAGTACGCACCCCCAGCTACCGCTGCCGCTAGCGCGCCAAGCAGCAGCAGGCGCGTCTGGCGCAGGCGCATCACCCCATAAAACAGCCCCGCCACCGGCACCGACAGCACCGAGGCCCTGGTGTAGGAGGTAATCAGCCCGAACAGGAGCACCAGGCCCCCCAACGCCCATACCAGCCGAGTGCGCCCCGTAGTGGTACGGATGCGGTAGAGGGCAAACGGCAGGGCCAGGGCCAGCACGGTGGCATAAATCACGTGGTTGCGGTAGAACGGCCGCACTGCCTCGTTGATGGAGTCGAAGCTGAAGCCATGGGCCGCGTGCTTGCCCGCCGTGAGGAGCACCGTGAGGGCTGCCCCCACAATGTAAATGCCGGCCACCCGCCATACGTCGGCGGGCCGGCGCAGCAGCAGCAGCGTACCCAGCCCAAACGGCACGATGTACCACACCTTGGCCAGCAGGTACTTAACAGACTTGGTGGTCTCAACCGAAAACGCGGCCGATACCACCGACCAGAACAGCATCAGGGCCAAGATGATGACGATGGGGTGGGCCAGTTCGCGGCTCGCAATGGACGCCCGCCCCATAAGCAGGGTAGCCAGCACGCAGCCCGTCACCAGCAGCATCAGCGGCTCGGAGGGCACGTCGAGGCTCAGGCCGCCGGGGAGTCCTACTTCGCGTGAGAAGGCTAGCGTCAGGAATAGCAGGTAATACAGAATGCGCCACTCGGTGAAGAGCACCAGCAGGCCCAGGGCACCGGCCACCGGCAACAAGGCTTGGGGCGAACTGCCCAGCAGCGCCGCCGCGCCGCCCGTTACCAGCAGCAGCACGAAGCCTACGAAAATCCGTTGGGCCGGGTCGGAGGGCAGCAGGGAGGTTAGTCGCCGGATCACGGATTAGCGCGGATTTTAACGGATTTCACGGATTCTGTAAGCGGAGGGCAACGCCGCGATTAGGGCAGCAACGGTCCGCTTGGCTACAAGTAAAATCAGCCCGCTACCGAACAAAGCGGCCGCGCCGATAGTACCCCCTAAGCCCTTGCTACGCGGGGCCGGGTCGTGCGCCGCCATAGTTCGAGCAGCGTAATCACGACGATGGAAAGGGCCAAGGTGAGGAATACAGATCCTACCACGATCAGCCAGCGGATGGGCTTGCTTTTCTTGGTGGCCGGATAGGCTTTCTGCACGATGTAGAGCGACGAGATTTTACCTTTCAACGACACGTCGGCCGTTTCGTAATCGCCGCGGGCTTTTACGAGTCGATTCTGCAAGTCGGTCGTGCGCGAGGCCAGCAGGTTAAGCGAATCGACGCCCATCGTGTAGGCTTCCAGGTTCATGACGTTGCCGCCGTCGGCGCGGAGCAGGCCGCGCAGGGCCCGGCGCAGGCCGGCGGCCTTGCCGGAGTTGCCCTCGCCCTCGGCCTGGTGCAGCTTGCTTTCCACTTCCACAATTTCGCGGCCCAGGTAGCGCGACTGCTGCTCCAGGCCGTAAATGCCGTAGCGCTTGCGGGCCTGAATCAAGAGTTGGCGTGAACGCTCGAACTCGGTGTTCAGAAACTGGAACCGCTGTTCGTAAATGCCGAGCACGTTGCGTCGGTTTTCGAGCGTGAGCTGCTGGTTCACCGAGTCGATGGCCTCCACCATGGCGTTGGCAATATCGGCGGCCAGCTTCTTGTCGCGGTCGAGGAAGGTTAGCTCGATGGCGTCGCGCTCGTTATGCACGATGCTCAGGTTAGAGCCGAACTCGCGCAACGTGGCATCGTCGGCGGCATCGTCGCCGGGCTGGCCAGTTTTGTAGTGCTTGTAGAGGTCGAAGCGCTTGATCACCAGATCGGCCACCGGCTGCGACTCGCCGATGGTAATGACGCGGTCCAGGTCTTCGGTACGGCCATTGAGTTCGAGGCGGCTGCCTTCTGTGGCAATGCGGTCGGGGTCGGTAGTCTGGGGGTTGGTGGGGATGAAGACTGCCGTCGATTTATAGATGTTGGGCAGCAGCAGCGCCACTACGATGCTCACCACGGCGGCCAGCACCACGGCGGCTAGCACCAGCTTCTTCCAACGATTAACAATCGGCCATAGGCCCAATAGCGAATAAACAGGCTCCGACATAGACAAAACAGGCCACGCCAGCAGAAAGTGGAAAGGGAAGATGCGCTGGCAAAGGCAGGCAAAGATAGCGGAAAAAAAGCCCGCTGGCAGCGCTGTGGGCCCGCCCAAAGCCCACCGGCTTTTGTGTAGTTTTACGCCCCGCTGCTTCGCAGGGGCCCACTGTGGCCCGGCCAGCGGCCCGAATTCCTTCTTCTCAGGCTAGCTTTTTCTCGCGCATCAAACGCTTTTTCGGAAATATCGGCTTCGTGGTGCTGCTCAACCTGCTGGTGAAGCCCGGCTGGGTGGTGCTCGAAAACGTGGTGCAGGACCGCCTGGGCCACGAGCTGTTCGGCACCTTCACGGCCGTGCTCACGCTGGCCACCATCGTGGCGGCCGTTTCCGATCTGGGTACTACTCAGCTCAGCACCAAGCGCCTGGCGGCTTCGGCCAGCTACTTCACCGATTTCTTTCCCACGCTGCTGCCCCTGCGGGCCGGGCTGGGCGTGGGCTTCCTGGGCCTCACGGTGGGGCTGGGCTGGCTGCTGGGCTACCAGGGCTACTGGCTGCTGGTGCTGGCCCTAACGGCGGCCGGACTGCTGTTCACCCAATACACCCAGTTTTTGCGGGGCGTGCTCCAGGCCGACCAGCGCTTTAATACCGATGCCGTGCTTTCGGTGCTGGAGCGGGTGCTGCTGCTGGGGCTGGTGTTGGCGCTGCTGCCGCTGGGCCTCACGCTCGAAGGATTCGTGGGGGCGCGGGTGGCGGCGGGGCTGTTCACGCTGCTGCTGCTTTTTGGGCTTATCCGCCGCTTTTATGGGCGGGTGCGCCTGCGCCCCCGCTGGCGGCAGGCCCGGCAAGTACTGCTCGAAAGCCTGCCGCTGGCCTTTATTACGCTGGTATATGGCCTGAACGAACGAATTGACATGCTCATGCTCGAACGGCTCGTATCGGCCCGTGAGGCCAGCTATTACGCCGCCGCCTACCGCTGGGTCGATGCCGTGATGATGTACCTTTGGACGGTGCTGCCGCTGTTTTTTGCCCGTTTCGCCCGGGCCACCGGCCGGCCCGGCGAGCAGCAGGAGCTGCTCTGGTTCGGCCAGCGCGTCGTCACGGTGCCGTTGCTGCTGGTGGTAGCCTTCGGGCTGTTTCGGGGCGAGGTGCTGTTCTTCCAGTTCGAGCACAGCACCCCGGCCGAAATAGCGCGCATGACCCAGTGCCTGCAAATTCTGTTTCTCAACGTGCTGGTGCATGCGTTCTTCGCTATTTACAGCACGTTGCTCACCAGCACCGACCACGAGAAGCCGGTTTCCTGGCTCGTAACGGGCAGCATCGCGCTCAACGTGGGTCTCAACTTTCTGCTCATGCCCCGTTACGGAGCGCTGGCCGGGGCCGCCAACACGCTGTTGTGCGCCGTGTTCGTGTCGGTGGGCTACGTGTGGCTGGTGCCGCGCCGCACCGGCGTGTCTCTGCCGCTCCGCATGTTGGGCCGGCTGGCGCTGGCCTTCGCTGGCCTCTGCGGCGGCTGGTACGCGTTGCGCACCTACGCCGGCTTGCCTTGGTGGCTGGAAACCGCCCTGGCCGCCTGCTGGCTGCTGGCGCTGGTATTCGCGCTGGGCGTGGTGCGGGTCGCGGAAATAAAAGCCGTACTACAACGTAAAAAAAAGGCCGAAAACGGGTAGAGACGCATTTTTGCGTCTCATCGTTGCTGACGTTGAACGGTAGCCCAGGACGATTAAGAGCGGCAACGACGAGACGCAAAGATGCGTTTCTACAACTCCAACTCACTGCCATGCACATCGCCGTCAACGTCCGTTTTTTGCTGCCCGGCGATAAGCTGGAGGGTATTGGGCGGTTCACGCTCGAAGTGTTGCGCGAGTTGGTGCGGCAGCAGCCGGAGCACACGTTTCACTTCCTCTTCGACCGGGCATTTGATGAACGGTATCTGCTGGGACCGAACGTGGTGGCCCATGTGCTGAGTCCGCCGGCCCGGCACCCGTTGCTGTGGGTGGCCTGGTTCGAGGGGGCGTTGGCCCGCTGGCTGGCCCGGCACCGCCCGGCCGTATTCCTGAGCCCGGATGGCTTCACCACGCTGCGCACCCAAGTGCCCCGCGTGACGGTCCTCCACGACCTGGCCTTCGAGCACTTTCCGCAAGATGTGAACCGGCTGGTGCTGGCCTATTACCGCTTCTTCACGCCCCGTTTCGCCCGGGCCTCGGCGCGGCTGGTGGCCGTGTCAGAAGCCACCAAGCAGGACATTACGGCCCGCTACGGTACCGATCCGGCCAAGATTAGTGTGGTGTATAACGCCGTGGATGCGCACTTCCAGCCCCAGCCGCCGGAGCAACAGCGGGCTACCCGGGAACGGTACGCGGCCGGCAAATCCTACTTCCTGTTCGTGGGGGCCTTGCAGCCGCGCAAGAACCTAGTGAACCTGTTGCGGGCCTTCGACGCGTTCAAAGCCGCCACCAACGCCCCGGTAAAGCTGCTAGTTGTGGGCCGCACTGCCTGGAAAGCCGGCCCCATCTTCGACGTGTACCAGCAGCTGGCGCACCGCCATGATGTGCACCTGACCGGCCGCGTAACCGACACTGAACTGGTGGAACTCTACGCCGCCGCCCTTGGTACCTGTTACGTGCCCTACTTCGAGGGCTTCGGCATTCCCGTCATCGAGGCCCAGGCCTGCGGCTCGCCCGTCATCACCTCCAATTGCAGCTCCCTACCCGAAGTAGCCGGCGATGCCGCCTGCCTCGTCGACCCATTTTCCGTCGAATCCATAACCGCCGGCCTCACCCGGGTCTACCAGTCAGCCGACTACCGGGAGGAGCTGGTAACGCGGGGCTACCGCAACGTAACGCGTTTCAGCTGGGCCGAAAGCGCCCGGCGGTTGTGGCGGGAAATTGAGCTAGCGGCTTTTGCCAATGAGTGAAGAGATAGGAACACTCATGCTGAGCGCAGCCAAAGAACTTCGCTTGCTGATACTCGAAAATATGCCAGCGGAGCGGTAGAGATTCTTCGACTACGGCTCACGCCTTCGCTCAGAATGACGTTCCTTTACTCACCTCTCACCTCTCACCTCTCACCTCTCACCTTGCACTTACACCGCATGCCGGAGCTGGTGCGGGGGCTGTTTCCGGACTGCCTCTGGACCATGCCCGCCACCGATCCGCCCACGCTCTACCTCACCTTCGACGACGGGCCAATTCCGGAGGAGACGCCCTTCGTGCTGGAGCAACTGGCCCGCTACGAGGCGCGGGGTACATTTTTCTGCGTGGGCGAGAATCTGGAGCGCCACCCCGAGGTGGCCCGGCAGGTACTGGCCGAGGGGCACCGGCTGGCCAACCACACCTACCACCACCTCAGCGGCTGGCGCCATGCCCGCCCCGCCTACCTGGCCGACGTGGCTCGCTGCCAGGCGGTGTTGCAGGCATTGCAGCCCGAGGCGCGGCCCCTGCTGCGCCCGCCCTACGGCCGTATCACGCGCGGGCTGGCCCGGGAGCTGCACGCCACCCACCAGGTAGTGATGTGGGACCTGCTCACCTGCGACTACGACCGGGATTACGCCCCCGCCCAGTGCCTGGCCACCGCCATCCGCCTCACCCGCCCCGGAAGCATCGTTGTGTTCCACGACAGCGTCAAGGCCAGCCCCAACCTGCGCTACGTGCTGCCCCGCTACCTCGGTCACTTCGCCGGTTTAGGCTACCGGTTCGCGGCGTTGTAAGATTGATGATTGATGCAGGGGTAGAAAGGCCTTCATTCTGAATGACGTTCTTTCCAACCAAAACAATCCACCAAAAATTAAAAAATGCTCCTGTTCGCGCTTTACTTCACGGGTTGGTTCACCTTGCTGGTCGCGGCCTCGCTGGTGCTGGCCCGGGGAGGAGGGAGCCTGCTGGGGCCAGTACCGGAGCTGTTGCCCCGGGTGAGCATCCTGATTGCCGCCCGCGATGAAGCCGCCACCATCGGCCGCTGCCTGCAGGCCATTCGTGCACTGGACTACCCACCGGAGCTGGTGGAAGTGTTGCTCGGCAACGATGGCTCGACTGACCAAACCACGACCGTAGCGGCGGCGGCCATGCAGGGCTACGCGGGCTCGTTTCGAGTGCTCGATATCCGGGAAAACCTCGGCTCGGCCCGGGGTAAGGCCAACGTGCTGGCCCACCTCACGCGGGCCGCTACCACCGACTTCTTTTTTATCACTGACGCCGATATTGCCGTGCCCGTCACCTGGCTCCCCGGCCTACTGGCCCACCTTGGCCCGGGCGTAGGCAGCGTTACGGGTATCACGCTGGTTACGGGTCCGGCGCTTTTCCACCGCCTCCAGGGCCTCGACTGGCTGCTTTCCCTGGGCCTGGTGCAGGTGGTCACGGACCTGGGCCAACCAGTAACGGCCATGGGCAACAACATGCTCGTGACCCGCACTGCCTACGAGGCCACCGGGGGCTACGAGGCCCTGCCGTTTTCCGTGACCGAGGATTTTGAGCTATTCAAGGCCCTGGGGGCGCGGGGTTTCGGGAGCCGCAATCTGTACCGGCCCGAAGTGCTGGCCGAGTCGCTGCCCCAGTATAGCTGGCGGGGGCTGCTGCACCAGCGGCGGCGGTGGCTGCGCGGGGTAGAGCAGCTGCCCGGCTGGCTGCAAGCGTGCCTGGCGCTCTATGGTTCGTTCTATCTGGTGCTGCTGGGGCTGGCCGTGGTGGGGCCCGGGGCGGCGCTGGCGGTATGGGCCGCGAAAGTGGTGGTGCAGGGCGCGCTGGCGTGGGTCTGCTTCCGGCGGGTGGGCCGCCGGCCGCCGCTGGAGCTACTGCCGCTGTTCGAACTATACACCCTGGCCCTTTCCGGCAGTTTGGTGCTGTTCCGGCTGCTGCCCCTGCATTTCGAGTGGAAAGGGCGCCGGTACCGATAAATAACCGGTTGTTTTTTAACCGTTTCGGGTTCCGCTTTGGGAGGCCGGAGGAGTCTGCAAAAGGCCGGAGTGCGTGTGCCCTAAGCGTATGGGTGAAAGCGGGGCGCTTAGCGCGAAACCCTGTTTGCATGGCGTGTGGGTGGTTTTTGCTGGCCGAGCGACTTACATTTGGATACTATGCCCCGTCGGCTTCGGCCAACCAGGTGTAGTGGGGTTGTTCTCACCACTAATTTCCCACCACGTTCTGCGCTTCTCTATGTTCCTATTTCACTCCCGGGCCGCAATCCTGGCGGCCGCGCTGTTCTGCGCGTCGTGCCAGACCACTACCTCCACTTCCGAAACTGCCGCCACCGACTCTCCCGCGGCCGTGGAAGTCAACCGCCAGCAGCAGCTGCTGGCCAACGAGGCCAAGATTGACGCGCTGCTGCAAAAGCTGACGCTGGAGGAGAAAATTGCCATGATTCACGCCAGCTCCTCCTTCACCTCGGGCGGCGTGCCCCGGCTCAATATTCCGGAGCTGGTAACCTCCGACGGCCCCCACGGCGTGCGCGTGGAGCACGGCCGCGACTGGGAAGTAGATAAGGATGTGAACGACGCCGGCACTTACCTGCCCACCGGTAACACTCTGGCCGCCACCTGGAACCCCGAGTTAGGCTACGCCTTCGGGGAGGTACTGGGCAGTGAGGCTGCGTTCCGGGGCAAGGATGTGATTCTGGGGCCCGGCATCAACATCATCCGCACGCCCCTCAACGGCCGCAACTTCGAGTACCTGAGCGAGGACCCCTACCTGGTCTCGAAAATGGTGGTTGGCTACATCCGGGGGGTGCAGGACCAGGGCGTTTCGGCCTGCGTGAAGCACTACGCCGCCAACAATCAGGAGCTGCACCGCAACGACATCGACGTGGACATGAGCGAGCGGGCCCTGCGCGAAATCTACCTGCCGGGCTTCAAGGCCGCCGTGCAGGAAGGCGGCGTGTACACGCTGATGGGTTCCTACAATAAGTTCCGGGGCACCTACGCCACCGAGAATGCCTACCTGATGAACGATATTCTGAAGGGCGAATGGGGCTTCAAGGGACTGGTGATAAGCGACTGGGGCTCGGTGCACGACACCCAGGAAGCCATGCGCAACGGCACCGACCTGGAAATGGGCACCGACCTGACCCTCATGTACCAGTCGGTGGACCAGACGGCCAGCGTCCTCACGCCCGCCATGAAGGTCAACCTCTACGACCGGTTCTACTTCGGGACGGCGGGGCTGGAGGCCGTGAAGAAGGACCCGGCACTGGTGCCCATGCTCGACGACAAAGTGCGCCGGATTCTGCGCGTGATGTACGCCACCAACATGCTGGAGGGTGCCAAGCGCAAGGCCGGCATTTATAACTCGGCCGAGCACCAGGCCACGGCCCTCAAGGTGGCCGAGGAAGGCATCGTGCTGCTCAAAAACGAAGGTAACCTGCTGCCCCTGAGCAAAACCACCAAGACCTTCGCCGTTATCGGGGCCAACGCCACCCGGCCCAACTCCATGGGCGGCGGCAGCTCCCAGGTGAAGGCCAAGTACGAAATTACGCCCCTCCAGGGCCTGCAAAAGGCCCTCGGCCCCAATGCCCAGATCAACTACGTACCCGGCTACACCATTGCCCGCGGTCAGAAAGCCGACCCGAAGCTGATTGCCCAGGCCGTAGCCGCCGCCAAGGCCGCCGACGTGACCATCTTCGTGGGCGGCTCGACCCACGGCTACGACTACAAGGTGTGGAGCGACAACGCGTACGACGCCGAGGGCTACGACAAGCCCGATATGAAGATGCCATTCGGCCAGGATGAGCTGGTGAATGCCGTGCTGGCCGCCCAGCCTAACACCGTGGTGGTGCTCATGGGCGGAGGGGCTATTGATGTATCGGCCTGGGCCGGCAAGGCCCGCGGCATTGTGGAGGCCTGGTATCCGGGCATGGAAGGCGGCAACGCGTTGGCCCACGTGCTGTTCGGCGACGTGAACCCCTCGGGCAAGCTGCCCTTCACCTTCCCCGTGAAACTCGAAGACTCGCCCGCCCACAAGCTCGGCGAGTACCCCAGCACCCCCGGCAACCCGCTCAAGCAGACCTACAAGGACGATATCTACGTGGGCTACCGCTACTTCGACACCTATAAAGTGGCGCCCCAGTTCGCCTTCGGCCACGGCCTGAGCTACACCAGCTTCGAGTACGGCAAAATGGAGGTGAAGCCCGGCTCGCGCAGCGCCACCGTCACGCTGTCGGTGCGCAACACCGGCAAAGTGGCCGGGGCCGAGGTGGTCCAGCTCTACGTGCACGACGACCAGGCCAGCGTGAAACGGCCCGAAAAGGAGCTTAAAGCCTTCCAGAAGGTGTTTCTGAAGCCCGGCGAAAGCAAAACCGTCACCCTCACCCTCAGCCCCGACGCCTTCCGCTTCTACAACGAAGCCCAGAAGCAGTGGACCCTGGAGCCCGGCCGCTTTACCCTGCTCGCCGGCTCCTCCAGCCGCGACATCCGCCAGCAGGGCACGGTGGAGCTGTAGCGGTTTGGGGCTGAGTTGAGATACTGTCATCCTGAGCGGAGCGAAGGACCTTGTACCACCCACCGTGCTGTGGTACAAGGTCCTTCGCTCCGCTCAGGATGACAGTATCTTTGTGGCCTATCCCTACACCCCAGTTCCCCAGTCTTCCAACATGACCTTTTCCGATTCCCACGCCCACGTGTACTCGCCCCATTTCCAGCCCGATCAGGACGAGATGCTGCTCCGGGCCTATGAAAACGGCATCGAAACGATCTTCATGCCCAACATCGACCACGAAAGCATTGAGGCCATGCTGGACGTGGAAGCGCGCTACCCCACGCAGTGCTACGCCATGATGGGCCTGCACCCCTGCCACGTCACGCGCAACCTGGAGCGGGAGCTTTACGAGGTGGAGGAGTGGCTGGGCCGCCGGCCGTTCGCGGCGGTGGGGGAGTGCGGCATTGATCTGTACTGGGATAAAACCCTGCTCGCCGAGCAGCAGGAGGCCCTGCGGGTGCAGGTGGCCCTCGCCAAAAAGCATGACCTACCCCTGGTGCTGCACACCCGCGAAGCCTTCCGCGAAACCGCCGACATCATTGCCCAGGCCCAGGACGGCAGCCTGCGGGGGGTATTTCACTGCTTCTCGGGCACCCCGGCCGAAGCCGAGGAGGTGGTCCGGTTGGGCTTCCGGCTAGGCATCGGGGGCGTGGCCACGTTCAAGAACGGCGGCCTCGATAAGGTGCTGCCCGGCCTTGGTCTGGAGCACCTGCTGCTGGAAACCGACTGCCCTTACCTGGCCCCCATACCCCACCGCGGCAAGCGCAACGAGCCCGCCTACGTGCCCCTGGTGGCCCACCGGGTAGCCGAGCTGCTGGGGTGCCCAGTGGAAGAAGTAGCCGCCGCCACGACCCGCAACACGCTGGCACTGTTTGGGGAGGTGGGGAAGTAGGGGAGAAGAGAACTGTCATGCTGAGCGCAGTCGAAGCATCTCTACCGCTTCGTTGCAATCGACAGGGTTGCCATTGCGGTAGAGATGCTTCGACTGCGGCTGCGCCTTCGCTCAGCATGACGGGCTTTTTGCCCTCATCACTGCCATCACCGCCTCACCACCAAAAACCAACGACTACCTTAGCGGCTCCACCCGAACCCGTTCCTACCCGTGCCCGTAACGCTGTCCTCCGCCCCCGAAACCTCCATTCTCGTTATTTACACCGGCGGCACGGCCGGTATGGCCTACAACAAGCGGGGCGAGCTGGTGCCGATGAAGTTCGACCAGATCCGGCGCAAGATGCCGGAGCTGCGCCAACTCAACATGCAGGTGGACGTGACCAACCTGGGCGAGCCCATCGATTCGAGCAACGTGACCACCGCCGACTGGCTGCGCATGGCCGCCCTCATTGCCGAAAACTACGACCGCTACGACGGCTTCGTGGTGCTCCACGGCACCGATACCATGGCTTACTCGGCGGCGGCACTGAGCTTTCTGCTCGAAAACCTGGGCAAAACGGTGGTCTTTACCGGGGCCCAGGTACCCGTGGGCCGTATCCGCACCGATGCCCGCCGCAACCTGGTTACGGCCCTCGAAATGGCCGCCGCCCGCCACCCGATGGCCAAAACCGTGCGCGTGCCCGAGGTGTGCCTGTTCTTCAACGACCTGCTCATCCGGGGCAACCGGGCCAAAAAGGTGGAAAGCCAGCAGTACGACGCCTTCCGCAGCGAAAACTACCCGCCCCTGGCCCGGGCCGGTATCGAACTGGCCTTCAACGACGAGCAGATTCGGCTGCTACCCGCCGGCCCTTTGCGGGTGCACGAGCGGCTGGAGGAGCGGGTAACCATCTTGCGCCTGTTCCCGGGCCTGACCGAACGCATGGTGCGCGCCCAGCTGGAGGTGGCTGACTTGCGCGGCTGCGTGCTCGAAACCTACGGCTCGGGCAACGCGCCCACCGCGCCCTGGTTCCTGGGGTGCCTGCGCGAGGCTACCAACCGGGGTGTGCTGCTGCTCAACGTGAGCCAGTGCGAGGAGGGCCGGGTGTTGCAGGGCCGCTACGAAACCAGCGCCTACCTCTCCGATATCGGGATTGTGGGCGGCGACGATATTACGGTGGAAGCGGCCATCACCAAGCTCATGTTCGTGCTCGGCCTCAGCGATAACCCCGCCCAGGCCCGCCGCCTGCTGGCCCAAGACTTGCGCGGCGAAATCACGCCAATCTGAGGTTTAGGGCTGCCGGAGCTTGCGTATCCCAAAAATCGGGTGTTATTTTGCGCCACCTAACCGCATCCTGGATGCGCACCCAGAGGGGTGTCCGAGTGGTTGAAGGAGCACGCCTGGAAAGTGTGTATGGGTGCAAGCTCATCGTGGGTTCGAATCCCATCCCCTCTACGTAAAGCCCCGTTTGCTACCAGCAAGCGGGGCTTTTGCTTTTACCGGCGTGTTTGCCGGGCCGGCTAACCTGGCCCGTCAGGCCGCAATGGTGGCCCGGACCGATGGCCCTGGGGCAGCTCCAACAGCCAGCGAGAGGGGCAGGCCTATAATGAACTCGGTGTACTCGCCTTCCTGGCTTTCCACCCTGAAGGTGCCGCGGTGGCCCTTGGTCACGATATCGTAGCTCAGGGAGAGGCCTAGGCCGGTGCCTTCGCCGGTGGGTTTGGTGGTGAAGAAGGGCTCGAACACGCGGCTGCGCACGGCCGGGCTCATGCCGGTGCCATTGTCGCGGACGCATATGCCTACCTCCGTGGCGGTCTGCTGGGTGCCCAGGCTTACTTCGGGCTGGAAAGCGGGGCCCTGCTGCTGCTGCTTTTCGTGCAGGGCATAGAACATATTGGTAAACAGGTTGAGCAGTACCCGGCACAGGTCCTGGGGTACCACCCGCAACTGCGGCAGGTGAGGGGACAGGTGCAGGGTAAAGTGGGCGCTGAACCCCGGGTGTGCGGCCAGCCAGTGCTGGTAGGCGCGGTGCAGGCAGTCGTCGGCCAGGGCGTTGAGGTCGGTTTCCTGGGGCTGGCCGCTGCTGGCGCGGGAGTGCTCCAGCATGCTTTTCACGATGCGGGCGGCGCGGTGCCCGTGCTGGTTGATGCAGGCCTGGTCTTCGCGCAACTCCGTCAGCAGCTCCGTGCTCAGGGCCCGGCCGGCCGCCGAGAGGTGCTCCTTATTCAGTTCCTCGGTAAGCTCGTCAATCAGCTCCAGGCTGACATCGGAAAAGTTGTTGATAAAGTTGAGCGGGTTCTGCATTTCGTGGGCCACGCCAGCCGTCAGCTCGCCCAACGAGGCCAGCTTCTCGTGCTGCACCAGCTGGGCCTGGGCGGCCTGCAACTCGTTTAGGGTTTGGTCGAGGTGGTCGCGCTGGGCGGCAATCTGCTGGTTTTTTTCCTTCAGGCGGCGGTTGCTGGCCTGCTTAAGATACACGTTGCGCAGCAGCAAACCGGCCAGCAGCAGCACGCCGCCCAGGCCCGCGAGCAGGGCATAGAATTGCTGGCGCTGGCGGCCCGCCTTCTGGGTCTGGAGCTGGCGGGTTTTGGTGAGCAGGGCAATCTGACTGCGCTTCTTGTCCAGCTCGTAGCTGTAGCGCAAAGCGCCGGTGCGGCGCTGGGTGTCCTCCCCCGAAAGTGTTTCGTCGTAGGCCATCTGCAACGTCCGAAAACGGTAGGCCGGCCCAAAATCGGTTTGGTCGGCGTAGGTTTCGGCCAGCAGGCGGGCCGCGCCGCGCACAATGCTTTTACGTCCGCTCTGCTGGCCCAGTTCCAGCGCCGCGTTGGCTAGTACCAGCGCGCTGTCGGGCTGGCGGCCCAGCTGGTAGGCGCGGGCCAGCGCCAGCGCCACCGCCGACCGGTTGAAGGCATCGTCGCTGAGGCGCACCAGTTGGCGGGCCCGTTTGCCGTGGGCCAGGGCCGCTACCGGGTCGCCCAGCTGGCTGTACACGTCCGACAGGCTGACTTCGAAGCCTGCCTCGCCCTGCTGGTCGCCCTGCTGTCGGCTCAGGCGCAGGGCCTGCTGGTAGCAGCGCCGGGCCCGGGGCCAGTCCTCCAACATCTGGTACGTATCGCCGAGTGTGCTCAGCGACGACATTACCAGTTGATGGTCTGCGAGTTGCCGGCCATTTCGGAGCGTGGCTTGGAGCACCGGCAGGGCTTCGGCATAGTTACCGGTCTGGTAATAGGCCGTGCCCATCACGAACCTGAGCCGGGACTGGGTTTTCAGATCCTGGGCGCGCTCGGCCTTGGGCAAGCCCCGCAGCGCGGCCGCCAGGGCTTCCACGGGGTTGTCCTGCACCATGCCCAGAGTCCCGAGCTCCAGCCAGGCGCGGCCTTCGCCCTGGCTGTTGTGGCGGTGGGCGTAGAGGCGGCGGGCCTGCTGGGCATAGCGGTAGGCCCGGGCCGGCTGGTCTTGGCGGCGATACAGGTTGCCGAGCGCCAGCAGCGCCTCGCCCTGGCCCACCGAATCGGTTAGGGCGCGGGCCAGTTGCAGGGCCTGGAGGCTCAGCTGGGTAGCCTGAACGGCATCAGTATTCTTAAGCAGGTGAGCCAGGGCCTGGAGCCGCCGTACCCGCACGGTATCGGGCCGGCGTTTGGTGCGCAGCAACTGTCGCAAGCTATCATCGGGGGTCGGAAGGGCAACTGCGGGTGGTTCCATCACCAGCAAGCTCAGAAACAGCACAACCAGGGAGCGTTTCATAGGTGTGTAGGTAAGGCAGAAGAACAGAACGGGGCAACGACGCTGATTGGCACGCATACTACCGGCAAAAAAGGCGGCCGCACTGTGGCGGGCCGCTCGGGTGGAGTTACCAGTTGGGGTTATGGATGAACCCCAACTCCGCTTCTGGGGCGGTGGCCTTAAGGCGCTGGGGCAACCGGGCACTACCTAAAAACAGATACGCTACACCGCCTGGTTGCTGAGGCACTGAACGTACCTCGATAGGCGTGTAAGGAATGACGAGTTTCGCCCCCAAACTGTGCGCTTTCGTCAGGACATCTTTTACCAGTTGGGAGGTCCGTAGCTCCAGGAAAAAAGCGGGTTTGGCTGTTTGATCAAGCAATGCCTTCTCTTCGTCGGTTTGGATGACGCAGAGCTTATTGCCCCCACCCAGATCGAATACCGCCTTGGGTGGTTTGTCCGGACTAGGTGATTTCCCTAGTGCTAGCTCATACAAGTCAACGGTTTCCTGCCAGTTATCCGACGAAACGAGCACCTGCTGAGTGCAGTCGTCGGTGGCTTCCTGAGCAGGGTCGGGGAAATTGTTGGGCTCACTCATAGCTAGGGGTGATGAGGGTGAAGGATAACAGCATGATGGTAAGGAATATAGGGATTTTTATCTAATAATTAAATATTTTATATGTATAATTATAACGAATAGAAATGATCATGCCTGCTTTTTGGCCGCGACTACTTTGGACTGGGCAAGCCGGGAAACTGACTTTCTCAGGTGAGCAGCTACAATCACTGGAGGCTTGTTATGGCAGCAAGGAGCTGATAGTCAGAGAGGATGTCCATTCGGGTGATGCGTAGAACAAGCAGTAGAGTAAAGGCGCAGTAGAACGTACAGTGGAGTTTTCGCGTAAGAAAATAGCGCCTCCTGCTGCCGTTGCCTTCGGCCCCGCTTCCAATTATGTGTCGGCCACGCCGAACCCGGCGGGCAAATGCGTGTTTACCCATCAGCCACATTTCGGTTTGCTGCCTTCCAGCGGCGGTTCCTTTCACCCCTACGATTTCGTTTATGTCCGATCAATCTACCCCCGCTGGCCCGGCCGGTGGCCAGGGCCAACCCGCCAGTGAAGGGTCGCGCCGTACGTTTATGAAGCAGGCCGGCGGCATCCTGGGCCTGGCTCTGGCTCCCCCCTTTATCAGCCAGGCCGAGCGCCTGACGGCCCTCTCGAAGAAGGTGGAGGGCGTTTCTTCCATCAGCCTAAGGGTAAATGGCACCGCTCGCACCATTCAGGCCGAGCCCCGTGTAACGCTGCTCGACGCCCTGCGCGAGTACCTCGACCTGACGGGCTCGAAAAAGGGCTGCGACCATGGCCAGTGCGGCGCTTGCACCGTGCTCGTGGATGGCCGCCGCGTGAACAGCTGCCTGACCCTGGCCGTGATGACCCAGGGCAAGGAAATTACCACGATTGAGGGCTTGGCTAAAGGCGAGGAGCTGCACCCGATGCAGGCGGCTTTCCTGAAGCACGACGGCTTCCAGTGCGGCTATTGCACCCCCGGCCAGATTATGTCGGGGGTGGCCTGCGTGAAAGAGGGGCACGCCGGTTCGGCCGACGAAGTGCGCGAATGGATGAGCGGCAACATCTGCCGGTGCAGCGCCTACCCTAACATCACGGCCGCCATTTTGGAAGCGAAAGGGAAAATGGGGTAGTGCCCCCAGCAGTAACTGGTTGTGCTGCGCACGGCCGGCATCCAAGTTCCCAAGCTTAAGACTATCAGACCCCATGAATAACTTCTCCTACCTCCAGGCCGAAAAAGCAAAGGAAGCTACCGCGGCCAAGCGCGACGACAAATCGGCGGCCTTCATTGCCGGCGGTACCACGCTGCTTGATCTGATGAAGCTGAACGTGGAAAACCACGACCAGCTCATTGATGTGAACATGCTGCCCTTTCGGGGTATTGAAATGAACAAAAACGGGTTGCGCATCGGAGCCCTGGAGCGCATGAGCGACGTGGGTGAGCACCCGCTGGTGGTGCAGAACTTTCCGGCTGTGTCGCAGTCGCTGCTGCTGGCGGCTTCGGCCCAGTTGCGCAACATGGCCAGCATTGGAGGCAATGTGCTGCAACGCACCCGCTGCGGCTACTTCCGCGACACCGCTTTCCCCTGCAACAAGCGCGAGCCCGGCACCGGCTGCCCCGCCCTGGAGGGCGACCACCGCAATCTGGCCATCCTCGGTACCAGTGAAACCTGCATTGCCACCAGCTACCCCGGCGACCTAGCCGTGGCCCTCACCGCCCTCGACGCCGTGCTGACGCTGGAAAACGCCAAGGGCAAGCAACGCGAGGTGCCCATCACTAAATTCTACCTGCTCCCTGGCACCACGCCCCAGCGCGAAACCGTGCTCGAAGCCGATGAGCTGCTGGTAGCCGTAACCATTCCGCAAACTGAGGCGGCCCGTAAGTCGATGTACCTGAAGGTGCGCGACCGGGCATCGTACGCCTATGCGCTGGTGTCGGCGGCGGTGGGGCTGGAAGTGCAGGGGGGGGTTATCCGCTCGGCCAAAGTAGCACTGGGTGGTGTAGGAACTCAGCCCTGGCGCGCGCCCGAAGCCGAGAAGTTGCTGGTGGGCAAGGCGCCGTCGGAGGCCGTGTTCCGGGCTGCTGCCGAAGCGGCACTGCGCGGAGCCAAGCCCCGGGAGCACAACGCTTTCAAAGTAGAAATGGCGCAGAACACGCTGGTACGGGCCTTAAGTGAGGTAGCTGCCTGAGTAGGATAACAGAGCGTCATGCTGAGCATGTGGCGCATAGAGCCAGCGACGGAGCGAAGTCGAAGCATCTCTACTGCTTCGTTGGGCCGCTGACTAATCGGCAGCGTTACCATTGCGGTAGAGATGCTTCGACTTCGCCTCCGGCTGCGCTCAGCATGACGGACAACCATACAACATCATGGATATGACCAGCAATACTTCCAACCAGAAAGAAAACGCGCCCACCAACGTAGTCGGCAAACCAATGGACCGCGTGGACGGCCCAGCCAAGGTAACCGGCGCAGCCCGCTACTCGGCCGAAATAAGCGTGCCCGGCACGGTGTACGGCGTGCTCAAAACCAGCACCATCGCCAAGGGCCGCATCACCAACATCGACACCTCGCGGGCGGCCAAGGAGCCGGGCATCCTCAACATCTTCACCCACCAAAACCTGCCCAAGCCGGCTAAAACGCCCAAGCAGGTAGAGAAGTGGCGGGCGGCCCAAAGCTACCTGCCCATGCAGGACGACCAGGTGCAGTACGCCGGTCAGCCAGTTGCCCTGGTGGTAGCGGCCACGCTGGAGGCGGCTACCCAGGCGGCGGCGCTTATTAAGGTCACTTACCAGGCCGACGCGCCCATCGACTCCTACCACGACCCCAAGGCGGAGCTATTCGACCCCCAGAAAATTCAGCAGGGCAAGAAGGACAGCCACGTGGTGCGCGGCAACCCTAAGCAGGCCTACGACGGGGCCGCCATCAAGCACGAGGCCACCTACGTGCACGCCATCAACCACCACAGCCCCATGGAGCCCGCCGCCACGCTGGCCGTGTGGGAGGGCACCGATAAGCTGACGGTGTACGAGTCGAGCCAGAACGTGACCATGCACCAGGGTGCGCTGGCCGACCTGCTGGGCATGCCCCGGGAGCAGATCCGGGTAGTGACCAAGTACATCGGGGGTGGTTTCGGCTGCAAGGGCTCGTTCTGGCCCCACACCATTCTCACGGTGCTGGCCGCCAAGGCCGTGAACCGGCCGGTGAAGCTGGCTCTCACCCGCCAGCAGATGTTTACCGGCGTCGGCCACCGCGAAGACCAGGAGCAGACCCTTCAGCTAGGTGCTACGACCGATGGTAAACTGGTGTCGATAGTACACTCGAAGAAGGCCACTACCTCGCCCTGGGACAACTACACCGAGTCGAACGGCAAGATCATGGACATGCTCTATGCCTGCCCCAACTATTCGACTACCTACGAGTTGGCCCGGGCCAACGTGATGACCTCGGTGTGGATGCGCGCACCCGGTGAGGCCCCCGGCTCGTTTGCGCTGGAGTCGTCGATGGACGATCTGGCCAACCAGCTCAACATCGACCCGCTCGAAATCCGCCTCCGCAATTACGCCGACCACGATTACAGCAACGACAAGCCTTGGAGCAGCAAGAGCCTGAAGCAGTGCTATACCCGCGGCGCCGAGCTGTTCGGCTGGGACAAGCGCAACGCCAAGCCCGGCCAGAACCGTAAGGGCCGCATGCTGGTGGGCCACGGCATGGCTTCGGCCACCTACCCCGTGCACAGCTCCCAGGGCACGGCTCGGGTCCGCCTGTTTGCGGATGGCCACGCCGTAGTAGAGGCCGGCGCCACCGACCTGGGCACCGGCACCTACACCGTTATGACCCAGGTTTCGGCTGATGCGCTCGGGTTGCCGCCCGAGAAAATCCGCTTTGAATTAGGCGACACCCGCCTGCCCACGGCCCCCGGCTCGGGCGGCTCGGTGGCGGCCGGCACCGTGGCCTCGTCCATCATGGCCGCCGCCGAAGACGTGTGGGATAAAGTGGTGAAGATGGCGGTGGCCGATAAGAAGTCGCCCCTCTACAAGGCCAAACCCACCGACGTGAAAGTGGAGCTGGGCCGCATGTTCCTCGCCAAAGACCCCAAGAAGGGCGAAACGCTGCTGGCCGCCCTCGGCCGCAACGGCCAGCCCGATATTGAGGGCAGCGGCACCGGTAAATACGGCGCGGGCTATGAGGAAAAGAACTTCGGCCAGAACGGGGCCGACCCCAACAACGATAACAAGGAGAAGAAAACCGGTGGCCACTCCATGCACTCGTTCGGGGCGCACTTCTGCGAGGTGGAAGTGGATCCCGACCTAGGCACGGTGCGCATCACCCGCTGGGTGGGCGTGCACGGCGTGGGCACGGTGCTCAACCTGAAAACTGCCACCAGCCAGATGATGGGCGGGGCCATTTACGGTATCGGCGCGGCCCTGATGGAGGACACCTTCCGCGACCCCAACTACGCCCGCTACACCAACGCCGACCTGGCCGGCTACCACGTGCCCGTCAACGCCGATATCCCCAACATCCAGGTAGAATTCGTGCCCGAAACCGACCCCTACATCAACTATCTGGGCGTAAAAGGCATCGGCGAGCTGGGTATGGTGGGCGTGGCCGCGGCCGTGGGCAACGCCATCTTCAACGCCACCGGCCGCCGTATGCGCAGCCTCCCCATCACGCCCGATAAGGTGCTGGAGGCGTTGCGCCAGCCGGCGTAACAAGAGCAGCTAAACAGGGTTTCCATGAGCAGTTGGAGGCCGCCTTTGCTAACAAACGGAAAGACCGTTGCCAAACTGGCAGCGGTCTTTCCGTTTGTTAGCAGGCTTGCGCAACGAGGAGTTGAGGGCTTGCTGCGTTGCGGCCCGCAGGCATATTACACCCTAAAAAGCCGCTGCGAATTCCTGGGCGAAATCCTCCAGCTTCACCTGACCCATGGCGGGCTTGTGCTGTTCGTAATCCTCGCCCAGCTTCCCACTGCCGATGCTGGCGTAGATGTCCGCAATTTCGGATGCGCGGTCGGGCGGTACGCCGTTTACTACCAGGTTTTCCCGCATCTGCTCATTCGTAAATGCTACCCACCGCAGGTCGGGCTGCCCAACAGCGGCTCCCAAAACCTGCGCTACCTCGTCGGCCGTACGTTCGTCGCTGGCCACGTAGCGGACTGTTTGGTTGGTTGTTAAGTAAGGTTGGGCCAACTCTTCGGCGGCGGCAGTGGCAATGTCCAGGGGATGGACGAAGGCCACCCGAGTAGTGCCGGGGTAGTTAACGCCGATTATACCTTGCGCTTTAATCAGGCCTGCGAAGCTGTTCATGTTGGTGTAGAAGGAGGTCGGCCGCAGGTGCGTGAGGTCCAGGCCGGGCACGGTCTTCAGAATCATTTCCACATCGTGGGTGCCTAGAATGCCGCCGGTGCCCTCTGCCAGATGGGCGCCCCAGCTGCTGAGCTGCACCACCCGCCGCACCCCCGACTGCTTAATAGCCCGGGCATAGTGACGCCCGATGCGCTGGTGGTACGCCCGCGAATCGGGCTCCTGGAAGCTGGGCGGCACCATCAGGTACACTGCATCGGCTCCTTCAAACGTGCGGGCCAGAAATTCGGGGTCATCGACTGAGCCGATGGCGGCGGTGGCTCCCAGGGCCTCAATGGCGGGTCGCCGCTCGGTTTGGCGGCTGATGATAGTAACGGCATGGCCCTGCCGGACCAGCGAAGTAGCCAGGGGCTGGCTGATGTTCCCGAGGGAACCAGTGAGGATAATTTTCATAGCCCAAAGGTCCTGCATGGGCGCTGGCCGCAGAAGGGCCAAACGGCGGGAATAGTGGGCTCAAGTGCGGCAAGTGCTAGGCCCAGCGTTGCCGGTAACCCGCCGGCGACACGCCGGCACTGCGCCGAAAAAACCGGCCAAACGTCGATTGGTCGGCGAAGTGCAGCGTTTCCGCAATCTGGGCAACGGTCAGGGCCGGGTTCTGGAGCAGCACGTGCGCCTCCAGCACCACGGCTTCCGCCAGCCACTCCGCGGCGCGCTTGCCGGTAACTTCCTTCACGGTTTCGGCCAGGTGCTTGGTCGTGATGCAGAGCTTATCGGCATAGAAAGCGAGGCTACGCTCGGTGGCGTAGTGGCTGTTAACCAGCTGCTTGAATTCGGCCGTAATTAGCTGGCTGCGCGTGCGAATGATGTTCGACGGAGTGTGCTGCGCGCTGTAAATAGGGGCCAGTTCGTGGAGCAGAATATGAAGCAGGCTGCGCAAAATTTCCTCCTGGTAGGCGTGGGGCTCGTGGCATTTCTGCTCGATGGCCAGCAGCAGGCCGCTCAGGCGCTTGGCGGCAGCGGGTGGCAACTGCAAAACATGCGTGGCGTCGCGCTCAAAAAAAGCGAAGTTATCGGGGTTGAAGCTGCCGCTGCCCGAAATGAATTCCTTGGTGAAAAAGATGCTCAGCGCGTCCATATCCGCCGCCATAGCGGGCCACTGCTTGATGACGTGGGGCGATAAAACCATCAGCGAACCGGGCTCGACGACGTACGACTCCAGGTTGACGTTGAGGCGGGCGCGACCCTCCCGGCAAAGGCCGATTTTGTAATAGTTGCTCCGATACGGCCGGTCGATGGGCAGGTGGGGCACTGCGGAATCTGGCCCCAGAAAGAAAAAAGCCGCCGGTTTTTCCGCTGGTTCTTGCAGAGCCGCCAACTGGTAGGTGGGAACACGGATTGACATGGCGCAGAAGGACGCAAAGAAAGAAAGAGGAGGCTAAAAGGTAAGTAGGAAAGCTGGAAACAGAATAGAAGCGGCTGGGGGCTGCCGCTTTTCTACTTGGCACGTTGTCGTCGCCAAGGAAACCACGGCGATGAGCTGGTGGTTTATGGAACCCCGCCCCATTGCCAGGCGTACTGCCTTATGCTAATCTCACTCAACTTATGACCGAACTTCAACGCCTGCTGCAAGCCTACGACGAACACCGCGCCGCCGGCCGGGCCTGCGCCCTGGCTTCGGTGGTAGATGTGGCTGGCTCGGCCTACCGCCGCCCCGGCGCCCGGATGCTGGTCACCGACGAAGGCCGCCTGACCGGGGCCATCAGCGGGGGCTGCCTCGAAGGCGACGCCCGCCAGCGTGCGCGCCGCGTAATCCGGCAGGGCCGCCCCACGGTGGTCACCTACGATTCTACTGACCCCGACGACGACCTGCAATTCGGGGCCGCGCTGGGCTGCCAGGGTGTTGTGCAGATTCTGCTCGAACCCCTCGACTTCCAGAATTCCGATAATCCCGTGGAACTGTTGCGCCGCTGGGCCGGGGGCGTGGAAGCGCCCGCCGTCATCGTAACCCTATTCAGCACGGCTGGGCCGGATTCCGGGGTGCGGGTAGGGGAGCGGCTGTTGCTGCTGGCCGACGGCACCGTGGAAAGCACCGTGCCCGCCCACGCCGCTCTGTACGGCCAGCTGCTTGCCGATGCCCGCACCGCGCTGGCGGCCGGTCAGCCCGCCACTCGTCACTACCCGGTGGGTAGCAGCGTGGTGCGGGTGAGCCTGGAAATCCTGCGCCCGCCCGTGCGCCTGACCGTATACGGAGCCGGTAATGATGTGCAGCCGTTGGTCCGCCTGGCTGCCGGCCTTGGCTGGCGGGTGCGGGTGGTGGATGGCCGCCCGGTTCAGGCCGCCGCAAACCGCTTCCCGGAGGCCGACGAAGTGCGGGTGCTGCCATTGGCCCAGATAGAAGGGCAACCACATGATGGCAGCTTCGCGTTGCTGATGACCCACAACTACTACTACGATCTGGCCGTGTTGCGCCACCTGCTGCCCGACTCTAGCACCACGTATATCGGGTTGCTGGGGCCGCGCAAGAAGTATGAACGCCTGCTTGAAGAGCTCACCCAGGACTTCTCCGACGCCGCCCCACGCTTGCAGGGCCGCATCCACAGCCCTATCGGCCTGAACCTGGGAGCCGAAACCCCCGAGGAAATAGCCCTGTCGGTCGTGGCCGAAATCCAGGCAGTCCTCACCGGCCGCCCCGCCGGCTTCCTCCGCGACTCGCCCCACCCCATCCACCCGCCTCTGCGCTCCGATGGTCCTCTGATACCTGAGGGGCGGGTGGATGCCACCTGTGAACTGTAGGTCCCGACCGGACTCACCCCAGGAAAATATTTCGACCCACGGGAAAAAATATCGTTGTTTTTTATCCGGGTTACGGTAGGAAAAGACCGCCAAGGAAAAGTGAACGAGTTGGTAGAACGACTCCGTTAGGAGTGTGTGGTAAGCGTATAGAATACGGTAACGCGCAGATTGCGAGCGGAATGGCTGGGTTGCTTTTGTGGATAAAAAGAAGATAGTTTGACTATTAGTCGACACTGAAACAGCCATCTGTTCCAGCCGGCCTCGTTCTATTTTCCACCACTTTCCTACCCATCCTATGAAAACATTTCTTACCTGTTTGCTGAGCACTTTGCTGCTGAGCTTACTGAGCCTGCCACTGGTCCGGGCCCAATCTTATCAACTGGTGTGGGCCGACGAATTCAACAACGGCATCGGACCCGATTGGCGCTTTGAAACCGGTAACAACAACGGCTGGGGTAACAACGAGCGGCAGTATTACCAGGCCGCCAATGCCCGGGCCGTAAACGGCGAGTTGCAGATTACGGCCCGCCGCGAAAACGTGGGCGGTTTCGCCTACACCTCGGCCCGCATGAAAACCCAGGGCGTACGGGAATTCAAGTACGGCAAGGTGGAGGCCCGCATCAAGATGCCGCAGGGGCAAGGGTTGTGGCCGGCCTTCTGGATGCTGGGCGGCAACATCGGGCAGGTGGGCTGGCCGGCCTGCGGCGAAATCGACGTTATGGAGCACATCAACGCCGAAAACAAGGTATACGGCACCGTGCATTGGGACAATAACGGCCACGCTCAATACAGCGGCAATACCGCTACCTCGCCCCAGAACTACCACGTGTACACCATCGAGTGGGAGCCCAGCTATATCCGTTGGTTCGTAGACGGTATCAAATACCACGAAATCACCATCGCCAACAACGCTGGCGGTACCGAGGAATTCCAGCGGCCATTTTTCCTGCTCCTGAACCTGGCCGTGGGTGGCGACTGGCCTGGCCAGACCATTGACAACAGCCGGTTTCCGGCCACTATGTCCGTCGACTACGTGCGCGTGTACCAGCAAGGTGTCACTCCGGCCTTCAGCCGGCAGCTTGAGGCAGAGGCGGCTAACGTAAACAACGGCATGGTGGTGGAAAACTGCTCGGAAGGCGGCCAGGACATGGGCTACGTGGACGCTGGCGACTACTTGGTCTGGAACAACATCAACTTCCCTACCTCGGGCACCTACAATATTGAGTACCGCATGGCTAGCGGCGCGGGCGGCGGCACTATCTCAGCCGATCTGAATGGTGGTAGCATCCAACTGGGCAGCACCACTGTGGGCGGTACCGGCGGCTGGCAGAATTGGACGACGGTGAGTAAGACCGTGACTATCAACGCCGGGACGTACAACTTCGGCATCTATGCCCAATCCGGCGGCTGGAACCTCAACTGGGTCCGCATCACCCAAGTCGGCAGCAACCGCCCGGCAACCATAACGGCTACCGGTAGCGCGTTGGCCGGGCAGTTCCGGGTTTATCCGAACCCCCGCCCCGAAGGAAGTCCGCTCACCATTGAACTGGCTGATCTCGGCTCCCTGGCGCCAGCCACCGTGCAGCTGCTGGACCTGAGTGGCCGCGAAGTATGGCGGACTACTACCACCCAGGCCCGCGTTAGCGTAGCTGCCGACCTGCGGCTGAGCGCCGGAACATACCTGGTGCAGGTGACGACGACGGCCGGTAAGTCGGTGCAGAAGGTGGTGATACAATAGGTACTCCCGCCGTATTGCCAATGCCCGGCTGGGCGCTGAATTTCCTAGCTGGGATACCGCACGGTATCCCAGCTAGGAAATTCTCAATTTAGCAGCTGCTGGCCCCGGCAGGAAAACTCCGGCCGGGAGGTAGTTATCAGGACCTGTTACCACCCGTTGTCTGCCTTATGCCCGCTGTTATCCTTCTGGCCGCCGGCTCCTCGTCCCGCCTCGGCCGCCCCAAGCAACTGCTGGTTTTCCAGGGCCAAACCCTACTGCGCCGGGCTGCCGAAACGGCCGTGACGGCGGCAGCTGGGGCCGCGGTAATAGTAGTAACCGGGGCGCGGCACGAGGAATTGCTGCCGGAGCTGACGGGCCTGCCGGTGCGGGTGGTGCGGTGTGCCGGGTGGGAGCGGGGCATGGGCGCGTCGCTCAAAACCGGGCTGGCGGCATTGGAATCCGCTGCCGCGCCGGCCGCCGTTATCGTGCTCCTCTGCGACCAGCCCCACGTAACGCCCGCGCTGCTGGGGCAACTGGCCACAACACACGCCGCCACCGGCCAGCCCATCGTGGCCAGTGCCTACGCCGGGGTGTCGGGCGTGCCCGTTCTGTTCGGGGTGCAAGTGCTGCCGTTGCTCCGCCAGCTACCCGATTCTGCCGGGGCTGCCGCGCTGCTCAAGCACCACCCAGAGCTGGTCGCTACGGTGCCGTTTGCGGCCGGCGTGGTGGATGTGGATACGGAGGCCCAGTACGCGGCCCTGGTGGCGGGGCGAGCCCGAGCAAGTAATTAATTGGCGTTTGGGGCAAGCTCATCCTGACCGGCGGGCTTGGCAACAACAAGCGGAAAAACCGTTACTTTTCTGCCTCCTAACTCCATGCCTACCCATGCTTAACCGCTTGCGCCAACTCTGGCAGCATTTGCGCGAATCGCTCTGGTTTGTGCCGTTACTGATGGTGATAGCCGCGCTGGGCAGTGCCTACGCGCTGGTACAGTTCGACCAGACCAGCAGCGCCACCGGAGCGCGGGAGCTGCCGCTGCTCTTCGGCCTCGATGCGACCGGGGCCGGCGGTATGCTCACGGCCATTGCCGGCTCGATGCTGACAGTAGCGGCCCTCACGTTCTCGCTGCTGCTGGCCGCCATTGTCCAGGTTAGCAACCAGTACTCGCCGCGGGCGCTGCGCAACTTCATGCGCGACCAGCTCAACCAAATCGTGATGGGTTACTTCGTGAGCGTATTCACGTACTGCCTAGTGGTGCAGGGTACTATTCGGGGGGCGGGTACCGGGTATTTTGTGCCCACTACGGCTGTACTGGTGGGTTTGCTGCTGGCGCTGGGTGGGGTAGGTACACTCATTTTTTTCATTCACCACGTCGCCGAATCATTGCAGACTGGCACGCTGGTGCACCAGATAATGGCCGAAACTGAGGAAGAAATCGGGCGGCTGTTCCCGTTTGATTTCGGGCAGGAACTGGAGCCCGAATGCCTGGACGCCGCCGAGGCTTTTGCCACTACGGCCACCGGTTGGGTTGCCGTGCCAGCTCCTGCGGCCGGCTACCTGCAGTACCTCGACGCGGCCGGCTTGCTGGCCTGGGCCACCCGCCACCGCACCGTGCTGCGCCTAGAGTGCCACATCGGCGACTTTGTGGGCACCGGTCAGCCGCTGCTGAGCGTGCGCGCCGGCATGGAGCGCGCCGACCCGATCGAAGCCGACTGGCCCACCGACCTGCTGCAGTTTATGGGCTTGGGCCGCCACCGCAACCCTACCCAAGACGTGGCCTTCGGCGTGCAACAGTTGGTCGATATTGCCCTTAAGGCCCTCTCGCCGGCCGTAAACGACACTACTACCGCCAACATGGCCATCGACTACTTGGGTGAGCTATTGGGCCAGCTGGCCCGGCGCGACTTCCCCGGTGTGCTTCGCTCCGACGGCCACCACCTGCGGGTACTGGTGCAGGTTTATTCGTTTGCCGACTACGTACAACTGGCCTTCGATTTGGTGCGGGTTAGCGGGGCCAACAACCCGGCCGTGCTGCGCCGGCTGCTGCGGGCCTTGGCCCTGGCCGCCAGCCAAGTGCGCGACCCCACGCGCTTGCCAGTGTTGCACCAGCAGGCCGAGCTGCTACTCGCCTGCGCCCATCTCCACCTCAGCACCGACTATGAGCGGCTGCAAGTGCAGGCGCTTTACAACGAGTTACGCCCGGTTTGGATGTAGAGACGCATCTTTGCGGCTCGTCGTTGAACGGAATCAGATGAGCAGTACCGCCCGAACGGGGCGGACGATGAGCCGCAAAGATGCGTCTCGTCGTTGGGCGAATGGGCCGCCACAACCGCAACCGTGAAATCCCGTTATCTTGCTCGCAACACTGCTAAATCCCCTGCCTGTATGAGCGACGCTACCGCCGCCATTTCCCCAGCTGAAACCGGTTTCGACAATATCCCCAAAGACGATAAGCGCATCACCCGCGGCTGGACGTTCTACGATTGGGCCAACTCGGTTTATCCCCTCGTTATTACCAGCTCCATCTTTCCCATCTATTGGGGCAGCGTCACGGCCGAGCTAAGTCCGCAAACCGACGTGGTGAGCTTCCTCGGCTTCGAGGTGCCCGGCTCTTCGCTGTTGACCTATTCTATTTCGGCGGCCTTCCTGCTCATTGCCCTGGTCAGTCCGTTTCTGACTTCACTGGCCGACTACTCGGGGCGCAAGAAGCTGTTCATGCAGATCTTCTGCTACATCGGGGCTTTCTCCTGCGCCGCGCTGTTCTTCTTCACGCCCGATACGCTCACGCTCAGCACTTTCGTGTTCATTGCGGCCACCGTTGGCTTCTCGGGTTCCATTGTGTTCTACAATAGCTACCTGCCGCTGATTTCGAGTGAGGAGAAGTTTGATTCGCTCTCGGCCCGGGGGTTCTCGATGGGTTATATCGGCTCGGTGGTGCTGCTCATTATCTGCCTGGTGCTGATTACGTTCAACGAGGAGCTGGGCCTGACCAAGGGCTTTGCCACCCGGATTTCCTTCCTGCTCACCGGCATCTGGTGGGCCGGCTTCGCCCAGATTCCCTTCTTTACCCTGCCCGCCGACCCCGGCCGGGCCGCCAACGCCGCCGTTTCCGACTCGGGCTGGCTGCTCGACGGCTTCCGGGAGCTGGGTAAAGTATTTGCTCAGCTCAAGCACCTGCCCAATCTCAAACGCTTTCTGCTGGCCTACTTCACCTACAACATGGGCGTGCAAACGGTGATGTACGTGGCCACCATTTTCGGCGACAAAGAGCTCCACCTCGAAAGCACCGCCCTCATCGTCACGATTCTGCTGCTCCAAGTGGTGGGTATTCTGGGGGCTTACCTGTTCGCCAAGCTCTCGGAGCGCATCGGCAACACCCGGGCCCTGAGCTGGTCGGTGTTTATCTGGATGTGCATCTGCGTGGCGGGCTACTTCGTGCAGGCCGGCTGGAGCTTCTACGCCCTGGCCGCCGTTATCGGCCTCACGATGGGCGCCATCCAGAGCCTCTCGCGCAGCACGTACTCCAAAATTATGCCCGAGAACACGCCCAACACGGCCGCCTTCTTCAGCTTCTTCGACGTGACGGAAAAGCTTAGCATCGTGATTGGCACAGCCGTGTTCGGCGTCATTGCCCAAGTCACGGGCTCCATGCGCAACAGCATTCTGTCGCTCATCGTGTTCTTCGTGCTGGGCCTGATTTTCCTGCTCACGTTGCGCGGTAAGAAGCTCCGCGACGAGCCGGTTTCGATGGCCGAATCCTTCCCCGGTCCCCCGCCCGCTTCGGTTGCGGCTGCTACGCCTCTTTGAGGAGAATTAAAAACAGCCTTAACTTTCAACCCAGCCAAATGCACACGTCCTCCCTTCAACAGAACATCCTTGCCGAACTCGACCACGAGCTGGCCACCACCCGCAAGCTGCTGGCCCTCGTGCCCTACGAGCAAGCCGAGTATCAGCCCCACCCCAAGAGCATGAAGCTGGGCCAGCTGGCGTCGCACATCGTGAACCTGCTGGCATTTAAGCAGCTCTTCGTGCAACACCCCAACCGCGACTTCCTCGACCCTAACGGCCCCAAGCCCGGCCCTTCGCCCACGAGCAACGCGGAGCTACTGGCCCGTTTCGATGAGTACAGCGCCAGCCTGCGCGCCGCCCTCCAGGAATCCGACGACGAGAAGCTTACGGACAGCTTCCGCCTCCACCGCGGCGAGCAGACGCTGCTGGAAATGCCCAAAGCCACCGCCATCCGCATCATGGGCCTCAACCACAGCATCCACCACCGGGGCCAGCTCAGCGTCTACCTGCGCCTGCTCGACATCCCGATTCCCGCCATGTACGGCCCCTCGGCAGACGATAAAATCTGGGGGTAGAGGGAGGTAAAATCGAAAGCCCGTCATCCTGACGGAGGAAGGATCTTATCACGTTGAAGCGAGTATTCTCACGTGATAAGATCCTTTCTCCGTCAGGATGACGGGCTTTCGATTTTACTTTACTGTAAACACCCGCTCCCCTGCAATCCAGGTTTGTTGCACTTTGGCGGTGCGGAGCTGCTCGTTGGGCGCTTTAAGCAAATCGGTTTTCAGCACCACGAAGTCGGCAGCCATACCGGGCTTGATGCTGCCTTTCTGCTTTTCCTCGAAGGCGGCGTGGGCGGCCCAGGTGGTCATGCCGCGCAGGGCCTGCTCGCGGGTAAGGGCGTTTTCCATCTGGAAGCCGCCAGCCGGATAGTTCTTCGCGTCCTGCCGGGCCACGGCCGAGTGGAAGCCGAACAGCGGGTTGATGTCCTCGACCGGAAAGTCGGAGCCCAGGGCCAACTGGCCGTACTGCTTCAGCAGCTCGGCGTAAGCGTAAGCCGTTTTCAGGCGCTCGGGGCCCAACCGCTCACCGGCCCAGTACATGTCGGAGGTGGCGTGGGTGGGCTGCACAGAGGGCACGATACCAAACTGCCCGAACTTGCCCATATCGGCCGGCGTGATGACCTGGGCGTGCTCGATGCGCCAGCGCCGGTCCAACTGGCCCTTGAGCGCCTCGCCGTAGATGTTGAGGATGAGTCGGTTGGCCGAGTCGCCGATGGCGTGGGTGTTCATCTGGAACTTGTTGGCCGCCAGCAGCTTCGCCAGGGCCCGGAATTCCTTTTCAGTGGAGAGCAGGAAGCCGGTTTCCTTGGGCTTGTCGTGGTAGGGCTCCACCAAACAGGCACCCCGGGAACCCAGGGCACCGTCGGCGTACACCTTGAACGAGTTGACGGTGAGCCTATCTTTGAAAATCGGGCCGTTCTGGAGGTAGAAATCCTTGTTCTCTTTGGTGGGGGCCAGCATGGCGTAGAGGCGCACCTTGAGCTTGCCGGCGGTCTGGAGTTGGTCGAGGCGGTCGACCTGGGCCTTTTCCAGACCGGCATCGGCCATGCTGGTAAGGCCCACGGCCAGGCACTGCTGCTGGGCCTGGAGTAGCAGGGTTTCAGCTTCGGCGGCGGTGGGCTCCGGAATCTTGCCCGACACCAGATCCACGGCGTTATCGACCAGCAAACCCGTCAGCTTGCCCTGGGCGTCGCGGGTAATAGTGCCCCCGCTGATGGGCGTGCGGGCCGTTACGCCGGCCAGGTCCAGGGCCTTTTGGTTGACGAGGGCGGCGTGCCCATCGACCCGGATGATGAAGACCGGCGTGTTGGGGAACAGCGCGTCGAGGGTGTCCTTGGTCGGGAATTCCTTGCGGGTCCAGTCGTTCTGGTCCCAGCCCCGGCCCGTGAGCCAGGCCGCCTGTGGGTACTGCTGCCGTTGCTTTTGCAGCTGCTGCACCACCTCGCCCCAGGAGTTGGTGCCCACCAGATCGGCGTCGCGCAGGCCCAGGCCATAGCGGTAGAAGTGGCAGTGTGCGTCGTAGAAACCGGGGTAAATGAACTGACCCTGGGCATCCACTTCCTGCTTCGCCGCGAACTTGCCGCGCAACTCTTCGGCCGTGCCCACGCCCACGAACTTGCCATCCTGCACGGCAAACGCCTGGGCCTGGCTAAAGGCCGAATCGACGGTGTAAACGGTGGCGTTGTACACGAGCAGGTCGGCGGGCTGGCGGTTGCCGGTGGAGTTCGACTGGCAGGCGCTGAAGCCGGCCGCGAGCAGGGGCAGAGCCAGTAAAGAGCGGAAACGTGGGAGCATAGAAGCGGGAGTAGGTTTGGAAACGGGAAGGTCGGGGAAAAGCCGGATTTGTTGCGCGAAGTGGCGCGGAAGCTAAAAAACTAGCTCCCCTCCTTGGAAAGGAGGGGTTGGGGGTGGTTGACGACGCTCGAACGATTAGTAGAAACTAATTCTAAAAACCGTTCTTCCATCATCAACCACCCCCAACCCCTCCTCATCCGAGGAGGGGAGCTAGTTTCTGGCTCTAAAAGGCCGGGCTAGTCGAAGCGCATGTGCTTCACCGACTCGCCGGAGTTCTTGAGTTCCAGCAGCGACTCGATACCGATTTTCAGGTGGTTTTTCACGTAGTCGGCCGTTACCTTCTTGTCGCTTTCCGATGTTTTCACGCCCTCGGGCGTCATTGGGTTGTCGCTCACCAGCAGCAGGGCGCCGTGAGGGATGCCGTTGACGAAGCCCACGGTGAAGATGGTGGCCGTTTCCATGTCCACGGCCATGGCCCGGATCTGGCGCAGATACTCTTTAAATGCTTCGTCGTGCTCCCACACGCGGCGGTTGGTGGTGTACACCGTGCCGGTCCAGTAGTCCAGCTCGAACTTCTTAATGATGCTACTCACGGCGCGCTGCAAACGGAAGGAGGGCAGGGCCGGAATTTCGGCCGGCAGGTAGTCGTCCGACGTACCCTCGCCCCGGATGGCGGCGATGGGCAGGATCAGGTCGCCGAGCTTGGTATTGGTTTTCAGGCCGCCGCACTTGCCCAGGAACAGGGCCGCCTTGGGCTCAATGGCCGAAAGCAGGTCCATGACGGTGGCCGCCATCGGGGAGCCCATGCCAAAGTTGATGATGGTGATGCCGCCGGCCGTCGCCGTCTGCATGGGCTTATCGAGACCGCGCACTTCGGTGCCGAACTGCTCAGCAAACATGGTTACATAATTCGCGAAGTTGGTGAGCAGAATATACTGTCCGAACTCCTCTAATTCGACCCCGGTATAGCGCGGGAGCCAGTTCTTTACAATGTCAGCTTTGGTTTTCATATGGGAGGGGTTAAGGTTGCGAAAGATACGGTTACACCGCTACCGGCAGCTACCCGGGCAGGGCGGCGGCCGGCTCGGTCAGCCGGGAAGGGGAGGTACAAAAAAGCCGTCGAGGCCCGGAACGGGGGAACGACGGCACGGAATGAAAAGCGGGACTTGAGGCCCCAGGGCCGTACCTTTGGAGGTGATGCAAGAGTTGAACCTGCCGCCTTTCGAAGCCAAAGTTACACAAAGCGGCGAAAATTTGCTAATCTGGGATGTGCTGCGCCGCCGCCACGTGGTGCTCACGCCCGAGGAATGGGTGCGCCAGCACGTGGTGCACTACCTCATCAACCACCGCGGCTACCCCAAAGGCCTGCTGAGCCTGGAGCGCAGCCACCAGTACAACAAACGCCAGAAACGCACCGACTTGCTGGCCCTCGACGCCACCGGCCAGCCCCTGCTACTGGTGGAGTGCAAACGCCCCACGGTGCCCATCACGGCCGCCGTCGCCCACCAGATTGCCACCTACAACCTCACCATCGGGGCGCCGCTGCTGCTGCTCAGCAACGGCCTGCAACACTACTGCTGGCGCGTAGACGCCGAGAAGCGCACGAACGAGCTGTTGGGGGAGGTGCCGATGTACGGGACCCCTCCCCAACCCCTCCCCAAAAGGGAGGGGCTTTAGTTCTGGCGTTTGACTTTCTGAAAAACTAGGATTTAAAGCCCCTCCCTTTTGGGGAGGGGTTGGGGAGGGGTGCTAAAACTGCGCCTGCAACGTTACATAGAACCCGCGTGCATCAGCGGGGATGATGCCGGGGCCGGGGTAGGCGGTGGCGCGGCGGGTGAAGTAGCGGTTGTCGGTGAGGTTGTTGAGGCCGGCTTCGAGCTTGAGGAACTTGTACTCGTAGCTGCCCGAGAGGTCCATAATCCAGTAGGCCGGAATTTCGCCGAACACGGCTGTGGATTCGCGCAGGGTGTTGGTGGCATCGGTGAACTGGCGGCTGGTGTAGGCGTACTGGTAGGCCAGCTTGAGCGGGCCGCGGCGCAGGGTGAGACCCGCTTTGGCGATGAGCGCGGGGGCCAACTCCACCTTTTTGTCCCGGAACACTTCTTTATCGATGTTGTAGCGGGCATCAACCAGTGTGAGGTTGGAGAACACGCTCAGGCCGGTGCGGGCGTTTTCGCCCTGGAGCAGCCGCAGAATGTCGGCTTCCACGAACGTTTCGAGGCCCAGGTTGCGCGAGCGGCCGATGTTGGTGCGCAGCAGGTAGTTTTGGGAGCGCAACGTGTCCTTTTCAGGGCTCAGGCCGATGCGGTTGTTGTAAGCCAGGTAAAACAGGCTGGCATCGTAGGTGAACACCCCCGGCCGGCCGCCGCGCAACCCCAAATCGGCGCTGTAGCCCCGCTCGTCGCGTAGGTTCTGGTCGACGCGAATGCCAGGGTTCACGACGCGCATATCGTTGAAGTTGATGGCCCGGTAGTTCTGCGAGAAGTTGGCGTACACCTCCACCTGCTCGGTAGGCTTGAAACTGGCCCCGATGCCGCCTAGCAACAGGCCGCGGGTAGTCTGGCGCTGCTCGGCGAAATTCTCTTCCGAAAGGAAATTGTTGGCCTGGTCGTACTCTTTCTTGATAAACGTGCCGCGGGCGCGGGTTTGAATCCACTCATAGCGCAGGCCGGGCGTGAGGCTGAGGCGGGGCGTGAGGTTGAAGATGTTCTCCACGAATACGGCAGCGTTGCGGCTCGGGTACTTGTAGCCGGCCTGGACGATGGATATGTTCTCCTCGGGCGGATACGTATAAAACGTAAAATCGGCGTCGGCGGCGCGGGAGCCGGGGCCCTGGCGCTGGTCGGTGAAGCCGTGGTAATAGCGCCCGCCCACCAGCAGCGTCGAAAACGAGCCGGCCAGGGCGTAGCGGTGGAGCAGGCGTAGCTCGGAGCCCACGTTGCGGAACTCGTCGCGGATAAGCAGGCGGGCCGTGCTCAGGTCGTCGGCCCGATCAATGCGACTCAGGTTGCCCAAGGCGGTGCGGTCGGCCAGCAGCCCGAAGGTGCGCCAGTTGAGGCGGGTAGCGTCGGAGAAGCGGTAGTCGGCGGTGGCGGCCAGCAGGTTCCAATTCACCCGAAACCAGTTGCGGGTGCGTTTGCTCTGACGGGCGTCCTGGGCAAACTCGGCGTCGGTGAGGCCGCCGGGCTGCTGGGCCAGGTAGTACATGCGGGTGTAGTCGAGGCCGATTGTGAGCTTTTCGGTGGCCGCGTGCTGCACGCTGGCATAGGCCGTGTGCACATCGAAGCCCGAGTTGGGCCGCCACCCGTCGCCGCGCTTGTACTGGTAGTAGGCGTAATAGTTGGTGCGCCCGAGCTGGCCGCCCACGCTGTTGAAGGAGTTGAAAAATCCGAACGAGCCGCCCGTCTGCCGGGTCGTGAACTGCACCTTCTTATCCGTAGGGCCCCGGCGCAGCACGAAGTTGAGCATGCCGCCGAACTGGGTGCCGTATTGCAGCGAGGCCGCCCCGCGCACCACCTCAATGCGGTCCAGGGCCTCGGTGGGGGGCGTGTAATAGCTTTCGGGGTAGCCCAGTGCGTCGGCCGAAATGTCGTAGCCGTTCTGGCGGGTATTGAAGTTGGCCGTGCGGTTGGGGCTCAGCCCGCGCCCGCCAATTCCGAGCTGGATGCCCGCCCCGTCGCTTTCCCAGATGTTGAGGCCGGCCACCTTGGCAAACACCTGGCGGGCGTTGTTGGTGGCCAGGTTGGCCGTCACGTTCTTGAGCTCGATTACCTCCGTTTTCTTGGCCTCATAAATAGCCGTGCCTTCCACCGAATTCAGCCGCCGAATCCCGAAGCCCTGTTCGCGCTGGCCCTCCACGTTCACCTCGCTCAGCTTCACATCAGCCAAAGGCGCCAAGGCAAAATCCAGCGTGGCATCGGCCGCTACTTCCATGGGTTTGGTGAGGGAAGTGAACTGCTCGGCGAAGGCCGTGAGGGCGTACGTGCCCGCCGTCAGCCCCTGAAGCCGGTAGCGCCCCTCGGCATCGGTGCGGGTAAGCTGGCCCGAACCGGCCACCAGCACCTCCGCCCGGGCCACCGGCTGCCCCGTGCGGGCATTGGTTACCCGCCCGCTCAGCGTCAGGTTCTGGCTGAACCCAGGGAAGGTGAGCAAGAGTAGCAGGAGCAGGGTGAGTAAGCGGGGCATTGAGGGTGTGAGGTGAGTTGGGTTGAAATAGGGTGTCATGCTGAGCAAAGGCGCAGCCGGAGTCGAAGCATCTCTACCGCTTCGTTCAGGCGAAGCGCCTCACCCTCCGGCCCCCTCTCCGAAAAGGAGAGGGGGAGCCAGACGAGTTAAGTTGGGTAGATGAGTGAGCGGTAGAGATGCTTCCGCTTCCTCATTCCCCAATTGGCAAAATCCAGGACTTGGCCCCGAACCCTTCCTGCTGTTGGGTCAGGTCGAGTTTGGGGTTGATGAGCAGGCGGGAGCTGCGGCCGTTGAGCGTGACGTAGGCTTCGGCCCGCACCTGGGGGTTGGGGATGCCGCGGCGGCGGTAGTCGTCGCGCAGCAAGTGGGCGAATTGCAGGAGCATATCGGGCTGGGTGGCTACCTGCTTTTCCTGCGTTACGGTGAGGTAGTCGCGGTTGCGGATTTCGGTTTCGTGGCCCGTGCGCGGGTCGAGCACGTAGAAAAAGGCCGTGCCGCTTTTCTCCATCAGCATCACCCGCCACGAGAAGCGGTAGCCCTGCTCGGTCCAGAATAGCGAACCCGGATACAGCACGAACCGCCACGGCACCAGCACCTGCACCAGCAACCATACCCCCAGCGCGCCCACCAGCCAGGGCGAGGCGGCCACCGGAACCCGGGCCGCCGTAACGACCCGTTGCACTGCCGGCCGGCCCAGCAGGCGGCGAGCGGCGGCCAGCACTTGCTCATGGAATGACGCCGGGAAAAACAGCAGCGTGCTCACCAGCATGATGTAGGGGAACATGCCAATCTGAAAGAGCACCGCCGTGAGCACATGAAACACCACCACCGTGGCGTAGGCCCAGCTGCGGGTGCGTCGGGCGCTCAGGAAAAACGGAATCGTGAGGTCGTAGAAAGCTCCGAACCAGCTGAACGCGTAAGCCACCCAGAGCTGGTCGAACAGCCAGCCGATGAGTGGCAAATCGGTGTGGGCAGGCAGCCACAGGCGCAGGGGCATGGCCTCAAAAAGCCAGTCGGGGTTGAGCTTGGCCACGCCGGCGAAAAAGTACACCATGCCCAGCTGGGTGCGCAGCAGCAGCCCGGCCCACTGTGGTACCGTAGCCCGCCAGCGCCCCGGCTGCCAGCGCGCATCGAGCGAAAACTGAGCATTAGCCGGCACCCAGATCAGTAAAAAAGCCACCACCGACACGAAGTAGTAGTGGTTGAGGTAATTGCTCTTGTCCAGCAGCTCGACGTAGGTAAACGTCAAAAAAAACAGCACCGCCGACCAACGGTACCAGGCCCCCAGCAGGATGCCCAGGGCCCCGAGCGCCATCAGCCCGAACACCACATGCATGCCCACCGCGCCGGCCGGCTGCACCCACTCGAACCCGTAGTAGGGAAAGAACACCTTGGGCGCTACGTACAGCTCGGTAATCCAGCCCTTGGCCGCAAACCGCGCAATACTGGCCAGCATCATGCCCCCAAACAGCACCCGAAACACCACCAGCGGGGCCGCCGAAACCGGCCGCATCAACCAGGAAGTGGGGGAGGTAAAGGTGGGCATTGGGGTAAATGCGGACTTCGTTCTAATGAGCACCCCACCCCCCCGTCCCCCTCTCCCGGAGGGGAGGGGGACGGGGGGTGGGGTACGGTTAGTCGCCGTCGTTGTCGGTGTAGGTAATCGAAACGCCCAAGGCCGAGGGCATGTCGGTTTTGGTGAGGATGATGAGCTTCTGGAACTCGTCGTAGACCTTGCTCACCGTGGCCGGCTGGGTGGCTACGGCCTGGGTGAGCGGGCTGGGCACGGCGTTGATTGCCGTCAGTACGGCGTCGAACTGTTGCTCGATGGCGCCGGCCAGTGGCTTGCCGTTGTACTGGGCATTCACGTGGGTTAGGTAGTCATCGAGACCAAGGCCGTTGGTGGTGCCGACCTGCCCCAGAAACAGGTTCTTTTCGGCCTGCACATTACGCTTGAGCAGCTCCAGCGAGAGGTTGCCGTAGGGCGACTCCGCCTTCAGGGGCTGGGGGGTGCCCGCCGTGAACCGGCCTCCCGGGATGCCCACCTTGTAACGCTTGGTCATGTCGATGTCGGCGTTGAGCTGGTTAACCAGATTGGCCACCGCGCTGCCCACGGCCGTGCCGGTGGCCTGCCGGAAAGTGCTAGTATAGCCGCCGGCCAGCCAGCCGTTGTAGGCCGCTTCGGTGCGCTGCTTTATTTCGGCGGCCACGGCCTTGGCATAGGTACCGCGTTTGGCCGAAGCCGCAAATTTGGCTGCCACCGCTTCGGGCGTCGCGCCCTCGTGCAGCAGATAATCCAAGGTCGGAAAGCCTTTGGCCGCCAGGTTAGCCGCAGCATTCAGATCAGTGGTGCCGGCTGTGATATTACTTTCAATCTGGGTTGTGGACGTCGGGTACACGTTGAGGTTGGAGCGCAGCATCTGTTGCTCGGCGGGGCCGAACTCGTAGCTGCTCACCGCCTGCCAGGCCAGATTAGCCTCGCGCAACTCCGTGCGGGCCGTTTGCAGCGTGGCTGCCGATGGGCTGGCGGTGAAGGCCGTAACGGCCGCGCTCAGTTGGGCCGCCTCAGTGCTCAACTCCCGCAAACCAGGTACTATCAGCTGGTCGCTGTAGTTAGTGAGCATGGCGGCCCGGTCGAAGGAGTCGGCGGGGGCGTTGTCGTCGGAGCTGCCGCTGGAGCTGCAGGCCGTGGTTAGCAGGGCGAGGCTTAGGGTGGCGGCCGTTAGGCGGAGCGTTTTCAGGTCAGGCATCAGCATAAAGCAAAATGGAAAAGCAACGGGCAGCACCGTTCCGCAGAGGGAAAAGTGCTGCCGGCTGCGAATAACAGAAGCACCGGGCCCCAGGTTCACTTAAATCGTGCCCTTGATGCTATCAAAGCCGTAGGCCGTGCTCAGCAGGTTGATGGCGTCGGTGATATCGGTGCCGGTGGTGAGGTAGAGGTTGTCGCCGATTTTGGCCAACACCTGGGCCTGCACCGCGTCGCTGATTTTCCGGTCGCCTTTGTAGCGCAGGCCCATTACGAAGCCCCGGGCCTCGGAGAGGTAGTGGCTCTTGAGGGCCTGGTCGGCTACTACGCCTTTAGCGGCGTTCAGCTCGTGGATGGCCGAGGCGGCGACTACCCGCTCCCACTCGGTGCGCAGGGCGGTGGCGGCGGCCGTTTTGCCGGCCATGTCATTGTTGGAGATGGCGGCCCGGCCCTTCAGGAAGGCATCCATCATTGTTTTGTTCGACTTCAGGGCCGGATCAACCTGGTTGCTGTAGTTGGCCCAGTAGGTGAGGCCAGTGAGGTTGGTTGGGAAATTGGTGGGGGCGCCGAAATAGCCGAACGCCTCGTCCCAATGGTGCTCCATGGCCGTGCCCTCGCCGGGCGTCACGGTCTTGTTGTCGACGGCGCTGCCAATCTTCTCATCCTTCAGGTAAGTATCCACGGCCTGGTAGTAGAAGACAGCCCCCATCAAACCCTTCTGAATCACCTGGCCCAGCTCCACGCCCTTGGCGTTTACCAGGTACTTTTTGGTGCCATCGGCCGAGGTAAGGCGGCCGGCTGTGCCGTTGGTGGCGGGTAGGTTGGCGCTCAGGCTGGCCGTGGCCACGGCGCTCAGGTAACCATCGTAATCGGCCCGCACGGTGCTCAGCGTCTTGTCGCGCAGTTGCTTGCCGGCGGTATTCAGGGCGCTGGCTGCGAAGGGGTTATTGGTGTTGGCGTACATGTTCTGGAGCTTCTGGGCATCCAGCACCGCGCCGGTGTTGGCAGTTTTGATGTAGGCATCCATTTCCCCAAGCATGGCCATCCGGGCCTGCTGGCCGCTGTAGCTCACGTTGGCGAAGTTGTAGGTGGTGGGCACATCGTACTTAGGTGCGACCACCTCTTTATCGTCGGAGCAGGCGGTGAAAGTAGCGGAAGTGAGGGCCAGGGCGGCCAGGGTGAGAAAACGAGCAGCAACGCGCATAGAAAAAGGGAGTGTCTTGTTTAGAATCGTTTCAATTATGACACAAATGTAGAGGCCGATTCCCAATTGAGCAAGCTTATCTTTAATTATTTTAAATAAGAATAAGCTCAAACCATGCCCTGTGATCAGACTGGATGCACTGATTAGCTTAGCCACGGGCCCGGACCTCCTAGCATCGTCCGGACCGCTATAGGCTTGGTCGGGCAAAATTGAGCGTTGCGTTCCACCGCCCGTCAGCGTTTCACGTAGTACCGGAAAACAAGAGTTGGGCTTATCTGGAGAGAAGCACGTCGTCTACCGCTGCCAGGTATAGAAACGGCCGCTTGTATTACTATTGTTATGAACCTTTCGGACGATTCGGCTTCCAGCAAGCTTTTTCTTAATGATACGGCGGCCTTTTTCGCGTTGAGCCCCCATGGGAAAATCCGGCAGGCGAGTCCTTTATTTGCGCGTTTGCTGAGTCGGGAAGCTGCTAGCCTACTGGGCCGCAACCTGTCCGAATATCTTCCGGCCCCTGACCTAGGCCGGTGGCAGCAGTTGGTATCCTTGGCCATGGCCGGCGAAGTAGTACGCTACGAAGGGCCGGTACTGCTGCCGGGCAAAGTTGCGGAGTGCCGGATAACCTTGTTTCCATTGCTGGCCGATAGCCAGATTACCGGCGTTTATGGTGTGGCTTCCCATCTCAGCGAGCGGGACCTGCCCACCCGGGCGGTGCTGGCGCGGGAACAACAGATGTCAGTCATCTTCGACACCATTTCCGACGTGACATTTGTGTTGCAGGTGGAGCCTGGGGAGCAGTACCGCTTTGTTTTTACCAACCTGGCTTTTCACAAAATCACGGGCCTGCCTTTGGGAAGGGGAGTTGGCAGCTTCGTGCAGGACATTATTCCGGAGCCCTCCCTAACGCTGGTGCGCAGCAAGTACGCCGAGGCGGTGCGCACCCGCCAGCCGGTAGTCTGGCAGGAAACGACCGACTACCCCACCGGCCGCCTGATCGGGGAAATCACTATCACGCCGGTGTTCAACGAGGCCGGGGAGTGCTGCCAGCTGGTGGGCATCGTGCACGACCTGACTCGGCAGAAGCGGATTGAGGAGGACCTGCGCGTGAGCAACGAGCGGTTTCAGTATGCCATCAAGGCCACCACTGACGCGCTCTACGACTGGGACATGGCCACCGACATGCTGTACTGGGGCGAGGGCTACGAAACGCTCTTCGGCCACCGGCTCAGACAAAACCCGGAGCTGTTCAGCCAGTGGGCCGAGCACGTGCTGCCCGCCGACGCGCAGCGCGTGGTGGGTGGCCTGCGCTACTTGGCCTACGAAACCACCCAATGGCACTGGCAGGAGGAATACCGTTTCCAACGCGCCGATGGTAGTTGGGCCTGGGTGTACGACCGGGGCTACATCGTGCGTGATGAGCAAGACCGGCCGTTGCGCATGATTGGGGCCATGCAGGACATTTCGGAGCGCCGGGCGGCTCAGGAGCGTCAGCGCCTGCTAGGCGAGCGGCTCTCGCGCCAGAATGCTGACCTGCAGCAGTTCACTTACATCGTTTCGCACAATCTACGGGCCCCGCTGGCCAATGCCCTGGGCTTCGCGCAGCTGCTGGAGCGGGCTGCACCGGGTTCCGACATATTCAATAATTCCTTGCAGAACCTGCACACCAGCTTGCGGCAGCTCGATGGTGTGCTCACCGACGTCAATACCATCCTGTCGGTGCGCGACCAGCAGGAGGGTTACCGCCCCGAATTGGTGCCGCTGGCCACCGTCTGCGCCGAAGCCCTGCAAGGCGTTAAGCAACTGCTGGAATCCTGCGGGGGGCAGGTACACGTGGCAATTGCCGATGAGCTACGGCTGCCGGGCCGGCGGGCCTATTTCCACAGCATCTTCCACAACCTGCTCTCCAATGCTATCAAGTACCGCGCCGACGACCGCCCACTGCGCGTAGATATCGAGGCGACGACCGATGCCGCTCAGTTCACCACTATAACAGTGCGCGACAACGGCCGGGGCTTCGATCTGGCTACCGCCGGCGATAACGTATTCCAGCTTTACCGGCGCTTCCATCCCGACCAAGACGGCCGGGGAATCGGCTTGTTTTTGGTCAAGGCTCATGTCGAGTCAATGGGTGGGCGGGTCAGTGTGGAAAGTCAGGAAGGGGTAGGAACCCAATTCCTTGTATACTTTAGCTCCTATGGGCATGAAAACCTACCTGATTGATGACGATAAGCTCGGCATCTACCTGACCGAGCAGCTGCTGCGGGCGGAGGGATTTTCGAATTCTATCAGCAGCTTCGAGTCGGCGCGCGAGGCCCTGGACAAGCTGCTGGGCGAGAAGGCCGATACCACGCCGCAGGTGATTTTCCTGGACCTGAACATGCCCCTCATGGATGGATGGCAGTTTCTGGAAGCTCTGCAACCCTACCGGGAGCGGCTGCTGGGGCACTGTTCCATCTACATCCTGACTTCCTCGCTGGCCCTGGCCGACCTGGAAAAGTCCCGCCACTACGACTTGGTCACCGGCCTGATTCATAAGCCCATCGACAGTGGGGAAATCCGGGCCATTCAGGCGCAGCTGCAGCCTACCACCGGGCCGTCTTCCGGCCCCGCTGCACCAAGCCGGCCTTAGTTAGCTAGGGCTGCCGCTGCGAGCGGGTAAAATAAAGACGGTTTTCTGCCAGGCCATTGAGGTAGAACTGCACGCAGGCCTTCAATTCGTTGCCGTACTGGCGCAGCTTGGCGGGGTTGGGGCGGGCGAGCGGGGAGGCGGGTAGCTGGTGGGTGCGGTAGGGGTAGAGGCGCACCTGGTTGTCGGCCGTCAGCTCGGTCACGAAATCGGTGTGAACCAGCCAATAGCTGCCGCCGCTCAGAAACAGGGCCCGGCCGCTGGTGCCGGCATCAAACACCGAATAGCCGAAAGGCAGCAGCTGGTTTTCGGCCGGTAGGCCCAGCAGGTCGAGCACAGTGGCTGGCACGTCGGTTTGCTGAGTGATGCGGGGCCGCGCAACGGCCGGCAGCTGCTGGCCGGGGGCGAAGAGGAGCAGGGGCGTTTTGTACTCACCCAGCACGTTCTGGTAGTCCGCCGCATCCGATTGCGAGGTGTGGTCGGCCAGCAGAATGAAGAGCGTGTTGTCGTACCAGGGCTGACGCCGAGCCGTGGTAAAAAACTGCCGCAGCGCCAAATCAGCGTAAGCAATGGTGGGCTGAATATCCAGCGTGCCCGTGGGCATTTTGCCCTGGTAGCGGGCCGGCAGCCCAAATGGCTCGTGAGAGCTGAGCGTGAACAACGTGCTGAAAAACGGCGTCCGCTGCCGCCCTAGCTGCTGGCTGAAGTACTGCAGGTAGGGTTCATCGAAAATACCCCAGTGCCCGTCGAAATCGGGGCTACTGGCCGCGCCGGGATATTCATCGAGCCCGAAGTACTGCTGCATCCCGGCCATGCCGCCGAAGGTGTTGAAGCCCATCGTGCCGTTCTGGGCCCCGTGGAACAGGCTGGTCTGGTAGCCATGGCGGGCCAGAATGCCGCCTAGCCCGTGCAGCTCGTCGGTCTGGAAGTCGGAGGTAATAAAGGAGCCATCCATCAGGCTGGGTAGGCCCGCCAACACGGCCGGCAGGGCCTCGATGGAGCGGCGGCCGTTGGCGTAATGGTCGGGCAGCAGCAGCCCGCCGTGGGTGGCCAGCGAATCGAAAAATGGCGTGAAGCCGCGCCGGCCGGGGTTCTCGACGCCGTTGTACTCCGAGCCGAAACTCTCCAGAATGAGCACTACCACATTGCGGCCCGGTAGCGGCGCCGCTGTTCTTGTGGGCAACGGCCGCGCCGCTAGCGCTGCCCGCAACTGCTGGGTCGAGCTAAAATAGTTTTTGCGCTCGGGGGCTTCGTAGCCCAGGCTTTTGAGAAAGGTGAAGGTACTATTGAGCGCCAGATGCCCCAGCACCGCCGGTTGCTGCACGAAGGCTGCCCCCGTGCGCAAAGGTTTCAGTTGCAGCCCGCCCCGGATGCCAAGGACCGTCAGGGCGGCCACGACCACCAGTTGCCCAGCGACAGTAGCTATTGGCTTATAGCGGTTAGCTAATAGCTTTCCCTTGGTGGTTAGCAATGCTTCATTATTGGCTTGCTGCTTGTGGCCCACCGCTTGCGCCTTGTTAGTTGGAGTTGGCAGCGGGTAGAAATACCATAGCGCGGCCAACAGCGCGCCGAAGGGCAGCAGCAGCCACCAATAGCTGAGCAGCAGTTGCCCCGCCTGCCGCTGCACGTCGGCCCCAATGGTGCTCAGCTCGTTGCTCGTGCGCCGCCCTATAAAGCGGAAGTATTCCCAATCGATGAGGTTGAGCACCAGCCCGAACCCATTGAGCAGCAGGTACACGCCTCGCACCAGCCGCTGCCAGCCGCGGCCCCGGCTAGGCACCAGACTCAGCAGCAGCCACGGCACATTCAGTAGCAGCAGCGCCGATACATCGAACCGGAAGCCGTGCCAGAAGGCCAGCGCCACTTGCCCCGCCGCCGCCTCTCGGAATACGTGCTGATTCAGCGTGTAAAAGCCCACCCGCAGCAGCAGGTAAACCCCCAGCAACAGGGCAAACCGACGAACCAGTAACCGCAGAAACTCAGATGGCATAGGCAATGGGACGAATAGAAGAGCAACGAAGTGCTACCTCAGTCCGGGTAAGCAAAGGTGAGAAACTGGCCGGGTCGGGAGCGGCAATCCGCCTCACTACATCGTCGGTAGTTGTTGCCAAGATGTAGTAGCGCGAAGCTTCCGCTTCGCGTGTCGTGCTGACTGCCAAAAAATGAGGATCAACGATATACGAAACAGAAGCTTCGCGCTACATCCGGCCAAAACGGGCGCTTCGCGCTAAAGCGGTGCCAGCTTCACGGCCTGGCGTCGGGTAAATCCTTGATCTGGCGGTAGAAATCGGCCAGCCAGTCCAGCCGCCGGGCCACGGGCACGGCCTTGGCGGCGGGCGCGGCGGCGCGGTTGGTGGCAATGCACAGCGGCGGATACAGGCTCAGCAGCTGCCCCGGTTGCAGCACCCCGCCGGCCTGCTGAAACGTGCGCAGCGGCTCCATGCCCAACGCATCCAGCGGGAACTTCTCGGCCCCGAACAGGAAGTGCTTGAAATCCACGTCGAGGTCGGCCAGCTCGCCGGTTTCGGTGTCGAGGAACAACACGGCGTCGCCGCGCAGCAGAAACTGGTTGCCCACGCAGTCTTGGCCAAACGGGATGTCGGACTTTTTTAGCTCCGCGTAGGTGCGCCACAGGGCCCGCTCGCCCTGCCACACTGCTGCCAGCGAGTGCCAGCCTGGCGCCGCTACGCAGCCCCGCAGGTGCAGCCCGCCGAAGTAGGCCACCATTCCGTTCTGAGCCCGCAGAAACGTCTGCAAATAAACCGGCAGCCGGGCCAGTGTCACCAAGTCAGTCAGCTCGCCGCCGGTATAGATAATTCCTTTCATACGCTGTCAATTACAAAACCTGCTCCTGTTGCCCAGGGCCGAAATCCTGGGCTAACCAGCCAATAACCAGTGAGGGCAGTGAACGGAAACGCTGCACAACCCAGGGATTCAACCTTAGGAAATAGGAGCGTAAAATTACAACAAAGCCTTCCCCGCATGAGGCAGGAAAGGCTTTGTGAGGGAATTGTGAAGGAAGTTAAACGCTCAGGAAGTTGCTTTCCTCGAAGAGCACGTTCTCGTTGAGCACTTGGTTCACGTCGGTCAGGTCGAGGCCCCAGGCATCGGCCACACCCTTGTACACTACCTTGCCGTTCACCACGTTCAGGCCCAGGCGCAGGTCTTCGTTGAGCAGGCAGGCCGTCCGCCAGCCCAGGCTGGCCAGCTTCAGGGCGTAGGGCAGCGTGGCGTTGGTGAGGGCCAACGTAGACGTGTAAGGCACGGCACCCGGCATGTTGGCCACGCAGTAGTGCACGATGTCGTCGATGATGAAGGTCGGGTCTTCGTGGGTGGTAGGCTTACAAGTTTCGATGCAGCCGCCCTGGTCCACGGCCACGTCGACGAGCACGGTGCCGGCCTTCATGGTCTTGAGCATGTCGCGGGTGATGAGGTGCGGGGCTTTGGCACCCGGAATCAGCACCGCGCCAATGATGAGGTCGGCCGTTTTGATGGCCTGACGGATATTGTACTCGTTGGAGTACTGGGTGGTCACGTTCTTGGGCATGAAGTCGTCGAGCTCGCGCAGACGGTTCAGGTTGATGTCCATCACGGTCACCTGGGCGCCGAGGCCAGCGGCAATTTTAGCCGCTTGGGTGCCCACGATACCAGCGCCGAGCACCAGTACTTCGGCGGGCTTCACGCCGGGTACGCCACCGAGCAGAATGCCGCGGCCCTTCAGGGGCTTTTCGAGGTACTTGGCACCTTCCTGCGGGGCCATGCGGCCGGCCACTTCGCTCATCGGAATGAGCAAGGGCAGCGCGCGGTTGGGCGACTCTACCGTTTCGTAGGCCAGGCACACAGCCTTGCGCTCGATCATGGCGTGGGTCAGCTCCTCGCCCGAAGCAAAGTGGAAGTAGGTAAACAGCAGCTGGTTTTCCTTGATGAGCGGGTACTCCGAAGCAATCGGCTCCTTCACTTTCACAATCATCTCGGCCTTCTCATACACCTCCTCGATGGTGGCGAGAATGGTGGCGCCGGCCTGCTCGTACTCTTCGTCGCTGAAGCCACTGCCGTTGCCGGCCGTGGCCTGCACGTACACCTGGTGCTTGTACTTCACGAATTCGGATACGCCGGCGGGCGTCAGGCCCACCCGGTTTTCGTTGTTTTTAATTTCTTTCGGAACGCCAATCAGCATGTTACGCAGCAAAAAAGGGGTGGGGTGGATGGGTGGTTGTGCCGTTAAAAGCGCCGCAAAGATACGGGGGAAAATTGGTGTAAGGGGAGAAAAAAAGACCGTCATGCTGCGCGCAGCATGACGGTCTTTTTCTAGGCTTGCATCTCCTTACTTAAACGGCACCGATACCGTGCTTTCCTTCACCATACTGCCCGCGTTAAGGTCCTTGACAACCGTGGCATCGAGCGTGAGCTTCGCGTCGCCGCTTAGGTCGTTGCTGGTAATGGTGACTTCCTCGTGCTGGGCGCCAAGCTTGCGCTGGCTGTACACCAGCTCTACCATGGCACTTTCGCCGGGCTTGATAGGGGAGGGGACGTTTTTGTAGCCCACGCAGTAGCACGGCGACGTAACAGCGCCAAGCACCAGTTCTTGCTTGCCGGTATTAGTCACTTTAAAGCGGGCCGTCAGGCTCTGGCCGGCTTCCATCTTGCCAAAATCGTGGCTGGTGCGGTCGAGCTTGAGGCGGGGCGATTGGGCCAACTGAGCCGGCGTAAGCGTGGAGCGCAGTTGTTCTTTATTGAGCACATTGCCCTTGATGGTAAGTACCGTGCTGGAGGTGGCGGCATTGCTCATCACGGTTACAGTCTTGTTAAAGATGCCGGGCCGGCCAGCGCTGCTGTACACGGCCTTCACGATGCCGCTCTTGCCGGGCAACACTGGCGTTTTGGTCCAGTCGGGAGTGGTGCAGCCGCAGCTGGCTTGCACGTTGGCGATGATGATGGGCTGGTTGCCGGTGTTCTTGAAGCGGAATTCGTGAGTAGCCAGGGTGCCTTCGGGCACGCTGGCGAAATCGTGCAGTTCCTTGTCGAACGTGAGCACGCCCTGGGCCTGGGCGGCCGTGGCCCCGAGCAACGTGAGGAGCAGGAAGAAAAGCTGTTTCATTTCGGTAAGAGCTAGGAGTTAGTAGTCGGGAGCATGTTGTGCTTTTGGCTGACCAGTTCCCCGGCCTTCTGGTCTCCAAAGATAACCAACAAATACAGCGCGCCGCCGCATCGGCGGCAAATCCGTACTTTTGGGGGCCTGCTTTCCGGGAAGCAGGCTCCCACCCGTTTGTCCTGCCCGGTTTTTACCCACCCGCCGCCAATTCGTATGCTTACTGCCGACCCCGCTGCCGCTATGCCCACCCGCGTTGCTTCGCTTTCCAAAGCCGACTTACTCCACGACTACCGCTTGGGCTGGGAAAGCCGCCACGCCTCGCTGGCCGGCCGCAAGGAGGTGTTTATGGGCAAGGCCAAGTTTGGCATCTTCGGCGACGGCAAGGAACTGCCCCAGCTGGCCATGGCCCGCGCCTTCAAGGCCGGCGACTGGCGGGCCGGCTACTACCGTGACCAAACGTTCATGCTGGCCATCGGCGAGCTGACCCTCCAGCAATATTTCGCTCAGCTCTACGCCCACCCCGACGTAGAGGCCGAGCCTGCCACCGCCGGCCGGGCCATGAACGGGCACTTCGGCACCCGCCACCTCGACGAGGACGGGCAGTTTAAGAACTTGGCCGAGAGTAAGAACTCCTCGGCCGATATCTCGCCCACCGGCGGCCAGATGCCCCGCCTCGTGGGCTTGGCCTACGCCTCCAAGCTGTTCCGCCAGAACCCCGACCTACACCAGTTTTCGCAGTTTTCGGTGAACGGCAACGAGGTGGCCTTTGGCACCATCGGTAACGCCAGCACCTCCGAGGGCATGTTCTTTGAGGCCATCAACGCCGCCGGTGTCCTCCAGATTCCGATGCTCATCAGCGTCTGGGACGACCATTACGGCATTTCGGTGCCCGCCGAATACCAGACGACCAAGCAGAACATCAGCGAAATTCTCAAGGGTTTCCAGCGAGAAGGCGAGGGCCAGGAAGGCTTCGAGATTTACCGGGTGAAAGGCTGGGATTATGCCACTTTGGTCGACACCTACCAGCGCGCCGCCGAAATCTGCCGCACCGAACACGTGCCCGTGCTCATTCACGTGCAGGAAGTAACCCAGCCCCAGGGCCACAGCACCTCGGGTTCGCACGAGCGCTACAAGAGCACCGACCGCCTGAGCTGGGAGCAGGAGCACGACTGCCTGCGCAAGATGCGCGAGTGGCTGCTGGCTGAGGGCCACGCCACCGACGAGGAGTTAGACGCCATTGTGAAAGAGGCCCAGGAAACCGTGAAGCAGGCCCGCACGGCCGCTTGGAACGACTTCTTCAACCCCATCAAGCAGGAGCGCGACGAGCTGGTAGTTCTGCTCAATAAGCTGGTGGCCGAAACCGGCACCGAAAACAACCTCCACGAGCTGGTGGAGCCCCTGGAGCACAACCCTACGCCCATTCGCGCCGACTTGGTGCGTACCGTGCGACGGGCCCTGCGCCAGGTGCGTAGCCTGCGCAGCGGTGCCCGCCGCGAGCTGCAAAACTGGCTAGAGCAGGCCCTAGCCGAAAACGCTGACCGCTACAACTCCTACCTGTTCAGCCAGAGCGAGGAAGCTGTGGGTAACATCACGGAAGTCGCGGTAGACTACGCCGCCGACGCGGCCTCTGTGGATGGCCGCGAGGTGCTCCAAGCCTGCTTCACCGCTAACTTCGAGCGCGACCCCCGCATCTTTGCCATCGGCGAAGACGTGGGCCGCATCGGCGATGTAAATCAGGCTTTTGCCGGCCTCCAGGACAAGTTCGGGGAACTGCGCGTAACCGATACCGGCATCCGCGAATGCACCATTATTGGGCAGGGCGTGGGCGCCGCCATGCGGGGCCTCAAGCCCATCACCGAAATCCAGTACCTCGACTACCTGATCTACGGCCTCGAACCGCTCACCGACGACGTGGCCTGCCTGCAGTACCGCACCAAGGGCGGCCAGAAGGCCCCGCTCATCGTGCGTACTCGTGGCCACCGCCTCGAAGGCATCTGGCATTCGGGCTCGCCCATCCAGATGATTCTAGGCGCCATCCGCGGCATCCACCTCTGTGTGCCCCGCAACATGACCCAGGCCGCCGGCTTCTACAACACGCTGCTGCGCAGTGATGAGCCAGCTATTGTGATTGAGTGCCTCAACGGCTACCGCCTCAAGGAGAAAATGCCGAGCAACCCCGGCGAGTTTACGCTGCCGTTGGGCCAGCCCGAAACGCTGCTCCGCGGCTCCGACCTCACTATTGTTACCTACGGCTCGATGTGCCGCATCGTGCTCGATGCCGCTGCCCAGCTGGCCGAGGTGGGTATCAATGTGGAGGTGATTGACGTGCAGACGTTGCTGCCCTTCGACCTCGACCACGTGATTGCCGACAGCCTGCGCCGCACCAACCGGGTGCTGTTTGCTGATGAGGACGTGCCTGGCGGAGGCACCGCCTACATGCTCCAGCAGGTAATTGATGAGCAGCAGGCCTACCGCTTCCTCGACTCGCAGCCCCGCTGCCTCGCCGCCCAGGCCCACCGCCCGCCCTACGGCTCCGACGGCGACTACTTCAGCAAGCCTAACGTGGAGGACGTATTCGACGCCGTTTACGAAATCATGCAGGAAGTCGACCCCAAGCGCTTCCCCGCCATTTATTAAGCCACAAAGTATAGTAGTAGGAACTGTCCGCTACAGCTAACACAAACCGGCCGCTCATCCCCAAGGAAGAGCGCGATTTGCGTTGTGTTGACTGCAAGCCTATTCGAGTGTGACGGGCGTAGTGAATACCTCGTTGCTCACATTCAGCGCGCGGTCCTTGATGCGGACGCGAAAGCGCAGCGTCGTGCCGGTACGCAAGATGGAGTTTTTGAACAGGTCCTGCTCATAGTCAATGGTGCCCTTGAGCGGGGCGGCCTGGTCGCCCTGGCTGCTGGGAGTCAGAAAGGGGTAGCGGCCATCATAGCCCGGCTCGTTGGGTGGAAACACCACATCCTTGAACTCGTTGTTGTTGTCCTTGACCTGCAGGCGGCAGAGGTAGTTGTAGCCGTCGGGGTTGAGGCTGCCGTCGGGCTTGTTGGTGTTGTAGGGCGGCTGAAGTTCCGTATCGCGCAGGCCCAGGTCGCCGTCGCCGTCTTTGTAGTTGACGGATATAACCACCCGATCGAAATCGGCGGTGCCGTTGGGCCCCGTCATTCGCTGTTTGGTAATACCTTTGAACTCAATAGACGGCGTTTCGGGGTAGTCGGGCGGGTTGAGACAGCCGGTAACCCCCAAGGCTAGTAAGGCCGGCAGCGCGGCATAGCGAAGAGTACGGGAAAGAGTCATATAGCAGCAAAAATAACGGCCAGCGCCGGCCGTAGTGGACGGCCCGGAAGGTACAACATCTCCACGAACGAACCAGCGCCCGCTTTGTTCTACGCTTCGCTAACCCCAATACTCCCGAATGAGTTTCCGCGATAAGTACCTGCAAGCGCTACCTCACCTGACGGCCGCCACTGCCCCAGCGGCGGCCCTGGAGCTCTTCCGCTACCAAGCCGCCCACTGTGCCCCCTATGCCGCCTACCTGGCCGCCCTGGGCCGCGACCCGGCCGCCGTGCAGCAGTTAGCCGATATCCCGTTTCTGCCCCTCGAGTTCTTTAAGACCCACACCGTACGCACCGCTGCCGCCGACTGGGAGCCGCAGGAAACGTTTCTGAGCAGCGGCACCACTCAACAGTCGCGTAGCCACCACTACATTCGCGAGCCGCAGGTGTACCGGCAGCACGCCCAGCGCATCTTCGAGCACTGCTACGGCCCGCTGGCCGGCTGGACGATACTGGCGCTGCTGCCCTCTTACTTGGAGCAGGGCGGCTCCTCACTGGTGGCCATGGTCGAGCACTTCGCGCAGGTGTCGGGCCAGCGGCAGCCGGCATTTTTCCTGCACGACCATGCCGCGCTGCTCGCCGCCCTGGCCGCCGCCAAGCAGGAGCCGGGCCGGAAGGTGCTGTTGATTGGAGTGAGCTACGCGTTGCTCGACTTTGCGGCTGCCTACGCCGGCCGGCCCGAGCTGCTGGACCTCACGGTGCTGGAAACGGGCGGCATGAAAGGCCGCCGCCGCGAGATGATTCGGGAGGAGCTGCACGCCGAACTGCAACGCGCCTTTGGGCCAGTGGGCATCCACTCCGAGTACGGCATGACGGAGATGCTGGGCCAGGCCTACAGCTTCGGCGACGGCCGCTTCCACACCCCGTCCCAACTGCAAATCCTGCTCCGCGACCCTTCCGACCCGTTCTCCGTGTCGACCACCCGGGCCAGCGGCGCCCTCAACGTCATCGACCTGGCCAACATCGACAGCTGCGCCTTCCTCGAAACCAAAGACCTGGCCCGCCGCCACCCCGACGGCTCGTTCGAGGTACTAGGCCGCCTGGATAATTCCGACGTGCGCGGCTGCAATCAGATGGTGTAGAGTCTGATCGATAGCCCTGCAGTAAACCCTTATTCAAACCTAAGTGCTATTCTTTGCTATATGATGACAAAAAAATCATTGAGGCACTATGCGCAAATAGAGCGGGAAATTGAGAAAGATGTTTCCAGATTCACTCAGCCTCTGATGTCGAATTCAAAGTGGGTTCGCCTCATCTGCAAGCTGGTGGAAAATGCGGATAATATTCTGAAAATCGAATTCAAGAAAGTACAGCAAGACCAGATTGGCGAGCTGTACTTAGAAGGTGATACGGAATTTGGATTTGATTACTGGCAAAACGGATTCGAGGGATGCAACTCGCTCGGAGGTTGGCTTACTTTTAAGGAAATAGAATACCTGTTTTTTCCAAAAAAGATTACCTCAATCGAGCAGGAAGAACAAGACTTAGAGCAAATTGAGGCTATCTTAAATAGCATTGGTTTATTCTTGCTGGAGAAGGATGAGCAGGGTATAAAGCTACTTTGCTGCAAAAAATAACAGCTTGCCGATCAACAATGGCAATCGAAAGACTGCTGTTGTTGATTGGCAAGCTGTTTTATGACGCGCGTAACGCTGTGGCCAGTATTACTTTCCCGCAAAGGCCTTGGCGTCGGCTTCGCTAATCGTGGCGTCGCTCATGATGACGAGGCGCTCGACCACGTTGCGCAGCTCACGGATGTTGCCGCGCCAATCTAGTTGCTGAAGGTAGGCGAGGGCCTTGTCGTCGATTTTCTTGGGCTTGTTGCCGTAGTCGTCGGCAATGTCTTTGAGGAATTTGCTGATGAGCAGCGGCACGTCGTCGCGGCGCTCGTTGAGGGAGGGCACCGGGATGAGGATAACCGAGAGGCGGTGGTAGAGGTCTTCGCGGAAGTTCTTGTCGGCAATTTCCTGGAGCAGGTCCTTGTTGGTGGCGGCCAGCACGCGCACGTTCACCGAAATTTCCTTTTCGCCGCCCACGCGGGTAATCTTGTTTTCCTGCAGAGCGCGCAACACTTTAGCCTGGGCCGAGAGGCTCATATCGCCGATTTCGTCCAGGAACAGCGTACCGCCATCGGCCTGCTCAAACTTTCCGATGCGCTGCTTGATGGCCGACGTGAACGAGCCCTTTTCGTGGCCGAACAGTTCCGACTCAATTAGCTCCGACGGGATGGCAGCGCAGTTCACTTCCACCAGCGGGCCGCTGCTACGGCCGCTGAGCTCGTGCAGCTGCCGGGCCACCATCTCCTTGCCCGCCCCGTTGGGGCCTGTTATGAGCACCCGAGCATCGGTGGGGGCCACCTTCTTGATGGCCTTGCGCACGGCCTGCAACCCGGCCGAGTCGCCAATCATTTCCGAGCCCTTGGCCAGCTTCTTCTTGAGCGTTTTGTTCTCCGAGCTGAGCTTGGTGGTTTCGGTGGCTAACTGCACGTGGTCGAGGGCGTTGCGCACCGTTACGAGCAGGCGGTTGAGGTCTGGTGGCTTCTGGATGAAATCATAGGCGCCCTTCTTGGTGGCTTCCACCGCCATTTCGACGTTGCCGTGGGCCGATACCATGATGAAGGTAGAGTGGGGAGCCAGGATGCGGGCCCGTTCCAGCACTTCGAGGCCGTCCATTTTGGGCATTTTCACGTCGCAGAGTACCACGTCGTACTTTTCCTGGATCAGCATGTCGAGGCCCGTGGGGCCGTCCTCGGCCTGGTCGACCTGGTAGCTTTCGTATTCGAGAATCTCCTTGAGCGTGTGCCGGATGGCTTTTTCGTCGTCGATAATGAGTAGGCGGGGCATAAAGCGGAACGTAACAGAAGGCGGGTGGAAACAACGCGGCGCACCCGATCCGGCGTGCCGCAGCTGCTGAAAGATACGTAAGCCCCGCAGGAAACGGATGATTTGCGGCCGCAAGCGCGGCCGGCGCAAAGCGTTTTGGCTTTGCTGCAACAAAGCGGGGGCTACCTTGCGTCTGTATACCTGCTGTGTCGGGCAGGCTCAATGTCGGGCTGCCGGGACACAAGTTTTTTCTGTTTATGAAACGTTCAGTTCTTTCTTCCGGCCTGGTTGCCTTGGCCGTGTTGGGCAGCGGCACTGCTCTAGTAGCGCTGCGGCCGGCTCCTGCCCGCTCCCTAGTAGTGGCCGATGCCAACAACGCCGACCTTAAACTGCCCACCGGATTTGGCGCCTTAGTAGTAGCCGAAACCGGGGGCAAGGCCCGCCACCTGGCCATTACGCCCTCTGGCACCATCTACGTGAAGCTAAACCGGCCCGACAAAGCGGGCCAGGGGATTCTGGCGTTGCAGCCCGCCACGAATGGTAAAGCCACAGTGGCCGGTGGTTTCGGCAGCTACGGCGGCACCGGCATCGCCACCAAAAACGGCTATCTGTACGCGTCGTCAGACGAGAATGTGTACCGCTATAAGCTCAACGACAAGGGCGAGGTGGTGAACAAGCAGCAGCCCGAAACCATCATCAAGGGCCTCATCAACCGCAAGCAGCACGAAAGCAAGTCGGTGGCGCTGGATAATGCCGGTAATATTTACGTCAACGTCGGGGCCTACTCCAACTCCTGCCAGGTGCAGGACCGACAGAAGGGCTCGATGGGGATTCCGAACTGCCCGGTTCTGGACTCGGCCGGCGGGATCTGGCAGTTCCGGGCCGATAAGCTTAACCAGACCTATACCGACGGTGTGCGTTACGCCACCGGCCTGCGCAACGTGGTGGGTCTCGACTGGAATAACCAAAGCAACCAACTATTCGTGATGCAGCACGGCCGCGACCAGCTGAACAGCATCTTCCCCGATCTGTATACTACCGAAGAATCGGCCCAGAATCCGGCCGAATGCCTGTATGCGTTGCAGAAAGGCGACAACGCCGGCTGGCCCTACATGTACTATAATCTGCAAAAGAAGACCCAGATGCTGGCCCCCGAATACGGCGGCGACGGCAAGAAAACGGTCAACGGTAAGTATCTGGAGCCGGCCGCGGCCTACCCGGCGCACATGGCCCCCAATGCCCTGCTATTCTACACGGGTACTATGTTCCCGGCGCGCTACCGCAACGGGGCGTTTATTGCATTTCACGGCTCCTGGAACCGAGCTCCCGAACCCCAGAAGGGCTTTAAAGTCGTTTTTCAGCCCTTTAAGGACGGCAAGCCGAGCGGCGACTGGGAAGTTTTCGCCGATAATTTCGCCGGTTCTCCTGAGAAGGAAGCCGCTGGCCGGGCCGACCACAAGCCCTGCGGCCTGGCCCAGGGTCCCGATGGGTCCCTGTATGTGTCGGATGATAAGAAAGGGACTATTTACCGCATTGTGTACAACGCGAAATAAGGATTCTGATGAAGCAATTAACACTACTACTACTAGCCCTGTGCTGGTGGGCTGGCAGCCTCCCGGCGGCGGCCCAGCAGAAACCCGCCGCTAAACGCAAAACCACCACCTCGCCAGCGGTACCGGGGGCCGTACTGGCTCGCGGGAAAGTGGTGTACACCCAAAACTGCCTCACCTGCCACATGGCCGATGGCTACGGGGTAGATGGCATGAACCCGCCACTTATTAAAACCAGTTACGTGCTCGGTGATAAAACCCGCCTCACCAAAGTGGTGCTCCATGGCATGCAGGGGCTGGATGTGGACGGCGAACCGTACAACAACGTGATGCCCGCACACGCCTTCCTCACCGACCAACAAATTGCCGATGTGCTCACTTACGTGCGCAACAGCTTCGGCAACAAGGCCAGCGCCGTGCAAACTACTGAGGTAAAAGCAATTCGGGCGGCTAATAAAAAATAGCCGCTGCAGGAGCACGCCGAAACGCAAAAAGCCGCCGCAACTAGTGTTGCGGCGGCTTTTTGCGTTGGGGGTGATGGGTCTGTAAGCCGGGTTTTGTCCGCCTGCCCGAGAGCAGGCGGCCCCACCATTTATCTAGGCCAGTCGTTGCCGAAAGGCTCCATCAACCTACCCGCCAGCGCCGGACGAGCCGCCCGGTGCCGTCCCCTGGAAGCGGGGCCGACGTACTGGCTTATTTGGTCTTTCAACCCCTGAGGTTTACCCAGCCGGACTGGTCACCCAGCCGCTGGTGCGCTCTTACCGCACCTTTTCACCCTTACCGGCTGCCCGAAGGCAACGTAGGCGGTATTTTCTGTGGCACTGGCTGTCCTGGTTCGCATTACGCTTGCCAGTCCTTCCCGTTAGGAAGCAGGGTGCTCTGCGTTGCCCGGACTTTCCTCGTCGCGGTTCTTGCGTTCCACGCCGCGGTGGGGCGACCCATCACTGTGAGCAAAGATAATACACCACGAGTGGACGATGCATTCAAGAGATGGCTGGTGCGAAAAAATGCCAAATCCCAACGCCTTAAATAATAGAAATGTACAGCACGTGATTTATAATTTATTAAATATAGTTAATAAAAAATATTTATTGATTCCATCGTTTATATGGTTGTTTGTTTGAATTTACCAATCCAAAACATTATCTCGAAAAAGTGCTCTTAAAAGCTTGATTCGATGTAAATCATTGTTGATTTGACTCTTTGTGACCAATTTGATTGAAAAATTTACAAATATGGAAGGCTTTTTAATTTTAAATCATATACATTGCGAATGCACAAGTTGCTTGCTGTAGTACTTGGCTCAATAGGACTTAGTGTATGAGACTATAGCCCTTTCTTACCTTGTTTTTTTCACCTTTTACCCAGTAGAATGCAGAAGAAATCCTACAATGCCCGCCTTGCTATGTTGTTGAGCGCCTCTGCGCTCGTTGCCAGCGCCGCTTTCACTTCCTGTAGTAAAGATGGTGTAGAACCGGAAATAGCCGGTATTGCGCAAAGCAGCAGCAGCGACGTGCGCCAGGGAGCCAACCTGATTCCCGGCCAGTATATCGTGGTGCTCAAGGACGACGCCGTAAGTACGAGCAGCAGCGATTCGTACGCTGAAAAGGTGAAGAAAGTGAAGGCCGTAGGCCAGGGCGTGCTTCGGTCGCGCGGTGCCCGGGCCGAGGCGATGGGTTTCGCCTATGGCCATGCCCTTAAAGGCTTCTCGGCCACGCTGACGGCCCAGGAGGCCAAGCAGCTACGTGCTGATGCCCGCGTGGCCTACGTGGAGCAGGACCAGATTATTGCGCTTGGTAAGCCTGCAAGCGGCGGCGGAACCACCAGCCCTGCCCAGACCACCCCTTACGGTATTACCCGCGTGGGCACCGCCGATGGTACGGGCCGCACAGCCTGGATTATTGATACGGGCATCGACCTCGACCACCCAGATCTGAATGTGGACGTAGCCCGTAGCGTTACATTCGTATCCAGAGCCCGCAGTGCGGACGACGGCAACGGGCACGGCACGCACGTAGCCGGTACGATTGCCGCCATCAACAACTCGATTGGCGTAGTAGGCGTAGCCGCCAACGCAACGGTAGTTGCCGTGCAGGTGCTCGATGCGCGCGGTAGCGGCTCCAATTCCGGCGTAATTGCCGGTGTTGATTATGTAGGGGCCAACGGCAAGGTCGGCGACGTAGCTAACATGAGCCTGGGCGGCGGCGTATCGCAGGCCCTCGACGATGCTGTGCTTCGCGCTTCCGCGGGCGGCGTGTTGTTCGCTCTGGCTGCCGGCAACGAAACCGACGACGCTAACAACCACTCCCCAGCCCGCGTGAACGGCCCGAACATCTTCACGATTTCGGCCATGAACAGCACGGATAGCTGGGCTTCGTTCTCCAACTTCGGCAACCCGCCCATTGATTACTGCATGCCTGGTGTCGGTATCAACTCAACCTGGCTCAACGGCGGCTATAACAGCATCAGCGGTACCTCAATGGCCGCCCCGCATATGGCCGGCGTACTGCTGATGCGCGGTAAGAACTTCACCACCAGCGGCACCGTCAAAAACGACCCCGATGGCAATGCTGATCTGATTGCTCACCTCTAATCAGGTTGAACCACACTAAGTGAAAAGGCCCGCCAATCGGCGGGCCTTTTTTTATGGGCGCTGAAAAATGCCAACTGGGGAATTTCAAATCAAGCGGCTATTTCCCCACCCATACGTTGTCCTGCGGGTAGCTATCCGGCACCAGCGTGGCGCCGAGCTTCATCTGTTTCGCGGCTTTGGTAGTGGCAACGGGCACGGTGACGGTTTTCGCGCCCGATTCCCAGACGCCGATGGTGCGGTGGATTTTCTGGGTGGACTTGTCGGCGAAGGTGATGGTAAGGTCAACCGGGACGGGTTTGGTGCCTTTGGACTCTACTACAACGTCATAGCCGGTGGCGGTTTTGGTAACCTGGCTGATGGCTAGGTCGGGGTAGCCGCCTTCGAAAAACCAGCGCTGCCAAAACCAGTTCAGGTTGCGGCCAGCGCCTTCGTTCATCGAGTTGAAGAAGTCATGAGGCATGGGGTGCTTGCCATTCCAGTTGCGGATGTAGGTGTGCAGGGCCTTAGTGAACAGCTCGTCGCCGAGCAAATCTTTCACGTAGAGGTAGCCCAGGCCGGGTTTGGGGTAGGAATTGAGGAAGAAGGCCGTGCCCGTCTGCTGGGTGCTCAGGGTCATGATGGGCGTATCTACCTCGGTATCCGCGGCGGCGGCGTAGGGCGCGATACCGTAGTTGTCGTCGAGCTTGGGGTCGATAATACCCGAGATGATCCACTCCCCGATGGTGGCCCAGCCCTCATCCATCCAGCCGTACTTGGTTTCGTTGATTCCCATGTAAAAAGGGAACATGGTGTGGAAGATTTCGTGGTCAGTGAGCGTAATGGCGTCTTCGCGGGTGCTGGTGGGGTTGTCGTTCACCATCATCGGGTACTCCATCTGGTCGAGGCCGTCGAAAATGGTTTCGTGGGCGTAGGGAAAGGGCCACTTGGGGAAGGTGTAGCTCATGGCCTCCACCGTTTTGCGGGCAAACTGCACTACCTCCTCGTAGTCCTTGTGTTTGGGGTTGTACACGGCATCCACGCGGGTGCGGCGCTGGGTGGCCGGGTCCACGACCAGCGAACTGGCCTGCCACACGTAGTGGTCGGTGGTGGCAAACACGAAATCGGTGACGTTCTTGGCCTCGAAGTGCCAGGTATTGTCGGGTTTCTGTTGGGTCGTAATATTACCGGCTTTCAGGTCGGCGGGGCCGATGATGCTCGTGATGCCGTCCTTGGTTTCGGCTTCCCGCAGGCGTTGGGCGTACTTTTTTGTCAGCACCTGGTTGGCGTTGGTCAGGTCGCCGGTGGCCCAGACCACGAAGTTGCGAGGCACGGTCACGTCGACCGAGAAGTTGGCGAAGTCGTTGTAGAATTCCTGGGAACCGAGGTAGGGGTGCTTGTTCCAGACTTCAATGTCGTCGTAAACGGCCACGCGGGGGAAGAAGTAGGCCACAAAATCGGCCCCCGGCTCCACCTCGCCGGTGCGCATGTGCGAGCCGTTGTTGAGCGTGTAGGAGTAGGCCACCGTGATGTTGGCCGTCTGGCCCGGCGCAATGGCCCGGCGGGCGGGCACCGCGAGGTTGGTGAAGCTGGCCTGGCGGTCAGCGGCGGCCACCGCCTGGCCATTGATGGTCAGCGTTTCCACCGTGATACCCTCGCCCACGTCCTCGGGGCGCATGCCGCCGGCCCGGGGCGCGCCCTTCTGGTAGAGGTTGGGGTAGAGCTTAAACCACACCTGCCGCAACGAATCGGGGCTGGCGTTGTGGTAGGCAATAGCCGCCGTGCCGCTCACCCGCCGCGTGGCCGGGTCGAAGTTCACCTTAATCGTGTAGTCGGCCGAGTTCTGCCAGTATTTGGGGCCCGGGCGCCCACTCTCGGCGCGGGTACCCTTGTCGTAGGTGGCCCGGATGGTGCGCGACACCGGCAGCTGTTGGGCCGCTAGGGAGAGGGGGAATAGGAGGGAAGCGGCGAAAAGGGCAGGGAGTTTCATGCAGGTAAGTGAGTTGGGGCTGCAAGGTAGAGAGTCGGAAGGAGAGCAGAGAACAAAAAAACTGTCATCCTGAGAACGCAAAGGACCTATACAAAAGCTAATGCCTGATGATGGCACTGCTGTATAGGTCCTTTGCGTTGCTCAGGATGACAGGCAGGTTCTCTTAACTTACTTCAGCCGAACCAGCGTGGCACCGTAGCCGAACTTCTCTTTCATCGAATCCTCGAAGAACTTGATGTCGCGGTTACGGCTCAGCAGCTTGTGCAGCTCCTTGCGCAGCGTGCCGTTGCCGGAGCCGTGGATATAGATGATTTCGTGCATGTTGGTGGCCAGCGCGCGGCTGAGCGTGTCCTCGAAGGCTTCGAGCTGGAGCTTGAGGATGGACGTGTTGCTCAGCCCCTCAATGCCGCCTTCGGGCTGGAGGGCTTCTAGGTGCAGGTCGACTTCGTGAGGCGGGGCTACCAGGGCTTTGGCTGGCTGGGGCGCGGGCGCCACGGCGGCGGGCTTGGCCGGGGCGTTGCCGGTCAACTGCGCTTTCAGGGTTTCGGCCAGCTTCTCGGGGGCCACGGCTACCGGGGCGGCGGGCTTTTCATCGAGCTGGAACAGGTAAGCCTCGCGCTGAAGTACCGGCACGTTGGGCTGGCGGCTGGTGTAGAAGCTGGCCGCCTTGAACTGCAGCCGCTTGGTGAGCAGCTCGAAGGCCGTAGGGCTGTTGAACTGGAACGGCAGTAGCTGCACCAGCAGGGCCGGCCACTGGTCGAAATCCTTGAGGTGCCAGTGCCCGAGAGCCGCGCTGGCCGTTTTGGCTTCCAGCTTTTCCGACTTTAACCCGCGGTACTGCCCGCCGGCCTTCTCCTCCCCAAAAGTGAACAGCACGTCGCGGTCGGTGTGGTTAACCAAATGCAACGCCAGCAGCTCCGGCGACTGGTGGGTGAGGGCCAGGTACAGGCCTTTCTGCACCGGCGGCGTTTGGTTTTTATCGGCCTTGAGGGGTGGTGGGCCTTCGCTGGTAGTCGGCTTGGGAGCTTCCGGGGTGGTAGCCATACCGGCCTTTTTGGCGGCTTCAGCAGCCATGGCGGCCCCGCTGGCGGCGGCTTTCTTTTCGGCGGCTACGGCCGTGGCGCTCTTGCCGAAAGCCTTGGTTTCCTCGGCTGCTACTACCACAATTTCGCGGCGCAACACTGGAATGGTGAAGTCATTGTCAATGGCTACTTCTACCAGCTCGTCGCTGAGCAGGCGGGTAATGATGCCTTCCTCGCGCCCGGTCAGCAGGCGCACTCGGTCTCCTATATTCATAAATCACAGATGTTGCAGATGGGGCAGATGTCGCAGATTCGTTCTGGTGACAGATTCGTTCCGGCGTTGTTTACGGGTGAAAGCGTAAAGGTCGCCATTGCTTACGGATATCCCGGCTCGATTGATTGCGGTAAAATGGTCAGCCGCTTAGCGGGACGAAAGAACCTACAGCACAAGCCTTACGCCGCAAGTGCCATCTCAGAGCCGAGCATGAATTCTAATAGCCGGCTGCCAGATAAGCAGCGTAAATTTTCAAACAACCTTTATTCAGAGCGTATCTGCTATCAGAACAAATCTGCGACATCTGTCCCATCTGCAACATCTGCGATTTAGTAATACAAGCCATGCGCCACGAATCCGCGGCGTGGGTTCCACTCCAGGGCGGGGGCGGGCAGGTGGAAGATGCTCAGGGCGTAGAACACCTTCTTGAGCACCCTGTTATTGGTCGGGATGCGGCGTAGGTCCACGTCGATGCTGAGGTAGAACTGGCGGTAGGAGCGCAGGCCTAGGGCAGCGTTGGTACCATCGTCGTTATACACCATCTCCTGGCCCCCGTAGCCTACGGCCGGCTGCAGCCAGCGGGGCCAGCGGCTGGTAGCGGGCAGAAATGCGCCCACGTCGGTAGCGAGCCAGTAGGTCTGGCCATTGTAGTCTTTCAGGAACTGCTCGCCCAGGCTGCGGCCCAGCACGTTAGGCCGTAACGCGGCGTAGCGGGTGCGGTGGAACGAGAGCTTGGGCATAATGCGTACCTCGTTCCAAGCCAGCTGCTGCCCGATCAGGCCGGCCGAGCCCAAAAAGTTAGCCGTCAGGTCGGTGGCCGAGGCCCCGTAGGCCGGGTCGCGGCCGTCGAAAAGCTCGATGGGGGTCTGGAGCAGGAAGCCCACGAAGCCCCCGTACCAGATGGCGCGGCGGTCGGGCACACCCGCCCAGCGCAGCATATCTACCGCGCCCCGGCTCTCGTGGAACGCGCCCCAGAAATGCCCGGCCTTATCTAGCTGCTCCCACTCGGGCAGGTCGTTGAACCAATGAAACCGGCTTTTCTCGCCCGTGTACCAACCCTTGCTAAGCAGGTATATCAACGAGGAATACGACACCACCAGCCCGCCGGCCAGCAGCGGCAAGCGGCGGTTGATGTCTACCCGGGCGGGCAGGCTATCGGGAGCCGGCGCGAAGGGTAGGGGAGCCGGCGCAACCGCAGCATGAGCCAACGGCACCTGCGCCCGTACCGGCCCAGCTCCCAGCAGGAGTGAACCCAGGATACCTGCGAGCAAGAGAGAACGAAGGCCGGGGAGCAGCGTCACGGATGAGCGAGGGGTGAAAAACTGTTTAAAGCTACGAGAAATGCGGCTATTGACTTGGTAACTAGTACTGCCTGGTTGTATATTTAGTGCCCCAATGTGCTGCATTGACGCTTTTGAATGAAGTTTCAAGTCAATATAGCACTATGGAAGCTTTTTGTTCCATTAAAATTCCCAACTCAATTCTTCATGAAAATAATTCGACTCTTGCTGGTCCTGCTGGCTTTCGGAGCCGCTACGCCGGTTTCGTGGGCTCAGGTAGTCACCACTCAACCCACCTCTTTCACGGCCGATAAGGCCGTTACGCTCACTTTTGATGCCACCCAGGGCAATGCAGCACTAGCCAACCTCACCGGCGACGTGTATGTGCATACGGGTGTCATCACCAACTTGAGCAGCAATCCGTCTGACTGGAAGTACGTCAAGTTCACCAATTTCAACGCGCCCGACCCGTCGGTGAAGCTCACGCGCAGCACCACCAACCCGAATATCTACACCATCAATATCACGCCCAGCGTGCGGGCCTGGTACAACGTGCCGGCCGCCGAGCAGATTCTCAAGCTGGCCATGGTGTTCCGCAACGCCGATGGCTCCATCGTGGGTCGCGGCCCCGGCGGCGACATTTTCGTAGACGTAGCCCAGAACGATTTCGACCTGCGCTTCACCCAGCCCAGCGGCTCCGGCCCGTTTGTATTCGCGCTGAATTCGCCTACGCTCGTAAAAGGCACCTCGGCCGTGGCCGCCGACCTGGCCCTTTTGCTCAACGGCACGCAGATAGCCTCTGCTACCAACGCCACGGCCATTGAGGCCAACGTTACGCTCACCCAGGCCGGCAGCAACACGCTGCGCCTCACCGCCACCAAAGGCACCGCTACGGCCTCCGCCGAACTGGCGCTGCAAACCCGCGAAGCCGTAACCGTAGCCGCGCTGCCCGCTACGGCCAAGCGCGATGGAGTAACCTATATTAATAATGGTACCTCAGCCATTTTCAGCCTGACCGCGCCCAACAAGGGTTTCGTCCACGTTATCGGCGAATTCAACGACTGGACGGCCACGGCCGCCGGCTACATGAAGCGCACGCCCGACGCCGCTGGCCAGCCCGACAATTCGGTGAATGGCCGCTGGTGGGTACAGGTCGATGGCCTGACGCCAGGCCAGCAATACAGCTACCAGTATTTGATAGATGGCCAGCTGCGCGTGCCGGATGCCTACACCGAAAAGGTGCTCGACCCCCAGAACGACCGGTTTATTTCGGCCGAAGTATACCCTGGCTTGAAAGCTTACCCGAGCGGTAAAACCACCGGCCTCGTGTCGGTGCTGCAACCCAATGCCCCGGGATACGTCTTTCAGAACACCAACTTCCAGCGTCCCAAGAAAGAGGACATGGTAGTGTACGAGCTGCTGGTGCGGGACTTCCTGGCCCGCCACGACTACAAAACCCTAACCGATACGCTGGCCTACATCCAGCGCCTAGGCGTGAACGTGATTGAGCTGATGCCCGTCAACGAGTTCGAGGGCAACGAAAGCTGGGGCTACAACGTGTCGTTTTACTTCGCGCCCGATAAGTACTACGGCCCCAAAAACGACCTGAAGCGCTTTATTGACGAATGCCACAAACGCGGCATTGCCGTAGTGCTCGACATGGTGCTCAACCAGTCGTTCGGCCAGAGCCCAATGGTGCAGATGTATTTCGAAGATGGCAACCCGGCTACCAACAACCCCTGGTTCAACCGCACGGCTACCCACCCCTTCAACGTGGGCTATGATTTCAACCACGAAAGCCCTTTCACCCGCTACTTCAGCAAGCAGGTTATCGAGTTTTGGTTGAAGAACTACAACATCGACGGTTACCGCTTCGACCTCAGCAAGGGCTTCACCCAGAAAGTGTCGACCGATGTGAATGGGTGGAACCAGTACGACCAGTCGCGGGTGGATATCTGGAAAGACTACCACGATTACCAGGTGAGCGTGTCGCCGACTTCGTACGCCATTCTGGAGCATTTGGGCAGCAACGACGAGGAGAAGGTGCTGTCGGACATGGGCCTGATGCTGTGGGGCAAGATGACCGACCCGTACAACGAAGCCACTATGGGCTACCACGAAAACGGTAAATCCAACTTCAGCGGTGGCTATTACAAGGCCCGTAACTGGAGCCAGCCCAACCTGATTACCTTTATGGAAAGCCACGATGAGGAGCGGCTGATGTACAAAAACCTCACTTTTGGCAACAGTTCGGGCTCGTACTCGGTGAAAAACCTGAGCACTGCCCTCAAGCGCCAGGAAATGGCGGGCGCGTTCTTCTTCACGGTACCCGGCCCAAAAATGATTTGGCAGTTCGGCGAAGTCGGCTACGACAAGTCCATCTTCCAGTGCCCCGATGGCACCGTTCCTATGCCCTACCAGGCAAACGATCAGTGCAAACTCAGCAACAAGCCCATCCTTTGGGATTACTACAAAGAAGCTGACCGCCGCCACCTCTACGACGTGTACCGCAGCCTGATTGCCCTGAAAGTGCAGGAGCCAGCCTTCGAGAACCCCGCCAGCTTCACCCAGAATCTGAACGGCGCAGTTAAAAGCCTGCACCTCACCGACCCCCGCCTGAATGTGACCATCGTGGGCAACTTCGACGTGCAGACCGCTACCTTAGTGCCCGACTTCCAGTCGGCCGGCACCTGGTACAACTACCTGACCGGCGAAACCCTGACCGTAACCAATACGTCGGCTCCACTTACGCTGGCCCCCGGCCAGTTCGCGGTCTACACCTCGCGTAAAATCGTGTTGCCGACCGGCACCGTGCTCAGCAGCCAGCGCGCCAGCGCTGCCGTGCTTCAGCTTACGGCCCAGCCCAACCCGGCTGGCTCGGTGGCCCAGCTCCGCTACGAACTGCCCCAGGCCGCTATGGTGCAGGTAACGGTTACCAACCTGCTTGGCGCCACGGTGCAAGCCCTGCCCGTCAGTCGCCAGTCGGCCGGTTCCAAAACCCTGGAGTTGCCCCTGCAAAACCTGGCCAACGGAGTATATTTGGTGCGCCTGAACGCCGGCGCGCAGCAGCAGTCGATTCGGCTGGTGGTAAATCATTAATTTTCAGCTATTAGCTGAGAGCTTATAGCTGTTAGCTCTCTTTCAGTTAATCCAATTCTTTTACATGGAAGAAGGCCCCGCACTCAACTGAGTGCGGGGCCTTCTTCGTTTCTTCAGCTAACAGCTAACAGCTAACAGCTAACAGCTAACAGCTAACAGCTAACAGCTAACAGCTAACAGCTAACAGCCTAAGCGCTCAGCTCGGCTTCGTGGAAAGCTACGAGGTCGTCGATGGGGGAGCGGATGATTTTGCCCACTTCCATATTGTGCGACAGGGCTACTTCGGTGAGGGCGTCGCGGAAGTTGTAGCCCACCGAACCGATGCAGTTAAAAGTGTAGTCCTGGTAGTTGGGGTAGTGGGCTACAATGTTGTCGAAGAAGGTTTCGAAGCCCTGCAGCACAATTTCGCGGCAGTAGCTAATGTTGTTATGGTCGTAAGTGAACTTGGCAAAGCTGGCCAGGAAGCGGTTGGGCAAAGGCTGGTTGTAGAGCCGGTCCAGAATGTCTTCGCGGGTTAGGTTGAATTCCTCCTGGAAAATATCCTGCAGTCCCTCGGGCAGCAGCCCGCGCAGGTAGTCGCGTAGCAGGCGCTTACCAATGAACGAACCCGAGCCTTCGTCGCCCAGAAAGTAGCCCAGCGAGTCGACGTTGTGAATAATCTTCTGTCCATCATAGAGGCAGGAGTTAGTGCCTGTACCCAAAATGGCGCCGAAACCTGGTTTGCGCCCCAGCAATGCCCGAGCGGCCGCCAGCAAATCGTGGTCAACGGTTACCTGAGCGTTCGGGAAAATCTGGCGCATGGCGGCGGCCAGTACTTCGGCCTTTTTTGCAGATGATACGCCGGCTCCGTAGTAGTGCACCTCCGTCACGTCGGGGCGGGGCAGGTTATCGGGTAAGTTATGGTCGAGCGATTCGGCCACGGCGGCCGTTTTCATGAAATCGGGGTTGTAGCCCTCGGTGTTGAAGTACACGCGGTGGCCCGTTTCGTCGAGTTGGCACCAGCTGCTCTTGGTCGAGCCACCGTCGGCAATAAGAATCATATCAGGGTCTGAAAAGTGAAGAAAAAAAGCGCGTGCCAGAAGGCCAGTAAGGCCATCATGGCGGCAGAGAAGAACGAAACACGGAAAACTTTTCGGTAGAAAAAAATGGCTCGCGGCTGAATTACTCGTCTTTTCGGTCAACTCAAAGAGTGACCGTTGATACAGGATGACTGCTACGGTGCTGCTTAGAATGTAAATAGCTGACTATCAATATATAAAATGTATATATTTTTTTAGAGTAAACATCGATTTTCCGAGCTAAAACACTATTTTTATAACGCGAAACAAAGTGTCTGGCTATTCGTCGGATGCTGAGTTTTGTGACATTTCACCCACATTCTTTTCTTCTTTTATTATGAAAAAAGTTTTTACTCTCGCGGCTCTCGGGCTGCTCACGGCTGGCTCTTTCTCGGCCCAGGCCCAGACTCTCGACGGCAAAGTGCAGGCGGCTGAAGGCTACACTAAAATCGGCGAATACAACAGCACGGTACGGGGCTTTGGCAACCATGGCCTGACGGCTCTCTACGCTAAAACAACGGCGACCAAATTGTATATCGCCCTCGTAGGCGCGTTGGAAACCAATGGTAACTCATTCCAGATTTACATGAACCTGCCCAACAAGACGGGCGTGGCTCTGGGTACTAAGTTGCCGGTTAGCAACATCACTGGAACTTCGTTTGAAAAGGCTGCCCCTACTATGGAAATGGAAGTGGACTACGCTTTCGGAACGAAAGGTGGAGCAACGGCTTCTTCTACCAGCATCATTGACTACACCAACGTAACGGCTGGAAAAGCGAACAACCAGCTCACGGGTGATCTACCCATTGATGGCACTGTTAGGACGGTTAGCACTACTGTTGCTGGTGGCATCACCGGGGGCTTTAGCAAGACCCGTATGGCCTTCCTCAACAAAGATTTTCTGACTACCAACACTGGTGTTGAGGGATGGGAAATTGAATTGGATAAAGCCGACCTCGGTATTACCGCTGGCGCTGTTATCCAGCTGTTCGCAGCCCAGAATGGCGGTGATGGTGGATTCTTCTCTTCCGATGTGATTCCACAGGTTATCGGTAATACGGCTCCGCAGGTACTTCCAATCGGTACCAATGCGGAGGGTAACTTCGGGACTGATCCGAACTTCGTTACGCTGCCCGGGATTCAGCGCATCGATTACGCGGCTGTTGTAACGGCTAACCAAAGCGCCGTTGCTACCGCTCTTAAGTTCGGCGTATACCCTAACCCAAGCGTGGGCGCGGCTACTACCGTATCGTATGTGGTACCCGGCCAGCAGGAGGTTGCCCTCGATGTGTTCAACTCGCTTGGTCAGCGCGTACGTACGCTGGCAGCCGGCAAACAGGCCGGTGCCAACGAGTACTCACTCAGTGGTTTGGCTTCCGGTGCTTACTTCGTGAAGCTGCAGGTTGGTGAGCAGAGCACCAGCCAGAAACTGATTGTGCAATAATTGCACTTCGTATTAACTGTTTAAAAAGAAGGCCCAGCATTTGCTGGGCCTTCTTTTTTTGCCTGGTAGTCTAGGGGGTAACTATCAAATGGCCAACCGATTACTGCATTCAATCACTGACAGCCAGTTTTTCTAGTGGCTGGCTGAGCTACTGATTTAAAGATGAAGTGGATTGATCGTGACTGAAGTTCATCGCCTGAAAATATCAGCCGAGTAGATAGGTGACAGCTGCAAATGTTGGCTTATCACAAGAGCCAGCCGATAATTGGTGACCAACACTTGCAATGAGGAGCGATTGGGTTTTGGGGGGCTAAAACGTGAGTGATTTCAGGCGAAAGTAAAGGCCCCACTCGCAAAGTTCGAGTGGGGCCTTTACTTTCGCCATTAAACTATTCACTCAACTGACATCAGTCAAGCGGAGGGGCTTACTGAGGGCGAATGGTGTACATAGGCTTCGGCGAAGCATTTGTATCGAGCGTGATAGTGTAAGTGCCGGCAGTAGCGGGGGCTACCAAATTTGGTGGGTTAGGCGTGGGGGCTACGTTGTAAACCAACTCTCTACCCGCACCGGTAGCACTGCCAGTTCCTGCATCGCCTAGGTTAATCGCCCAAGCATTATTAGCCCGAAACTTAAACTCTCCGCTTACGAGCGGTAACGTTACTACCCATACCTTTTTGTCGAAGTCGTACGTCATGGGTGTGTCCTTGTCCCAGCTGCCGGGCGTCGCAGCACCGATGATAGCCCAAACATCCTTGGGCAATTCGCGGCTTTCGTAAGGCGTAGCCTTTACCGAGCTAACAGCGGAGGTTGCCAAGCCCGCATTGGCGCTCAACGTTGACTTAAGGCGCACTTCCAACTCCGAGGCTTTATCCGGAGCCTGCTTCAAATCGTTGAAAATTCCGTTCAGCTCACCAACTGTAAGCGTGTATTTGGTAGCCGATCCAACGCCGATAGTGCGTGCGGATTTGAAGTTGTTGCCCTTCACGTCGAATTCGAGCGTGTAGGAAGGCGCGGCCGCGAAACCGTAGCTGGCAGGCTTCCAGTTGTAAGTTACGGCCGGCTTATCGGCATCCGGCTTGCTTAACACCGGAGTGGTGGTAGAAGCTGTGAGTTGAGGAACGCTCGTCTGGTTAATGGTCACATTATCCCCTTCCTTTTCACAGGAGGCGAAGAACATAGTGGCAACCATTCCCAAGCCAGCAACTTTTGCGAACAAAGTTTTCATGGGAAAATGAGATGTGGGAGGTGAAAAAGAAATGTAGAAGCGGAGCAGCTCCAATAGCGCAGCTACTCCGCTCTATGCTACTTTAACCGCCGGATTAGTAACCGGGGTTCTGCTTCAGGTTCGGGTTCGCCGTCAGGTCGGTAACCGGAATAGGAAAGAGGCGATACTTAGTATTCACATCCTGACCGTTTTTGACGCCGCCTTTGAAAGGCCAGTTATAACCAGCAACATACTTACCAAAGCGAATCAGGTCAGTCCGGCGGTGGCCTTCCCAATACAACTCCCGGCCCCGCTCGGCCAGCACATCATCCAAGGATAAGGTGGCCAGCGCCGGAACCCCAGCCCGCGCCCGGACAGTGTTGACAGCTTGTAGGGGCGTGAGTGAACCGCCCGCACCACCGCGCAATACGGCTTCAGCATACATCAGGTACACGTCGGCCAGACGGAACATTGGGAAGTCGGTGTCCGGGAAGTCGCCAGTCGCATCCGAGCCAGCAACGCCAGCAGTAGTTACGTTCCGGTACTTCGACACGGCGTAGCCATCGGTGAAGCTGAAAATGTCGTTGATTTCCTTGTTCTGCCCTTCAGTGAAGAACATGGCCCGCGGATCGGTTGCCGAGAATAGGTCTACCAAGTTCTTCTTGGTCCGCAAGCCGTACCAGCCGCCATTAATGCCGAAGTTGCTCGGCTTCATCTCCCCGCCAACCGAGGCGTGGATCAGAAACGTCATGCCCCCGAAGGTTTTGGTACGCAAGCCGTCGAAGGTAATCGGGAAGATAACTTCGTCGCGCGTTGCACCCTTGTCATTATCGGCCAAGAAGAGATTCTTGTAGGTAGGAGCCAGCTTGTACACGTTAGCGTCCAATACTTTCTTGGCATACGTAGCGGCTTCGGTGTTACGGGCCGTGCCGGTGTACACCGAAGCATTCAGATACACCTTTGACAGCAACGTCCAAGCCGTGGCTTTATCGGCGCGGGCGTACTCGGTTTTCGGGGCGATTAGGTCGCCGTCAATTTCCTGCAGTTCCTTCACCACATAGGCGTAGATATCGGCCCGCTTGCCTTGGGGTGGCGGCGTGCTGCCTACGTTAGCGGTTTCGGTGAAGAACGGTACATCGCCATACATATCAATGGCGTGCCAGTAGCTGAGCGCCCGCAGGAAGCGCGCCTCGGCCCGGTAGGTCCGCACGTTGCTTCTCTCGGCTTCGCTGTAGCCCCGTTCGTCGATTTTAGCGTCGCTGGTCTGCCGGATGAATTCGTTGCAGAGGGAAATCTGGTAGAAAATACGGTCGTACATGGCCCGCACAAACTCGTTGCTGGAGTTCCAGGTCACCTTGTTATAGTCGGGCAGCGAGCCATCGTTCCAAGCGATAATGGCTTCATCGGTGGTCAGCTCCTGCGCTTTCCAATACTGGCGCAGGTAATTGGAGAAACCTTCGTCGATGCCCACGATATCGGGCGCCGGCCGGACCTTCCTGACCGCTAACAGCCAGCGTAGCGTAGAGGCGGGCCAAGGCACCTTTAACCTTTACGGGGTCCTTGTATACGGTCTCCGTGTTATCCTGGAAAGAGGGCGTCTGGTCCAGCTCGTTCAAACACGAGGAGAGGGGCAACAGGGCCAGGGCCAACAGGGCGGTGGCGGCGTTACGGGTAAATTTATTTTTCATCGGGGTGGGATTTTAGAAGCCGAAATTCAGACCGACCGTATAGGCACGCGGACGCGGGTAAATGATCCGGTCAACTCCATTAAACACTTCAGGATCAAGTCCCTTGTATTTGGTGATGACGAATAGGTTCTGAACAGCAAAGGAGACACGAAGGTTCGCCTTCTCCTTGTAGATGCTGCCAAAATCGTAACCCAATGAGATGTTCTCCATCCGCAGGAACGAGGCGTTTTCTACGAAGTAGTCCGACTGGATAACCTGTGGGTTGGTGCTGGTGAAGTTGTTGTCGAGTACTTCGCGGTTGAAGTTGTTGACGAAACCGTTGGAGTTTTGCACGAAGATGGCCTGCGAACGGACGTTGTTGTACACGTAGTTGTTGAGGTTGCTGCGCATCGTGAAGGCCAAGTTGAGCTTGCCGTAGCTGGCGTTTGAGCCAAAACCCAGAATCGCCTGCGGCCGCGACGACTTGTAGCGGTAACGGTCGAGGCTGTTGATAACGCCGTCTCCGTTGCGGTCCACTACTACGCCATCGAGAGGTTTGCCGTCGGTACCATACGCCTGCTGATAGACGTAGAAGGAGTTGGATTGGTAACCCACCGAGTTGATCTGGATGTTGTTACCTACGCCGCCATCGATACCTTCGGTTTCATAGCCCCGGAAATTAGGGTTGTTAGCCGAATTGGCATCCAGTTCCGTGATTTTGTTACGGTTGAGGGTGGCGTTGGCGTTGAAATTCAGGTTGAACCGCTCGCCTCGTACGGCCGCCACATTCAGCGACGCTTCTACCCCTTTGTTGGTGAGGCTGCCCACGTTGGCTTTGTAAGCATTCGACAGGTTGGAGCCGGCGGGCAGGTTCACCGTCAGCAACAAGTCGCGGGTGTCGCGCTGGTACACATCAACGGAACCCGTGAAGCGGTTATCTAGGAAACCGTAGTCCAAGCCGACGTTGTAGGTCGTCGTTTTCTCCCAGGTGCGGAACGCGTTGTAGGCGGCCGGGCGCTGAGTGGTGATGAACTGGCCACCCAATTGGTACTGGGCCGTTACGCGGCTAGGATCGTAAAGGGCCTGGTAACCGTAGTAGTCGGCGTAGTCGTTACCTAGGTCCTGCTGGCCGGTCTGGCCGTAGCCCAGCCGGATTTTTAGCTCCGATATGGCTTCCGAATTTGCCAGGAATTCCTCACCCTTCAGGCGCCAAGCGGCAGAAGCGGCTGGGAAGTAGCCCCAGCGCTCCGACTCAGCGAAGCGCGACGAAGCATCGGCCCGGAAGGAAGTCGAGAATAAGTATTTGTCCTTGATGTTGTAGTTCACCCGCCCGAAGAACGACTGCAGGTTGTAGCTGGGGTCGTAGTACTCGCGGCCATTGATGGGGCGGTCGGCCCGCTGGTTGTTGTTGAGGTCGCCATTAGCCAACCGGTCGTCGAACACGTAGGTCCGGTAGCTGAAATTCTGGTACGAGTAGCCCGCCAAAGCGTCTACCCGGCCAATACCTAGCTCGGCATTGTACTTACCTAGCGCTTCGAGCAGGCGGTTGCGGTTCTCTTCACGATACTGGTTGTTGCGGCCTAAGCGGCCACCGTTCAGAATGGCGGAGTTCGGCTTTACAACGTCGGTGCCCTGGCCCTGCTGGTAGTCGTAGCCGACGTTCAGGTTGGCACTCAGCGCCCGTAGGAAAGGCATTTTATAGTCGAGCTGCACGTTGCCGATGCTCCGCTTCACGGTGCTGCGGTTGCGGCTCAGCTCAATCCGGCCGACGGGGTTGCGCGTGGCCAGCGGCTCGACGAGGCCATCGTTATTAAGGAATTCAAAATAGCCGCCATAGCGAGCCAGTCGCGACTCCGTGGAGCGGATCGACTGGGTGGGGTCGAAACGAACGGCGGAGCCCACCGCATCTTGGTTGGAGAAGTTGTTATCGATCCAAGAGCCTTTTAGGTTGGCATCAACGCGCAGGTTGCCGTTGAGCAGCACTGGCGTCAGGCCGATGGAGCCGGTGTAGCGCTTCAGGTCGTTCTGCTTCAGCAGACCCTGCTGGTTGAGGTAGCCGCCCGAAACCCGGAACGGGAGGTTACCTGCGGAGCCCAGTAGGCTCACGGTGTTGTCGGTGGTGTAGGCTGTGCGGTAGATTTCGCGCTGCCAGTCGGTGTTGGCCGTACCCAACGATGCCTTCTGCTGGGCGTTGCCCCGGGTATTTACCAGCGCCCGGAACTCGTCACCGTTGAGCAGGTCCGAATACTGGTAAGGTGTAGAAACCGAGTTCTGCGTCGATACATTAACGCGCAACGTCTCGCCCTGCAGGCCTTTTTTGGTCGTCACGATAATCACGCCGTTCGAAGCCCGGGAGCCGTAAATGGCCGTTGCCGAAGCGTCCTTGAGAACGGTTACGCTCTCAATGTCATTGGGGTTGATGAGCGTGAGCGGGTTGGAGGTGCCCTGGATGCCCCGGTTATCAACCGGCACGCCATCAATAATAAAGAGCGGATCGTTGGAAGCGCTCAGCGACGAGCCGCCCCGGATACGAATGGAAGAGCCAGTGCCTGGCGCGCCGCCGTTGGTGGCTACCTGCAGGCCCGCCACTTTGCCCTGAATAAGCTGCTCGGGGCTTGATACCTGGCCCTTAACGAACTGCTTTTCCGTTACCTGCTCCACGGCCCCGGTCAGGTCCTGCTTGCGCTGGGTGCCGTAGCCAACTACCACCACCGAATTGAGTAGGGTGCTGTTTTCCGACATCTTGAGCGCGGCCACGGCCGTGTTCTGACCGGCGGTTACATTTATGGCCTGACGCTGGGTAGAGAAGCCCACGAACGACAGAATGAGCGTATGCGGCCCGGCCGGTACGTTCTGGATGGCGTACGTACCATCGGAGTTAGTGGAGCCGCCCAGCGAGGAGCCTTCAATCAGTACGGTTACGCCGGGTAGTCCGTCGCCTTTCTCGTCCAGTACGCGGCCGCTGACCGTTCCGATTCCCTGAGCGTGCGCACTGCTCATGCCTACGCCTGCGCACAGGATTGGCAGCACCAATTTCGCTAGATAAGGGTGTTTCATGGAAAAAGTGTTAGGGGTGAAGTGATTTTCCGGCGAAGCCGAAGTGGGAATTTAGTGGTCCTAACCAGGAGTCGTGGTCGGGGGTTGACGAAGTAAGTGACCCCTTCTGTACCGGGAGCAAACAGCCGCGTTCAACAGCACCAAAATGTTAATAAACAGCGCAAGTTAACGTGTAAAAGCGCACAAAAACAACGCTTGGGTAGTGTAAAATCGGTTTAGTTATAATTGTATTTTGTGGGTTATTAGATTGAGGATGGTTAGTTGTGCATTGTTAACTGACTGATTGGGGCGCCATGCTTGAAGGTTGACAGGATGAAAAAGTGGTAAAAGCGCTTCTAGCCAGCACTATCGGACCGGTTGCCGGTTGCCCAGGCGCTGGTTTTGAATTGACTAAATGCAATGCCCTATTGCTATGGCTAAGTGCGGGAGCCAGCAATTCTGTTGTCCGGATACAAAATCTGGATATAGGAAGTTGGAAAATGCTTCATAACTTCTATTTCAGTTCCCTAGTGGGCTTGTATTGATCTGAATGGACTTCCTGCTACCTATAGAATGGTAGCAAGAGACAGGATCATTAAAGTTAATCTGGTGAATAGAGGAATGGTTGATGTTAATACAGCAGTAGTTTGTGCGTTGAAAATTGTGACGTTACTACAATGTTTTTTGCATATATCTCAGGATTCGTCCACTTCTACAGAAGGCTCGTTTTGGTTGCTTCAACACCCCCGCGGTTGAGCTTGTGTCACGCATCCTTTGTGAGGGCTTACTTACTGCTTGCCAGGTGAGTCTGATTTTTTCGGTGGAATGGTTTTCTGGGAAAAATGCAGGTTGCGTTAGGGCAAAAATGGCTACATGGGGGCCGTTTCAATAACCTCCCCAAGCGGAAATCAGGCGGGTTGATACAGCTGGTGTAGCTTGCGGGGCCAACCACTCATGCAACCCTAAAAAATCAATGAACCGTTTTCTGTCTTTGGCGCTGCCAATGCTGCTGGCTACCTGCTCCGCACTGCAAGCCCAAACCACCTTCCGGCTCACCAGCCTGCCGACCAGTACCCCTGCTGGGGCCATTATTTACGTGGCTGGCTCGTTCAATAACTGGACTCCCAACAACCCGGCTTACGCCTTCGCGCCCAGCCCGGCCGCCGATGGCACCTACCAACTCACGCTGCCCGCTAACATAACGGGCAAGGTGGAGTTCAAATTCACCCGTGGTTCCTGGGCCACCGTTGAAGCTGATGCCCGCCAGCAGGACATTAGCAACCGCAGCTACACGCTCGGCAGTAGCCCGGCCACAGTAGAGTGGCAGGTGGCCGGCTGGAAAGACCAGGGCAGCAGTGGTCCGGCTCCGTGCGTGAGCACCGCCTTGCAACCCAACGTGCGCGTTATCAGTGAGTCGTTTGCCATGCCCCAGCTGGGTCGCACCCGTCGCGTATGGGTGTATTTGCCTAACGACTACGCCACGGCCCCAAACAAGCGCTACCCGGTGCTCTATATGCACGACGGCCAGAATGTGTTCGATGCCTGCACGAGCTTTTCGGGCGAGTGGGGCGTAGATGAAACCCTGAGCCGCCTCCAGGAGCAGGGCCTCGATGCCACCGGTAGCATTGTGGTGGCCGTGGATAATGGCGGAGCCGAGCGCCTGAATGAGATGTCGCCCTGGAAAAATGCCCAGTACGGTGGCGGCCAGGGCGACGAGTACGTCGATTTCATGGTCCTGACCCTCAAGCCTTACGTCGATGCCCAGTACCGCACTCTCACGGGCCGCGAGTTTACGGGTGTGGCCGGCAGCAGTATGGGCGGACTCATCTCGACCTATGCGGCCCTCAAATATCCGCTGGTCTATGGCAAGGTGGGCGCGTTTTCGCCGGCCTTCTGGTTTGCCGAGCAACCTCTGTTCGCCTACCTGCGCCAGCATCCGGCCAACCCCGATACGCGCTTCTACTTTGTGAGTGGCACCACCGAAAGCGCCACCATGGCCCCCCTGATGCGCGCTATGCACGATTCGCTGGCCCGCGTCGGTGTACCAGCCCGCAACCTCAGCTACCAGGCCGTGGCCGATGGCCAGCACGCCGAATGGTTCTGGCGGCGCGAGTTTTCGGCGGCCTACCAGTGGCTGTTCGCGCCGGCCGTGGCTACGGCCACCGGTCGACCAGCCCCACTAGCCTTCAGCGCCTACCCCACCCCGGCCCAAAGCCGCCTGACGCTAACGCTGCCCGCCGATGCGCGTGGCGCCGTCCACGTCGAAATCATGGACACGAGCGGCCGGGTCGTGCTGCGCGAAAAGCTGCGCAACGGCGCTGCCATCGATGTTAGTGGGCTGGCCAGGGGCTTCTATCAGCTGCGTGTATCGGCCGGCGGCCGCAAAGGCTCGCAGGCGTTGGTGAAGGAGTAGACGTTACTTTAACACTGCTCACCGACTACTCCGCAAGCAAAAAAATCGGGGTTTTGCTTGCGGGGCCGGCAACCGTGGCTAGCTTTGCAGCGTTCAACGACCCAAATCAGTTTTTTGCAATGACTTTCTCGACGACGCAGCAGATCTGGTGGTGGCCCTACGGAAATTCCGGACGGGACAACCTGTGCGTGCGTTAGAACCGAGACCTGTTTCTTCTTTCGCAACTGCTCCAGAGTCAGCCCGGCCGCCCCGCCGGGCTTTTTTTGTGCCCGGTGCTGGCCTCCACTTCCCCGCAACCAGCCCGCCCATGAAATCCTATTCCCTGACCACCCGCTTTCGCCGCGTACTGGCCGATACCGTAACGCCGGTAGGACTGTACCTGCGCCTGCGCGACCGGTACGCCAACTGCCTGCTGCTCGAAAGCTCCGACTATCACGGCCAGCAGAACGCCTTCAGTTACCTGGCTTTTGATCCGCTGGCCCGCTTCGAGCTGCGGGGCCGGGAGCTGACGCTGCGCCTGCCCGACGATACCGTGGAAACCGAAACCCTCGACTCGCCCCGGGCGGCGCTGGGCCGGCTTCAGGAGTTTACCGCCGCCTTCAAAACCGAGGATACGGGCCACGACTTCATCACCGGCGGGCTGTTCGGCTACTTGGGCTATGAAGCCGTGCAGGCCTTCGAGGACCTTACGCTGAACCCCGACAAGCAACCCGCCGGCCAAATTCCAGATATTCTTTACGGCACCTACCGCCACGTTATTGCCATCAACCACTTCCGCAACGAACTCTACGTGTTCGAGCACACGCTCGAAGGCGAGCCGGCGGATGAGGACGGCCTCACACGGCTCGTGAACCTGATTCGCAATCCTTCGCTGCCCGATTTCAAGTTCAAGACGGAAGGGGAGGAGCAGACCAACCAGACCGATGAGCAGTTCCTGCAGGTGCTAGCGGCCGGGCAGCAGCACTGCCACCGCGGCGACGTATTCCAGATCGTGCTTTCGCGGCGCTTCGAGCAGGGTTTTTCGGGCGATGAGTTCAACGTATATCGGGCGTTGCGCTCCATCAATCCCTCGCCCTACCTGTTCTACTTCGATTACGGCGCGTTCAAGATTTTCGGCTCCTCACCCGAAGCCCAGGTGCGCATCAAGGGTCGAGAGGCTAGCCTGTTCCCGATTGCCGGCACCTTCCGCCGCACCGGCCACGATGCCGAGGACGCCGCCCTGGCCCAACAGCTAGCCGACGACCCTAAGGAAAACGCCGAACACGTGATGCTCGTGGACCTGGCCCGCAACGACCTGGCCCGCCACGGCGACGCGGTGGAAGTGAAAACCTTCCGCGAAATCCAGTTCTACTCTCACGTTATTCACCTAGTGAGCGAGGTGAAAGCCCGGCTGGCCGAGGGGGCCAACTCGTTGCAGGTGGTAGCCGACACGTTTCCGGCCGGTACGCTCTCGGGGGCGCCCAAGCACCGCGCCATGCAGCTCATCGACGGTTTGGAGCCCACCGCCCGCGGCTACTACGGCGGGGCTATCGGCCACCTGGGCTTCAACGGCGACTTCAACCACGCCATCATGATCCGCTCCTTTTTAAGCACCGCCGGCCGGCTTTATTTCCAGGCCGGGGCCGGCGTAGTGGCCGCCTCCGACATCAATTCTGAACTCCAGGAAGTGCATCACAAGCTAGCCGCCCTGCGCAAGGCATTGTTGGAAGCGGAGCAGGTATAAATGGGTTGTCAGTTATTGGTTGTCAGTTTTCAGGCTTTCATGTTGCCTTTTGACCGCCAATAATCCGACAACTAGCAACTGACAACTAATACCCAATGAATATCCTCGTTCTCGACAACTACGACTCCTTTACCTACAACCTCGTGCAGGTGCTACGCGAGTTGGGGCACCGCGACAACGTAACCGTGATTCGCAACGACAAGCTGGCCCTCGACGATGTGGCGCAGTACGACGCCGTGCTGTTGTCGCCAGGCCCGGGCTTGCCTTCCGAGGCAGGGCTGATGCCGGAGATTATCCGCTGCTACGCGCCCACCAAGCGTATTTTGGGCGTGTGCCTGGGCCATCAGGGGCTGGCCGAAAGCTTCGGCGGCGAACTGTACAACCTGCCCCAGGTGCTGCACGGCCTCGCCACCGACGCTCACCTTACAGCCCCCGACCGGCTGTTCGATGAGCTGCCCAATACCTTTAAGGTAGGCCGCTACCACTCCTGGAGCGTCCGGTCCGAGTCGGTGCCGGCGGCGCTGGAAGTAACGGCCGTGGATGAGAACGGTCAGGTATTGGCTTTCCGCCACCGCGAGTACGACGTGCGCGGCGTGCAGTTCCACCCCGAATCCATTCTCACCGAACACGGCCACCAAATGCTGCGCAACTGGCTGAAATGAGGACATCAGCACCTGGTAAAATGAACAGTGTCATGCTAAGCGCAGCCGAAGCTTCTCTACCGCTTCGTTGCCAAGGTAGTTGACATTACCATTTTGGTAGAGAGGCTTCGGCTCGGCTCAGCATGACACGCCCAAACCAACTGTTCCCATCTACAAAATCCCATCATCAGCAACATCAGTGATTCTGTGAAACATATTCTCACCCAACTCTTCGACCAGCAGTTGCTTACGCACGCTGAGGCCCACGAAGCCATGCTGCGCATCGGGCAGGGCGAAGCCAACGCCGCCGAAATGGCCGCCTTTATGAGCGTGTACCGGATGCGACCCATTTCGGTGCCCGAGCTGGCCGGTTTTCGCGACGCGCTGCTGAGTCTGAGCCGCGACCCGGAGCTGGGCACCCGCGACACCATTGATATTGTGGGCACCGGTGGCGACGGCAAAGATACGCTCAACATCAGCACGCTGGCCTGCTTCGTGGTGGCGGGTGCGGGCTACCACGTCACCAAGCACGGCAACATTGGCGTGTCGTCGGTGTGCGGCTCGTCGGACGTGCTAGCCCAGTTGGGGGTTGATCTGGCGGCTGACAACGACGGGCTGAAGCGGCAGCTGGAGCGGGCCGGCATCTGCTTTCTGCACGCACCCTCGTTTCATCCGGCCATGCGCCACGCCGGGCCGGTGCGCCGCGAGCTGGGCGTACGTACGTTCTTCAACATTCTGGGGCCACTCGTGAACCCGGCCCGGCCGAAATTCCAAGTGGCCGGCACCTTCAGCCTGGAGCTGCTGCGCCTCTACCACTATTTGCTCCAGCAAACCGATACCCGCTACGCCGTGGTGCACGCCCTCGATGGCTACGACGAACTCTCGCTAACGGCGGCCGCCAAGCTGGCCACGCCCGAAGGCGAGCGGGTGGTGTCGGCCGCCGATTTGGGCCTGAGTGCCACACGCCCCGAGGAGCTGGCCGGTGGCCGTACCGCCGCCGAATCGGCAAGCCTGTTCGTAGAGGTGCTTGAAGGCCGCGCCACCCGCGCCCAGCGCGACGTGGTAACGGCCAACGCTGCGCTGGCCATTAGCTGCCGCGAGCCCAACTTCAGCTTCGCCGAAGCCCTGGCCGCCGCCCGCGAGTCCCTGGATACGGGCCGGGCTAGAAAGGCTCTTAAGCTGTTAGCTGACAGTCACTAGCTGTTAGCTTTTCGTTCTGTCAGATTCAGGCTCAATCAATCCAACTCCGTTCATACTACTGAACATCAAGCTAACAGCTATCAGCTGTCAGCTAATAGCTCAAAAACCATGACCATTCTCGATAAAATAATTGCCCATAAGCGCCGCGAAGTGGCCGACCGCCAGAGCCTGGTGCCGGTGAAGCTGTTGGAAACCAGCCTGTACATGGAGGCGACGCCGCTAAGCCTGCGCCGCTACCTGCTGCGCGACGATTTGAGCGGTATCATTGCCGAGTTCAAGCGCAAGTCGCCCAGCAAAGGCGTGATAAATGCCCACGCGCCGGTCGAGCGTACCACGCTGGGCTACATGCAGGCGGGCGCTTCGGCGCTGTCGGTGCTTACTGATACCGAGTTTTTCGGCGGCAAAAACGAGGACCTGACCACGGCCCGGCGCTACAATTTCTGCCCCATTCTGCGCAAAGATTTCGTGGTGGACGAGTACCAGATTATCGAGGCAAAGAGCATTGGGGCCGACGCCGTGCTGCTGATTGCGGCCGTGCTCTCGGGCGAAGAAGTGCTGCGCCTGGGCCGGCTGGCCAAAAGCCTGGGGATGGAAGTGCTGCTCGAAATCCATGATGCCCAGGAGCTCGACAAAACCCTGCACCCCGACGCCGTGAGCCTGGTAGGCGTGAACAACCGCAACCTGCACGACTTCGTCGTGAGCCTCGACACCTCGGGCGAACTGGCCCAGCGCATTCCCAACGACTACGTGAAGGTGACCGAAAGCGGCCTGACCAGCGCCGCCGACATCCGGGCCCTGCGCGAAGTAGGCTACCGGGGCTTCCTGATGGGGGAGGCCTTCATGCGCCACGCCCGCCCCGAGCTGGCCTGCGCCGCCCTGGTGCAGCAGTTATAGGACGCAGCGCCGGCTTCGTCCTGCATCAAACTTCGCCACCGTTCCGTTGTTGGCTCCTCAAATACCTTTGCCATGTTACCTGAATCCTCGCTGTCTGCTGTTGCCCCGCTGCATATTAAGGTGTGCGGGATGAAATACGCCGAAAACATTCAGGAAGTGGCGGGCCTCGAACCTGACCTGATCGGCTTCATTTTCTACTCGAAATCGAAGCGGTTTGTGGGCCAGGAACTGGAGGGGGAGCTGCTGCGAAGCCTGCCACCAACGCTTTGCAAAGTGGGCGTGTTCGTGAACGAGAGTACCCCCGAAATCTTGCGCCGGGTGGCCTGCTACGGCCTCGATCTGGTGCAGCTACACGGCGACGAAACACCCGCGCAGTGCGCCGAGCTGCGGGCGGCCGACGTGGGCGTCATCAAGGCGTTTGCGGTGGGCGAGGCTGTCGATTTTGCGGTCCTGGAACCCTACGTGCCGCATTGCGACTACTTTCTCTTTGACACGCTGGGGCCCCAGCCGGGCGGCAATGGCACCCGTTTCGACTGGGAGCTGCTGCGGCGCTACGATTTGCCGGTGCCTTACCTGCTGGCCGGCGGCATCGGCCCCGAGCAGGCCCAGGAGTTGGCCCAGCTGACGCTGCCCGGACTCTACGGCTTCGACCTCAACAGCCATTTTGAAACCGCACCCGGCCGCAAAGACCCTGTCCGGCTGCAGGCATTCCTCACGCAACTCCGCACCCGCCCCGCAGCGGGCAATTCACTCCGAACTTCCTCCTTGTCATGACAACTACTCCCACTTACCAGCAACCCACCGAGCGCGGCTACTACGGCCAGTTTGGGGGCGCGTTCATCCCCGAAATGCTCTACCCCAACGTGGAAGAGCTGCGCCAGCAATACCTCGACATCATGGCCGAACCTGCGTTCCAGCAGGAGTATCAGCAGCTACTGCGCGACTACGTGGGCCGGCCCACACCCTTGTTCGAAGCCAAGCGGCTGTCGGCTAAGTACAATACCCGCGTGTTTCTCAAGCGCGAAGACCTTTGCCATACCGGCGCCCACAAAGTCAACAACACGGTGGGGCAGATTTTGCTGGCCCGGCGGCTTGGCAAAACCCGCATTATTGCTGAAACCGGGGCCGGCCAGCATGGCGTGGCCACGGCCACCGTGTGCGCCCTGATGGGCATGGAGTGCATTGTGTACATGGGCGAAGTGGACATGGAGCGGCAGAAGCCCAACGTGTACCGCATGCGCCTGCTCGGGGCCGAGGTGCGGCCCGCCAGCAGTGGCAGCAAAACCCTGAAAGACGCCACCAATGAGGCCATCCGCGACTGGATTTCAAACCCCGTCGACACCCACTACATCATCGGCTCGGTGGTGGGCCCGCACCCGTACCCCGATCTGGTGGCCCGGTTGCAGGCCGTTATCAGCGAGGAAATGCGCAAGCAGCTGCTCGAAAAAACCGGCTCCGAGCTGCCCCAATTCGTGGTGGCCTGCGTGGGCGGCGGTTCGAATGCGGCCGGCGCATTCTACCATTTTCTGGAAGACCCGGAGGTGCAGCTGGTAGCTGTGGAAGCGGCCGGGCACGGCGTGCATTCGGGCCACTCGGCGGCCACGTCGGTGCTGGGCAAGCCGGGCATTATTCACGGTTCGCGCACGTTGCTCATGCAGGATGAGGACGGCCAGATTACCGAGCCTTACTCGCTGAGCGCGGGCCTCGATTATCCCGGTATCGGGCCGCTGCACGCGTTTCTGGCCGATGCGGGCCGGGCACGCTTCCTCAGCGTAACCGACGACGACGCGCTGAAAGCGGTAATCGAATGCAGCCGCCTCGAAGGCATCATCCCGGCCCTGGAAACTGCCCACGCCCTGGCCGTGCTCGACCGAATTGGCGCCGGCCCCGACGATGTGGTGGTTGTTAACCTTTCGGGTCGTGGGGATAAGGACCTCGAAACGTACATCCAGCAGGACCTGATGTAATATCCTGTCATCTTGAGCGAAGCGAAGGACTGAAGAAGGTGTCAGTTGTTGATTGGCTTCTTTCCAGGTCTTCGCTTCGCTCAGGATGACAGTTCATACCCAACCCATGAACCGAATCCAGAACGCCTTCCAGCAGGACAAGAAACTGCTCAACATCTACTTCACGGCCGGCTACCCGGAGCTAAATTCAACCGTGCCCGTGCTCAAAGCCCTGGCCGATGCCGGAGCCGACCTGATTGAAATCGGGATGCCGTTTTCCGATCCGCTGGCCGACGGGCCAGTGATTCAGGCCAGCAGCACGGTGGCGTTGCACAACGGCATGAACATGCGCGTGCTGTTCGGGCAGCTGGCCGGTATCCGCGCCACGGTGCCCGATACGCCGATTCTGCTCATGGGCTACCTCAACCCGGTGATGCAGTTCGGGGTAGAAAACTTCTGCTGCGAGGCCGCCGCCGCTGGGGTCGATGGCGTGATTCTGCCCGACTTGCCGCTTGATGATTACGTAGCCGAGTACCAGGATATCTTCCGCCGCCACAACCTGCGGCCGGTGTTCCTCATCACGCCCCAGACTGCCCCCGAGCGCATCCGCCGCATCGACGAGCTGACCGATTCGTTTCTCTATCTGGTATCGGGCCCCGGCACCACGGGCGGGGCCAACACCCAGGCTGCGGGCGTGCAGGATGCCTACTTCCAGCGCATCGAGGATATGCAGCTCCGTAATCCCCGCCTCATCGGCTTTGGTATTTCGGATAAGCAGTCGTTTGCCAGCGCCTGCCGCTACGCCGAAGGTGCCATCATTGGCTCGGCCCTGATTAAGGCGTTGGAAGGCGCTGATGACGCTCCGGCGGCGGCAGCGGCTTTCGTTTCTTCTATCATTCAATAACCTCGTTCTTCGCAATCCGCTCCGCAAATCAGGTTAAATGCTTTCCCGCTAACCTCTACAAGAAAGCACCTCTCCCCATCCGATGATTCTCCAACTCGACCCCCAAATTTCCGCGCAAAACCAGCAGGAAATTGAAGCCAAAATAAAGGCCCTCAGCTACAAGTCTACCGCCGTAAAAACCCAGCGGGCCAACTACCTCGTGGCCATCGGCAAGGCCGAAATCGACCTGCGCAGCTTGGGCCAGCTGCCCGGCGTGCAGGACATCCACCGCGTGTCCGACGACTATAAGCTGGTGAGCCGCAAGTGGCGCGTGCGCCCCACCGTGCTCGACCTCGGCGACGGCGTGCGCATCGGGGAGGGCACGCTAACGCTGGCCGCCGGTCCGTGCAGCATCGAGAGCGAGGCCCAGATGGAAAGCATCATGCAGCACCTCGTGGATAATGACGTGCGCATTATGCGCGGCGGCGTGTACAAGCCGCGCTCCTCGCCCTACTCGTTCCGCGGCCTGGGCATGGAAGGGTTGCGGCTGTTCCACCAGATGGCTCGCGCCCGCGGCATCAAAATCATCACCGAGGTAATGCAGGTGTCGCAGGTGGAGGAGATGCATGACTACGTGGACGTGTTCCAGGTGGGCGCCCGCAACACCCAGAACTTCAACCTGCTCGATGCCCTGGGCGGCGTCGATAAGCCGGTGATGATCAAGCGCGGTATTTCGGGTACACTGGAGGAGCTGCTTTCGTCGGCCGAGTACGTGTTTTCGGGTGGCAACGAGAAGCTGATTCTCTGCGAGCGGGGCATCCGGACCTTCGAAACGGCCTCGCGCAATACGCTCGACCTGAACGCGGTGCCGATTCTCAAGGAGAAAACCCACCTGCCCGTTATCGTCGACCCCTCGCACGGCATCGGCATCCGCGACTACGTGGCCCCGATGGCGCTGGCCGGCGTGATGGCCGGGGCCGATGGCATCATCTATGAAGCCCACGAAACCCCCGAGAAAGCCGCTTCCGACGGTGCCCAGACGCTTAACTTTGATGAGTCGGCCCGCCTGATTCGCAACTTGCGCCGGGTGTACGCACTGCGTCAGGAGTTAGAGTAAGTAGGTCGTTGTCAGTTATTCGTTGTTATTTGTCTTTGAAAAAGATAGTCTGACAGCGAATAAATGATAATAAACCCATGTTCAGCTTCAACCTGTATAGCTCCCTGCTACTGCCGTTTTTTGTGCAGGGCGTGGTGGTGAGCGGGGTGCTCGGATGGCGCAGCCGGCGCGAGGAATCGGCCTGATCCGTAGTTTGTATGGGGGGTGTCGGCCGCAGAAGAAGCCGCAGGAAGGAAAAAGAAGAGTCGGAATTAAAAGGCCGGTTGCAGTTGTTCGCAGATTTATGAATAAGGGTGCTAACTTGCCCGCTACGCATTATCATTTACTCTTTTTTGAACATGAGATTAACACTCGTAAGCGCTTCCGTTGCCTGTATGGTCTTGCATAGTTGCCAAAGCAAAGAAACAGTACAGCCAAAGCCTGCATCTAAAGTGTACAGTACGGCAGTTAATGTTAGCGAAAGCGGGGCTCCTGCGTATGTGCTACCTGAAACGGAAATTGGCCTTGCTACTTATCAGGGGCCCACAGCCCTGTTGGTGGTGAGTGGTAAATTAAATACTGGCACTCCCGTTCGCATCACGTTCAAACAAAGTAGCCCGGTAACGGCTGGAGCTAACATCACCGACCAAGTGGAGGTATATTCCGAAAAGCTGGGCGATGCGGTGCAGGCTAGTGGGCGCACTACTCGAGATGGCAGCAAAAACGCGGTGACGGGCAGCTTTACCTCTCGTTTCGCCAATGGTACAACGCTCGACGGTACAATTGTAGGCTTGTTACTGCCTTAAATCGGCACAAATATCTTAAATCCAAAGGGTAATTTATTTCCCAAAAATCGGCGGTTATTAAAGCGCAATACGCGTTTTTTGTAAACGCTGTTATTTATTTAAATATATTTTGCAATATTAAATGTGAGGAGCCAGTGTTTTAAATCAATCACTAATTGCTGTATGTATCGTAGAAGCTAGTATCATTGCCGGTAAGGAAGTTAAAAGTGAAAATGTATTCCTTCCTTCTCCTTTGAAAGACAGTAAGACCCGTTTCTGCCAGGAATCGGGTCTTTTTTACGCTTTTTTGCTATGCTCCAATAAAATAGAACCATCCAATTTGGAAAATGTTGTTCGACTGCCAAACGGCGCTAGTTTATTAACGAGTCTGCGCGGCTTTCTGACAGGAGTTAGAGTAATTGATTTTTGGTTGCTGACGTTGGGTCTTTGGCGTGAACTCTTTATTGTGTAATAAATCAGATAGAAGTCAAAACTAAAAGTAAACCCATGTTCAGCTTCAACCTGTATAGCTCCCTGCTACTGCCGTTTTTTGTGCAGGGCGTGGTGGTGAGCGGGGTGCTCGGATGGCGCAGCCGGCGCGAGGAATCGGCGGCTGATGCTTGGCTGGCGTTGCTGCTGCTGCTGTTTGCGGTTCGGCTGGCGCAGTGGATGCTGGGTTTCGCGGGCTGGTACGACGCGCACGACGGGCGCACCGTGTTCATGTTTTACTTCCCATTCAGCAATTGGTTGGCAGTTGGCCCGGTGCTGTACTTCTATTTTCGAAGTCTCACCAACCAGCAGTTTCGGTTTGGCGGTATGCATTGGCGGCACTTTCTGCCGGCGCTGCTGTACTTGGGCTGGCGGTTGGTGGTGCTGGCCTACGATTTGGGCTGGTGGCACGGCTGGCGCGGGCGGCCGTTTTTCGCCCACTTTGGCACCAAAGGTCCACTGGCTGCCTGGGCCGATGGCCAACCCATTGACCTATTGGTTGGTATAGTAGGCTACGCGCTGGTGCTCTACTACGCCGTACGAACCCTGCGCGAGTACCGCGCCTATGCCAATTACCTCGACGACAACTTTTCGGATACGCATCAGATTCGGTTCCGGTGGCTGCGCAACGTGCTGATAGCCGTGGTGGTGGGTACCAGTATCACGCTGCTATTCGCGCTTATCAGTGATTTTATCCAGCCCCTTGATTATTATCAGGCGTGGTACGACTACCTGTTTACGGGCCTGCTGATTTATTACCTCAGCATAGCGGGCCTGCTCACGGGGCACCGGCTGGCGTCCCTGCGTTTTCAACCTCCTACGGGAACCGCAAGTAGCGATGCTGTTGCCTCGGAAGCCCTTGCCGAGGAAACACCAGAGGCCGTGCCGGTAGCGTTTGATTCCATCAAAGACCCCGCAACCACTGAGGCGGCCGAAGAGCTGACGCGCTGGACTGCCCGGCTATTGCAACACATGGAAACGGCGCGGCCGTATCTGGCACCCGAGCTCACGTTAGGGCAGCTGGCTGCCCAATTGCGGACCAATACCTCTTGGCTATCGAGGGTTATCAATTCCGGCTGTGGACAGAACTTCAACGATTTTACCAACGAGTATCGGGTGCGGGAGGCCGAGCGGCGCCTGCGTGACCCGCGGTTCCGGCATTACACGCTGCTGGCGGTGGCCCTGGAGGCGGGCTTCAATTCGAAATCCACTTTCAACCGGGTATTCCGGAAACTGCGCGGTACCACGCCCAGCGCGGTGGCCAAGAAGCTGGAAGCCGAACCTGGCTCAGGTGCCAAACCATAAATCGGGACGTCCCGGAAAGTAAATCGGGGCGCTCGGGCTGCTGCCAGGTAGTTGTTTTGGGGCATCGTTCACCCTAGCTCTCTGTGATATGCGCCGTTTCTTGTTTCTTCGTGCCCTGTTGGGGCCGTGCCTGCTCATTGGGCTGGGTGGTCTGCTCTCCGTTTGCCGGGCCGGTATCAACTCCAACCTGTTCATCGAGTCCGGCAAACAATTCGTGCTGGGTGGCGGGCAGCCTGGGTCGTTCAAAGTGGTGGCCCACAACGTAGGCAACGTCCCGGTTGAGTTACGGGAGCGTCCTAAAGGGGGCGGCGTATTTGGGCGTGCCATCCTGCAGCCGGGGCAGGCGGCAACGCTGCGCTTCCTGGCAGGCTCTGCGGCCTTGGTCCTTAATCCGTCGGCCCGTACGGCCAATCTTAAGTTGCGCATCACCGGTGACACTCGGCTGGGAATGGGGTACGAACCCAACGGCCAAAAGTAATGAGGCGGTCGGCTGGGTTGTGAATAGTACTCAGCACCATCGCCCTGCCCTCAGTTCCGGCAAACCAGGTTATGCACCGGCCGCTATTCGCCCGATTATTGGCTGAGCAACGCCGCCCGGAGGCGGGTGAGCCGGCACGAAATACAACCTCTAAAGTCAGCCCGGAATAGGAGACTCAGTGAGGAAACAGGTAGGTAAAGCGTACGCTGACTGTTGTATTTTTACCTCGCCGAGTAGAAAACAGAAGAAGCTATCAGATTTAGTGGTAAAAGTAGATATTCTGAAACAGGGGTAAAAAAAGAAGGTAATTCATTCAATCAAGGTGTGTCCCCCTGGATGTAGGGTATTAAATACATAGATTCGTTGACAAAAAAAGCAAATTTGGTGGATTTAGACCTTAAAAAATAAAGGTCAAGATGTTTTGATTCATTTATTCTTTCTCTATATTCGCCCATCATGTTGAACCTAACAACCCAGCGCTTTAACCCCATTACCGCCTGCTTTATGCAGGACGGAGTCGGGCGGCGTTGCCGGTACGGAAGTTAAGGAAACCATGAAAATCCTTCTCCTCTGAAATCCAGTAAGGCCCGATTCCGACAGGAACCGGGCCTTTTTTTATGCCCTACTGCCATGCTTGAACAGTCCTATCAGCGCTACACTTCCCAGGACCACTTGGTCTGGAAAGTCTTGTTTGACCGCCAGACGGCGCTACTCCACAAGCGGGCCTGCGCGGCTTTCTGGCAGGGACTGGCCGCTGCTGGTCTGCACCGCAACGCCTTGCCCGACTTCGGGCAGGTGAGTGAGCGACTGCGGCAGGCCACCGGCTGGGAGCTGGAGCCCGTGGCCGGCGCGCTGGGCGATGCTGATTTCTACGGCCTGCTGGCCCGCCGCCGCTTCCCGGCCACGGTCTGGATCCGCAGCATGGAACAGTTCGATTTCATCGAGGAGCCCGACCTGTTCCACGGCGTATTCGGCCACGTACCGCTGCTGATGGATGCCGCCTTCGCCGATTTCCTGCAGTTCCTTGGCCACGTGGCCACTCGCCACCTGACCGATGCGGCAGCTCTCGTGCGGCTGGAGCGGCTTTACGGTTTCGCGGTGCAGTTTGGGCTGGTGCAGGAGAAGGGCGAAACCCGGTTGTTCGGGGCCGGCCTGCTTTCCTCTTCGGGCGAAATCCACCACTACCTGGCCGATACGGCCCCGCGCCGGCCATTCGAGTTGGCCGCCGTGCTCGATACGCCCTACAGCGAGGTGCACTTGCAGGACCAGTATTTCGAGCTCAGCAGCTGGGACCAGCTCACCGAAAGCGTTGCCGATCTGGCCGCGGCTCTGTCTGCGGAGCCGCAACCAGTGCTGGTGGCGGAGTAAAAGCGGCTCGTACCGCTCAACTCCGTTTCGCGGGGCGACATAAAATTCCGGTTTTTCTCCTTCCATCGTTGCTTTCCGCCGTCGCCGCCCTACATTTGCTTTTGATGATGCGCTTCACTTCCCGCTATTACGCTTATGCCTATTATGCTCCGGCCCGGAGCGGAGCGGCGGCGGCGTGCCGGAAGCAGGAGTAGCATTTCCCTTCCCACGTTTTGTCAAGCCTGCTTCCGCTCCGTGCGGGGGCAGGCTTTTTCTTTTTTTGCCTTTTGATTCATCCAATGAACTTCCTGACTGAAACCTTCGCTCCCCAGGCACTGCTCCGCCAGCAATACGATCAGTACACTGACGCCGACCAGCACGTGTGGCAGCTGCTTTTCGACCGCCAGATGACCCTGCTGCCCGGCCGCGCCGCCGATGACTTTCTGGAAGGTGTGCGCCAGGTCGGCTTCACCCGCAACGCCATTCCTGACTTTCGGGAGGTAAATCCGCGCCTGCTGGAGCAAACCGGCTGGGAGCTGGTCGTGGTGCCTGGTATCGTGGACGACACTGTGTTCTTCGGGCTGCTGGCCAACCGCCAGTTCCCGGCCACTACCTGGCTGCGTACCCTTGAACAGCTCGATTACCTGGAGGAACCCGACATGTTTCACGACGTATTTGGCCATGTGCCGCTACTCACGAACCCGGGTTTCGCGGCGTTTCTGCAGGCGCTGGGCGCGGCGGCCGTGCAGCACGGCACTGGCCGGCCTGAGGTACTGGAAATGTTCACGCGCCTGTACTGGTTCACGGCCGAGTTCGGCTTGGTGCAGCAGCCCGAAGGCCTGCGCATCTACGGGGCCGGGCTGCTCTCCTCGCACGGGGAGGTGAAGTTCAGCCTCAGCGACCAGCCCACCCGCCTGCCCTTCAGCCTCCGAGGCGTACTGGAGACCCCCTTCGAAAAAGACAAATTCCAGGACCTCTATTTCGTGCTCGATAACATGGAGCAGCTCCCGGAGAGCCTGACGAATTTGGTCGAGTTGCTTGAGGTGGTGAGAAATTAGAACTGAGAAGAGGAACGTCATTCTTTGCTCTGCGCTGAATGACGTTCCTCTTCTTACCTCTCACCACTAATACCGCCACCCCTACCGACGGTAGATAAAGTGCAGCAGCCAGAGCGGGCCGATGAGTAAAAACTGTAAATCCTTGAGGAAGGAAGGCTTTTTGCCCTCGACTTTGTGACCCCAGAACTGCCCGGCCCAAGCCAGCACGAAAATGATGAGGCACACGGCCCAGAGTGGCAACGCGGCCTGGGCCTGCACCACCCGCAGGGCCAGCGCCATAGCCAGCCACACCAGTACCATGCCCACCGCCAGCCGCCCCGAAAGCCGTAAGTAGTACGCTACAGCCAGCGCCATCGTTAGGGTGGCCCAGTTCAGCCAAGGGCTTAGAGCGGCCAAGCCGGCCGGCACCGGCAGCGCCCACAGCAACCCCAGCAACGCGAACATAATCAGTGGCACACATACCCAATGCACCAGCTTGTTGGTCGGGTTCTGGTGGCTCTCGGCGTACTCGTTGAGCAGCCGTTGTACCGGTGAAATAGTGGTATCCATGCAAGTAGAGGTAGGCAGAGGTGGATAGATGGCGGGTAGCGACTGGAATGTAAGGATTTACCAGCTGATTCAGTAATACTTCTCCCCGGCATCATCATCACAATCAAACAAAAAAGGCTGCCCTACTGGGGCAGCCTTTTTGAGTGGGAAGCGGTTTCCAAATACTGGATTTACAACTGAAGACGAAGCAGTGCTTCGTCCTACAATCGTCCACAAAATTCATGCAATCCGTTAGAATCCGCGCTAATCCGTGCTCCTACTTGAGCTTGAGGTTCTTCTTCAGGTAAGCAACGGCGGCGGCATGAGCATCCTCGGCCATGGCCTTGTTGTATTTGGGGTTCGAAGGGTTGGCGAAGGCGTGGTCGGCGTCGTAAGCTTTCACAGTGAGGCCTTTTTTGGCCATCTTCATGTCCTTTTCGAACTGGGTTACTACCTCCTGGTTGATCCACTTGTCCTGCTTGGCAAACACCATCAGCACGTCGGTATTCAGGGTTTTAAGTTTGGCCACGTCCTTTTCGGGCATGCCGTAGTACATCACCGCGCCCACGGCCTGCTTGCCGGCCAGCAGGGCCGTTTGCAGGCTCCAACCACCACCAAAGCACCAGCCGATGCTGGCTACCTGGGCCCGGGAACCAGCGTGCAGCAACGCACCTTTGATGATGGCCTGGGCCCGTTCAGTCTTCACGCTTTGCATGAGCTTGCCAGCTTCGTCGGGCGTGCTGGCTACCTGGCCGTCGTAGAGGTCGAGGGCAATGACGTTGGTGCCGGGCAACTCCTTGGCCAAGCGGGCGGCTTCCTGCTTGATGTAGTCGTTGAGGCCCCACCACTCGTGAATCACGAACAGGTACTTGTCGGAGCGGATGCTGCTCTTAATTTCGAAGGCCTTGCTGCTGCCGCCATCGGTGGTTTTGAACTCAATCATCTCGCCCGAACCAGCGTAGGTGAAGGGCAGCGGTGCATCGTGGCCACCCGAGAAATCCTCATTGGTTGCCAGCATAGCGAATGCCTCGGTGGCGTTCTGGCCGGCTGCAGGTTTGGCGCAGCAAAGCAGGGAGTTTTGGGCCGAAGCCACGGAAACGACGCTCAAGAGCGCGACGCACAAAGTCCAGATTTTTTTCATAATAAAAGAGGGGAGAAAATGAGGGGGTGAAGAAAGCCCCAGACCAATTCGTGTAACTACACGGGTGGGCCGGGGCTGCATTAACCGGAAGCGGGAAAATTAGTTTCGGCCGCCTGCTATTCGGGTTGGGTCCGGATGCTGGCCTTCAGCTCGGTGAGCAACGCGTAAAGGCCCACGTAGGTGCGGTTGAGGTAGATGAAATGCTCAGAACCGCGTGGTTCGCGTTGCTGGCGGAGTTCGGGTTGCTGCATCAGGTCGTCGCCGAGGGCGTAAAGGGCCTGCATATAGCTGGGGTCGCCGAAGTCGAAGGTGGGCTGGCGGAAGGGGCGGCCCACCAGCTCCAGCGAGGCGCGCATGGTATCGACGTAGAAGGCCCGGCGGGCAGGCGTATCATCAGGGCGGAGCACGCCGCCTTCTTCGAGCAAAGCGGCCAGCTTGGCCGGATCAGCCAGGGTTTCGGGGGTGAGCAGGGCCGTGAAGAGGCGGTGTACATCGGCCGGAATCTCCTTCACGCAACCAAAATCTAGCACGCCTACGGTGCCACCCGCATCAGTCTGCAACAGGAAGTTACCGGGGTGGGGGTCGGCGTGCACGCGGCGCAGCTCGTTGAGCTGGAACATATAGAAATCCCAGAGCGCCTGGCCCAACTGGTTGCGCACGGCCTGGGTAGGCTCGGTGAGCAGGAACTCCTTCAGGTGCTTACCCGGAAGCCAGTCCATGGTGAGAATGCGGGCCGACGATAACTCGGGGTAGTACTTCGCGAACTGCAAATGGGCCAACCCGGCGCAGGCAGCGGCAATTTCCTGGCCCCGGCGCAGCTCCAGGGCATAGTCGGTTTCCTCGATGAGCCGGGTTTCCACTTCCTGCATGTAGGGCCGCACGGTGGCCTCATCGAGGCCCAGTACGCGCAGGGCAATGGGTTTAACGAGTCGGATGTCGGAGCGAATGCTGTCGGCCACGCCGGGGTACTGCACCTTCACGGCCAGTTCCCGGCCATCTTGCCGCGCAAAATGCACCTGCCCGATGCTGGCGGCCTGCCGGGCACTCAAATCGAACTCCTCAAACACCTCAAACGGCGACTTGCCGAAGGCATCGCGGAAGGCTTTGACGACCAGGGGACCCGAGAGGGGCGGGGTCTGGTACTGGGCCTGGGCAAACTGGTCGGCGTAGGCGGTGGGCAGCAGGTTTTTCTCCATGGCCAGCATCTGCGCCACCTTCAGCACCGAGCCCTTCATTTCGCTGAGCGTGCCATAAAGCTCGGCCGCGTTGGCGGCGTGCAGGTCGGCCATCTGGCTGTCGGCACCCACAGCCCGCTTGGCGTAATGCTTCACGTAGTTGGCCCCCACATTGAGGCCGGTTTTGGCGAAGCGCGCCGCCCGCGCCACTTTGGTCGTCGGCAGCGACGTGAGGGATTTAGGGGTGTCGTCGGGCATAGGAGCAAGGGAAAGAATGGCTGGTCTAAAAATCGGGTCATGCAGAGCGAAGTGAAGCCGAAGCATCTCTACCGTAACCACCACTATACCCTACTGAAAGTCTAGGTCTTCTAAACAGGTAGGCCACCTTTGGGTTTTTTACGCCACCAAATCCTTTCTGCCCCGTGAAGTAATGCCTCATCACCAGGACTACAACCGTTCTACAGCACTTGCCCACCGTGCGCATGCTAACTCGTTAGACGTTTACCAGTAATTTGTTTAGGACTTACGCACCTATGGCGCATGTCTGCCTTGTCTACTACATACCGGGCCTCGCCTGTCGGCCAGGGAGTAAGCCGCTTGCCAGAACGACCATCAGGTTCTCTACTAGTAAGGCAGCTTCTCGCGCAGGGCGCTGTAAGTCCAGGTGCCGGCCAGGGCCGCCAGAATCATCACGGCAGCCGCGCCTAGGCCGCTTCCTAGCTGGGCAAACAGCGGACCGGGGCAGGCCCCGGTAATGGCCCAGCCCAAGCCGAAGATGAAGCCGCCAATCCAGATGCCGTGGTTGAATTTCTTGTCGGCAAGCTTGATTTCCTCGCCGTTGATGGATTTCAGGCGGTTGCGCTTGATGAGCTGAATCGAAATCATGCCCACCACAATGGCCGAACCGATGACGCCGTACATGTGGAAGGCCTGGAAGCGGAACATCTCCTGAATCCGGAACCAACTGATAACTTCACTTTTGGTGAGAATGATGCCGAACAAGGTGCCCAGCACCAGGTATTTTAAGTATTTCATGGGGTTGAGAAACGGGGTCGAAACAGGTTAAAACAGCACTGGGTAAATCACCCAGGTCATCAGCAGGCCGCCGGCGAAGAAGCCGATAACGGCCACCAGCGAAACCCACTGCAGATTCGAGAGGCCCGAAATGGCGTGGCCCGAGGTGCAGCCCCCGGCGTAGCGCGTGCCGAAACCCACCAGGAAGCCCCCGAATACCAGGAAAAACCAGCCCTTCCAGTTGGCTAGGTTATCCAGCGAGAATAGCTCGCGCGGCAGCAGACCCGAGAAGTCGGTCAGGTGCAGCTCAGTTTTGAGGTCCTGAATAGTTTCGGGCGATATTCCCACCACGTCGGGGTGGCCCATCAGGTGGTAGCCGATAAAGCCGCCCAGCGCCACGCCCAGCACAAACACCAGGTTCCAGATTTCGGCCCGCCAGTTATAAGTCAGGAAGGGAATGCCAGCCGGCACGCAGGCCGCGCACACGTGGCGCAACGAGGAACTGATACCCAGGGCCTTGTTGCCGATGAGCAACAGGGCCGGCACCGTCAGGCCAATAAGGGGCCCGGCCACGTACCAGGGCCAGGGCTGTTTCAGAAGTTCAAGCATGCTATTCAGAGAAGAAAAAAGAGCGTACGGCCCGGCTCAGCGCCTGACGCCCGGAATAAGAAAATTCAGGAACTACCGCGTGGTCAGCGGCTCGGGCCAGTCGAGCACCCCGCCCAGCAGGTTGCTGACATTGGCAAAGCCGGTTTTTGTGAGCTGCCCGGCCGCCGTGGCCGAGCGGGCTCCGCTGCGGCAGTACACGTAAGTGGGCGCGTCCTTATCGAGGCTGGCCACGCGCTGGGTAAAGTCGGGCGCGGTGACTTCGATGTTCACGGCCCCGGACAAATGGCCCTGGGCAAACTCCTCGGGGCGGCGTACATCCACGAGCACCGCGCCGGGCTGGCGCAAGCCCTCGGCGAACTTGGCGGGCGTGAGGTTGTGGAAGGCGGAGTCAGCAGATTTATTAAAACCAGACATGGCGTGGGATTTTGAAAGGGTAAATGGATGAGTATAACGTTGGGGTAGCACAAGCTGAACCTAGTGAGCCGCCTCAGTCGTTTGGAAAGACTTCACGGCCTCGCCCAAATCCAGCACTTTGGTGCCGGGCAGGGCGGGGGCCACAATGCTGCTGCCCGCCGCCGAGCGGTAGCCGCCGGCGCAATGCACCACCACGGGCTTGCCGGCTGGAATCTCGCCCACCCGCTCGCGCAGCTCGGGCAGCGGTAGGTTGAGGGCACCGGCAAACAGCGGCTCCGCTTTCACCTCCGAGGCATTGCGGATGTCCACGATGGTGTAGTGCTCGGGGTGGTGGCGGAAGGCCTCCACGTCTATTGGGGGCAGGGTTTCTTTAGCGGATGGCATACCCACCAGAGCGCCCGCAATCAGCGGCTCGTAGCCAATTTTAGCCGTTTTCTGAATCAAATCCGTCAGCGTGGCCTCGTCGGTCGCCAGCAGGTAGAACGACTCCTGCGGCCCCACGATGGAGCCCAGCCAGGTTTCGAACTTGCCGCCCTGCTGAATGTTAATGGCGCCAGCCACGTGGCCCTTCTTGAACTCGGCTTCGGGGCGCGTGTCTACCACCACTACACCGGCTTCCAGCGTGGCGCCGGGAGCTAGGCGAGGTACTTTGGCGATGCTGCGGGCAAAGTCGGGCGCACCGGCTTTGTTCAGGTCTACATCGTAGCCGAAGTACTTGGGAATGAACGGCTGGTCGGCCAGCAGCTCTTGCACGAAGGCCTCCTCCGACTGCGGGCGCAGGGCGTAGTTGCCGGCCTTTTCGGCCCCGATGGTGCTGCTGTTGGCCGAGTTGGTGGCCTTGCTGCAGAGCGAGCCCGCGCCGTGGGCGGGATACACCAGCACGTCGTCGGCCAGGGGCATGAGCTTCTCGCGGGTGCTGTGATATAGCTGCCGGGCCAGCTCCTCGCGCTTGGCGGTCAGGGTACCGGCTTTTTCGCGCAGGTCGGGCCGGCCCACGTCGCCGATGAGCAGCGTGTCGCCCGTGAACACGGCCACGTCGTGGCCCTCGCGGCTGAGCACGGTGCTCACCGAGTCGGGCGAGTGGCCGGGCGTGTTCAGGGCCCGGAAGGTGAGCTTGCCCACCATGAACGACTGGCCCTCGTCGAACGCCTCGTGGTCGTATTCAGCTCCCAGCAGCTTGCTGACGCGGATTACCGCGCCGGTTTGCTGCGCAATTTCCAGGTGGCTGCTCACGAAGTCGGCGTGGGGGTGGGTTTCGAGCACGGCCACAATTTTTGCGTTGTGCTTTTGGGCGAAATCGTAGTAGGGCTGGGGGGCGCGGGCGGGGTCTACGAGCACAATTTCGCGGGCGCACTCGCTGAGCACTGCGTAGGAGTAGTGGGCGAGGCCTTTATCTTCGAACTGTTCGATTTTCATGTCGGTAAGCATAAAGAGTGAGAAAGAAGGCAGGTTAGGATTGGTGAAACAGGAGTTCTTTGACGAGAATAAACGTGCCCATGCCCAGCGTGAACCAGCCGAAAGCCGGCTTCAGCTTGGCCCCCGGAATGAAGCGGGCCAGGTAGGTGCCCAGCACGATGCCGCCGAGCGCAAAGGCCAGAAAGCCTAGGATAAACGGCCACGCGATGGGCGTGCCTGCGCTCAGGTCGCCGGTGAATCCGATGAGTGAATTCAGCGCTATAATGGCCAGCGAGGTGCCCACAGCCAGTTTCATGGGCAGGCGCGCGCCCAGCACCAGGGCCGGAATGATGAGGAAGCCGCCGCCCGCGCCCACGAAGCCCGTGAGCAGGCCCACCACCAAGCCGATGCCCAGAATGAGGGGGTAGTTGAAGGCGTGCTTCTGGTGCAACTCCCCGTCCAGCATCTCCTCCGCCTGCTTGCTGCGAATCATGGAAACGGCCGCGCCCACCATGAGGACGGCGAAGGCCACCAGTACCAGCAAGTCTTTGGTAAACATGATGCTAGCCACCGTAAAAAGCTCGTGCGGGATGGCCGGCATCAGCACTTTGCGCACCAGAAACACCGACGCCAACGAGGGAACCAGGAACACCAGGGCCGTTTTCAGCGACACCAGCCCCTTGCGGAAGTAGCCCGCCGCGCCCAGCACCGACGTACTGCCCACCACGAACAGCGAGTAGGCCGTGCTCAGCACCGGGCTCACGCCCATCAGATACACCAGCACGGGCACTGTGAGGATGGAGCCGCCGCCGCCCATGATGCCGAGCGAGAGGCCGATGAAGATGGCGGCGAAATAGCCGAAGTAATGGAGCATGAGGAAAATACGTATGAAATTATGAAGGTTTGTTCATGTGTAAAGACAAAAAAAATGCCGGCCCTCTACAAAAAGGTGCAGCCGGCCAGGCACTGAATCACATCTACTACTTCCCGCATTTTGAGCGAATAAAAGATGTTTTTGCCCTCGCGGGTGCTGCTCAGAATGCCCTTGAGCTTCATACCCGACAGGTGATGCGAGAGCAGGCTCTGCTCCACGCTCAGCTTGTCGCTGATTTCGGTTACCGACAGACTCTCCTGAGCCGCCAGCAGCTGCACGATGGCAATGCGGGTAGGGTGGGCCGTGACCTTGAGAATGAAGGCCACCTTTTCCATCTTCTCGATGGAGAGGCCCATATCAACAGCAAGGGTGGAGGTAGCAGGTAGCATGACGGGAGTAAATATATGAACAACTTGTCATGCATACAGCCATAAGCCCCCATAAGTTCATGGCATTCGATAACTTCTTCCGCAGGATTTAGGCAAAAGGGAGCCATACGCTTCGCTGTCCTGCGGCTCGCGCTACAAGCATCTGGCTCCCCTTGGCGTAATCCCTATGATGCTCGGCGTGCGGGAAAAGAAACTGCCTGTGAAGTAGTTGGGATCTGTCAGTATGGCGTGCAGGCGTGCTTCCGCAACAACGACTAGCTCAACGGTCGTGAGCAATGTTAGGAGCTCGTCTGCATTTTCTATGCACGGGCAGGTGAAATTACATTGGGCTCCTACCTATCTTTGGTCTGTTGATCAATTAGCTACTGCTCATGCCCACCTCTGCCTCCCGGCTCTACTTCAACAACCCCGTAGGACGGATTATGGAACACCCTGATGGGTATGCTCACCTTATCTACGAGCCCGGCCCCCGCCGGCTAGACTACCTCCAGGCCTTCCTCACCCATACGGGCCAACTGCTACGCCTGCGGGGCTGGCACAAGCTTTTCGGCGACCAGCGCCTGATGACCCCCTACACGCCCGAGGAAAGCCAGTGGATTGTCGATTACTGGCTCACGGCCGAGCAGCGCGGCAGCGCAACTATCTACGGGGCCGTGTTGCTGCCCCATGATGTCTTTGCCCGTCTTTCCGTGAGCCAGGTCATGACCGAAGCCCAGGCCGCCGCCCTCACTTACCGCCTGTTCGACTCGGAGGCAGCAGCCCAGGAATGGCTGCGGCAAGTGCCGTAAGGCCTGGCAGCCCACCGGCTGGAAGAGGCTGGTGGAAAGCGGCCGCAACAGCGCCGGGCTAGGTCAGGTCAGGTCTGCCTACGCAGGTCCGGCGCCACCCCTCGTCAAAGCCACCAGATACCCGCCGAAAACCATCCTGCCATGGCCCAACGCATCCTCCACGAAAGTCCTAACCTCACCATCTCCTTCAGCTACCTCGACGATTGGCTCTACCTCGACTGGCACGGCAATCTCGACGATGACAAGGCCATGGCCGGAGCCCTCAAGTTGCTTGAACTGCTGCCCCAGGAGCGCTGTGCCAAAGTGCTTAACGATAACACCCGCGTCACGGGCCTGTGGGCTGACGCGGCCAAGTGGGGCAGCGACGTGTTTTTTCCGCAGCTCTACGCGGTGGGTTGCCGCTACTTCTCGTGGGTGCATTCGCCCGAGCGTTACAGCCAGCTTTCGGCCGAGCTAGCCGTACAGCAAACCGCTGCTGGTATTACTTTTATGGCGTTCAACGATCTGTCCATGGCAGCCGCATGGCTCCGTAGCATGTAATCTCCCGTCGCCTGCCTCGTCTTATTTTCGCGCTATGACTCCTCCTCTTCCCGCCCCCGTACATTCTACTCTCTGTGGCAGCTGCCGGAGCACTATATGCTGGTAGCACCGGATTTCACTATTCTGGACGCCAGCGACCGGTACCTGACCACCACGCTACTGGAGCGCGATGCCATTGTGGGGCGCGACGTGTTTGATGTTTTTCCGCGCGAAGAGCAGAGCGAGTGGCAGGTGCTGTTCAACTCTCTGGAATACGTGCGCCAGCATGCCACGGCCCACACGATGCCCCGCATCCGCTACGACCTGCAGCGCCCTGCCGGGCAAGGCGGCCTGGAAGAGCGCTACTGGCAAACCACCAACTACCCCCAGCTCGACGACCAGGGTCGGCTCCAGTACATTCTGCTCAAAACCGAGGACGTAACCGCTCAGCACCGCGCCGAGCAGCAGGCTACAATCATGCAGCGCGAACTGCGCGAAAGCCAGGAACGTTCGCGCTTTATTCTCGAGTCGCTGCCCGTTATGGTCTGGACTACCCAGCCCGATGGCGCGGCCGACTACTTCAACCAGCGCTGGCTCAACTTTACCGGTAAGCCGTTGGCGGCCGAAACAGACTCGGGCTGGCTCGATGGCGTGCACCCCGAAGACCGCGACGGCGCGGCCAAGGCCTGGCGTGGGGCCTACAAGTCGGGCCAGCCGTACCAGACCGAGTACCGCCTGCGCTGCACCGACGGCGACTACCGCTGGGTGCTGGCCCGCGGTGTCCCGCGCCACAACGCCGAGGGGGCCATTACCATGTGGGTAGGTTGCAGCATCGATATCCACGACCAGAAGCTGATGGTGCAGGAGCTGTTGCAGGCCAGCGAAGAGCAGGCCGCCCTTTCCGACCAGGCATACGAGGCCTACCAACTGGCCCAGTCGCAGCGCGAAACCTTTTATGCCCTGTTTCAGCAGGCACCCGCTCTCATTGCCATTGCCCGGGGGCCGCAGTACGTGTTTGAGTTTGCCAACCCACCCTATCACGAGCTGTTCGCTACCGACGATATCCTCGGCCGCACGGTGCTCGATGTGGTGCCCGAAGCCGGCGAGCAGGGCTTTATCGCGCTGCTCGACCAGGTTTACGAAACCGGCGAACCCTTCTACGGCAAACAAATGCTGCTGCAGCTTCATCGCCGCGCCACGGGCCAGATAGAGGAGCGCTACTTTGATTTCAGCTACCAGGCCTTCCGCGAAAATGGACAGATTGTGGGCATTCTCAGTTTTGCCTTCGACGTGACGGAACTGGTGCAGGCCCAGCACAAACTCGAAACGCTCCTGACTCCGCCCCCCGTTGCTTCTTAAGCAGGTGTGCCGCCTCTTCATTGCCCTCTTCCTCCCTCATGGACCTGACCACCCTCGATCTTCAGCAAGCCCGCATTAAGCAGATTCTGTTTAAATCGCAGCTGCGTTCGGTGCTTTATGGCGTGCGCGAGGCCGATGAGGCCATGTTCTCACTTCAGCGTAACGCGTTGGGCCAGTGGCTGAGCACGGAAGTCAAGCCCCGCTACCCCGACCGCCCCGAAGTCCAGGAAGCCGAACGCCTGCTGCAGCAACTCCTTGCTATCGGCCGCGAGTTGGCGGCCCAGTACAGCCAGGGCCAGATCGACGAAGCCCGCCGCGGCCTTACTCGCATCGAGCGAGTGGGAGAAGAGATGGTCGCCGTGCTGCAGCAGCTCAGTTCCCCCTCGCCGAAGCTGGCGTCCTGACGCTTGGATTGAAGGCCGCGTCTGGGCCTTGTCGGTCAGCTGCTGCGGCTGCTACTCGGCTATTTACCGGGCATTTTCTTGGACTGCCTGCCGCCGTTCAAACGCATCCATAGCAATGGCTCAGGCTTGCGTTTTTTTGGCGACGACCCAGCGGGTACCGGTGGGCCGCCGCCGTAGACCGATCGGAATAGTCGTCTTCATGCCCTTCTGCTTGATTCTGGGTACTTTCCAAACAGCTTCGCCACTAACTCGGCGCAAGTAACAGCTGCTGATGTATGGTTATTGCACCAAGTTGGTAGTCAGGTTTGGGCGGGTTCAGGCGGGTAGTCGAGTCGAGCCAATGCCTGAAGCAAAAAATCGTTGTTCTGTGCCTTATGGGCAGCTTCCTGGCCGAGGCTCATTACGGTTGGCTCGCGCCGTAACAGCATTTGGGTCCGCTTGCGCAGTGCTGAGAGGTTATGCGGGGTATGGTCGCGGCGGCAGCCATCCTGCTTCCGCCTTACGTCTCGTTTGAGTGCTAGTCCCGTTCGAAGGGGTTGGCCGGCACCACCAGCAGCACCTTTTCGCGCTCCACGGCTACCTGGCCCGGTTTGGCGCCGCGGGGTTTGCGCACGTACTTCTTCGGGGTGTAGGTAACCGGGCAGAGCGAATCGTTTTGGCGGCGCGAGTACCAGGCCGCCAGCTGGGCGGCCCGTTCCAGCACCGGCGCGGGCACCGACTGGCCCGGGCGCTGCCGGATTATTACGTGCGAACCCGTTACGTCTTTGGCGTGCAGCCAGAGGTCGTCTTTGTGGGCGTAGCGCTGGGTGAGCAGGTCGTTGTTGACGGCGTTGCGGCCTACCAGAATCGTGAAGCCGCTGTCTTCAAACACCTTGAAGGGTAGCTCGGCAGCGGCGGCGCGGGCAACGGTGGCGGCATCGAGGCCCCGTTGCTTGCGCCACTGGCGTAACGGCCGCAGCTCGTCGGCGGGCAGAGCGGCCAGCTCGTCGAGTAGTTCCAGGGCCCGGAAGGCGTCGGTTTCGCGCCGCTCGGCCCGGGCAGCCAGCTCCTGGGTTTCACGCTGCTGGTTTTTGGCCTTGCGGTACAGGTTTTGGGCTGTGCGTTGAGGTGTTTCGGTGGGCTTCAGCTTGATGACGCGCCGCTGGCCGGGCTGGTAAAAATCCTCGACCTCCACCTGAGTGGCCCCGACCGGAATCTGGGTTAGGTGGGCCATGATGAGATCGGCGGTTTGGCGGTAGCCAGCCGTGTTTTCGAGCGTGTGCAGGCGCTGGCGCACGTGCTGGGCAGCGGCTTCGGCCTCGCCCGCCCGTTTTTCCAGTGCCTGCTGCAGTTGGCGCAGCTCCGTTTCGTAGGCCTGGCGATTGAGCAGCCGGGGTGCAAAGTACCGCAACGCCCCGATGGGGTCGGCGGCAGGTAGTTCGGTTTCTATTTCACCCACGGGCAACAGGCTCAGGCGGGTGCGATGCGCGAGGCGAATGATGAAAAAGGCCGCTGGGTTTTCCAGCTCCTCCACCACTTGTTGCACCAGGGTTTGCTTGGTCGACAGCGGAGCCGGATCGTAGCCGAGCGTACGCAGGTAGGCCCGGCCCAGGTCGCCGAGCCCGGGGTAGGCTTTAGCGGGGTCGGCGGCGGGCGCTGGTGGCGCCAACGGCTCGGCGTGGTCGGCGGGGCGCAGCTCGGCATCGGCCAGGTAGCGGGGGTGGAACAGTTCGGCCGGGGCAGTGGGGTCGGCGGGGTGGAAGATGGCGTTGGGGCGGGTGCTGTAGAGCTTGAGCACCAGCCGGGCCCCGCTTCGGAAGCCCAGCTCCAGCACCCGGTCCTGGGGCCAGGCGTTTACGGCGGCTACCTCCTGGCCCAACAGGCCGGGCAGCAAATCCAGCGAGTTCTGGCGGGCCCGCTGGAACGATTCGGGCAAAGCCAGCAAGGTGCCGGCTGCGGCCAGCGTAATTTTCAGCCAGAACTCGGCCCCGCCGTTGGTCAGGCCCACGGCCAGCTCATCTTTCTCCTGCGAAAAGCAGGTAGCCACCCGGTAGCCCGCCAGCTGCCGGGTAAGCGCGGGGGCCAGCTGGCGCAGGAAATAGTAATTACTGGGCATGGCGACGAGAGGAAAAAAGGTACAGGTGGCGGCTGGAATTAATGCTGTCCGCCTCGCAAATAACGCCCGAATTGGCCAACTACCTGCCGCTGCATGCAACCTGGGCGGCCGGTTAGAGACTCCCGCTTATATTCCGCCCCGGCCCTAACTACCACCCCGGCCTACTGTTACGCTATTGCCATGAAACACTACGTACTTGCCGCCTTAGTGCTGGCCGCTCTGGGCGGTTGCTCATCCAAGGAAGACGGCCCGCAAACCGTCGCGGCCGCCTTCAATCAGGATTTTGCCCTGCACTACCGCCAGTCGGCCTCCCTGCCCGCCGCCGCATCGCCCCCGGAGCTAACCATTGCCGTAGCGGAGCTCGACTACAGTATCTGCCCAAAAAACGTTAACTGCATCGCCCCCGATTACGCGGCTCCCACGCTGACCATTACCGCTGCCAACGGGCAACCGCAGCAGCTGAAACTACCCGTAGAGGGCGTTCGCCCCTATAGCCCTACCTGGATCGACACGGCTAGCGTGCGGGCCAACGGCCGCCGCTACGTGGTTTACTACCGGAGCTGGACGGCTGCCCGAAGCAAGGACACGCCTGGGAAGGCCGATATCATCCTTAACCTGCGGGTAGCGCGCCCCTGAGTCTCAGGTGGGCAGGGGCTAGGTTAGAGCTGCTCTAGGTTGGTGCGGGTCCGGTCGCTTTGCACGGCGCCGGTGTTCACGGTGGTGCGGGGCTCAATCATCATAATCCAGGTTTCATCCTGGCTGTGGGGGCGGTGGTCGACGCCGCGGGGTACCACCAGCAACTCGCCAGGGTTGATTTCGGCAGTCGTCCCGTCACGGAAATCAATCAGCAGTTGACCCTTTACCACAATGAACAGCTCGTCTTCCTGCGCGTGGTTGTGCCAGATGAATTCGCCCTGCACCCGCGCAATTTTGATGTGTTGGTCGTTAAGCTCCCCGATGATGCGCGGATTCCACTGGTCGGTAAACTGGGCAAACTTGTCTTCAAGCCGGATAACGTTCATATTTCAGAGGTGCAGGGAACTGGTTGTTTTGGTAATTCAAACCCAAGCCTGGAGCAGGGTCGTTCCCTTCGCTAACAGCTAACAGCTAACACTTAGGCCATCGTAGGCCAGGCGGATGAAAGCGGGTAGTTGGGCCTCCACGTCGCGGTGGCGGCCGAGCTGGTGGCTGATGTGGGTGAGGTAGGCGCGGGTGGGGGCAAGGTCTTCCAGAATATCGACCGCCTCCTGGAAATTGAAGTGGGAAATATGCTTCTCGTGGCGCAGCGCGTTGAGCACGATAACCTCCGAGCCGCGCATCTGCTCCAGGGCCTCGGGGCCGAGGTGGTTGGCATCGGTCAGGTACGTGAAGTTGCCTACCCGGTAGCCGAGCACGGGCAGCTTGTAATGCATGGCCCGAATGGGCTCGAACGGGATGCCCGCCACCTCGAAAACCGCCGTTTCGCTTACAATCGGGTGCAGCTCCACCTGCGGAATGCCCGGGTATTTGCGGTCGGCAAAAATGTAGGCGTACTCACGTTGCAGCTGCTCCAGCACCCGGGGTTCGGCGTGTAGCGGCATATCCTGCTGCTGGCGGAAGTTATAGGCCCTTATATCGTCGAGGCCACCGGTGTGGTCCTTGTGCTCGTGAGTGAACACGAGGGCGTCGAGGTGGTCGATTCGCTCGCGCAGGGCCTGTTGCCGGAAGTCGGGGCCCGAGTCAATCACGATACTTTTCCCGTCTACCTGCAGATGCACCGACACGCGCAGTCGCTTATCACGGTAATCAACGGAGCGGCACACGGCGCAGGTGCAGCCAATCATGGGCACCCCCTGCGACGTGCCCGTACCCAGGAAAGTAACTTGCATAAGGAGAAGTGAGATTATGAGAGGTGAGAAGTGAGACTACGTTGCAGCGGTGCAAACGTCAGAACAGAGTCTCACTTCTCACCTCTCATAATCTCACTTCCCCCTTACCCTACGTACTGCTTTACTACCCGTACCAGAGCATCGAAATCGAGCGGTTTGGGCAGATAATCGGTTACGCCGGCTTCGCGGAACTGCTCCATCGAGTAGTTGTTGGCGTTGCCAGTAATGGCGATAACCGGGATTTTGGCAATGTTTGGGTCGGAGTGGCGGCGGATTTCGCGGGTGCACTCCATGCCATCTTTTACCGGAATATTAATGTCCATCAGCACGCAGTCGATAGGCTGGCTTTCAATCTGCTTGATGACTTCGCCCCCGTTCTTGGCCGATACGATGCGGTACTTCTGGAGCTCCAGAATTTTCTTGGTCAGGTTCAGGATAACGGAACTGTCTTCGGCAATCAGAATGGTTTTGGGAGTAGAGTCGGCCATGGGAAGGGGGGAGAAGAAGTAGGGTTAGGAGTTAGTAAGGCCAAATTGCGGGAAGGCAGGCCGGTGATAATTGGTTCAGGGTGCCTGCGTTAGGTCGGCATAAACGGCCCTGTATTGTGCAAAGAAACCAAGTAAAAATTGAAAATCGCGCGCCGTATTGTGCGTACGCTCATTTTTGAGTTCATGTTCCAAGGCCTGTGCGCTTTCGGCCACCTCCCGGATGCCCAGCGTGAAGCTGGTGCCTTTCAACTGGTGCAAATGTGGTAAAATCTGGGCGTACTGGCCTTCTGTTACCAGCTTGGCCGCTTCACTCAGTACTTGGTCAGCCTCCTGTTCGAAGTCGGCGTAGAGCTGGGCCGCAAACTCGCCGCCGCCCAGCTGGCGCAACTGCTCCAGAATGGCCAGATCGATAATGGCGGCCGATGAAGTCGCGGCCGCCTCGGCCGGGGCGGGGGTCGGAGCAGGTGCAAGGGCTTCGGGGGCCGGAATGGCCACGGTGGCTTCGGTAACCGGGAGGTCTTCCGGTCCGGGCTCGCCAATGGTCCAGCGGCGCATCACCGCGTACAGGTCCTGGCTCTTAACAGGCTTGGAAATGTAGTCGTCCATGCCTTCCTGCACGAAACGCTCGGCGTCCTCCTTCATCGAGTAAGCCGTCATGGCCACTATCGGCGGACAGATAGTGCCCAGGCGTCGGCGGATTTCGTGCATGGCCGTTACGCCGTCCATCTCCGGCATCTGGATGTCCATGAAAATCAGGTCGTACTGCGTATCAGGGGCAATGGCCCGGCTGATGGCCTCGAAGCCATCGGAAGCCACCACTACGTCGCAGCCCAGTTTGTCGAGCAGGCGCGAGGCTACTTGCTGGTTGATGGGGTTATCGTCGACGAGTAGCACGCGCGGCGTCGATTCGAAGCGCACTACTTCCTGGGGCCGCTCGCGGGCCGTGAGGCGCTCCTGCACAATCTGGGCCTCGTTGTGGGCCACCTGGCAGCGGATGGTGAACCAGAACGTGGAGCCCTCGCCCACGTTGGAGTACACCCCAATCTCGCCCCCCAGCATGTCGGACAGCTGCTTGCTGATGGCCAGGCCGAGGCCGGTGCCGCCAAATGCTTTGGTGGGCGTGGTATCGAGCTGGGTGAAGTTGGTGAAGAGTAGTTTTTCGTCGTCGGGCGAAATGCCAATGCCCGAATCCTGCACGGCAAATCGTATCACATGCTCGTTCTCATCGGCCACCGACGATGACACGACGATGTTTACTGTGCCCTGGGCCGTGAACTTAATGGCGTTGGACGTGAGGTTGCTCAGAATCTGGAGCAGGCGCGTTTCGTCGGTGATAATGAAGCGCGGCGTGTGGGGCGTGATATGGTAGGTGAACCGCAGGCGCTTCTGGTTGGCCCGGTTCGAGAAGAGCGAGTAGATTTTGTCGAGGGTATAATGCAGGTCGATGCCCACCTCGTTGAGCTGGAGCTTACCGGCCTGGATCTTGGATAAGTCCAGAATGTCGTTGAGGATGGCGAGCAGCGCGTCCGACGATTTACGCAGCGTATCCACGTACTCCTCCTGCTCCTCGCTGCTCACAGTTTGGTGCAACAGGTCGATCATGCCAATGATGCCGTTCATGGGCGTCCGCAGCTCGTGGCTCATGTTGGCCAAAAACAACGTTTTGGCCTCCAGGGCCAGTTCGGCAGCCTCCTTGGCCCGGCGCAGGTCATCCTGCATCTGCTTGAGACCGGTAATGTCGCGGCCAATACCTTCGGTGCCGTTCGTGCTGCTGTCGTCGGGGCTGCTGCCGGCGAGCCGGCGCGCATTCACGAGCACACTCACGGCATGGCCCTGCTTGTGGCGCATGGCCAGCTCGAAGTTGCGGGCCTCGCCGTGCTCCTGTACTTGGCGCAGCAGGTTGTCGCGCTCCTGAGGGTTGATGTAGTAGTCGCCGATGAAATGGCCGAGTACCTCCTCGGGCTGGTAACCCAGCATATCGGATACCGAAGGGCTGAGCAGCGTGATCAGGCCCTGGTGGTCGGTGCGGTAATACACATCCTGAAACGACTCGAAGATGGCCCGGAACTTCTCCTCCTGGGCCGCCAGTTCGAGCTGGGAGCGTTTTTTCTCGGTGATGTCGTGGGCAATACCCGAAATTTCCTCGAACGAGCCGTCGTCGAGGTAAATGGGGTTGAGGTAGATTTCGCGCCACGTATCCTGGCCCCGGGCATCGCGCAGGCGCACCTCGAAACGTTGCGGGTGGCCCTGGAAAGCCCGGCGGTAGTTTTCGATAAAGGAGCGGCGGGCTTCCTCTTCCATCATGGCCACGTCGGCCTGCCACATGTTCACGTTCAGGGCCGGGTACACGCCGTTGCGGCGCAGGAAATAAGCGGCGTAGTTGCGGTTGAAAGAGGCCAGGCGCGACTGCATATCCACCGACCACATCAGGTGGGAGCCACTCTCAAAAATAGCGTTCAGGCGGGCGTTCTGCTTCTGAATCTGCACCTCGTTGCGCTTGCGCTCAATGGCCAGGGCTACTTGGTTGGAGATAAAGTGCAGAATCTCGATATCGGAGGGCGCGTAGGCGTTGGGCTTCTGGTAGTCCTGCACGGCAATCACGCCGATGATCCGCTCTCCGATGCTTAGTGGTGAGCACAGCATCACCTCCGGCATCAGGCCATAGGCCGTGATGGCGGCACCATCGATGAGCTGCTGCAAGTCGTCGCGCAGCAAATACTGGGGCCGCCCCGTGCGAATAATATACTCCGACACGCCCGACGAGAACGGGCGGGCCATCATGCTCTGGTCACCCTGGGCGTTCTGGTCGACGAAGTAAGCGAACTGGAGCTGGGTGCGGGCCTCGTCGCAGAGGGCGATGTAGAAGTTGTTGGTCTCGATAATCTTGCTCAGCTCCCGATGTATGGCCCCATATAAGGAGTGCAGGTCTTTGGAGCTGATGGCCAGGTTGGCAATGCTGTAGTACACCTTCTGCAACCGCTCGGCCTTGATGCGGTCGGTAATGTCGTGCAGAATGGCGCGGGTGCTCACCGGCTCGTTGTCCTGCCAAGAGCAGGAAATCGAGCCAATCAGGTGAATGGGCTTGCCCGATTTGGTCAGGAATACGGTTTCGAGCTTGTTGACCTTCTCGCCCTTGTAGAGGTTCCGCAACTGGTAGAGCAGCTTGGCCTTGTAGTAGGGGTGCACCACATTGGAGAGCGTGAGCTGGGGCAGCTCCTCGTCGTCGTAGCCCAGCTTCTCCTTCCACGATTTATTGACGAACAGAAACCGGTTGTCGATGCTCAGGTTCTGAATCAGGTCGTGGGCGTTGTCGAGAAAGTCCTGGAGGCGGTTGCGGTTGTCGGTGAGGGCCCGCACGGCCACCTGCTTGTCGGTGATGTCGCGGCCCACGAACAGGATACCGTTCACTTCCCCGTTGGCGTTGCGCTCGAACTCGGAGTGCCAGAAAAAGGTGCGTCCCTGCCCAAAAATTGTCAGCAAAGAGCGCTCAAAGAAATCCTGCACCGCCTCCTGCTCCAAGGCTAGGCGGAACGCGTAGCGGCGGGGTTCCTGCTCCTCGGCCGGCGCGAAAGTGCTGAAGTACTCCTGCCCGATCAGGGCCTCGGGCTGGTGGCCAGTTACCTCGCAGAAATAGGCGTTTACATCCTGAATAATGCCTTCGCGGTCGAGCAATAGGTAACACATGCCGGCCCGGCTGAGCACGTCGCGGAACTGGCCCCGCGAGAAATTATTGAACAGCGCATCGGCTACCGTGGGGTCGGGCTGGTCTGGGTTAATGGGCTTGGCTGTCGGCACAAACGCGGCCATGTCGCGCAGCGTGAGTAGCACCAGCGGCTCGTTGGGCGAGCCGAGGCGGCTGAGCGTCACCCAGGCTTCGAGCTGCTGGCCGTTGGTCTGGTGCCCGCTCCAGCGCAACAGCTGGGGCTCGCCCGAGCGGGCGCAGGCCAGCATGTGCTCACGCAGCTGCAATTCGGAGAGCAGTTGATTGGTGGCGGCCGGCTCGGGGGCCAGGGCAAACGCCATCAGGCCGGTGCCCAGCAGCATGGGCCGGGTGGTGTCGAGGAACTGCAGGATGCGCCGGTTGCAATCGAGCAGAATGCCAGTGGCATCGTAGAGCAGCATCCCGTCGAAGGACTCTTCGAACAGGGCCCGGTAAGTTTCCGGCGAGAGGCTGGAGCCGGAGGAAAGGGAGGGGGCCGATTTGCTCGGGGAAGAGGACATGGACGGGTGAGCAGGAACGGGAAACGGTCTTCCAACAGGCAGAGCACCGGATGAAGTTCTTAAATTGGCGACAATTAATGAATTTTCCATCTTCTCCGCTCCGGGAAGTAGTCCGCGCCCGTGCCTGCACGCCTGGTTTTCACCGTCACCACCGACCTCAACTACGACCAGCGGATGCAGCGCATCTGCGGTTCGCTGGCCAACGCAGGCTACGACGTGCTGCTGGTGGGCCGCGAGTGGCCCGCCTCGCGCCCCCTTACGGCCCAGCCCTACCGCCAGCACCGGCTGCGGTGCTACTTTGCTAAGGGCAAGCTTTTTTACCTCGAATTCAACCTGCGCCTGCTGCTGTTTCTGCTGGCCCAGCGGGCCACTGCCTGGTGCGCCATCGACCTCGATACGGCTCTGCCGGTGTGGCTGCGGGCCCGTTTGGGCGGGCAGCCATTCATCTACGATGCCCACGAGTTGTTCACGGAAGTGCCCGAAGTGGTGGCCCGCCCCCGGGTGCAGCGGCTGTGGCGGCACATCGAGAATTTTATTGTGCCCCGTGCTACGCTGGCTTACACGGTCGGCCCGGCTTTAGCCCGGCTGTTCGAGCAGCGCCACGGCCGGCCCTTTGCAGTGGTGCGCAACATCAGCCGGCTTGCCGCCGAGCAGTTGCCCCCGGCCCCGGCCGAGTCGCCGGCCGCTGGGTTTATCCTCTACCAGGGGGCTTTAAATGCCGGCCGAGGCCTGGAAGAGCTGCTGGCGGCCATGCCGGCGGTGAATGGCCGGCTGGTGCTCTGCGGCGAAGGCGACCTGTCGGAGAGCCTGCGCAACCAAGCCGCGGCATTGGGGCTGCTGGCCTCGGGGCAGGTGGAGTTCCGGGGGTTTGTGCTGCCCCAGGAGCTGGCCGAGCTCACGCGCCACGCCACGGTAGGCGTAAATTTACTGCGGAACCTGGGCCTGAGCTACTACTACTCGCTGGCCAATAAGTTCTTCGATTACCTGCACGCCGGCGTCCCGCAAATCGTGACCGATTTCCCCGAGTACCGCGCCCTCAACGCCGAGTACGACGTAGCCGACCTCGTGCCCAACCTGACGCCCGCTACCTTGGCCGCCGCCCTCAACCGCCTGCTGCCCGGCGGCGACGCGGCCCGCTACTACCAACTGGCCACCAACGCCCGTCGTGCCCGCCCCCTGCTCAGTTGGCAACATGAGGAGCAGGAGCTGCTGCGGTTGTACAAGGAATTATAAACTGGGTCTTGCCCCTTTCGCTTTGCCTTCGATGAACCTGTTGACTGACCTGACTACTGCTTCCGAACCCACACTGCTTGTGATTACCGGCCCCACGGCGGTGGGCAAAACGGCCCTGTGCGTGCAGCTGGCCCAGCAGCTGGGTACCGAAATTGTGTCGGCCGACTCGCGGCAGTTTTTCCGGGAGCTGACCATTGGCACGGCCAAGCCCACGGCGGCAGAAATGGATGGGGTCCCTCACCACTTCATCAACTCCCACAGCATTGCCGACGATTACAATGCCGGCCGCTTCGAGCAGGATGCGCTGGCAGTGCTGGCCGACCTGTTCCAGCGCCACCGCGTTGTGATTCTGACCGGGGGCTCGGGTCTGTATTTGCAGGCCGTTACGGAGGGGCTGGATGAGCTGCCGGTGGTGCCGCCCGAAATACGGACCGGGTTGCGGGCTGAGCTGGAAGCCCACGGCCTGGATCCGCTGGTAACTGAGCTGGCCCGCCTCGATCCGGTGGCCCACGGCCGGATCGACCAGCAGAACCCCCAACGGGTGTTGCGGGCCCTAGAAATATGCCGGGCCACGGGCCAGGCTTTTAGCTCTTTTCAGGCTGGTAAAGCGGCCCCTCGGCCCTTCCGGGTCGTTAAAATTGCCCTGACCCGGGAGCGGGAGGAGCTCTACCAGCGCATAGATAAGCGCATGGACCAGATGCTGGCTGCGGGCCTGGAGGCCGAAGCCCGGGCCCTGTACCCGTACCGCCACCACAACGCTCTCCAAACGGTAGGCTATCAGGAGCTGTTCGGCTACTTCGAGGGCCACTACGACTATGCCGAGGCTGTGCGCCTGCTCAAGCGCAACTCCCGCCGCTACGCCAAGCGCCAGCTCACTTGGCTCCGCCGCGACCCGCAGTACCAGTGGTTTCATCCGGAAGAGGTGCAATTATAAAACGGTGCGCCGTATTGCTGGCCGCCGGCGCTCCATCTGGTTGTGCCTACTGCCAGTTGAGGCTGTTGACGTGCTGACCGATTTTGCGGCCTTCACGCAGGCCTACTTCATTGTCTTGGCGAGAATGGATGCCGCCCAGAAAGCGGGAAAGGGCCGATTCTTCGGCCGTTTCCCAGAACGAGTGAAAGGTGCGGGCCTTGAAATCGGTGGCCCGGGCTACATCGCGCATCCGGCCTACGTGAGAGTCGTCAGTGAAAGTAACGTTGCCATAGAGGTGCTCCAGTACAATGGCTGTGGCCGCCGACTGCGTAGCGTGGCCCGAAGAGTAGCCCGGGAACGGAGGAGCGGGCCAGAAGGGCACCCAGTTTGGGTCGATAACCCGGCGCACAAAGGTGTAGGGCCGCTCATTGTTGAAGGTGAACTTACACTTCCAGCAAATAATAAACGCATCAGCCACGGCAATGCCGGTACGAGCGAAAGTTTCGGCTGCCTTGCCCAGGTCGGCGCCGGTCGTGTTCACCAGGATGCGGGCTAGGTTATAGGAGTGGCCGGGGGGCGTGAACGTGTCGCTCGGGTCATCGGCCCACCAGATGGCTATTTCCTTTTCCTCCTGGGTCAGGCTGATGTTCTTGCCATATACTTCCAGGTACTGAGCGTAGTACTGCGAAGTGGGCGAAACCGAATACGGCAGCGGCTGGGGCATGGGCATGGCGGCATCAGAGGCCAGGAATGTGCGGTTGTTACCCCAGTACGGCTGCAGCGGAATCTTCAGGCCATTTTCGGTAGGCTGCCAGTCGCCCAGGGCGGTAGCGGGAGTAAAGGAAGCAGGGAAGTTGCGCAGGTAGCCCTGGTGGCCCCCATCGGTCTTCGACCACTCGAAAATAGCCTGGGCCACCTCGCGGCCGTAGGCCGCCGAGCGGTTGGCAGCGGCCTGGTTAGGGCCGGCGTACTCGCGGGCCAGGGCGTTTTCCAGCGAATCGATGCGGGCCAGGTTGGCGGCTGGGGCGTTGGCAAACAGGTTTTTGAGGATGTAGGCTTGACCGGCGTTGGCACTCAGGGGCCAGCGGTACAGCTGGCCGGCAGTGGGCTGGGGCAGCGTGCTAAGCTGCTGGAGCTGCCCGGCCAGGGAGCGGCTCCCGGGCATACCAGCCACCACCGACTCATACATCGTCAGGCCGGCGTAGCCGATGGCGCGGGCCGTAACGGGGGGCGTAAAGCCGGGGCTAACGCGTACGAGCTGCAGCGTGAGCTTACTCCATTTGCTGGCTACGGCCGCGTCGTAAGAGTTGGCTGTCGCCGATTCGGGCACCACTTCCGGGTCGTTCTGGCAGCTTTGCAGACTCAGTAGGGCCAGCGCTACAGCAAAGCCAGTTGTTTGCCGGGTAATAAAGGAGGGGAGAGGTATAAGCATACAGTAACTATTGGCAAAAGGAAAGACAACAGGAATGGCTTATAAATATAGTATATTTTTAATAATATTAGGACTTACGCAAAACGAAGCGTGGGCTGGGCTAGTTCGCGGCGCAAATAGTCGTCGAGTAAGCCTTGCTTGAGTTGATATACTGTTTGGCCTGTTTG
>NZ_NIRR01000060.1 GCF_002204745.1 Hymenobacter amundsenii
ACGCCGGCATTCTGCCCTCGGCTATCAATCGCCCAATCACTTTGAAACCCATCTTCAAACAACGTCCCAATTGTGTCCGGCTTAGCTAGACCACCTCAAAAACTTCGATGTGCTGTTTTTCACGGGTGTGTACGTCCCAAAAGCATTCGGCAATCTTGTGCGGGTCGAAGCGGGTGCCCGCCACAATCCAACCGCAAATGGTGATGGTACCCACTTTGATGGGCGTGGCGCTCAGTTCCTCATCCAGTAACTGAGCCAAAAGCCGAATGCCGGCTTTGCCCATAGACAGGCTTGCAAAATCGGCCAGGGGGTTATCGGCAAACGAGCCCCCCGTTAGCAGAATAGTTCCTTGCCCGCGCGCTTGCATGGTGGGCAGCATGTGCTGCGCGGCCACCAACGCTCCTACCACATCCACTCGGAAAGCTTCCATGAAGGGCTCCGCCGCGATGTTCGTCACGTTGCCGATTTTGTATTGCACCGCGTTGTACACGAGCACATCCACGGGGCCGTACTTGTGCTGAAGCTGGCTCAGCAGCGCCTGCAGGCCCACCAGGTCGGCGGCATTTACCTGGTAGGCTACTGCCTGGAAACCTTCGTCGCGCAGGTGGCGCTCCGTGAGGCGGATGCAGGCGTCGTTGATGTCGAGCAGCAAAATGCGGAAGCCTTCGCGAGCGAAGCGCCGAGCTATGGCGGTGCCCATGCCGGGGCCCGCCCCAATGATGAGGCAGTTGGGAGCTTGTGTCATGGGAATAAAGCAGAAAAGAGGGATGGGTACGTTACAATGACCTATAGCCGGGCGCGGTAATATTGCTGCCTGGCTTGTTCCAGTGTGAACTGCTGGTTGTAAAAGGAGCCGTTGGGCTCCTGCATGGCCGCAGCGTCGAGCCCCCCCAGGTCGAAGGGCGCGAAGCCCGCATCGAGTATCAGGCGGGCGACGGTGGTTTTGGCCGCCGCGTCATCGCCGGAAAGGGGCACGACGAGGGGCGGCTGCTGGCCATTGTGGTGCCGCAGCACGTCGGCGGGCAGGGTATTGAAGGCTTTGACCAGGCGCACGCCAGGCAGGCGGCGCAGCACTTCCTGCGCCGCCGTCACCCCGGCCGGTAGCTGGATGTCGAAAGGATTATTGGTATCGATGAGCACTTGGCCGGCCACGTTGCCAAGGCCGGCCAGAGCGTCGTCCATAGCGGCAAAGTGTACCGACAGAATGAGTACATCGGCGAAGGCCGCCGCTTCGGCCGGCGTACCCGTTTGAACGGAGGGGCCAGCTTGCCGGGCAAGAGCAGCCAGCTTCTCGGGCGAGCGGGAAAAGCTCACCAGCAGGTGGTGGTGCGGGGCCAGTAGGCGGGCTAATTTGCCGCCAATCTGACCGGCGCCAATGATGCCGATATTCATGGTGATAAATCGCAGGGTGATTGGACGCAAAAGGCATTGAGCCCCGGCTGCTTACGCGGGCACGGCTGGCGTTTTGTTTTCCTCCGCAAACAGGGCTTCCCAATTTTTGAAGGGTAGCAGGTCGTAGTAGGTGGCTTCCAGCAACCCGGCCCGCATGAGGGGCAAGGCCAGCATTTCCTGCTGTAGTTCGGCGATGGAAGCGGCCTCGAAAATGTCGAGCACCACACCGGGCTGGCTGGTCATATAGGTTTCGCGCAGCTGCCCGGCGAGGTAGCTCTGCCACGCCATACGCTCTTCTTCGGCAATGTGCGGCAGCACCTGCTGCATGGCCACGCCTTCTTTTACGCTGAATATTGCCAGGATTTTCATGTTCTGAATGGCTATGAGGGGTGCTATAGTGCCGCCGCGGCCTTCGCTGCAAAAGCGGTCTGGTTTTCCTGGGCAAACTGCCGGAAGGTGATGGGCTGGCGGCCAATCAGGCGCTCGGTATCAGCAGTGGGTTCAGCCACGTAGCCCAGGCGGGTGATGCGGTCCAACTCGATGAAGGCGTCGGCCATCCAGCCGGGAACGTGCTGCTGGGTCATGGCGGCCTTCATTTCCTCCTCAGTCACGTTATGAAAGCTAATGCGGCGGCCCAGCACTTCGGAAAGTTGCGCGGCTAAGTCAGCGTTGGAGAGCGGCTCGTTGCCCGTGAGCTGGTAGCGCTGGCCGGCGTGCCCGGGCTGGGTGAGCACGGCCACGGCGGCGCTGGCAATGTCGCGGGCGTCAATGAATGGAATTTTGCCGTCGCCGGCCGAGCCGTAGAAAGTGTCGTTGCTGGCGATGGTGCTCGCATTCAGCAGGAAATTCTGGTGGAAAGAGGCCGGTTGCAGAATGGTGAAATCCATCCCCGAGTCTTCGACCAACTGCTCGACGGTGCCGTGCCAGCGGCCCATCACGATGGGCGCCTCAGGCGAAGCGCCGCGGGCCGAGGAGCGCACAAAGTGCTTGACCCCGGCCGCTTTAGCTGCCTGCACCGCGTTGCGGCCCATGTCGACTAGGTTTTCGACGAAAGGCGTGACGGACAAATACTTGTCCACTCCCTCGAAGGCTTTGCCCAGCGTCTCGGGCTTGCTTAGGTCGGCTTCGACCTGCACAATGCCGGCTTGGTCGAGCGTGGAATTAGTTTTTTTGTGGCGTACCAGCAGGCGCACGCGCTGCCCCAGGCGGGCCAGCTCCAGCGCAGCCGGGTCGCCGATATTGCCGCCGGTTATAAGAAAAGTGCTCATGGCAAGTGAAAATGATGGAAGAAGAAAAGCTGAGAGAAACCGGAGCCCCGCAGCCGCCAAGCAGCCAGCTGCGGGGTCGAAATCAACTTGTAAAAGAGCAAGTTACTCGGCCAGATTAGCCCAGATGGTTTTGGTCTGGGTGTAGCTCTCGAAAGTCTCGATGCCGTGCTCGCGGCCGTAGCCCGACATCTTGTAGCCGCCGAACGGGGCGGAAGGGTCGTACTGGTGCCAAGTATTAATCCAGACCGTGCCGGCCTCAATTTTCTCGGCGGCGCGCAGCGCTTTGGTCAGGTCCTTGGTTTGCACGCCCGAAGCCAGGCCGTATGGCGAGTCGTTGGCCAGCCGGATGGCTTCGTCGAAATCCTTGAACGGTATCACCGACAGCACGGGTCCAAAGATTTCCTCGGCCGCGATGCGGCTCTTGTTGTCGGTGACGAAAACGGTGGGCTCCACGAAGTAGCCTTTGCCGTTTACCTTCAGGGCATTGCCGCCCACCACGAGCTTACCGCCGTCCTCATGGCCGTATTCGATGTACTGAAGCACCTTTTCGTACTCGCCCTTGCCCGACATCGGTCCCATGTCGGTGGTGGGGTCGAAGGGGTCACCGGTCTTGAGCTGCTGCACGCGTGCCACCAGCTTCTCCACGAACTGGTCGAGGATGGAGGCTTCCACCAGGCAGCGCGAGCCGGCAACGCACACCTCGCCCTTGTTCCAGAAAATGGCCATCACGGCAATGCCCACGGCCTTGTCGAGGTCGGCATCGGCAAACACGATGTTGGGTGATTTGCCCCCCAACTCCATCGTGAGGTGCTTCATGGTGTCGGCCCCGCCGCGCATGATACCCTGCCCGACCGGCGTGGAGCCGGTGAAGGCAATTTTGTCGATGAGTGGGTTTTTAGTCAGCGCATCGCCCACAGCTCCGCCAGGGCCGGTTACTAAATTATAGGCCCCGGCCGGCAGTCCGGCCTCGTGCATGATTTTGGCCAGCGTGACGGCCGTGAGCGGCGTGAGTGAGGCGGGCTTGTGGATGAAGCAGTTGCCGGCGGCCAGGGCTGGGGCAATCTTGCTCACGGTCAGAATCAGCGGGAAGTTGTAGGGCGTGATGGCCGCCACCACGCCCAGCGGTTCGCGGCGGGTGTAGGTGAGCAGGTGGGTGTCGCCGCCGATGCCTTCGGTGTTCTTCACCGAGCCGTCGAGCTTGGTGGTCCAGCCGGCGAAGTACCGGAACATGTTGGCAATGTGCGGGATGTCGACGTGGGTCACGTCGCGGTAGAGCTTGCCCATGTCGGTCGATTCGCGGAAGGCCAGCTCGTCGGCGTAGTGCTCGATGAGGTCGGCGATGCGGTGCAGGTACTTCGCCCGCTCCTTGCCTTTCATCTTGCCCCAGGGGCCTTCCTTATAGGCGCGGGAGGCGGCTTCGGCCGCGTCGTTGGCGTCCTGGGCCGTGCCCTGGGCCAGGTGCGTTATCACCTCCTCGGTGGCCGGGTTGATGGTGTCGAACTTCTTGCCGTCCGACGAGTCGCGCCATTGCCCATTGATGTAAAGCTGGCCGGGTTCGATGGCAATGGGTTTCACCGCGCCGTTCGTGTGCTGCTCGGCAGGCTTGGGCACGGGGGCGTGGTCGTGAAAATCGGGTTTGGGTTGGCCGTTCTGAGCGGCGGGCGGGGTTGCGGTCAGTTCTGACATGGCTGTTGGGGGTTAAAAAGGGTTTAAGATGGGTTGGGAAAGCACCAGGGCGGCCGGACTTTTCGGGCGGGCCGCCATTATTTGAAGCCGTAGTTCTGCCAGTTGGCCAGCACTTTTTCCTGCACCTCGGCGGGCCAGGCGCGACGGAAGTTGACGCGCTTGGGCAGGTTGTCGCCCCACTCGTCGGGGGCCAGGCAGTTGTAAATCACCTTGGTGGTGTGCATCGACATCTTCTCCTCGGCCTTGAGGAAAGCCACCAGCGGGTTGGTGTTTTCGCTGCCAAAGGCCACTTCGCCGGTCACGGGGCGGCAGCGGGTGGCGAAGGCCCACACCAGCTCCTTGGTGTTGCTGGGGTCCACGTCGTCGTTCACGAGCAGCAGCTTGGGCACGCCCATGCCGGCCTTGGACGCAAAGAGGATTTCGCCCACCTGCCGCACCAGCTCGTCGGTGTTATAGCCCAGCTGGGTGCGCCAGTTGTTGGGGAAGGTGATGGCCGCCCAGTGGTTAGCGCTTTCCAGCGGCAGCCAGGCCGAGGTGGCCGGAATGCCCTTCTCGCGCAACTCGGCCAGCAGCTCGGCGGCATTGGGGATGCCCCAGGCGGTGTGGTCTTCTTCCACCGGCTCGCCGGCCACGGCAAAGGGCAGCACCGGGTCGTGGCGGTAGGTCAGGGCCGTGACGTGGTACACGGGCTGGAAGGCACCCTCGCCGCCCCAGGCATAGCCGGCGTACTCGCCCATCGGGCCTTCCTTTACTTTCTCATCTTTCGACAAGAAGCCTTCGATGACTATTTCAGCCGTGGCGGGCACCTGCAGGTCCACGGTTTCGCACTGGGTTACTTCCAATCCCTCCCCGAAGTAGCCGCCCAGGTAGTCGGCCTCGTCTACCCAAGCCGGCAGGGGCATGCCGCCCACAAAGGGAATGGCCGGCTCGCCGCCCAGCACCAGGGCAAAGGGCATATCCTGGCCCTGGTCTTTCCACATCTTGTGAATCATGCCGATGTGCTGGTTGGGCGCCACAATGCCGGTCATCGTGTTCTTGTCAATAAGCATGATGCGGGCGATGGACCAGTTTGTCCACTTCTTGTCGGGGCTTTGGGCCACGATCATGCCGTAGGTGTTGAGGTAGCGCTCGCCGTCGCCGTCGTGAATGAGGGGCGTGGGCAGGCGCAACAGGTCCATCTGCTCGCCGAGTAGAATATTCTCCTTGCAGGGACCGGTGGGCACCACCACGGGCTTGATGGGCGCGCGGAGTTTGGCGGCCGCCAGGGCCTCTACTATTTCGGGGCCGGTGGACTCGGGCGGCAGCCCCAACGAGAGGGCGATGCGGGCCAGGTACAGCCCCGGCTGGCTACTCACGCCCCCAGCCGCGCTCAGGGCCCGGAATCCTTGTTCGATGCCTTTGACGCGGGTGAAGAGCGGGGCCGGGGCGCCCAGCTCGTAGCAACGGCGGGCAATGGCACCCATTTCCAAGTGCCAGTCTACTTCCTGGCTGATTTCCTGGATTTCGCCGATTTCGTGCAGCGCGGCGAGGTATTCGCGCATACTCTTTAGGTGTCGCGTGGGCCTAATGCCGGCTACAGCATGGTGAGGGACGACTTGCGTGGCACTGGTCATAAAAAGGTGATAAGAAGGTGGCTGAATGATGCCTGCTTCGGGCAATCCGCGGCCAGCAAGGAATGAAAACTCCTTTTGCGGCAGGTATTTAAGAAGAAGGAGGGGGCGCTACATCTGGGCCGCGTTGTCGAAGCCGTTGGCAACCCGCACGGCCTTGCCCAGGGCGCGCAGGCCGTCACCTTCGCCCCAGCGCTTCACGGCGTCGGTATCAATGTCAAACAGGTCGAGGACCCGGCCCACGGTGTGGTCCACGAGGTCGTCGATGGTTTGGGCGCCGGTGTAGAAGGCCGGCACGGGCGGCGCGATGATGGCCCCGTTCTCGGTGGCGGCCAGCATGGATTTGAGGTGGCCGGCGTGCAAGGGCGTTTCGCGCACCATGAGCACGAGGCGGCGGCGTTCCTTAAGCACCACGTCGGCAGCGCGGGTGAGCAGGGTGCTGGTGACGCCGGTGGCAATCTCGGAAAGCGTACGGATGGAGCAGGGCGCCACCACCATGCCCATGGTTTTGAACGAGCCGCTGGAAATGGCCGCGCCCACGTCGGCGATGGAGTAACTCACGTCGGCTAGGCCGCGCAGGTCCTTCATCGACATTTCGGTTTCGTAGGCGCGGGTCATCTCGCCGGGCTTGGACACCACGAGGTGGGTTTCCACGTCGGCCTCGCGCAGCAATTGCAGCAGTCGGATGGCGTAGACCACGCCGGTGGCCCCGCTAATGCCCACGATGAGCCGGCGGCGAGTGCGGGTCGGCAGCAGGCCCTCGGAGTAGGCGGTGCGGTCGCGAGTAATTGACTCATTCATAAAGCAGTCAAGGTTAAAATGGCGAAGGCAATGAGTGTCGGCCTGCTATTGGAAGCTGGTGCTGAGCGTCAGCGATTCATGACGGGCGATGTCGTTTTCCACGTTGCGCAGCTTGGCGCGGATGCCCTGCAACGCATCCGCGCCAAGAGGCAGGCGCAGCGGTGGCTCCGGCATCTCCACGAGTTGCAGCAGCGCTTGCGCGGCGCGGGCCGGGTCGCCGGCCTGGCGGCCGTGGAATTCCTGCAGCCCCTGCCGTAGTCGGCCGCTGGTGGCGGCGTAGTCCGGAATGTCATGGGCGGCCCACGCCATGGACCGGCCGGCCCAATCGGTGCGAAATCCGCCGGGCTCCACCAGCGTCACGCGGATACCGAGCGGGGCCACTTCGGCGGCCAGTGCTTCCGACAAGCCCTCCAGCGCGAACTTGCTGGCCGAGTAGCCGCCCAAGCCCGCCGAAGCCCGCTGCCCGGCAATGGACGAGAAGTTGAGGATGTGGCCGCTGCCGGCGCGGCGCAGGTGAGGCAGGGTCGCCCGCAACACATTCCAAACCTCTTGCCCAAGGTGCTGAGCTGGATGGTGAGCTTCCTGATGCTGTGCGTGGTTTGGGTGAATCACCATCGGCTGCTGAGCCAGATTGGTCCCATTACCCACGCCGTGTTTTGGCTGAATGCCAACCTGCTCATGTGGTGCTCGTTTGTTCCGTTCCCAACGGCCTTGCTGGGCGATTACCTGACCAACCCCTTATCGGCGGGAGTATTCGGCGGCGTAATGGCGGGCATGTCGTTGTCTTTTACGCTCATTCGGCTGCATGTGCAGCGACGGCCCGACTTGCTGACGGCGGGCGTAGACCTCACGCGCTTTGTCCGTACCTCGCGGCAGTCGTTGTTCTTTGGGCCGCTGTTATACGCCCTGGGTGCCGCCGCCACCCTCATCAGCCCGTGGCTGGCGCTGGCCGTGTTCGGTTTCGTTCCGGGCTATTTCATCTGTTTCAACTCGCAGCCGGCGCAAGCCGGACCGCACCCCGGAGATGGCGGGGCGGCGGCAGCTCGGTGATATGGACTACCAGCTGGCCACGGCCCGCACCCGGAGCATATGCTGCTGTTGCCGATGGAAGCAAACGCCCTCGGCAACAGCAGCATATGCTCAAAATTAACCCTTACTCAACCTCGGGCAGCTGCCCGCTTGCTTATGCTTCCTGAATTACCCGATATCCTGGCCGAATTTCCGCTTTTTACCGCGGTGCCGCGGCCGCAGCTAGTGTGGTTTGTGGCCGCATCCTCGGTGCGGGAGCTGGCCGCGGGCGAGCAGCTGTTGGGACCAGGTGAAGCTATCGAGCACACCTACGTGCTGCTACATGGCAGCATCCACCTGTTTGAGCCCCTGCGGCCAGCGGTGGACGTGCTGCTGCTGGAACCTGGCGGCACGACGGGCTACCTCCCCTTTTCGCGAATTAAAACGGCGGGGGTCGTTATGCAGGCGTCGGAGCCGAGCGCGGTGCTGGCCTTTCCCAAAAGCCGCACGCAGGAGCTGGCCGCGCAGCACTTCGAGCTGACGCAGGCGCTGGTGAGCGTGATGACGACGCGGGCCCGGGAAACCACCGCGCAGCAGCAGCAAAACGAGAAGATGATGGCCCTAGGCAAGCTTTCGGCCGGTCTGGCTCACGAGCTCAACAACCCCATTGCGGCCTTGGCCAGTACCACGGAGGCCCTGCGCCGGCAAGCTGTGGGGCTGCCGACAGTGGTGCGGCAGCTGCTGGCCCTGGTCGCTACGCCAGCGCACGCCGATGCCGCCGCAAACGTATTCGTCGCCCAACCTGCCGCGCCCTCGTCGCGGCTGGCCCTGGCGGCGCTGGAAGACGAGCTGACCGACTGGCTCGACGAACGTGAGGTGCCCGAAGCAGGCCCGCTGGCGGAACTGCTGGCGGAGCGAGGAGTTACGGAGGCCGCGCTCGACCGACTGGCGGCGCAGGTGCCCGCCGCCGCCCTGGCCCCGTTGCTACGCTGGGCCAGTGCCCACGAACAAACCCTGCGCCTGCTGAATGAAGCGCGCGAGGCCAGCAGCCGGGTGACGCAGCTTATCCGCTCGGTGAAGGTATACACGCACATGGACCAGGCCCCGGACAAGGTGGCGGTGGACCTGCACGAAGGCCTCCGCAACACCCTGGCCCTGCTGGCCCACAAGTTCCGACAGCTGGACGTGAGGCTGGAAGAGCAATACGAGCCGGAGCTTCCGCCCGTGCCGCTGCTGGTGGGCGAAATGAATCAGGTCTGGACCAACCTGCTCGACAATGCCCTGGATGCCGTGGAGGGCGTGGCCGGGGCCACGGTGCGGGTGCAAACCCGCCACGACCGGGACTTCGCGCAAGTCCTCATCAGCGACAACGGTGGGGGTATTCCGCCCGACGTGCAGGCCCGCATCTTCGACCCCTTTTTTACTACCAAAGCGCCCGGCCGGGGTACCGGCCTGGGCCTGGACGTAGTGCAGCGCATCGTGCGCCAGCATGGCGGGTCCGTCAAGATGACTTCGCAGCCAGGCCGCACGGCCTTTGAAGTCTGTCTGCCCATTAAATAATCTTACTGAAAATGACTAAGCCCATTATTCTCTGCATTGACGACGACCCGCAGGTACTGCGCGCCATTGCCCGCGACCTGAAGGAACAGTACCGGGCCACGTATCAGGTGCTCAGCGCGGCCTCGGGTGCCGAAGCGTTGGAGCTATTGGCCGAGCTTAGGAAAGCTGGCCGCGCGGTGGCCCTGCTGCTGTCCGACCATCGGATGCCCGACCTGAACGGGGTGCAGTTCCTCGACCAGGCCCGGCAGTTTTTTCCGGAGGCGCAGCGCGTGCTACTGACCGGCTACGCCGACACGGAAGCGGCTATTAAGGCCATTAACGAGGTGCAGCTGCACTACTACCTGCTCAAGCCGTGGGACCCGCCTGAGGAAAAGCTCTACCCGGTGCTCGACGATTTGCTCGAAGCCTGGCAGTTTACGCACACGGCCGAGTTGGTGGGCCTCAAGCTCATCGGCCACCCGTTCTCGCCCAAAGCCCACGAGTTGAAAGATTTCCTCAGCGGCAACCTTGTGCCGTACCGCTGGATGGAATACCAGACGTCCGACGCGGCGCAGGAACTGGTAGCTCTTAACAACATTGACCCGTTGCAGCTACCGGCCCTTTTCTTTGAAGACGGCAGCTACTTGCTGAGCCCGAGCATTGGGGCCGTGGCCGCGAAAATCGGGTTGCACCCCACAGCGGTGGCGGACTTGTACGATGTCGTCATCATTGGGGCCGGGCCCGCGGGGTTGGCGGCCGCGGTGTACGGGGCTTCGGAGGGATTGAAAACGCTGCTCATCGACAAGCGTGCGCCAGGTGGGCAGGCTGGCACTAGCTCGCGGATTGAAAACTACCTGGGCTTCCCGGCCGGCCTGAGCGGCAGCGAGCTGGCGCGGCGGGCCACCGTGCAGGCCACGCGCCTGGGCGCGGAATTTCTGATGCCGCAGGAGGTGGGCCGTATTGCCCTGCAAGACGGCTACAAAATCCTGCACTTGCTCGACGGGACCCACGTGACGACCAAAAGCGTGGTAGTAACCACCGGCGTGGACTACCGGCAACTGGACGTGCCCGGCGTGCACGATTTCACCGGGGCCGGGGTGTACTACGGCGCGGCAACCACCGAAGCCAGCGCCTGTCGCGGCCAGGATGTCTATATCACGGGTGGGGGCAATTCGGCCGGGCAAGCCGCTATGTACCTCTCGCAAGTGGCCCGGAGCGTCGTCATCCTGATTCGGGGCCAAAGCCTGGCCGCGACCATGTCGGCCTACCTGATTGAGCAAATCAGGACCACGCCTAACATCAGCGTCCGGGGCTTCACCGAGGTCGTTGCGGGGGCGGGCACCGACCGCCTGACCCACTTGACCCTGCGCGACAACCGCACCGGCCAGGAGCAGACCGTGCCGGCGCACACGTTATTCGTGTTCATTGGCGCGAAGCCGTTCACGGACTGGCTGCCGGCGGAAGTGCTGAAGAACCCGCAAGGCTTTGTACTCACCGGCCGCGACGTGCAGCTGCAATCCGACTTCCGCCAGCGCTGGCGCTTGTCCCGCGAGCCCCACCTGCTCGAAACGTCGGTGCCCGGTATTTTCGCCGCCGGCGACGTGCGGGCCGGGGCCATGGCGCGGGTGGCTTCGGCTACGGGCGAGGGGGCCACGACCATCAGCTACGTGCACCGGTATTTAGCCGAGGTGTAAGGTGAAGTAGCAGTTGTAAAAGGGAATGACCCGCTCAAAAGTGGCGGGCTGAGGTGGTCTAGGCAAGGCGGACAGAAGAAATAGCCATCCTTCTTCTGTCCGCCTTGCCTAAACCACCCCAAACAACCTGCGGAGAATGACGAGCCTATTTACCGCACATCATGCGGAGAATATCCAGCCTCCACGAACTCTAGTACTGGCCAACGCCTAGCGGGCAGCCGGCGGCCCGAGAAAGGCCGCTGGGTAAGGTGCGCTCCCAATCAGACGGGGATCACGGACGCATAATGTATTATATTCGCAATTCGCAAATCAAGAATCATGCGCAAGTTCAACGGGCTTCGGCCCCAGGATATCGTTGTGTTGCTGAAGCTGGTGGCCAGTGGCAGCCAGCGGGTCTGGTTAGGCAAAGAGTTAGCCAGTGAGCTGTCGCTAAGTGCTTCCGAAGTATCGGAAGCACTGGCCCGGTGTCGCTATAGCCGCCTGTTAGCGCCGGATTCCGGCATCCATCAGCTGCGCGCGCGGGCCGTGCTGGAATTTCTATTGCATGGCTTGCCCTACGTATTCGCCGTGCATCCGGGAGCGCATGTACGCGGTACACTGACGGCCTCCAGCGCTGCCCCACTCGATAAGACTTTCGGCGTGGAACCGGCTTACGTCTGGCCCAATGCCGCGGGCGAGGCCTGGGGAGCTGCCATCGAGCCGCTCTACCCAGGCGTGGTAGAAGCCGTGCAGAAAGATGCCCGACTGTATGAACTGCTGGCGCTGGTAGATGCCCTGCGACTGGGCCGGCCCCGCGAACGGCGAGTAGCAGCGCAACTACTGGAAGAAGCCATTACTGACAATAACCACTCAGCGCATGCCAGCTGAATCACGCAACTTGCCCCGACTCATGGCGGTAGCTCACGCGCTTGGTGCCCTGCGCGAGCGAGTCGTTTTTGTTGGCGGGGCCACAGTCAACTTGTATAGTACCAGTGCCACGTCCCCGCCCGAGCCCCGCGTGACGGAGGACGTGGATTGCATTGTGGAAGTCGCCCCGCGCACGGCGTACTATGCCCTGGAAGATGAACTACGGGCGCTGGGATTTATAAACGACGTCGCATCGGGCGTGATTTGCCGGTGGAATTACCAGGGCCTGACCGTGGATGTGATGCCCACCGAGCCGGAGATCCTGGGCTTTAGCAACCCCTGGTATCCTGCCGGATTCGCTCAGGCTGCTAAGCACTACCTGCCCAATGGGCTGGAGATTCGCGTACTGAGCGCCGTCTATTTTGTCGCGACTAAACTCGTCGCGCTGCGCGACCGGGGCTGGGCTGATCTACGCCTGAGCCAGGACCTGGAGGATTTGGTGCATGTCGTCGATAACCGGTTGGAACTGGCCACCGAGCTGGCAGCCGCTGACGCCGATGTACGCGCTGATATTAGGAAGCGGCTGCTGGAGCTACTCGCACACCCCGATTTTTTAGAAGCCGTGGAGTGGACCCTGCCCGCCGGCTCGGGCTACGAGCGCAAGTATGAGATCGAACGGCGGCTGCAGCAGCTGATGGGGGAATGAGGATTTGCAGCTTTGCTCGGAGCTCAACTTAGTACTGATAATAGTTCATTATCGGTACTAAGTTGGCGTGCGCAACAACGCAGTTCAATTGCTTTAAAAAACGAAATAGAGTCTGGACGGAACAACTGCAAGCCCTGTAAAGTCCAACGTAGCGCCTTGAAAACTGAAATTCTAAGAACTCAAACTAAAGTAATTGGGGGCAACGGAGCCGGTGCCATTTTTACCCCGCTTCTCTCACCAATTTCACGTCGTAGCGGGATGCTATATCCAGCAGATTGCCGCGCAGCTGCGTTGAGTCGTGGGCCCCCACTTCGTGGCCGGCCTCACCAGCCGCATCAACTCGGCCACCCACCTTGAGACCCACTGCCGGCTGTTGCAAGAGCAACATGCCCGCCGCGTCGTTATCCGCGTCGGCAACGAGCTAACCGCCAGCGGCTATGACCAAACCCGCGACCCCTAGAGCCTGTTATGTACTTTTTGAGCAACTGAGGCACTTTTCTGTGACTGGTTACAGCAGAAGCAAGGGTAGCCCAGTACTAAAAGTGTCTCTGCGTG
>NZ_NIRR01000061.1 GCF_002204745.1 Hymenobacter amundsenii
TTTACAGAAAAGGGGGGGCACGGCGCAAGTCGGGCCCCTTTTTCGTAGGCTGCATTGGCTCCGCTAGGGCGAGTTCTCAATCAGCAGTAGCTTTAGCTGGTAGTAGCGGGTGTAGTTGTGGGGCTGGCGCTGGGCGGCTGGCTGGGGCTGGGCGTGGGCGCGGTACTGGTACTGGCGGGCTATTACTTCGCCCTGCTGGGCATTGGCGGCAAGCACGCCTGGCTGGAAATTTTCCAGGAGTTCTTCAATATGTGAGCCGATGAAAATGGCCCTGGTGTTCGGCGTGGCAATAGGACTGCTAACGGGTTGCCGGAGCGAGCGGATGGCGGTTCAGTTGCCGACGGCGACTTCGGTTGCGGTAGCCCCGCGCCGCCCGGTTACGCAGCCCGCCGATTGCGCCGGGGCGGCTTCCGAGGTCAAATCGTCCTTACCGTTGCCCGCGCCAGACTCCGTCGCCCCGCCCCTTATTCGGGCCCCACCGCCCAGTCAGGACAAGCCAGCGCACTGGCCTTTCCACGAATTTGCAAGAAAGCAGGCGGCTAAACCAGCCCCAGGGCCCGTAGCTCAGCCCAAGGCTTCGGAACCCACTGGGCCGGCCTGGGGCAGCATTCTGCAAGCCATGGGGACCGGGCTGTTTGTAGGAGGGCTGATACTGGGGATAGTGGCGGGGGGCTGGACCGGATTCGGTCTGTTCCTGCTCGGGTCGGTGGTGGGTCTGTTTGTGGCCTTTTGCGGTAGCTTTCTCATTGACGGGCAAATGTGAGGTCTCCCTCTCGCCCGCAACCTTACCTTTGCGGTGGCGGTTCTATTCCGTCCTACCACGTCAAACTGCCTTATGCCCCAGCTCCCCACCCACCGCCCCCGCCGCAACCGCAAGTCGCAGGTTATCCGCGATATGGTGCAGGAAACCCGCCTGACTACCCACGATTTTATCTTCCCGCTTTTCCTTATCGAAGGCCAGAACCAACTCGTCGAGGTAAAGTCGATGCCCGGTATTTTCCGGTATTCTTCTGACCGGATTATCGACGAGGTGGGCCGGTGCGTGGAGCTGGGCATCCGCAGTTTCGCCCCGTTTCCGAGCATTAGCGAGGGCCTGAAGGACCGGCTGGCCCGCGAGTCGGCCAACCCCGAGGGACTCTACCTCAAAACCGTGGCCGACATCAAGCGCCAGTTCCCCGACGTGGTGCTGATGACCGATGTGGCCATGGACCCTTACTCCTCCGACGGCCACGACGGCGTGGTGGACGCCGAATCGGGCGAGATTCTCAACGATGCCACCCTAGAAGTGCTCGGCCAGATGGCCCTGGCCCAGGCCCGCGCCGGCGCCGACATCATTGGCCCCTCCGACATGATGGATGGCCGCGTGGCCTGGATCCGGGAGGTGCTGGACCAGAACGCGTTTTCGCACGTGAGCATCATGAGTTACACGGCCAAGTACGCCTCGGCCTTTTACGGCCCCTTCCGCGACGCCTTGGATTCGGCCCCGAAAAAAGGCGACAAGAAGAGCTACCAGATGGACCCCGCCAACCGCCGCGAGGCCCTGCGCGAGCTGGCCCTCGATGAGCAGGAAGGCGCCGACATGGTGATGGTGAAGCCCGCCCTAAGCTACCTCGACGTGATTCATGACGTGAAAAACCACACCAACCTGCCCGTCACGGCCTACAACGTGTCGGGCGAGTACGCCATGGTGAAGGCCGCCGCCCAGCAGGGCTGGCTCGACGGCGAAAAGACCATGATGGAAGTGTTGCTCAGCATCAAGCGCGCCGGCGCCGACGCCATCCTAACCTACTTCGCCAAGGAAGCCGCCGAAGTGCTACGGCGAGGGTAGTAGCGAATAGCTGAAAACACCGCTTTCATTGTGGGCAAATTCCGGCGCTTTTTCTCCGGGATTTGCCCAACTTTGTTTTCGCGCCTTCTGCTAAACAGCTACTCTACTACATGCTTACGCGTCTTTTTTTCTATTTTCTGACGGGCACCTTGCTCGGCGGCGCTACCCCGGCGGCGCTGGGCCAAGCGGCCAAACGCCCCGCCTCGCCCCCAAAGCCCTACCAGGCCGTTGACGCCCGCATGCGGCAGGTTCCTGATTCCTGCACGCGGTCGGTGGCCGGGCTGGCGCGCTACATCAACGCCAGCTTCACAACCGACTCGGATAAGGCCCGTGCCGCGTTTGGGTGGGTAGCCCGTAACATTCGCTACGACGTCGAGAACCAGTACTTCATCGAGTTTCAGCGGCCCGTAGAAATCGTGGTCCAGGAAACGCTGAACAAACGGATGGGCGTGTGCCGCCACTACGCCGAATTGTATAATGCACTGGCCAACCAAGTGGGGCTTCCCACCTACGTGGTGCGCGGCTACGGTAGCCTGCGCACGCCGGTGGGCCACGCGTGGTGTGCTAGCCGCCTCGATGGGCGCTGGTACCTGATGGAGCCAACCTGGGCCGCTGATAAGGTAGTGAACGGGGTTGCGGTAGCCCGACTCGACAACGACTTTTTTAAAGTGGCCCCGGCTCAGTTCATCGAATCCCACATGCCCTTCGACCCGCTATGGCAGCTGCTGCCGGCCCCGCGCACACCCGACCAATATCAGTGGGGCAAACCAGGCAGCCCCCTGGCCCGGCCTTTTGCTTTTGCCGACTCACTTGCCGAGTACGGCCGCCAGACCCCGGTGCAACGCCTGCGGGCTACTGCGCGCCGCGTGGAGCAGAACGGCGTCAAGAGCGACCTGATTTACAGCTATCTGGTTGGCCTCAGCCGGGAGGAGGAAAACCTGCGGGTGGAGCAGCACAACCAAAACGTGCTGCTACTTAACACTGTTGCTGCGACCTTCAACCAAGGCAACGACAAGCTCAATCAATTTGTAGAGTACTTCAACCGGCAGTTTTTGCCTAAGAAGCCTGACGACGAACTGCGGCTGTTACTGCCGCCGATAGCGGCGGATTTGATTCGTACCCGCGCTCTGCTGGCTACGGTTAACCTCCCGGACTCCACCCACCGCCGTTCGGTGGCCGAAATACAGCAGCTTCTCGGGCAGGCAGAAACGCGGTTGCGCAACAGCCAGGAGTTTATGGACCACTACCTGCGTACCGGCAGGCTGCTGCGCCCGATGCTGTTTATGAACATCAGCACCCTGGACGGCCGCAACGAGATGATGCGCTGAAGCAGCGGGCTCATCGGTGCCATTGAACTGGGGATCCTACTTTCCCGCTTCCGGCCTGAATTCTCTAGTTTATTACACTGCCCACCCCATGCTTCTGCGCCCCGCCACTGCCGCCGACATTCCCGCCCTGCTCGACATTCTGCGCCAGGTAGTGCCGCTGATGCAGGCGAGTGGCAATCAGCAGTGGTCGGCCGATTACCCGAATGCGGCCGTGCTGGAGCAGGATGTGGCAGCCGGGCACTTATGGCTGGTCGAACTCGACGGGCAAGTAGCGGGCTTCGCGGCCCTCACTCACAACCACCAGGATGCCGAGTACACCCAGGCCGACTGGGACTTCGCCGAGCCGGCTCTGGTCACGCACCGGCTGGCCGTAGCCCCCGCCGCCCGAGGCCGGGGCGTGGCGGCGGCGCTGTTGGCCCAGGCCGAAACCCTGGCCCGGCAGCAGGGTTTGCGCGTGCTACGCCTTGATACTAATTCCGAAAATGGGGCTACCCAGCGGCTTTTTCCGAAGCTGGGCTACCGCTATGCCGGGGAAATCACGCTGGCGTTCCGACCCAGGCTGCGGTTTTTCTGCTACGAGAAGCCGGTGGGCTGATGCTCCCGGATCCGCCGGGTCGGCCTCACTCCTGACCGGTGGCCGCGCCAAACGGCCAGCGCCGCAGCTGGCGGCTCCAGAGCAGGAAGGCCACGACGCCAGCAGCCGTCACGGCTAGGCCCGAGAGGATGAACACGCGGCCCGTGCTCACGAGCACCCACAGCCACACCACCACGGCCAGCACCACCGGCAGCGGGTAAAGCGGCATTTTGAAGGGCAAATGGGCCGTGCCGTTGCGGCGCCGTAGCAGCACCAGCCCTACCGCCTGGCCTACGAACTGCACCAGAATCCGCATGGCCAGAATGGCGCTAATGACCTCGCCCAGCCGGAATAGGAGACTGAACACGAAGCCCACGCCCCCGAGCAGCAGCAGCGACACGTGGGGGAAGTTTTTAGTGGGGTGGGTTTTGGCGAAGATGGGCAGAAACTCGCCGTCGGCGGCCGCAGCGTAGGGGATGCGCGAGTAGCCCAGCAGCACCGCGAATAGCGAGGCAAACGCCACCCACAGCACCAGGGCCGTGGCCACTTTGGCGGCCGTGGCCCCGTAGAGCTTCTCGACGAAGGTGCTCACGATGAACTCGGAATGCTGGGCATCCTGCCACGGAATGACGGAGGCCACGCTCCAGTTCATGAGCAGATAGAGGGCCATGATGCCTAGGATGCTGAGGAAAATACTGCGCGGAATAAGCTTCTGGGGCTCCTTTACCTCGCCGCCCAGGTGGCAAACGTTGTAGTAGCCCAGGTAGGAGTAAATGGTTTTGACGGTGGCCTGGCCCATGGCCACCGAAATCAGGGCACCCGGCAGCTGGCCGATGCCGCCCTCGGGCAGCCAGTTTACGGCAATGGTGGCGTGGGTGAGGCCCCCGAAAATCAGCCAGCCCATGAGGGCCAGCACACCCACCCAGAGCAGCACGCCCAGCCGGCCCACGTCTTCGATGCGGCGGTAGAGCAGCCCAATGAGCAGCAACACCACCGCGCCGGCCACCAGCTTGGGCTGCCACCACTCGGGCAATGGCACCAGGTAGCCGAAGTACTGGGTGAAGCCGATAGCCCCCGAAGCCACCACCAGCGGGGCCTGCACCAGCGTCTGCCACACATAGAGAAACGACATCAGCCGGCCCCACTTATGCTCGCCGTAGGCCAGCTTGAGGAAGCGGTAGGAGCCGCCCGCCTCGGGGTAGGCCGCCCCCAGCTCACTCCAAATAAAGCCGTCGGCCAAGCTCAAGGCCGCGCCGACCATCCAGGCCAGCAGGAAATTCGGCCCCATGAAGCCCATGACCAGCGGCAGCGTCACGAAGGGCCCGATGCCCACCATGTCAATCATGTTGAGGGCCGTGGCCTGCACCAGCCCGAGGCGGCGGCTGAGCGGGGCCGAAACGGCGGGGGCAGCAGGGGAGTCGAGGTCGGGCATAAGGGGCAAGTTAGGGCAGTAAAAGCCGAATTGCGGCGGAATGTTCGGGCCGCTTGGGTCGCCGGGCCAACTCCCGCCCGCCTGGCCCCGTACCACGGGCGAAGCGCCGAATACCTATCTTCGGCCGCGTCAGCCCTTTTTTCAGTCTGTATTCTTTTTACCTATGGCAGGAGGTTCTTCCAAATCAGCTCTTTATGGCGGCCTGGCGGCCAACGTTGGCATTGCCGTGAGCAAATTCGTGGCCGCGTACCTGACCGGCTCCTCGGCCATGCTCTCCGAAGGCATTCACTCGCTCGTTGACAGCGGCAACGCCGTGCTGCTGCTCTACGGCATCAAGCAAAGCCAGCGCCCGGCCGATGCCCAACACCCGTTCGGGCGCTCGAAGGAGCTTTACTTCTGGGGTCTGATTGTGGCGGTGCTGATCTTCGCCATTGGCGGGGGCATGTCGTTTTACGAGGGCATCAAGCACATCGAGCATCCCGAGCCGCTCACCGACCCGCTCTGGAACTACGTGGTGCTGGGCATTGCCGTATGCTTCGAAACCTGGGCCAGTTGGCTGGCCATTCGGGCGCTGTACCAGGATAAAGCAGGCCATCAGACCAGTTTCTGGAAGATTCTGAGTACCAGCCGCGACCCGGCCGTGTATGCCTCGGTGCTCGAAAACCTGGCCGCTCTGATGGGTCTGGTCATTGCTCTGGCAGGCGTGTATTTCGGCCATTTGCTGAACAACCCCATCCTCGACGGAGCCGCTTCCATTGCCATCGGCCTGCTACTGATGATGGTCGCCATTTTCCTGGTGGCGCGTACCCGGGCGCTGCTCGTGGGCGAAGGCGTGAGCGAAGTTATCCTCGAAGACCTGCAAACCATTGGCCGCCAGCAGCCCGGCGTACAAAGCCTGCGCCCTCCGCTCACGATGTACCTCGGCCCCACCGACGTGGTACTAGCCCTCGACGTGGAGTTTGAAGACCAACTCTCGGCCCAGGATGTGGAAGTGGCCATCGACCGGCTCCAGAACGCCATCCGGGCCAAGTATCCGGAGTTCCAGCGCATCTTCATTGAGGCCAAATCCCTCACCAAAAAGCAACGCACCCAGTCGGCCCCCACCACCTACCTGCCCCCGCTGTAAGCTCGGCGCTGGCAAGCTGGGCCTTAACCCCCAGCCCGCATTACGGGTATAGAGGATGATAATGCGCCGGGCAACCGGCCGCGTTATCGTCCTTTTTTGTTTTCTGCTGACCTGTTTTATATGCCCGCTAACGCTACCACCGAATCGCCCTTCGCCTCTTTCTGGATGGCGGGCTTCGAGTGTACCGACCAGCTCAACGCCTTCGGCCACCGGGTCGATTTTCTGCCCCTCACCGGCCACCTGGAGCTGCTCGACCAAGATTACCGGGCCATCGGACAGCACGAACTGCACACCGTGCGCGAGGGCATCCGCTGGAGCCAAGTGGAGCGCCGCCCCTACGAGTACGACTGGACCACGGTGCAGGTGCTGCTCGACGCGGGCCGCCGCCACAGCATCCAGCAGGTCTGGGACCTGTGCCACTTCGGCTACCCCGACGACCTGACGCCCCTGCATCCGCTGTTTGCCCGCCGCTTCGCCGCCCTGTGCCGGGCCTTCGTGGAGTTCTACCGCCAGCAGCGGCCCGACGATGTGCTCATTGTTACGCCCATCAACGAGGTGAGCTTCATGAGCTGGCTGGGGGGCGACGTGCGGGGCACCTCGCCCTACGCCCAGGGGCAGGGCTGGGAAGTGAAACGGGGTATGATGCGGGCCTACATTGAAGGCGTGGCGGCCTTGCGCGAAGCCGACCCCGGCATTCGTATTCTGACCACCGAGCCGCTGGTGCGGGTGGTGCCGCGGCCGGGGGCCGGGCCGACTGAGGTGCGCCGGGCCCGCGAGGCCGACCGCAGCCAGTTTCAGAGCGTGGACATGCTCGCCGGCCGCCTCTGCCCCGAGCTGGGCGGCGGCCCGAATACCTCGATCTGCTGGGCTTCAACTACTACTTCGACAACCAGTGGCAGCTCGAACCCTACCAGACCCTGCCCTGGGCCAACGAGCACCACGACCCGCGCTTCCGGCCCCTGAGCGCGCTGCTCCAGGATGCCTACCAGCGCTATGGCCGCCCGGTAGTACTCAGCGAAACCAGCCACCCCGGCCAGGACCGGCCCGGCTGGATCGAAATGGTGGCGCAGGAATCGGTGAAGGCGCTGCGGGCCGGCGTGCCGTTGCTGGGCGTCTGCCTCTACCCCATCATCGACCGGCCCGATTGGGACCACCTCACGCCCTGGCATCATTCGGGCCTCTGGGATGCCGACGTTACCCAGGACCGGCCCGGCCTCACCCGCCTGCTCCACGGCCCTTCGGCCGAGGCCCTGGCCGATGCTCAGGCCCTCACCACCCGGGAGCTGATGCGGCTGGAACTCGTGGCTATGGCTTAGGCCAACGCCCAGGCTGGTTTGCCGTACCTTCCGGCATGTCCTCCACTACGCCCCCCGTGTCCGAGCTGCTCGGCCAGTTCCGCCAGGCCTTCGCCGATGTCAACCTCTCGCCCGCCGAAGCGGACGTGCTACGCGGGCAGCTGGCCGATTTTCAGCGCTGCCACGGCAACGTGGAGGCCCTGCGCCGCCAGCTGTTCGGGCTGGCCAAAAACCACTTCAATACCTTCAAAGACAAAGCGGTAGTCGAGTGGCTCGAAGCCGCCAGCGCCCTGCTCCCCGCCCCCGACCGGCCCGCTCCCGAACCAGCCACAACGCCGGCCGCGCCCGCTAACAGTGGTAAAACAGCGGAGGCCCGGGTGTATTTCAGCCCCCAGGACGAGTGCGTGGCCGCTATTCAGGAGTTTATCCAGGAGGCCCGCCAGACGCTGGATGTGTGCGTGTTCACGTTGGCTGATAACCGCCTGACCGACGAACTGGTGGCCGCCCACCGCCGGGGCGTGCAGGTGCGCTTACTCACCGACAACGACAAGCTCACCGACCGCGGCTCCGACGTACGGGCTATTGAGGAGGCCGGCATTCCGGTACGCATCGACCGCACCGACCATCACATGCACCACAAGTTTGCCTTGGCCGATAACCGCCTGGTGCTCACCGGCAGCTACAATTGGACCCGCTCGGCGGCCGAGTATAATCTTGAAAACCTGCTCATCAGCCCCGATCCGGCCCTGGTGAGCCGCTATGTTGGCGAGTTTGCCCGCCTCTGGGCCGAGCTGGCGGCTTTCGGGGGGTAATTATTGCCTGGCCACCCACACACAGCAATGCCCCGTTTCAGTTGTTGAAACGGGGCATTGCTGAAAAGCTGACGGCCAATAGCTCGTTTATTTCGGACTCGTGGCGCCTACTTCCGGTACATCGGCTGAAGGGCGGCGGATGGAAACCAGCTGGCGGGTATTGGCCGCGCCTACGGTCAGGCTCAAGTAATAGTCGCCGGCGGGCAGGCCGGTGAAGTTGAGCGTTTGGTGGTGGGAGCCGGCGGGCTGCTTACGGTAGTCGGACACGCGCACGGCCACTCCGTTCTGGTTGTAAAGTACCCAGCCCAGGGGCTTGGACTCTTCGAGGCTGTAGGCCATCTGCATCACCCCATTGGAGGGGTTAGGGTACACGCTCATGCTGTTGTCGCCAACTTTGCGGGCCGTGTTGGCGCCGGCCAGCACGGGCTCTTCGGCGGCTTTTGCCGGCACGAGCTTCCACTGCTGGTTCTCCTTGCCCGAGTAGCGCCATTGCTGAATACCGCCGTCGAGCGTGTCTTTATCGGTAACAGCCTTGTTGCGGCCGTTTTTGGAAATGAGCTTAAAGTAGCCATCATCGGTAGGCTCTACTTTCCACTGCTGGTTGTAGCCGCTGTAGTAGGTCCAGAGGCTCAGGGCGGCCCCATTAGAGGTAGAGCTGCCCAGTACTTCGAGCACCTTATTGTTGCCGGGCACTACCAGGCGGTAGAGGCCTCCCCCCGAGGGCTCTAAACGCCATTGCGGGGCGGGCGCCGCAGGCGCGTTGGCCATGGCCAACTGCTCGCTCAACGTAGCCGGGCGCCCTTGGTCAATCGCCAAAGGCTTCCCCGTCGAGCGTGCCACGATGGTATAGAGGCCCGACAAATCGCCCGAGGGTACCACCTCTTCGGTGGGCCGGACCGGGCTTTTGGCTGGAGCTGGAGTAGGGGCAGGCGCAGCAGCTACGGGAACAGCTTTGGCCGCCGGGGCAGCTTTAGGAGCCTTAGTTGCCACCGCGGGCGCTGCCGGTTGCACATCGGCCAACGCGGCGGGCGGCGGGCCTTCGGGGTCGGGCGTGGTAGGCGAACCCAGGGGGTAGAGATTCTCCATGGGCACCACTTGGGGGCCCTGGCCGGGTGCTATCCATTGCAACCGCAGCCCGGCCGTGCCGGCGGCGTGGTTGTATTCGAGCTTGATGGTGGCCTTTTCGCCGGCGGCCAGCGAAATACCCCCGTCGTCCTGGCCCCCGGCTTTGTTGCCGTTCCAGGTATCGAGCAGCATTCGGCCGTTCACCCATAGGCGCACCTCATCGGTGGTAGTGGCCACGAACCGGTAGCGCCCGGTAGCCGAGGCCCGGATCAGTCCCTCCCAGCGGGCCGAGAAATTATCGGCAGGCAGGCCGGGCGCGGGCGCACCTTTCCCCCAACGAAAGTCAATTACTGCGTCTTGGCGCTTGAGCGCCGGAGCGCCGGCCAACGAACCATTGCTGAAGTAAGCTGCCGAGAGGCCCGTGCCCCAGCCCTGCGCGGGTTGGCGGCTGATGGGAGCCGCCAGTACAACGGCAGAAAATGGCAGCGCCACGGCTGCCGGAAGCTGGGGAATCAGTCCTAGCCCCAGAGCAGAGCAGATGAATAAACGTCGCACGGTGTGGTAGGCTTTGGGTGATAAAATCGGAGCGAGCAGCTGGCAAATAAGCAGCGCACAAAAAAGTAAAAGCAGATTCCTATTCTCCGCTTTCCTTTAGACCAATATACTGCTTTTTTTCAGCCCTTTGGCTCCGGAGCAATTTTTCCTACTCCCGGCATACTGCAACAAACTGCCCCTTAAAGCCGGGTCGGCCGTGTTTTCGTCTAATTTGCTGCTTACCTTTAACCACTACCTTTTTACCCTCCAACCCATGACTGAAGCCCGCGCTTACCTACCTTCCGTGCTGGGCGCTGTGGAGCTGCGCGGCACCGATGCCGGCCTGCACGCCGTGCGGTTTCTGCTGCCGGGCGAGCCACCAACGGCCGGGCCGGTAGCGGCCTGCCTGCAGGCGGCCCACGAGCAGCTGCGAGCTTATTTCGGCGGCGAATTGCGCGCGTTTTCAGTAGCCACCAATGTAGCTGGCGGCACGCTGTTTCAGCGGCAGGTGTGGGCCGCGCTACCCGCCGTGGGCTACGGCCGCACGGCCTCTTACCTTGATGTGGCCCGGCAGCTCGGCAACCCCGGCGCGGTGCGGGCCGTGGGCGCGGCCAACGGCCAGAATCCGCTGGCCATCATCTGGCCCTGTCACCGCATCATTGGGGCCGGCGGGCAGCTTACAGGCTATGCCGGGGGTCTGGAACGCAAGAAATGGCTCCTCGAATTTGAAAATCCCAGCCCGCAGACCAGCTTGTTTTCGTGAGAAGTGAGAAACGGAACGTCATTCTCACTTCTCATCACCACTCCTTGCCCCCACAAATGGCAGGAGCTTTTGGTAGATGATGTTGTGCTGCCAATAGAGCTGGAGCACCATCGGGATGTGCTTTTTGCCGGGTAGCACCTGGTAGTAGGGCGTGTGGCCAAGCTTGGTTAGCTGGTCGCGGAATTGGGCACTGCTGCTGCTAATGGACGGATACGTTTTACCGCCCACGAACATCAGGAACGGCGGCGTTTGGGCCGTGAGGTGGTGCATAGCCGATACCTGCCGCCACTTGGCCGGGTCGGGGCCGAAGGCGGTGAGGTACTGCCGGTCGTTGGGGTACTGCATCTTGCGCAGGTAGTCGTACATATCGAGGCCAGCCGCGTCGTCGAGGATGGTACCGCGGACGGGGTTTTGGGCCAGTCCCCAGCGCCGGAACAGGTTATCGTCGGTGGCCAGCAGGGCGGCCAGCCCGCCCCCAGCCGAATGGCCCATGAGGAAAATCCGGGCCGGGTCGCCGCCGTACTCGCCAATGTGCTGCTGGGTCCAGACCACGGCCCGGGCGCAGTCGTCGGCCATTTGGGGTACCCGCACCTGCGGCGACAAGCGGTAGTTAATAACCACGGCCACCACGCCCTGCTTGGCCAGCCGCCGCCCCACGAATGAGTACAGGCTTTTGCTGCCGCTGTTCCAGTTGCCACCGTGGATGAACACGACCACCGGATAAGGCCGGGCAGATTGCATTTTGGGCGCGTACACGTCCAGCAGGTGGCGCTCGGCACTAAAGGCAGAGTCGGTGGCGGGCACGTAGGCCACGTCGGCGGTGCGGTGACTGGGGCGGGCCGCGGCGTATTCGGCGGCCACGGCCAGCAGCAGAACCGTGCAAAACAGGGCGGGCAGTAACCGCAAAAGCAGGAAGCGCATGGGTAGAAAGCAGAACAGAAGTCGGCGCAGATACGCCGGCCGGCCGCGGGCGGATTGCCGGAGCTGCCCCTGCAACGGCCCCAACCGGAGCAGGTTGCCAGCGAGGCCGTATATTTGAGGAGAGGCGCTGCCGCCTGATTTCCCCGCTTCTGCTCGTTATGCTCTTATGAAATTGCTGAAACTCTCCCTCCTTTTTGCCGTGGCGCTGGTTGGCACGAGCCTGACCCCGGCCCAAGCCCAGCGCGGAGCCAAAAAGTCGGCAGTGGCGGTTACGGCGGCCACTATCAGCCGCAGCCAGCCGCTGTTCGGGGGCCTCACGCCGGCCCAGGCCGAGCAGGCGCTCGGAGCCCAAACGATAACCAGCCTGGCCGGCAGCTTTGCGTCGCGGGCTGAGGCCAGCCAGTTTTTCAGCCGCAAAGGCTACGAGTACCTGGCCGAAAGCCAGCCCGACACGGCGGCCTACCGCTTCAATCTGGCCTGGGTGCTCGATCCGGCCAACCCCGAAGCTTACCACGGCCTGGGCATTATTGCCAGCAGCGGCCCCAACCCCGATGCGACCATCGACCTGTTGCAGCAGGGAGTGAACCTGGCGCCCACCAACTCGCCGCTGCTCGCCGACTTAGGCGCGAGCTACCTGATTCGCTACGGCCAGGCCAAGAAGAAGAAGGACCTGAAAACCGGCACCGAACTGCTGGAACGGGCTACCACCCAGGACGCAGCCAACGCCGGGGCCTGGCAGCAGCTAGCCCAGGCCTACTACTATCAGGAGGAGTACATCCGCGCCTGGGAAGCCGTGCACAAGGGCCAGAACAGCAGCCTCTCATCGGTCGATTTCACGCTGGTAGCCGAATTGCTGGCTCACCAGCCCGACCCACGGGGCACATTCAAATAAGCACGGCCCGGGCACTAGTTGTATAGTCCCAGCGTGAGGTGGGTCGGGTCATGGGTAAAGTTAACGGGGTTTTTCTGCCACTGGGCACACACAAATTCATGTGGCGTGAGGCCGCGTA
>NZ_NIRR01000062.1 GCF_002204745.1 Hymenobacter amundsenii
CGTTGCCGCAGTATTGCCCGCCGCGGTCGGAGTGGACGATGAGGCCCGGCGTGGGCGGCTGGGACCAAAAAGCGCGTTGCAAGGCACTGGTCACCAGTTCCTCGGGCATGATGGCCCCGCCACCAGCTGGCAGAGCAGCCGCACGGGGTGGTGGTCTCGCTGCGCTGCGATGAAACGATAACGGCTCATTGGTCCGGTGTCTGCGAGAAGATGGCAATGGCTTTTTTTAAAATATCCAACTCCTGCGCCTGCCGTCGGGCCAAGGCCCGCAGCTGCCGCAGTTCCGCCGCCGTGACTGGGTCCAAGTAGGCCCCGCGAGCAGCCGCGACGGGCGTAAGGGCCTCTTTATGCCACTTGTAGAGCAGCTTAGGACTGATATTTAGCGCGCGGGCGGCTGCTTGGGTGCAGCGGCTCTCGCCAGCTAGGCGTAGCGCCTCGACGCGGAAGGTGGCGTCATAACGCCGACGTTTGGCGGGTTGGGGACTGTCTTTCATGACATTGGAAAGATAAGACCCTATTCTGTCCAGATTTACCAGACCACCTCAAGTTACGGCGCAGCTTTACGGTCAGTTTCTGCTCAGCAGCCACGTCAATTATACCGGCACTTACCTGGCCGAGCACTTGGCCGGGCTCACGCACGACAACGTGCAGTATTTTCTCAAAACCCGTCGCTTCACGCCCCGCCAACTCTGACAGCAGCTGCAAGGCGAGTTCGTGGCCAGCGAACGGGGCTACGTGCTCTTCGATGATACGGTGCTCGATAAGTCCTACGGTGCTCGATAAGTCCCACAGCCATCACATTGCCTTGGTGCACCGCCAGTATTCAGGCAATGCACATGGGCTGATCAAAGGTATCGGCCTGGTCAACTGCGTCTACGTCAATCCCAATACGGACCAGTTCTGGCTGCTGGATTATCGCCTCTTCGCCCCAGAGGTAGATGGCAAAGACAAACACGCGCATGTGCGCGACATGCTCACCCAGTTGGGCGTGCGCCAGATTGCTTACCGCACCGTGCTCATGGACGCGTGGTATGCCACAACGGACGTGTTTAAGTGGCTGATGAACGAAAAAAAGCTGTTTTACTGCCCGCTTAAAAGCAACCGTTTAGTCGATGACTCGGGCGGCCAGCAGCCCTACCAGCCCCTGGCTTGCCTGAACTGGTCGGCGCAAGATGTGGCCCAGGGCAAGCTGCTCAAGGTGAAGAAAATGCCCCAAGACGTTAAGTTGAAATGTTTCCGCGTACTGGTGTCTACCCACCGGACGGACTATCTCGTGACCAACGAGCTAGCACAAGATGACACGGCCGCTGCCGAGCAAGAAAGCAACGTCCGCTGGTTGATTGAACAGTTTCATCGCGAAGCCAAACAGCTCACGGGCCTGCAGGCGTGCCAGTGTCGGTTGGCCCGTAGTCAGCGCAACCATATTGCCCTGGCCCTGCGCACTTGGACCAGCCTCAAACGAGTGGCCTACCAAACAGGCCGAACCGTTTACCAGCTTAAACAAGGATTGCTCCGCGACTATCTGCGTCGCGAATTAACCCAGCCCACCCTCCGTTTTGCGTAAGTCCTAGATGGATTACAAAGGTCTGGTTTTATTCGATAACTACAGCTCCCGCAGTAGCACCTGATACAGGGCCAACATACTCGTTATATCGCGCTTGTCCACGATTTCGTCGGGCGAATGCACATTGTCTTCAGGGGCGCCGATGAAGCACCAATCCCAGGGCTGAGCTCCATGCTGCAGCTCCTTAGCGTCGGAGCCGCCGCTACCTTCTACTTCCAGCTGGTGCGGTACACCGGCCGCCTCTGCGATGCGGCGGATGCGCTCCACGTAGCTGCGGCGCGGAATCAGCGAGTCGCGCAGGCTGATGGCCACGCCCTTCCCGGGCCGCACGCCCTCGGTTACCCAGGTAATGTCAGAAATCAGGGCCTGGCGCACGCCGTAAGTTTCATAAAGATGCTTGGCCAGATAGGCTACCGAACCGCCGCCGTGCTCTTCCCAGCACGAGAAAACCACCGCGCCGTGTTCCAACGTTTCGCACAGGCGCAACGCGTTCCAGACGCCCAGGCGGTTGTCGAGGTAGCAACTCTGCACAGTCGTGTCGGTTTCGCGGAAGTCGCAGTAGAAGGTCAGCTCCGTGCCCCGGTCAATGTCGCGGTGAAAATCGTAGCTCAGCGCGCCGGTTTGCTCATCGACTACCAGCGTGCATTCAATATTTCCCTGCGAATCCCGACCTACTAATCGGTAACCGGTTTCGGCCACCGGCCCACCAATGCGCACCAGTTGCCGGTTGTAGCGAACCGTGAAGCCGATATTATCGAGGTGGGCAAAAACCGCCGTTCGGGGCGCACCAAATATCAGTATAATACAATCCTGAAACTCTTCGCCAGCCAGAATGGTTGGCTGAGTGGTCCATCCGGCCTGATGCTCTTCTACATAGCGTAGCACGAATTCGGTCAGGGGAGCCTCATGACCAGAAGGGGCCGGAATCTGGCAGATAGTGCGTAAAAGCTCCATAATCAGTATTTTTTTTGTCCAAAACTACGCTAAAAGTTCTACTTTAGCTCTTCAGACCAGCAAGCCATAACCTGATTTAGTTGCTATTTGAAGCTGCACTTTACATTACTGATGCGTCAACGTCTACAATTTGTCCTGTTGTTTCTGCTACTCTTGCCGCTACTGGCACAAGCGCAGCAACCCGACTCCACCCAACCAGCTATGCTGCTTGATACCGCCCGGCAGGTGCGGCTGGAAAATGTGGATGTAGCACCGGGCGCTATAGATACCAAAGGCTGGCTGCTGCTCGACCAAGACATTAAAACTGAACTGGAAGGAGCGGTCTATAACCTCTATAATTTTAAATACGATAAAGCCGAGCGGCAGTTCCGCAGTCTGCGCCGCCGCTACCCCAACCACCCAATGCCTTACTTTCTGCTAGGGCTCAGCTCTTGGTGGAAAATCATGCCTTCTGGCATCCAGACCAAACTCTACGACAAGCAGTTTTTTGCCTACATGGACACCACCGTCATGATGGGCGAGGCCATGTACAAGGCCGACAAGAAGAACTACGAAGCCTGCTTTTTCCTGGCCGCCGGCTATGGCTTCGATGCCCGCTTGCATGCCGAGCGCCACGATTGGCGCAAGGCCACCGTCGGTGCCAAACGCGCCTTGGATTACCTCGAAAAAAGCAAAGAAGCCAACGGCCTGAGCCCCGAGTTTCTGTTCGGCCAAGCCCTGTTCAATTACTACGCCGTCTGGATTCCGGACAACTATCCGCTGCTCAAGCCCGTGCTACTGTTCTTTCCCAAGGGAAACAAGAAACTGGGCCTGCAGCAACTCCGCAACGTAGCCGATAATGGGGTATATGTCGGCCCTGAAGCGCGCGTCTTCCTCATGCGTCTTCTGCTCAACGAGGAAGACAAACCCGAAGAGGCGTTGCCTGTTTCCCGGTATCTGGCCACTACTTATCCTGAAAACGGGTATTTCCAGCGTATCTACGCTAATGCCTGCTTCCTGCAAGGAGAGTTCCGGGAGTGCGAGCGGGTAAGCCGCGACATTCTCGATAAGCTCAACCGTGGTATGCCTGGTTACGAGCCCAACAGTGGGCGTTACGCAACGTATTTCTTGGGCTTCCTGATGCAAAACCGCTACAAGGATCTCAAAAAAGCCAAGGAATATTACCAGCGTTGCATCGTTTTCGCCGAGCTGAACGGCGAAACTAATTACGGTTTCTACGTGTTCGCCAACCTAGCCCTAGCCCGCCTAGCCGCCGAAGCCAAGGATGCCACCGCGGCCCGCCGCTACTACACTGTAGTAGCCAACAAATCCGACCATAAACTGGAGCAATACCAGGAGGCCAGGGAATACCTCAAGGCAAATTTCAAATAGGTTTTTGTATTTATGATAGACTTAAAGGATCTTTTTCTGACACCGATTTATCTAGCAGTATTTTACGGACTGGCCTTTGGGGTGCGCAAACGATTCACCAACAATTTAACTAAGAAATATTTTATTCCTGCATTATCCGTTAAATTTTTAGGGGCACTTTGTTTAGGGCTTATTTATCAGTTTTATTACGGCGGAGGCGATACTTTTAACTATTACACTCATATTAAAATTATTTTTCAAGCCTTTACAGAATCACCAACGATTGGCTTTAAGCTACTATTTGCTAATGGAGAGTACGACCCATTAACTGCGTCGTATGCCAATCGTATGCAATGGTATACCTCATCGACGGAGTACTTTATAGCCCGCGTTGGGGCCTTCTTCAGCTTATTTTGTTTTAATACTTATTCTGTCATTGCTTTAATGTTCGCCATGTTGAGCTTTTCCGGCATGTGGGCAATGTATCTAACCTTTGTAAGGATTTATCCTTTGGCTTACAAACAGCTAGCTATTGCCTGCTTTTTCTTACCCTCCGTATTTTTTTGGGGGTCAGGAATAATGAAGGATTCTCTCTGTATTGGGGCCCTGGGCTGGGTATTCTATGGTTTTTATAATGGATTGGTTCGTCCGAAGAGCACTGTATTTTCTTTAATATTAGGTGCCATTGGGATGTATGTTATTATTGCAGTTAAAATATACATACTCCTTTCTTTTCTACCACCAGCTCTCTTATGGATATTTAATGAGTACAATCAACGAATAAAATCCCCTGTTTTACGCATTGCAGCACGCCCTTTCTTCTTAGCTGTTGGCCTCGCCGCCGCTGTATTCGGAGCCACGAACTTAACAGCTGGCGACGACAGGTACGATGTGGAGAATATTGCGGAAAGAACCAAAATAAACAACGATTATTTGACCACTTACACAAATAATGGTTCAGCATATGATATCGGAACAATTGACGGCTCGGTAGGATCTATCATTAAGGTTGCTCCTCAAGCCATAGTAGTTTCTCTTTATCGTCCATTTCTATTTGAGGCGCGTAATCCAGTAATGCTGCTATCAGCGCTTGAGGCTACTTGGTTTATATATCTTACATTTATTTTATTCTATAAGACAGGTGTACTTAAAAGCTTATCGCTGATAGTAAGCGAACCTATTTTAACATTTTGCTTTCTATTTTCCATAATATTGGCAATTGCCGTAGGGACCAATAGTGGCAACTTTGGAACACTTGTACGATACAAAATCCCCCTGATGCCCTTCTATCTTTCAGCGCTTTATATTATGCAGTTTAAAGCAAAAGCAGCTAACAAGAACCGCACACTTGGAAAGTCAGCTTACGTAAAGAGAGCCAAAAAATTAGGCAGATTAGCAGTTACTGAATAGCGATTTTCTATCGTTTTACGAGCCGATTCTCCCATTTGTAGGCGCAGTTGCTCATCTTTTAGTAGCAATCGTAGTGCGTCTTCCCAATCCGCTGACGTAGTACAAATAAAACCATTGACTCCCTGATCTACCACTTCAGTGTTCATACCAACTGGCGACACGAGTGCGGGCTCTCCTAGGGCCATATATTGTAGTGCTTTAAATGCGCACTTGCCCTTGGCCCATATATCATCCTCCAAAGGCATTATCCCGACATTAAATTCCAACAAGTCATCTATCTCGGTTTCCTTGTTCCATTGCTTATATTGTAATGATTTCAAGGCTAAGTCAGGTGGCTGATTTGAAATCACTCTGAATTCGAAGTCAATTTCCTTTTCCAGCTTCGCTAGAACCGGAACTATCTGATCTATATATTTCAAAGTTGAGTGGCTGCCAGTCCATCCTATTACTGGCTTCGTTTTAATGATTTGATTATTCACTCTATTATGCAGATCGATGGTATCTATAGTCGTAGGATTGACGAACGAATTATAGTTATACTGCAGAGCATAATTCGTTAGATACTGATTTCCACAACTCACTTTATAGGCATAACTACAAATAGCTCCTACCTTATTATGCCACTTTAATCCTGCTGCAATCTTATTGGTTTCCGAAGTATTCGCAATCCATATAGCATCATCAAAATCATAGATTATACGCTTATTTAATATATTAGCAATAATCCATTCCAAAATGGGTGGGCCAATAGGAGAAGCTTCGCGATGAATAAATACAAAGTCTGCTTTGGCTACTTTTGATAAAGCAATAAATCGGCGGAGGAATCCACTTAATATTCCGAAAGTTTTTCTCAGATGATGACCTGGCTTATATAGAATTTGCCAGGTAGCATCAGAAATAAATGACTGTGTTTCGTACGTAATACCTTTTGCTAACAAATACGCAAAGTACTGCTCAAAACGAAATCGTTGAGATGGCGCCTTCCCAATAGGATATGGAACCAAGAAAAATACGTGCATGACTTCAGACTTATTTTGTGTGCAAACTTATATTAAGGCTGTATAAGCGTTTTCCGCTATTTACCCATCACGAATAAGGCTACGTCAGAATAGGGCTTACATCCTGCAGAGCTAATCTAGAGCAGTTTTCGGTGATTGGCAGGCCACTTCCAACCTATACCCATGAGCCTCATTAACGCGCGTTGCCACCGATGGCGTTTCTCCCATATATCCTTCTGGCTAGAGGCCTCTACAATCGGAAATTCTCTCAGCCGAGCCAGAAGGATAGGTAATGGCTTACCTGCATTCTCGCCAAAAAATTTATCAAGTTCCGAACGAACCTCCTTCATGTGCCAGTAATGTAGCACGAATGGAGCTACCTCACCTGCTGGACCATTCTGATTTAACACTATGCTAAATGCCAGTTGTTCCATCACGTGTGATGGGTAGGCTCTATATAACTTATCTGTCAAGCTAATTGTCTGAATTAGCAATTTGAGATCCTTCCGTGATAGCCCGATAGCACCTGCATTGTACATCGCTGTATGAATAGATATAGCAGACCATTCTTCAGCAGGATGGGCCATTAGAAAGTCATAAATGGCTATATGCAGTGGTGATCCATTGGCAATTAATCCCTCACGCACGTGGAGAAAATGTATCCCACTTTCAATAGCATTATAAATAGGCTTAGGATCTTTCAGAAAAAATGTATCAGAGTCTAGATACAAAATATTGCCTCCATTTTTTTCTAAAGCGTGTTTAATAACTTCAATTTTGGCTCTATGTACGAAATCAATATCACCGCGCCATGCTTGCCATTGTGCACTATCTATTTCCTCATAAATTATATTACCCTGCTGACCTAACACAGATTCAAAGTACAATGCCGAATCTGTATATACTATTATAGTAAGCTTGTCAGCATTATCGCATATTTCTAAATATGAAAGTATACTGAATATAGCTTCATTTTTGAAATCCACGTTACCATGAGCAATGTACACCAAACAATTACGTACATCCATTTTATTTTCTTTCTTTTGAATTTTTATTTTACAAACTCACTATTCATTCTTTACAATAATCATATCTTCCTAAAATATTCTACTGCTTTTTTCTCAGTAATTCTATAAAGCATCTTACAAACAAACAACACAATAGGTAAAACAAACCAATAATACCTGTCATAAACAAATATTTCATTGGTAAAGTAAACCATATAAACATATGCAATTATCAGAATAGGATAATGGTATAAATACAACGAGAAGCTGAATATACCTATTCTACTAAAAACGTTTATCAGAACATTATTTTCAGAAGTATTTTTCGAAAGCAAAATTGACATTAGCCATATGGCTAGTACGCCAGCTAAAGGCCAAGAGTATATTTTTTCTTGCAACACTGCAAATACAATAATAAGCCCAAAAATTATTACCGTAATTAGCAAAATAAGTATTTTATTCATATTATTAATTTTTTCAATATATACTTCATTAGATTTTACGAAATCATAGAACCCGACACCTACTGCGAAGTAGCAGTTATAAATCAAAGGATAGCTGATTACAGGATGTATACCCAAACCACTTACCTGCATGATGAGTCCAGCAATGTAAAGGATAAGACTTATCCAATAGTAAGATCTTATTTTAGCAAATATAAACGGCACTAAAAAATAGAATATAACTTCTGGAAGCAAAGACCAATATGCTTCATTATATCCAAAATAACTATTATCTAACCGGATAAAAAATATTGATCTTAAAATTCCAATTTTTTTAAGATCCATGTCCTGCCATGCCAATTCTAAGCTCTGATTTAAGGCTCGGCTTGACATAGGGTCCATTACTTCATGATGAAAGGCGGCCACATATGCTAACACAACTCCTGATAGAGTTATGGAGAACAAGAATGGAGGATAAATTCTCAATAACCTATTCACGTAAAACTGTAATGCGGTTCTTACCCTTTTTAATTGAGCATGTCTTATAAAAAACCCAGATAGTACAAAGAAGATAATAACCATCTCTTGCCCAGCAGAGCTGAGCATATCAGCGCTAAAGTATATGTAGTCAGCTAACGACCAATTTATGCGAGGAAATTTCTCTAAGAAAAGACTCCCTCCTGACCAAAGTATTATTTTAGCATGAAATACTACTACATAGAAGGCACAGAATCCTCGCAATGCATGCAACTTATTCAGAGACTTATTTCCTAGCATTATCGTCTTTTAGTTTGGCAGTTTTGGTCATCAATTAGTCACGACATAACCCGTCACAATCGAGCGAATATATCGTTCGCAATCGGCAGAAACTGCTGCAGCCCCCGGTACGCAATACCGGCTTCGCGGCATCGACTACGCAGCTTTTCCTTATCTTCTGCTAGAAATTCCGCAACCTCCGTTGCCATGCGCGCTCCCTCACGCCTGTCGAATCGGTCAACTACAACCCCTACCCCATACTGATTGGCTACTAGGTCATCTTCCGATACCCCTTTACAAACCAGGTATGGTAATCCGCAGCACAGATATTCTCCTACCTTTATTGGTGACCGAAAACGCTGGGAAGGTAGAGGCGGTACAGCCACTAGGCCGAAATCTGCAGCAGAAATGTAGGCGGGCACTTCCTCATAGCGACTGCGAGTAATTGTAAAAGTATCTTCTGCAACTCCTGCAGCTTTCATTAAGCCTTTGACGTACTCCGGCTCGTCTGGCGTCACTATTAGCAAATGTAACCCAAGGATTTCATCGGATAATCCCTGAAATAGCGCTCCTACTTCAGTACTATAATACAGATCGCCAAACTTACCCAGATACAGAATTACGGGCTGCGTTTCCTTCAATCCGTAACGTGCCCGTACCTGGGCTCTGCCGGTCGCTGTAAATTCGAAACGCATCTCATCGACTCCAGTAGGTAACCTGTAAGTGTGAGCGGTGGAATGCCAGTTCTCCAAACGCGTGAGCATATGGCTTGTACCGGTTGAGAGAATATCAGCATGGCGTCCTACCAGCCCTTCTACATAGTGCAGGCTTCGGTAAGCCAACCCATCAGCAGGCCACACGCCACAGTCACGCATGAATTCACTATGGGGTTCATACTGATAGCCGAAATAACGAAGCCCTGAAAGTTTGGCGATGATGAAGGCAAACGAACCAGCCACAGTGCACATACCCATTATGGTTTGTGCACCCTGCAAACGCAAAGCTAGGCACAACGCAAAGCCAACTGCCAGATCGTAGGCCTTTTTAGCGAGTTTAAACCGTCCGGAGTGCCAAGTCAACGGGTGCCAAGTAATCTGGCTCTTAGCCCACTCCGCCATTCTTTCCTGCCGCTCACCCTCGGTCAACGCATATTTTTTTTGCTCGTAGGTGATCAGGTGAAAGCGTAAATCTGGCTGATTTTCGCTCATCTGAAACAGCAACGGCAATAGGTTGCCCTTAAACAGCGGATCATCGGCGCTGTTGTAAACAAAGACAATGACAGTTCTTGTTTTCATGGCAGGTAGCTTCTTCGGAATTTCGTAAGCAAAGCGGTGTTATGAAGAGCTTAGGCAACTTTCGCGCTGATAGAGGTGGAGCGGAGCAATTGTTCCCATTGGGCCATTACGGGCTTTGGTCCAAATATTGCTCCTCGGTGGGTAGCTTGGCTAACATAGTGCTGATAGCAATTCGTGTCGTTCAACAGCGTGGCTATTGAGTCCACCCAGCTGCTCACCGATGCATTATAATCAGGAGCCTGCTGGCGTAGTATGGGGAGTAGCAGGCCGTATTCGGCCCATTCAGGCTTTTGGGCATACTGAGTCGGCGCAGTATCAGGAGCCAGAATTTCACGGGGGCCAGTTGGGCAGTCGGCACTGGCTACTGGTATTCCGCAAGCCAATGCCTCACACAATACCATCGGAAACCCCTCAGTAAGAGAGGGAAGTAAACTGATAGTAGCTTGTACAACATATTGGAACGGATTGGCCCGAAAACCTAACAGTAGTACGTCATAGGGGAGTAAGCTACCTGGATCCGGATCTGCAGTAGATGTAATGCCATTCCATAAGCGCAACTTCAAACGCTGAGCTTCCGCTTCCAGGACAGACCGCTGGGTACCGTCTCCCACCAGCACCAAGCGGGCATTACTGCCACGCTGGCGTAATCCGGCAAGTACAGAGAGCAGAACTACCGGGTTCTTTTCAAGGTCAAGGCGCCCGACCGCGATTAGCACCGGAGCATCTGCAAACAGCGCTATTTCAGCGGGTTCAGTGAGGGGTTCAGCCGCTTGCCGATGAAGCGCTGAGAGTTGCAGAAAATTATTGATGGCTATCACCCGATTGGCAGGCAATTGGAAATAGTCAATCAGTTCCTGGCGCAAATCGCGGCTCACTGTTACTACGTAATCGGCTCGCCGATAAAGCAAGGGCATTAACAGCCGACGGCGCACCCAGCCTGCTCCACCCCGATAGTTGGGGTCGTGCCGTTTGGAATTATGTACGCACAAAATAACTTGTTCTTTGCCTTTGCTAAGTAGATTCACATAGTCAGCTCCCTCTAAGTGGCTGATGCATACATCAACGTCCTGCACCTCTTTCAGTCGCTTTACTTCCTTAACCCGCTGCTGCAGGGTCTGTAATTTGCTGAGTGGCGAGGCGCCCGCTTCGGGTGTCTGCAGCACAACCAGTTGGTTTTCGGTGGGAAAACCTATTTTGCTACGGACTTCAAAGATGCACTCAATAACCCGATGACCAGCCCTGGCCAATTCCCGAGCCTGGTCATGAAACACCCGTTCTGCTCCACCCAAGCTGAGTTGCGGAATGAGCATTAAAATAGTCTTGTTTTCAGTCATTTAGCTAGGCTATTTCTACGGACCATTTGGCGCACCTGCCATGAACAGCCTATTGAAGTCGTACTACTATAAGGCACAAAGGTAAGCTAACTGGAACGTCAAACGGCTAGACGGCATCCATGTACTGCTAACTCCAAGCTATCTTTGGGTGAAAACGAGTCTCAAAGAAGCGGTTGTTAGTGTGTACTATGTATCTGTCTACGAGTTGATCTCTCTTCATTAAGCACTAACTCCTAGCGCCTGTAACTATTGGAGCTATCGGTGCTTAGCATATTCTCACCAGAGCACCATGACACTGTGTTTAGTTACTATGAGGTGGTCGGGTAAATGTGGACAGAATAGGGTCTTATCTTTCGAATGTCATGAAGGACAGCCCCCAACCTCCTAAACGTCGGCGTTATGATGCCGCC
>NZ_NIRR01000063.1 GCF_002204745.1 Hymenobacter amundsenii
GCCTCTCACCCGCGACAAAATCAACCAGGTGCTGCAAGAGCACTTCGGCCACACCGCCACCGTGAATTAGACAGCGGCTACAAGTCAAACACAAACGAGGGTATTCTTACCTTCCTGTCGTTTACAAGTCTTTTTCGCATCGATGAATTTCGCTGTATCTGTTTTGGCTGGTGTCCTCTGCCTGTTTGCCCTGCCTTCTTGTGGCCAGAAATCGAGCCATAGTAAGCTGGGTGAAGCTCACGCCCGGCAGCAAGTGCAACGCGTCATAAGTGCAGCTGCCCAAACACCATTCTACAAACCTCTGCTACCCACCAAAGCCGTGGCCACGGCCATGATGGAACCGTTGCTGTTTTCCATTTACGGTAAAGAAAATATTATCAGGCAGCGCCCCTACGAGGTGTACTTAATCAACGGCTTCTGGTACCTAGCGGGCACACTCCCCGAGGACATGCTCGGGGGAACGTTTGAACTCATTGTGGAAGCACAGAATGGCCGCGTGGTGGAGTTGACCCACGGTAAGTAATCGTTCACGAAAAGGGTAGGGCTGTAAACGCGCCTCATTCAATTGAAGGAGTATATTTTGGGTACTTACTATTTCCTTCTCAGATGTCTACTCGCTTACAGGTATTGCTGGCAGGCTTGGCCTTGGCTGGGCTAACGGCATGCGACCCGGCCTTGCGGATGGTGTTTCATAACCAAACCCAGCAGCCGGTTTCGTTCAAGACCATCTATTCCCGTCCCGGGCTTCCGGATACGACTTCGCAGCGGTTGCTGCTGCCAGGTCGGACGACGATGTATTTTGGCATTGGCGGGTGGAGCGACTCGGCCACCTTCCAGATTGCCCGTCGCTTCAAGAGCTGGGAAGTGGCCCGTGCCAACGACACACTACGGCTAAGCGACAGCAAGGCACTGTACCAATTTCTCCGGAACTGCCCCCACAAGGGTTTTATACAAAGCACCTTACTGGTGGAATTCGAGTAACCTCGCTAAAATCGGCAGTGTAGCTAAACGGTCCGAAGCTAAACGAGCGCTGTCCAGTTGAAGAAGCGTATTCTTATCAAGGATGCCGATGGGTTACCAACGGGTTATGGCCTTGCGCAGGCGCCAGTGAAACACGGCCATTGGTTCGGAATACTGGCCGAGCGCATTTTCCAAGCCCTCAAAACTGCTGTTATCGAACCCCATTGTCCCGCATTGGAACGTGGAGAGGCGGTACGCCAACCCGGCTGGGGTGGGCACCAGGTCGACTGTGTACAACAGGCGCCAGGTTTCAAAGTGGTAAGTCGAGTCTTCCCCCCTGGGCACGCCCCCGGGGTACGACACGGAATCCAGGTAGGCCCAGTTACTCAATCCCGCAAAGGTGGTGTCGGCCGTGGGGTCCGGCTTGGCTTCCGTCAGGTTGGCGGCGTACCAGCGCCGCGCCCAGGCGCGTTGTTGCGCGGGCGTGGCCCCGGTCGTGGGCCAGGGCAGTACGCCTGTGAACTCGATTGAGCCGGTCCGCGCGTTTCGGGGCCACGAAGTAGGCGTCGGCTGGCGAGTGGCGGAGTCGTGTGGGACTAGTGGTAGGTTTCGCGCCCACTCCTCGTCCGGCGGCGTGGCGGCGGGTGGGGCGGGCATTGGCGGTGCCGCTGCCGCGCGGGTGTAGGTGAACGTCACGTCTTCCGTCCCCGCGCTGCTGCGGGTGTGCGTGCGGTAGAGCAAGCGGCGGCGCGTTAGTTTGAGGACCGGGTGGACCGTTTCGCCGGACCGGTCCCGAAAGCGCAGGCTGTCCGGCCGGTAGGCGTACCATGTGGGGGGGGAGTGGCGCAGGCCCGGCGCCACAAAGTGGACGGAGTCGGCGGCGGTAAACGCCAGCCACACCGTGCCCGGGGCGTTCTCGTGGCGCTGGTCCGCCAGCCGCCGCCCGGTTTCGTCGCGGCTCACCGTGCGCACCCCGACTTGCTCCCACCAGCCCACCAGCGAGGGCGTTGCGGCCGGGACCGAGGAGGCACAGCCCGTCAGGAACGGACCCAGCAGAAGGCCCACAGCGATTCGGTTCACGTGGTGAAGTTAGCGAATCACCACGAATGGGGATTAAATGCTTGTTCAGCGAAACGGTCAGACTCGCGAAAGGGGACATTGTTTCCTGACGGGTAGCTGGTTACTGGTCCTGCTTTGCTGGTGAGGGCGATGGATCACACACCGTCCCCCACCTGCTTCCCATGCCCTGATTCCATTCGTTTCCCCCATATTTGACGGCCTGCGCCTGCCGATGGCTGTTGCTGGCCGGTACCGTTCCGGCTCCGCCGCCCACGCTGGGCACCTGGCAACCACGCACGCCCCGAGGGGGTAGGTGCTTGCAACAGACACCCAGTTTTCTGTCATGAAAAAGCACTCTCTCTTCCTCCTGTTGGCCCTTCTTGTTCACGTCTACGCGGGCCACGCCCAGCCGGCCCAACAACGGCTGTCTTCTGGGCTTTCGCGCCGGATCGACACACTGCTCACCCGGGATATTGAGGGAATCAAGCAAGTGCTGGAAATCAAGACGGATGATGCCACCAAGCCGGTGCTCTTGTTTTTAGCAGGCGGCCCCGGTAGTTCGATGATGCCCGCCGCAAAGGGCTTTACCACCCTGTTAAAAGCCAAATTTACCCTGGTACAGTGGGACCAACGGGGCGCCGGTAAGACCTTGGCCTTGAATCCGTCGCCCGCCCCGACCTCCGTGGCGCAGATGCAACGAGACACGTACCACGTCGTCCGGTTTCTGGCCCAGGAACTGCACCAGGACAAAATCTACCTGGTGGGCAGCTCCTGGGGAAATGTGTTGGGGTTTTACATGGTCGAACACCACCCGGAACTGCTGCATGCGTACTTCGCCGTGAACCCGGTCGTTAGTCAATTGGCCAGCGAACAGGAATTGCTGGCCGTGCTGAGAACGTATTTCAGAGCAGACCCGCGGGCCAGTCAGGAGTTGGCGGGCGTCACCATTCCGTTCGAAAAGGACGAAGACTTGTTCTACCTCCGGAAATGGTTGTTTTATAAGGACGGCCAGACGTACGTCACCAGCGAGGCGTTCAAAAAGGGGTTCCTGCAATGGTCGGCCACGTGGTCGCCTGTGTGGAACGAGGTCATGGCCATTGACTTGCCGAAGACGTTGAAGCGGGTTCACTGCCCGGTGTATTTCTTCGTGGGCCAGCACGACATCCAAACTTCGGCCCGCATTACGCAGAACTATTTCCAGACCCTCAACGCCCCGCGAAAGGGGCTGGTGGTGTTTGAGCAGTCCGGACATCAAATCCACAAAGACGAACCGGAAAAATTTCAAAAAGCAATCCTTCAGACACTGGAGACAAACAGATAAGATTTCCAAAAGTGAAAGGCGCGTTTACCGTTCAGAAAAACGGTCCAAACGACAAAAGGAGCCTTAGATTGTGTCCTAGCAAATGCAGCGAGGTTGCCATAGGGCCTTAGCTGCCGCTCGCCAACCCCCTCGCGCCATTCTCCGTTTGCCCAGGGCCCGCCCGTTATTCTGATTTTCCTCGCTGCCCCCTACCCCATGCGCCGCCAGCCTTTCACCCTGCATTTCACCCCCGCGCTCAGTTTCAACGTCGCGAAGAAACACGTGCGCGATGGCCTCTCCTCCATGCTGCTCACCGACGACAATCTGTGGGTGAGCTGCGACGAACGCACCAGCCTGGAGCGGTTGCGGCGCACGGGCCCGCAAGTGTTCGGCGAGCATTGCTCTTACCAACTGGCCGATTTGCTGGACTTGCCCAGCGGCGAAGATGCCGAAATTGATATCGAAGGCATGGCCACCGACGGCCACTACCTCTGGCTGGTCGGCTCGCACAGCCTCAAACGGAAAAAACCCGAAAAAGAAGGGGCCGACACCGCCGAGCAGCTGGCGCGCCTGGCCAAGGTGAAAGCAGCGCCCAACCGCAACCTGCTGGCCCGCATCCCGCTGCTGCGCAACCCCGCCACCGGCAATTTTGAGCTGCACAAAAAAGCCCCGCACCCCACCGACCCCACTCAGACGCTCCACGCCGCCCAGTTGCGCGGCACCGATGAAAGCAACGAACTGCTCGACGCCCTGGCCCACGACCCGCACCTGAAGCCGTTTCTGTCCATCCCCGGCAAAGACAACGGGTTCGACATTGAAGGCCTGTCGGTATCGTCGGGCAGCCACGTGTTTGTGGGCCTGCGCGGGCCCGTGCTCCGCGGTTGGGCCGTAGTGCTGGAGCTGCGCGTGGAAGAAGACAAGCCCGGTCGCCTGCGCCTGCACGCCGTGCCCGGCGCGGCCGAAAAGCACTATCGCAAGCACTTCCTGGACTTGGGCGGTATGGGCGTGCGCGAACTACGCCTGTGCGGGGCCGATCTGTTGGTGCTGGCCGGCCCCACCATGGACCTCGACGGCACCATTGCCGTGTACCGCTGGCCCAATGCCACGCAGCAAGCGGCCGACAGCCTGATTGACGCCAAACGAATGCGCCGCCTTTTCGACGTGCCCCACGGCCATGGCCCCACCGCCGGCCAGGACAAGGCCGAAGGCATGGCCTTGCTCGACGACCAGCACCTGCTCGTGGCCTTCGACAGCCCCGCTGATGCGCGCAAGCCCGGCCCCCATCAAGTGGTTATCGACCGCTACCCACTGGCCGAAGCGCCCGCCGCCGCTGAAAAGGACCGGCCCGTGAAAAGCCCACCGAGGAGCAAATAAATAGATGGTCCGAGGGTAAACGCGCGCCGTTCAGAAATAGGAGGGTTCTAATAGTTCAGGAGTACTTCTTCATATACCTGCACCCTGTAGTCTGCCGAATCGAGTAGCGGTGCGCCCACGCCGCCGCTGTCTTGCAGCCAGGCACGGATTATCGCGGCCTCGTCGGCACACGCGTTGACGGGGGCCCTGAACGGCAAAGCTTCATGCAGCACGCTGATGAAGTTAAAGCGCAGCTGCCCCGCCTGCGGGTCGTGCCAGAGGTAGTAGCGCAGCCCGCCCGGCTGCCCACGCTGGGCGAGTTGGGTGCGGCGGTTACACTTGACGCGTTGCAAAAACGCCTGTACCTCTGCGGGCGCAATCGCCCCAGCCAATTCCTCGCTCACGCCGATGGTCCACATGTTCTCGGCAATCTCGTTCTCCAACTCGTCCCGCGAGGCGGCCAAGTACACCTGGTCGGTTACGATGGACTCCAAGTCCTGAAAGTAGGCTTCTTTACTGGTCATAGGAACGGGCTAACTTTCTGCTGCAGGAAGCACCGGCGCGAAAGGTATCGCTTTCTTGCGTTCAGTAAAATGGTCTGAACAGCAACATGGCAGGCGTCCCGGGTTAAGGTCGGACAGTTCCGTCGCGTGGACCGGGCGTACGGGACGCCGCGCGCACCTCCCCGCCGGCCAGCAGCGCCACCACGGCCAGTTCCAGCCCGAAGTACCCCCACCCCCACGCCGTGACGCACCAGGGGCCAAACGCGAGCAAACAAGCCGTCAAGACCCCGTAGAGCAGGTTCGCCGCGGCGATGGCCCGCAGCCAGGGCTGCCAGGGGCGGGGGTTGGCCCAGTAGCACAGCAGCGAGCCCGTCGCCAACGCGCCCGCGATTGCGGCCAGCGGGTGCAGGACCGCGGCCGGCACGCCCAGCGCGCGCTCAAACCGGGGCAGGACCGCGCCCAGGCACAGGGCCGAAAGCACCGCCCCCACCCCGTCGAGGAGGAAGAGCCGCTGGCGCGACGGGGTGGGCGCAGCGAAGAGCTCGGGGTTCACAAGGGTCAATTTAGCGAAACAAGCTTTTGTCTAAATTACAATTGCCTCGTTTTCGCCTGCTTCTAAGCCGTTACCTTCGCTATACAGGCGTTAGTCAATCGAATGATGCAATATATTTTACTGGCGTCTCTACTTATTGGAGGCGTGTCGCCAACCCTAGGACAAGTGGTGATTCAAGGAGACAGTACGTTCCTTGGACTTAGAATTGGCAAGTCCTCCGGTGAGCAAGTCAAAGCACAACTGGGGAACCGCTACCGGTCCGAGAAGCTAATCCATGTTCTCACCGTGAGCACGCGTGATGGCTCTCACAACACACTAAAGCGGGAGACGGGCGTGATTATGCATTACCGCAAGCAGGGACTGATTTGTTATATCAACACCATCTCCTCGCAAAGGCGTATGGGGTTAATACGAATTGAATTTGACGCTACCGCCAAGGTTTCGTCTGCCAAGGGCATACAGCCTGGCAAACATCAGTTTAGCGATGTCATAGCACAGTATGGGCCAGTTGATGTTGAGGGAACGGACTATGCTTTACCAACAGTGCGGGAGATTTCCCGCGATGGAAAGCAGTGGTATACGGTCCTCGCTTACCCGAGCATCAGTTTCGTCAGTCTAGGCAAAAAGGAGCCGGGGGAGAACCTGCTAGCCAGGCCAGTTACAGGAATTTGGTTGGGGGTGTGGTACTAGGGGCACCTATAACTCGCTTACTGAACCCTGGGAAAGTGGTGCTCTTAAGCAAGCCGGTCCGAGAAGTCGTCTTATGTTCAGTAAAATGGTCCGAAGGTAAACGCGCTTCGTTCAATTGAAAGAGCGATTCAGCGAAAGGGTCTGACTCGCCAAAGAACATACAACGGATACGTGCATTCACCGCGCGGGGTGCATTTTCTGGTAGCGCATCCGACCGGATAAAAGCAGCCAGCTCAAGGCCAGCGACTTTACCAGAACGCCCGCCACCAAGGCGATGTAGAAGTGCCGTAGACTGCCACCGGGCAGGAGCACGACCATCATTAAATCTACTTCCGACAGCAACGCCGCAATCACAAGCACGGCCGTGTACCGCACGCCCGCTCGGTGGGCGGTGACCGACTGGCGCGCGAAGCCCACCAGCAGCAAACTCCACACAAGGAACACCAGCAGCACTTCTAACTTGCCGCGCCACAGCGGCTTCAATAAGGTCCCGATCGTCCCGCCGATGAAATACAACAGGGCTTGGTTGAAAAAGTAGTCCACGATGCCGTAGAGCACCACACAGGCAAGGAAGTACAGGGTCGTTTCGCTTCGTCTGGACATGGAACTACAATGTCAGCAACTGTTCACGCAAAGGGTGGCAAGGTAAACGCTGCGTTTGCTAAAGGAGGGGTTAAGGCTTGTCACAACGTCCAAAACAAGTTCCTTGCGCGACGTGCCCGCTTCGTGTCGAGGGCTTTACATACGACGCAGGAAAAACGGCTCCTGCCTAGTTGGCCGGGATATACACCTCGTTCTGCCGCTCGGGATTCGTGGTTGAACTGACGACCAAACGGTTGGCCGTCAGTTCAACCACTGTCATCGTCCCGGCCGCTCCCTTCGGCCCCACCAGGTGCAAGGTGCGCTGCGCTTCGTCCAGCTCCCACTGGCTGCGGGCACTGAACAGCATCCACTTCGTTTTTACCGTGCCGTTGGGCAGAAACACCAAACGCGCCGATGCAAAGGCGGCGCGCAGGCCGCTGGTGCGTTGCAGTAATTTCGCCGCCTGCAGGGTGTCCGTTTCCCGCACATGGGCAATGTAATTGTCGGTCACCGCAATCACTGAGCCGGGGTCGATTTTCCACTCCCGAAGCAACAGCGTGCGGAGGCGCTCGTAGGTGACCGACACCTCCCCGATCTGGTACGCGACTTCCGCCAGCCCGACGGGTGGGCCCAGCTGGCTGAGCGGTACCGTGCGGGCCTCATAGCCCAGGTGCGAGATGCGAAGCGGGGCATCGGGCGCCGCGCCGGACACGGGCAAGCGAAAGCGGCCGTCTTCGTCGGTGCGGGTACCTGCGGGCTGTCCTTCGAGGCGGACGGTGGCATCGGGCACCGGGGCGCCAGTGGTCTGGGACACGACGCGGCCGGCCGCGGTTTGGCCCTGGGCGGCCAGGGGCAAGAGGGCGAGCAGGCACGCCAGAAGACGGTTGAGCATAGAGAAGGGTGAGCCGGACTGGGCGACCCCGCCGGCCCGCCGCATTAAGACGTCTAGCCGGCGTTTTGCCCAGGCCCACTGGTTTTTTTGGGAAAGGTAGGTACTGCGCCCCCGGAACAACAACTGGAGGAGCAAGCCATCTGCTCAACGCTTGCGGGGCCGGAGCAGGGTTTACTGAAACGGTCGGAAGGTAAACAGGGCAATTCAGAATAAGGAGCCTATCTTTCGACACTACTCTCCACCGACATGTCGCCTGTTCTTCTTCTCCTGCGTTTCCGGTGGCTATTGGTGCTGGTTACCTGTTGCGCTTACGCCGGGCCTTGCTCCGCCCAGTCGCCGCAGACCTACACGTTAACCAACCAACGGACCGTAAAAGACGGGAAACAAGAATCCAGCAGCCCTTTGACCGAGGCGTTCTTGACCGTCTTGGAAGAGCAGAAGGTGATTGCCACGCTCTTTCTGAAAAGCGGCCACGGTAAATCCTACCGCATTGACCAAACCCGGCCTGACCTGTCCGGCATGGGCATCACCATGTACATCTGCAACGCGGCAAAGGGCTCCGACAACGAGGTGGATGGGGACGTGATTATTGTCAATCCCGTCAATAAAACGATTGTATTCGCCGTGTTACGGGACAACCCAAAGGGACAGCAGATGAACAACTTTGTGGAGTACCACTACGAATCCGTGGCGTATCAAGACAAATAAGCAGTTCGCTTAGCATGTCTTTCCGCTTACAAGGAGAGTTCACGCAAAGGGTCCGAAGCTAAACGCGCTCTGTTTGAAAAAAGGAGGGATTAATACGCTCCGTAATCGTTGTTGAGGCAGCGAAGGGATTTGACCGGCACCTCCACCAAGTGTCCCTGTGCGCTGACTCCCCAGGCGCGCAGCGGATAGGGCAGGTAACGTTTCTCAGCGGCAGGCACCCGTTTGTACAGCACGAAGTACTGGCGGGGCTTGCCTGTGGCCGCCGAGCAGTACGTGATGTCTATTTGACGCCGGGGCGCGGCCACGCGCAGGTGCACCGTGTCCGCGATTTCAAACCGAGCCCGGGCCGTGCGGGGGGAAAGACGCCGTTCAAACGCCAAGACGAGTTGGCCGTTTTGGCACGCGGCCTGGGTCTTGGCGTAGCACGAGAGCCCGTTGCCGCTTTCCAGCATGAGGGCCCCG
>NZ_NIRR01000064.1 GCF_002204745.1 Hymenobacter amundsenii
CGGTTGTGTTTACGCCCAGTCATAGCGCGCGCCATGACGAGGGTGATAGAATAGGGTGAGCTGCCCTTCATCGCCACCACGCATGACCAGGTGCAGCACCTGCCTAGTACGCGCGCGGTGCTGGTGCCAGTGATGACGCCGAAATTCCGGTGGTGGCGATGGCATCCGAACGTTTCGCCGGTAACAGTGACCGCGTTGGTGCGCGGTCCAGGCCCAATACTTCTTGGCTTGTTTCATAAGAGCGGTTAGGTGAGTACCTACCGCTCGTGTGAGGTCGAATGAAAACGCTTCATGAGTGAAAAAGAGAAAAGACGTCTTGAATTAATGACTAGTCAGAGAGTAATTGCTTGACTAGTCATTAATTAAGATATGACTAGTCAAGCAGCAGATGAGTAGCACTAGAGGGTGGTATATTGCCGGCTCTGACTAGTCACGCGCCCCATGGAAAGTGCTTCTACATTTCTGACTATAAAGCAAGCAGCTCAGCAGGTTAACAAGTCGGAGCAGACTATCCGGCGACTAGTCAAGCAATACGCTAAGACTAGTCATATCCAGCTTGAGCAGGCCCCCAAAGGCAACACGTATCTGATTAGTCAGACATTTCTGGCGCAGCAATACCCTACCCCTGCCGAGCAGTTACCAATCATCATTGAGCCAGAATCAGGGCCCACCATAGAAAACCTACAACAGCAATTGGCCGAGCGTGATCAGACGATTCAGCAATTGCAACACCGCCTGCTGGAGCAAAACGACGTGCTGAATGCGCTGACTAGTCAAGTGAATAGTCAGCGCATCGGACGTATTGAGGAACTGCTACTTAGCCAAAACGAACAGCTTGGCGAATTGCAAAAGCGCCTGCCCGAACCCCCCGAAGTATTGCAATTGCCCCCCGCACCGACGCCCCCAAAAAAGGGATTATGGCAGCGGCTGTTTGGCTCGTGAGGGCAAGCGACTCTTGTAAGTTCTGACTAGTCAGATGATTAATCAAATGACTAGTCAGAAGGGTAATCACTTTGATAATGAGTGGGTTTCGTGTTGACCCAGCCGGTCACGTTCGAGTGCGGCCCGCAGACGGGCGGCATTAGCAGGGGAGGAGAGCAGGTGTGCGGTTTCGTCCCGTGCGTCGGCCTTTGCCGCCTGGCCCCGGAGCTTGACGAAGGGTAAGCTGCGCAGTAACTCCAGCATGAAGGCTGCCCGGTGCTCGGGTACTTCCAGCGTGATTCTCATAGGGGCTACGTAGCTTCTTTAACCAAGACCAGGCCCAGGGGCGGCAGGTGGTCAAAGTCATTATCGGTGGTGTGCAGCGGTAAATCCAAATAGAGGGCCGTAGCGGCAATCCAGAGGTCGTTCTTGCCCATGTTGCGGGCGGAGAGGCCCGAGGGCAGTGGCTGGCCCCGTAAGCGGCCCTGACTGTAGGCATCGAGGCGGGCGTATAGGCTAGCCAGCTCGGGCACGAAGCCGACCAGGGGGTAGCGCTCCAGCAGCTGCCGCAGGAAGGCGACCTTCTGATAGCCCCAATCGGCTTTGAGAGCGAAAGCTTCCAACTCCCCGACCACGGCGAAGGGCAGCACGGCCCGCAGCGGGAGTTGCTGTTGGCGGCGCAGGTGGGCGATGACGATATTGGTATCAAAGACCACGGGCAGCGTCTTGGCGTTCTTGCTGCAACAGCTCGTCCATGCGCTCATTTTCCTCCGCCGTGAAGCCCAGGTCGGGGATAGGCAAGGGAGCAGCTGGGGCTACGGCGTCGAGGAAGCGTTGCACGCCCCAGCGCTTGATGTCGGCCGGCGAGTAGTAGGTGAGCTGTCCCCAGCGCAAGGCGGGGATAGCATCCGGGGAAGTGAGGGAAGTGGCCATGCGTAGAGGAGGGATTAGGCAGGGGTGGGTTTGGGAACTTTGGCGGCGACCAGGCCCAGGCGCACGAGCAGCAGGCCCCCGGGATTGCGGGCGGCTTTGACCTTACCCGTTTTCAGGTCGTGGTTGTAGCGGTTGACTTCCGAAACGTGGGCGGCGTTGCTCAGGATAGCTTGCCGGTGCTTGGTGTCGGTGATGCGCAGCTCGTCGAGGACACGGACGGCGTTATCGTAGTGGCTTTGCTGCACGCCAGGCAGGGGTTCGTTGGTGGCCACCAAGTCGAAGGGAATAGTTTCGGCTAAGGCTTGGGTTTTGACCTTGAACGTAATGTTTTTGAATGTTTTACCGCGCTTTTCCAACTCATAGCTAATGTGCAATTCAGTGTGCTCATTGATTTGTTTAACGGCTATATCCAGTACGCTCTTCCTGAAATCACTAGTTCTAGGCATCTTATCAAGGCCCTTATCGTCAAGGAGCCCAAGCATTTTTTTAAAATCCTGAATATCATGCTTTTTGGTTTCGCCCATGTCTTTCCACTGGCTGCAAATTGGATAAATCCGCTTGGCATATTTGCTGGTAAGGCGTAATGCCGATGCTAAGCCATAGCTAGTGAAATTGCTTTGAAGCTGAAATAGATAAGGGATAATCTTATCGGAAAGAGAGACTTCTATAATGCCTAATCCTTTGAGATACTCCACACTACGGAACATCCAGAGTTGTACATGACGCTCCGGAGTTTCTATTTCAAACATTCGAGAGCCCATATCCTCAGTAGCTTTCCGCAGATAAGCCAAATCGTATTTTCTGCCAGTCAATGCCGATAACTCCTTAATATTTAGCTCATAAGTATAAGATTTCTGGTCCTTGCGCAGCTTTGAAACCAAGAAAAAGAATAAATCAAGCTGCAGTCCAGTATACTCGTATCGAGCATTCGTCAGTGCATTGTGTTGCCGGATTTCTAACTCCTTATTCATGGTGCTTATTCATTGATTATGAGTGCGATTATACGAATAAAACGGGGTTTAAAAACAAATCCCCCTTTTAATACCCGTTTGATAAACATGAAAACCCGTTTTCAAACACATGAAAACCCGTTTGATAAACATGAAAACCCGTTTGATAAACATGAAAACCCGTTTGATAAACATGAAAACCCGTTTTCAATCGAGATAAGTAGTTTAAAGTCAAAAGGTTACAAAGCCCTCAAATAGACAAATAGATACAAATACACCAATTGTTGTTTCGCGCGAGAAAAAAAGGCTTTCAAGGGATGTTCAACTGAACAGCGGCACAGACCAAACAAAGGCACCAAAGCCCTATGTATCAGAGCCTCGCGAGTATTCAACAAATAGCATATAACTGATATTCAGACACTTAATTGCTAATATATGCTCTAGTGTACTCTTTCCACCACAGCTTAGGAATCCAGGACAGCGTTCAGGTCTCGCTTTGTGCTTTTGCCCCATTTATGGCCTTTCCTGACGTATTTTGCACCATGGCAGACCATGTTTTCAGGTTGAAGGATACGCCCATCGGAACGGTGCTCGTGAAGTTTTACCAGATTATCCCCTACACCGACGAGGCGTTTACTAGAGCGAAGGCCCTTGATTTCTGGCACGCTACCCCAGGTTCCGGCAACTCGTGGGGCATGGCCCTCTACCAGGGTCCTATCAGCACCAATCACGTCCTGACCGAAGCTGTTGCCCAGCTGCACACCCGTTGCCCTGCGTGTACCGCTGTGCGCATCGAACAGGCTTCCTGATAGGCAGACTAGGATCGAGTGTTGGGCGTGTCGTAAAGGGGCTATATTTGCGTCGTCCGGAAAAGATCCGTTCACGTACAAACGGCGACCCGGGCCGAGACCCAGATCGCCGTTATCCTACGGATGCCCGAGCCAGTGACTAATCACTGCTCGGACTGCTCCCCCTACAGCTGCCTTGAGCAGTTCCAGGGGGATGCGAAACCAACTAGCCTGGCTAGCGGGTTTCACCTTTGCACGTTTACCCATCTTCGTTCGGGAGTAAGGGTGCTAAATCCACCCACTTCCTGAAGCCCCGGTTGTTACAGCAGCCGGGGCTTCGTCTTTTCAGACGATGCGTTGGCGGGGTGACAACCGTGCAAGTGGGCCAAAGGTAGTACCTAGCGATCTACTCACCCAGCTTGCCTAAGTGTCCCCGATGTATTACCTTAGTAGCCCCTCTATAGCCTGTTCTGTAGTGTTCGCAAGATGTGTTTAGGGAATCGCGCTTCGCACAATTCCCTAAACTCCGGTCGCCCGTTGGGCTCCCTCATCTTGCTAGCCTTTTTTCCCTTTTGTTCTTTTCGTCGCCGTGCTTATGGATGCTTCCGAGCCCCTAGATTCTACTCCCCACCGCCCCCGCAAAGGAGGCCGTAAGCCCGGCCCGGTAGCGGCGAAACAGCGCCATGTGGTAAGCGTCCGGCTGACGGATGCGGAGCGCGAACGGCTCACCCAGGAGGCCGAACGCTACCAGCTCAGCCAGGGGGAAGTGTTGCGGTCGGTGTGGCTCAAACAGGATACGGCCGCCAAGCTCCAGGCCCCGCCGACCCCGGAGCAGGCCCGGCAGCTGGTGCAGCTGACGGGTATGGCGGCGAACCTGAATCAGCTAACCAAGCTGGCGCACTTAAAGCAGGAGCAGCACATCGGGGCGACCACCGTACTCGGGCAGCTGCACGACTTGTTGAAGCGACTAAACCGGGAGGCACCATGATTGGCAAGGTGAAGGTGAACCAGTCGTTCGGGGCGATGTGCCGCTACGTGCTCCAGGAGAAAACGCCCGACAAGCAGGCCGAGGTATTGGCCGCGTACGGGGTACGCACGGATAGCGCCGCGCATATGGCGGCCGACTTTGACACGGTGCGGGCGATGCGTCCGGGGCTAGGGAAGGCCGTGCTGCACGTCGCGCTGGCGTTTCCGGCCGAGGAAAAGGAGAAGCTGACCAACGAGGTGATGGGGCGCATTGCCCAGGACTACCTAAAAGGGCTGAAAATCGACCCGGAGAACACGCAGTGGGCCGTGGTGCGGCACCAGGATAAGAAGCACCCGCATATGCACCTAGTGGTAAACCGGGTGGATTTGGACGGGCAGACGGTGAGCGACCAGTTTATCGGCTCGCGCAGCGTGGACGTGTGCAAGGGCATCGAGCAGGACTACGGGCTGATAGTGGCCGACCAGGTAGGCCGTAAGCAGGCCCGCGAAATCGGGCCGACCCCCAAGCAGCAGCGGGCGGTGAGCCCGCAGGCCCAGCAGTCGGCCGAGTGGAGCCGCGCCCGGCAGGAGATTGGCCGCGCCCTGAGCTACACGGCCGCCAGGCTCGCAGCTTTGATGAGTTGAGCGCGGCGCTCAGGCCCCGAGGTATCGAGCTGGAGCTGACGCGGCGCAAGGACGGGAGCCCGGCCGGGGTGGTGTTCGCCCAGGATGGGCACCGGGTAAAGGGGAGCCAGGTAGGGCGCGAATACAGCGCGGGCAATCTGGAAACGAGCTTTGCGAAGGTTCGGGCGCTAGGCCCGGCCCAGGAGCAGGCCCAGGGGTGGCAGCAGGCAGGCCAGGACTACGCGCTGGCTAAGTTGGCGGCCGAGTACAGCCAAGCCAAGCAGCAGCAGGTGCAGCAGCCGAGCCGAAAGCTAGGCAAGCAGCAGTCCGGGGGGCTAGAAATGGGGGGTTAATCTTTCAAAAACGAACGATGCAGGAGCTACTTGAAGATATAAATGCGCTACGGCGGGGCATTGAGGCACTGGATAAGCGCAGCCGCGAGCAAGGCAAGCCGGTAAGCCGGGCCGAATTGGACGAAGTGCTGGCCAGGGTGAAGGCGGAAACCAGGTTTACCATCGACTACAAAGGGATAGCCGAGGCAATACAGCCCCACTTAGCCACGCCGGCCAAGCTCGAAACGACGCTCACCACGGGCACAGCGCAGCTGCAAGCGGTGATTGCGCAGATTCCGCGCAGTGTGCCCTTAGCGGATAAGGTATGGGGCTTTACCAGCCTATCGGCGTTCATGGTGGTATCTTTTATGCTGCTGGGCTTCTTTGCGTGGAGTGGCTACTCATGGAAGCAAATGGGGGCAGCGGAGGAAAAAACGGAGCAACTTCAGCAGCAGCTGGCCCAAAAGCAGGCGACGATGAAGTGGTTGAACGACGGCTACGTGGACCTCAAGCAGGATAATCCGAAAGTCGCTAAGAAGTATTTTCCGCAGTAACAGCCAGCATTTTACATACTGTAAACGACCGTTTGTAAAGTGTTATAAGAGCTAGCTTGGACTGCAGGCTGGGGCAAGGGGAGCAAACCACAGCATTAGTTAGTGAAGTCATTCTATGGGCTGGTAAAGAAGTTCAGCCCGCCGCTGGAGCAGGAGGCGCAGCGCCAGGTGGACCAGCAGCGTATCCACCAAGCCGGGCAGCAGCACAAAGGCCATACCTTGTCTAAATCACGGTAATAGTAAACAGCTAGTAAGCATTATGGAGGCCTTTTCATCCACGCAGCGTTTCAGAATGTGGGAATATATCGTGAGTCATAGCACATTGCTGCTCAGGCATCGCTCTGATTTTACGACCGTCGATATTATCTTCTCAGGCGTGGATTACTTGGAGATTCCGGATATGTTCAATGGGCTGATAATAGACGCCCCCAACGCTCAAGAAGAAGAACGGCTACTTGTCCGTGCAAATAAGAGGGAGGAGAATGGGAGGCTTCCTAACTACCGCTCTTATCTGCTTTTAACCGAGGGTAGGCGCTTCTTTGTAGTCGCGGCAAGTTGCGTGATATGCGAAAGCGAAGCGGGTATCCAAGGTTTGTTAGATTGGGGCGATAGAAGTCAGATAAACATTATTTACACGAGCTTGAACCCCTCTGCAGAGGCATATCAAAGCCAAAATCAATAAAAGCAACCCAGCAACTGTCTGGCGTCAAGTGCTCGTGGGCTGCTGCCAGGCCAGGCGAGTTTACAAAACCCGTCTATGATTCAACGTTGCCGAAATAGTGCGAAGAGATGAGCTTTGCAAACGCCCAAACCGGCATCTAGTCTCCCGGCAAAGTACCACTTCGGCCGCATTCCAGCAGGAGGTAGAAACCCATCACGATTCCGAGGTTGGTCTGAGAACTAATCTTATGTTAAGGGACAGAACCCAGAAAAGCAGGAGAGTAATTGTACTTCCCCACTGCCCCTAAAATCCTGTTTGCTTCCGGGTATCGCCGATGGCTGCGCGCATGAGCCAGCTTACCTACTGCCGCTGCGCGTAGTTGTACAACTCGATGGCCTGCCGCCGGTGCTTGGCAGGCTTGTTTTTCAATATCAGTGGCACCAGCAACAGGGGCACGCTAGCTCCCATCATGCCCAGCGTGAGGTCGCCGTTTAGGTTGGCTCCACCGAGGTGCCCAATAGTCCGTACCAACCCGCCCACCAGCAAGCCCATGCCTAGCACAGAGCTGGCGGTATTAGCTACTTCATAGCGGCGGGCGCGGGCTTCCATGGTTAGGGCGCCGGGACTGTCGTGGATGGCCCGGCTCAGGTTGCCATGCGTGAGGGCGAACACCGGGCCGTCGTCTTTAGCAAAGTAAACCGGACCCCGTGGCGGTAGAGCCGCCGATGTGGCGGCTGCCCACGGACTGCCCATCGCCAGCAGCGCTGAGCCCATGGCCAGCCGCCGGTAAAGCGAGGTTCGGGGTTCGTATACACTCAGCCGGCCTGGTAGCACTTGGCGCAGGGTTACCTCGCGCAGGTTGCCCCGCGGTCGGGCGCGGCGATAATAGCCAGTTTCATTTTCGTAGAAACTCACTTCCGTCAGGGCCAAACGGCTTTGTCCGTCCACTAGCAGATACGAGCGGCCCAGCAAGGGGTGGTGCGCTGCGACATGGGTAGCGTTCAGCACTGGTCCACTTCTCAGCCCCACCCGCGCGTGGCTTGTCGGGCCTGATAGTGCCGGCACACCCGAATTGGCCTGGCCGCTGGCCGCCGCTGGCCGCCGAGCCGAGTCAGCTGCCGCCGGTGCCCCGCCCAACTGCAGAAGCGACTCTTTGCCTACTTGGGCATGCGCCCAATGTCCGCTTAGGCAGGCAGTCAAAAGCAAAGCAATAGCGGAAAGCTTCATAGAGTTGAAAGATAATCGGTTGCTAGGCTTAGCGCAATACCGCTCTCATCAGGCAAGATACCATCTTTGGATTAGGTACGATAAGGGCCCATTATCGTACCTAAAAGGGCTGCTTTCCAGCAAATGAAACCAGAGGCGTTAAGCAAATGTAATTACATTGTACGTACATTTGCTTCTATGAACACGCGCCTAATTCGGGTCGGCAATTCCCAGGGGATTGTGTTGCCCAAGAAGTTACTGCAGCAATATCAGCTTTCCGGCGAGGTTGACCTGCAGCCTACGCCCGAAGGCTTGCTTATCACGCCTGTCAGCAAGCCCCGTCGCCAAGGCTGGGACGAGCGCTTTCAACAGGCTATTGCCCAGGGCCAGGCCCCGGAGGGGGAGCTGCTGGAGGGATTCTCGGATGAAGCGTTTGAAGAAACCGAATGGCAGTGGTAGCCGTGCAGCGCTTCGAGGTGTGGCTCGTCAACCTCGACCCGACCCAGGGCAGCGAAATTAATAAAACCCGCCCCTGCGTGGTGCTCTCCCCCGACGAGATGAACCGCTACCTGCGCACGGTCACCATTGCGGCCCTGACCAGCACCCGGCGCGACTACCCTTCCCGGGTGGATTGCACCTTTCAGAGCAAAGAGGGACAGGTAGCGCTTGATCATATCCGGTCGGTGGACAAAACCCGCCTGGTCCGTCGGCTGGGTATGCTGTCCAAAAGCACGGCACAAGCCGTATGTGAGCGGCTACAGGAGATGTTTCAGTATTGACTTCCCCTTCGTAAACACAACCGCCCGCTGCTTACAGCGGGCCGGTTGTGTTTACGCCCAGTCATAGCGCGCGCCATGACGAGGGTGATAGAATAGGGTGAGCTGCCCTTCATCGCCACCACGCATGACCAGGTGCAGCAC
>NZ_NIRR01000065.1 GCF_002204745.1 Hymenobacter amundsenii
GCCCGATTCTTTTTATGACGCACGAACAACTGCGGCTGGCCGAAGCCAACGCCCTGACCACCCCCTGGAAGAAATTTGGCCCCTACCTGACTGAGCGGCAGTGGGGCACGGTCCGCGAAGACTACAGCGCCGATGGCCAGGCCTGGAGCTTCCTCACCCACGACATGGCCCGGAGCACCGCCTACCGCTGGGGCGAGGACGGCATTGGCGGCATCAGCGACGACGAGCAGCGCCTGTGCCTGGCCGTGGGCCTCTGGAACGGCCAGGATGAACTGCTCAAGGAGCGCCTGTTTGGCCTGACCAATCCCGAGGGCAACCACGGCGAGGACGTCAAGGAGCTGTATTACTACCTCGACAGCACGCCCACCCACTCCTACATGCGGATGCTTTATAAGTATCCGCAGGCCGAATTCCCATATCAGCAGCTGGTGCGCGAAAACGCCGCCCGCACCCGCCAGGAGCCCGAGTTCGAGCTGCTCGACACCGGCATCTTCAATGAGAGCCGCTACTTCGACGTGTTCGTGGAGTACGCCAAGGCGGGAGCCGATGACATTCTGCTGCGCATTACGGCCCACAACCGTGGGCCCGAGGCAGCCGAGCTGCATTTGCTGCCTCACCTTTGGTTTCGCAATACCTGGAGCTGGGGCTACCCCGGCCAGGAAACCCGGCCGGTGCTGGCCGCCAACGGCCCCGGGGCCGTGCTGGTGGATCACCCAAGCCTAGGCCGCTACCATTTCTACTGCGACCAGCCCGAGGCCGAGCTGCTGTTCTGCGACAACGACACCAACGCGTACCGTACCGGCAGTACTGCCAGCTACCACAACCCCAGCCGCTACTTCAAGGACGGCATCAACGACTACGTAGTCGAGGGCGACATCACGGCCGTGAACCCCGCCCGCCGGGGTACCAAAATGGCCGTGCACTGCCACCTGCCCAGCATACCGGCCGGCGAGTCGGTGACCGTGCAGGTGCGTTTGAGCCAGCAGGCCCAGGACGCGCCGTTTGGCAACTTCGAGGCCTTATTTGATACCCGGCAGCGGGAGGGCGACGAGTTTTACGAGTGCGTGCAGGAAGATATTCCCGAAAGCGCCGATGCCCGCAACGTGCAACGCCAGGCCTTCGCCGGCATGCTCTGGAGCAAGCAGTTTTACTATTACGATGTCACGCAGTGGCTCGACGGCGACCCCGCCTTGCCCCGCCCCACGGCCTCGCGCCGCCGCAAGGGCCGCAACCACAACTGGCGCCACCTGCACAACCACGACATCATCTCGATGCCCGATACCTGGGAGTACCCCTGGTACGCGGCCTGGGATTTGGCTTTCCACTGCATTCCGCTGGCGATGGTAGATGCCGAGTTCGCCAAAAACCAGCTTCGGCTGCTCTGCCGCGACTGGTACATGCACCCCAACGGGCAGCTGCCGGCCTACGAGTGGCACCTGTCCGACGTGAACCCGCCGGTACACGCCTGGGCAACCTGGCGGGTGTACCAGATGGACAAAAAGCTTAATGGCCACGGCGACCCGGCCTTCCTGGAGGCCGTGTTCCACAAGTTGTCCCTCAACTTTACGTGGTGGGTGAACCGTAAGGACAAGAGCGACCGGAACGTGTTCGAGGGTGGTTTCCTGGGCCTCGACAACATCGGCGTGTTCGACCGGAGCGCCCCGCTGCCCACCGGCGGCCACATCGAGCAGTCGGATGGCACGAGTTGGATGGCCATGTTCGCGCTCAACATGATGCGCATGGCCATGGAGCTGGCCCGCCACAACTCGGTGTACCAGGAAATGGCCGGCAAGTTCTTCGAGCACTTCCTCTACATCGCCGACGCCATGACCCGCGGCGGCGACGGCCAGTTCAACCTCTGGGACGAGGAAGACCAGTTCTATTACGACGTGCTGCACACCCCCGACGACGCCCGCACGATGCTCAAGGTGCGCTCCATCGTGGGCCTGATTCCGCTGTTTGCCGTCGAGGTGATTGATGAGGAGCTGCTCAATTCGCTGCCCGATTTCACGGAGCGGGCCCGCTGGCTGCTCGAAAACCGGCCCCACCTGGCCCAGCTCGTGGCCCGCTGGCGCGAAAAGGGCAAGAGTGCCCGCCACCTACTGAGCCTGCTGCGCCGCTCCCGCCTGCGCGCCCTGCTCAAGCGCATGCTCGACGAAAGCGAGTTCCTATCAGACTACGGCATCCGCTCCATGTCGCGCGACCACCTGGAAAACCCCTACGTGTTCAGCACCCCGGAAACCGATTTTACGGTGCAGTACGTGCCGGGCGAGGCCGAAAGCAGCATGTTCGGGGGCAACAGCAACTGGCGCGGACCTATCTGGTTTCCCATCAACTACCTTATCATCGAGTCGTTGCAGCGCTTCTATGCCTACTACGGCGACGCTTTCCAGATTGAATACCCGACCGGATCGGGCCAGATGCACACGCTCAACCAGATTGCCGAGGCTCTATCGGCCCGGCTCACGCGGCTGTTTCTGAAGGATGAAAACGGCCACCGCCCCGCCTTTAACGGCGACGAGCTGCTGCAAACCGACCCCCACTTCAAGGACCACCTGCTCTTCCACGAGTACTTCCACGGCGACACCGGCCGGGGCCTCGGCGCCAGCCACCAAACTGGCTGGACCGGCCTCGTGGTGCGGCTGTTACGCTACCAGGGCTACGAGTAGGGTGGAAGAAGAACGGCCGTAGCGCGAAGCGGGAGCTTCGCGCTACGGCCGTTCAAGCTTGTTTATGAGCTATAGCTTGCTCTTAATCAACTTAATGACGTCTTCGTTTTCGCCCTCTTTGGCGGCGGCCAGCATGTCTTTGCCGTCCTTGTCCCGGGCCTTGGGGTTGGCTCCGTTGGTGAGCAGGAACTGCACTACATCGAGGCTGCCGTTGGCGGCGGCGGCCATGAGTGGGGTCATCTGAAAGGAATCCGTCTTATCGATCTGCGCCTTGTTCTTGAGCAGGACCTTTACCACGTCGAGGTGGCCGTTGCCGGCCGCGATGACGAGGAAGGTAGTTGGGAAGCCGGGCATCATCTCGACGGGGGCGTTGGCGTCGGCTCCGGCCCCGAGTAAAGCGTCGACGTCGGCGGGCTTATCTTTTACGACGGCCGCGTACACCTTTTGGGTGGGCGTCTGGGCCCAAACCATGGAACTGCTTGCCAGAAATAGCGCAAATACAAGAAGAAGTTTTTTCATGCCGGGAAACAAGGGTGGGAGAGAGGCGAATCAGCCGGAAGATAGCAGGTTGGTGGATAAGTCCGGTATCTGGGTCTACCAAATCAGCTGACTGGAGCCGGTGTCTATCAGGTCAAAAGTCAATTTCACTCCATGGTTAAAGTCCCTGCCGCTACCGCCTGCCGCCCGAACCGTTGGGCCATGATGCTGGCCAGGATAATCTGGAGGGCGTGGTAGAGCATGAGCGGCAGCAGCAGCGCCCCGGTGGCGGCGGTGGCCGGAAACAGCAGGCTCGCCATTACGCTGCCATGTACCAACGACTTCTTGGAGCCGCAGAAAATGGCCGTCGTGCGGTCGGCCGCCGCGAAGCCCAGCAGCCGGCTGGCTCCCGCTACCAACCCAAATACCAGAAAATAGAGGCCCACCATGCCGGCCGCCAGCAGCGCCACGTTGGCCGGGGCATAGCTGCGAAATACGCCCTCGGCAAACGACTCACAGAAGGACGTAAAAACGATGCTCAGGATGATAACCTGGTCGAGGATGCGCAGGCGGCTCTTGTGGCGTTCAACCCAGGCCCCGAAGCGGGGGTTGAGCAGCATGCCCGCGGCCACCGGCAGCACCACCTGCCAGATCAGACTTAGAGCCAACCCACTCAGGTCGGAGCCTTCGGCGCCGGGCGGGTGCAGTACGGCCCGCACCCATAGCGGCGTGAGCACGATGCCGGCCAGCGAGCTGATACTGGCGTTGAAAATGGCCGCCGGCACGTTGCCCCGCCCCAGACTCACCATCACGACCGACGTGGAAACCGTGCTTGGCAGCGTGCAAAGAAAGAATATACTCTGCCACAACAACTGCCCCGACCCACTACCAAATAGCGGCCGGGCCGCCAGCGCCAGCAGCGGGAATAACACAAACGTGGTGCCCTGCACCACCAGATGCAGCCGCCAGTTGCGGGTGCCGGTGCGCAGTTTATCGAGGCTCAGCCGCAGACCGTAAAAGAAAAACACCAGCGCCACCCCGCCCGTCGTGACAACTTTCCAGGGAAGTGGACTGGCCTTGCTGCCCACTTCCGGCGCCAGATACGCCAGCCCTACCACGCCCACCAACGCGGGCAAAAACCAGTCGAGCAGGCCGGCGCGGCGCAACAGGGCCAACAGGCGGTTTTCGGTAGGTGAGGGCAGGGGAGTGGGCATGGAGGCAAAAGTAGCGGCTGTAAGGCGAAGTGCCACTTCGCCCCCGTTCGGCCTTAAACAGCTCTGCGAAAAGGCCGCCCCGACCCCAAATGGGAGCGAGGCGGCCTTACGGGACCGCGAAGCGGCTTTAAGAGTCCCGGATTTAAGCCAGTTGATCAACTAAAGGCGCCGCGGCACTTTGCCTTACGGAGGTCGGCAGGGCAAATGCATTGGCCAGTAGCTCGTAGGAGCGGAGCCGGTCTTCGTAGTCGTGGGTGATGGTGACGGCGACTACCTCGTTCACGCCATAACTGGCAGCCAGGCCCTCGATTTCGGCCTTCACCTTATCGGGAGTGCCGCTGATGATGCGCTGGTGGTGGTAGGCCAAGCGGGCCTGCAAATCGGGTGAGAGAGCCGCCACGTTCACAGTTTCGGCCGCCTCTATGGGTGTAAACTGGCCGGTTTCGAGCTTGAGCATCTGCAGGGCCAGGTTGTCGGCCAGCAGTTGGGCCCGGCCCGCCGTGTCGGCACAAACCACGAAAATGGCCACGTTGGCCTGGGGCGTGGCCAGCTCGGGCGAGGGCCGGAACCGTTCCCGGTACAGGTCTACCATGCGCGGGCCGCCGTTGGGGTTGATGAAATGGGCGAAACTGAAAGCCGCTCCCACGTGGGCCGCGAACAGGCCACTTTGCCCACTGGAGATGAGCAGCCACATTTCCGGCACCGTGTCGGCGAAGGGCGCGGCTTTCACCCGGGCGTGGGTGGAGTAGGCCACCGGCTCGTCGCGCAGATAGGCGCGCAGGTCCAGGAGTTGCTCCACGAAATCCTGGTCGTCGAACTGGTTGTGGGGGTTGAGGGCCTGGGCCGTGACGCGGTCGGTGCCCGGTGCGCGGCCGATGCCCAGGTCGATGCGGCCGGGGTAGAGGGTTTCGAGCAAGCGGAAGTTCTCAGCCACTTTCAGGGCTGAATAATGGGGCAGCATCACGCCGCCCGAACCCAACCGGATACGGCTGGTTTCGGCCCCCAGCCGGCCCAGCAGCACTTCCGGCGACGAGCCGGCCAGTGTGCGGGTGTTGTGATGCTCGCTCACCCAAAAACGGGTGTAGCCTAGGCGGTCGGCTAAGCGGGCCAGCTCCACGGTGTGCAGCAACGCCTCGCGGGGCGTGCGCCCAGCCGGCACCGGCGACTGGTCGAGGACGCTGAGTTGAATGTTATGATTAGTAGGCATTGGTAGAAGTCAACAAGTGAAACCCGGCTGAAAAGCCCGGTTATAGCAGTTAGAACAGTCAGTGGGAACAAGTAGTTTGCTGGCGGTTGCTTCGCTGTCCTACGGTTCGCGCTACGGCCATTCTACTTCACCTTTACCGGAGGCCCTTCCTTGTTGGTTTTGCGCAGCGGTAGTTCGGGCACGAACAGCGTCATCACAAACCCGCCCGCCACCAGCAGTAACGTGACCAGATACACCCGCGAAATAGCCCGCGAAAACGCCGCTTTCAGGGCCGGCGAGGCGGGTATGGGGGCCGAAACAACGGGCGCGCCTTCACCAACCGAGGCCGTGGCCGCCGTGGGAGCTGTGCCGCCGGTCGGACCAGCGGCAGGCAGGGCGGTGCTCAGGCCCAACGTGAGAATCGTACCCAGAATAGAGGCCGCAATGGCCCCGCCAATCTGGCGGAAGAACTGGCTGGCCGAGGTTGCCTGGCCGATGAGCTGGGGCTCGACGGCGTTCTGAATAGCCAACGTATAGAGCGGCATACTCGGCCCCAGGCCCACTCCGCAAATGAGCAGATACACCAACACCTGCCCGTAACTAACGGTAGCCGACATGGTAGCCAGCAGGCTAAGTCCCACCATCAGTACCACCAGCCCGGCCAGCATCCAACGCTTGTAGTGGCCGTAGCGCGACACCATCTGGCCGGCCAGCAACGACCCCGTCACTACGCCCATCGACAGCGGAATCAGGCTGACGCCGGCCCGGGTAGCGGTTTCGCCCAGCACGTTCACCATGAACAGGGGCTCAAAAATGATAAGGCCCAGAAACGCCCCGCCCAGCAGAAACAGCGCCGCGTTGGCCGTTCGGAACACCGGGTTTTTGAATAGGCTGAAAGCCAGAATCGGGTTGGGATGCTGCAAACTGCGGCGCACGAAAAGTGTGAGCAGCAACGCCGCCCCGCCCAGCAAACCCAGCGTGAGCGGGTGGGCCCAGCCATAGTCGTTCTTGTTGAGCTGCAAGCCAATAACCAGCTGCCCCAACCCAAGCACCAGCAGCAGCATCGAGAAGTAATCGAGGCGGCGGCGCTCAGTGCTGGGGCTCAGCGGGGGCATTTGGGTGAGGATGAACCACAGGGCCAGCGCGCCCAGCGGCAGGTTTACGTAGAACACCAGCCGCCAGCCCGCCACGCCCGGAATCAGGCCGGTGCCGTTATCGGTGAGAAACCCGCCCAAAAACGGACCCAGCACCGACGAGGTGCCAAACACCGCCCCCACAAAGCCTTGGTAGCGCCCCCGCTCGGCCGGCGGAAACAGGTCGGCAATAACGATGAAGGCCATGGCGAACAGGCCGGCCCCGCCCAATCCCTGCACGGCCCGGAATATAATCAACTGGGTCATGCCGTCGCCCAGCACGGGCAGGGTCCCGAACTCGCCGGCCAGTCCGCAGAGCATCGAGCCCAGCAGAAACACGCTCACGGCCACGATTTCGATGGTGCGCCGCGAGTACGTATCGGCCAGCTTGCCATAAATGGGCACCAGCGCCGTGCTGGCCACCAGGTAGGCCGTGGCCACCCAGGTAAAGCGCTCCAACCCGTGCAAATCGGCCACAATGCGCGGCAGCGCCGTGCTGACGATAGTTTGATCGAGGGCCCCCAGAAACATGGCCAGCAATACGCCGCCAAACGTGAGCATCTTCTGGCGATGGGTGAGTTCTTCCGTCATAAGCAAAGCTGTACGGCCGGCGCCGTGGGCGGTTGTTAGGAGCAGGAGAGGTTTGGGCAGGCAGACAGGCGGGCGAAACCATGGGCTGTCATGCTGAGCGAAGCGGAGCGCAGTCGAAGCATCTCTACTGCAATGCTAATCCTGCTCCCTGATATCATTGTAACGAAACGGTAAAGATGCTCCGCTGCGCTTCGCATGACCATTCTTTTCTTCTCGTTTACCTGAACATTCATTCCCACTCACCGCTTACCTTCGCGGGCCTATGCTGACTGCCACTACGATTGCCCTGCTATGCGGATTCGCCTTTTTAGCTGGCCTGATTGACGCCGTAGTGGGTGGCGGCGGGCTGATTCAGCTGCCGGCCATGCTGCTGCTGCTTAAGGGCACGCCGGTGCCCACCATTCTGGGTACGGGCAAGGTATCGTCGTTGCTCGGGACGCTGGCGGCGCTGCGGCGTTACGCGGGGCAGGTGCCGTTACGGTGGCGGGCGGTGGGCACGGCGGCGGCCGTAGCGGGCGTGTTTTCGTTTCTGGGGGCGCGGGTGGTCAGCCACTTGCCCCAGGAGTTGCTGCCGCCGCTGGTGCTGGGTTTGCTGGTGGCCATTGCGCTTTACACCTTCTGGCGCAAGGATTTCGGCAGTATTCATGCACCCCGGCTGCCAGCCAGCCGCGAGCCCTACTACGGCGCGGCCATGGGCGTAGTGCTGGGCTTCTACGATGGCTTTTTCGGCCCCGGCATGGGCTCGTTTCTGCTCTTTGCCTTCGTGGGCCTGTTCGGTTACGACTTCCTCTCGGCTTCGGCCTCGGCCAAGCTCGTGAATGCCGTGACCAACCTGGCGGCCCTAGCCTACTTCGCCTACACCGGCCAGATTCTGTGGGCCGCCGCCTTGCCCATGGCCGCCAGCAACGTCGTCGGCTCCACCATCGGGGCCCACCTGGCCCTGCGCCACGGCACGGGCTTCGTGCGCGTGCTGTTTCTGGTCGTCGTCAGCGCTTTTATTCTGAAGCTGGGGGTAGGGATGGTGAATTGGTGAGTTTGCGTATAAAAAGCCGTCATTCAGAGCGAAGCGAAGAATCTCGCGTGCTAATCGTTGGAATAATCCTCAACGACAGCACGCGAGATTCTTCGCTTTGCTCTGAATGACGGCCTATTAAATGACGTTCTTTTATGGGTTACTTCACCCCTAATAGCCCGGCAGGCCGGGAGCCGGGTTGCCTTGGATTCCCTGGGAGCTGGGTACGCCCATTTTCTCCTCGCGCTTGCGTTGGTACTTATCGAACTGGGCGGGGCTGAGGACGTCCTTGAGCTGGGCCAAGCGCGACTGGCCGATGTCGTCGATGACGCTGGCCATCTTGCGCACGTCCTGGCGGTAGGTCTGGCGGGCGGTTTCCACGTTGCGCACCCCCAACAGGTTAATCTGGCCCACCTTGGTCATTTGCTGGGGGTTGAGGCCCAGGGCCTTCTGCATATTGGCGGTGAGGGCCGTGGCCCGCTCGGCAATTTTTTCTTCGTTGAGTTCCGGTGCCGGGGCGGCCGGTGCCCCTGGGCGAGCGGGTTGCGGCCGGGGGCGGGCGGCG
>NZ_NIRR01000066.1 GCF_002204745.1 Hymenobacter amundsenii
TACGCGGCCTCACGCCACATGAATTTGTGTGTGCCCAGTGGCAGAAAAACCCCGTTAACTTTACCCATGACCCGACCCACCTCACGCTGGGACTATACAGCTACCCCTCGCAGACGGTGGGGCAAACCGGCTGGGCGTATTCGGTGTACTTACTCGCCCGCTTCGGAGAGCAGCCGCACCCCGTCTCCTTTTACGCCGCGCACTACCAGCGGGCGTTTCCGTTTGTGCTGGCCGAGTTCACCGACCCGGCCTATCGGACGCCGTTGGAACAGCTTACCTACTGCTACGGGGTGCGCACGTTTGAGCGGGGACTCAACTGGTTTGGCCTGCTCGGCTCTGAATCCCAGGTGCCGGTACTTCACCAGCCCGACCAGTCGCTGACTGCTTCCCCGCTACTGGCCCAACTCTTTGCTGTACAGCAAGGACCTGTATAGCCCTTGCGCGCCAAATGCGACTTTTAGACCAAACTTTTAACCCAAGCCCAAGGCGCGGAATCATGTATGTACATGATTCCGCGCCTTGGCGTCAACTAAATAAGAACGAGCCGTTAGGTAGGCCTTCTTATAGCAGCGAGGGGGTAAAATTACTGTAAGCTGTTTCGGGCTAGGGCCAGAAAGCCGTAACTTATTGACCTACTATATATTGCGACCTGCAAAGTGGAGAGGTCCAGAAAATAAGGTTAAGAAAGACAGCCCAAAAACAAATGGTCCTCTAAATTATTGAACCTAGCTTTTTGACCCTAGACAGATGGGTATGTTACTCAAAGTGAGCCGGATGTAATACGGACTTTTCCTTAGAGTAATTTTATCACCTGGCTGCTATAAGAAGGCCACTCCCGATATGTAGCGGTTCGGCGCCACGTGTTCTTCTTAGACTGCCTAACAAAACTGTTTGATGGCCCGAAAGGGAATAATGGCACAGGTTAGTTTAGTTAAGCCTAAGCAGTACAGGACGAGACACATACTCTCAACTCTAAGCCCTTTATTGTGTTGCCTAACTTCTTTGATGCAGCACTTCTAAGTAAATAAAAAATTCGTAGCAAAGGCTTATAAAACCTTTCCTTTCGCTTATAAAATCTTCCCTTTGGAGACCTTAACTATATCCGCTAGCCGGTCTACAGCCAGCTTATGTTCGGTTACCAGCATTTCTGTTTGTAATTATCGATGCGTTAGCCATCTCACAGAATGACTTATAAAACCTTCCCTTTGGAGAACAACTGTTTCATAATTAGACGAGTAGTTGCTGAATATTCTCCGACAACGAGATTCTATAGTAATATAGTGAAAATATATATATAAATAATGCAATCTCTTAGTGTGTTTGCATTCTTGGATCTTTGTTGCTTTTTGCTTTCCGAAGGTTAAATCGGTTATGTATGAACAAACCCTAAAAGCTTTACCTTGAACGAACATCACAACTTTGTGAGCTTTGTAAGTTATTTGTCTTATTTGTAGGGCTCATAACTTATTGATATACAGTGCCCCCAGAGGGTCTAAGGAAAGGTTTTATAAGTGAAAGGAAAGGTTTTATAAGTGAAAGGAAAGGTTTTATAAGCTGAAAGGAAAGGTTCTATAAGCTGAAAGGAAAGGTTTTATAAGCGAAAGGAAAGTAATCTGGTAAATACTTTCCTTTCGTCTTTCCAAAGACATAAAAGCTCCTTATCTTGAGGTTCTATTCTTACTTTCTAGTTATGCAAGGACAAGAGTCAATTCCATTTACGGGTCTAGAGATCAGGCAGCACAATGCTATCACGACAGCTCGTTATGAAATGACGGCCTGTGAGATGGACATCGTATTTTACTTGCTTTCTCTTCTGCGTAAGGAGGACCGAATAGGAACCTACTACCAAGTTAAGGTGAAGGATCTTCAGAACCTTACGGGGCGGCAGTGGAACTATCAGCAGTTTCTGGAAGCTACTTCAGCGCTTCGTGGCCGGGAGTATGTCTTTGAAGACAACAAGCGTTTGCTCCAGGTGGGATTACTTGCCTCTGCCGAGTACATCAAGGGAGAAGGAGTAATTGAGCTTGAAATCTCCGAGAAAATCCGCCCCTATCTGATTGATCTGAAGCGTAATTTCACCAGCTTTCGGCTACAGGCTGCGTTTAGTTTGAGTAGCAAGTACGCCAAGCGCATCTATCAGATTGCTTCCCAGTGGAAGGATAAATCGGAGTCCAGAATCTTTAAGATTCATGATCTGAAGGTGATGCTGACGTTGAAGGATCCTAAGGGCATTGAACCGGAGCAATACAGCAAGGTATCGATGTTCCAGAAGTTCGTGCTGGATGTAGCAGTGCGGCAGATCAACCAGCATACGGACCTGCACATTAGCTATGAGTTGATCAAAAAAGGGCGTGCCTTTGAGAGCATCCGTTTTCTTATTAGCCAGCAGCAGCCGCAGCAGCTGCCACTTCCCTTTGAAGAAAGCGCGGATGAAGCGCGGCAGATTTCGGCCCGGCAACGGCTGGCGGAGTTGGAAATCAGGGAGTCTCGGCTGGTTGAGCAAATCGTCAGCGAAGCGGCTATGGTTGACGAGTTGTTTAAGTTTTGCTACAACCTTAAAACCGGTAAGACGAAGGCCTCCACCAATCCAGGCGGGCTGTTCCTAACCATGATAGGTCTCCGAGAAGCAAAGGTGAAACCAAAGACGCAGACTAAAAGCAAGTGATGGTTGAGTACATCTCTGCTGAGTAGCCATAAACTGCAAGGCGTTATTCAGTACAACTTGATTGAATACAAGCTTTGCCAAATAGTACAAAAAAGTCTATCTCTGGAACGTAGAAATAGACTTTTATACTGTTTTTTACTGCTATCGCTTTAGCTTCTTATTCTTCAATAACAGCTTTTGGTACAATTCTTCCGGCAGACTGCGGTTGGCATTCTCAAGCCCATCGAGCAGTTCACTGACTGCCTGCTCTATTTGCCGGCGGGCTACAAACCCGGGTTCCCAGTACTCGGCTTGCTTCAGCCGCAAATAGGTGCTTCGGCGTAGGTATGTGCTGAACTGTACCCACTCCTGCTCTGCTGCTTCAGCACCCTGCGCCACTACTGGCTCTGTAGCAGCGGCTGCTCCATCTGTTGCTGGCAAGGGAGGAACTTCGTCCATTCCGTAGAGCGAACTGGTATCGAGGACCGGACGAGCCGTTTTAGCAGTGAAGTCGCGTTTCTGAGAGGCACTCATAGTCTGGCTAGTATTTCGTCGGTAAGGGCCGTGTAGTCGAGAGCCCCATTGCTCTCAGGGGCATAGGCTAAGATGGGTTCCTGCATGGCTTGCGCTTCGCCCAGCTTGGTATTCTGCCGGATACTCACCTCCATCACCAGAGGCGCCAACTGTTCATCCTGGTTTATCAGATCGACATACTGATGATGCATGGCGGCTCTGTAGGTAGGAGAGTACTTGGTGAAGAAGATTCCTCCCACTTTAAGCTTCTGGTTGTAGTGCTTGCGCACCCGCACGCAGGCCTGCAGTAAGGAAGTCAACCCATTGTAGCCAAAGTACTCGGGCTGCATCGGGATGAAGACAGCATCAGCGGCAATCAAGGCCGAGTAGGTGATACCACCCAGCGACGGAGGAGTGTCGATAAGACAGTAGTCAAACTGATCCTCCACTGTTTCCAGAGCCTCGCGCAAAACGAATTCCAGCCCGGAGCTGCCGGCCATCAGCTTCTCTACCATTTGCAGCCTCGGCGAAGCGGCAACCAGATGCAGCCCCTCCCCTACCGGCTCCATCAGTTCCATTATGGCGACTTTTCCATCACTCTCCAGCAGCTCCCCCAGATGCCTTGTGCCCTGGCGGTCAAATGACATGGATAGGTTGGTCTGAGAGTCGCTGTCAATCAGCAGGACACGTGAGCCTCTGCTGGCTAACACCTGGCCCACATTTAAGGTGGATGTTGTTTTACCCACGCCTCCCTTATGGTTGGCAAAGCATATCGTCTTCATCTGCGTTATCTGAGCTAATGGAAAACAATAGTACACATTATCGCTCATACATACCAAACAAGCATAACACATATAGAATTTATAACATTTAGTACATACATTAAATGTTATGAGTGTATTAAATATAAAGTAACTGATTATCAATATACTGAAATCAATACATATGGTGTATGTATTGCGTGCTATGTATATAAAATGAGCATAATATTAATACATACATTGCATCCATTAAGTACATATAGCTTAATAAGTGTAATGTATGTATGAGGTTTATAACACACGTTACGCATGTGAATTGTTGCTTGAAAAGATTAGCTAAAGGCCTAGTTCTTGAGCGGCGTTATGTTGGCGGATGTCATCCAGGCGCGTATAGCGGCGGATCATGGTGGTGGTTTTGTGCTTGGTCTGGTTCATGATTTTAGAGTCATCAGCCCCGCTCAGCTTGGCGATGGTCACGAAGGATGCGCGCAACGAGTGAGCAGTGTACTGCGGGCCCAGATACTCCTGTACAATCAAATTAACCCGCTCAGTACTCAGCCGCTTGGTAGTCGGGCGCTGCCCATTATAGAAGGAAACGAACAGCGGACCGCTGGTGTAGCCGCGCTCCTGCAGCAGCAGCAGCCAGTCCTTAACGGCTCGCACGGGGCAGGTGCGCCGGTCGGGAGCGAAGAAGATGGCTTTCTCTTCGCGCTCCCCCAGCTGATTGGTCTTACTGCGCTGCAGATCCACCACCAGCCCGTCCTCGTCAAAATGTAGGTGAGCTATATCCAGACCGACCAACTCCTCGCGTCGGAAGGCCCCGGCCAGCCCCAGCAATAGCAGCGCCCGGTCGCGCACGCCCTTAGGACGGCTCGTGTCGATGCCCTGAACGACTCGCTTAAAATGAGCCAGCGTAAAGGCCGGAGCCTGTTGCTGGCGCTTGCCTTTGGTACGGCTGATTCCCTTGAGCAGCACCTTGAATTTCTTCTCGTCAGTGGGGGAGGGTACATCCTGCAGCTGGTGTGCCTTGGCGATGGCAGCGCAGTGGCGCTGGATAGTGGCCAGCTTTTTACCCGCAGCGGCCAAATGCGTCACGAAGCCGGCCAGCGTCTCGACTGCGGCCGGCAGCGGCGGCCGCTCCACCTCAGCGCACCAGACCACGAAGCGCCGCCAGTCGCCGGCGTAGGCGCGCTGGGTGTTAGCAGCTCCCTGCAAACCTGCCGCCACATAAGCACTGGCCTCGGCCGCATAGTCGTCGAGCGAGCGGGCCCGGCCAACTTCAGTGGAGTTAACAGTAGTGAGGTCTTCCATGGGCGTTAGGTATACTAAAAAGCATCTGGATAAGCGCCGCTTTGGCCTTTTTGCGAAGATAAGCGCAAAGACTCCGATAAGTAAACATTATCGGAGCCTTTGATAAATTTCGCGTAATGCGTACTAACCGATACCTACTAGGCCACATGGCAATCCTTTACCGGGGCAGTGGGGGAGGGGAGGCTGGGGCCAGAGTTTATTGAGGTGGAGAGCAGCAAGCGCAATCATAGGCCTCAGCTCGCGGCCGCCATGGCGGAGGCCCGTCGGGTCGGGGCCACGCTGCCCATCGCCAAGCTTGATCGGCTCTCCCGTAACGCCGGCTTCATCTTCGCCCTACGCGACTCGGGCGTCGACTTCATCTGCTGCGAGATGCCTGAAGCAAATACGCTCACCGTAGGCTTGTTTGCCGTCATCGCTCAGCACGAGCGTGAACTGATTAGCAAACGCACGAAAGAGGCACTGGCTGTTTTAAAGGCAAGAGGGGTCGCACTAGGAATGCCCGCTAATCTGACCACCAAGTCTATCCAGCAGGGCCAGGTAGTACGTCAGCAGAATGCCCGAGAGAATAAAGAGAATCGCCAAGCAACGCGTTTGGCCGTCCTCTTGCGTCAACAAGGCCATACCCTTCAGCAGATTGCCCAGGAACTGACTAGCGGAGACTACCGTACGCGCCGGGGTAAAAACTTCGATGCCACCGCGGTGTGTAGGTTGCTGAATCGTCACGCCGACTCCACCGAGACTGCATAACCCAAATTATGGAGCGGCAGGCAGGAGCTAAGGCGCTCGCTCCCGCAGGTTATCGAGCCAGGCTACAGCATCAAAAGGGGAGGGATACTTTCCCATAGCCATTCAACAAATGCTCGCAAGAGATCTCTCAAGGCAGAGCCCGTAACTTTGGCTGATGGGACACTACACCGACGCACCGGAAGACAATTTACTCGGGTTGACCAGCAAAGATGAGCTCAACGAGCAGGAGGCATTGGGCGTCGCGCAGGTAGAGCGCTATCTGCTGGAGGAAATAGAGTATCCGGTGGAGCTGTCGGTCAGCTTGCTGCAAGACTTACACCGGCGGGCCTTTCAGCACCTCTACGACTGGGCCGGCCAGTGGCGAAAGCAAGTACCCAATGTCGGGGCCTACCTACCACCGCCTGCCAACCAGGTCCCGTTGCTACTCTACGAATTCATCGACGAATTGCGACATCGGCACGCGTTGCTGCCGGCAGAACCAACCGCGGAGCGGGTGGCGGCTGTATTAGCCTACGCCCACCACCGGCTGGTCGCAATTCACCCGTTTGTTAATGGCAATGGCCGTACGGCCCGCCTCTTCACCAATCTGCTGGCCTATGGCTACGGCTTTCAAGAAGTCATTCTCTACCGACGAGAACAAGGCGAGGGGCGCACCCAATACCTGCAGGCTATCCGGCAAGCAGACGACTATCATCTAGCGCCGCTGCAGGCGCTTATTCACGAGCAGCTCCGGCCGCTGTAGAAGTGGAAAGGGTTGTTTGCTCATAGAGCGCCTCTATCCGCTCGACTGACACGAGTTGATTCTCCAGGGCCATCGAGGCATACACAGAACGCACCACCATGGCTTTCACCACGGCGGGATTTTGCAACTGGGGATATCGGTCACGCAGTTTCATTTGTTGAGAAGCAAGGTGTTACAGTAATTTCTGTACTGTAAAGATGGCTTAAAAGTTCCTAGGCATCCGCCGGCTACCCGGACACAGGTGTATTGGCTAGTAGTCTATGGGCGCTAAGTCTATAGGTTGAGCATTCTAGTTTCGGGAAAGTTCGGGAATGGGCCGGTCAGTGCTGTTATCAGTGATGTTGCAACCGCATCTGTAGCCCCCCGCTAAGTTGGCTATCGGGTGTCAGTCATTATCCTCATATCGTCCGCGCGAATAGAATCAATGCAAGTCCTGAATCGCTTAACCGCGTCTCCTAGCTCAATAAACGTCACTTTTAGCAGTATCATAAACTTCCTTATCGACACCTGACTCTTCCAATATAACTTATGATAACGCTCACTTATCATAACTTATATTTACCCGCGAAAAGAGTGTTCGTTTGACCCTAGTTTCGACACCCTATATATAAGGTGTGCACCAACGGACGAATTGAACTTCTAAATTCAGTAGCCCCCACGGCTCCCTGCACGTACTCCATGCGCGAAGACCTTTCCATTGTTCCGGCGTCCCCTGTTCCCCCCACGGTCAGCACCCAGCTGGCCCGGGCCTCGGCCAAAGTCACCGGCTTCTTGGAAGTCGGCCTGCAAGGCGCGGCTAACACGGAGCGCGCCTACACCTCGGATCTAAAAAGCTATGTCGGCTTCTGCGAGCGACACGGACTGCGGGCGCTGCCAGCCGACGTGGAAACGCTGACCGAGTACGTGGCGTACTTGGCGACGGAGAAGCCAACCCCGCAACCCGGCGACGGGGGCGGTGGGGAAAAGAAGAAGCGCAAGGGCCAGCAGCCCCTCACCCGGCCCCATTCACTGGCCACCATCAAGCGGCACCTGGCCGCCATCCGCAAAGCCCACCAGCTCGCCGGCCACCGGCTACCGGCCACGCTCGATGCACTCAACGTGGTGATGGAAGGCATTGCCCGCACCCTGGGCAAGCGCCAGGACCAGGCGCAGGCCTTTACCGTGGAGGAGCTGAAGCAGGCCATCCGCCGCATCGATCTGGAAACATCGGCGGGCCTGCGCGACCGGGCGCTGCTGCTGCTCGGCTTCGCGGGGGCTTTCCGGCGTTCAGAACTGGTGGAGCTCAACATCGAGCAACTCGAATTCACGGAGCGGGCGCTGCTGGTGCACCTGGCCAAAAGCAAGACGAACCAGTACGGGGCCGTAGAGGACAAAGCGATTTTCTACGCCCCTACGATGGACTTCTGCCCGGTACGCTGCCTACGGACCTGGCTTAATCTGCTGGGCCGGACTACGGGGCCGCTGTTCGTCAAGATTCCGCGGGCGGCCCCGAGGCAGATGGCCGTACCATCAGACAAGCGGCTATCAGACATTTCCATCAACAAGCTGGTGCAAAAGCGCCTCGGCCCGAGCTATTCTGCGCACTCACTGCGCGTGTCCTTTGTGACGGTGGCCGTGCTCAACGGGCAGTCCCACAAGGCCATTAAGAACCAGACCAAGCAGAAAACGGATGCGATGATTGAGCGCTACACCCAGCTTAACAATGTGGTTTCCTATAATGCCGCACAGGCGTTGGGACTGTAGTTTGCAGAACACCACGTCGTAAATCAACCACTTTTACGAGGCAAATATTCCAGTAAGGCGCCCGACAATTTCATGAACAAACATTCTTGATCCAGATGCGCCGTTGTATAAGGGGTTCTTGTTCTAAAAAGGCGGCTTTATACGCTAAGCCCCATATCAGAAAGAGTAGTCCGAAAACAGGATAGAAAAGGGCGATTCCGAGCAATTTAGAGGGTATGCTGAGGTGGTCTAGTTACGCTGGACAGTTTAGGGCGTTAAGTGGAAGAAGCTGTTGGTGAGCGTAATAGGGGGTCTGATAGTCGATGCTGGAGTGCAGCC
>NZ_NIRR01000067.1 GCF_002204745.1 Hymenobacter amundsenii
CCTCCAAAGCCGGCCTACAACCCAACGACCGGATTCTGACCGTCGGCCAGGAGTCCATCCGCTTTTTCCCCGAGTTGCAAAAGGCCCTCAAGGCCCACGGGTGTCAGCACGAAAGTCTCACCTCTCACTTCTTGGTACTCACTTCTAACTTCCTACTTCTCGAATGGCTTTGCTACCTGTGCGAAGTCTACTTGGTGCTTCTGGGCCGTATCGGTCAGAATCTGGTGCTGCCAGGGGCGCAGGGTCTGGTCGGCGCCTAGCTCAATGATGTCGCCCATGAGGCGGTTGCTGAGTACCAGGTTGGCCATGATGGGGTTGTAGTCGGCGGCCAGGTGGGCCTTGAGCGTGATGAGCAGGGCCTCGCGGGCATCGGCTTCGGCGGCTTTGGCCCCACTCAGGCGGCGGCGGAAGGGGAAGCGACGCTGGTCGGCGGGCAGGGGCGGCTCGGCGGGGCGGTCTTCCTGGCTCAGGGCCACGAGGCGGTCGGCGAAGGAGCCGCGCTTGAGTTCGGGATGCAGGCCATTGGCGTTGCGCAGGTGGCCGGAGCTCGTCACGGGCAGGCGAGTGAGCTCAGCAAGCCGGTCGTTGCTGGCCACCATGTACGAGGGCCGGTCGATGTGGCGCGCTACTTCGTCGCGCAGCATGAACAAGTCGCGGAACATGGGTAGCTCGGGGGGCATGATGCGGTATTTGCCGGCCAGGCGCATATAAGGGCGCTCATCGCGCGAGTAGCGCACCTCTTCAAGCGCTTGGTTTTCCTGCTCGGCCCAAGCCGTGCGGCCCAGCTCGGCCAGTTTGGCGTCGAGGCGGTCGGTGAGCTCGAACAGATACAGCACGTCGTTGGCCGCGTACTGCTTCTGAGCTTCGGTGAGGGGGCGCTTAAGCCAGTTTGACTTCTGCTCGCCCTTGTCCACTTCCAGCCCTAATTCCTCTTGAATGAGGCGACCCAGCGAGATGTTGTTGTCGGCCTCGGCCAGCAGCGTGTACTGCACGCTGGTGTCGACGATGTTGCGCACGTGCACGTCGTAGAGCTCATCGAGCAGCAAAATATCGGACTTGCAGCTGTGGAAAACTTTGGCCACCGCCGGGTCGCGCAGCACCTGCCAAAGCGGCTCCAGTTCCTGGTCCGGGTTGGTTAGGGCCAGCGGGTCAATCAGGTACACCGTCTGGTCGTCGAACACCTGAATGAGGGCCAGATTGCGACCGTAGCGGTGGCGCATATCGTCAAATTCCAGATCGAGGGCCACGCGGGGGCTTTGGTGCAGCGCCTGGGCTGCCTGGGCTACGGCGGCTCCGTCGGTGAGGTACTGAATATCGGGCATCAACTAGATAAGAAAAATGAAGGCCCGAAAAACCAACCGGGCAATGGTAGTAAAGGTAGGAAGTGGGCGGCTGGCAAACCACCGGGCTGATAAGTAAATGGGGTAGCACTTGCATTATTCATGGGTTCGGTTGCAAATTGACAATCAGTTGCAAGCTGCTCCGGTTCGCGATTCTGTCGCGGGGTCCGGTCGTGGGCATGTTGGCCTGCTTGGCAGAGGCCTTTGTGCTTGCTGATCAGCAGCTTGGTATTTTCCACTCTTACACCCCAGCCGGGGTTCCCCTTGATATGAGAAAAAACTACTTACTGCCCCTGATGGGTAGCCTGCTGGTGGCCACGACGGCCGTTGGCCAAACCCGCGCCGTCAGCGGGCGCGTGACCGACGCAGGTGGTTCCGGTCTGCCAGGCGTGACGGTGTTGGAGAAAGGTACCTCCAACGGTACTAGCACCGGTACCGATGGCAGCTTCACGCTAAGTGTGCCGGCCGGAGCCACACTGGTTATCAGCTCTATTGGATTCGAAACCCAGAGCGTGTTAGTGGGAAACCGCACCAACCTGCCCGTTACGCTCCGCAGCAACGCCACGGAGCTGGGCGAGGCCGTGGTAGTAGGCTACGGTTCACAGTCGAAAGCTGATCTGACGGGCTCGGTAGTGCAGCTTGGTAGCAAAGAAGTAGCCAACGTGGCGCTGCCCTCGTTCGAGCAAGCTATCCAGGGGAAAGCGGCGGGTGTATTTATTGAAAGCGGCAGCGGCAAGCTCGGCCAGGGCATCCGGGTGCGGGTGCGGGGGGTATCGTCCATTAGCGGCGACAACCAGCCGCTGTATGTGGTCGATGGCATCCCGGTGGTGTCCGACAACCTTTCGTCGACTTCGGCCGCGACCAACCCGATTTCCGATATCAACCCCAACGACATTGCCAGCATCAGTATCCTGAAAGACGCGGCGGCCTCGGCCATCTACGGCTCGCGGGCGACCAATGGCGTGGTGCTGATTACGACCAAGCGGGGGCAACAGGGCGGTACGCGCTTCACGGTCGGCTACCAGACCGGCCGGAGTGAGCCTACCCGTAAGCGTGAATTCCTCAACGCTGAAGAGTACCGGACGCTGCTAACCGAAGCCCTGCAAAACTTTGGCTCGTCGGCGGCTTCTATCGATGCCCGCCTGACGCGCTACGCCGCTGGACAGGCCGACTACGCCACCAACGGGGTAGACACCAACTGGCAGAACGAGACTTTTCAGAAGGGTCGGTTCAGCCAGTACGACATTAGTGCCAGCGGTGGCAACGAGAAAACCAAGTTCTTCTTTTCGGGCCAGTACAGCGACAACAACGGCATTCTGGTTGGCAACCGCTACCAACGCATCAACACCCGCTTCAACCTCGACAACCAGGCCACCGACCGGCTGAAGCTAGGCCTTAACATCGGCCTCTCGCGCTCCGACAACCAGCGCCTGCCTAACGACAACGCGTTTAGCTCGCCGATGCAAATCGTGGCCCTGGCCCCGATTACGCCCTTTATCGACCCGCGCTCGGGCCTGCTCAGCGGGGTGCTCGACCCCAGCACCGGCCAGCCGAACTCGACCTACCCGTTCTACTACAACCCCCTCATCAGCGTCCGAAACGGCAACTACCTCACTACTTCGTATCGGGTGCTGGGCAACGCCTACGCTCAGTTCCGGTTGCTGCCGGGGCTAATGTTCAACTCGCAGCTTGGTACCGATATTATCAACCAGGATGAAAACCAGTTTCTGGGGCGCGTAACGGCCCGCAATACTGGTCCGACCAACGGCTTCGGCTTCAATGCGGCCACTACCAGCGCCCGGGTTGTAGTGAACAACTTTCTAGCTTTCGACAAGGTCCTCAACGAGCTGCACACGCTGGATTTTACTCTGGGCACCTCCTATGAGGCCACGCAGATAAAGTCGAACAGCGTAACGGGCTCGCAGTTTGCCTCCGACTCATACAAAACGCTGGTTAGCGCCGCCCAGATTACCGCGGGCGCTACGAATCAGACGGAGAATACGCTGGTTTCTTACTTTGGGCGGGCCAGCTACAACTACGCCGGCAAATATCTGGCCGGCCTGAGCGCCCGCCTCGACGGCTCTTCACGGTTCGGAGTGAACAAGCGCTACGGCTTCTTTCCGGCCGCTTCCGCGGGCTGGCTGATTTCAGAAGAGTCCTTTTTGAAGGATAACGCCGTGCTGAGTATGCTCAAAATAAGGGGTAGCATTGGCCGTACCGGCAACCAGGGCTTCGCCAACTTTGCCTCGCGGGCGCTGTATTCGGGCACTTCGGGCTACGTCGGCATCCCCGGCCAGCGCCCCTTGCAGCTGGCCAGTCCCGACCTAACCTGGGAAACAACTACTCAGACTGACGTAGGCCTGGAATATGGCTTCTTACAGGGCCGCATCAGTGGTGAAGTGGATTTGTATCTGAAAAAAACCACCGGCCTGGCCCTCTCGCAGCCAGTACCCGGCACGTCGGGCTTCGCTACGCTGTTTAAGAACGTGGGCAACATGGAAAACCGCGGTATCGAGCTGTCGTTGACCACCCGCAACATTGAAGGGCCCTTCAACTGGACGACGAGCGTAAACGCGGCCCGCAATCGTAACCGCGTTACCAAGCTTGATGGCCCGCCGATTCTGGGCAACTTCCTTAACCGGGCCCAGGAGGGCCAGCCGCTGGGCGTATTCGTGGGGCCGGAGTACGCCGGCGTTGACCCAGCCAATGGCAACGCGCTTTATTACCTCAACACGACCGACACCAACGGCAACCTGAACCGGAGCACCACGGCCAACAGCAACGAGGCCGAACTGGTGCCGCTGGGCAACCCCAACCCCACCTGGACCGGGGGCTTGACTAACACGTTCAGCTTTAAGGGTTTCGATCTGACGGCGACGCTGGTGGGCGTATTCGGAAACAAGGTGTTCGACGGGGGCGCGCAGTTTTACTCAACTGGCTTCAACAACGGACCCGACAACCAAACCCGCGACCAGCTCAACCGCTGGCAAAAGCCGGGCGACATCACCAACGTGCCGCGGGCCGAGTATTTCGGCGGTAACGGCATTGCCCTCTCGTCGCAGTTCGTGCGCAACGGCTCCTACGGCCGCCTGCGCACGGCCACGTTGGGCTACAACATTCCGGTGGCCGTGGCGCAGCGGGCCAAGCTGCAATCGGCCCGGGTGTTCGTGCAGGGCCTAAACCTGCTTACGTTCACTGACTACAAGGGCTGGGACCCGGAGGTGAGCACCGACTATCTGGCTGGAAATTCCAACCCCACCACCGGAGTTACCAACACGCAGGGTAACATCAACCAGGGCATTGACTTTTATACCGCCCCCCAGCCCCGCACCTACACCATTGGCGTAACGCTGGGCTTTTAGTCTGGTTGCTAACATCCCTCAGAACCCGAACTCATGAAGAAAATACTGTATCAGGCGGCCGTAGCCGCCTTGCTAAGCACCAGCCTGCTGACGGCTTGCAACAAAAAGCTCGACGTAGATCCGGTTGATAACATCGATGCCAGCACGGCGCTGGCCACCTCGGCCGACGTGGAAGCGGCGATGGTGGGTGCCTACACCGGCATCCAGAACGTCGATGCCTACGGCGGCTACTTCCAACTCACGAGCGACTTGCTGGCCGACAATGGCGACATTGCGTTCGTCGGCACGTTTATTCCGCCCAACCAATTCCAACGCAAGGTAATATTGCGCGACAACGGTTTCGTGCAGACCATGTGGCTGAACGCCTATAATACTGTTAACCGCGTCAATAGTGTGTTGGGGGCCATCGACCGGCTCGACACGCCCGGCAAGCAGGCCCGTATCGAGGGCGAAGCGAAGTTCGTGCGCTCGTTGCTTTACTTTGATTTGGTGCGGCTCTTTGGCAAAGCCTGGAACGACGGTAACCCGCAGAGCAACCCGGGGGTGCCGCTGGTGCTTACGCCCACTACCGTAATTTCGGCCGCCAGCCAGGTTAGCCGCAACACAGTGGCCGAAGTGTATACCCAGGTGATTGCCGACTTAACTACGGCCGAAAATTTGCTACCGGGCAGTAACGGCTTCTTCGCCAACAAATACGCCGCGGCCGCTTTGCTGGCTCGCGTATACTTGCAGCAAGGCAATTACCCCGCCGCCGCCGCCGCCGCCAACCGTGCCCTTCAGGTTCCCGGCGGAGCGTTGGTACCCAGCTACGCCGACGAATTTACCTCTAACAACGACTTGCTGGGCAATACCTCGGAAGATTTGTTCGCTATTCAGGTTACGGCCCAAAGCGGGCGTAATGAGCTGAATACGTTCTATTCGGCCAGCCGGCGGGGCGACGTTGAGATTCAAAAGCAACTGCTGGATCAGTTTGAGAAAGGTGATACCCGGGCCAAGCTCTTCCGCACCCTCAGCGGCGTCGTCTACACCACGAAGTACGACGTGCTCTACGGCAACATTAAGCTGTTGCGGCTGGCCGAGATGTACCTAACCCGCGCCGAAGCCAACTTCCGGGCCGGCACCAGCGTAGGGGCCTCGCCCCTCAGCGACATCAACCGCATCCGGGAGCGGGCGGGTTTGCCCGCTCTGACCACGCTTACGTTGCCCGCTGTTCTTAAGGAACGCAAACTGGAACTGCTGTTTGAAGGCTTTAGTCTCCACGACCTCAAGCGCACCCAGGGCAGCACTTCGCCGCCCAACATGCCTACGGAGGTTATTCCCTTCAGCTCCAACCAACTGGTGTTACCCATTCCGTTACGCGAAATCAACGCCAACCCCAACTTGGTCCAGAACCCCGGCTACTAGTCATTGCTGCTTGACAGTACCGCAAAAAGGCCGCCTCGGAGTCCGGGGCGGCCTTTTCGTGCTCTACAGCCAGGCGGATTTACTTATCTGAAATGAGCAGCTGAGTACTTTTACCGCCCCCTGTGATGATGACTTTGGTGTTGGGCGAGAGGGCAATTTCCTTGTTGGCCTTGATGGATTCGTACTGCAAGAGTTTGTCGCTGAGCTCGTTGTTGATGATTTTCTGGTAGTCGGCGATGCCCTGGGCCTCCACGCGCTTGCGGTCGGCTTCCTGACGCTCTTTCTGAAGTACGAACTGCATTTTCTGGGCTTCCTGCTCGGCCGAAATCTTGCTCTCGATGCTGCGCTTGACGGCGACCGGCAACTGGATGTTGCGGATCAGGAGTTGGTCGAGCTGGAGGCCATTCTTGCGAAAATCGTCCTCAATGCTCTTGTAGATGCGGGTCTGGAACTCGTCGCGGCGGGTCGAGTAGAGGGCCACGGCGTCGTAGTACACGGCGTTGTCGCGGATGCGGGTGCGGGCGATGGGGCGCACAATTTTGCTCTCATAATCGGCCCCGATGGTGGAGAGGATGCGGGGCGTTTCGGCGGGAATGACGTGGTAGAGGGCCGTCAGGTCGATAACTACTTCCAGGCCGTCGGCCGAGAGCACCCGGATGGCATCGTCGCCGGCCTGCTGGCCTTCGTTGCGGATGGCCGACATGGTGTAATTCTGAGTTTTGGTATCGAAGCGCGTGACTTCGACCAGCGGATTGACGATGTTCAGGCCGCTGGGCAGCACCCGTTTTTGCACCTGCCCGAAGAGCGTCTGCACGCCTACTTCGCCGGCGTCAACCTGAATAACGGTGCTCAGGGCTAGGCCCAGCACCACCAGCAGCGCCCCGGCGGCCAGCAGCAGCCCCCGGTAGGCGCCAATGGCCGACACGTTGCGGCGGGCCGTGAAGCCGACCACCAGTAAAATCAGTCCAAGAATGGCAAGGGTCATAGGAAAAGGGAGAAGTTGGCGAGAGAAGGTTCAGTCAGAAGATAACAAATAATTGAAGCAGAAAGCCTGTCATTCAGAGCAGAACAAGAATCTCGCTGTAGGTTGGGTTACTAATCCAACCTCGGCACGCGAGATTCTTCGTTCTGCTCTGAATGACAGGCTTTTTTACGCTGTGGGTAAAAATCTAGCTCTCGTCCTCCTCGTCGTCGCGGCTGAAATCAAGGGTGGGTACCAGCCGCAGCGCCTCCCGAATCACGTCGTCCATCTGGGGCTGGGAATCGGCGTCGAGGGTTTGCTCGAATAAGTGCAGCAGCTGCTCGCCATCTTCGTTGACGTAGAGGTTGGCGTAGAGGCGCTCGAAGGCGGCGGCTTCTTTCTGAATGGTGGTATCGATGGCGGCTACCGATGGGGCCTTGAGGGCGCGTAGCAATACATCGAGCACTTTGCGGGCCTCGTCGAGGTCACCCAGCTCGGCCAGCAGCTTAAGCAGCGTCAGGGCCACGCCCAGGCGCACGCGCTCGAAGCAGTAGGGCAGGTCGGCGGGGCTGGCCTGCTCGAAGGTGCGGTAGGCGTCGCGGGTGGCGGGGGTCAGGTAGCGGGTAGCCGCGGCGGGCTCGGCAAAGGCCAGGTCGAGCAGGCGCTGGTAGGGAGAAAGGAGCATCAGGACAGGGGAAAAGCACGGGGCTCGGGCGGGCGGGCCGAAGCGGGAGCAGCCAGGCAGCCGGGTCAAAAAATAACGGCGCGGCCGGAAACTCCGCGCCCAAAGGTACGATTGTATAGACGGCCGCAGCCGAAAAACCCGTTTGGTCGTTATCTTAGCAGCTTCGGTCGACTTCGTTCCACCCCGCACTCGTTTTCCCCCTATGACGCACAAAGAAAAATGGCTGGCTTTCGCTCCGGCCGGCTTGCTCACCATCGGCCTTGGCACTTGCTTGGTGCAGTGGGCCGCCGATAAAAAGCGCCGCCACGAATCAACTACCGAGTGGGTGTCGGCCGGCACGGCTGCCTTGCTCGTGCTCAACGCCGGCATCAGCCTCTTCGGCCGCGGCGTCGTAGAAAAAGTAAAGCACGACATCAGCAACCACCTCGACGTGCCCGATTACGGCAATATCGGCCGGCTGTAAGGGCAAGATTTAATGAACGTCATTCTGAGCGAAGCCGGAGGCGAAGTCGAGGAATCTCTACCGCAATGCTAACCTTGGTGTTGGTTTTACTATTGCGGTAGAGATTCTTCGACTTCGCCTCAATTATACGAAACAATGCATCCGCAACCGGTCATTTCACCATGAAACGCCATGAATTCTCCTGCGAATTTCGAGTGGTGGCACCGCAGGGCACTTGG
>NZ_NIRR01000068.1 GCF_002204745.1 Hymenobacter amundsenii
CTCCGGAGCAAAAAACTTTTTCAAGTCCTGGCTGCCGTAGCGGCCGGTCCCTTCCGCGTTTCGGATTGGGAGTGCAAAAGTGCGGCATCTATCCCGCTTCTGCAAACCCAGGCCTTGAAATACCTGTGTAGGACCCGCTTTGGCTCACACAGTCAGCGACTTTCTTTTTAACGCGTAAGCTAATAGGGCTTCCCTTGGGGGCTGCTGCAACAGTCCAAGGGAAGCCCTCTAATGACACAAAAAGCGGTTTAACGGACGGATTGCACGTATCGCTGGACTTCCTGAATACTGGAAGTAAAGACCAAGGCATCATATACCTGGTAGAAATTGTGCCGGTCGAACACGTGCCCATATAGGTATTTGGCGGTTTCGATTCGGTTTTGGTCGAATGCCAGGGACTGAATGAGGCGGCGGGCATCTAGGGCTTCGATGGTGACATCGTGCAGGGCATCGTGCATGAGGGCTATTTTGGCATCATCGAATGCCTGTCGCTGGATGGTTTGGAGCAGCCCATTCACTTCGTTTGGGCTCATGCTATATATAGGAGCCGAATAAGTTGCTCCTGGGTACGTCCCGGGGATAGGCCTTGCATGTACCGGGGGCGCTAAGGGTACCGTATTAATCGCGCGCAATGATGGTGGAAAGCCGGGGCGGGCCAGCAACACGAAGTTAGTCTCGAAACCATCGGCCAGAAAGAGCTGCGTGCGGTAGCTCACGTTCTGCCCTCGCCCTACGGGAATGAAGAAGTCGGCCCAATGGTAACCGGGCTGTAACTGTTCCAGATATATCTGGGGAATGGCACCCCGGGTAACGGGTCGGCCATCGAGCAAAAGGCGGAAGGATAAGCCCCGCTCGCCGGAAATACTGGCCGCGACTGGTGCGGCCCGGAGTGCACTGGTTACCAGCAATAGGATACTCAGGAGCAGAAGTAAGGGCTTTTTCATGGGAGGGGAGCGGAGGAAAGCTATTCTTCCGGGCTAAAGCCAAGGACTATGCCACTTCCTCCTGCAGCCCCTCCCCTATCAATGTAAAAACAAGCCGCCCGACCTGCTGGAGCAGACCGAGCGGCACATCAATGACTGTAAAGCCTTGTTACTGCGCGATTTTGGTCACCTTGAACTCGGTGCGGCGGTTGCGCTGGTACTCCTCCTCGGTTTTGGCATTCGCAATTACCGGCCGCGACTCGCCGTAGCCCCGGGCTGTAATACGGCTGCGGTCGACTCCTTTAGAGATGATATAATCGACGGCCGACTGGGCCCGGCGTTGCGAAAGCGCTTGGTTGTAGGCATCCTTACCGCGGGAGTCGGTGTGAGAGCTCAACTCGATGGTGATTTTGGGGTTGTCGTTAAGAGTTTCCACTAACTTATCGAGTTCCAACGCGGCATCGGGTCGGATGTTGGCTTTGTCGTAGTCGTAGAAGATGTTGTCAACTACGATGGCTTTGTTCTTCACGATTTTGGTGAGCGTGAGCGTTACGGGTATCCGCACTTCGTTCACGGGATTAGGCAACGCCTCTTGGGCGGGCTTGCGTCCAATGGTGGTCAGGGAGTTGCGGGCCGTAAAATACCCGTCGCGGTTGGCGACGAGGGAGTAACTGGCCGCAGTTGAGTCGAGCTTGAAGGTAAACTTACCGTCAGGGCTGGTGGTGGTGGTTTGCAGTTGCTGGCCGGTGGCCCCAAACAGCGTGACGGTTTCGTTGGGCACGGCCGTGGTGCTGCCGGTCTGGTCGTTGCGCTCTACCAGCGTGCCATCGGCCAGGAAAGTGACCAGCTTGGTGCGGTTCTCACGGAAGCGGTACAAGTCGTCGGAGCCTTTGCCACCGGCCCGGTTCGAGGAAAATACCCCTGCCTGCTTATCGAGGAAGAAGGGGGCGAAGTCGTCGCCGTTGCTGTTGATGGGGGCGCCCAGGTTTTGGGCCTTGCCTTTATCGAGCTTGAAAATATCGAGCTTGCCCAGGCCGGGGTGGCCATCGGAGGAGAAGTAGAGCACGCCATCGGGTGAAATGGCCGGGAAGTTCTCATTGCCGACTGTGTTCACCTTATCGCCTAGGTTTTCGGGGGCGCCAAAGCGGCCCGGGCTTTCCATGATGGCCTTGTACAAGTCGCTGCCGCCGAGGCCGCCCTTGCGGGTGGAGGCGAAGTAGAGCGTCTGGCCATCGGGCGAGAATACCGGCGAAAACTCGTCGGCGGTACTGCTGTTCACGCCGCGCAGGATTTCGGGCTCGGTCCAGGCGGCTTCGCGGTAGTAAGAAACCCACAGATCTACGCTCAGGTACCCCTTTTTCGAACCGTCGTTCGAGCGGGCGAACACCAGCATTTTGCCATCGGGCGAGTAGGTGGCGCTGGCTTCGTGGCGGTTGGCGGAGTTAACAATGGGGTCAAGCTTGCGAATGGTGCCGCCAGTAAGCTGCTGGGCATCGGCGAACTGCACGGCGTAGAGGTCGTTGAACCCTTCTCCATTGCCGGGATACACCTTGCCGTCGCGGCCTGAGGCGAAAACCAGCTCTTTGGTATCGGGGATGCGGGTGGTGCTGAACTCGGAAGCGGGCGTGTTGATTTCGTCGAGCGGCGACACCTCGCTGTTGGTCCGCATGGCCGACAGTTCGCGGGAGGCCAACGCATTTTTGGCTTCGGCTTCGGCCTGAGCAGCCAAGTTGCGGTTGCTGCCGGTTTCGGCGTACTTCGTGAACTGCTCGGCGGCCTCGTCGAACTTGCCATTGGCCCGTAGCGCCGAGGCATAATAATAACCGGCGTCGGCTTTACGGGCGCCGCCGTCTATGGCGGCTTTGTAGTACCCTTCGGCCTGGTCGATACGGTTGGAGAGGCGGTACGATTCGGCGAGGCTATAATTGGCAGCGGCCACGTTCTTGCCTTTGGCCACATCGGCCTTATATAAGGTAATAGCCGACTCGTACTCGCCGCGTGCAAACCGTTTATCAGCTTTACTCAAGCCCCCGGTGGTGGCACAACCCGCGAGCAGAGTGGCCGAGCCCACGGCCGTCCATAACAGAACAGAATTTTTCATAGAGAAAGGAAAAAGGAACCGGGTGATGAACCTCTCCGGGGCTGGCTTAGCGTGAATAGTGGGGCTAATATGCAAGTTTTCCGGTGGAAGAGCCTGTTCTAGGGTATCAATTGAAATAACGGGCAAGCCAGGTAGTGGCTGCCGGGGCAGGCCAGCGTTCCAGCAGTTGCCCCTGCTGCCCGATGGTGTTATCGAAGTAAAGGGTTTCGGGTACCAACGTACCGGCGGCTACTGCTGGGCGCAGTTCCCGCCGGTCGAGCAGTCGGACTTCGCCACCGACCAGAAAAGCCAGCTTCGACTTTTCCAGCAGCTCCACCCCCAACTCCTGCTCAATGCCTTGCACGAAACGGACCGAAGCATCAATTGAACAGCCACTGGCATCGGCCACGGCTTCATCGAGCCCAACTACCAGAAACTGGTCGTGGAGCACAACGGCCGAGGCCGCTAGGTTACGGCCGTGGCTGGTCCATTCGTGGGCGAAGCGGTGCAGGGCCGGTTGCAGGCTTGCCTGTTCGGCGGCTGTGAGGGGGCGGGTGGCCTGGTATATCCAGATGCGGGCCGAAGCCGGCAACTGCTCGAAGGGAACGTACATGGGAGACACTTGGGATTCGGATGTTGGGCTTATGCCATGCGGCAACCCTGCGCTACATACTACAAAGAAACAGCCCCGGCCGGAAGTTCCGGCCGGGGCTGTTTTCAGTATCCTATTATAGCACGAAGCAATTTAGGCATTCAGGCCCTCAGCAGAGGCGATAAGCTCGGCCAGGTCGAAGACCTGCACGTTCTGCTCGCGCTCTTTATTTTTCACGCCGTCAGCCATCATGGTCATGCAAAACGGGCAGGCTACGGCAATTACGCTGTTGGCAGAACCAGCGCCGGCGGGTACGGCGGGGGCATTGCTCTGCACACCTTGCAGGTTTTCCAGCGCGGCGGCGTTACCATCGAGGGTGGCTAAGGCTTCCTCGGTGCGCTCGATGTTCACCTCTTTGTTGCCGGGCTCGGCATCTTTCCACATTTGCGCGCCGCCGCCGCCGCAGCAGAGGCCATTGGTTTTGCAGCGCTTCATCTCTACCAAATCGGCATCCAGTACTTCCAGTACAGCGCGGGGAGCCTCATAGATGTTGTTGGAGCGGCCCAGGTAGCAGGAGTCGTGGAACGTGATGCGGCGGCCTTTGAACGATTCGCCGCCCTGGGCCGTCACCTTACCCTCGTTAATGAGCTGCTGCAGGAAGGTGCTGTGGTGAATTACCTCGTAGTTGCCACCGAGGGCAGGGTACTCGTTTTTGATGGTGTTAAAGCAGTGCGGGCAGGCCGTTACAACCTTCTTGATGCCGTAGCCGTCGAGCGTGGCAATATTGGTCATGGCCTGCATCTGAAACAGGAACTCGTTGCCGGCCCGTTTGGCCGGGTCGCCGGTGCAGCTTTCCTCCTTGCCCAGCACGGCGTAGTTCACGCCCACGTGGTCGAGGATACGGACGAAAGCCCGGGTTACGCGCTTGTACCGGTCGTCGAAGGCGCCGGCGCAGCCCACCCAGAACAAGATTTCCGGGCTTTCGCCGCGGGCGGCCAAATCGGCCATGACGGGAACAGAAACGGGACGCTTGGCAGTTTGCTCAGCCATTATTTTGAGAAGCTAGGAGTCAGGAGTTAGAAGATAGAATTCACCGGATGGAATTCCGTTTTGAAGGAGGAAGCGGTAACAGGAAAGAATTGAAAGCACGGACTGCCTTCTGAATCCTAGCTCCTGACTTCCAGCTCCTTTTTGTCCGCTACGAATAGCTCGTCGGCCCAGTTGAAGCGGTCGGATGGCGAGAAGGCCCAGGGCGCACCGTTGTTTTCGATGTTGCTGAACATGGCGTTCAGGGCGTTGGGGGCGGCCGACTCTTCGAGCACCAGGAAGCGGCGCATCTCGATGATGCTTTCCAGCGGGTTGATGTTCACGGGGCAGGCCTCGACGCACGCGTTGCAGGTAGTGCAGGCCCAGAGCTCTTCGGGCGTTACGTAACCGCGCAGCAGGGTGTGGTTTTCCTTGTCGAGCTGCTCCTGGGGGTCGTGCTTGGCTTCTTTACCGTACAGGGCCGGGTTGAAGAGGAGCGGCTCGTTGTACTTCTCCTCCATCCGGTCGCGGGTATCCATGATGATTTTGCGGGGCGAGAGGAGCTTGCCGGTGAGGTTGGCCGGGCACACCGACGTGCAACGCCCGCACTCGGTGCAGGAATAAGCGTTGAGCAGGTTGGTCCAGGCTAAGTCGTTCACGTCCTTGGCCCCAAAGGGCGTGGGTGCCACAGCCGAACCGTCGGGGTTGGTAGCCGGAGCGGGCACGGGGTAGCTCGGGTCCATCATGGCCTTCACCTCGTGGGTGATACTATCTACGTTCGAGAACTGCCCCTGCGGAATCAGCCGCGAGAAGTACACGTTCGGGAACGCCATAATAATATGGAAGTGCTTGCTGCTGGGTAGGTAGTTCAGAAACAGCAGAATGCCCACAATGTGCGACCACCAGCCGATGCGTTCCAGTACGTGCAGCATTGGTACACTGTCGGGCAGCAATCCGGTCAGGAACTGGCTAACGGGGAACGAGCCCGGCATGGTCAGGTTTTGCAACTGATGTGCCTTCAAATCGGCCGTGTTCATTAGAAATAGGGCCACCATCAGCACCACCTCCACATACAGGATGATATTGCCATCCATTTTAGGCCAAGCCCGCATTTCGGAGCCCGTGAAGCGGCGCACCACGTTCACGTTGCGCCGCCACCAGAAGGCCGTGACGGCCACCACTACCAGTGCCCCCAGAATCTCGTTGGTGCCGGTCAGGGCCGAATAGGCCGGGCCGGCGAACTGCAGGAAGCGGTGAGTGCCAAACAGGCCATCAACCATAATCTCGATGACCTCGATGTTGATGACGATGAAACCTACATACACAATCAGGTGCAGGAAGGCCGGCGTCAGACGTTTGAACATCTTCTGCTGGCCAAAAGCCACGAGCAGCGTTTTCCAGAGCCGGTCGTTCACGTCGCCGCTTACGTCCCGGTCGCGCCCCATCAGCACGTTGGCCCGGATGCGGCTAGCCTGCCAGGCAAACAAGCCGAAGCCCGCCAGCGCTACTAGCAGAAAGAGAATGTTCTGAATAGAGAAATGCACAGGAAAAGGGTAAGTTTAAGGTTGGAGCCGAAATATACTCGTTATGCATAACAAATTACAGCTTTGCGGCCCTTTAGTTTTCTTTTTGCAGATTTTTTTTGACTTCGATTTGCAGGTTAAAAATGCTTTACTACTTTTGTGCTCCCCAACGGCCAATAGGCCTGCCGGGAACCACGAGCTGGTAATGTAGCTCAGTTGGTAGAGCACAGCACTGAAAATGCTGGTGTCGTTGGTTCGATTCCAATCATTACCACAAGAAAGCCCGATTCTGTCCCAGAATCGGGCTTTTTGTTGTTTTGGGGTACACTACAGGGCACAGAAAGCGATTATCTATTGCAAATTATAAGTCGTTCCGCAACGTATTCAGCCTATAACCCAGTGGACGAGACTGAACATATAGTACTGCCCTTGGTGATTTAATCGCCGTGATGCAGTGTTTCTTGCTAGTTAAATGCCTGTGCGATATTAGCTTCGGTAGCCAATAGAGGGCACCGTAGCCTGATGTTAGCCGGATAGGAGGCACGCAAAGTGTTATTTAGCTATTTTTGGTGACCGCGCAACGATTACCTGCTGTTCAGCTAGTAAATGACACCATCGCCTCTCTCTAAGCCTCTCTCCCGTCAGCTGTCGTTGTTCGGCATTGAACCTCTTGACGTGAACACTGACGTAAGCTCCCTTGTCAACAGTCCAGAAAACCAATGGTTTGATAGAAAGAGTAGTAGGATAGCGGCTGACAGTCTAGCGAAATGCATGATTGGCCTCGCAAACGCAGACGGAGGACGCGTAGTTATTGGTGTTTCTAATGGTCAGATAGAAGGCATCAACGAATACTCAAAGCAGTTGAACGACTGGGTACAGGCTGGTCGAGATCATGCTGATCCGCCTGTAAGGAATACTGTTCGGTATCTAGTCTGTTCCAATAAGGATGGTCGAGCAGACAGGCTATTAATTCTTGATGTCGAAGCGAGCGAGACTATCCACCGAAATAAGAAAGGAGAGTGCTTTTTGCGGGTTGGTGATGAAACCCGCAAAATTGGGATTATAGAAGAGAGGGAACTTGCTTTTGACAAAGGCGAGGCAATATTTGACAAGTCAATCGTACCTGATTTATTCAGAGATGATTTGGACCTCGATCAAATTCATGCATATGCTGAAAGGATGCGAGCGAATGACACAGATGCATTGATGCGGCATCGAGGCATCTATATAGATCGTGGAGCTAGGCAAGGAGTAACTCAAGCTGGACAACTACTTTTCGGTTTAATACCTCCTCTTTGGTCATATATTAGGTATCAGAAATACGATGGAACTGTAGCCGAAACAGGAACAAGATCAAATCTGCGCGAAGACATTCGTTTAGAAGGCACTATACCCAACTTGCTTGAGCAAGCTCAGAAGCTGCTACTGAGTGAAGTAGGAACTGTAATTAGATTGATAGGCAACGGTAGATTCGCCCGCGTACCTGCTTTGCCTGAATTCGCTTGGCTTGAGGCTGTTGTCAATGCATTAACCCATCGTTCCTACAGTCTGCATGGTGATGGAATATGAGGTGGTCTAGCTAAGCCGGACACAATTGGGACGTTGTTTGAAGATGGGTTTCAAAGTGATTGGGCGATTGATAGCCGAGGGCAGAATGCCGGCGTT
>NZ_NIRR01000069.1 GCF_002204745.1 Hymenobacter amundsenii
GCTCCAGCGCCTGCGCCGTGTGCGTCAGCAGCGAATCGGTCTGGGTAAGCTCGGCGTCAATCAGCACCACCTGCTGCCAGATCTGGTAGCGGGTATTGTGCGCCGTTTTTATGCCGTATCAGGCATAAAACGGCGCGGCCGGTATTGTTGGGGTATAATGGCAGGCTTACTTTTTCAATGGGTCGTGGCCCCAGTTCATGAGGGAGTAGCGCCAGGGCGACTCCTCAGTTTCGCTCTTATCATCAGGGCCACCCTGGGCCAGGTGGCGGCTAATGTAGCTGTGCACCTTGTGCATGTGGGCCTCATCGTCGGCGGTGAGGTCGGCTTTTTTCTTGCTCAGGATTTTCACGATTTTCTCGCCCGAGTGGTGGCCGATGCTCGTGCCGTCGCCGCTGTCCTGGCCCACCGACTTCGATTCATCGGTCTTGAGCCACTTTTCCAGCTCGGCGGCGGTCATGTTGATGTCTTCCTTGAATTCGGCGTAGATGTCGGTGGAGTCTTCCTTTTCAGTGGCCATAAGCGGTAATAATTACGGGTGGCGAATAAGCAGTGAGCCTGTGCGGCTGGTTTCTTCAACGCAAACCCACCGGCTGCCGTTACGAACCGTCCTTACCGGGGCCCACGAAAAAGGGCGGAGAAGCTACGGCCGCCAGACCTGCTCCCCCGCCCTGCTGCCTGGGCAGCTTTTTCAGCTGGCCGTTACAGCAGCCCCACGCCGGATTCAGCCAATTTCTGGCGCACGCTCTCGGGCCAAATGCTTACCTGCACCTCTCCAATGTGGCCTTTGCGCAGCATGAACATGCACACCCGGCTCTGGCCGATACCACCCCCGATGCTTTCGGGCAGTTCGCCCCGCAGCAATCGGGCATGGAAATCCAGCTGCTGCCGGTCTTCGCAGCCCCGCAGTACCAGCTGCCGCAGCAGCGCTACCTTATCCACCCGAATTCCCATCGACGAAACCTCGAACGAAGTCTGGAGGACTGGGTGCCAAAGCAGGATGTCGCCGTTGAGGCCGTGGTAGCCGGTGGTGGTTTCGGTGCTCCAGTCGTCGTAGTCGGGGGCGCGGCCGTCGTGGGCTTCGCCGTGGCTCAGGGCGCCGCCAATGCCCATCAGAAACACCGCGCCGTACTGCTTGGTGGCCTCGTGCTCGCGCTGCTTGGGCGAGAGGCCGGGGTACTGGCGCAGTAAATCCTCGGCGTGCAGAAACTTGATGCGCCCGGGCAGCACGGGCGTAATAGCTGGGTACTCGGCCACTATCCGGGCCTCGGTGGCTCGCAGCGCCTCGTAAATCTGCTCCACGGTAGCGCGCAGGAACTCTGGCGTGCGCTGCCCGGGCTTGATGTGCTTTTCCCAATCCCACTGATCAACGTAGATGGAGTGGATGGGCGAGTAGTCCTCATCGGGGCGCAGGGCGCGCATGTCGGTGAGCAGCCCGCGGCCGGCGGCCACGCCCAGTTCGTGCAGACGCAGGCGCTTCCACTTGGCCAGCGAATGCACCACCACCGCCCGTCGCTCGGCCTGGGCCTTTATCGGGAAGCCCACCGCCCGCTCCACCCCGTTCAGGTCGTCGTTGATGCCTGTGCCGTCGAGCACGGCAATCGGCGACGATACCGGGCTTAGGCTCAGCCGGTCGGCCAGTTCCCGGGCGAAGGTGTCCTTCACGAGCCGGATAGCTTCTTCGGTTTGCAATAATTCGGTCGGGTACATGGCGTTATTATTTAAGGTTTGATGCGTATTTTATTTTAAAAAAGGCACACAGCTTCCTCGCTCCCGAAGGAGTATTTTTTTCGAAAATCAGAAAGAAAACCAAGGCTGCTGAATTTACCGGGAAGGGCTTATAAAACAGACCTTCCCGGATACTGACGGCACAAAAAAAAGCCTTCCAGTTACGGAAGGCTTTAGCAGAAAGTCAGTTACTGATTTTCCGTTTCCCCAAGGGGACAATAGCCTTCCAGTTTCGAATAATATTATTATTCGAATTATTAAACTGGCGGTTATTGTGGAAAAGGCGCATAGGAGTGTTCCGTTTTTAAATCGGAAGTATGCAAGTATAGGCAACTATAGTTATTCAGCCAACAATAAATGGTTTTATTTTTTTCGATACTGCCTAATCGGCTAGTTACGGTCTTTACCCCGCATCTCCGTCGCCGGAGAGGGCGGCGCGCACTTCGCGCACGGCTGGCAGCACCGACAGCGGCACGGGTGCCTCGGGCTGGAGCAGGTGCAGCAGGCGCAGGTACTTAGCCCGGCCCTCGGAGCGCATCAGCGGCGGTACGGCGTACACGAACACCTTGAATGGCTCTACCTTCTGCACGCCCACCAGCAAAAACCGCTCGGCCTGCAAAGCATCGGCATAAAAGGCAGCCTGCCGGTCGTAATCGTAATTCGAGCACTGCTCCACAAAGTGGTTGTGGTCACGGGCCATGGTGGTTTTAAAATCGACTACGGTGTAGGGGTGGCCCGGATGGTCTACCACGAGGTCGGCGCGGAGCTTGCAAAGCGTGCCGGTAGTGGGCTCCGTGAAGATGCAGCTCGGCTCGGGCGTGCCCACTTCGAGCAGCACCTTCATTTCAGGGTCGAGCTGCACTCCCTCCACCATCCACCAAATCAGGGTGTCGTTGATGCCGGGCTGGCCGGGCTCGTAGAGGTCGGGTTCGAGCAGAGCGGTGTGGAAGGCCGTGCCCAGGCCCAGGGCTCCACCCACGCTGGTATGGGGCCGCGGCGGGCGGCCATTGAGGGCGTCGCGTAGGCGCGAGAGGTCGGAGTTGGCAATGGCCGGCAGGGCCCGGTAATCGTCGTACGGGATGCGCAGCAGGTCGGGGCGAGCGGGCGGAGTGGTTGGGTCAGTCACGGATATGGAACAGCGGAGCCGGGCAAATGGCTCCGGAAAAACACAGGAAGGTTGGTTCGGGCAATGGGGTGATAAAGCAAAGATACGCCCATCCGCCCCCATCCGCCCGGCACCGCCGAAGCACTCTTTTAGCCCTTGTCATCCTGGGGCATCGGGTACTCCCCCACCCGCCCAAACCGGCGTTCGTGCTTGAGGCCTTCATCCTCGCCGTAGGGGTGGCCGCCGAAACCGTGGCGCATCATGGCAATGGCCTTGGCCCAGGTCGGGTCCTGGTCGCGGGAGGTAAAGAGCTGCATGATGGATTGCGAAATGACCGGAATGGGCACTTCCATGCGCAAGGCGTCGGCCACAAGCCAGTTCACTTCGCCGGTGTCCTCGATGTAGCTGGGCACGTCGAAGCTCTGGCCTTCCTGGTCGTACATCTGTTTCATGAGCTGCACGAGCCAGGAGCGCACTACCGAGCCATTGTTCCAGAGGCCCAGAATGGCACTGATATCGAGCTTGTCGCGGAAGTGGGTGAGCATGCCCATGCCTTCGCCAATGGCCTGAAGCATCCCGAACTCGATGCCGTTGTGCACTAGTTTCACGTAGTGGCCCGAGCCGGCCGGACCCGTGTGCAGAAAACCATCGGGCACAGCGGTTTCCACGAAAAAACCCTGGAGCTGGCTTACGGCCGCATCTTCACCACCCACCATGTAGCAGGCACCGTGGCGGGCACCGGCAGGGCCACCGCTGGTTCCGCAGTCGAGGAAGTAGATGCCCTGGGCCTGGAGCCGCTCGGCCCGGCGGATAGAGTCACCCCAGTAAGAGTTGCCGCCATCCACGATAATGTCGCCCTCCTCAAAATGCGGAAGTAGCTTGTCAATCAGCCCATCGACGGCCGCGCCGGCCGGAATATAGAGGAACACCTTGCGCGGGCGCTCCAGGCCCTTGGCCAGCTCGGCAATGGTAGTTACTACGTGCAGGTTGTCGGTTTCCAGATCGGGCCGGGCCCGGATGTCCATACCTATTACGGGGTAGCCTTTTTCGGCGGCCTGCTGGGCGAGGCCCGAGCCCATTTTGCCGAGGCCGATAACGCCAATTTGTGTCTTTTTCATCTGTGAATAAGTGAATAAGTGAATGAGTAACTCGATGAATGAGTGACCCGGTGAATACTGTACAGGTCTGTTGTGGCACCAAAGGCTATTGGCCCGGTAGCAGGCACGCGCGCGCCGAGTCACTCATTCACTCAATACTCTACCGCTTGCGGGCAATAACGCGGGCCGGGGCACCATCGGCTCCGGCAATTTTCAGGGGCAGGCAAATCAGGTCGTACTCGCCGGGCTCGGCCTGTTGCAGCGCCAGGCCCTCGATGATGCTGATGCCGGCTTCGAGCAGAATATGGTGGGTATCGGCGGGGCCCACCGAGAGGTAATCGACGCCCACGCAGACCACGCCCTGGTCGCGGAGCCAGGTGGCGGCATCGGCCCGCACCCGCACAAAATCGGGGTTGAAGGGCTCGGTGGCCCACTGGCGGCGCGAGTTGCGGGTTTTGAAGAGCACCCGGCTGCCTTTTTCGAGCTGGATGTGTTCGATTTCCGGCTTCGTAATGAATTCGGGATGGTCGATTTCGACTACCAGCGCCGGGCCCATGAGGGTGCTCAAATCGATTTTGGTCACGTCGTCGCCATTCGGCAAGAAGTGCAGGGGCGCATCTACGTGGGTCGAGGTATGCACACTCATGCTAATTTCCGACACGTTGGCAGCCGCACCATCCGCCATGCTTAGGGTGCGCTTGATGTGCACCGGCGCGTTGTCGGGCCAGTAGGCCATTCCATCGGAAATAGTGGTGGTAAAGTCGAGCCACTCCATAGTTTTGGGGTTAAGAAAAGGATGTCATGCAGCGCATCAGGCGCCCCCGTTATCGTGGCGGGGCTGGATGAGCTTGGCCACCAGACCAGTCCAACCGGTTTGGTGGTTGGCCCCGAGGCCCGCGCCGGTATCGCCATGGAAGTACTCGTGGAAAAGCAGGTGGTCGCGGAAATGCGGATCGGATTGCATCTGCCGGTTGGTACCGAAGCAGGCCCTGTTTCCGTCCTCATCGCGCAGAAACAGCTTGATGAGCCGTTCCGACAACGCCTGCGAGATTTCGAGGATGGTGCAGTGCTGGCCCGAGCCGGTGGGGTATTCTACCTTGAATTCGGGACCATAGTAGTGGTAGAAGCGCTGCAACGACTCCACAATCATGAAGTTCACGGGCATCCAGACGGGGCCGCGCCAGTTGCTGTTGCCCCCAAACAGCGAGGTAGTGGACTCGGCCGGCTCGTAATCGACCACCGCATTTACGCCGTCGGCCTCATCGAACACGAAGGGGTGCTTAAGGTGGTAGCGCGAGAGGGCCCGCACGCCGTGCTCCGACAGAAATTCGGCTTCGTCGAGCATCCGGCGCAACAGCAGCTTCATGCGGTGGCCGCGCAGCAGGCTCAGCAAGTGAGTTTGGCCTTTGCCCGGCTCCTGCCAGCGGCTCACGAGCTGGGCCAGTTCGGGGCGGTTGTCCAGAAACCAGTTCATCCGGCTCACGAACCGGGGCACGTCCTGGAGGGTGGCCGTATCGAGCACCTCCACGGCGAAGAGCGGAATCAAGCCCACCATCGAGCGCACCCGCAGCGGAAAGCGGCCGTACTCGGGCGTGTTCAGCACGTCGTAGTAGAAGCCATCCTCATCGTCCCACATGTCAATATCCTCGTCCGACATGCTGGTCATGGCCTGGGCGATGTAGAGGAAGTGTTCGAAGAACTTGCTGGCCAGGTCCTGGTACACGGGGTTGCTGCGCGACAGCTCCAAGGCCATGCGCATCATGTTGAGCGCGAACATGGCCATCCAGGCCGTGCCGTCGGCCTGCTCAATGTGGCCGCCGGTAGGCAGCGGGGCCGAGCGGTCGAACACGCCGATGTTGTCGAGGCCCAGAAAGCCGCCCTGGAATACGTTGCGGTTGTTGCGGTCTTTGCGGTTTACCCACCAGGTGAAGTTGAGCAGCAGCCGGTGAAATACGCTTTCCAGAAACGCCGTGTCGCCGAGGCCGCCGCGCTGTTTCTGATCAATTTTATAGATGCGCCAGGTGGCGTAGGCATGCACCGGCGGGTTCACATCGTCGAGCTTCCACTCATAGGCCGGCAGTTGGCCGTTGGGGTGCATGTACCAATCGCGGCAGAGCAGCCGGAGCTGGCCTTTGGCGAAGTCGGCGTCGACCATCGCCAGTGGAATGCAGTGGAAGGCCAAATCCCAGGCCGCGTACCAGGGGTACTCCCACTTATCGGGCATCGAGATGATGTCGGCATTGTTGAGGTGGTTCCAACTGCAGTTCCGGCCTTCCAGGCGGGTGGCGGGCGGCGTAGGCAGGGCAGGGTCGCCGCGCAGCCACCTGCGCACGTCGTAGTAATAGAACTGCTTGCTCCAGAGCATACCGGCCAGGGCCTGGCGCTGCACGTTGCGGGCATCGGCGCTTTCGATGCCGGCCTGCAAGTCGTGGTAATACGCGTCGGCTTCGGCCTGGCGCTGCTCCAGTATCCGGGCAAAGTCGGCAAACGGGTCGGCCAGGCCCGGGGCCCCGAGGCGCACCCGCACCGTGCGGCTTTCGCCGGCCGGCACATGCAGCTGGTAGTGCACCGCCGCCTTGGTACCCTCCCGGGCCGGGTTCACGGCTTGGTGGCGGCCCTGAAGCAAGTAGTCGTTGATGCCGTCTTTGTGGTACCGCGTGGGGTTGGGCGCCTGGTAGAGGCGTTCGGCGTTGGTTTCGTTGTCGCAGAACAGCAGGTCGGCCAGCTGGCCCGCGGGCTGCTCGTAGTACAATTCCAGTGCCGGCAGGCTGGCATGGTCGATGGCTACCGAACCGGCATGCTGCCCGCGCAGCTGTGGCTTATAGTCCTCATAACCCCAAGCCCAGGTATTGCGCAGCCACAGCTGAGGCAGCACGTGCAGCGGAGCGTCTTCGGGGCCGCGGTTGTGCACCGTAATCTGCAGCAGCAGGTCGTCGGGGCCGACTTTGGCGTACTCCAGAAATATATCGAAGTAGCGGTTCTCCTTGAAGATGCAGGTGTCAATGAGGTCGAACTCGGGCTTCTGGCGGTTGCGGCGGCCGTTTTCGGTCACCAGCCACTCGTACGGAAAGGCATGCTGCGGATACTTGTACAGCATCCGCATGTAGGAGTGGGTGGGCGTGTTGTCGAGGTAGTAGTATAACTCCTTTACATCCTCGCCGTGGTTGCCCTCGGGGCCCGCCAAACCGAACAGCCGTTCCTTCAGAATGGGGTCATGGCCGTTCCAGAACGCCGGCGCCAGGCACAAAAACTGCTGCTCGTCGCAAACGCCCCCAATGGCCTCCTCGCCCCAGCGGTAAGCGTAGCTCCGCGCCATCTCGTGGGTGGTGTAGGTCCAGGGCTGGCCATCGGCCGAGTAGTCTTCGCGCACTGTGCCCCACTGCCGATCCGACACATAGGGCCCAAAGCGGTGCCATTTGGCCTCGCCGGCGCGTAACTGCTGCTGCCGCTGCTGCTCCTGGTTCATTCGTTGGGGATTTGGTAGGGTGTTGGTTGTTAGTGCTGAGCGGAGTGTAACGAAGCCGAAGCATCGCTACTGCAATGGCAAACTCAACGACATGATTATCATTGCAGAAGCGATGCTTCGACTGCGACCCCGCCTTCGCTCAGCATGATGTTTACTCAGCCATTATCGGCGAAGCCGGGGTACAACGTCATGCCGCCATCGGCGAAGATGCTGGTACCGGTCACGTAATCCGACTCGTCGGAGGCGAGCCAGACGGCCACTTTGCCAATGTCGAGGGGCTGGCCGATACGGCCGTAGGGAATGAGGGTAAGCAGGTCTTTTTCCTCTTCGGGCGTATCGCGGGCCGTGAGGTTGATGGGCGTGGCAATGGCGCCGGGCGCAATGCTGTT
>NZ_NIRR01000006.1 GCF_002204745.1 Hymenobacter amundsenii
GCCGATGATGTGATGCTGCCCGAGCGGCTGGGCACGCAGCTGGCCTACCACCAGGCCCACGCGGAGGTGGACGCCAGCAGCTGCCACTGCCACTACATCGACGAGCAGGGCCGGTATATGGGGGTGCAGCGCTACGGGGGCCTGCGCACGGCGGCGGAAGGGCGGCAGGCGCTGGCGCGAGGCGAGACGGTGCTGGTGGCTTTTACGGGCTTGATGCTCAGCCGGCGGGTGTACGGGCGCAGCGGGGGCCTGCACAACCGCTTCTGGCCCTGCGACGACTTTGAGTTTTGCAACCGCTTACTGGAGCAGGGCTACTCGCTGGTCATTCTGGAGCAAGTGCTAATGTGCTACCGTATACACACTTCGGCGGTTACTACGAGCAAGCCAATGCACGTATTCGATGTGCTGGATTACGCCTCTCATTGCATTAAACAACGGCGAGTGGGGCCGGCAGAAGAGGAGCAAGTTTCCTTCGACGCGTTCATGGCTATGCGGCAGCGCGATGCTTGGTGGGTGAAAGCTGACCGGCGGCGCTACCGCTATGCTGTTATTCTCCACCGGCAGGCTGGTTTTTCTCTGCGTACAAAGAATTACTCCCGATTCGTAGGTGAGCTAACTGCCTCGATGTTTCTGTCGCCCACTTACGGGATTGCGAGTATTCACAAGCAGCTAACTCGTCTTAGTAGCCAATAACATCTACTTTGGCTACTCTCCGTCATCTTGCCGGTTTAAGAATCAAAGGGCATCATTTGATTGCTCGGGCCTAGTGGCACGCCTTATTCGACGCGGATGATGAGTGATGCCCGAACACTTGGGCAAGCCGTTGGCTTACTACCGCGGCCACCCGCTGGTAGGTGCCACCAACCCATTAAAAAAAACAGTCGCTGCCCAACGCAACGACTGTTTTACAATAACTTCCGGCCTAAAACCTTCCGGTTACCCACTGCGCCTATCTCAGTAGGCCCGGGCCTGCCACTCGGTGAGTGAGAGACGCATGTTAGGCAGTTGGGAGCGGAAGGTTTCGTCGTCTTTGTCGCCGAGCTTGATGGCTTTGCGGGCGTAGACGATGGCCGTGCCAAAGTCCTGCTGCTGGGCGAGCAGGCGGGCCTTGATCCAGTTGTTGCTGACCTCGTTTTGCAGGCGAATCGATTCGTTGATCCAGTTCAGGGCCCGCTCGGGTTGGAGGTTGTTCTGCACCAGGTAGTCGGCGGCCTGGGCCAGCAGGTGCCAGTCGCGGGGTTGCTGGTTGAGGGCGCGCTCGATGCTGGAGAGCACCTGCTGGTGCACTTCCACCTCGAAGGGCAGCACAAGCGTGCGTTTTTCCCAGGTCAGGTTGAGGTGGGCCCCGTTGGGCCGCACGTTGGAAAACCAGTAGAGCAGGCTCTCCTGAAACTGGGCTGGCTCGGTTTGGGCCGGCACCCGGATAACGTCGTCCTGGGCATTATAGCCATCAGTACCCCAGTGGGTGGTCACGCGGTTGAGCACCACCTCCCAGTCACGGTCCTGGTGGGGCAGCACGTAGAAGGAGTATTGGCCGGCTGGCACTGCCTGGCCGCGCAGCACAATGGGCGTGGAGAAGCGGATGAGCGTGTTTTCATTGGCCCCGGCCCGCCAGATTTCGTCGTAAGGTACCAGTCCGCCCCACACGCCCCGGCCGCGCACTGAGGGCGAGTGGTATTCGACCGTCACGTCGGTCAGGCCCACGGTTTGGGCTACCACGGCGTGGGGGCTGGCCTGGGGCAGGAGCAGCTCAATGCCGGTGGGCACGCCCGTGGTGGGCGGCGGCAACGGGGCCGCCGCGTCTGTTTGCTGGGCCTGGGCCGTTAGGCCTCCACCGGCCAAGGCTACAATAAATCCGAGACGAAAAGCGAGCGAGCGGGCAATAAGCATAGGGCAAAAGGTAAGGCAGGGGAGCAGCGAGGCATAAAATACCGGCAGCAGCGACGAAGCGGCGGTGGGTACTCCGAAACAATGATGCCAAAACCGGGTTGAACCGGTACTGAAAACGTGAAGATCCGGCATTTAGGGTAAATTTTTCATGAAAAAGTTTTCATCCTAACCGCCGCCGCGTACATTTGCCCCGCTACTCCGCACCCCGTATGCCCTTCTCCGCGCTTTTTTTGAGTTCCCAGTGCCACCCGGCCGCCCCCGTTGCGGGTCGCCTGGCCGGGACCCGCGCGTCCGAGACCCAGCATCATCAGCATCACGGGCACCATTCCTCTTTTTAGAGGAATGAACGCATCATATCGACCCCGTTGGGCGAACCAGATTCGGTTCCCCGGCCCCCGAAACCCGGTGGCCCGGCCGGCTTTTGCTCCCGCCCCAACTCCCGGGTCAGCCCGCCCCGATTTCTGCCCCCAACTCTTCCCGAATTACCAGTTAAGAACCCTGTCAAACGGCCAATTCTCAACTCCTAATTCTCAATTCTTAATTAAAATCACATGCTCCGTCTGGCTATCCAGAAATCCGGCCGCTTAAGCGAAGACTCTCAGAACCTGATCCGGGAATGCGGAATCAGCTTCCTCGCCGCTTCCAACAAGCTCAAAACCGAAGCCACCAACTTCCCCCTCGAAATCCTCTACCTGCGCGACGACGACATCCCCGGCTACGTGCAGGACGGCGTGGCCGACCTGGGCATTGTGGGCCAGAACGTGTTGGTAGAAGCCGGTTTCCCGGCCTTGGAAGTAGAAGGCCTGGGTTTCAGCAAGTGCCGCCTGAGCTTGGCCGTGCCCCGCGCCGCCGCCTACGACTCCATCCAGGATTTGCAGGGCGTGAGCATCGCCACCTCGTATCCCCAGATTCTGGGCAACTACCTGCGCGAAAAAGGGGTGGAGGCGCACCTGCACACCATCAGCGGTTCGGTGGAAATTGCCCCGAGCATCGGGCTGGCCGAGGCTATCTGCGACATCGTGAGCAGCGGCTCGACGCTGCTCGGCAATGGCCTACGCGAAGTGGAAACCGTGTTCCGCTCTGAAGCCGTGCTCATCGCCAACCAGAACCTGAACGCCGAGAAGAAGGAGCTGCTGGAGCAGTTGCAGTTCCGGATGCAGGCCGTGCGCCGTGCTCGCCGCAACAAGTACATCATCCTCAACGCGCCCGTGGCGGCCCTGGATGCCGTTAAGCAGTTGCTGCCGGGCATCAAGTCGCCTACCATTACGCCGCTGGCCGAAGAAGGCTGGGTGAGCGTGCAGTCGGTGGTAAACGAGGACGACTTCTGGCACATCACCAGCCAGCTTAAAGCCGTGGGCGCCGAAGGTATCCTGGTACTGCCGATTGAGAAAATGATCAGCTAACCCAGCTGTTGGCTATTAGCTGAGAGCTGTTAGCTTCCAATTGGAGGCTCTCAGAACGAAAGCTACTAGCTGACAGCTCTCAGCTAACAGCTATGAAATTGATTCAAAACCCCTCTCGGCCGGAATGGGCGGCGCTCCAGCAGCGGGCGGCCCAGCAGCAGGCCCAGGACGTGGAGCAGCGCGTGCAGCAGATTTTTGAGGACGTGCGCCAGCGCGGCGACGCGGCCCTGCTGGACTACGCCCAACAGTTCGACCGTGCCGATCTGGCGGCGGTCGGCGGCCTGCGCGTGAGCCCAGAAGAGCTGGCGGCCGCCGCGGCCCAGGTGCCGGCGGAACTCCAAACGGCCATCCGGCAGGCCCACGCCAATATTCTCCGCTTTCACCAGGCCCAGGTGCCGAAGGAGGAACGCGTGGAAACCATGCCGGGCGTGAGCTGCTGGCGGCGGGCGGTGCCCGTGCAGCGGGTGGGCCTCTACATCCCGGGCGGCACCGCGCCCCTATTCAGCACCCTACTGATGCTGGGCGTGCCGGCCAAGCTGGCCGGCTGCCCCCAAATCGTGCTCTGCACCCCGCCCCAGCCGGACGGCTCGGTGAACCCGATTATCCTGTTCACGGCCCAGCTACTCGGCATCACGACCATCGTGAAGGCCGGCGGGGCCCAAGCCGTGGCCGCGTTGAGTGGCGGAACGGACTCGGTGCCGGCCGTGGACAAGATTTTCGGCCCCGGCAACCGCTACGTGACGGCTGCCAAGCAACTGGCCACCCGCTACGGCGTGGCCATCGATATGCCGGCCGGCCCCTCGGAAGTGCTCGTCATGGCCGACTCGTCGGCCAACCCGGCTTTCGTGGCCGCCGACCTGCTCAGCCAGGCCGAGCACGGCCCCGACTCCCAGGTAATTCTGCTCTCCGACTCCTTATATATGTTGGAGCAGACCAAAGAAGAGGTGGAACGCCAATTGCGTGAGCTGCCCCGGGCCGAAGTTGCCGCCCAGGCCCTCACCGAAAGCCGCGCCATTCTGCTGGCAACCCCGCAGGACATGCTCGACTTCTCGAACGAGTATGCGCCCGAACACCTGATTCTGGCGGTGCACAACCCCGAGCAGCTGGCCGAGGGCGTGACGAATGCCGGTTCGGTATTCCTGGGCCACCTGACCCCGGAGGCCGTCGGCGACTACGCCTCGGGCACCAACCACACGCTGCCCACCAACGGCTACGCCCGCAACTACAGCGGCGTCTCGCTGGATTCGTTCTTCAAGAAAATCACGTTCCAACGCCTGACCCCCGAAGGTCTGCTCAACGTGGGCCCCGTGGTTGAAATCATGGCCGAAGCCGAAGGCCTGCGCGCCCACGCCCGTGCCGTAACTCTTCGTCTGGAGTCGTTGGCCAGCGGCGGGGAGCGGGGTTGAAAATAGGGCGTCATTCAGAGGCACTGCTGAAATAACTCGCGTTCATTCTTTTGACAAGCAAGATTACTTCTATGAAAGCTCACAAAGAGAAGTATATCACCTCGTCGTCTATCGAGGAGTTTTTGCAGGGTCTATTGAATCATCAGACCAGCCGAGAAGAGGCATCTCAATGGGCCTTGAACTCGCGAGAGGGGCTGGAGCGAAGGGCTTTAAAATACTTCCCTGCCTCTGCAGAGTCAAAAATTTGGGATGCTGTTCTCTTTATTGAAGGAATTGATTTGCAGGATGCTCCAGGGTCATATTTACATAATGAGGAAGATATTAGGCTCTTTTTAGACCAATTTTCTGCTTGATGTGTAAATCGTGTCGTTCTGCATAGTCCAATGAAACTTTCTAAATCAACGATTTGTGTTCAACCTTGATAATCTTGTACGGCCCAACCTGCGGGATATGAAGCCCTACTCGTCGGCCCGCGACGAATTCCAGGGCGAGGCCCAGGTGATGCTCGATGCCAACGAGAACAGCTTGGGCAGCGCCGGCCCCGAGCGGTTCAACCGTTACCCTGACCCCCAGCAGCGCGCTGTGAAGGCCGAGCTGGCCCAGCTCAAAGGCGTGAGCCCCGGGCAGATTTTCCTCGGCAACGGCTCCGATGAAGCTATTGACCTGCTGGTGCGCCTGACCTGCGTGCCCGGCCAGGACAGCCTGCTCATTCTGCCGCCCACTTACGGCATGTACGAAGTGGCCGCCAACCTCAATGACGTGCGCGTGGAGCGTATTCAGCTGACGCCCGACTTCCAGCTCTCGCCCGAAATCGTGACTGGGGTGCTGGGTTCGGAGGCCAAGCTGGTGTGGCTCTGCTCGCCCAATAACCCCAGCGGCAACCTGCTGGACCCGACGGCCATCGAGGAAATCCTGCGCGGTTTCCGGGGGCTGGTGGTGGTGGATGAGGCCTACGCCGACTTCGCGCCAACCGCCAGCTGGACCACCCGCCTCGCCGAATTCCTGAACCTGGTGGTGCTGCAGACTTTCTCCAAGGCCTGGGGCCTGGCCGGGCTGCGCCTGGGCATGGCCTTCGCCTCACCGGCAGTTATCGGCTACCTCAACAAAATCAAGCCGCCTTACAACATCTCCGAAGCCACCCAGCAGCACGCGCTGGCCGCCCTGCACGACGCGCCCCGCGCGGAAGAGCTGCGCCGGCAGCTACTGACGGGCCGCGACTGGCTGGCCGAGCGCCTGCCCGCGCTGCCCATCGTAGAGCAGGTGTTCCCCTCGGATGCCAACTTCCTGCTGGTCCGCTTTAAGCCCGACGCCACGGCCCTCTACAATTTCCTGGTAGCCCGGGGCATCATCGTGCGCAACCGCACCACCCAGCCCGGCTGCGCCGGTACGCTCCGCCTCACGGTGGGCACGCCCGCCGAGAACGAACTGCTGCTGCGGGCGCTGGGAGAGTTTGCGGAGTAGTAACACATAATAAGCCCGTCATGCTGAGCATGTGGCGGATTGAGCCAGGGGGCGCAGCCGTAGTCGAAGCATCTCTGCCGCTTAGCCCATTAATCATGCATAATGACCGAAAACCCGGTACTTCGCCGAATAGCTAACTCGGAAAGAGTCATTCAGTACTTCGGTTACTGGCCCGGCTTTCACGATGCAGAAATCAAGAAAGTAACGTTTGAGGCTAATCCTGGCTATTATCCTACGGTTACTTTTCTGATAGCGGCTTTCGAGACTACGCGCGACACAGAAGCGCGGGGCTCTTATCGTCAAATGAAACACTGTGAAATCGAACTTCGGTTTACGGACGTCAAGGAAATAGACTTCGATGGATTCGGACATCAAAACGTCATCCTGGAAATGGAATTTGCTGAACAGGATGCTGACCTAACCTGCACAATTAATGGTTCGGTTGGCGTAGACGCATTTATCGTAGCCCGGGCTGCCGAAGTGATTGGGTTGACAATCACACAATCTAGTATAGCGCCAGCGTAAGCATCACTCTTAACCACACATGAAAAAAGTACTCTTCATTGACCGCGACGGGACTATCCTCATCGAGCCGCCGACGGATTTCCAGGTGGACGCGCTGACGCGGGAAAAATTTCAGTTCGTGCCCGGCGCCATTACCGGCCTGGCGCGCATTGCCCGCGAGCTGGATTACGAGTTGGTGCTGGTGAGCAACCAGGATGGCCTCGGTACCGCGAGCTTCCCGGAGGACACCTTCTGGCCGGCCCATACCATGATGCTCGACGTGCTGCGCTCGGAAGACGTGGAGTTTGCGCGTGAGCACATCGACCGGAGCTTCCCCCACGAGAACCTTCCCACCCGCAAGCCCGGCACCGGCCTGTTGCAGCAGTACCTGGCCGAAGGTGCGTATGACCTCAAGAACTCCTTCGTGCTCGGCGACCGGCTGACGGATGTGGAGCTGGCCGTAAACCTCGGCTGCCAGGCCATCCTGTTGCAGCCGGAAGGGGAGGAGCAGGACGAGCGCGCCGCGCTCACGACCATGAGCTGGGAAAAAATATACCAGTTCCTGCGCCTGCCCGCCCGCACCGCCGTGGTCCAGCGCGACACGAACGAAACCAAAATCAGCATCGAGCTCAACCTCGACGGCAACGGCCGCCCCGCCATGCACACCGGCCTGGGCTTCTTCGACCATATGCTCGACCAGCTCAGCAAGCACTCGGGCGTCGACATGAAGATTACGGTGCAGGGCGACCTACACATAGACGAGCACCACACCATCGAGGACACGGCCATTGCCCTGGGCGAAGCCTTCACCCAGGCCCTCGGCGACAAGCGCGGCCTGGCCCGTTACGGCTTCCTGCTACCTATGGATGACGTGCTGGCCCAAGCTGCCATTGACTTCTCGGGCCGCCCCTGGATTGTGTGGGAAGCGGACTTCAAGCGCGAGCGGGTGGGGGATATGCCCTGCGAAATGTTCTACCATTTCTTCAAGAGCTTCTCCGACGCGGCCCGCTGCAACCTCAACATCAAAGCCGAAGGTCAGAACGAGCACCATAAGATCGAAGCCATTTTTAAGGCCGTTGCTAAAGCCATGAAGATGGCCCTGGTGCGCGACGCCGGCCGCATGGAAATCCCCAGTACGAAGGGTATTTTGTAGTTTATCCATTTGTTTATACAAATGGATAAATCTGGTTCGCTGCGCTGTTTTAGACATGTTAAATGAACTCCCGATGCGCGAATAGGATAAGTAGCTATAAGCTGCTGCCAGCTTGCGTTACAGAGTAAATCAAGTGTCTAATAGCTGACAAGCACTGTGAACTCGCTTAACCATTTGTTCATGCAAAAGAATAAACCAGCTCCTCTTTCTTGATATGTTCAAATGGAAATAGCCATAGTTGATTACAAAGGCGGCAATGTGCAGTCGGTGCTGTTTGCCCTGGAACGGCTGGGCGTTCAGGCCACGCTCACGGCCGACCACGACGTGCTGCGCCGGGCCGACAAGGTCCTGTTCCCGGGCGAGGGCGAGGCGGCTTCCGCCATGAAGGAGCTACGGGTTCAGGGACTGGATGAGCTACTGCCCACGCTCACCCAACCCTTCCTTGGCATCTGTCTTGGCATGCAACTGCTGGGCCGCCACAGCCAGGAAGGCGGAGCGTTAGGTACCGATATGCTGGGAATTCTGCCCTTCGATGTAGTGCGCTTCCAGGCGGCCGCGCCGGAGCATAAGGTGCCGCACATGGGCTGGAACAATTTGCAGGCTTTGCGCGGTCCGCTGTTCGAGGGCCTAAGCGCTGAAGACTACGTGTATTTCGTGCACAGCTACTACGCGCCGGTGGGCAGCTACACCATTGCCGAGGCCGCCTACCCCGCGCCCTTCAGCGCCGCCGTGCAGCACGAAAACTTCTACGCCGTGCAGTTTCACACCGAAAAGAGCGGCCCCGTCGGCACCCGCATTCTGGAAAACTTTCTCAAGCTGTAAACTGGTAACATCAGCCCGTCATGCTGAGTGAAGGCGCAGCCGCAGTCGAAGCATCTCTACCGCTTCGTTGCAAAGTCACTTGTTAGTCAGAGGTAGAGATGCTTCGACTGCGGCTGCGCCCCCTGGCTCAATCCGCCACAGGCTCAGCATGACGAGCCTTTATCACCAGCTATTAGCACCAAGCTCCAAACCAAATGAATATCATTCCTGCCATTGACCTCATTAACGGCCAGTGCGTGCGCCTGACGGAGGGCGACTTTGCCCAGCAGACCACCTACGATTCCGACCCGCTGGCCGTGGCCCAGCGCTTTGAAGCCGCCGGCGTCAAGCGCCTGCATCTCGTCGACCTCGACGGGGCCCGGGCCAAGCAGCCCGTGAACCTGCACGTACTCGAGCGCATCGCCCGCCACACCAGCCTGCACATCGATTTCGGGGGCGGGCTGCAAAGCGAGGAAGCCGTGCGCCAGGCCTTCGACGCCGGGGCCCGGCAGATTACGGCCGGCAGCATTGCCGTGCGCGAACCCGAAACCGTAACCGGCTGGCTGCGCACCTTCGGGGCCGAGCGCATCATCATCGGGGCCGATTACCGCGACAACTACATTTCCATCAACGCCTGGGCCGAGCAGAGTGAGCGGACCCTGCGCGAGTTCGTGGAGTTCTACCTCGCCACCGGGGCCACCACCTTCATCTGCACCGACGTGAGCAAGGACGGCAAGCTCCAGGGCCCATCGCTGGCCACCTACACCGAACTGCGCCAGCAGCTGCCCGCCGCCGAGCTGATTGCCAGCGGTGGGGTAACCACCATTGCCGACGTGAAAGCCCTGGCCGCCATCGGTATGCACGGCGCCATCATCGGCAAGGCCATCTACGAAGGTACCATCACGCTGGAGCAGCTGCAACCCTGGCTGTAGGCGTTGCCGAATGGTTCTTCTGTCATCCTGAGCGAGCGAAAGACCTTATTATGTCGGAGGGATACTTATCAACGGTGTCGTGCCTACCTGATAAGGTCTTCGCTCCGCTCAGGATGACAGTTTACTCTGACCACTTATATGCTAACCAAACGAATCATTCCCTGCCTCGACGTGAAGGATGGGCGCACCGTGAAGGGCGTCCGCTTTGAGGGGCTGCGCGACGCCGGCGACCCGGTGGCGCTGGCTTCCCGCTATGCCCGCGAAGGGGCCGACGAGCTGGTGTTTCTCGACATCACGGCTACCAACCAGAAGCGCGCGACGCTCGTGGCCCTGGTGCGCGACGTGGCCCGGGAGCTGGACATTCCATTTACCGTGGGCGGCGGCATCGGCACCGTGTCCGACGTGGAAGCGCTGCTGATGAACGGGGCCGACAAGGTGAGCATCAACTCGGCCGCTTTGGCGCGGCCGGAGCTGATTGACGAGCTGGCCGCCCGCTTCGGCTCCCAGTGCATTGTGGTGGCCGCCGATGCCCGTTTCAACGACGCCGATGGCTGGCAGGTGTACACCCGCGCCGGCACCAACAACACCGGCCGCGACGCCGTGCAGTGGTGCCGCGAAGCCGCCGAGCGGGGCGCGGGCGAAATCCTGCTGACTTCCATGAGCAACGACGGCACCAAGGATGGCTTCGCCCTCGATATTACCGGGGCCGTTAGCCGGGCCGTGAGCATTCCGGTTATTGCCTCGGGCGGGGCCGGCTCCAAGCAGGACTTCACCAACGTCTTCCAACAAGCCCAGGCCGATGCCGGCCTCGCCGCCAGCATCTTCCACTTCGGCGAAATCGGTATCCGTGAGCTAAAAGAACACCTGCGCCGGGACGGTATTCCGATGCGCCTGTAGCGGCTGGTTTTTGGTGGGTGGTTTTTGGTTTTTGGCTTCTCTGAATAGATAAATCAGGAGGACAAAACAGTGAGAACGACTGCCAAAAACCAAAAACCACCCACCAAAAACCAATACCAAATGGACTTTGCCAAAATGCCCGATGGGCTGATTCCCGTGATTGTGCAGGATGCCGCTACGGGCCAGGTGCTCATGCTGGGCTACCAGAACGAGGAAGCGCAGCGCGTGACCCGCGAAACGGGCCGCGTCACGTTCTTTTCCCGCTCCAAGCAGCGCCTCTGGACCAAAGGCGAAATCTCTGGCAACTACCTGACCGTGGTGAGCGAGCACGAAGACTGCGACCAGGACGCGCTGCTCATTCGCGCCATCCCCGACGGCCCGACTTGCCACCGCGGCACCACCAGCTGCTTCGAACAACCCGACCAGACGGCTTATCCGGCCCCGGCCGTGAGCTTCATCGCGGAGCTGGAGCGCCTGGTGCAACGCCGCCACCAGTTTCCCGACGAGGACCCCAACTCCTACACTGCCTCGCTGTTCCGCAAGGGCATGCCCAAAATCGCCCAGAAAGTGGGGGAGGAGGCCGTAGAAACGGTCATCGACGCCGTGGGTGGCAACGTGGAGGGCCTCAAGGGCGAAGCCGCCGACCTGTTGTACCATTTGTTGGTCCTGCTGACGGCCTCGGGTTTGTCGCTGGAAGATGTGGTGGAAGTGCTGCGGGCGCGGCACAGTACCATTTCGGGCGGGGTACGGCGGCCGGAGTAGCCTAACGCAGTCGGTAAGTGACTTGGATAGCGGAAGCTTTGTCTTTTGCTGCGTTCCGCAACTTGGATCAGAGAAAGCGTTATGGCGACTAAAACAAACTGCCCCGGCCGGTATGGTCGGGGCAGTTTGCTGTATCTAGGAAGTAGCCTGGAAAAGAGGTTGTTGGCTTGAGGACTTGGCAGTAGGTCTGCTGCGGGATCTGTGTAAGGGCTTATTCCACTACCAACCGGCGGGTCAAGATGCCGTCGGTGGAGCTCAGGCGCAGCACGTACACACCCCGGGGCAGGTCGGCGACGGAGAGCGTGGCGGCAGGAGCAGCCAGCTCGGCGCGGCGTACTACCCGGCCGAGCGCATCGAGCAAGGTGGCGTTGAGCGTCTGGGACGAGGCGTTCGACTGGCGCACTGTCACTACGTCGCGAGCCGGATTAGGGTAAATATCCACCCCGGCCAGGCGGGCAGTGGCAGTGCTGAGCACGGTGCCCGTCTGGTTGAGCAACACATGCACCGTGTTGTCGCCCTCGCAGCCGATGACGACGTCCAACTTAAAGTCGCCGTTCACGTCGGCGAACTGCATGGTGACCGGGTTGCGGCCCACCGCGTAACTGACGGGCGTACGGTAACGGGTTATGCCCGGCTCAGAGGTATGCTCGAATACGTGGAGCTGACCATCAGCCGTAAGCACGAGCATTTCCGGCCGGCGGTCGTCGTTGAGGTCCTGGAGCATCACCTGGCGCGGGGCGGCCGAGAGCGGGTACGAGACGGTGGTGCCGAACTCGCCGGTGCGTGAGTTAAGGAAGAGCGTTATCTCGTTGCTGCCTTCGTGGGCTAGTGCAATGTCGGGCAGGAAATCGCCGCTTACATCGGCAGCGGCCACCTGCACCGGCCGGCTACCCAGGCTGGGTAGCACGTCGGCCCGCTGGTTGTTGGCCCATTCGGGGTAGCGGTCGGCGCGGGAACTAGCGATAACGACCGTAAACTGGTTGTTGTCTGGGTTGGTGACGACTAGGTCTTCTACCCCGTCGCGGTTGAAATCGGCCAGGGCAAAGTTGGAGGGACGGTAGGCGGGAGTTCGGAAGCGGGAAAACTCATACCCTGGCTGGATGCGGATTTCCGGCAGTAGCCGCTGGCGATAGATGCCAGCATTGATGGTATACCCGGTCGGGTCGATTGAGTAGATAAAGTCGATCCAGCCGTCGCTGTTGAGGTCGCGGGCTTGTAGTTGCGGGTTGACCAGCCCTTCTACCTGACCGAAGTAGTTGTTATCGACCGGGCCGTTACCCGGCGGAATGGGGGTAAACTGGCCGCTGCCGTCGTTCTTGTTGGTGAGCAGGGTATAGAGGTTGCTGGGGCCGCTGATAGCTACCAGATCAATGTACGCGCGCTGGGACGCATTGCCCAGTGGCACGGCTACCAGACCTGAGGGTGCCTGCCCCGCATCATAGGTGCCCGCGGGCTGGCTGGGGAAAGTACCATTGGAGCCTTGCAGGTAGACGCCGATGGAGTTGAGCCCGCGCTGGCAGACGGCCACATCGGGGCGTCGGTCCTGGTTGTAATCGGCGATGGCCAGGGCGCTGGGGGCGGCCCCGGCCGGCAGGGTGATGACAGTGCTGGCGGCGAGCCGCACGTGCGGCGTGGGCTGGGCGAAAGCCGTGGCGGTAGTGGCCATCAGGCCAATAAGGGGTAATAGTTTAGGCATAAAGATGTTGTTAATATGGTTTTGAGGGATGAAGATATACAAAGAGTTTGGGGGTTGGACTAACTTCCGATCAAACCTGCTAGAATAATCAAAAATTTGACTTATTCTGATAAATAACAGTAACGAATGATTTATGCATTCTATCATTTTTTATTGTTGACTCAAAACCATAACTGTTATGATGTAACTAGCGGGAATCATTTGCTATGTGTTAAAAAGGTAATAATAGTTTTATTTCTGAACGCTTAACTCAAAATTTCTGGCGATAAAATAGTGATTTATCCTTCTTGTAGCTTATCAACTATGATGCGGGTGATCATCATGAAATATGGTGAGTGCATACCCCTTCTGCATTCCTTCCGTACCTTGCCGGCCCTTTTAGCTGTTGATTCTATGCCCGCTGCCAACGCCGCTTACCTCGCCACCCAAAGCCTAACGGTGCTCGTGCCCGTGTATAACGAAGAAGAAAGCCTGGGGCAGTTCGTGGTGGAGATGGATAAGTTTCTGGCCCAGACGCCGGTGGCCACCACGGTGCTCTTCGTCAACGACGGCTCGACCGACGGCTCGCTGGTTATTCTGCGGGCGGTGTGCGGGCAGAAACCGGCCTACGAGTTCATCAGCCTCAAAGAAAACCGGGGCCTGAGCACAGCCGTCAAAGCCGGCATCGACCACGCCCGCACCACGCTCATCGGCTACATCGACTCCGATATCCAAACCACGCCGCTCGATTTCCTGACCTTTTTTGAGTTTCTGCCCGCCTTCGATATGGTGAACGGCATCCGGGCCAAGCGCCAGGATACGCTGGTCAAAAAGCTCTCCTCCAAAATTGCCAACGGGGTGCGGCGCACGCTCATCAACGACGGCATCCAGGATACGGGCTGCCCGCTGAAAATCATCAAAACTGAGCATGCCCGCCGTATTCCGTTGTTTCACGGCATGCACCGCTTCCTGGGGGCGCTGGTGCAGCTTCAGGGTGGTAAAGTCAAGCAGCTGCCGGTGCGCCACTTCCCGCGCTTCGCCGGTACGGCCAAGTACAACCTCTGGAACCGGGCCTGGAAGCCGCTGGTCGACACGTTCGGCTTCCGCTGGATTCGCAGCCGCTGGAAGAACTACGACATCAGCGAGCAGCAGGGCGGCCATGCGCCGGCCGCAGCGCCGGCAGCGGAGTAGGTAGGTGAGTGAAGTAGACGAAACAGGTAGACGACGACGAAAAAACGGTGCTGATAGCCATGAAAACGCTTTTGGGTACGGCCAATGTGGCGCTGGTTATCGGGTTGTTGTCGCAGCTGCTGTTTTCGAGTCGCATCGTGCTGCAATGGATTCAGAGCGAGCGGGCCAAGCGGGTGCTCGTGCCCACGCTGTTCTGGCAAATCAGCCTGGTATCGTCGTTTCTGATGATTGTTTACGGCATTCTGCGCCACGACCCCGTTATCCTCGGGGCCCAGCTCATCAGTTACGCCATCTACATTCGCAACCTGCAACTGCTGCGCGAGTGGGACAAGCTCAGTCCCTGGTTCCGGGCGGCCGCTTACGCCTTGCCAGTAGCCATGCTGGGTTGGTTTGTGGCCGGCAACCGCCATTTCAGTCTGCGGGCCATGTTGGGCACCGAAATTCCGGGCGGCCTGCTGCTGCTCGGGGCGGTGGGCCAGGCCATTTTTCTGCTCCGTTTCGTGTACCAATGGATTTACTCCGAGCGGAAGGGTGAATCGAGCCTGCCGCTGAGCTTCTGGATTATCAGCCTGGTGGGGTCGTTGCTGATTCTGGCCTACGCCGTTATGCGCCGGGATGCCGTGCTCATCATTGGCAACGTCTTCGGTACGGTCGTGTACGCCCGCAACATGGTGCTGCTGCGGCGGGAGCTGCGCGGGGTGCCGGCCGTGGCCCTGCCTCAAGTCAACAGCGAGTCGAATATCAACTCCTGACAATCGCCCGAACGCGCAGCATATTATCGACCTAAAAAAGGATGGTTCCCGACTCAATGAGCCGGGAACCATCCTTTTTTAGGTTCAGCCTACAAAGCCAAGGGCGGCCTTACCGCACGGCCACGGCCGGTTTGCGCAGCCACAGCAGTACGGCCAGCAACACCAACAGGACAATGGCCGGAGCGCCGCCCGCCAGGCCACCCGGGATTTTGGTGGCGTGCATCACCACCGCCCCTAGCATAATCAGGATAAGGCCCAGGGCCGCTGGGCGCACGAACCGGGGAATAAGCAGGCCGATACCGCCGAGTACTTCGGCCCCGGCCACCACGTAGGCCATCACGGCGGGTAAGCCCAGGCTTTCAAACATGCCGATCGTGCCGGCCAGATCACGGAATTTATTGCCGCCGGAGGCGATGAAGGCGAGGCCCAATAAGACCTGGAGAATCCAAGCGAGTACGTTGCGGGTAGAAGCAGACATAGCTGGTGGTTTTGGGGAACTGATCAAATGAAAAAAGCCAGGGGCTACGACCCACGGCCGGGGCAATATACTGAGAGCCGACGAGTAGGAGTTACCAGGCTGGCCGGCGGCTAGAGCCTGTTATGCACTGGTGCGCCGAAACGCGGTTTATCAAAAGCACCTCAACGCATTGGAAGCCCTTTACGACACGCAGAGACACTTTTAGTACTGGGCTACCCTTGCTTCTGCTGTAACCAGTCACAGAAAAGTGCCTCAGTTGCTCAAAAAGTACATAACAGGCTCTAGCGGTGGAAGTCTATGAATGAATTTCCGCCTGCAGGCTTGGGGCTGAAGGAAAATCCATACACGGTTTCAAGCGTGAAGCGGGTAGGGGTGAGGTCGCGCACGTACCGGCGTGTGAGGATGGGGTCGTAATTGCCCGGTCCCAGGCTGAAGCCGATTTCTTCGCCCGTGCGGCCGTAGTTTCCTTTTTCGCGCGTGGGCGCGGCCAGCGGCATCCCGCTACGATCATAGTCGTAGTCGACTTTGGTGTAGGTGGTGGCGGCAAAGTCGAATTCCTGCCGGTGGACGATGGTAGTGTCGTAGCTGATGGGTCCTCCGGTCGTCGTGTAGCGGACTAAACGCTCGGTATCAGCCTGCCAGTGGCCTAGCAGCGCGTCAACTGGCGCGGGGGTAGCATCGGCGGCTGGGGAGTGGCATCCAACCACGACTGCCAGCAGTGGGAAAAGTAAGTAGCAGGGCTTCATTGTGGCTAAAGATAGGCTGCCCGTCGCTCAAGAATGCCTGCCCCAAAGAAATTTTGCTCTTGGAAGCCCAGCGCCATAATTAGCTGCTTGTAAAGCCTGTTATTGCTGGGGAGTAACTCTCTCCTTAATGGTGACAAGTGGTGCATCGAGCCACGCCACGAAAGCCTGTAAGCCGTCAGCCAGACTGGTGCGGGGGGCGTAGTCGAGCAGTTGTCGGGCCTTGCTGATATCGGCGTAGGTTACGTCTACGTCGCCGGCCTGCATGGCTTCGAACGCTAACTGGGGCTCGATGCCCACGGCCTGCCCGACGGCCTGTATAAGGGCCAGCAGCGGGACGGGCTGGTTGTTGCCCAGGTTGATGGTTTCGTACACACCCTGGTGGCTCAGCAGGTAGTCTACGCCCCGGCTGATGCCGTCCACGGTATCGAGCACGAAGGTGTAGTCGCGGGCCGTGCTACCGTCGCCGAATACAGGAATGGGCTGCCCGGCCCGCAACAGGCGCACAAACTTATGGATGGCCAAGTCAGGCCGTTGCCGGGGGCCGAAAACGGTAAAGAAGCGGGCGTTAAGCACGTCCAGCCCGTACAGGTGGTGGTAGGTATAGGTGAGCTGCTCACCGCTGAGCTTGGAGGCCGCGTACGGGGAGATGCAGGCCCCGAGCAGGTTCATGTCTTCGCGGAAGGGCTGCTGGCGGGTGTTGCCATACACGGAGGAGGAGGAGGCAAAAAACAGCTTGCTGATGCCCCGCTGGCGCATCCACTCCAGCAGATGGGTGGTGCCGAGCACGTTGTTTTCGAGGTAGGCGACGGGCTCTTTTACGGAGGGCCCCACGCCGGCCTTGGCCGCCAGGTGTACTACTAAGTCAACGGGGTCGGCGGGCAGCGCATCTACCAGTGCGTCGAGGCCGTGGCGCAGGTCAGCTTCGTGGAAGCTGAAGCGGGGGTTGGCCCGGCAGGTGGCCAGGTTCTGCTCCTTGATGGTGCGGTCGTAGAAGGGGTCGAAATTATCGAGGCCCACCACGCGGTGGCCGTCGAGCAGGAGGCGTTCGGCCAGGTGCGAGCCGATAAAGCCCGCGCAGCCCGTAATCAGAATGGAAGCCATGCGTGAGAGGCAGGAGGAAAAAAAGGGGGAACCCTCCGGCTCCCGGGCTAAAGGTAAACGGAATTGACCGGCTCCGGGCTCCCGGCGGGCAACGGGGCCGGCCCACCGGCGTAGTAACCTGGCATTGATTAGCTGGTTATCATTGCGTATTCTTTTTCTCCTCGATGAATTCTTCCCTTCTGTACCGGCTTGCTTGCCGGGCCGGGTGGCGGTGGCCGCTGCTCTTCGTCTGGTTGCTGGCCAGTCCCGGCCAGGGGCGGGCGCAACCGGCCCCGGCGGGTAAGTTGCGGGTGCTTATCCGGCCGCGCCCCCCGGTGCCGGCCGCCGCCGCACCGCTGGTGATTGGCCACGCCGGCTCGGGCTTTCTGACCTTATTTCGGCCCTTTAACCCGTTGCCACCCAGCAGCGGCCGCAGCATCCGGCGGGCGCTGGCCCACGGGGCCGATGGGGTGGAAGTGGATGTGCGCCTGAGCCAGGACAGCATTCCAGTGCTCTACCACGACCCCCGGCTTGAATCCATGACCACCGGTACGGGCTGCGTGAGCCAGCTGTCGGCCGCGGCCCTGACCCAACTGGCCTACCAGGTGCGGTGGCCATACAACTGGTTTCAGCACGAGCGCCCCCAGACCTTCGAGAGTTTGCTGGCTTACCTGCGCGAAAGCCCCGTGTATCCTTATCTGCATCTCGACCTGCACGAAGACGACCCCTGCGCCCCCAACGACCTGGCCCGGCGCCGGGCGCTGGCCCGGCGGCTAGTGGCGTTGCTGGCCCGCTACCAGGCCCCGCCCGAACGGGTGACCATCATTACTGGTAGCCCCGCCACGCTCCGTTACCTGCATCAACTCCTGCCCGCCGTGGGCCTGGGCCTGGAAGTTGGTAATGATTATGCGGCTTCTGTGGCTGAGTTGCATCAGTTGCCGGAGGTGGGGTCGGTGGTACTGCACAAGGACGACATCACGCCCGAACGCACGGCCGAGCTGCACGCGCTGGGCCGGGAGGTGGTCGTGTTCGGAGGGCGCTCGGCCCGGGCCGTGGGCCGGGTAGTGGCCGCTCAGCCCGATGCTTACGAAGTCGACAACCTGCGGCAACTCCGTACCACGCTCCGCCGCCGGCGCAAAATGGCCAACTAGGGCCGCGTCGGTCCCACAACGCTTTCCCATACTCTTCTTTGGCGTCAAGCCACTTTATTTTTCAAGTCACTTGCGATGATGTCAATGCCCAACAAAACCCAACACCGAACGAAGGGGGGGGCTGCCAGGTCCTTGTGGGGCTGGTTTACCGGGTCAGGGTGGGGGCGGGGCCTTCTGCTGACGGTAGTTTGTGCCATCACGTTTTTTCTCCACGTGGGCGCGCCCGCCGTCAGCCTTATGGAGAGCCGTAATTTCGTGGCGGCTCGCGAAATGGTGGCGGGGGGCTCGTGGCTGATTCCGACCATGAACCACGAGCTGCGCCTGGCCAAGCCCCCGCTGCCCACCTGGGCGGTGGCCGGGATCCAGCAGCTCACTGGCCCCACCGAAAACCTGACGGTGCTGCGGCTGCCGGCCGCGCTGGCCGCTACGCTGTTCGTGTTCTTTTTCTGGGGACTGGCCCGCGAACTAACCCGCGACCGGCCCGCAGAAGTCATCTCCCCGGGCCAGACGGCCTGGTTGGCCGCGCTGGTGCTGGCCACGAGCCTGCTCGTCGTGACGACGGGCCGGGAAGGGCAGTGGGATATTTTTGCCACGAGCCTGCTGACGGGTGGCCTCTGGTTGATGGTGGCCGGGTGGCAGCGGCCAGTAAAGCAGGCCGGGGCGTGGTTGGCCGGGGCTGGGGTACTGGTGGGGTTGGCCTTCCTGAGTAAGGGCCCCGTGCCCATCTATGCGCTGCTGCTGCCGTTTCTGCTGGCCTACCTGATTCGGCAGCCCGCTCACCGCCGGGCCGTGGGGGCCCGGGCCGGGGCCACCGGCCTGGGGGCCGTACTGGCCGTGCTGATTGGTGGCAGCTGGCCGCTCTATATCTGGCTGAAGGTGGCACCGGCGGCGCGGGCCGTGGCCCGGGTCGAAATATCGTCGTGGGGCGAGCGGCACGTGCAGCCAATATGGTACTACTGGCCGTTTTTTGCTTTCACGGGTTTATGGGCCGGCGTGGCGCTGGCCGCCCTGGTGTGGCCCTACGCCCGCCCGCGGCTGCGGGCTTTCATCCCCTACGCCGTGGCCCTGACGTGGGTCTTGGCGGGGCTGGCGTTGTTGAGCATCGTGCCCGAAAAGAAAGAGCGTTACATGTTGCCCCTGATGCCGCCGTTAGCTTTGCTCGTGGCGGGGCTGCTGCGCCACTGGCTAACGCAGTCTGAGTCGGCGGCTGATCTGCCCCGGCTTACCAGGGCCGATGCCTGGATTCCGCGAGCCTGGGGTAGCCTGCTGGCGGTGGTAGTGGTGGCGTTGCCCGTGGCGATGGCCCTCACCAACTTTCCCGGCTTTGGAGTCGGCTCGGTTCGGTTTGGTTTGGTGGTAGTGCTGTCGTCCGGTCTGCTGGTACTGTTGATCCGGGGGGGCATAATTCGTCGGCAAATTCCGGTACTGATTGGCTCGACCCTGGCCACGGCGCTGGTTATTATCGTGTTGGTGCTGCCCGTGTACCCCCGTTGGGAAGGCCGCCGCGATGTTCCTAACCGCCAGCACCTGCGTGAAGCCCGACAACTGCCGGCGCTGCTCGGAGTTGCCCAGTGGTACAGCGTCGACACGATGCACGTGAAGCAGGTCTGGGCCGCCGGCCAGGCCGTTCCGATCTGGCAACCCACCGCCGCCAGATTAGCGGCGCTCCGGCAACCGGTGGTCATTCTATCGGGAGTACCCGTGCCCGAGCGTCTGCCAGCCGGCTGGGCCACCCACGTCCGCCTCACCGCCCTCGATTCGTTTTACCTCGACCGTGACCGTAACTCGAGCATCTGGTTCATTTCAAGGTTAGATCCTATTAATTAGTAACGATAGTTTTTAATGTATAAAGCTGATTGTTAATAATTTATAAAATAATAAAATATAATTTGCATTAACATAATAAATAGCCAAGTGTAATCTAAAGACACCGCCCCGTCAGAATCTCTAAGCAGAACTTGAAGATTCCGACGGGGCGGTGTCTTTAGGTTACAATACTAACGCTACAGAAAAGAATCGCGTAACATCGTACAGTAATCTGGGTGGTCCTAGGCCAGCTGACGGCGAATTTTATTGAGCAACGCCTGCACTAAGTCAAGGTCATCTACATGCTCAATGGTCAGATGCGTATCGAGGCCCGGACCGTGGAGGTGAATTGTAAAGGCGCTCGGAGTAACTTCAGCGGGCACGGGGTTGGGATTTCCGGGATTGTTATCAGGAGGGACTGGTGAGGCGTTGGCTACAGGGGCCGTTGAAGCGGTTGGCCCAACGGCAGCAGCAGTGGCCGGGCGAACCGGGGGTTGAGCTATGGGCGTGTGGGAATACTCGGGAGTAGTTCTTATGGGGGCTGATTCATTATCCAGATCATGTGTATCGAGTCCAAACAGGCTCGATACGGCATCGGTAGTCCGTGCCCCAGGTACAACGCGTGGGATGGAAGATATACCCGTAGCTGCGGCGGATGGGGGTGTAGTACTAAGTTGGTCGGTGTCCGTAGCGGAGGTATTTTTCTGAAAGTGATTAAGTGGCATCTCCGTGCTGGCCAACTCCCGGCGTGGCTGCTGCTGCGCCGAGAGCTGGTCGATGTCGGCAATGATGTTCTGCTCGTTGAGGATGCCCGCCATGCGAGCCCCTTCAATGAAAGCCTTGGAAACGTTCTGGGTGTTAATCTCCTCGACGCCGAATTCACGCACCAGCATCACATCGAACATATGAACCGGCAACTCCCGGTTCCGGAATTTGCGGCATATCTGGGTAAAGAGGGGTGGATGCAGAAATGCCTCCCGGTGGTAAATCCGCTCTTCCTGCTTGTCGTAGGCATTCTTGATGCGGCGAAACAGGTTAGTCGTTGTTAGGAGCTCGCGCTTGCTGGTGAGCAAGCCAAACTTAACTGCCGAACCAATAATGGCTTTAAAGGAACCACTGACTTTGCGATTCAATTTGCGGGCTGCTGTTTCAATAGCGCATTTGCCACCAGTATCATCAACCACTTCAGCTACTTCCCATGCGCTTTGATAGGAAGTACGGGGATAATCAATGGTTTTAGGCATGAGTAGTGGTACTAGTATAAAGTGAAGGTGACGTAGCAAATATAAGAAGAACAGTCATAAAATAAGCAAGTAATAGTATGTTATAGTAGTATAAAGCATATAAAAGTTAAACTTTCTAATACTTTTTGTACCTTTTAATACTTATATGTATTTATATTAACTTTATTCTTCCTTTATAGATTGTAACCACTCACAATTATAAATACCTTCTTACAACCCGGAGCCCGGGGGGCGGGTAGGAGGGTTCCGTTACCCATTAGAGGTGTTTTAACCCTTCAGCATCGTCTTATCTCTCCGTTTCTACTTGGTTCTTCCCTGAACGTTGAACCTGCTAAGCAACCAGTAGAATCACCTTAGAACAGCCACTGCTTCAGTTGCTGATTTTTAGGTCTTAGTAGGTGATCCGAAGGCACGTTGCGCGGCACGTACTGCCCCAGAGTTACGGGGCCCACGGTTGTCAGGCGCGGCACGTAGAGTTCGATAGTGGTATTAGCGTTGGCGTAGCCGTCAACCGCGGGCTGGCGGGTCAGCGTGAGCGTGAGCCGGATACCGGGACGGCTGGCAGCTGTGCGGGCCACGCGGGACACGATGGGCTCCGGGGCAAACAGGTTCTGCTGCAGCGGCAGCCAGACCGTGCCATCACCCCGGCAGCCGGCCGTGTTCAATCCCTGAGTAGTGGGCGAAGGCAGTTTTTCGGTAGGAGTCGAGTTGAATTTTGAGCAGGCCGCCAGGGCCAGCGTACTGAGCAGCGAAAGCCTCAGCAAAGGAGTAGCATAGCGCATGAGCAAATATGGGGATGAGTAAGTGATAACGATGATTTGAAGGAATATGACCGGTAGTTGTCAACGCCTAGGTTTGCCTGACTAATATTCTGCTAGCTCCAACACACTTCAACAAATCTACATTCTTACTGCCAAGTCATTCGGAACTAACGAACATATCACGTAACCGGCTGATACTTTATACGATATGATTGTCTTATAATTTATATTATGTTAAGTAATGTTCTTGAAAACAAGGCCGACTCTGAAGCCGGCCCTGTTTCTCTATCCCCTGCTTACGCAGAGTAGCTGTTTATTTAGCGGCGTCGAGTTTAGCCGACATCCGCTGCGAATCAGCTTTACGGTCCAGACGAAGGTATATTTTCTGTAGCGCGCTGATGGTGGCCCGATCATCGGGTTGAACTTCCAGAGCCTTCTCAAAGTACGGCAACGCATCCTGGAAGTACTTCTTACCCTCAGTTTCTAGTTTCTTACCCGACTTCTGATAATCAGTCAAACTCATCTTGGCGGCTTTCGTGTAGAGCTCGGCTGCTTTGTTGTAATTATAGATACCCACGTTGAAGTTGGCATCGAAATTACTTGGGTCTACCTGAACAGCTTTCTGGTAAGCTTCCATGGCTTTGGCTGGCTGCTTGTCCTGATCCAGAATGGAACCCTTCACGGCGTATAGATTCGAGTTCTTAGGATCTGCGGCAATGGCACGGTCAATTTTGTCCAGGGCCTCTTTGCCCCGGCCGGCGCTCAGGTACATGTTCAGCTCTTCGAGCATGAAAGTTTTATTGCTTGGATAAGCAACCAGTGCATCTTGCACCACCTTCATAGCTTCCGCGTCGTTTTTCTCCTGGCGCGCAATCTGCAACAGGCGGCCATACATCTGGGGCGACTTATAGCCGATACCCGCGAGCTTACCGTACATTTCCTTAGCACCAGCGAAATTCTCGTTGGCTTCGGCTGCATAGGCCGCGTACAGATAGGCCGTCGTATCCTGAGGCCGGATCTGCTGGGCCATCCGATAGCCATCCATAGCCTTGGCGAAATCCTTGTTATTGTAGCTCTCTACTCCGGCGTTAAGCGCCAGACCATAGAGACCATCAAGCTTCGCGGCGGCCTGCTTCCCATAGTCGCCGTCTTTACCGTCGAGGCTGATGGCTTTCGAATAGGCTTCGTAGGCAATTTTCGTCCCGTCTTCGGTGCCGAGGCTCTTTTTATAGATGGGGCTGGCATTCATGCCCTCATAGATTTCGCCCCGGGTAAACCAGGTTTTGGCCTTGTCCGACGTTTTTTCGTTGGTAATGGCCTTATCGATTTCGGCTTTCGCCTTGTCGAGCGTACCCTGACGCTGGTAGAGGATGGCATTGGTAACGGCCGAATTCTGAGCCGAAGCGGTGTGCAGAGCGGCCGCAGCCACGATAGTCAAAAGGATTTTCTTCATGGAAGGTTTGCTGAAGAAGTTGCGGTTTGGTGGAAAGGATATTAGCGCAAACGCAGAACTTCCGGGGAAGTTCTGCCGTCGCAAGTTAGTAAGGGCTTAGTTAGCGCTGAACGAATCCGGATCAGGAAGTTCCGTCAGGTCCGCCTCCGGGGCAGCTGCAGTAGCTTCCGCAACGGGGCTGCCGTTGGGCTCCGCTCCTTCGAGCAGTTGTGCTTCGAGCTCCTCTTTCTCCTCCTCGGCTGCCACTTTAGCTACCGACGAAATCTCATCACCCGAGCTGATTTTCAGTAGACGCACGCCCTGGGTGGCCCGCCCGATGCTGCGCAGCTCGCTCATCCGCAGGCGGATGGTGATGCCCGACTTGTTGATAATCATCAGATCGTCAGTGTCGTCAACGGCCTTGATGGTCACTAGCAGTCCGGTTTTGTCGGTCAGCTTCATGGCCCGCACGCCCTTGCCGCCGCGGTTGGTGATACGGTACTCGTCGAGCGGACTGCGCTTGCCGTAACCGTTTTCCGACACCACCAGTAGCTCTTGCTCGCTTTCCTTATCAATGCACACCATACCCACCACCCGGTCGCCGCCGGGCAAATCGTCGGCCAGCGTGATGCCGCGCACGCCGGCGGCGGTGCGGCCCATCGAGCGGACTTTATGCTCGGGGAAGCGTACGGCCCGGCCCGAACGCAGGGCCAGCACTACTTCGGCATTGCCGTTGAGCAGCTGCACATCGAGCAACCGGTCGCCTTCGTTGATGCTGATGGCGTTGATGCCGGCAGTACGGGGGCGCGAGTAGGCTTCGAGCGGGGTTTTCTTTACCGTGCCCTGCTCGGTGCAGAACATGAGGAACGTGTTGTCGAGGTAGTCGGGGTCGCGCAGGCCGCGCACATTGAGTACCGAGCGGATGTTGTCCTCGCGCGGAATCTCAATCAGGTTCTGAATCGGGCGGCCCTTGGTGTTCTTCCCTCCTTCCGGTACTTCGTACACTTTCAGCCAGAATACCCGGCCGGCCTCCGTGAAGAAAAGCAGGTACTCGTGGGTGGTGGCCACAAACAGGTGCTCCGTAAAGTCGTCCTGCTTGGAAGCGGCCCCGCGGGCTCCTACCCCACCCCGGCCCTGGCTGCGGTACTCATCGAGGGCGGTGCGCTTGATGTAGCCTTCGCGCGAAATGGTAATCACCATCGCCTCGTCGGCAATCATGTCCTCCATCGAGAAGTCGCCGCCGGCGTACTCAATCATGGTCCGGCGGGCATCCCCGTAGCGGTCCTTGATTTCGGCCAACTCAGTGCGGATGATGTCGCGCTGCATATCCTCGGAGGCCAGCACGGCCTTCAGGTGATCTACCAGCGCCATCAACTCGTTGTACTCGGCCACGATCTTGTCGCGCTCCAGACCCGTAAGGCGCTGCAGCCGCAAATCCAGAATAGCCCGGGCCTGAATCTCGCTTAGCGAGAACCGCTCGATGAGCTGCAGGCGAGCTACTTCGCCATCGCGCGAGCCGCGGATGATGGCAATGACTTCATCCAAATGGTCAAGCGCAATCAGCAGGCCTTCCAGGATGTGGGCCCGCTTCTGGGCTTCGGCCAACTCGTAGCGGGTGCGGCGCACTACTACGTCGGCGCGGTGCTCGACGAAGTAATGAATCAGCTCTTTCAAGTTGAGCGTCATCGGGCGACCCTTTACCAGGCACACGTTGTTGACGCCGAACGAGCTTTGCAGCTGGGTGTACTTATAGAGGTTGTTGAGCACCACGGTGGGCATGGCGTCGCGCTTGAGGTCGTACACGATGCGCATGCCGTCGCGGTCCGACTCGTCGCGCAAATCGGCGATGCCCTCAATTTTCTTATCGTTGATGAGCGCGGCCGTTTTCTCGATCATCGAGGCCTTGTTCACCATGTAGGGAATCTCAGTGATAACGACCTGCTCCTTGCCGGTGGGCGTGGTTTCGAAGTGGGCTTTGGCCCGCATCACCACCCGGCCGCGGCCGGTTTCGAAAGCCTGCTTCACGCCCTCGTAACCGTAAATGGTACCGCCTGTGGGGAAATCGGGGGCCGTCACGTGCTCCATGAGCTCGGCAATCGTGATGTCGGGGTTGGCCAGGTAGGCCACGATGCCGTCAATTACCTCCGTTAGGTTGTGGGGGGCCATGTTGGTGGCCATGCCCACGGCAATACCGGTAGTACCGTTAACGAGCAAGTTAGGGAACTTGGCTGGCAGCACCGACGGCTCCTCCAACGAGTCGTCGAAGTTGGGCTGGAAGTCCACCGTATCCTTGTCGAGGTCGCCGAGCAGCTCATCGGAGAGGCGCTTGAGGCGGGCTTCGGTGTAACGCATGGCGGCCGGTGAGTCGCCATCGATGCTACCGAAGTTACCCTGCCCATCGACGAGCGGGTAGCGCAGGCTCCACTCCTGGGCCATGCGCACCATCGTGTCGTACACCGAGGAGTCGCCGTGCGGGTGGTACTTACCCAGTACTTCGCCCACGATACGGGCGCTTTTCTTGTAGGATTTGTTGTAGGAAACGCCCAGATCGGACATGCCGTAGAGCACGCGGCGATGCACGGGCTTGAGGCCATCGCGCACGTCGGGCAGCGCCCGGGAGATGATAACCGACATCGAGTAATCGATGTAAGCCCCACGCATCTCATCTTCAATATTGATCGGAATGATTTTTTCGCCTTCCGCCATAGGGAGCATGTAGTCGGCCGGTAAGTCCCCGAGTTAAAGAGGAGCTTACCGGCTCAGGTGAGTGAACGTCGTTGAAGACGGCAAGATACGCAAAAAAGCGCGTTTTACCGCCGTAAATCCGGGCTTTGCCGGCCAGACCGACTGCCTATTTGATCGTCCGGCTCCGGTCGTTTTTGTGCTCGCCCGACTTGGGGTTGTGGGTCTTTATTTTCTCGCCGATGGCTGGGTTCTGCTTCTTGAACCAAGGCTGCCCCCGGAACTTGCTGCCGTTGTGGTAGTGCACCTTGCGGGTGTGGCAGGCCGCCATGGGACAGGTGCGGCAGGAAGAGGCAAAGGCCAGCAGGCCAAGCAGAGCCCCCAGGCTCAGGCGCGAAAGCAGCAAACGGGAAGTTTTCATTGCAGTAAAGATACCGAATAGGACGGGGCCGGGAAAACCAGTCGGCACGGGGATTTTCCCGGCCGCCTCACCCCTGCCGCCCCGTTATAACCCCGCAGACTTGATCCAACGGCTCCAGGCTGCCCAGTTCGGGCACCTGGGCCAGCGGCCGGGCCGCCCCGTGCCGGTTCAGCCACACCGGCCGGATACCCACGGCCAGCGCCCCCACCACATCGGCCAGCCAATTGTCGCCCACCATCACGGTTTCGGCCGGCGCGGCCCGCAGCTGCTCCAGGGCCACCTGGTAAATAGCGGGGTCGGGCTTGAGCACACCCACGGACTCAGACGTAATCAGGGCATCAACCAGGCCGCTCATTCCCAGAAACGCCAGCTTTTCCTCCTGCTCGGCCGTGCGGTTGTTGGTTACCACTCCGATAATATAGTCGGGTTTGAGGCGGCGCAGTAGGGCCAGCGCCCCGGCCACCGGCCACCGGCTGCCGAAACTGCCGGTAATGGCCGTAGTGCTCCTCGGCCAGTTGGGTTAGCCCAGCGGCCGACGGGGCCGGTTCGTAGGGCGCCAGCAGCTCCCGGAACCGCAGCTCACGCGCCGTCAGGTAGTCCAACTCGCCGCGCATCACCCGCAGGTGCATCTGTTCCAGCAAGTCGCTGTAGCGCTGGTACAGCGCCTGGGCCGGCACCCCGCGCAGACTGGCCCGCCCGGCCACCGTGGCCGCCAGTGCCGCCCGGGCCGTGGCGGTGTGGTCGTAGAGCGTGTCGTCGAGGTCGAAGAGAATGGTAGTGATGGGCATGTTTTTTAGCTTTTAGCTGAGAGCTTTTAGCCATCAGCTTATCCGCGTTGAACGAAGCTAACAGCTATCAGCTATCAGCTATCAGCTAAAAGCTTCGTTCAGAATCCACGTCCTCCCCTTCCCATTCGCGCAGGAACTGCTGCAGAAACTGTTCCATGTAGGCGTGGCGCTCGTCGGCTACCCGGCGGGCAGCGGGCGTGTTCATCCGCTCGCGCAGATGCAGCAGCTTCTCGTAGAAATGATTGATGGTGGGCGCCGTGTTCTGCTTGTAGCTCTCGAACGAGTCGTGGCTGACGGGCGGCACGGCAGGGTCGTGCAACGAGCGGTTCTTGTGGCCCCCGTAGGCAAAGGCCCGCGCCACGCCGATGGCCCCGATGGCGTCGAGCCGGTCGGCATCCTGTACCAGCGCGCCCTCCATGCTGCTCATGGGTGTGGGTACGCCCAGGCCTTTGAAACTGATTTCGCGGATGATGGCCTCCACCCCATCTATCACTGCCGAGTTGGCCTGCTGGCTGGTCAGCCAGGCGCGGGCGGCGCGGGGGCCGGCTTCCTCGTCGCCGTCGTGAAATTTCCAGTCGGCCACATCGTGGAGCAGCGCCCCCAACTCGGTTACCAGCAGATCGGCGCCGGACGTTTGGGCGGCCAGCCGACGGGCCACCTGCCACACCCGGCGGATGTGCTCCCAGTCGTGGCCCGAGCCTTCGTGCAGGAATTTTTCGCGGATGAAGTCGGCCGTGCGGGTAATGAGTTGGGCATCGGCAGCGGAAGGCGCAGTGGCAGCGGAAGGCATCATGAGCAGGTAAAAAGTATGTTTTCATCAAAAGTAATCCTTCCCGCGGACCCCGGCCTGGCAGCGGTGGTAAGGGGGCAACGGAATTTTTGGGACGAATGACGGGTTTACCCTTATATTGCTTTCAAATGACGATTAAATATCCGGCAAATGACAATGGTTCGTAGTACTTCCGTCGCCAGCATGGTAGCCCTGATGGGCGGGCCAGCCGTGATTCCGCAGCTCGTGCGCAACGAGATGGACTTGCTGGCCGTGGCCATCAAGGGCCTTTCGGTGCAGGCCGTGCGGGCCTTGCAGCGCCACTTGGGCTTTTCCAACAAGGAAATGAGCGCGGTACTGGGCGTTTCGGAAAGCACCCTCACCCGGCGCGAGCAAACCCAGAAGCCACTCACGCTCGACGAGAGCGAAAAGGCCATCCAGCTTTCGGCCGTGCTGGCCAAGGGGATGGAGGTGTTCGAGGAGGAAGCCGACCTGCATTTCTGGTTTAACTCCCCCATCCCGGCCCTGGGCGGGCAAAAGCCCAAAGACCTGCTCTACTCGGTTATCGGCCGCAACCAGGTCTACGATGTGCTTGGCCGCATCGAGCACGGACATTTTTCCTGAGCTGATAGCTATTAGCTTTTAGCCCCCGTTTATTCAGTCAAAAAGACTTCGGCCCGTCAAACTAACAGCTATCAGCCAATGGCTAACAGCTCCATAAAATGAAGCTTTACCGCCTGGGCAAGGCCCCCTATATTTCGGATACCTCGGGCAAGGGCGGGCTCTACTATGGGGGGCGCTGGCACCGCGTGGGCAATCAGATTCTGTACACGGCCGAGCATTTGTCGCTGGCCAAGCTGGAGGTGCTGGCCAACTCGCCAGTATTGCCGCGCCGTTACTTCGCCCTCACGCTGGAAATCCCCGACGACACGCCCTACCTGCAATATGGTCCGGCAGAGCTGCCCGCTAACTGGCAGCAGGTGCCTTACCCCGCCGAGCTGGCCGAACTGGGCCGGGCCTGGCTCGAAGCCGGCACGCACTGGGTGCTGCGCGTGCCCTCGGCCCACGCCCCGGCCGAATGGAACTACCTGCTCAATCCCCTCCACCCCGACCACAACCGACTGCTGCGCGTAGTCAGCGTGGAGCCCCACCCGTTCGATGAGCGCCTGAAATAACGAACGGTCGGGCAGTAAGCGGGTAGTGTTTTATGGACCTCGAAGTAGGATTTTCCACTGATTTTGCGGACCTTATAGGAGTACCTGTCGCGGACAGTGTTTTACGACGACTCCTTATTTGCAGCTGATGCTGCGTCGCGCTGCTCGCTTTCCCGTCATCTGCTTTCCCCATCCGCATGGTCCGGTCCAGAAGCATGCGGTCGGCTTGCCTGCTCTTACTGCTGGCTGGCCTCTCTCTCGCCCCGGGCCGGCCGGGCAGCTACCATCGGGCCCGCTCCCCACGGGGTCGGCGGAAGTACGCGCCCAACTTCGCCACCTGCTGCGCTCCGACGCAGAGAGCCAGCCGGCCGCCGACCACCTCCTGGGGCTGAAAGCCGGCCCGGCCGTGCGAGCTTTTTACGCCGCTCCCCACAACGACGCAGCTTATTGGGTAGCCGAAACCGGCTGGACGCCCCGGGCCCACGAGGCCCTGCGGCTACTGGCCCAGGCCACCGACCTGGGGCTCCCGCCGGCCCGCTACGGCAGCCCCGACCTGCCCCGTTTGCCCGACTCATTGCGGGCTACCGCCACCGCCAACCCATTGGGTCGGGCCGAGCTGCGCCTCACCGACGCGCTGCTGCGTTATCTTTCCGACCTGCAACGGGGCCACCTGATAGCTGGCACCCTCACACCGCTGTTGACTACCGACAGCCTCGCGGCCCCGGCCGCCGCCCAACAACTACACCAGGCCCTCGACGCGCCCAACCTCAGTCGGGCCCTGCTCGCGCTGCAACCCCCGGCCCGGGCCTACCGCCTCCTGCAAACGGCCTGGCAACGGGCGTTGCACGCCTCTCCCCTCGATTCGGTGCGGCTAATGGCCGACACCACGGCTGGTTTCCGACGGGTGGCCCTGAACCTGGAGCGCCTGCGCTGGGCCGCCCCCACCGACTCGGAATATGTGGTGGTGAATATTCCGGCCTACCGGCTGCAGGTACTCAAAAACGAACAAGTGGTGCTCAGCCAGCGCGTTGTTGTGGGCAAGCCCGAATTCGCTACCCCCACCATCAGCAGCCGCATCGGCGTGTTTGTGGTGGCGCCGGAGTGGCGGGTACCCTACAGTATTGCGGTGCGCGAATTTCTGCCCGAGCTGCAGCGCGACCCCGCCTACCTGGCCGACCATCACTACCGCCTCTACGACGGCCGGGGCCGGCTGCTGAATCCCTGGAACATCAACTGGAAAAAGATAACGCCCGAAACTTTCGTGTACGCCATCCGGCAACGGGCTGGCTCTTACAATGCGCTAGGCAACGTGGTGTTCTATTTCAGCAACCGACACGCCGTGTTCCTGCACGATACCCCCAGCCGAAATGCTTTCAAAAGGCCGGAACGAGCCCTGAGCCATGGCTGCGTACGGGTAGAAACGCCCTTGAAGCTGGCCGATTACCTGCTCCGCCGTGAGGGCCGCGCCCGCGAGCTGCCGGCCATGTACCGCAGCATACAGGCCCACCAGACGCAAACCTACGAGCTGCGCCGCAGCCTGCCCATATACCTGCGCTACTACACCTGCGAAACCGATAACGGCCGCCTCGTCTTCCTGCCCGACATTTATAGCCGCGACGCCCAGCTGGCCGCCGCCCTGTTTGCAGGTCTGGGCCAGTAACGCGCCCCAGTAGCCCAAGGAGAATCAGTAGCTGCCGCAGCTTCGTGAATAAGGTACCCGTTATGGTGTACAACCGCACCGTTTTGCGGCTCGTCGCTGCTGATATTGACCGTTCGCGAAACCACAACTATTTACTTTACATCACATGGCATTCGCTTATTAATGATTGCTATAAAACGAGCTGCTATTATTCATTAATTTTTATTCAGAATGCGGCAAACCAGCTCGTTAACCAGTAGAAAACCCGGGACTATAAATTATTTAGCGGCGTAGTCAATCCATTGGTGGAACCTGGCGCGTAAGTGGGGGAAATAATTACTTGAAACTTTCTTCTTCCCCTTACTTTTCCCGCATGAAAAAGCACCTGCTTTCCCTCGCTCTGGTTGCCCTGATGGGCGCCGCTTCCGCTACTTCCGCTTCGGCCCAGGCCAAAATGACGCCCGGCACCGTCATGGTAGGTGGCGAGGCGATGTACCCAACCAAGAACATCGTTGAAAACGCAGTCAACTCCAAGGATCACACCACCCTGGTAGCCGCAGTAAAGGCCGCTGGCCTGGTAGAAACCCTCTCGAGCAAAGGTCCTTTCACCGTATTCGCCCCCACCAACGCCGCCTTTAACGCCCTGCCCGCAGGCACCGTAGAGACGCTGGTAAAGCCCGAAAGCAAGGCTACGCTCACCAAGATTCTGACCTACCACGTGGTAGCCGGCAACATGACGTCCGACAAGATCATGGCTGCCATCAAGGCCGGCAAGGGTACCGCCAGCCTCAAAACGGTGAGCGGCGGCACGCTCAAAGCCATGATGAACGGCCCGAAAAACATCATCCTCAAGGATGAGAAAGGCAACGTTTCTACCATCTCGACCTACGACGTTATGCAGAGCAACGGCGTTATTCACGTTATCGACAAAGTGCTGATGCCGTAATTAACCGGTTTTTTTCAAAGCTGTCTTTTCTTTTAATAATCCCGCCCCGATTTTACATAAAATCGGGGCGGTATTATTTATTTTAAACTATACGTTTTTATTAAATATTCTATCGGCTTACCATCAGCTTGGTTGCTTTCCAATTTTTACTGCGGGACTTTTGGACCGGCAGGTGGTTACCCTCTCTCCTACTGCCCCCAACCCGCTACTACCGCTATGCCCCACTTCACTGCCGCCGACCTCGGCCAGCTCGAAAAAGTTTACCGCCTCAACCTTGTCAATGCCATCACCGGCTTCAAGCCGGCCAACCTGCTGGGCACCGCCGACGGGGCCGGCCGCACCAACCTGGCCATTATCAGCTCGGTGGTACACTTGGGTTCCAACCCGGCGCTGCTGGGCCTCGTGATGCGCCCGCCCTCGGTGGAGCGCCACTCCTACGACAACCTGCGCGCGACCGGGCACTATACCCTCAACCACGTGAATACCGCCATTGCCCGGGCCGCCCACCTCACGTCGGCCAACTTCCCCCGGGAGGTAGCGGAGTTCGAGGCCACCGGCCTCACGCCCGAGTACCACGACGATTTTCCGGCCCCTTACGTGCAGGAAAGCCACCTGCAAATCGGTCTGACGCTGCTCCAGGAACTACCCATTGAGGCCAACGGCACGGTGCTCGTGATAGGGCGCGTGGAACACCTCTACCTGCCCGACGAGCCCGGCGTGCTCCGCGCCGACGGCTCGCTCGACCTCACGGCCGCCGGCACCGTAGCCCTCAGTGGCCTCGACACCTATTACGAAACCCACCCCGTAGCCCGCTACGGCTACGCCCGCCCCGGGCAGAAGTTGGAGGAACTGCCGCTCTAAGAAAAAAGACTTTAAAGCTTATTCTTGGCTGCTGAACAAACTCACCAAACATAATGCGGTGATAAAACTGGCCCAAAAGAGAATATGCAATGCTAGCTGTAGCTTCAGCGGCAACAAAGGGCTTTCATCAATCATACACTCGGAAACATTCGTAGGGCTGTACCGAATATGCAGCGCGTCGCCGGGGCCGAACCCCATAATAGAGGAAGTATTCAAATCAGTTACAATCCTGACCAGTTGATTAGCTGGCGTGGCGAATTCGACCAAGGCCTTACGTTGACTTGAATGCCCAAGGCCGGACCACTGCCAATCCACTAGATGCCCAACCGCTGGCAGGCCCTTAGCTAACAACCTTCTCTGTTGAATATAACGCTTGATAGCAGCACATAAGCCCCCACTTCCAACTACCAGAAGTATTCCCAGAAAAACTAACATCCCTATCTAAGCTACAAGCCCAAACGCTGCCAGCTCCTCCCAAACGCGGTGCACGGGCAGGCCCATAACGTTGAAGTAGGAGCCTTCGAGGTGGGTAACGGCCACCATCCCGATCCAGTCCTGGGCCCCGTAGGCCCCGGCTTTGTCGAGGGGTTGGTAGTGGCGGACGTAGTGCTCGATTTCGGTGGTGGTCAGGGTACGGAAATGGACCCGGGTTTCGTCGGAAAAAACCACTCTCCGGCCATCGGCGCCCAGCAGGCAGACGCCGGTGTATACCTCGTGGGCGCGGCCCTGCAGGCGCTGGAGCATGGCCACGGCCTCGGCATCGTCGGTGGGCTTATTGAGCACATCATCGTCGAGGCAAACTATTGTATCGGCCGTGAGCACCAGCTCGCCAGGGGCTAGGTCGGGGGCGTAGGCGGCGGCTTTGTGGGCGGCCAGGTACTCCGCAATTTCCGCCCGGCGCAACGTGTCGGGGTAGGTTTCGTCGACTTCGCGCAGGCGGATTTCGTACTCCAGGCCCAAGTCGGTGAGCAACTGGCGGCGGCGGGGCGAGCCGGAGGCCAGCACCAGCCGGATACCGACCGGCGGCACGGCCAGGGCGGCAGGCCCGGACGAAGCGGCGGAAGCAGCTAGGTTATTCGGCGGCGCGGAAGGCGTCATAGAACGGGGCGGTGGTTTCGGCGTCGGCGATGCTGCTGAACAGGAAGCCGCCGATGGTTTTGGGGTAGAAGAACGTGGATTTGGGCGGCATCACGGCCCCCGAGTGGCAGACGCGCTCCACTTCGGCCATGCTCACTTCATTGGTGATGAAGGCGGCCCGGGCCTCGCCCCGGTCTACGCGGGTGAGACACTCGGGGAAGTTGCGCACGTAGGCCACGCCGGGCCACTGCCGCTGGGCTTCGGGGCCCACAATGCCCAGCACTTTTTCGAGCACGAAGTAATGGAGCACCGTCAGGTCGAGGTTTTTGACCTCGGGCGTGGTGGGCCAGTCGAGTTGGGCGTGCACCTCGGGCCGCAGGCGGATTTTGTACGCCTCCCCTTCGCCCAGATACAGCCCGAAGGCCCAGGGCTTGCCGGCAATGCGCTCGGGTAGGCCATAGGGGTCTTCGAGGGGCAGAATAGTGAAGTAGGGCTCCAGGCGGCCCAGCAGCTCGGCGGGCGTGCCAATGCCAGGCAAATCGAGTAGCAGCCGATGGGTGGGCAGAATGCGCAGGTCGTCGGCCGCGGCGTTGGTCAGGTACATGAGGTGGTAGTTCCAGGCCTCGTGGCCGGTGTAGGCCGCCCCGGCCGCCGCCCGGCGGGCCTGCCGGTACACCAGCGAGCCTTCGTAGCGGTGGTGACCATCGGCCAGAATCACTTCCGGGCGGGCGGCCAGCACCCGCTGGAAATGCCGGATCACGGCCACGTCCTGAATCACGGCCAGCACGTCGCGGGCACCCTGGTAGTCTTCCTCGGTTTCGTAGAGCGGGTTGCGCATGGCCTCATCCAGGTAAGGCTCCAGCTCGAAGGCGTCGTCGCGGTAGAGGCCATGGGTGGCGCTGGTCTGGAACTCGGTGCGGGCCAGCAGTTCGGCCCGGTCGTCGACGGCCCCGGGCAGCGTGTTTTCGTGGCGCAGCATCACGTTCTCCGTCCAATCGGTAGCCTTAATGTGGCACATGAAGCCCTTGCGGCAATACTCACGGGAGCTGCCCGGCAGCCGGAAGTACTGGTAGTAGGCATAAATGCCCGGCAGCTCGTCTTGGCGCAGTACGCCGGCCTGCTCCCACTCGTGCAGGCGGGCGCGGGCCGCACCAGCCGCATCGGCGCCCCGGGGCACCGAGAGGTGGATGCTGTTAAGCGGGTTCTGGTAGAGCGCCTCGCGCTGCTTGGGCGAGACGACGTCGAAGAGCGGCGACACCAGCTGGTCGATGCGCGGGCTCAGCTCCGGCCCGTAGCGCCAGCCCCGGATGGGTTGAATTTCAGCCAAATCGATTGGGTGATGAAGTTATGGGGTAACGGGATGCAAAAATACTGTCATGCTGAGCGTAGCCGGAGGCGAAGCCGAAGCATCTCTACCGCTTTGTTGCACCCGATAGGATTACCATTGCGGTAGAGATGCTTCGCCTCCGCAGCGCTGTGCTCAGCATGACACCGTTTTCGTATCCTCTCTACGGGGCCAGCCGGTTCAGCTGCCAGCCGCCCTCGTGCTGCTCATACACGATGCGGTCGTGCAGGCGTGAGGGGCGGCCCTGCCAGAATTCGACCCGGTGGGGGCGCAGCAGGTAGCCGCCCCAGTGCGGCGGGCGAGGCAGCGGCTCCTGGCCCTCGAAACGGACGGCTACTTCGTGCTCGCGCAGTTCCAGGGCCTCGCGGCTCTCGATGGGCTGGCTCTGGGGCGAGGCCCAGGCCCCGATCTGGCTGCTGCGGGGGCGGCTCTGGAAATAAGCAGTCGACTCCTCTTCTGTCACCTTTTCTACCCGGCCCTCGATGCGGACCTGCCGTTCGAGCCCGGGCCAGAAGAACGTGAGGGCGGCCAGCGGGCTGCCGGCCAGCTCCTGGCCCTTGCGCGAGTCGTAGTTGGTGTAGAACAGGAAGCCTTCGTCGTGGGGCAGCCCCTTGAGCAGCACGATGCGGGCGGCGGGCTGGCCCGCGGCGTCCACAGTGGCCAGGTTCATGGCCGTCGGCTCATCGAGGCGGGCGGCCACGGCTTCGTCGAGCCAGGCCCGAAACTGGACTACCGGGTGGGCCTGCACGTCGGCTTCGCCGAGGGTACGCTGGGAGTAAGTCTGGCGCAAGTCGGCCAGTTGCTGGTCGGTCATTTTTTGGAGCTATTAGCGGAGAGCTGTTAGCTACTAGCTTTTTTTCCTAGAAGCTCCTCACTGGAAGCTCCTCAAACGAGAGCTAACAGCTAACAGCTAATAGCTCTCAGCTAACAGCTCTAGTCAAACAAAGGTACTACAATGCGGCGGGGCCGGAACCCCGCGCCCCCCGGGGGCCGTAAGAACAATTACACCCGCAACAGTTTTCGCTATTCCCCAAAAAAGCTAACAGCTAATAGCTCTTGGCTAACAGCTAAAAAATATGCCACGTCTTCGTCCGGGCAGTCTGCTCATTTCCCAACCGTTTCTCGGCGACCCCAACTTCGAGCGCACCGTGGTGCTGCTCTGCTCCCACTCCGACACCGACGGCTCGTTCGGGCTCGTGCTCAACCGCCCGGCCAACCTGCAGCTCGGCGACGTGCTGGAGTTGCCCGGTGGCGATGCCCTGCCCGCCGCGGCCACGCCCCTCGGCGTAGGCGGCCCCGTGCAGCCCGACACGCTCCACTTCCTGCACCAGTTGCCCGAATTGCCCCAGGCCGTGAGCCTGGGCGGGGGCGTAGGCTGGGGTGGCAACTTCGACCGCCTGCTCGATGGGCTCGTGGGTGGGCAAGTGGCCCCCGCGCAAGTACGCCTGTACGTGGGCTATTCGGGCTGGACGGCGGGGCAGCTAGCCGAGGAGGTGAAGGAAAATGTCTGGATCATTGAGCCTAATGCTGCCGCGAAAGTGTTTACTTTGACCACCGATGCCTTTTGGCAGGCCATTTTGCGGGAAAAGGGCGGCCGTTACCGGATGCTGTCCAACTACCCCACCGACCCGAGCCTCAACTAACGCCCCACCCCAACGCTTCTTCACCTTGTGCCCTGCCCGCCGGCAGGGAGTTTTTCCTGAATCCTATGCTACCCGACGACCAACCGACCCCCACCGGCGCTTCCGCCCCCGACGCCAACGCTACTGAGTCGCCCCAGCAGATTCTGGCGCGTCGTCTGGCCGAGCTCAGTGCCAAAACCGATGCCCCGGCCGCCGACAACGCGACCCCAGCTGCCGCCGACATCACCGAGCGGCCCGCCCAGGGCACTGCACCCCTGCCCGCCGACCAGCCCGCCAGCGCGGGCACAGCCGAGCCTTCGGCCGCGGCAAGCGAGGCTACTGCTGCCGCATCGGAGCAGCTGGAGCAGCCAGCTAGCAGCGTACCTACGCCGCCTGCGCCCAACGCCACCGCGCCGCCCGCCGAAATGCCCGAACCGCACCATGAGCTGACTTCGGAGCAGGAAGCCGCCACGCCCGCCCAAACGGACAAGCCGAAACAGGCTACCGATCTGGCCGATCAGCCAGCCGCCGAAGCACCCCACGTGACGCCCGTAGTGGACGTACCGACCGACGAAACCGTAGCCGAGGCCCTCGAAGCCACGCCCGGGGTTGGGTCGCTGCCCACTTCCTCCGATTCGCCGGCCAGCCCCGACACCACGACGGCCGAGCACAAACCGGCCGCCCGGCCCGCCAAACCAACGGCCCCGACCGTAGATTTCGACAGCCTCGATCTGCCCGCCCAAGCCGCCCACCTGCGCGGGCTGTTGGGCCAGGCCAACGCGGGCAAAAACCGCAAGTCCATCACCGACCTGCACCGCCGCTACGACACGGGCCGCAAAACCGACCGCACCGAGCAGCGCCGCCTATTCGTGGAAGCCGGCGGCACGGCCGAGGAGTTTGCTTACGCCGAGCCCGCGGGCCACACCGAGCTCAGCCAGAGCTACCAGGATTTCCGGGCCACCAAAGTGCGCGACGCCAAGGCCGAGGACGAGCAGCGGGCCCAGAACCTGACCCGTAAGCAGGAATTGCTCGGCCAATTGCGCCAGTTGGTAGAATCAGCCGAAACCGAGGATAGCTCGGCCCGCATCAAGGCTCTCCAAACCGAGTGGAAAGCCACCGGCCCGGTGCCCCAGACCGACTCCCAGGAGCTCTGGAACAGCTACCATGCCCTGCTCGACATCTATTACAACAACCGGGGCCTGTTCTTCGAGATGAAGGAGTTGGACCGCCGCCGCAACCAGGAAGCCAAGGAGGCCCTGATTGTCCGGGCCGAGGCCCTGGCCCAGCAGTCCAACGTGAACAAAGCGCTGCAGGAGCTGCGCCAACTGCACGAGGAATGGAAACACATCGGCCCGGTGCCCAACGAGCAGCGCGAGCCGCTGTGGCAGCGCTTTTTGCAGGCCTCCGAGCAGGTACACGCCCGTAAGCAGGAGCTACTAACGGCCCGCAGTGGCCAGGAAACGGCTAACCTGGAGGTTAAAACGGCCCTGTTGGCCCAGATAATACCCTTCGGCGAGTTCGAAACGGAACGCGTGAACGAGTGGCGCGCTAAAACCGACGAGCTCCAGCAGCTCAAGCAGCAGTGGGATGCCGCCGGCCTCGTGCCCCGCAAAGAAGCCGAGCAGGTGAACAAGCAGTTCTGGGGAGCCTACAAGGGTTTCTTCCAGAAGAAGAACCAGTTTTTCAAAGCTCTCGACGAGGAGAAAAGCACCAACCTCCAGCGCAAGCTCGAAATGTGCGAACAGGCCGAAGCCGCCCTCCAGAGTCCCGACTGGGACGCCGCCCGCCAGACCGTTATCCGCCTGCAGAAGGACTGGAAACTGGTGGGCCGCATCCCCGAAAAGCAGTCGGATAAAGTCTGGAAGCGGTTCCGTACCGCCTGCGACGCGTTCTTCGACCGCAAGAAGGAGGAAGGCCGCCAGCGCGAGCAGCAGGTGCAGCAGCTCAGCGAGGAGCAAACCCAGCACCTGACCACTGCGGCCGAAACCGTAGCCGCCCTCTCGGCCGACCAGCCGGGCACGCTCGAAGGTTTCCGCGAGCAGGTAGCCGCTTGGCGGTCGTTCGACGGCGCGACCCGCCCCCAGGCCGAAGACCGGTTCCAGAAGCTGATGGAGCAGTACCTGACCCAGGTGCCGGACCTGGCCTACGCCGACCGCGCCGACCTGCTCTTCAGCCTGCAGGTAGAGCGCCTCAAAGCCTCCCCCGACTCGCAGCAGCTGCTTTATAAGAAAGAGCAGGCACTGCGTCGGGAAATCAACGAGTTGGAAAACGATATTTCGACCCTGCAAACGAACCTGGAGTTCTTCGCCCGTTCCAAGAATGCCAACCAGCTCCGCGAGGAGTACCAGGGCCGCATCGACGAAACCCAGGGCCGCATCGAGGGCCTTAAGCGCCAGTTGCGGGCCGTGCGCAGCTAACCTGGCTCCCGACCAACAGTAAGCCCCCGGTGGCTGCCAATTGGCAGCCGCCGGGGGCTTACTGTTGGTCGGGAGCCAGGTTAGCTGCGCACTATTCCCTCTGCTTAGAGCGTGTTTGGGTATTAGGTGATGCGGCGGTTCAGGCACATGGTGGTATTGGCCAGCAACAGCCAGCAGACATGACTGGCGGGGGTGTATTCATAGTCCACGGCCAGCCGTCGGAAGCAGGCCAGCCAGGCAAAGGTGCGTTTCACGACCCAGCGTTTGGCGACGGGCACAAAGCCGCGCTGGGTGGGTGGCTGGCCACCTGATGCTGGAGCCCGAGGCCGCGCAGGTGGTCGGCGAAGCGGCCCCGATAGGCCGCGTCGGTGAGCACGGTCTGTAAGCGGGCCGCCCACCAGGGCCGATGGGGCAGCAAGCCCAGGGCCCCACGGCTGTCATGCGTGTTGGCCGCGTGTACATGCGCGGCCCGGATACACCCACCCAAGTCGATGAAAATCTGCTGTTTACGTCCGTTGACGAACTTACCCCCGTCCAGCCCCGATGCTCAAAAATACGCGGAGCAAGTTTGACACTTTGGCTCTCGACACAGGCCAGCGAGGGCAACGCCTCGCGTGCTTCCCGCAGCCGGTCCAAGGCATGGAGCACCGTATTCGAGCGTGCCCAGAGTCCGGTTTACTGCCAGCGGTAGCAATAGTAGTAGACCGCCGTCCAAGCCGGGAATTCGGCCGGCAAGGGCCGCCATTGCCCGCCGGTGCGACAGACGTAGAGTAGGGCGTTGAACACGTGGCGCAAACACAGGCGGCGACGCCGTTGCACAGGCAGCAAGCACGCTATAACTTGCCACTGCGAGTCAGTAAGGGGTTGATAGCCGTCAACCATAAGCAGAACGGAGCCTAGAAACTCCGCCTGCAACTTACTGACTCGTTCCTATTTACCCACTATCCCAATTCCCAAACACGCTTTTAACAAGGTCAGAGAGTGGCCGCGCAAGGCTGAAAACAGGCATTAAATTGTCTCACAAGCGGGATCGAACGAAACGCAAAAAACCCGGAAAACGCCTTTCTCGGTGCGAGAAAGCATTTTCCGGGTGCTTCGGTAGGGATAATGTGAGCCTCCTGTCGGGATCGAACCAACGACCTACTGATTACAAGTCAGTTGCTCTACCAGCTGAGCTAAGGAGGCGGGGAAGTGGCACAAAAGTAGCTGCTACCGATGAGGCCGCCAAGGCTTTTATTGATTTTCCTGCTTCAAATACGATAACTGGCTGATTATTCAGTCAATAAAAGAACCTTTATCAACCCGGCACGGGGGCAAGAATCATTTTCTGCCCTGTCAAGCTCATTGCTCGTGCTTTCCAGCCCCCTTACTTCTTTAGACGGCGGTATCTCCGGAATCCGGTGGGCGGGTTTGTTGAGATGACCCCGACAAATGAGCAGCGGCCGGCAGAAGTTGGCTATCCAAACCCAGGATAGCCCCGAATCCGGCGTGGGGGTCCATTGTGCGGGACCCGCGCCGGAAGTATCGGCGGAATGTAGGGGCGCAATAGTAACTATCACTATAAAGCCTTTAACCATCTCTGAAACTGCCTAAATGGAGCAGTTCCAGAGATGGTCAGGCCGGGCGCTACCCGCCGGACAGCTACTGCGGGGCCGGGGTGGCGGCAGTTTCCTCCTTCACTAGGTCCATGTGGCACTTAGGGCACTGGCCAGGGCTGCCTTCGTGGATTTCCGGGTGCATAGGGCAAGTGTAGCTCACGGCGGCCATATCGGCGGGCATGGCCGTGCTGTCGGTGACCATGGCCGGAGCACCGCTCATCGACGTTTCAGGGGTCGTTTCGGTGGTGCTTTTGTTTTCGGAGCAGCTGGTGGCCGCGAAGCCGATAGTGGTGAGGGCCAGAGCCCAGGTGGTGATTTTCAGCATAAGTGAGAAGTGAGAAGTGAGAAGTGAGAAGTGAGAAGTGAGAAGTGAGAAGTGAGAAGTGAGAAGTGAGGTACTGGGATTGAAATTGGTGGGTTGCGTTAGTGAAGCCAAAGTTACATGACCATACCGCTCATTTCGGTGCCAGGGCCTTGGCGCAGAGTAAACTCGCTCTGCAGCAGGAAAGCCCCCGACGTGACGACCCGGTCGCCGGGGCGCACGCCGGCCGTAACGGGCACGGCATTGGCCGAGGCGGCGCTGGTGGTTACGCGTGCCCGCCGAAACTGCCGGGGCCCGGTCTGGAGCCAGACGTAGCTACGGCCGCCGTCGTGGATGATGGACTGCTGGGGCACCAGTACCGGCCCCTGAGCAACCGAAGTCCCGGGCCGGCCAGCCCCCCCGGCCGGCGCGGGGGTAGCGGGCGCCGGGCTGGCCGGGAGCAGCACGTTGGCGGCGGAGCCGGGCTGCAGGCGGCCGTCGGGGTTGGCTACTTCTATGCGGGCCAGGGTAACGGGGCCGCTACCCGTACGCTCGGGGCTGAGGAACACCACCCGGCCGGGACGGGTATCGGCCGTGCCGGGCACCTGCACCCGCACGGCGGTACCCACCGGCAGGCGGGCCAACTCGGCCGGATACGCCTGGGCCTCCACCCACACCCGGCTCAGGTCGGTGAGTGTGAGCAGGGGGCTGCCCTCGGCTACGTATTGGCCCTGCACCACATTCAGGGCCTGCACCGTACCGGTTTGGGGACTGTAGTAGGTGAGCAGGGCCTCGGGCCGACCGCGCTTTACCAGCGCCCGCAGCTGGCCGGCGGTAACGCCCAGCAGCCGCAGCTTTTGGGCCGTAGCCTCGGCAAAGCGGGCATAAGAGCCCTCCCCGCCCGGTTCGCGGCTTTGGGCGCGGGCCAGCAGGTATTCCTTCTGAAGCGTCTGGAGCTCTTCACTGTACACCGAAAACAACGGTGCCCCCCGGCGCAGCACCTGGCCGGTCTGGCGCACGTAGAGGCGGTCGATGCGCCCGGCCACCCGGCTGCTGACGCTGGTGGTGCGGTTGGCATCGGGCGTGACGGTGCCCGTAAGCACGGCCGGGGGCGGGTTCTGGGCAAAACCTGGCGCCGTAGGCTCATTACCGGAAGCCTCCGCTCCCACCGTACTTTCTGCCCCCCCCGCCCCCACCACCTGAGTTTGGATATTGCCCAGCTGCACCTGCTGGGCAGTCAGAATCAGGTCGGCGGCGGCGGAAGCGGTGCCAGAAGCGGCCGGGGAGCCGGTGCCGGGCCGGGGCACGAGGTCCATGTGGCAGATGGGGCAGCTGCCGGGCGGCGGCCTGCACCTGGGGGTGCATGGGGCAGGTATAGCCGCCGGAGTGCGCCGCCGCTTCGGCCGCCGTGGTTTCCGCAGTAGCTGTGGGCGCGGGTGCCCCTGCCTGGGCAACAGGCGCCACCGCTACCAGATCCATGTGGCAGATGGGGCAGCTGCCGGGCGCGTCCTCGTGGATTTGCGCGTGCATGGGACAGGTGTAATAGGCCACGGCAGCGGCGGTATCGGCCGTTGGCTTGGCTTTCTGGCAGGCCGACGCGCCCAAAAGTAGCAGCAGCAGGACCAGCAGCAACGGCTGGCCGAGCAGGTGCCTGCCAGCCCGGCCCGGTCGCCGGAGCGAAGTGGCCTTAGCGACGGTCAGGGGCAGTTGCATCATTAGAAGTTGCTTGAATGAAACCTTCACTATCAATTAAGTACTGGCCGTTGGCGGCCACGTTTTCATCGCCCCGCAAGCCGCTCAGCACCTGCACCTGGGTGGCGGTGCGCTGGCCCACCTGCACCGCCACCGGCACGAAGGTGGCCCCGCGCTGCACGAAGGCAATCTGGCGGGTGCCCAGGTCCACGACGGCGGTTCGGGGCAGCCAGAACGCACTGGGGGCAGCGGCAGTTGGGGCAGTTGCGGCGGCCGAAGCGGCCCCGGCCACCAGCCGGGCCGTGAGGCGCTGCCCCCGGCGCAGCTCGCCGCGGGGGTTAGGCAGGTACACCCGCACGGCGGCGGTGCTTTCATTGGCCCGGTACTCGGGCTCCACAAAATCGAGGCGGGCAGACAGCAGCTTGGTCTGCCCCTCTACCGCCACTTGCAGCTGCTGGCCGGGCCGCAACCGGGCCAGCTCGGCCGGCGTGGGCTGAAACAGGCCCCACACCTGATCGGTGTTCATCACCTGAAACAGGGCCTGGCCGGTCCTCACGTAGGCCCCTTCGGTGAGGCTTAGCTGGCTGCCAGCCGCGGCAGGCATACCCCCGGCGGGCGGGGCCGTGGCGGCTTCCGTTGCCCCTCCACCGCCACCCGGGCCGGCCGACATTTCTACCACGTAGCCATCGTAGGGGCTGAACACGGCCACCCGGTAGGTGGGGCGGCGGGTGCGGGCCAGGCCCTGAAGTTGCGCTTCGGTGAGGCCCAGCAGGGCCAGCTTGCGGCGGGCACCACTGACCAGCGCCGCATTGTCGGCGTCGTTTTCAAGCACGAAAATATACTCCTGCTCGGCCGTTACCAGCTCGGGGCTGTAGAGCTCAAGCAGCTTCTGGCCCCGGCGCACGGGTTGGTAGTTGAAGCGCACCAGCAGCCGTTCGATGCGCCCTCCGAAACGGGCGGCTACCACCCGGCTCCGGCGCGGGTCGTAGGCTACCACACCGGGCAAACTGAGCGTGTCGGCCACTACCGCGCCAGCCCCAGCCCCACCGGCGGCTCCAACGGGCACCGGCCGCACCGTGGCCACGGTGCTGAGCACGGCCGCGTTGGGCTCGGCCAGCACGTTATCAAGGCGCGTCCCGACGCTCGCGGCGGCGGCGTTGCTCATCAGCTTCGGCACCAGATCCATGTTGCAGATGGGGCAGCTGCCGGGCGCTTCCCGAATGATTTGCGGGTGCATGGGGCAGGTGTACTGCTGAGCCGCCGACGTAGCCACCGGCTGGGCCGGGGCCGTCGATTCGGGCCCGTGGGCCTGGCCTTTGCAGCCGGCCAGCAGCAGTAGCAGCCCGAATGCCGGCAGCCACCCGAAGGTGCGAGGGCACGGGCGAACGTCATGCTGAGTCTGTCGAAGCATCTCTACCGCTTCGTTGCTGTCGTTTAAGTTACTAGTGCGGTAGAGATGCTTCGACAGACTCAGCATGACGTTCTTCCAACTCCCCTTAGCGTTTTTTATACTGCTGTTCATGGCCTTATTGCTCAAGTTCTTGGTCGTACTGCACGCGCAGGGTGAGGAGTTCATTCTGGGTGTCGAGGTAGGTAAGGCGCATGCGTAGCCAATTGTCGAGGGCCTCCACCACGGCCGGCAGCTGGGCCGTGTTCTGCTCGTAGGCCAGCAGCGTAACCTGGTAGGTTTTGTGCAGGGCGGGCAGAATATGGGCCTCGAAGTTAGCCACCTGCTCCTGCCGGGTTTGCAGGTTTGATTGCAGGGTGCGCAGGCGGCCGGTGGCGTCGTTGAGCAAGCTAGCCCGCTGCTGCTGCACGGCCTGGGCCTCCAGACCCAGCGCGGCGGTGTTGGCCTTGTACTCGCGGGCCGACCACGGCGCGAAGGGCAGCGTGACCATGCCCATGAGCGTGAACTGGTTGGGCCGGGGGCCGATACCGTTCATGTGGTCGTAACGGATGCCGAACTCGGGGCGGCGGCGGTTGGCCTCTACCTCCCGGCTCAGGCGTAGCACGTTCAGCTGCTGGTTGAGGCCCCGCACATCGCTACGGGCGGCGGCCAGGTCGGTGGTATCGGCGGGCAGCAGGCCGGCGGTGGTAGCGGGCAGCAGGGTGTCAACGGCAAACTCGGCGGCCGGGTCGCGGGCCATGAGCGTGTTGAGGGCAATGCGGTTCTGGCGCAGCTGGCCGTACAGCTCGGCGTGGTCGTTGCCGTGCATGGCCACCCGCGACTGCACCTGATAGATGTCGGCCAGGCTGCTCTGGTTGTAGGGGTAGCGGGCCTGGGCAATCTTGAGCAGGAACTCCAGTAACTCCTGGCTCCGGTCGAGCACGCGCAGCTTCTTTTCCAGAATCACCTGGTTGAAGTACAGCCCCCGGGCCTGGCTCCGCAGCGTGTTATACAGCGCCCCCTGGTCGGCCTGCTCCACGGCGGCCTGGCCAGCCAGGTAGGCCCGCTTGGCCCGCTGCCGGGCCGGGTTCGGAATCATCTGCTCCACTCCTACCATCCGCATGCCCCGCTCGCCGGCCATTTCGGCACTTTGGGGCGCGCTATACGGCTTCATGAAGTAGCCGGCGCTGATGCGGGGCGCCTCCCAGCTCGTAGCCCCCGCCACGGCCGCCGCCTTGGCCCGGGCCCGGTAGTCGTACTCACGCAGGGCCGGATTAGCCCGTTGCACGGCGCTAAGCACCGAATCAAGCGGCAGCAGCTGCTGGGCCCGCGCCAGCGGGGCGCTGGTGAGGAGCAGGAGGAGAAATAAGATGTAGCGGTTCATGGTCGTCGTTTTGGCGTTGCGCCTCACCCCCCGGCCCCCTCTCCTTCAGAGAGGGGGAGCCACGGCGGCGTGGTTTTTTTTGTTGGCTTTGCTATCCGTAATGCAGTTGTTAAAGCTAAATTCTGACTGCCACACAGCGCACTATTTTCGGCCGTCTGGCTCCCCCTCTCTGAAGGAGAGGGGGCCGGGGGGTGAGGCTAATGCGTGACTTCTAGCACGTCAATCTTGCCGAATTTACGCAGCTCGTACTCCTTGGTCATCAGGAAGATAAGCGGCGTAACGAGCAGGATGTGGGTCGAGGAGGTGAATACGCCGCCAATCATGGGCAGCACGATGGGCAGCATCACGTCGGAGCCCGTGCCGGTGGCCCAGAGCACCGGCACGAGCCCGAACAGGGCTACCGACACAGTCATCAACTTGGGCCGGAGGCGCTTGGCGGCCCCGTGAAATACGGCCTCGCGCAGGTCGTGCTTCGTAATCGTCTCGCTCGAATTGCCCTTGCGGGCCACCAGTTGCTGCATGGCATCGTTGAGGTAAATGACCATGATGACGCCCGTTTCGACGGCCAGCCCGAACAGGGCTATGAAGCCCACGGCCACCGCCACCGACAAATGCACCCCGTAGAAGTACACCAGGTAGGCCCCGCCAATGAGGGCAAACGGAATCGTAACCAGACTCAGCAGCGCCTCGCGCACCGAGTGGAAGGCGAAGTACAGGCAGCCAAAAATCACGACCAGTACGATGGGCAGGATGAAGAGCAGCGTGCGTTGCGAACTGATGAGGTTTTCGTACTGCCCGCTCCACTCCAGGTAGTAGCCGGCCGGGAGCTTGCCACCCCGCTCCTGCACCCGCTGCATGGCCTCCTGCACGGTGCCGCCCAGGTCGCGGCCCCGCACGTTAAACAGCACCGCCCCGCGCAGCTGGGCGTTTTCGGAGTTGATCATGGGCGGGCCGTTCTCGAAGCGCAAATCGGCCACCGCCGAGAGTGGCACCGGGCCGTAGTCGGTGGTCTGGATGGGGATGCGGCCCAGCGCGGCCACGCTGTTGCGGTAGTCCTCGGCCAGGCGCACCCCGATGGCGAAGCGGCGGCGACCCTCCACGGTGCTGGCCACCGGAGCACCACCAATGGCGGTTTCCACCACCTCATTCACCTGGTCCACGCTTAGCCCGTAGCGGGCCAGCTGGTCGCGCTTGAGGTTAATCTGCAGGTACTTGCCGCCCGTAATCGGGTCCACGTACAGGTCCTCGACGCCCGCCACGCCGGTCAGGGCCGCCCGCACCCGTTGCGAAACCTGGTAAATCGTGTCGAGCTGCTGGCCGTACACTTTCACGCCCACATCGGTCCGGATGCCGGTGCTCAGCATGTTGATGCGGTTGATGATGGGTTGGGTCCAGCCATTGACGACGCCCGGAATCTGGAGTTTCTGGTTGAGTTCGGCAATGAGCTTGGCCTTGGTCATGCCCTCGCGCCACTCGGCGCGGGGCTTGAGCTGGATGATGGTTTCAATCATACTCAGCGGGGCATTGTCGGTGGCCGTGCTGGCCCGGCCGGCCTTGCCGAGCACGCCCTTCACCTCCGGCACCTGCATAATAATGCGGTCCTGTACCTGCAAAATGCGCTTTACCTCCGTGTTCGACACGTCGGGCTGGGTGATGGGCATGAACAGAATCGAGCCCTCATCGAGCGGGGGCATGAACTCGGTGCCCAAACTCAGCAGCAGCGGAATGCTGAGGGCCAACAGGGCCAGGTTGATGCCGATGGTAGTTTTACGCCAGGTCAGGCACCAGTTAATCAGCGGCGCGTACACCCGCTCCAGGCCCCGGTTGATGGGGTTCTGGTCCTCGGTTTTGAACTTGCCCTTCATAAAAAAGGACAGCAGTACCGGGGCCAGCGTAACGGCCAGCACGGCGTCAATGAGCAGGATAAACGTTTTGGTGTAGGCCAGCGGATGAAATAGCTTGCCCTCCTGCCCGGTGAGCAAAAAAACCGGCAGGAACGAGGCCACAATAATGATCGTGGAGAAAAATATCCCCCGCGACACCTGCTTGCTGGACTTCTCGATAATGGCGAGGCGCTCTTCGTTGGTCATGTGGTGGGGGTTTGAGGGCCGGAGGGTAAGGTGCCCGATTCTTCGGCTGCTTGGTACAGGGCCAGGTTACGGTAGGCGTTTTCGGCCATCACGATGCCGTTATCGACGATGACGCCGATGGCCAGCGCAATGCCAGTGAGCGACATGATGTTGGAGGAGATATCGAAGGCGTTGAGCAGGATGAAGCTCGTGGCGATGGTAATCGGAATCTGGAGCAGGATGCTCAGGGCGCTGCGCCAGTGGAACAGGAACACCAGCACCACCACCGACACCACGGCCATTTCCTCCAGCAGTGTGTGCTGGATGTTGGTCACCGACTCCTCAATCAGCCCGCTCCGGTCGTACACGATATCGAACGACACGCCGGCGGGCAGGCCCTTGGCGACTTCCTTCATTTTGGCCTTCACCCGCGTGATGACCTCGTCGGCATTCTCGCCGTAGCGCATCACCACAATACCGCCCACGGCCTCGCCCTGGCCGTTGTGGTCGAAGATGCCCAGGCGGCTCTCGCCCGTCATCTGCACGGTGCCCAAGTCGGCGAGGCGCAGGGGTACACCGTTGGCGCGGGTGCGGACCGGCACGTTTTCGAGCGTGGCCACGTCCTGGATATAGCCGCTGGTTTTGATGATGTAGCCCACCCCGGCCTGCTCAAATTTGCGCCCTCCGGCCTCGTTGTTGTTGCTGCGCACGGCCGCCAGCACCTCGGGTAAACTCACGTTGTAATAGGTGAGCTTGGTGGGGTCCACGGTTACCTGGTACTCGGGCTGGAAGCCGCCGAAGCTGGCCACCTCGCTCACGCCGGGCACGGTCTGCAGGCCGAACTTCACGTACCAGTCCTGCAGGGCGCGCTGCTCGCCCAGGTCGAGTTTGGGGGCTTTGAGCACGTACCAGAGCACGTGGCCCACGCCCGTACCGTCGGGGCCGAGGGTGGGCGTGAGGCCGGCCGGCAGCAGGCGCTGGGCGTAGTTGAGGCGTTCCAGCACCCGCTCGCGGGCCCAGTATACGTCGGTATCATCCTCGAAAATGACATACACGAAGCTCATCCCGAACATGGAGGCGGCGCGCACGGCCCGCACCTGGGCCAGGCCCTGCAGGTTGGTCACAAGCGGGTAGGTCACCTGGTCCTCGATGATCTGGGGCCCGCGCCCGGCCCATTCGGTGAACACGATTACCTGGTTTTCCGACAGGTCGGGGATGGCGTCGATCTTGCTGGCCCGCACCGAAAACACGCCCCACACGAACAGGCCGGTGGCTATCAGCAGTACCAGCCCGCGGTTGCGCAGGGAAAGGGAAATAAGCCGCTCAATCATTGGATTCCTAAGCTTTTAGCTGACAGCTTTTGGCTGCTAGCTTTTCTCGACCGGATTCAGGACGGGTCGAAATCCTGGCTGGCGGCGTTTTTTAAGCTGTTAGCTAATAGCTTTCATCTAACAGCTTAAAAAAGCACGCGCAAAAGCCCACGGCCACAAGGCCGGGGGCAGCAGAAGGAAGCCAGGAAGCTAAATCAGGAAGGCGTGGCCGCGCACGTAGGCGGGGCAGGCAGGCGGAGGCGGCCCAGAGGCCACCCGCAACCGCGGGGCCGGCTCATCGGCCGGGTAGGTAAGAGCCAGGTGGCGCACTACGCGCAACGCGGGCGGAGCCGGCAGGGCTACGGGAGCCACCAGCTTTAACTGGGCGGTGGTCAGCTTCACGTCCTTCAGCGAGCTGGCCACTTTCTGGTCGTGGCAGCAGCCCTTCATGCCCTTCACCGGCTTAGCCGATTCGGGGCAGCAACCGGCTGGCTCCCCCACCCCGCTCAGGCTCACACCCGTTACCTGCTGCCCGCACAAGTGCAGGCTGTACACCAGCCCGGGGCTGGCAAACAGGTAAGCAAGGAGCAGCAACAGGCTGGCAAGGCGTTTCATGAAAGGCAAGCGTTTAGCCGGAGTTCGGCCCAAAGATAAGCAAACCAGCCGGGTCGGGGTTTGCACAATTCAGCGGACAGGATTAGCGCTAGATGAACTGACTCAGCAGCACGAGTACGCCCACAGCCAGGTAAATACCGAAGCGCTGGAGCTGTAATTTGGGTGGATGATGAGCACACATATCCACTTAACCCCCGGCAGCTGCTTCTGGTTCGCGGGTGGTAGCATCAGCATGCCTAACCCACATCATAAAAAAAAGCCGTCAAGTGCGGAAGTCTCACTCCCTCAAAATTTCATTCGCTGAATGCGGACGGCGTTCAGAATGGCCAGCAACGCCACGCCTACGTCGGCAAACACGGCTTCCCACATCGTGGCCAAGCCGCCTGCACCCAGGGCCAGCACCACGCCCTTCACGATGAAGGCCAGCCAGATGTTCTGCCATACTACGCGGTGCGTGGCGCGGGCGATGCGGCGGGCGGTGGCGATTTTGCTCGGGTGGTCGGTCTGAATCACCACGTCGGCGGTTTCGATGGTAGCGTCGGAGCCGAGGCCGCCCATGGCGATGCCCACGTTGGCCAGGGCCACTACCGGGGCGTCATTCACGCCGTCGCCTACGAAGGCGAGCTTATGGCCTGCGTCGAGGTACTGCTGCACGTAGCGGGCCTTGTCTTCGGGCAGCAGGCCGCCGTGGGCCTCGGTAATGCCCAGCTCGGCAGCCACGCGCTGCACGATGCTGTCCTTGTCGCCCGAGAGCATAACGAGCTTGGTGATGCCGTCGGCTTTCAGCTCCCGCACGGCCTGAACGGCGTCGGCCTTGGGGGCGTCGGCCACGGTGAGGTGGCCGGCGTACTGGCCATCCACGGCCACCACCACAATGCTGTCCACGACTTCGTCCACTTCAGGCGGATAGGCTACGTCAAACTTGCGCAGCAGCTTGGTGTTGCCGGCCAGCACGTCGTGGCCATCCACGCGGCCGCGCAGGCCATGTCCGGCAATTTCCTGCACGCTTTCTACCGGCACGCCTTGGGCCGCGTCGGCCGCGTGTTTTACCACAGCTTTGGCAATGGGGTGGGTTGATTTGGTTTCGAGCGCGCCGGCCAGCCGCAGCAGCTCGGGCGTTTCGGTACCGGGGGCGGGCACTACCTGCCGCACGGCGAATACGCCCTCGGTGAGCGTGCCGGTTTTGTCCATTACCACGGTGTCGATTTCGCGCAGCACGTCGAGGAAGTTGGAGCCCTTGAACAGAATACCGTTTTTGGAGGCCGCCCCGATGCCCCCGAAGTAGCCCAACGGAATGCTGATAACCAACGCGCAGGGGCAGGAAATCACCAGAAACACCAGCGCCCGGTACAGCCAGTCGCGAAACACGTAATCGTCGACCACAAAAAACGGCACGAGCACCAGCAGCACGGCCAGCACCACTACGATGGGCGTGTAGACCTTGGCAAATTTGGTGATGAACTGCTGGGTTTTGGCCTTGCGGCCCACCGCGTCCTGCACCATGGCCAGGATCTTACTCAACTTGGTGTCTTTGAAAGCGGCCGTCACGGTCACCTGCACCAGGCTTTCGAGGTTGATCATGCCGGCCAGCACGGTTTCGCCCGTTTGCTTGGTCTGGGGGGCCGATTCGCCGGTGAGGGCGGCCGTGTTGAAGCTGGCCGCCGGACCGTTGAGGGTGCCGTCGAGGGCCACTTTCTCGCCGGGCTTCACTTCCATCACGTCGCCCACCTGCACCTGCTGGGGCTCGATAACCAGCGGCCGGCCCTCGCGCACCACGGTCACCTCGGTGGCCTGGATTTCGAGCAGGGCCCGGATGCTGCGCTTGGCCCGGTTCACGGCCGCGTCCTGGAACAGCTCGCCCACGGTGTAGAACAGCATCACGGCCACGCCCTCGGGGTATTCGCCAATGGCAAAGGCCCCAAGCGTAGCCAGGCTCATCAGCAGAAACTCGTTGAAGATGTTGCCGCTCGGAACACTCAGCACGGCCGCCCGCAGCACCTTCCAGCCCACCAGCAGAAACGCCACCCCGTACCAGATAGGCCGCACGAGCCCCGCGAAAAACGGCACGTCGAAGTAGTCGAGCGCAATACCGGCCAGCAGCAAAACCAAGCTCACGGCCGGCCACAGATACGGCCGCTCGCCCACCGGGCCGTGGTCGTGCCCGTCGTGCGAATGGCCGTCGTGCTCGTCGTGGTCGGCCTTATCGGTGGGCGCGTGGTCCTGGCCGCGGGGGGCAGCGGCGGCGGCGGGCGTGAGCTGCTCGCGGGTGAGGGCGCCTACATTGATCAGGTCCACCTGCTTGGCGGTGTTCAGGTCTTCATTGAGTTTATCGGGGTTCGGGTTGGGCATCAGGACGGGGTTAGAAGGGAGGGTATGGGAGTGAAACCGTAGCTTTCAAAACGGTGAACCGCCCCGGGGGTTATGCCCGGACCAGCCGCCGGACGCAAACGGAGCCCGACCAAAAGGCCGGGCTCCGCACTGTTGGTAAGCTATTCGGGCAGTTGCCCGACGTTTTCCGCCCTTATGCGGGCTGGGCCTCGAAGCCGGCCTCCGTTACCAACGTCACCACCTGCTCGGCGGTCAGGTCGCCGTTTATCGTGAGAATTTTGTTGGGGTTGGCCGTGTCTACCTGCCAGTTAGTAATACCTTTTTCGCCGTTGAGCGTGGGCGTAACGGCCTTGATGCAGCCGCCGCAGTTGATGTTGGTTTTAAATTGAAGGGTATTCATCTGGATTGTTGTTTTGAGGTGAAGTCGGGCTGTTGCCTGTTGCTGGTTATTGAACGGCGAGCAGGGCCCAATTGGTTGCCGGTGGTTTCAATTCGGCACAATCTTGCAAGATTACGTACGAATCCTGCACATCCCGAACGACCGTTTTCGGGTTTAGTATAGTAACTCAAGTTGCGGAGTAAAAACCAAGGAGGAGAGCTAGCTTCTAACGCTAGTTTTAGCACTCCGCAACTTGAGTTGTAGTAGTATAATGGAGCCGGAACCGGCCGTTGTTGCTGCGTCGGCTCTGCCGGGGCTCCTCCTGTTTTCTACCCGCCTTCCCTACCCTCGTGAATACGTCCTCCACCCCCGCCGTGCCCGCCGCCGGCAACCCGCCGGCCGCCACCGATACTGCCGCCACGCGCACCGAAACGCTCAACATCGAGGGCATGACCTGCGCCTCCTGCTCCAACTTCGTGGAAAAGGCCCTCAGCCGCACCCCCGGCGTGCAGCGGGCCACCGTGAACCTGGCCGCCGAGAAGGCCACCATTGAATACGCGCCCGGGCAGATAAACCGCGCCGGCCTGAAGGCGGCCGTGGAGCAGGCCGGCTATGGCGTGTTCGAACCCGAAGCTCCCACCGCTCCGGGCGTGCTGGCTTCCGACGAAGAACTGGCTGAGCGTAAGGCTGAGGCCTACCAGGACCTCAAGCGGCGCTTTCAGGTGGCAGTAGGGCTGGCCGTCGTCATTATGCCACTGAGCATGCTCATGCTCTGGCCCGCCATGATGAGCCGGATTTCGACGCCGGTGCTCAATTACGTGCTGCTGGCCCTCACGCTGCCAGTACTGGCCTACAGTGGCCGCGAGTTCTACGTGTCGGCCTGGAACGGGCTGCGCCACCGGACCGCCAGCATGGACACGTTGATTGCCGTGGGCACCGGCGCGGCCTTTCTGTACAGCCTCGCCGCCACCGTGGTGCCGGAGTTTTTCCACCAGCGCGGCCTCATGCCCGAGGTGTACTACGACACCACGGCCACCATTATTGCCCTGATTCTGCTGGGCAAGGTGCTCGAAAGCCGGGCCAAGCTCAAAACCTCGGCCGCCATCAAAGCTCTCATCGGCCTGCAGGCCAAAACAGCCCGCGTAGTGCGCCCGGGCGGCCAGGAAGTGGATATCCCGCTAGCGCAGGTGCAAACCGGCGACGAGGTGCTGGTGCGCCCCGGTGAGAAGGTGGCCACCGACGGCGTAATTCTGGAAGGCCGCTCGGCCCTCGACGAATCCATGCTCACCGGCGAGAGCTTGCCCGTAGAGAAAAAGGCCGGCGACCAGGTGTTTGGGGCGACCATCAATAAAACCGGGGCCTTCCGCTTCCGCGTCAGCAAAGTGGGCACCGATACCGTGCTGGCCCAGATTGTGAAGCTTGTGGAGGAGGCCCAGGGCAGCCGCGCGCCCATTCAGCGCCTGGCCGACAAGGTCAGCGCCGTGTTTGTGCCCGTGGTGATTATGGTGGCCATTGCCACGTTCGTAATCTGGTTTGATCTGGCCGCGCCCGAACAGCGGGTACCGCTGGCGCTGGTCAATTTCGTGGCCGTGCTCATCATTGCCTGCCCCTGCGCGCTGGGGCTGGCCACGCCCACGGCCATTATGGTGGGCACCGGCAAAGGGGCCGAGCACGGCGTGCTTATCCGCAACGCCGAGGCCCTCGAAAAAGCCTACCAGGTGAACACCGTGCTGCTCGACAAAACCGGTACCATCACGAAGGGCGAGCCGGCCGTTACCGATTTCGTGGTGGCTTCCGGCACCGCGCCCGCCACCGTGCTGCCGCTGCTGGCGGCCCTGGAGCGCCAGAGCGAGCACCCACTGGCCGAGGCCGTAGTTCGCTACGCCGCCGATCAGCAGGCCGATACCAGCGCCCCGGTCGCCGATTTTGTTGCCCACGAGGGCCGCGGGGCCGGCGCCACCGTGCAGGGCCAGGCCGTGCTCATCGGCAACCGCCGCCTGCTCGAAGAAAACAATATCGGGCTGGGTGCAGAGCTGGAACAGGCCGCCGCCGAACTGCTGGCCCAGGCCCGCACCTTGCTCTACGCCGCCGTGGGCGGGCAGGCCGTGGCCCTGGTGGGGGTGGCCGATACCGTGCGCGACACCTCGGCGGCTGCCATCCGCCATTTGCAGGCCGAAGGGTTGGAAGTGGTGATGATGACCGGCGACAACCGCCAGACGGCCGAGAAAGTGGCTGGCCAGGTGGGCATCACCCGCTTCTTCGCCGAAGTGCTGCCCGCCGACAAAGCCGGCAAAGTGAAGGAGCTGCAAGCCGAGGGCCGCATCGTAGCTATGGTCGGCGACGGCATCAACGACGCGCCCGCTCTGGCCCAGGCCGACCTGGGCCTGGCCATGGGCGGCGGCACCGACGTGGCCATGGAAGCGGCCGGCATCACGCTCATGCGTTCCGATTTGCAGGGCGTGGTTACGGCCATCGACCTCTCGCGCCAGACCATGCGCACCATCAAGCAGAACCTGTTTTTTGCCTTCATCTACAACACGCTGGGTATTCCCATCGCTGCCGGCCTGCTCTACCCCTTCACCGGCTGGCTGCTCTCGCCCATGCTCGCCGCTGGCGCCATGGCCCTGAGCTCGGTATCGGTGCTTACCAACTCGCTGCGCCTGCGCGGGTTTAAGGCCAATTAAGCATTTCCAGAACGTCATGCTGAGCGCAGTCGAAGTATCTCTACCGCAATGCTAACCCTAACGCGAAAGGCAGTTTGGCAACGAAGCGGTAGAGATGCTTCGACTACGCTCCGCTTCGCTCAGCATGACGTTCAACTTAATTTTTAGCTCTCACTTCTGACTTTATGTTCTAATGGACTCTTCCCAAATTCTCGTGACTATCCTCGGCACCGGCCTGATTGGCTTCGTGGGCTGGTTTTTCTTTCTGGCCCCGCACCAGGTAGCGGCGGCCGTGTCCAGCAGCAGCGGTGTGCAGCAGGTCGATATTACGGTGAAGGGCGGCTACTCGCCCGATGTGATTGAGGTGCAGAAAGGCCAGCCGGTGCAGCTCAATTTCTACCGCGACGAGTCGAACAGCTGCTCCGAGGAGCTGCTGCTGCCCGACTTCAACATCCGCCGCGACCTGGCCCCGTTTCAGACCACGACCATCGAATTTCTACCCGAAAAAGCCGGCACCTACCCCTTCACCTGCGGCATGAGCATGCTGCGGGGTAGTTTGGTAGTGAAGTAGAAGAACAGTTGTAGCGCGAAGCAGCCTTTTGCCGTACCGTAAAACGGCCGTAGCGCGAACCACAGGACAGCGAAGATAAGCTGTCCTGTGGTTCGCGCTACGGCCGTTCTGCGACATACTGTACTTCAGCCTCAGTTCCGGGTTGTTTCCGCTTCGTGCTGCTGGCGGCGCATGGGCACATCGAGCAGCATGGGCACGCCCTGGATTACGGCCAGTATGATGTACTGATAGCCTTCGAGCAGCTCGTGATTGAAGGTTAGGGCCACGGTCCCGATAAGGTTGAGCGCCGCAGCCAGCCCGTAGAGTTGCTTGCGGCGGCTGCCCTCCACGGCCGAGGCAGTGTAGGCGAAGCCCAGGGCCCCAAACAGAAACCAGAGCGTGTGGAAGCTGAAGGGCATGATGGCTTTGGCCTCGGCGGCGTGGGCCCAGTAGTTTTCGGCCGTGGCCAGCACCGTGGCCCCGGCCCACACCCAGGCCAGGGCATTGCGCTTGTCGAGTAGCAGCGTCATCACCACCGGAATCAGCATGGCAATAATCCAGGTCCAGAGTACGGCACCGTGGCCGTGTTCCATTGTGCGGCCGAAATATTGGGTTAGCAGGTAGGCCACCGTGACGGTGAGGCCCCACCAGAGCAGTAAGGTTTGACGAGTAAACATGGGTAGAAAAACCAAGTAAAAGGCTGGAAAATAAGTATTTGTTCGCCCGGGAAAGTGTCTCCGGCTACTCCAGACTACGGCAGTTGCAACCGGCCGGCCGCTACCGTGCAGTTTAAATCATGCTGGCGGCTGAGTAGTAGTGCATAAATAACCGTAGCAAAAAAGACGGTTATTTATGCGTGATTACTTAAAACCGCACGCTCAGGCCGCCACCGCCGCCGAAACGGTTGTCGTAGCTGCCCATGAGCGAGAAATTGCGCGAAAGCATATACTCCAACCCAGTGTTCCAGACCACTTCCTTGCTGAAGCTGCGGTTGTTTTCCAGCTGGTTCACCCACCCAAAGTCGGCCTGAAACTCATAGTAACCGAAGGCCAGCAGGCGCGGAAAAATCATGATTTCGCGGCCCAGGCTCAGGCGGGGGCGCAGCTTGTTATCGATGCGGGCGTCGAGGCTGAACAGGTAGGGAGTGAGAAAGCGCAGGCCGGCCACGGCCGTAGTGGAGGTTTCGGTCATCATGCGACCGGGGCCCTGCTCGTTGGGAGCCGGCGCGGCGCGGCGGCGGGTACTTTCCACGTTCACGCCCCCAAACACGCGCAGGTAGTCGTAGAGGTAACGCTCGTAGGTGGCCTCGGTTTCCAGGTTGCGGTTCCAGCCGTACTCCACGCTCAGGTTGAACTGGTTGCGCAGGTCGGACGAGGTCAGGTTGAGACTACTCATATGCGAGGCTGCATCGAGCCTACCCCAGGTGTAGTAGCGGTTGGTTTCGGCCAGCAGCTGGCTCACCGGGTAGCCTTTCAGGCGTGGGTCGCGGGGCGTGTCGTAGCTCGCAATGCGGGCCATGCCACCCATCATGTGGTAAAGGATGTGGCAGTGCAGAAACCAGTCGCCCGGCTCGGTGCCCAACACCTCAATCGTGACCTGCTGCATGGGCGGCACGTTCACGGTGTGCTTGAGGGGCGAGTACTCCCCGTTTTTGTTGACGACCCGGAAAAAGTGCCCGTGCAGGTGCATGGGGTGGTGCATCATCGTCAGGTTGTTGTAAGTGATACGCGTGAGCTGATTGCTGCGAATCGGAATTTTGTCGGCCGACGACAACGGTACGCCGTTCATGCTCCAGATGTAGCGCTGCATGTTGCCGGTGAGGTTGAGCAGGATTTCGCGCACCGGCACCGTGTCGGCGTAGGCCGTTTTCTGGGGCGCGCGCAGGTAATCGTAGTTGTACTCGGCGAACATGTCCATACCGGCCATCGGCTTGGCAGTGTTCGTTTTCATGCCCTTTACCGGCATCTGGTGGCCAGCATGAGCTGTATCGGCGGGCATGTTCATACCCGCCATTTGCTGCGCGCCGGCCATATCCGACTTGGGGTTGGATTGCGCGGGCTGGTCGTTCATCTTCATGCCATCCATCTTCTGGCCACCGCCGCTCATGTCCATGCCGGCCATCGGCTTGTCGGCGCCCATGTTGTGGCCGCCCATCTTCATGCCGCCCATTTTGCCGGCCAGGCCCGGCATGTCCATCTGCATGCCCCAGTTTTCCTTCATCTGCTGGGCATCCACGTGGTTGGGGCGGAACTTGAGGGCCGGAGCGCCCATGCGCATCTTCATCTGGGCCATTTGCTGCATGAGCCCGATTTTATCGGGCCGGGGCAGCACGGCCGCCGCCAGCACCGGGCCGGTGCCCAGGTAGGCCGAAGTGGTGCCGGAGCCGTCCTGGGCCATGGCCCGGAGCTCCAACTGGCCGTTGGCGGGCACCGTTACCAGGAAATCGTAGGTTTCGGCCACCGCAATAAAGGTTTTGTTGTGCGGCACCGGCACCACGTCCTGGCCGTCGGCGGCTACCAGCAGCGGGTCCTGCGCGCCCCCGAACGTCATCCAGAACTGGGTCGAGGCCGAGCCATTGACAATGCGCAACCGCACCCGCTCGCCGGGCCGGAACTCGGGGTACTGCTGCACCGGCTGGCCATTCACCAAAAACGCATCATAGTAGATATCGGCAATGTCGAAGCCTTCCATGCGCTGCTTCCAGAAGTTGAGCTGGGCCCCGAAAGCCCCACGGGCTACCACCCGGTTGAGCGGCGTGGCCGTGCCCTTGGCGATGTTGTACCACTCGGTGCCCCGCTTGAGGAAGCGCAGCACGTTTTTAGGCTTCTGGTTGGTCCAGTCCGAGAGCACCAGCACCAGGTCCTTGTCGTAGGTCAGGCGCTCCTGCCGGGGCTCAATCACGATGGAACCGTACACGCCGCTCTGCTCCTGCAGCATGGTGTGCGAGTGGTACCAGTAGGTGCCGGCCTGCCGAATCGGGAAGGCGTATTTCTGGGTCTGGCCCGGCTTGATGGGCGGGGTATTGAGGTAGGGCACGCCGTCGTAGAAGTTGGGCACCAGCAGCCCGTGCCAGTGCACCGACGTTTCCACATCCATCTCATTCCGAACATAAATCACCGCGTAACCACCTTCCTTGAAACGGATGGTCGGGCCGGGAATGCCGCCGTTCACGGTCATGGCCGCCACGGTTTTGCCAGCTTTGGTCACCAACTCCTGGCGCAGCGTCAGGTTGTATACGACCGTATCCGTCTGGGCCCGGGCCGGCCAGCTTGTAAGCAGCAGCAGGGCTCCGACTAACACAAGAAGTTTATTGCATGTAACGGTAGCAGAACTCATCAGGGGCATACTATTGGTGGAAGCGCGGCCACCCGCGCCAGGCCCTAGCGGGCTGCCGCCCGCGGAGTGGGCCAGAGTATTTCAACCCTATTTCAGACGCGGTGGTTCTACACAATTACGCAGCAGACCTACAAGATTACCGGCTATCAATAGGTATCGGAGCTGTTTAGGAAGTCACAAGGACGGTCGGTCATGCTTGATCTGGAGGCTACTCCGCCCCTACCACCCACACGGGCACGGCCGAGAGGGCGGCGTTGCCGGTCAGGGCATCGAGGCGGGTTTCGTCGGTGAGGTCGTTGAGGCTGGCGCCGGGGTGGGCGCGGGCTACGGCCAAGCGGGTGCCGGGGCGCTGGTGGCCGTAGCCGTGGGGCAGGCTGGCCACGCCCGGCATCAGGGCCTCGGTAATTTCAACCGGCACCTGCACCTCTCCTACCCGGCTGCGCACCCGCACCAGCTGGCCCTCGGTGAGCTGGCGGGCAGCGGCATCCGGGGGGCTGATTTGGAGCGTGCAGCGGTTGCGGCCCTTGAGCAGGCGGGGCAGGTTGTGCATCCAGGAGTTGTTGGAGCGCAGCTCGCGCCGCCCGATAAGCAGCAGTTGGTCGGGCGCGGCTTCGGGGCCGGCGGCCAGCACTTGGCGGGCTCGCTCCAGGTCGGCCAGAAACAGCGGGGCCGCTAGCGGGATGCGCTGGTTTTCGGTGCGCAGGGCGGCGGGCAGGCGCGGTTGCAGCGCGCCCAGGTCGATGCCGTGGGGGTTTTCGCGCAGCTTATCGAGGTTCAAGCCGCCGTGCTCAGGCCGGCCGTAGGGGCCGTAGCGCAGGCCCAGGTCGATTTTAGCGGCTGGGTCGTCCGGTGGCGCGGCGGTGGCGGGGTCGTAGGCGGGGCCGGCTTCGAGGCGCTGGCGCAGGCCCTCGAAAATCTGCCAGTCGTAGCGGGCGTCGGGGCCTTTATCGAACAGCGGCTCGGCGTAGCGGCTGGTGTTACGGATGGCCAGGGCGTGAAACGAGACGTCGTAGTGGGCCGTTTCGAGGCCCGTGGCGGGCGGCAAAATGTAGTGGGCGTGGCGAGTAGTTTCGTTGAGGTAGATGTCGATGCTGACCATAAACTCCAGCCCGGCCAAGGCGGTATCGAGCTGACGGCCGTTGGGCGTGCTCAAAACCGGGTTGCCACAGCTCGTCACCAGGGCCAGTAGCTGGCCTTCGCCGGGCGTCAGTATTTCCTCGGCCAGGGCGGCCACCGGTAGCTCGCCCATAAACTCGGTCAGCCCCCGCACCCGGCTATGGTAGCGGGCGTGGCGGCGGTAAGGTCCGGGCTTGCCCAGCACGTCGAGGGCGGGCGTGGGCAGCATGTAGCCGCCGGGCTCGTCGAGGTGGCCCGTGAGCAGGTTCAGGGCATTAATCAGCCACAAACACAGCCCCCCAAACTCCTGGGTTGACACCCCAATGCGCCCATACACCACGGCCCGCTTGGCGGCGGCCAGCTCCCGGGCCAGGGCCCGCACCACGGCCGGGGCCACGCCCGTTACGGCCGCCACGCTTTCCGGTGTGAACCCGGCTACGGCCGCGCCCAGCTCCGGGATGCCGTCGGTAAACTCGCCCACCCGGCCGGGGTTCACCAGTTTTTCGGCGTAGAGTACCTGCACCATGGCCAGCAGCAGAAACACGTCGGTGCCGGGCCGTATGAAGTGGTGCTCGTCGGCGCGGGCAGCAGTTTCGGTGCGGCGCGGGTCGATAACGACCACCCGGCCACCCCGCTCCCGAATGGCGCGCAGGCGCTTGGCCACGTCGGGCGCGCTCATCAGGCTCCCGTTGCTCACGAGCGGGTTGCCGCCCAGGATCAGCCAGAAATCGGTGCGGTCGAGGTCGGGCACGGGCAGCAGCAGCGGGTGGCCATAGAGCTGCCAGGCTGCGAAATGATGGGGCAGCTGATCAACCGAAGAAGCCGAAAACAGGCTCCGGGAGCCCAGCGCCCGCAAAAATCCAGGCGCGGCGAGTTGGGTACCCGAGTTGTGGACGCTGGGGTTGCCGGCGTACCAGGCCACGGCATCGTCCCCGTGCCGGCCCTGCACTTGGCGCAGCCCGGCGGCCACTTCATCCAGGGCCACCTCCCAGCTCACTTCCTCCCAGCCCCCGGCAGTCGTGCGCCGCAACGGCCGGCGCAGGCGGTCGGGGTCCTCGTACACATCCTGCAAACCCAGGGCTTTGGGGCAGATGTGCCCCCGACTGAACGGGTCGCCGCGTCGCCGCGGATATGCAGCACCCGGCCGTTTTCGTGCTCGATTTCGAGGCCGCAGATGGCTTCGCAGAGGTTGCAGGCGCGGTAATGGGTTTGGGTTGGCATAGCGGCGAAGGGTTGGGGGAACAGCGGCCAAGATACCCCTGTTTGCATGGTTGCCAAAGCTGCCTGGGTTACCTTTAGCCTTTCGTTGCGGCCGTTCAGCGGCCGTAGCGCGACGCTTCAGCTGCGCGTATCGTTGCTGATGAACGCGCTAGATGCAACCGTTCTGCGATACGCGCAGCTGGAGCGTTGCGCTACGGCCGCAACGAAACACAGAGCCGGCACTACGCGATACACCTTACCTCCATGACCCGCAAAACCCTGTTCAACTGGCTGCCCTTCGTAGTTTTCGGCCTGATTTTCTTCACTGGCCTACGCCCCATCGTGCTGAGCGCGGCGCAACGGGCACTACTGGCCACCGGCCTCTGGCGGGCCGATGCGCCGGTTGCGCCTACTACTCCGGAAATGCCTGTCCTCGCCACCAGCCTGACCGCCACGAGCGGCCTGCAACTGGTGTCGGCCGACGGTGTGCCCCTCAACCTGAACAAATTTCGCGGCAAGGCTGTGTTCGTGAACCTGTGGGCCACTTGGTGCCCGCCCTGCCGGGCCGAAATGCCAGGCATCGAGGCCCTCTACGAACGGATTGATACCAGTAAGGTGGCCTTCGTAATGATTTCGCTGGATGAGCACCCCGACAAAGCCCAGAAGTTCGTGCGCCGCCAGGGCTTCCGGTTCCCGGTGTATTACCCGGCCGCGCCCTTGCCCGCCCCTTTCAATTCTCAATCCATCCCTACCACCGTCATCCTCACCCCCAACGGCCGCATTGCCGCCCGCTACGAAGGCATGGCCGACTACGACACCCCCAAGTTCCAGGCGGCCCTGGAAAAGCTGGCGAAGCGGCAGTAAGCGGCTGATTGGCTGTCAGTGAGAACGTCATTCAGAGCGCAGCGAAGAATCTCGCGTGCTGACGTTGTCACGCCAACCCAATGATTTCACGCGAGATTCCTCGCTCGCTCTGAATGACGTTCTTACTAACAACCAACGACTGACCTTACACCGGCCCGTCGTCCACGCGGGCCTCTATCACCCGCTGCACGGCCACGGGCACGGCCGAAAGCAAGTCGAGGCCGGTGGCGGCTTCAATGGCGTCGATGCTAACGCGGTACTGGCCCCAGTTGGAATTAAGGGCGTTGTCGTTGGGCGTATCGATGGCGATGACGCGGGTACTGCTGCTGACCCGGGCGGCATCGTTACCGGCAGCGGTGGGCAGCACCACCACCACTTTCCAGATGCGGGCGGGCACCGTGAGGCGGCCTTGGTCGAGGGTGGTGGCGAAGCCGTTGGCCCCGGTGCCGCCCCGGCCGTAGCTACCCATGAGAATGTACAGTTCGTTGCGGCCGCCGTCGAGCTGGGCGCGGCAGTAGTTTTCGAGGCCGACCCAGGTCTGGCGGTTATGGTTGGGGGCCTCGGGCACCATGTTGGTCATCAGGAAGGTGGCCGAATTCTGCGCTTGCGTAGCCGTGCGGTCGGCCGAGGGGCAGTTGTGGCCCCTATCGAAACCCGAGCCCGAATAGCTGCTGCTGCTCACCCGGTACCACCCGGCGGGCAGCGTGGCATCGGCCCGGAAATCGTCCTGGCGGTTGGCTGGGCCCTGGTCGGCAGCCGTCAGGTGCCAGCTCACCCAGTTGGGCTTGCCCTGGTCGCGGTGGTAGCTGAGGGCATATTCGGGTTTGAGCAGCAAGTAATTGGTGGGCTGCTGGGAGTTGGGGGTTGCGCCACTGGGGTTGCCCAAGGTGAGGTGTTCGGGCAGCGGGTTGGTGGGCGCGACTGTTGTGGGGTCGGGAGTGGTAGCGCAGGAAGTGGCCAGCAGGGCGGCACCTAGCAGCCAGGCCACGTTCCTGGGCCGCCGGGCGGCAGGCAGAAAAAAGAACATAGCCCGAAGGTACGCCCCCTCCAGATAATCCCCCCTTCTGCCACGCGCAAAAAAAAGCCCCCGGCTCCCGGACAGTCCCGCTGGGGGAACGTCCGGAAACCGGGGGCTTTAGAGGGTAGCCAGCCGCCGGGCGGCTGGCGCGGGGTTACTGAACGCTCAGGCGCTGGGTCAGCACCACACCATCCACCTCGAAACGAAGCAGGTAAAGACCCGGGGCGAAACCGACGGTTGGGATTTCGGCCTCGAAAGAACCAGCGGGGCGCAGGGCGGTGGGCAGCGGCGTGGCAACGCAACGGCCCAGGGCATCATGCACACTCAGGCCCACGGTAGCGGCCTTGCGCAACTGTACTGGCAACAGGGCGCGGCCATTGGCGGGGTTCGGGTACACTGGCTCCAGTAGGGCCGAGTTCGACACAACCGCGCGGACGCCGGTGGGCGTGAAGTTGGTTTTGCGCGGACCCGTCCAGTCGTCGAGGTAGAAGCGACGAGGCACGGTGGTGTTCGGGGCAATGAGCAGCACGATTTCGTTTACGCTGGTATTGCTCACGGCCGCGCTGGGGCGGTTGGCGTAGCTAAACACCAGCGTTTCCCAGGCGTTGGTAGCCGTGGTCACGGCCAGGTATTCGGAGTGGCGGCCGGCCGGGTAGTTGGTGGCTCCGGCCACGGTAGAATCCTGGAGCGTAATCTGGAAAGTAATGCCCGGAGCGGGGCTGTACACTTTCATGGTCATCTGCTTGGCCGAGCTCAGGAAAGGAGCCACATCGGCCAGCGGAGCACCGGTGGGGCTTACCACCAGCGCATCGTATTGGCTGGCCGAGCGGGTGTAGCGCATTACGCGGGCACTGGGGTTGGCGGCGCTAACCACCGGATTGAGCGTGTCGAGCTTGATGCTGCCGGAGGTCTTTTTGAAGCTGTAGCGGATGGCCCGGGTGCCTTCATAGTTGTCGTACAACTGGTCGGTGACGACGGGAGTGGTGCTGACGAGCAGCTCCGGACCCATAATGTCGTCGAGGTAGAACGTTTGGCCAGTTTTGGTATCGGGCGCGATGAGCAGCACGATCTGGTCCACATCCGTAGCCTTTACCGTTGCGTCGGAGGTGCCGGCCGTGTAGGTGAAGGTGAGCAGCTCCCAGGCGTTAGCCACCGTGGTTTTGGTATCGAAAGTACCCCCGAAGTTGCCGTTCGGATAGCCAGTTGTAGCCTTGACGGCGTTCTGCAACACGGCCTGCAGGGAGATGCCCACGGCCGGGCTCCAGAACTTAAGGGTGAGTTTTTTGGTCCCGGCAGCGTAAGCCGCCACATCGGCCAGCTTACCCGGGGCGGCGGTCGGCTTAAACCGAATCACGTCGAACTGAACGTCGGCATTGCGCACGTACTTGCCGCAGGTCGGGCTGCCGTTCACCGCATTGGCACCTGGGTTGGGCGCGTTCTGGGTGAAGACACCATCCGTGCTGAGGTAAGTCAGCAGCCGGGTGTTCTCAAAATTGTCGTAGAGTACCTGCGCCGATGCGCTGGCTACCGGGGCTGCTACGGCAAAAAGGGCCGCCGCAATTAATCGGGTAAAAAGGGTCATAGAGTAAACTGAAAAGTGTAGAAAAAAAGGACAATTACAGTCTATGTTAGTTTGCCAGCAACCCGTGCACAAGGCGTGGCAGGTTTCTGCGCCTTTTCAGCCCCAGAAAGCAAGCTCAATCATTAAGCAAACACGGTTTTCAAAGACAGGAAAGTGCTGGCCTGAACCATGAAATAAGCTTTTTTTCTTTGCCCTTAGCTCTTTTCCCTTTTCCAGTAACTGAGGGCGCATATCAAGTCAGGCAAGTTTTCTGAGTCGTTTGTGGCAGGCCTGATGGACAGAAAAATTAAGTGATTGGCAAGCAATTGGTTGATCCCGCATGAATTGTAAGTACACGCTTGGTTGAGCCGACCTGCTTTTAAAATTACTGCGCAGCATTCCCCGGCGTTAGGAGAATAGGGCCGCACTACCTACATTTCCTCATGCTTCACCTGCTCCTGCGGAGGCTGCTGACGGGTGGCGGACTGCTGTTGCTCTCGCTCGCCACCCGTGCCCAAAGTCCTCAAACCCGCCCCCTGCAACAAGCCCTGGGCCGTGCTTCCACCGACACGGCCCGCGTGCTGCTACTCGCCGATCTGGCCGCTACCTACCGGTACTCCCGCTTCGACTCAGTGGCCTACTACGCCCAGCGGGGGTTGCGGCTGGCCCGCCGCATCGGCTACGCCAAGGGGGCGGGGCGCTGCCTGTCGCGGCTCGGGATTCTGCCCGGCGAGCGGGGCAACCTGCCGCTGGCGCTGCGCCTGAACCTGCAAGCCCTGCGCCTCAACGAGCAGAGCCACGACCGCGAAGGCACGGCTCGCACCCTCAACCAGATGGGGCTGCTCTACTTCGCTCTCGACGATTTCCGGCCCTCGCTGCGCTACTACTTCCGGGCCCTGAAGCACTACCAGCAGGCCGGCGTCACCGATACGTCGCAGTTCATCAGCGTAATTACCAACCTGGGGGCCAGCTACGAGGGGTTGAACCGCTACGATTCGGCTGCCTTCTACCTGCGCCAGGCCTGGCAGCTCACGGCCCGCCACAGCCCCGCTACCTGGAGCTGCTGGGGCAACCCGGCGCCCTACGTGCTGCGCGAGCTGGGTTTATTGCAGCTGGTGCAGGGCCACCCCGATACGGCCCGCTCGTTTTACTGGCGCAGCGCCCGGGCCGCCGGGCCCGAGAACGACCAGCGCAGCGCCAGCCGGGCCTACCAGTACCTGGCCGAGCTGCACCAGCGCCACGGCCGGCCCGACTCCTGCATCTGGTATGCGCGCCGGGCTTTACCTTTAGCCGCCGCCCTGCCCTACATGCTGGGCGTGGTGCGCAACAGTGCGCTGCTGATGCAGTCCTTCGAGGCCCGCCAGCAGCCCGATAGCGCCCTGTACTACACCCACATCATGCTCCGGGCCCAGGAAAACCTGTATAGCCCGCAACGCATCAAGCAGCTCGATGCCATTGCCTTTGCTGAGCACAACCGGCTGCTGGCCCTGGAAACCGAACGCAACGAGTTGCTGGCCCGGCTGCGCACCATGCTACTGGCCGCGGGCATGGGGGCACTGCTGGTGGTGCTGGCGCTGCTCTGGCACCGCAGCCGCCGCCAGCAGCAAGCCAACAAACGGCTGCGGGGGCTACACGAGCAACTCAGCTGGCAGGCCGGGGAGCTCACGCGCCAGCGCGACGATTTGGTAAGGGCTCTCAAAGAGCTCAAAATAGCCCAGAGCCAGCTGGTGCTGCGCGAGAAAATGGCCTCCTTGGGCGAGTTGATGGCCGGCGTAGCCCACGAAATCCAGCACCCGGTGAACTCGGTGCGTCGGTTCGCGGCCGCCAGCATCGAGCGCTGCAACGAAATAGCGCACCGCGTCACAACGCTCGGCCTATCCCCCGCCCAGCAGCAGATCTGCGACGATTTTCTGGGCCACTTGCGCCGCCACCAGACGCTGATTATGCAGCACGGCCAGCGCGCCGAATCCATTGTGCGGGGCATGCTCGAATACTCCCAGGGCGGGGGCCGGGCCCGCCAGCTCACCGACCTCAACGTGCTGGCCGAGGAGTACCTGCGCCTGGTTTACCACGACCTGCGAGCCAAGCACGACTACTTCAGCTGCGCCCTGCTACTGCGCCTCGACCCTACCGTGGAACGTGCCCCGGTGGTGCGCCAGGACTTGGGCCGGGCATTGGTGGGCGTGTTTGGGGCGGCGCTACAGGCCGTGCGCCAGCGCCAGCTAATCCCCGACGACGACTACGTGCCCCAGGTCGAGCTCATTACCCGCCGCACCGCCGCCAGCCTCGAAATCCGGGTGCGCGACAACGGACTGGGCCTACCGCCCGAAACCCTGCTCACCCTGTTTCAGCGCTTCCCGGGTGGGGCCGAAGCCGACCTGGCCCTGGCCCTGAGCCACGACCTGATTACCAAGGGCCACGGCGGCACGCTGAACGTGAGCAGCCAGCCGGGCCAGGGCACCGAGTACTGCATCGTGCTGCCCCTCTCCGCTTGGCCGGAGCCTCTCCCGGCCTAAACTCGCCGGGGCGCGCGCGTCACAATCGGGGCGGCCGGCGCGGGCCGGAAGGGAGCTGGCGGGCCTTGAGGTGATTTACCGCGCCCCGGCTGGGCGCTGGTTCGCTACGGGGCCGTGTCACAAACCACCAGCCAACGACCTTGCCCGCAGCCGGGCGCGGCCGCACCTTTGAGCTATCCTCTGGCAAAAGCTGGCCCCTGCGGCCGGTCACTGCCAATTCCGTCCCCCTTTTCCACAACCAAACTACGGAGCGGCCCGGCACACCACGTGTGCCGGCGCTCGTGTTTAGCCGAATGTAGATAGCAGATAATCAGCAAATCATCCTTAGCCCAACAAATAGTGTTGGATCGAACCTACTGACTCTTGAAACGCTACGCTTCCAGCTCCGGGGGCAGCGGCTGGTCGAGGCCGTTGAGCAGGAACTCGCGCAGGCGGTTGATGTGGCGCTTGATTTCGACGAGGCGCTCCAGCTGCGGCGCGTTGCCAAGCTCGGCGGAATTGGTGGTCAGGCTGCTGAGCAGATTCTTGCGCTCCTCCATCATGCGCAGCGCCACCCACAGGCTTTCTTCCAGGCCCCGGCGCGAATCGTCGAGCAGGCCGGCCAGCGTGTAGGCGTGGCCGGTGTGGCAGCGGAAGCGGGCCACGCGGCCCTCGTTGAGCTGCCAGAGGGACCCGCCGCAGCCGGGGCAGGAAATGGGGGCGGGCGTCCCGATGCGGTCAATTTCCTCGGTGGTGCCCACGATGCGCTCCGCGATGGCAGCCTCCAGCCGAATGTCTTCGGGAATGGGGCCGGGGGCCAATGGCGCTTCGCTCACCAGCCGAATCAGCAAGGGGCCCATTTCGGCCAGCGGCACGGTATAATCGACGGCCACGTTGCTCAGCGCGCTTTCGGGCATACTCGGGAACTCGGCCTCCAGCGGGTCCTGCACCACGGCCCGGCCGCCCGCCCGCTTGATCTGTTCGAGTCCGGCGGTACCGTCGTGGAGCATGCCCGTGAGCACCACGCCCACCACGGCGGCGCCGTAGTAGGCCGCCGCCGAGCGAAACAGGGCGTCGGCGGCGGGGCGGTAGTTGTTCTCGCGCGGGCCCTTCGTTACCAGCAGCGTCCCCTCGTGCACCAGCAGGTGGCGGTCGGGGGGGGCCACGTAGAGGTGGCCAGCCCGTAGGAGCTGGCCGTGGGTGGCCAGTTCGCAAACCAATCCGGTACCAGCGGCCAGCCGCTCGACCAGGTGCTGGCCCGAAGAGTTGGGCGCCAGGTGCTGCACCACGAGTACGGCGGCGGGCAGCGTGGCCGGTAGCTGGCGCACGAGCCGGGCCAGGGCCGGCATCCCGCCGGCGGAGGCCCCCATGACAATCAGGTAACCAGGGAGCTCCGGGGTCATGCCTATTATAGTATCCAAATTATACAAGCTCAAAAACAAGAGTGGCTCGGTTAGCCCGCGCCCGCGCCAACCATACGTAAAACCCCGTCTCCGTTGTTATAGTCGAGCTGTTGGCCTTGCCCGGCAGGGTTTGGGTTTAGCCTTAGAGACTACCAGCATTCGTGCGTAAATTTGACGGTTACCCGCCCCCGGATGCCCCGCCCTTTCCTGCTCCCATGACGCCTCCCCACCCGCCCACTTCCGCCGCCTACGACGATGACGATCAGGAATATGACGTTGCCCAGGAAGCGCCCATTCGGGTAGAGGGGCCGCCGGTGGAAGACCAAGTGAGCACCACCCAGCGGCGCACGGCCCAGCGCCAGGAAGACGCGGCCGAGAAGTTTCCGATTGTGGGCCTGGGCGGCTCGGCCGGGGCGCTTGGGGCCTTCGATATCTTCTTCCGCCACCTGCCCGCCAACAGCGGCATGGCCTTCGTGGTGGTGATGCACCTGGTGCCCGACCAGCCGGGCGAGCTGCCGGCCGTGCTCCAGCGCTTCACGGCCATGCCCGTGCAGGAAGCCGCCGACGGCCTGAAAGTGCGGCCCAACCACGTGTACGTGATTCCGCCCGACCGCGACATGAGCATCCTGCACGGCACGCTGCTGCTGTTTCAGCCCACCCAGGCCCGGGGCCGGCGCCTGCCCATCGACTTCTTCTTCCAGAGCCTGGCCAAGGATGCCCGGGAGCGGGCCATCTGCATCATCTGCTCGGGCATGGGCTCCGACGGTACCATTGGCCTGAAAATGGTGATGGAAAACTTCGGCATGGTGATGGTGCAGAGCCCCGAAACGGCCGAGTACGACTCGATGCCCCGCTCGGCTATTGCCACCGAGTTTGTGGATTACGTGCTGCCCGCCGAGCAGCTGCCGGCCAAGCTGCTCGAATACCTCCACACGCCCCTCATCGAGCGCCCCCGCCGCGAGGCCGCCGAATCGGGTTCGCGCCCGGCCCACGCCCTCCAGAAAATCTTCCTCCTCATCCGGGCCCAGACGGGCCACGATTTCAGCTTCTACAAGCGCAACACGGTGTTTCGGCGCATCGAGCGGCGCATGAACGCCCACCAGATCCATGAGTTTCCGCAGTACGTGCGGTATTTGCAGGAGAACCCGGACGAGGTGGAGGCCCTGTTCCGGGAGCTGCTGATTGGGGTGACCAAGTTCTTCCGCGACCCCGAGGCGTTTCTGAGTTTGCGCGTACGGCTGCTGCCGTTGCTGCGCTCCAAGCCCGCCGACAGCGTGATTCGGGTGTGGGCCCCCGGCTGCTCGACCGGCGAGGAGGCCTATTCGCTGGCCATGGTGCTGCTCGAATGCCTCGACTCCATCGACCCAACCAAGTACCTCAAAATCCAGCTGTTCGCCACCGACATCAACCCCGCGGCCATCGACTTCGCCCGCGCCGGCCTGTACCCGACCAATATTACGGCCGACGTGAGCCCGGAGCGGTTGGAGCGGTTTTTCGGCCGCCAGCCCGACGGCAGCTACCAGATCAGCAAGGAAGTGCGCGACGTGGTGATTTTCGCCGTCCATAACCTGACCAAGGATGCGCCCTTCACCAAGCTCGACCTGCTGTGCTGCCGCAACCTGCTCATCTACCTGTCGGCCGAGTTGCAGAAGAGCCTGCTGCCGGTCTTCCACTACGCCCTCAACCCCAACGGGCTGCTGTTTCTGGGGCCGAGCGAAAACCTGACCGGCTACCACGACCTGTTCACGCCCCAGGACATCAAGTGGAAAATTTCGCGGCGTAACGATGCCTCGCCCTCCATTACCCGGGTCGTTAATTTCCCGTTTGCCCTTTCCCGCCACCACCCGGCCACCGCGCCGGGGGCCCAGCTTCCGATGACGTCCTCTTCGCCCCGCAAAACCGGCCCCTTCGCAGCCCTGATCCAGAAAACCCTGCTCCGTATTTACACGCCCCCGGCCGTGGTAGTAAACGCCAAGGGCGAAATCCTGTACGTGAACGGCCGCACCGGCCGCTACCTGGAGCCGGCTCCCGGAGTGGGCGGGCTCAATATTTTCGATATGGCCCGCGAGGAGCTCAACTACGAGCTCAGCGCCGCCGTGCACAAGGCCAGCACCACCCGCCAGCAGGTGGTGGCCGAGGGCGTGAAGGTAAAAACCGACGCCGGCTACCAGCTGCTGCGCCTCTCGGTGAAGTACCTCGAAGAGCCCGAGCAGCTGGCCGGCCTGCTGCTGGTGACCTTCGAAGACCAGCCCACGCCCCGCAAGGTGCGCACGGGCAAAACCGCCACCAGCACCGACCTGAGCCGCGACGCCGTGGTGGCCGCTCTCGAAAAGGAGCTGCAGTTCAACAAGCTGCGCCTGCAAACCACCATCGAGGAGATGGAGAGCAGCCTCGAAGAGCTGAAAAGCACCAACGAGGAGCTGCAGAGCGCCAACGAGGAGTTGCAAAGCACCAACGAGGAGGCCATGACTAACAAGGAGGAGATGCAGAGCCTGAACGAGGAGCTGATGACGCTCAATATGCAGTACCTGAGCAAAACCGAGGAGCTGAGCCAGGCCGCCAACGATATGAAGAACCTGCTCGACGCGACGGAAATTGCCACCGTTTTCCTCGACAACGACATGATCATCAAGCGATTCACCCCCTCGATGAGCCACATTATGCACCTGCAACCCGCCGACGTGGGCCGTCCCATCACGCACTTCGCCAGCAACCTGCACTACGATACGCTGGAGCAGGACGTACGCCAGGTGCTCGACCGGCTCACCAGCATCGAAACCACCATCCAGACCACCGCCAACGAGTGGTTTTCGATGCGGATTCTACCCTACCGCACCCTCGATAATTACATCAACGGGGCCGTGCTCACGTTCACCGAAGTATCGGACCTCAAGCACCTCGAAGCCCGACTGCGCGAGAGTACCCGCTTCGCCGAGAGCATCATCGAAACCATGCACGAGCCCTTGCTCGTGCTCGACGGGGAGCTGCGGATTCAGACCGTGAGCCAGACGCTGGCCGACCAGTTTCAGCTCGATGCCCAGCAGCTACGGGGCCAGCCGCTGGCCGCCCTCGGGCCGGGCGAGTGGGGCCACGCCCTGCTGGCCGAGCGGCTGCGGGGCCTGTTCGACAGCTCGGAACCCTCGTTCGAGGGCCTGCGCCTGCCTGGCCCCCAGGGCCGCCCGGTAGAGGCCTTCGCCCGCCGCATCTTCAGCCACGGCTCTCCTACCAACCACGTATTGCTGGGCCTCACGCTGGCCGAGTAGGCTGCCCGGGGGGATGAAGCTATATTTACGGGGCTTCCGCAATGCTTGTCGTCCTCCCCATTCGCCTCACCCCCTAGCCCCCTTCGCCGCTCAATGCGCGGAATGAAAAGGAGAGGGGGAACTAACTCATAATTTTTAGCTCTAAAAATCAATAATTCAGATCAAGTATCAGTGCTAGATCTAGTTCCCCCTCTCCTTTTCATTCCGCGCATTGAGCGGCGAAGGGGGCTAGGGGGTGAGGCGTACGTTAGAGCTGATTATATGCATATAAGTTACCCGCCCGCGCCTCCCTCCCAAACGCCATGTCCGACCTCCCCGCTCCTGCTCTCCCCGACGGCCCCGACTACGACGGCCTGACGCCGGCTTCCTCGGCGGCCCGGCAGGCGTTGCAGGAACTGCGCGACCGGGCCGAGCGGCGGCGGCTCGTGACCCAGAGCCCCGGGGCCGAAACGCCAGCCGAGATGCAGCGGCTGGTGCAGGAGCTGCAGGTGCACCAGATTGAGCTGGAAATGCAGTACGAGGAGCTGCTGCTGGCCCAGGCCGAGGCCGAAACCAGCCGCGCCCAGTACCTCGACCTGTACGAATTTGCGCCGGTGGGCTACTGCACCCTCGATGCGGGCGGTACCCTGCGCCAGCTGAACCTGCGCACGGCCCAGCTGCTGGGCCAGGTGCGCCAGCAGTTGCAGGGCCGCCGACTGGGTCTGTTCGTGGAGCCCGCCCGCCGGACCGAATTCGCCACGTTTCTGGCCCGGCTGCTGCAAACAACCGACCTCGACGCCTGCCAGACCATCATCTGCCCCTGGTTCGCCCCGACGGCCAGCCCCTGGAGCTGCGCTTCGAAGGCACGCCCGCCCTGGGTCCGCTGGGGGCCCGGCAGGTGCGGCTGGCCCTAATGAGCGTAACCGAACAGCAGCAGCAGGCCCGGGCGCTGGCCCTGAGCGAGCAGCGCCTGAGCCAGGCCCTGGGCGCGGCGGCCATGGGCATCATCGACTGGGACTTCGCGACCGGCCAGTGGTACAGCGATACCCGGGCCCAGGCCGTGCTGGGCCTGCCCTACTCCGCACGGCCCCACTCTACGGAAATCGTGGCGGCCCGGCTCCACCCCTCCGACCGCGCCCGGTTCCGGCAGCTGGCCGCCCGCCCGCCCGAGGAGCCGGCCGCCCCGCCCACCGAGCTGGACCTGGAGCTGCGCCTCATCCGGCCCGATGGTACCGATGGCTACCTCAGCCTCGTGGGCCGCGTGCTCTGCGACCCCGACCACCCCCGGGGCCGGTTGCTGGGCCTGGTGCGCGACCAGACGGTGCGCCGCCGTACCGAGCTGGAGCTGCGCTACAAAAACCGGCTGCTCGAAAATATTCTGGGCCACCTGCCCGTGCTGCTGGGCCGCCTCAGCCCCGGCGGCCACTACCGCGAGCTAGTGGGCGCGGGCCTGCGCCGCCTGCACCTGGCCGACAACGAGCTGGTGGGCGCTTCCATCTTTGAGGTGCTGCCGACCCTGGCCGAGCCCACCCGCCGCCTACTGGCCGGCGAGTCGGTCGATTTTGTAGGCATGGCTGACACGGCCGACGGACCAGTGTACTTCCAGAGCTACGGATTTTTCGACGCCGAGCGCCAGGAAGCCATTGTGTTTGCCATGGACATCACCGAGCGCGAACAGCAACGCACCGAGCTGGAGCAGCAGCAACAGTTCGCCCAGCGCCTGCTCGACAACAGCGTGGACGCTATTATTGCCTTTGATGCCGAGCTGCGTGTGACGGCCTGGAACCGCCAAGCCGCCGCCTACACCGGCATCGAAACCGCCCAGGCCCTGGGCCGGCCGTTTGAGGAGCTCATGCCCAAAGTCGCCCACGACCCGCAGTTCCGGGAGTCGGTGGTGCGGGCCCTGGCCGGCGAAACCACCGAGCTGCTGAGCTGGACCGGCCGCTACTTTCAGGGCACGCTCGACCTGAACCTGCGGCCCTTCACCTCGCCTACCCAGCCCCACGGCATGCTCCTCACGGCCCGCGACGTAACGCAGCGCGAGCAACTGCTGGCCGAAACCACCCGCCTGCAGCGGCGCCAGCAGCAGCTGGTGCTCACGGCCATCCTCACAACCCAGGAAGAGGAGCGCCGCCGCATTGCCGAAGCCCTGCACAACGGGGTGGGCCAGTTGCTCTACGCCACCAGCCTGCACCTCACCCAGCTCCCCGACTCGGCGCAGCTGCGCGCGGGCCAGCAGTTGCTTAAGGAGGCCATCCGGGCCACCCGTAGCATTTCGTTCGAGCTCACGCCCCGGATTCTGGAAGATTTCGGCCTGCCCGCCGCCCTGCGGGAGCTGGCCGACCGCATTCCGGCCGACTCCCTGCAACTGGAGCTCCACCTCGAAGGCCTCGACGCGCCCCTGGCGCCACCCGTGCAGATGGCCGTGTACCGCATGACGCAGGAGCTGCTCAACAACGTGATGAAGCACGCCCAGGCCTGCCGGGTAGTCCTCACCGTTGCCCGGCGGCCCGACCAACTCCACCTCAGCATTACCGATGATGGGGTGGGATTCGTGCCCGGCCCGGCCCCGGCCAGCGGCGGCATCGGGCTGGCCGGCATCCACAACCGCGTCGAGCTACTGGGCGGCACGCTGGCCATCGACTCGCGGCCCGGGCAGGGCACCACCATCACCATCGACCTACCCCTGCCCCTGGAGCTCACCCCGGAGCCGACCACCAGCTAAGCCCGCCGCAGTCCGCGCCGGTAGTTGCTGCTACTGGCCCACGCAACTCCCGCTGCGGCGCATTTTGCTGGTACGAGAAGAAGTTATGGCGGCGGCGTGGTTGGTTTACCTCCCTTCTGCGGCCGAAGCCGTACTACGCTCGTATTCAGGCCTGCCACCCGCCCAATAGACCCAGGAAGCTGCTACGCCCTCATTTACCGAGGAGTAAGCGGCAGCGTAAACTCAGCAGCCTACCTTTGCACGAAGCCAAGCGCCCTACCGCGCCAAGTGGCCGCCGCCGCCAGTCGTTGAATTTCCTCGTTGCCCTCCTTTATGTCTGCTCCCGCGTCCTCTTTCTCCGACCTAAACCCAGCCGGGTTGGTAGCGGTTTTAATGGCGACTTCCCTCAACGGCACCCTACTGCTGCGGCCCCTGTACGCGGCCGATGGGCAGGAGTTGGTTGATTTTGCCTGGGAGCACCTCAACCCCGCCGCCCAGCGCCTGCTCAGCCTGCCCGAGCGCCCCACCGCCTCCTTTCTGACCTTATTTCCGACGGCGCGGCAAACGGGGGTTTTTGAGTTTTACCGCGACGCCTTTCAGTCGGGCCAGCTGGCCCACCGCCAGAACCTCTACCAGCACGATGGGCTGGATGGCTATTACCTGCTACAGGCCCAGCGCTGCGAAGGCGTGCTGGTCGTCAGCTTCATCGATGGCAACGACCAGTCGCGGCCCCGCGTGGAGGAGGCGCTGCGCGAAAGCCAGGCCCGCGAGCGGGCCGCCCGGGCGGTGGCCGAGCGCCAGCAGGGCGAGTTGGAGCGCATGTTCGAGCAGGCCCCGGTGGCCATTGCCGTGTACCGAGGCCCGCAGTACATCATCGAGTTGGCCAACCCCACCGTGTGCCGGCTCTGGGGCCGCACCCCGGAGCAGATCATCGGCAAGGGGTTGTTTGAGGCCCTACCCGAAGTGGCCGGCATGGGCTACGAAGAACTGCTCGATGGCGTAATGGCCACCGGCGAACCGTACGTGGCCCACGCCATGCCGGCCGTGCACGACCGCGACGGCCGCCGCGACACCGTGTACTGGGATTTCGTGTACGTGGCCATGTACGAGGCCGACGGCAGCATTTACGGGGCCATGGTGGTGGCCACCGAAGTGACGGAGCAGGTGCTGGCTCGCCAGCAGGTGCAGCAGCTCAATGAGGAGCTGGAAGTGCGCGTGCGGGCGCGCACGGCCGAAGCCCACGCCGCCCTGCGCGAGGCCCAGGAACAGCGCGAGCAGCAGCGGGAACAGCAAAACCTGCTGCGCCAGATTCTGCGCCAGGTGCCCGCCTCGGTGGCCACCCTGATGGGACCGGAGCACCACTTCGCGTTTTTCAATGACCGGTACTACGCCCTTACCGGCAACCGGGCCGCCCTGGGCCGGAAGGTAGCCGACGTGCTGCCGGAACTGGTGGACCAGGGCTTCCTGTCGTTGCTCGACCGCGTGTATGCCACTGGTGAAGCATTCAGCGACCAGGAGATTTCCATTGTGCTGGAGCAGCCGACCGGCCCCGCTAGCCAGCAATACATCGACTTTTCTTACCAGCCCCTCACCGACCGCCAGGGCCAGGTACAGGGGATTCTGGTCTTTATTCTCGAAACCACCGAACAGGTACGCGCCCGCCGCCAGGCTGACACGTTGCAGGCCGCCGCGCTGGCCGCCGTGCAGCGCCGGGCCCAGCAGCGCCAGGAGCTCTACCAGATATTTGCCCAGACGCCAGTGGCCATTGTGCTGCTGCGCGAACCCGACCACCGCATCGACTACTTCAACCCGGCCTTTGCCGAGCTGTTCCCGCCCGACGAATGGCCGGGCCACGATATGCAGGGCCACGTGCTGGCCGAAGTGTATCCACGCATCAAAATAGCCGGCCTGGTCGAGCTGCTCGACCGCGTGTTTGAAACCGGCGAACCGCAGGCCGTGCTCGACATGCCCCTGGCCAACCTTCAACCCGGCAGCCCGCGCTACGTCACGTTTACTTACCAGGCCTACCGCGAGGAAGGCCGGATTGTGGGCGTGGCTGCCTTTGCTTACGACGTGACCGAGCAGGTAGTAAGCCGCCGCGATGCCGAAATTATGCAGGCCGCCCTATTGGCCAGCGCCCAGCGCAGCGCCGAGGAGCGCCAGGAGCTGCTTTCCCTTTTCGAGCACGCCCCGGTGGCCGTGGCCCTGTTGCGCGAGCCCGGCCACCGCATCGAGTACTTCAACACGGCCTTTGCCGAGCTGTATCCGGCCCAGAACATCCTCGGGCAGCCCTTAGTGGATGCTTACCCCGGCATGGCCTCGTCCGACGTTATCGGCCGCCTCGACCGGGTGTACACCAGCGGCGAAACATATCAGGGGCTGGAGCAGCCGCTGCGTACGGCCGTACCGGGCAGCAAGCCCCGTTACATCACGTTCACTTACCAGGCCTACCGCGAGCACGACCGTATTGCCGGGGTGGCCGTTTTCATTCATGAAGTAACCGAGCAGGTGCTGGCCCGCCAAGCTCGCGAGGCGCAGCAGCAGCTGGTCGAAGCGGTGTTCGAGCAGTCGCCTACCGCCATCTGGGTAGCCGAAGGACCGGAGTACATATTCAGCCTTGTCAATCCGCTCATGGAGCAGATCTTGGGTCGGACTCAGCAGCAGCTCATCGGCAAGCCCTACCTCGAGGTGATGACGGAACTGACCAGCCAGGGCCTGCCGGAGCTCCTTCGCCAGGCGTGGGAGAGCGGCGAAACACTGTTGGTGAAGGAGTTGGCCGTTCAGCTAGCCTATCACCAGCCCGACGAGGTGGGCTACTTCAGCTTCGTGTTCCAGCCCCTGCGCGACGAAGTGCGGAGTGAGGTCACGGGCGTTGCCTGCGTGGCCGTTGAGGTAACCGACCAGGTGCTGGCCCGCCAGCAGGTGCAGCAGCTCAACCAGGAAATGCAGCTCACTAACGCGGAGCTCCACGACACCAACACCCGCCTGACGCGCACCAACACCGACCTAGACACGTTTGTGTACACGGCCTCGCACGACCTCAAGGCCCCGATTTCCAACATCGAAGGCCTGTTGCTGGCCCTGCGCCAGCAGCTGCCCCCCGAGGCGCTGGAGGCTCCGCTGGTGCCGCGCCTGTTCGGGATGATGGAGGATTCGGTGATGCGCTTCCAGCAGACTATCGGCCACCTGACCGACATCTCGCAGCTGCAACAGGCCGAGGCCCCCGAAACAATCGACCTGTCCGAGCTTATCGCGGGCGTGCGCCTCGACCTGGCTCCGCTTATCGAAGCGGCCCCCGCAGCCCTCAGCGTAGCAGTGGAAAACTGCCAAGACGTGCGCGTGGCCCCCAAAACCCTGCGCTCGGTGGTGTACAACCTGCTCAGCAACGCCGTGAAGTACCGCGCCCCCGACCGGCCGGCCCAGGTGCAGCTGCGGGCCCACTGTACCCCCACCCAGCTGGTGCTGGCCGTCCAGGACAATGGCCTGGGCCTGAGCACCTCGCAGCAGGCCGAGCTATTCGGTATGTTCCGCCGCCTGCACGTGCACGTAGAAGGTTCGGGCGTGGGCTTGTTTATGGTGAAGCGCCTGGTAGAAAACGCCGGCGGTACTATTACCGTGGAAAGCCAGCCCGGCGTCGGCTCCACCTTTACCGTGTTTCTGCCCGCCTAATCCCCTCACCTACTCATGGAGAAGCTTTCAAGCGTGCTGCTGGTCGATGACGACTCGACCAATAATTTCTTAAACGAGCTGCTCTTCAAGCAGCTCGAAGTAACCGACCTGTTGCTGACGGCGGAGGACGGAGCCCAGGCCCTGGACTTAATTAGTAGCATGCCCGACCTCAACGAGCCCACCCTGTTGCTGCTCGACGTGAAGATGCCCGGGATGGGGGGAATTGCCTTTCTGGAAGCCTTCCGGCAGCTCCCGTTGGCCCAAAGCCGGGCCACCGTCATTATCATGCTCACGACCACCATGGATGCCCGCGACCTGAGCCGCCTGGAGGAGCTCAACATTGCCGGGCTGGTGAGCAAGCCGCTCACCAAAGAGAAAATCGACCAGATTCTGCAGCTGCACTTCCAGCGGAACCTGCCCGCCAGCTAGCCACTCGGCGGCCATCCGTTACCAACACCAACCGAACTGACTTCACAGCGCGCAGGTGACCGGGCCCCGCTGCTGCGAATAGGCACAGCCACCGCCTACCCGGGCCCTACCGAGCTACTTGGCTAGGCGCCCCGGGCCAGCAGCACAATGCCGCCTACGATACTGAGCAGCCCCAGCAGCTGCGACCACGACAACGTTTCGCGCAGCACCAGTAGCCCCAGCACGGCCGTGAGCAGCACCGAGCCGCCCACGATAACCGGCGTGCCCACCGACGACGGCACGCCCCGGCTGAATACCACGAAGGTCAGAATTTCGGCCAGCCCGACGCCCAGGCCAGCCAGCGCGGCCAGGCCCAGCCCCCGGGCGCTAAGGGTAATGGGCTGGCCCTTTAGGTATAGCAGCAGCAGCCAGCCGGCTCCCAGCGCGGCGGCCACCAATTGCAGCACCACCGCCCCGGCCGCGCCGAAATATGGTCGGCGGCCAGCTTGATAAAGAAATTATAGCCCGCCAGACACAGCGCCGTGAGCAGGGCCAGCCCCAGCCAGGGCCCCACTAGGCCGGCTTATCGAGGCGCTTAAGCAGCTGCCGCTGCAGGCCCTGCCAGTTGTCGAACTCGTCGCTGTCTTCCCACTGTTCGCGCAGCTCCGACTCTTCGCGCAACACGGCCATTACGGCGTGCTGGGCCGGGCGGCGCAGGGGCTCAATGTGGTCGATGGAAAGGCGCGGGATGATGCCCAGCAAATCGTTGGGGAAGTTGCGGGCCGGCTTGCCCAGGATGGCCACCACGATTTCGGCGGCGGCCAGGGCCTCGCTGGCCACGTCGGCGTCGAGGTATTCGCCATCCGTGACGGCGGTCAGGGCCTGCTCCAGCATATCGGCCGAAGGTTCGGCTTTGAAGTCTTCGGCAAAATCGGCGGCCGTATCGTTGTCGAAATTATAGTAGCCCCAGGCTCCCATGTGCGCTGTTTTTTGAGAAATGAAGGGAAAGATAGAAATCAGTGCAAAGAAGCTAATTACGGCGACATTGTTTGCAATCGGGCTGTTAGCGCCCTTATTACTCTGGACTGGAGGCCGCCGCTGACTCTTCCAAGGCTTCCAGCGAATCGTTTACCGCAACACGGCCCGCAACGAATCGAAGTTGGGCAGCGGGTGGCTGGCCGGGTCGTAAGGCTGGCGGAAGTGATACTCGTCGGCCCCGGCGTGCACGGCGGCAGGCAACGCCAGCAGCACCGGCAGCCAGCGCACCGGCCGCAACGCGCCCCGCCCCCAATCTCGCACCACGCTCACCAGCCAGCAGGATCCACTTGTTGCCATAGCTACTACTGCCGCCAGCATCAGCCCGTCATACCTCAGATTACTAATGTAATCAGGGCCGGCATGCGCTATGCTCTGGGGTAGATCAGCAAGCAAAGGATAAATGGTCCAGCCCTCCAAAGAGCCGTAACGGAGCCAGTAGCCTGCATCAGCCTTCAGGTAGGCTACCCCGATAATGGCCGCCGATACCGCGCTGGCGCCCAGCGCCGCGTACCACCAGCCTGTTCCGCGCCGCGCCTCCATCCTACTTCAACTTTTCTTTAAGCAGCTCGATTTCGATGGCCGGCGAAATCTTCTCGTAGAGAATGTGGTAGGCCGCCGACGTGATGGGCATGGAAACCTGGAGCTTGCGGTTTATTTCGTAGATGCTTTTCACGGCGTAGTAGCCCTCGGCCACCATGTTCATTTCCAGCTGGGCCGATTTCACCGAGTAGCCCCGGCCCACCATGTTGCCGAAGGTGCGGTTGCGCGAAAACTGCGAGTAGGCCGTTACCAGCAGGTCGCCGAGGTAGGCCGAGCCCGAGAGGTCGCGGGGCTGGGGGTTGAGCGCGTGCACGAAGCGGCGCATTTCCTGCACCGCGTTGCTCACCAGCACCGCCTGGAAGTTGTCGCCGTAGCCCAGGCCGTGGGCAATGCCGCCGGTCAGGGCAATGATGTTCTTCATCACGGCGCAGTACTCGATGCCGTCGAGGTCGGTGGCGGGGTTGGCCTTCACGTAGCGGTTGCGCAGCAGCTGGCTGAACTCCTCGGCCAGCTCGGCATCGGGCGAGCCGATGGTGAGGTAGCTCTGCTTTTCGAGGGCCACTTCCTCGGCGTGGCAGGGCCCGGCCACCACCCCCAGCCGGGTGTGGGGCAGCCGAAACCGCTCGGCTACGTAGTCGGTCACGAGCACATTTTTGCCCGGAATCATGCCCTTGATGGCCGAAATAACCCGCTTGTCCTTCAGCGCGTCGCGGTCGAGCTTATCGAGGCTGCTTTGCACGAAGGCGGCCGGCACGGCCAGCACCAGCCAGTCGGCGGCGGCCACGGCTTCGTTCAGGTCGGTGGTCGGCTGCACCCGGTCGAGGTCGAGGGCCACCGACGACAGGTAGCGCGGGTTGTGGCGGGTGCGCAGCAGGTGCTGCACGTCGTCTTTGCTGCGCATCCACCAGTGCACGCGGCTACCGTTTTCCGACAGAATTTTGGTGAGTGCGGTGGCCCAGGAGCCGCCGCCGAGCATGGCAATTTTTTCCAAAACAGGGAAGCAGTGAAGTAGTGAATGAGGGACTGAGTAATGCCTGATGAGAAGGGTGAAATTACGCTTGTCATCCTGACGGAGAAAGGACCTGAACAGAGGCTAATCAGCAGTGAAATTAGCTCCTGCTCAGGTCCTATCTTCGTCAGGACGACAGAATCACTTCCTCCCCGAGTCACCTATTGCGCTGCAACGTCTTCTTTCAGCGCTTCCTTGTTGAGGCTTTTAGCGTCCTTTATCACTACTAGGGCACCGTCTTTAAGGGTTTTGGAGACGGCTCGGAATGGTCCGCTTACCACTTGGTCGCCGGCCTGGATGCCGCTCAGGATTTCTACGTTCTGGAAGTCACTGATACCGGTCTTCACGGGTGTCATCACGGCCTTGCCGTTGCGGATCAGGAATACTACCTCCTGCACGCTGGGCTTGAGGCCGGTGGCGGCTTCCTTCTCCGGATCGGCGGCGCTGCCGCGGTTCACGCGCACCCCGGGGCCGTCCTTTTTCTCTGCCATCACACTGTCCGAACGGGTTGTCACGGCGGCCAGCGGCACGCTCAGTACGTTGCTTTTGCGGTTGGTGATGATGTCGACGGAAGCCGTCATGCCGGGCCGGAAGGGCACCACGGTGCGGCCTTGCTTCGACTCGACGAGGTGACCGTAGGAAGTGGGCAGCAGGCGGATTTTCACCTCGAACTCGGTCACGGCCTCGGCCGTGAGGGCATCTTTGGCCGTGTTGGCAATGCTGGTCACGACGCCCTTGAACCGCTCGTCTTGGCTGGCGTAGGAGTCTACTTCCACGTCCACCGAGTCGCCGAGGGTCACGTTGATGATGTCGTTTTCATTCACACTCACCCGCACCTCCATCTCGTTGAGGTTGGCGATGCGCATGATTTCGGTACCGGCCATCTGGCTGGTGCCCACCACCCGCTCGCCGCGCTTCACGTTGAGCTTGCTCACGGTGCCGCTTACGGGCGCGTAAATGGTGGTTTTGTCGAGGTTGCGGCGGGCATCTTCGAGGCCGGCCTGGGCGCTGCGCACGCTGCTTTGGGCCCCTCGGATACCCTGGCGGGCCGAGTTAATTTCCTCCTGCGAGGCGTCGTAGGCGGCTTTACTGGCCTCGTAGTCGGCCTGCGAAATCACCTTCTGCTTATAGAGCGAGGCGTTGCGGCGGTAGGTAAGCTCGGTTTGGCGGGCGCTGGCGATGAGCTGCTGGAGGCGGGCCCGGGTCTGGGCCACGTTGGCCTGCTGGGTACCCACCACGGCGCTCTGCTGGCTTACCACGGCCTGGTAGTTATCGGGCCGGATGCGCAGCAGCAGCTGGCCCTTGCGCACCGAGTCACCTTCCTTCACGTAGAGCTCCGTGATTTCACCCGACACGTCGGGCGAAATGTTGACCTCGGTTTCCGGCTGCACCTTACCCGAGGCGCTAACTTTCTCGACGATGGTAGCGGGCGCGGCCTTGTCGGCCAGCACTTCGGTGCCGGCGGGCTGGCCCACCCAGCCCTGCTTCTTGGCAATCACAAAGCCAATGAGCGCCACCGCCAACACGGCCAGCAGAATATACAGGGTACGGTTCTTTTTCATATCGGAATCTGGGAAGGGAGGGAGCTTAGGGGCGTTAGTGATGATGGAAGGCGTGGCGGGTGGCGCTTACCTGCTACAGCGTAATGGGTTTGCCCTGGTAGAAATCGAGCACCTTGCGGCGGAAGATGAAGCTGTACTTGGCCTGAATCATGCTTGATTCGGCGGCCGTGAGGTTGTTTTTGGCGATGTTAAACTCCGTGCCGTTGAGCAGGCCGTTGTTGAAGCGGATTTCGGCGTTGCGGTAGGCCAGCGTCAGGGATTCTACCTGCTGGCGCGAAGCCAGGTACTGGCGCTGGGCGGCCAGCGCGTCGGCGTACGACTGCTGAATCGTCTGGCGCAGCACCAACCGGGCTTGCTCGGCGCGCACCTCGGCCAGCTGCTGGTTGATTTTGGCCCGCTGCACATTGGTACGGGCCGTCAGGCCGTTGAGAATCGGGATTTGCAGCGTGAACTGCAACGATTTACCCAGGTTGTCCTGGAGCTGGCTGCTGAACGTGGACGACTCGGCCGCGCGGACGGCCTGCTTGGGCGAGAGGGCGAAGAAGGGCGTGGAAGTAGGCAGGCCCGTTATGGGGTCGGCCGTAAACACGGGAAACGGAATCTGCACCGAGTCGCCGGTGGAAATGGGCCGCACGTAGAGCGAGGAGTAACCCGTGAAAATGCTGGCTCCAAACGCCAGCCGCGGGTAGTAAGCCCCGCGGGCCAAGTCTACGCCCCGGATGCTGCTCTGCACCCGCAGATCAGAAGCCTTGATTTCGGGCTGCCGGGTCTGGGCCGACTCAAACAGCAACGCGGGCGTTACGTCGCTGAGCGCCGATTCGTCGGGGTCGCTCAGCGTAGGCGTGGCAATGGTCAGGGCTCCGCTGGCGGCCTCATCGAGGTTGAGGTACTGGGCCAGCTGGAGCTTGGCCAGCGTGAGCTGGTTTTCGGCCGTGATGTTGTTGAGCTGGTCGGTCGAGAACTGGGCCTGAATGTCGAGCAGATTGCTTTCGGCTACCGCGCCAGCCCGCAGCAGCTTCTGGGTGCGCTCGACCTGGAGCTGGGTGCTGGCGGCCCGCACCTGGTTGGTGCGGAGCAGCTCCTGGGCCAGCAGGGTTTGCAGAAACGCCGAGGCCACGTTGAGTGACAAGTCGTTGCGGGCCTTCTCTACATCGTTGAGGGCCGCCTCGTAATCGAGCACGTTGCGCTGGATGGTGTTGCGCAGCTGGAAGCCCGAAAAGAGCGTGATCTGCGAAGCAGCCGAGAAGTTGTTGATGCGCGTAGTCTGGTTCTGGAAAACGTTGGTCAGCTGGTTGACGCTCGTACCGTAGTTCCAGGTCTGCGTACCGTTGAGGTTGGCCGAGGGCAGCCGGGCGGCCCGGCTTTGCAGCAGCGCCGCATCAATGGTCTGGGCATTGAGCTGGCTCTGGCGCACGTTCAGGTTGTGGGCCAGGGCGTACTCCACGGCCGCGGGCAGCGTCCAGGGGGCAGTGGGCGCGGCGGCCGGGGCCATGCTGCCGGCGGGCGGCTGCACGGGCGGCTGGGTTTGGGCCTGGGCGGGTGGCAGGGCCAGCAAACCGGAGCTGAGCAACCAATAGAAACGCTTCATAGCGAGCAGGTAAACAACAAATAGATGATAGCCGGCCTGGGGAAAGCGGGGGCCAGCGGCGCGGCCCCGGCCCGGGCTAATGCCGTTAAAGGTACCAGTTACGGCCGATATAGCGTTTAGCCAATCAACCAACCTGCCCATTCGGGGCTACAACGCCCCCGGGGCCGCCCCAGCGGGGCCGTTTAGTCGAGCGTCGGAATGTAGGTCAGGTGGTGGACCCAGCGCAGTTGGCGCAGGTATTCCAGGGTGATGGGACGCAGGGCGGTATCCATTTCAATGAACTGCCGGGCCGCGTCGTGCTTGCCCTTACGCGACACGAACATGGTGGCAATGTTGCAATCATCGCGCGAAATCACGGAAGCAATGAAGGCAATGGAGCCCACCTCGTCGTCGGCATCGATGATGAGCGTGTGCAGCGAGGCCGAAAAATCGGACGAGAAGCCATCGACCTCCACAATCCGGATGACGCCCCCGCCCCGGCTCTGGCCAATCACCTCCACGGCCCTGCCCGTACGCTCGTCGCGCAGTTGCAGCCGGATGGTGTTGGGGTGCATGGTGGAGGCGTTGCCCACGCCCTGGAACGTGTAATTCAGGCCGGCAGCCTGGGCGTGGTCGAAGGCCTCGCGGATGCGCACGTCGTCGGTGTTCATGCCCAGCAGCCCGGCCACGATGGCGCGGTCGGAGCCGTGACCCTCGTAGGTACGGGCAAACGAGTTGTAGAACGTGATGATGGCGTGGGTCGGCGTGCTGCCCAGAATCCGGATGGCGGCCCGCGCAATGCGCACCACGCCCGCCGTATGCGAGGAGCTGGGCCCGATCATCACCGGCCCGATCATATCAAAAATGCTGGATTTCTCTGCCATGGAGTAAAGGTAGGTTTTTGACAGAAGTGATGAGGTGAGAAGGTGATGGAGTGAGGAAAGGAACCGGCATGCGGAGCACCCTGGCTCTATGCGCCACATGCTCCGCATGCCGGTTCCTTTCTCCCTGCCCCCAATTCTTACCTTTACCCCTGCTATGGAAAACCCCGCCCCCGCCCCTACCAATTTCTCGCCGGCCGTGCTGGCCCAGCTGCAACGCCTGCAACAGCGCTACGCCGCCGACGACCAGGACCTGGCCGCCTACCTCGAAGGCTTTTACCACACCCGTTACCTGGGCTACTGGGACTACATCCAGCTCGAAACGCTGCTCAGCCTGCAACGCCCGTTAACCAACATTCCCGACGAGCGGATTTTTATCATCTACCACCAGATTACGGAGCTGTATTTCAAGCTCTGCCTCTGCGAGTACGAGCAGCTCGGCGACCTGGCCCAGCCCACCACCGAGGAGGTAACGCTGCGCGTGGGCCGCATCAACCGCTACTTCGAAAACCTGATCGACTCGTTTGATGTGATGGTGGACGGCATGGACAAGCACCAGTTTCTGGAGTTCCGGCTGGCCCTGATGCCGGCCTCGGGCTTCCAGAGCGTGCAATACCGCATGATTGAGCTGGCCAGCACCAGCCTCCACAACCTCGTGCCCGAGGAGCAGCGCCGCCTGCTGGGCGAGGCCGCCGCCCACGACGAGCTGCTGGGCTGCATCTATTGGAAGGCCGGGGCCACGGTGGTTGAAACCGGCGCCAAAGCCCTCACGCTCACCGAATTTGAAAAGAAGTACACCCACCAACTCGCCGACCACGCCCGCCAGTACGCCGAGCGCAACCTCTGGGCCGTGGTGCAGCGCCTGCCCGCCGGCCCCGAAGGCCAGCAGCACCCGCGCCTGCTACACCAGCTGCGCCAGCTCGACGTGAACGTGAACGTGAACTGGCCCCTGATGCACTACAAATCGGCCGTGCGCTACCTGGAGCGCAACCCCGACGCCATTGCCGCCACCGGGGGTACCAACTGGCAGCAGTACCTGCCTCCCAAATTCCAGCGCCGCATCTTCTACCCCCAACTCTGGACCGCCCAGGAGATCCAGGACTGGGGTAAAGGCTGGGTGGAAAGCGTGCTGGGCAGCGCGGAGTAAGGGAGGGCGTGAAGACACCTATCTAATCCTCCAGTACGCGCTTGGGTTAGACAGCAGGGCCTTCAAGACCATTAAAATTGGGCAGCAGGCCTAAGCTGCTAGGTCACGGCCTGCGCGCTTTCTCCATGCTTGAAAATAAACAAGGAAGCAGGCAACGGTTGGCGGCGTAGCGGAATCATTGGCGTTATTGAATGCCGCTTATCTGTGTACCCTGGTTTGCCTCATGCCGAAGTCCCTGTTTTTCGTTTTCTGGTTCGCAATTGCCTGCCCGGCCCTGGCCCAGCAGCCCACGCCGCCAGCCGCTGCTACCTACCGCGTCACCCCGCGCAAAGCCAACGAACTGGTGCACACCAAGCTGGCCGTGCGCTTCGACTACGCCAAACGCTACCTCTACGGCCAGGCCGAACTGACCCTGAAGCCGCACGGCGTGGCTACCGATTCGCTGGTGCTCGATGCCCAGGGCATGGACATTAAAACCGTCGAGTTGCAGCAGGGAATAACCCGCCTGCCGGTGAAGTTCAACTACAACCAACGCCAATTACTCATTCAGCTGGGCCGGAAAATGCCCGCTGGCCAGGCCTACACCATCCGCATCGACTACACGGCCAAACCCGACGAGCTGGACGCGAAAGGCAGCACGGCTATTGGGGAGGCGAAGGGCCTGTACTTCATTAACCCCGATAGCGCCGTGGCCGGCAAGCCCGTACAAATCTGGACCCAGGGCGAGACGGAATCGAACTCCGCCTGGTTTCCCACCATCGACAAGCCCAACCAGAAAACCACCACCGAAATCAGCCTGACCGTGCCCGCCAAGTACGTCACGCTCAGCAACGGGCGCCTGACCGGCCAGACGCCCGCCGGCCCCGGCCTGCGCACCGATACCTGGCGCCTCGACGAGCCCTGCGCGCCCTATCTGGTGATGCTGGCCGTGGGCGACTTCCGCATTACCCGCGACACCTGGCGCGGCAAGGAAGTCAGCTACTACCTCGAACCGCAGTATGCGGCCCAGGCCCGGGCCATTTTCGGCCGCACGCCGGCCATGCTGGAATTTTTCTCGCAGCGCCTTGGCGTAGATTTTCCGTGGCCTAACTACCGCCAGGTGGTAGTGCGCGACTACACGGCCGGCGCCATGGAAAACGCGACGGCCTCGCTGTTTGGCGAGCAGGCCCAGGGCACCGCCCGCGAGCTGCTCGACTGGGAGTACAACGGCGTGGAGCGCGAAATTGCCCACGAGCTATTCCACCACTGGTTTGGCGACTACGTGACGGCCGAGAGCTGGAGCAACCTGACCATGAACGAGTCGTTTGCTAATTTCAGCGAGGTGCTGTGGGCTGAGCATGCCCACGGTCCTGATGCCGGCGCAGAACAGGCCGAGCGCAGCCGCCGCAACTACCTGCGCGACCTGAGCAACCATACCAAGCCCCTGGTGCGCTTCCAGTACGCCCACCAGGAAGACCTGTTCGACAACGTAACTTACCAGAAGGGCGGCAGCATCCTGAACATGCTGCGCGCCGAGCTAGGCGAGGACGTGTTTTTTCGGGGCTTGCAGCGCTACCTTACGCAAAACGCCTTCGGAACCGGCGAGCCCCACCAGCTGCGGCTGGCCCTGGAAGAAGCCTCGGGCCGCGATTTGAACTGGTTTTTCGAGCAGTGGTACTACCGGGCCGGCCACCCCATTGTAACCATTGACTACCACTGGGATGCCACCCGAAAGCGCGAGTCCGTAATAATACACCAGACGCAGGCCGGCACGCCGTTCAGGCTGCCGCTGCAGGTCGATATCTACACGAATGGCCGCGCCCGGCGCTATGCGGCCACCCTGCGCCACGCCGTGGATACGCTCTATTTCCCCGCCGCCACCCGGCCCGAGCTGGTGAACGTGGATGCCGAAAAGGTGCTGCTCTGGCAGAAGCAGGACCATAAGACGCTGGCGAATTTCGCCTACCAGTACCGCCACGCCCCGCACTACCTCGACCACCGTGAGGCCCTCACCGCCGCCCAAAACCAACCCACCGACCCGCTGGCCCACCAAATCCTGCTCGGCGGCCTCCGCGACCAATCGGCCGCGCTCCGGCAGTCGGCCATCGAAGCCCTCGACCTTAAAAATACCGCACTACGCCAGGCCGCTACACCGGAACTAGCCCGGCTGGCCACCACCGATTCGGTTCCGCGCGTGCGGGCGGCGGCCTTGCTGGCGCTGGGGAGCCTTCGGGAAAAACGCTATCTAGCCGTATTCAGCCAAGCACTGGGCAGCCGCTCCTACGCGGTGCAGGGGGCCGCGCTGCAAGGCCTACTGCCCCTCGACCCCGCCCAGGCGCTGGCCCGCGCCACGGCTTTCGAGGCCGATAACCAGGGAGCCCTGACGGTAGCGCTAGCGAATGTATATGGCGCGGCCGGCGGTCCGGCGCAGTGGCCGCTGATGCTGACCAAATTCGACGCCGCCGACCCCAACGGGCGCTTCGGAATGCTGGATGGCTTCATTGAAATCCTCGGCCGCCTCGACGATGCCACGGCATTGGAGCAGGGCCTCACCCGCCTCCGCGACCTGACGGTGAAGTTCAAGCCGTACGTCGATTCGCAGCGGATTATTGGGTTGCTCCGGCAGGTGCAGCAGCGGCAGGCCACGCGGCCCCAGGCAGCGCGGGCGGCGGCCCTGGTTGCGCAGGCCACAGCCGCTATTGAGGCCGCGAAATAGGCCTTCTTGTAGTTTAAGTGAGCGAGCACCTGGTTATCCGGGCCGGTGTTTTGTGTGGTAGAAACGCCGATTTGTGTGGCTGGCTAAGGAGTTGGGGGCCGGACCTTTGCTTTATAAAGCAACTCCTTCAGTTAATTCGTCCTCAATATGAGCACTATCAAAAAAGTAGCCCTGGGCCGCCAGGGCCTGGAAGTATCGGTTGAGGGGCTGGGCCTGATGGGCATGACCGGCATGGCCTCGGGCCAGATGAGCGTGTATGGGGCGGCCGACGAAACGGAGTGCATTGCCACCATTCACCGTGCGCTGGAGCTGGGCGTAACCATGCTCGACACGGCCGACATTTATGGGCCGCTCGAAAACGAGCGTCTGGTAGCTAAGGCCGTGGCCGGCAAGCGCAGCCAGTACACGATTGCCACCAAATTCGGCTACGAGATTAACGATGCGGGCCACATGACCAATGCCCTGAATGGCCGGCCCGAGTACGTGCGCAAATCCATCGAACGCTCGCTCCAAAACCTGGGCACCGACTACGTAGACCTGTATTACCTGCACCGACTGGACCCCCATACGCCCATTGAGGACACCGTAGGGGCCATGAGTCGCCTCGTGGAAGAAGGCAAAGTGCGCTACCTGGGCCTGAGTGAAGTGCCCGGCGACATCATCCGCCGGGCCCATGCCGTGCACCCCATCACGGCCCTGCAAACCGAGTATTCGCTCTTTGACCGCCGTCCCGAAGAGGAAGACCTGCTGGCCACGGTGCGTGCGCTGGGAATCGGCTTCGTGGCCTACTCGCCGCTGGGCCGGGGCTTTTTGTCAGGCGAGATTACATCGCCCGACGACTTCGCGGCCGACGACTTTCGCCGCTTTTTCCCGCGCTACCAGGGCGCGAATTTCTATAAAAACCTGGAGCTGGTGCAGCAGCTCCAGACCCTGGCCCAAGCCAAGGGCGTAACCTCGGCCCAGCTGGCCCTGGCCTGGGTGCTGGCCCAGGGCGTGGTGGCCATCCCCGGCACCCGCCAGCGCAAAAACCTGGAAGCCAACGTGGCCGCCGCCAGCCTCGTGCTGAGCCCCACCGAACTGGCCGGGCTCGACGCCATTCTGCCAGTGGGCAGCGCCGCGGGCGCGGCCTACCCCGTAGGTTGAGTGGGAACGTAATGCGGAGCGCAGTGTAGCCCCTCGCACGGACGACTAACTCAACCGCCGACTTAGCGTTGATTGTTTCCCCGAGCGAGTCGCTCCGCATGACGTTCTTGTGTAATTAGCTGGTGCATCACATGAAAAATTCCGCCAAAGACTTTCGCATATTAGCTACCGTCAGCGACTACACCCGCTTCTATGGGCTGCCGGCGCCGGCCCACCCACTGCTCACGCTCATCGACCTGGGGAAAGCGCGGGAGCAGGCGGGCGGCCTCGATTTGACCACCATGCTGGGCCCGGTGGTGCTGCAACTCTACACGGTGTTTCTCAAGCGCGGCCTGAACGGGCCACTCTACTATGGGCACCAGTCCTACGACTTTCGGGAGGGCGTGCTGGGCTTCTCGGCCCCCGGCCAGGTCTTCCAGGTCGATGAGGTGTCAGACACGTCTCTCTTAACGGGCTGGATGCTGGTTTTTCATCCCGATTTGCTTGCCCGCTACCCGCTGGCCCAGAAAATAGCGGGCTACAGTTTCTTCTCTTACGAGGTGCACGAGGCCCTGCACCTCTCGGCCCAGGAGGAAACCCTGCTCGACAGCCTGCTGCACGGCCTCCGGCTGGAATACGAGCGGCCCATCGACGCCTTCAGCCACGACGTGCTTATTTCGCAGCTCGAAGTGCTGCTCAACTACGCCAACCGGTTCTACCATCGCCAGTTCCTGACCCGGCGCACGCCCGAGCACGACCTGCTCAACCGCTTCGAAACGCTGCTGCGGGGCTATTTCGCGCAGGATGGGCAATTGGCTCTGCCCACGGTACAGTTTTTCGCCGACGCCCTGCACGTTTCGCCGGCCTACCTGGGCGACATGCTGCGCACCCTCACCGGCCAGACCACCCAGCAGCATATCCATCACCAGCTGATGGAGAAAGCTAAGCAACTGCTCCTGACCACCTCGCTGTCCATCAACGAAACGGCGTTTCAGCTCGGCTTCGAGTACCCGCACTATTTCAGCCGGCTTTTCAAAAGCAAAACCGGACTGAGCCCAGGCGCCTTTCGCTTCTCGGCGCAGTAAGCGGCCCGGTGGTTGGCCTGTTTACTTCACGGCAAATGTCACTTGGGTATTCTCCCAGGCCATTGTTACCTGGCCGGTGCTGTTGGTCGTGATGGTGAACTGCTCCACGCGTTTGGCCACCTGGGTGGGCTGGGCAGGTACACGCAGCGTGTCCTGGGCGGGCTCGTACTCGTAGGCCCCCCACTGGTTGGGCGTTTTGTTGAAGATGATGGTCCATTCCTTCTCGGCGGGAATCGTGAACAGCGCGTACTTGCCGGCTGGCAGCGGCTTACCCTGCACCGTTACGGGCTTATCCACGGCGAAGGTCGTCGCCTCGTTGGCCCCCGTGCGCCAGACCTGGCCGTAGGGCACGAGCCCACCGAATACTTTACGCTCGTTGGCCGAGGGGCGGCTGTAGCGAATAGTGAGCGTGGCCCCGCTGGGCACGGTGGTCGAAACTGTCGCGGGCGGGCTGGGCCGGGTGGTTTTTTCTTTCGGCGACTGCGGCGTCTGCTCGGAGCAGGCCGAGAGCAACAGGGCCGCGCCGAGTAACGGGGCCAGGAAAATCCGCAGGGGCAACGGACGGAGAGCGGGCATAGGGAGCGGTGAAGTGAAGCGGGAGCGGCTAGCCAGGCTGGCAGTTCCCGCTGGCCCGCAATAATTATACCCCAAGTTAGGCCGTTGGTTGCTTTCAGGCCGCCACGGCGGCCCCAACGCCGGATTTTGGCCTACCTTCGCCCCGTTCCCGGCCCCTAATGCGGGTCGGCTGAGCGGCAGGTGGCCGGCCCCGGTGGGGCGGGCTGAAAAGGGAACCGGGTGCAACTCCCGGACAGACGCGCTACTGTGAGGGCGGGCCGCTCCGGCGGCTCCGGCTCCCCTTCGCGACCCATTACCCGCCACGGCGGGTGGAGAAGGGCGGGGAGCCGGACACCCGAGTCAGGAGACCTGCCCGCCGCTTGTACGACGAAGGCGGCTCCGCGACCCGAGCCCCTTGTTGAAAGCGGGGCGGGCCCACGGGCCTGGCCGGCGGTGGGCGCGGAAATCCGCGCCCACCGCCGGCGCGCGTTCAGCAGGGGGCAGCAAGTAGCGGGGTGGTTCCGGGAACCGCTTGTTTTCCTCCACCCTTCCCATTTCTGCCATGCTCACGCTCGACGAAAAAATCAGCCGCGCCGAAACCCGCATCTTCAAGGCGGTTTTCCCCAACACCACCAACCACTACGACACCCTGTTCGGCGGCACCACCCTGCACCTCATGGACGAGGTGGCCTTCATCACGGCCACCCGGTTTTCGCGCCTGAAAATGGTCACGGTTTCCTCCGACAAAGTCGATTTCACCCACCCCATTCCCGGCGGCACGCTGGTCGAGCTCATCGGCCGCGTCGAGCACGTGGGCCGTACCAGCCTCAAGGTGCGGGTCGAGCTATTCGTGGAGCAGATGTACTCCGACGACCGCCACCGGGCCGTGTCGGGCCTGTTTACCTTCGTGGCCATTGATGAGGACAAGCGCCCGGTGCCCATTCTGCCCGCTGAGTTGCGGCCGGAATCGGCGGCGTAGGCTGGCGGCGGGTGCGTATCTTTGCGCCGCGTAAAAGGATAACTCCCTTTCCCCCATTTCTATGTCCCTCTCCCCTTCCACGGCTCAGGAAATTGAGCTGCTGCTGCCCCCCGAGCAAGCCTACGACGAGCTGGCCCGCTACGAAGCCCTGCTGGCCGCCGCCGGTCTGCGCCCCGGCCAGGCCGATTTCGTGCACCTGCGCAAGCGTTCCGTCGATGCCCGGGGCCGCCAGCCGCTGGTTCGCCTGCGGGCCGATATTTACCGCCAGCGTCCGCCGGCCGAGCTGTTCGGGCCCTGGTTCACGTTTCCGGATGTTCGCCAGGCCACCCGCACGGTCCTGATTGTGGGGGCCGGGCCGGCGGGGCTGTTTGCGGCATTGCGGGCCATTGAGCTGGGCATCCGGCCGATTGTGGTGGAGCGCGGCAAGGATGTGCGCACCCGCCGCCGCGATTTGGCCGCCCTTAATAAGGAGCACGTGGTGAACCCCGACAGCAACTACTGCTTTGGCGAGGGCGGGGCCGGTACTTACTCCGACGGCAAGCTGTACACCCGGGCCACCAAGCGCGGCGACGTGCAGCGCGTACTCCGCCTGCTGGTGCAGCACGGCGCCACGCCCGACATTCTGGTGGATGCCCACCCCCACATCGGGACCAACAAGCTGCCGGCCGTGGTAGCCGCCCTGCGCGACTCGGTGCGGGAAGCAGGCGGGCAGGTGCTGTTTGAAACGCGGGTCGATGACCTGATCCTCACCGACAACTGCCTGCGCGGCGTGGTAACGGCCGCCGGCGAGGAGCTGACGGCCGACGCCGTGATTCTGGCCACCGGCCACTCGGCCCGCGACATCTACGAGCTGCTCCACCGCCGGGACGTGCTCATCGAGGCCAAGCCGTTTGCGCTGGGCGTGCGCGTCGAGCACCCCCAGCAGCTCATCGACCAGGCCCAGTACCGCCGCCCCGACCGGGGCCCGCTGCCTGCCGCCTCGTATGCGCTGGTGCACCAAACGCAAGTGCAAAACGAGCAGCGCGGCGTGTTTTCGTTCTGCATGTGCCCGGGCGGCTTTATTGTGCCGGCCGCCACGGCCCCCGGCGAGGTGGTGGTAAACGGCATGAGCCCCAGCCGCCGCGACTCCCGGTTCGCCAACTCGGGTATCGTGGCGGCCGTGGAGCTGAGCGATATGGACCTGCGCCAGCACGGCCCGCTGGCCGGCCTGCACCTGCAGCAGCAAATCGAGCAGCGCGCCTGCCTGCTGGCCGGCAACTCCCAGCGTGCCCCGGCCCAGCTGCTGGGCGACTTTCTGAAGAAGAAAACTTCGGCCCAGCTGCTGGAAACCAGCTATCAGCCCGGCCTCGTATCGGTGCCCATGGACGAGGTGCTGGGCGCGAACCTGGCCGACCGATTGCGCCAGGGCTTTGCCAACTTCGGCCGCAAAATACCCGGCTACGCCACCAACGTGGCCCAGATTGTGGGCGTGGAAAGCCGCACCTCCTCGCCCGTGCGCATCCCCCGCGACCGGGACACGCTGGAGCACCCAGTAGTGCGCGGCCTGTTTCCGTGCGGCGAGGGCGCGGGCTACGCCGGCGGCATCGTGTCGGCGGCCATGGATGGCGAGCGGTGCGCCGAGGCGGTGCGGGCAATGGTGGGAGCGGCGTAGCATCCATTCTCCCACCTCGCGAACGTCCACTCCTACAACTCCCGTAACCGACTTTCCTGATGCTTCGCCTACTCCGTACCGATTCCGACAACCCCGATTTCCTGCGGCTGGTCCGGCTGCTCGATGCGGATTTGGCCGTGCGCGACGGGGCCGAGCACGCCTTTTACGCCCAACTCAACCAGGCCGCCATGGCCCACCTGCGCCACGCCGTGGTGGTCTACCAGGACGACGAGCCGGTGGCGTGCGGGGCCTTTAAGGAGTTCGCCCCCGATTTAGTGGAAATCAAGCGCGTGTTTGTGCAGCCGGCGTTTCGCGGATTGGGCGCGGCGCGGGCGGTACTGGCGGAGTTGGAGCAATGGGCCGACGAGTTGGACTACGCGGGCTACGTGCTTGAAACCGGCCAAAACCAGCCCGAGGCCATCCGGCTTTACGAAAGCAGCGGCTACCGGCGCACCCCCAATTTCGGGCAGTACGCGGGGGTGTACAACAGTGTGTGCATGCGCAAAAACGCAGATGGGTCGGCGTAGCTTGGCTACGTTATTATGGCCAGTTTAAAAACTGCCGTCTAAATAAACACAGACTGGCCTTCTCTTCTGCATTAACTCTGGTTAGGCATCTTTGCTCTGATGCTCTACCGTATTGCGCTGCCATGTTGACGATTAAAGAGTTTTTCGCCCTAGACGATATAATAAAGGTTCGGTGGGGGCGCCACGCCTTCCGGTACGTGGATTACTGCGGGCTTCATCCCCTGCGGCCCTTGGAAAGCGGCGCCTATCCTTGTACACCGACGAACACGCTCAGCTTCGCAAGAACGGGGGGCGATGGCGTCCACTTTGGCCTGCTCAACGCCCGCGACGAAACCGCCGCGGGTCCGGTGGTCATGACGGTGCCCATGAAGGAGGCAAACGTGGTGGTAGCCGAAACCTTGGCGGAGTTTTTGGGCATTGGGAACCGAATGGGCTGGTTTGAACTCGAACAACTGGCCTACGATGCCTCCCGAACCGTGGCCTGCTACGCCGCAGCGCCCGCGGAGATGTCGACCCAGGAGCAAACCTTTCTCGACCTAGTTCGCACCGAACTGTGCGTGGCTCCCGTGGTCCTCACGTCCGAGCGCCTCGCGGACCTCAACCGGCGCTACTTGCCCCAACTGCATGTTCCGCCTTTCGAGGGTTAGTTACGCTCCTTTGGGGCAACCCAACAAAGTGGTACGCCCGCCTGCTAGCACTCGACAAACCAGGGGCCGCAGTTGCACCTGGATTGCGGAAGAGGCTACCTGGTTGTCGACTTAGATTCTCGTTTGGAGTTGGACTCCTTGCTAAGCAGGGATACCCATACTGTGAGCAAGCGATTTTGCTAGGGCTATCAAAAATTGAGCGATGTGGTGCATGAGACCTCCCATATTTTTAGCTGATGAGTTTAGTTAGAAATAGTTGAGGAGTAATACTAACAGATTGCTTGCAAATATCGATGGCACTCTAAATTAGACAGGAAAGAGAAAACGGCCCGCTACGGGCGGGCTCCCTTAGGGGAAATTCCACTTAATATAACAGACGTTCTCAGCCACCTCCCGGAATCGTAGTGGTTTTCGAGCCGGCTAGCCGTTGTACCCGGCGTGGTATTTACCTTGATGCGTGTCGCTTCGCTACCTTTCGCGCTACGTTATAAAATACCAACGACGCCAGCTCACCGCTCGTCTTCCTAGCAGCTACTCTTACTTTTTATGTGGACTTCTTCCCGCAAGCGCTTACGCCGCCTGGAGGCGGCTTGGCAGCAGCCGGCAGCGCGCTCCTCCCACTTGCCCTGGGTAGCCCGCTACTACAACCAGGTGCAATACGAGCCCGCGTACCACCGCCTACCCGACCAAACCTGGGAGGACCTGAACGGCGAACTGCTCTTCGAACTGCTCGATGCCACGGTGAGCCGGGTGGGCCAGCAGTGCCTTTACCACCGCCTGCGCAGTCCGCTCGCCGATGAGGCCACTTTGCACGAGTTTGATGCCGCCGCGACCCTGCTGGCCCAGCAACCCGTGGCCCGTGGGCAGGCCCTGCTCGCCCTCGACCAGCTGACGGCCGACGAAACATACTTCCTGGCCGATTTGATTAGTGGGGAGCCCCTGCCCACATTGCCCGGCGCCCGCGTCGCGCCGCTGCTCGCGCTGGGGCTGTTGGCCACGTTGATCGGGGGCTTTTGGCTGCCCGTGCTCTGGTTGGGCACGGGGGTGTTTGCCCTCATCAATTCTGTGTTTCACTTCTGGCAGCGCACGCGAATTCAGCGCATAATTCGCCCGCTGATGCAACTGGGCCGCTTGCACCGGGCAGGGCGGGCGTTGTGCCAGGCGACCCTGCCCCTGCGGCCGCTCGAACAGCTGGCCACGCCCCTGGACCGGCTGGGAGGTATTTTGCGGCAAGTGACTTTCTTTCAGGTGGAGGATAATTTGGGGATACTGGAACTGCTCAAGCTACTGCTGATGCTCGACCAGTTGGTGTATGCCCGCTGCCGGGTGGCCGTGCAGCGGCAGGCGCCCGCCATTCGGACCATCTTTGAGGCAGTCGGCTACGTCGATTGTGCCCTGGCGGTGGCCAGCTTTCGGCAACGTTACGCCACCTGCGTGCCGCACTTTGGGCCGGCCGCCGAGGGCATCCGGCTGCAAGCCGGCTACCACCCGCTGGTGCCGGGCTGCGTGCCGAATGACCTCACCCTATCCGGGCAGGGCGTCTTACTTACCGGCTCGAACATGGCCGGCAAAACCACCTTTATGCGCACGCTGGGCGTGAATGCCCTGCTGGCTCAAACCGTGGCTACGTGCCCGGCCACCGCCTACCACGCCCCTTTTTGCCGGGTGCTCACCAGCCTCACGCTGGCCGACAGCCTGCCCACGGGCAAGAGCTATTACCTGGTGGAAGCCGAAACCATGCGGCAGCTGCTGCTGGCCTGCGACGCGGCCCCCGGCAGCTACCTATTGCTGCTCGATGAGCTGTTCAAAGGCACGAATACCCAGGAGCGCATCGCCGCTAATAAGGCCGTACTGGCCTACCTGCAGCCGCGCGGCTGGGTAGTGGCGGCCACCCACGATGGGGAGCTGGGGGCGCTGTTGGAGTCGTGCTACGTTGAATACCACTTCTGCGAGACCGTCACGGCGGAAGACTGGTACTTCGACTACCGTCTCAAAGCCGGGCCGCTCACCACGCGCAATGCCATCCGGTTGCTGGCCCGCCTGCACTACCCGGCGCAGGTGGTAGCCGATGCGCAGGCGCTCAGTGCCACGCTGGCCGCGCGGGCGCAAGCTGGCAGCGCGCGAACCACCACACCGGAAGAACTTATTTCCGTGGCTGGTTCGAACAGCTGGAGAGAAAATCAGTTAGACCAAGGGGTTCAGCACAGCGACAGTAGCCTGCGTTGAGCGCAGCTCTTTAGGCGCCGCAAATGGTTATTTGCAAGACGCTGTAAACAACCATTTCACGCACTCTTGACAACCGTGCGTATGACGTTACGAGCGCTCAACCCTCATCTAAACCATCCGTTTACTTCCTCCCCTCATGAACCTCACCAACAACATCATCCTGATTACCGGCGGCAGCGGCGGCATTGGCCTGGCCCTCACCGAGCGGCTGCACGCGGCGGGCAACACGCTGCTTATTTGTGGGCGCGACGAGGCCAAGCTGCGGGCCGCCGCCGAGCGGCTGCCGGGTTTGCGGACGCTGGTCTGCGACGTGGCCCGGGCCGAGGAACGGGTCCGGCTGTTCGAGTGGGCAACCGCCAAATGCCCCGCCCTGAACGTGCTGGTCAACAACGCCGGCATTCAGCGGCTCGTGGACCTGCACACCGCGCCCGCCGACTGGACCGTGCGGGCCGCCGAAATTGCCATCAACTTTGAAGCGCCGGTGCATTTGTGCCAGCTGTTTGCCGGGCACTTGGCGGGGCAAACGGCGCCCGCTATTCTCAACGTGTCGTCGGGGCTGGGTTTCGTGCCGCTGGCGTCGGTGCCGATTTACAGCGCCACCAAGGCCGCCATGCACTCGTTCACGCAGTCGTTGCGCTGGCAGCTGGCCGATTCGGGCATCACGGTGGTAGAAATTATTCCGCCGGCCGTGCACACGGATTTGGGCGAAACCGACCACTCCTTTGGCATGCCCCTGGACGCTTACGCCGACGACGTGCTGCGCCAGCTGGCCACCGACGCCCCGGAAGTGGCTACCGGCTTTGCCGCCCAGGCCCACCGGGCTTCGCGCGAGCAGCTGGATACGGCGTTTGCCGGCCTCAACAAGCGGTAATTCTCCTGGGTTCTGTTTTCTAAAGCCCGTTCTACTGCTGGCAGGGCGGGCTTTGCCGTTGGCCCCTGGCGGACGTGGAACAGTGGGGCGGGCGGCAGTTGTTGCACGGGCGAAAGGCGGCACCTGGTACTACTTTGCGGCTGGCCTTGCGTATAGCCCAACTAGTTTGCGGGGGTTGGGCACAGCTTCACGCGTCCAAATCTCCCCGTTCGCAATCATCCAATATTCTCCTTCCCATGAAAAAGACCCTCGTTCTTGGGGCTACCGATAACCCCGCCCGCTACGCTTACCGCGCCGTGCATCAGCTCAAGCAGCACGGCCACGAAGTGGTGCCGGTGGGCATCCGCAAGGGCCAAGTGGCCGGCCTCGATATTCGCAACGACCGCCCCGCCGCCGAAGCCGTGGACACGGTGACGCTCTACGTTGGCCCCCAGAACCAGCCCGGCTGGTACGACTACATCCTTGACCTGAACCCCAAACGCATCATCTTCAACCCCGGCACCGAAAACCCCGAGTTGGAGAAGCTGGCCCAGCAGCGCGGCATCGAAACCGAAGAAGCCTGCACGCTGGTGATGCTGAGCGTGGGGCAGTATTAAGTTAGCAACTTAAAAGGCAGAGATTAAAAACCGCCTGTCATCCGGAGCGTAGCATGCTCCGGATGACAGGCGGTTTCTGTTTTCCTCAGTTTCCGTGCTTTTTTCTTCTCACAGGCAACCCTTCCCGCTTACCTTGCATCTGACGCCCCAAACGACCTGCTTCTGACCTGAATTTTACGCTGCTGCCGCTGTCATCATGACGGAAACCGAATTAATAGCCGCTTGCCGCCAGGGCAGCAGCCGGGCCCAGAAACAGCTCTACGAGCAGTTTTCGGGTTTGATGCTGAGCGTGTGCCTGCGCTACCTGCGCCGGCGCGAGGATGCCGAAGAAGCCCTGATTGTGGGTTTTACCAAGGTGTTTCGCGCCCTCGACCAGTACCGGCACGAGGGCTCGTTCGAGGGTTGGATCCGGCGCATTGTAGTCAACGAGGCCCTCGGGATGCTGCGCCGCAAGGAGCCCCTGCACATGGCCATCGATGATTTGACCTACGATGTGCCGGCGGTGGCCGCTACGGCCGAAAGCCAGCTCAACGCCGACGATATGCTGGCGCTGCTGGCAGGGCTGCCGGCCGGCTACCGCACCGTATTCAACCTGTATGCCCTGGAGGGCTACTCCCACCCCGAAATCGGCGAGCTGCTCGGTATATCGGAGGGCACCAGCAAGTCGCAGCTCAGTAAGGCCCGGGGCATGCTCCAGCGCCGCCTCGCGGTAGCCAACGCCCAAGCCCGCCCCGCCGCTCCCACCTCCTCCTCACCGAAAGAACTGTATGCAACCGGAAGATATTGATAAGCTGTTTCGCGAGCGGCTGGCGGGCCACGCCCCCACGCCGCCCGCCTTCGTGTGGGCCGAAATTGAGGCCGAAATCCAGCCCGCCAAGCGCCGCCCCATTATGTGGCTGGCGGCCGCGGCCGTGGCATTGCTCACGCTGCTGGGCGGGGCCTGGTGGTTGCTTTCGGGCTCCAGCCTAAACCCGGCCGGCCGGCCCGAGCTAGCGGCTACCGCGCCCGCCACTTCGGCCACGCCCGAAAAAAATACGGTGGCCCAGGCAACGCCGGCCCTGGCTCCTACATCTAGCCTCCCAGAAGCAGCAGCAACTGCTCCGGCCCGGCGGCCGGCTACCGTAGTGGCCACTACGGCGTCCGCCTCGGCGGCCCGGCCCGGGGGTGTACAACCCGGCCCTGGCCCCGACCGCCAGCCCTCGGTGCCGGCCCTTGTTGCTGCTTCCGGTTCGCCAGCCAACGGGCTGGCCCCGGTGAAAGCCCTGGCCCTCACCCCTACCGACCTGCCCGAGCCTGCCCTGACGGCAGTGCACCGCCCGGCTACGCTGCCCACCCGGGTGGTGGCCTTTACCGGCCCCATTGAGGTGGACGTACGGCCCGGTGCCGAACCGGAGCAGGCCCTGGCGGCCGGACCAGCCCGGCGCGGGGGCTTGCTCTCGGTGCTCCGGCAGGCCCGCAACGTGGTAAAAGGCGACCCAGTGGATCTGACCGCCACCGGCCTACCAGAGTCGGTGACAGTGCAGGCCCGCATTGCCGGCCGGACGCTCACGAAAACCATTCAACTCTAATTCTCCCGCTTTTCAGCGCATCTTCTTATGAAACCCTCCTCCCTATTCCCCGCTTTGCTGATTCTGGGCCTGGCTACGGCCAGCCTCGCTGGCCCCCGGCCCGCCACCGCGCCGGCCGCTGCTGCCCCCACGTTGCGCCCTACTGCTGCCCCGCGCCCCGCCAACGACGATACGATTCTGGTGCGTTTGCCCAACCAGGCTACCATGACGCTCTATGTAAAAAACAAGGCCCAGCTGCGCGAGCTGCGCAACTATAAACTCGATTCGCTGATTGTGCTGCTCGATACTTATATCACGCAGGCTGAGAAGGCCAGCCAGAACTCCACTTCCGAGCAGGTGACGATGGAGTTTTACCCCGCCAAGGACCAGCCCGGCAAGCAGGTGCCCGAGCAGATCCGCATCACGATGCACAACGAGCCCGGCAAACCGGCGGATCGAACCGCCAAATCGGGCGACCACGTGGACGTGACGCTGGGCCGGGTGTTTGGCGTGTCGGTGGAGGAAAATGCCGATGGCAGCGGCAGCGACCGGGTATCGGTGCGGGTGGGCACCTCGGCCAAGTCCGACTCGGTACGGACAGCCGAGCGCAAGGCCAAGCAGGAAGAAAGGGCCAACCGGGCCGTACACAGTAACTTCGATATTGACCTTGGCCTGAACGCGCTGACCAATAAGCAGCGCGACCTCAACGGCAACACCCTGGATCTGCGGCCCGTGGCCTCACGCTACATCAGTCTCAACTGGCACTACGATATTCGCCTGGGCCGCGTGGGCTCGCCGCTGCTGCTGCGCACCGGTCCCGAGCTGGCCTTCAACAACTACATGCTCGACAACAACTTCCAGTTCGTGGTGAACCCAGATGGCGTGACGGTGCTGCAAAAGCCCGCCGAAGTGGGCCGGAGCCTGGAGAAAAGCAAGCTGTCGGTTTCCAGCATTAACCTGCCCCTGATGCCCATGCTCAGCTTCCAGGACAAGAAGGGCCACGACTCGTTCCGGATTGGGGCCGGCGGGTTCGTGGGCTACCGCCTGGGCTCGCACACCAAGCTTAAGTACGAGGAAAACGGCAGCACCAAGAAGGACAAGGACCGCGGCAACTACAACCTGGAGGACTTCCAGTACGGCGTGCAGGGCACCATCGGCATCCGCAGCATCGACCTGTTCGCCAAGTACAACCTCAACAATACATTCAAAGACAACCGCGGCCCCCAGGCCCAGACCATCAGCTTCGGCCTCTCGATTCTGCAGTAGAATTTTCTGCCGGTCATCCTGACGCCGGAAGGACCTTATCCCGCTAAAACGACAATCGTAACAACGAATCGGTTTAGCAGGATAAGGTCCTTCCGGCGTCAGGATGACCGGGAAGCTGTTTACGAAGTCGAAAGAACGTCATGCTGAGCCTGCCGAAGCATCTCTATCGCTTCTGTTGCAATAGCTCAACGAAGCGGTAGAGATGCTTCGGCAGGCTCAGTATGACGTTCTGATTGATTCCGGATACTTTCTAAACAGCTTCAGGCAGATTTTTTTCAATTCAGTAATCAACCATTCCGAAAGAAATTATCCAGCAGAATGGCGGCCGACACGGCCACGTTCAGGCTTTCGGCCTGGCCCCGGCCGGGGATGTGCAGGCGCTGGGTGAGGCAGGCCTCGACGGGCGGCGTAAGGCCGTGGCTTTCGGAGCCCATAATGAGCACGCCGCTGGGCCGCAGCGTGAGGCGGTGCACGTTGTCGCCGTGCAGGTCGGCCCCGTACACGGGCAGCCCGTCTGGCAGCGTGCCCAGCCACTCGGGCAGGTTGCGCTGCCAGACGGGTACGCGGGTGAACGAGCCCATGGTGGCCACTACCGTTTTGGGGGCCCAGGGGTCGGCGCAGGTGTCAGAGCAGACTACGCCGGCCAGCCCATACCAGTCGGCCAGCCGGATGAGGGTGCCCACGTTGCCGGGGTCGCGCACGTCGTCGAGGGCCAGCAGGAGCTGGTTGGGGGCCGGCCGGAGCGGCGTTTCGGCGGGCAGGCGGGCAACGGCCAGGGCCGTGTTGTTGGTGCTCAGAGAGCTGAGGCGGGTTAGCTCGCCTTCGGAAACGAGGTCGAGCGGGAGGCCGGCGGGCAGCTCGGCGGCAATTTTCTCGGCGAATTCGGCGGTGGCTATCAGTCGTTCGGTCGAAATGCCAGAACTTAGCAGCTCCCGTACGCTCTTGCCCCCCTCGACCAGGAAGGCTGCGTGGCGGGTCCGATACTTCTTCAGGTGCAGCGCGTGCACGTATTTCGCTACTGCTTTTGAGACCATCTGCGCATAATAACGCCCCGTTTGATGGGGGCTTTTCGTCGAGTAAAATGCCCCGCCGGCTTTCGTGGCGGCGGGTGGTAGCCGTGGGGTTGCTGGCCGGCGGCGGCCTGCTGGGCGCCTGTTCGCCCCTGCGCCTGCTGGCCCCCGGCCAGCGGCTGCTGAGCGAGGTGGAAATTAAAGGCACCGAAAATGCCGACGCCGAGCGGTTGCTAACGCTGGTGCAGCAGCAGCCCAACAGCACGTTTCCGCTGCCAAAGGTAACTATCTACCAGTTCGGCCGCTCGTTCTACGACGCCGAGCGCATCGCTCGCAAGCTCGAAGCGGACAAAAACAAGTACGATCAGCTCATCAAGGAGGCCGGCACCGACTCTTCGCGGGTAGGCCAGCTGCTGCGCAAGCGCGAGCGGCACGTGCGCCGCCATCAGCTGGCCCTCGACAAGGGCAACGCCATTATGCGCCTGGGCGAGCCGCCAGTGGTCTACGATTCGTCGCTCACGGCCACCTCAGTCGATCAGCTGCGGATTTTCCTGCGCTCGAAGGGCTTTTTCCGCAGCTCCGTCACCGTTACCGACACCGTGCCCACCCGCCGGTTTACGCCCCTGCGGCTGCTGGCGTTCCAGGCCCCCTACACCACCGACTCGCAGCGGGTTACGGTTACCTACCACATTCAGGAAGGGCCCGTATTTCACTATTCGCAGCTTGATTACGAGGTGGCCGACTCGGCCGTGGCCCGCCAGGTGCTGGCCAGCCAGCCCCGGAGCCTGCTCCGGGTGGGCGACCAGTACGACGAGGAGGTGATTGGCAACGAGCGGGCTCGCCTCGAAACGCTGCTCAAAAACCAGGGCTACTACGATTTCCGCCAGCAGTATGTATCCTTCGAGGCCGACACCAGCTTTCGGCCCACCACCGTGCGCCTGCGCACGCTGCTGGCCGATCCGCCCCGGGGCCCGCACCGCCGCTACACCCTGCGCCACGTCGATTTTATCAGCGACGCGGGTCTGGTGCGCTTTGGCCGCGACCGGGATACGCTCGTGCGCGACTCGGTGAATTATCTGGCCTACCAGCACCGCATCGGCACCAAAGTGCTCAACCGTAAGCTGGCCCTCCGACCCGGCGATAGGTACAGCCTTCTCAATACCCAGCTCACCCAGCGCCAGCTCGGCAGCCTGGACATGTTCCGCTTCACCACCATTAATTACCGGCGAGTGCGCGGCCCCGAGGCGCCGGCCGATTCGGCCCGGGGCCTGCTCGATGCCACCGTGAATGCCTCGCCGGCCAAGAAATTCCAGGAAACCACCGAGTTTGGGGGCACCTACGTGGCCCAGCAGGTGGGGCCCTTCGGCAACGTGCGCCTAAAGGTGCGCAATGTGTTTGGCGGGGCCGAAATTCTGGAGTTCGGGCTGCGCGCCGGCTTCGAGGGCCAGTACAACATCACGGGCACGGGGGCCACCGACGGCACGTCGAGCCAGAAGAGCGTGCTCACTACCCAGCTCGGGGCCAACGTAAACCTGGTACTGCCCCAATTTCTGCTGCCGGGGCGGGCCAACCGTTTCCTGAGCCAGTACAACCCCCGCACCCGCCTCAACGCCTCCTATACCTACGTCAACCGGCCCGACTACATCCGCACCAACGTGGAGGGCACCTTCGACTACATCTGGCAGCGCTCGGCCTTTCATCAGTACGTACTCACGCCCATTGATGTAAGTGTTATTCGCACGGCCAAGCTGAGCGAACGGTTCCAGACGGTACTCCAGAACCTGCTGCTCCAGCAGGGCTCGCCGCTTTTCCGCAGCTTCGACAACCTGTTCATTCCCAGCTTCAACGCCACCTCGCTCTATAACTCCAACGATTTCAACGAAACCCGCGACGCCAAGTACCTGCGCCTGTTTGCCGAAGTCGGCGGCCTCACCCGGAGCTTCTACCAGACCCAGCCCCTGCTCACCGACACCCGCGATCTGCAGGGCAACCGGCTCAAAATCTACGACTTCGGCAAGTTCACGGCCGATTACCGCCGCTACTACAAGCTCACCTCCGACTCTTACCTGGTGTACCGGCTGGCGGGCGGCCTGGCGGCGGCCCTGAGCCCGACCCAGGTCACGACCATCGGTCAGGACGGCGGCCAAACCACCAGTACCTCCTACCTCATCCCCTACGACAAGTACCTGTTTGTGGGGGGCAGTTCCAGCGTGCGGGCCTGGAAACCACGGCGCCTGGGCACCGGCTCGTTTACCCAGTACAAGTTCGACCCTGATAACCCCAGTCAGTTCCTGCTCGACGACCAGGGCCGCAAAATCCGCGACTACGACTTGGAGCAGCCCGGTGAGTTGCTGCTCGAAGGCAACGTGGAGTACCGCTTTCCGCTCTATAACTTCATTAAGGGGGCCGTATTCACCGATTTTGGCAACGTCTGGACCCTGCGCTCCGACCCGCGGCCGGGCGCGCAGTTCGCGCTCGGCAAGTTCTACCGGCAGTTCGCGGTGGGCTCGGGCTTCGGCTTCCGCTTCGACTTCAGCTTCCTGATCATGCGCCTCGACGTGGCCACCAAGGTTTACGACCCCACGGCCCCGGGTAGCAAATGGGTGATTCGCGACTTCAGCTTCCGTGAAAACCAGACGGCATTTAACCTGGGCATCGGGTATCCCTTCTAAGTGTTGAGATAGTGAGATGGTGAGTTTATGTTCGTGGGGCCCGGCGGCGCAAATGGCGCAATCGGGCCCTACGAACATAAACTCACCATCTCACCTAATACCCCAGCAACTCTACTAACGCAGTGGCCACTTTGTCGGGGTTAGGCAGCATTTGCTTTTCCAGCTCCACGTTGAGGGCAATGGCGGGCAGGTTGGCGGCCCCGAGGGTGAACACGGGCGCGTCGAGCTGCTGGAAGCAATGGCGCTGGATGCGGCCGGCCAGGCTCTCGGCGAAGGAGTTCATCAGAGGCTCTTCGGTGAGCACCAGGGCCTTGCCGTGGCGGCGCACGGCCGCCTGCACGGCGTCCCAGTCGAGGGGGTTGAGGGTGCGCAGGTCCAGGATTTCGACCTGGCCGGGGAACTGCCGGCTGGCCGTGCGGGCCCAGTGCACGCCCATACCGTAGGTGATGACGACGCAGGTTTCGCCGTTGGCCAGCTTCTGCTCATCGGCAGCCTGGAAGATGTTGGCATGGCCCAGCGGGATGACGTAGCCGGCGGCCGGTTCGATGGTTTTGGCTTCCTCGGTGCCGGGTACCTTGCTCCAGTACAGGCCCTTGTGCTCCAGCAGTACCACGGGGTTGGGGTCGAGAAAGGCGGCCCGCAGCAGGCCCTTCATGTCGGCCGCGTTGCTGGGATACACCACCTTGATGCCCCGGATGGTGAGCAGCGTGCTTTCAATGGAGCCCGAGTGGTAGGGCCCGCCCCCGCCGTAGGCCCCGATGGGCACCCGAATCAGGCTCTGGACCGGGAACTGCCCGTTGCTGAGGTAACACGACTTGCTGAGCTCCTCCACCAGCTGGTTGAGGCCGGGCCAGATGTAGTCGGCAAACTGGATTTCGACGATGGGCTTGGCCCCCACGGCGCTCATGCCGGCCGTGCTGCCAATGATGTAAGCTTCCTGAATGGGCGTGTTGAAGACGCGGGTGTCGCCGTACTTTTTGGCCAGCAATGCGGCCTCCCGGAACACGCCGCCCAGCTCCCCGCCCACGTCCTGGCCGTAGAACAGGGCCTCGGGGAACTCGCGCAGAATATCGTCGACGGCGTGCAGGGCCGCGTCCACCATCAGGGCCTTTTCGGCCCCGGCGGGGGCGCGCTCACCGGTTTCGGCGGTTACGGCCGGGGGGGCAAACTCGTGGTCGGCGAAGGTGGCCGGGTCGGGGTTGGGGGCGGCCAGGGCGCGCTCGTAGTCGGTTTGCACGGTGGCGCGGGCCTCGTCGGCCAGCTGCTGCAGTTCGTCTTCCGCGAAACCCAGCTCTAGCAGTTGCGCGTGAAAGCGAGGCAGCGGGTCCTGGAGGGTGTGCTGGGCCAGGTCATCGCCGCGGTACCACTCGCGGCGCACGCCGCTGGTGTGGTGGCCCAACAGCGGGCATTTGGCATGCACCAGCACCGGCCCGCGGCGCTGGCGCACGTAGTCGGCGGCCTCCTGCATGGTAGCGTAGCTGGCCAGGAAATCGGCCCCGTCGGTCTGCAGACGGTGTAACCCTTTAAACCCGGCGGCAAACTCGTAGGCGTTCATCGTGCGCATCTCGCGGCCGGTAGCCGAAATGCCCCAATCGTTGTCCTGCACCAGGTAAATAATGGGCAGCTGGTGCAGCGCGGCCATTTGCAAAGCCTCGCTCACCTCGCCCTCAGTCATGGCCCCGTCGCCAATCGAGCACAGCGTTAAAGGCTTCGCCTGTGGCGAATCAAGCATTAACAAGGAAGAACGACGGTTTGCTTCGCCCTGAACTCCGGAGGCTTCCGGCTGATTGCCAGGCTGACCGTTGCTGGTCACATCACGCTTAATTGATTCCAGATACTTCATCCCCTGAGCCACGCCGGTAGCCGGAATAGCCTGCATGCCGGTGGCCGAGCTCTGGTGCGGAATAGTAGGGAAACCCGCCCGCCGCAACGAAGGGTGCGAGTAATACGTGCGGCCGCCCGAAAATGGGTCGTCGCGCTTGGCCATGAGCTGGAGCATGAGCTCGTAGGGCGTCAGGCCCATGCCGAGCAGCAGCGCGTCGTCGCGGTAATACGGCGCGGCGTAGTCCTGGGGCATCAGGCAGGCAGCGGCAGCCAGCTGAATGGCCTCGTGGCCCCGGGCCGTGGCGTGCACATACTTGGCCGTTACGGCCTTATTTTCCTCGTAGAGGCGGGCCAGCTCGTCGCCGGTGCGCAGCAGGCGGTAGGCGCGACGGAGGATGTCGGGGTTGGGATGGGCAGTGGTGAAGTCGGTTTCCGGGGCGGGGGCGGTTTCGGAGGTCATGGGCGGGGGTTGGGTGCTGGGGCGAAGTTACGAAAGGCAAGGCGGGTAGATAGTGGAATAGTGTTTTTGACGTTCTATCGGCCCAACTTGCGCCATCCTTACCTGTTTGCTCCTTCGCTGGCCGCACTGGCTAGGTCCATCCTCCGCCCCAGCCTACTATCTACTCGCCATTTCACCGCCTCTGTCTGATGCTCCATTTTGCCCCCGCCACCGCCGCCGACGTGCCTGCGCTCAACCGCCTCGTGAACCGGGCCTACCGGGGCGAGGCCTCGGAGCAGGGCTGGACCACCGAATCGGGCCTGCTGGCCGGCCAGCGCACCGACGAGGCCGATCTGCTGGAGCAACTGGCGTTACCCGGCGCCACCTTCCTGCTGGCCCGCCAAGCTGCCGACGGCATGTTGGTGGGCAGTGTATTCCTGCAAATTAAGGGGCCCGAATTGTACCTGGGCATGCTCTCCGTGGAGCCCACGCTCCAGGCCGGCGGCATCGGCCGGCAGCTGGTGCAGGCCGCCGAAAGTCACGCCCGCACCCACGGCTGCACGGCCGTCCGCATGACCGTTATTTCGGTGCGCTCTGAGCTGCTGGCCTGGTACGCGCGCCTGGGCTACCAGCACACCCCGGCAACCGTAGCCTTCCCCACCGATACCCGCTTCGGCACGCCCCGCCAGCCCGAGCCGCTGGTGCTGCAAGTATTGCGGAAGGAAATAAGGGAATGAGTGGGGTAGGTAGGCACCTGAAAATCGAAAGACCATCCCACTCACTCCCCGCTTCACTCATTTCCTCACCGTTTCCCACCACCGCGTCTGGGGCAGTGGGCCGGCCCCTATCGTGACGGGCTGGCCTAGCTCGGGGGTGGTGAGCGTCTGGCCGAGGCGGATGGCGGCGGCTGAGGCCCGCTGCACGGAGCCGTTCCAGGGGTGGTTGGCCTCGGTGAACGCGCCCCAGTGCACGGGCAGCATCGCGGCGGCCCGCACGTCGAGGGAGGCCTGCACGCTCTGCTCGGGCAGCATGTGGATGTCGGCCCAGTGAGGGTCGTACTGGCCGCATTCCATCAGGGCCAGATCGAAGGGGCCGTGCTGGCGGCCGATGGCGGCGAAGTGCGGCCCGTAGCCCCCGTCGCCGCTGTAGAACACGCGGTGGCCGGGCGCTTTTACCACCCAGGAGCTCCAGGACGTGGAATTGCGGTTGGTGAGCCCCCGCCCCGAAAAGTGTCGGGCCGGGGTGCTGATGATGGTCAGGCCGGATACCTGCACCGAGTCGTTCCAGTCCAGCTCCCGGATGCGGGCGGTGTCCACGCCCCAGGCCCGCAGGTGGGCCGCCACGCCCAGCGGCACGAAGAACAGGCCCGTTTTGCCCTTGAGCTTGCCGATGGTTTCGTAGTCGAGGTGGTCGTAGTGGTCGTGGGAAATCAGCACGGCATCAATGGGTGGCAGCTGCTCGGTGCGGATGGGCACCCGGGAGTTGTAGCGGTTGGGCGTCAGCCACGCAACCGGGCCCATATCCTGGCTCAGCATGGGGTCGATAAGGATATTGCGCCCCCCGATTTCAAGCAGGCTGGCCGAGTGTCCGAACCAGGTTACGCGTAGCAGTTCGGGCGTTTTGCGGGTGAGGCTAAGCGAATCGAGCAGGCGCATGGGCAGCGGACCGGGTGGGTTTTTGCCGGGCGTTTTCTTGAACAGAAACTCCCACATCACCGAGGCCATACTGCTGCCAGTCATCAGCTCGGTCGGAATCAGGTTCTTAAACTCCCCGTCCGCGTAATGGCCGCTGCGGGCAAACCGGGCCTTATCCGCCTTAGTCGGTTTGCCCCCGAACTGCGGACTCAGGCCCGCAAATGCCGCCCCGGCCACCAGTAGAATGGCCAGCAGGCTAATGAGGACTCGGAAAACGGGACGGCGGGTACGCTTCATGCGGGCAGGCTAAAGGAGAAGGTAATTACAAATTCTAGAGAACGTCATGCTTGATCTGGCGTCCGCGCAGTCGAAGCATCTCTACCGCTTCGTAGCAGTCGTTCAACGAAGCGGTAGAGATGCTTCGACTTCGCTTAGCATGACGCCCTGATTGATTTCAAGCACTTTCTAAACAGCTTCAACGACGCGACGCGAATACGCGTCCCTTGTCAATCAAAATCCCACCACGCTTCCCGCCGCGGTGGCTGGCCCAGGGTGTAGGGCTCCCCGATGCGGGGCACCGTGACGGGCTGGCCAGCCGCGTCGGCGGCAACCAGCAGGCGCCGGATGGGCTCGTTCCAGGGGTGATAGGCCAGCGTGAACTTGGCCCAGTGCACCGGCAGCAGCGTGGCCGCGCCCAGGTCGCGGGCGGCCTGCACTGTTTCTTCGGGCAAGGTATGGATGAGGTGCCAGTGCAGGTTGTACTGGCCGTTTTCGAGCAGGGCCAGATCGAACGGGCCGTACTGCTCCCCAATGGCTTTAAAGTGCGGGCCGTAGCCACTGTCGCCGCCCAGAAACAGGCGCGCCCCGGGCAGTTCCAGCACGTAGGAGGCCCACAGCGTCTGGCGCTGGGCCAGGCGGCCCGACATATGCTGGGCTGGGGTGGCCGTGAGCCGCACGCCCGGGGCCAGCTCCGTGGCTTCGTGCCAGTTGAGTTCCGTCAGCAGTTCGGGGGCGAAGTGCCAGGCCCGCAGGTGGCCCCCCACGCCCAGGGGCATCACCACCCGCTTCACCTTGCCGCGCAGCGCCAGCAGGGTAGCGTAGTCGAGGTGGTCGTAGTGGTCGTGGGTGAGCACCAGTACATCAATGGGCGGCAGGTCGGATACGCCGTAGGCATCGGCCCCGGGGTAGGCTTTCACGGCGAAGGCGAAGGGCGAAGCGGCCCCGCTGAACACGGGGTCGACCAGGATAGTGAGCCCAGCGGCCCGAATCAGGTAAGACGAATGGCCGAACCAGACGATGTTGGGCGCGGCCGGGGCGGGCGCCCGCAAATCGGTGCGGACGGTGGGCACGGGCCGGGAGGGCGTCACGGTGGCGGGCTTGCGCAGGAAATCGAGCAGCATCCGGCTCATCGGGGCGTCGGAGGGGCTGAACCGGACGCCGTCCAGGTTCTCGAACCGCCCATCGGCGTAGTTGGGCAGGGCGGCAAACCGGCGTTGAGTTTCGCGCGACGGGGCCGCGCCAAAAGTTTTGAGCATCAGAGGCAGTAAAAGCAGGTGGTCCAGTAACAGGACGAAAACCAGCGGGTTTTACTTTAACGGTGGGCAGAAGCTAGCCTAAGCTGCGGAGTGGGTTGGCTGTTATACCCTCGCTCCGGTCGGCTACTGGCCGAAACCCACCAGCGTTTTTTACCTTTGCGCCGATGTCCATTATGCCTGCTTCCGCTCCATTTCCTACGCCTACCACGCAGCCCCGTTTCCGCGACACCGTGGAGGCCTGGATGCGCCAGTTTCAGGACTGGCTCTGCGCCGAATTGGAGGCCACCGACGGCACTGGCCGTTTCCGCGAAGACGCCTGGCAGCACCACGGCGGCGGTGGCGGGCGCAGCCGGGTGCTTACCGAAGGCACCATTATCGAAAAGGGTGGGGTGAATTTTTCGGGCGTGGAGGGCACCATGAGTGAGCAGGCTGCCCGGGTGCTGCTCATGCCCGACCCGAACTACTTCGCCACCGGCGTGAGCGTGGTGCAGCACCCGCGCAGTCCCTGGGTGCCGATATCGCACATGAACGTGCGCTACTTCGAGGCCGGCAATGGCGAAGCCTGGTTCGGCGGCGGCCTCGACCTGACCCCCATTTACGTGGACGAGCAGCAGGCCCACTGGTTCCACGCCCAGATTGCCGCTGTCTGCCAGCAGCACCACCCTGACTACTACCCGCGCTTTAAAAAGTGGGCCGACGAGTACTTCTTCATCCCGCACCGCCAGGAAACCCGGGGCGTGGGCGGCATCTTCTTCGACCGCCTGCTAGTGGGCAAGGAAGCCGACGCCGAAAGCCTGTTCGCCTTCGTGCGGGCCGTGGCCGAGGTGTATGGCCGTACCTACACGGAGCTCATGCGCCGCAATGCCGCCCGCTCCTACTCCGCCGCCGAAAAGCAGTGGCAGCTGGTGCGCCGGGGCCGCTACGCCGAGTTCAACCTGGCCATCGACCGCGGCACCCGCTTCGGCCTCGAAACCGGGGGCCGCACCGAAAGCATCCTCATGAGCCTGCCGCCCCAGTGCGAGTGGCATTACAACCAGCCGCCCGCCCCCGGCTCGCCGGAAGAAGCCACCCAGCAGTGGCTGCGCCCGGGTATCGACTGGCTCGGGCAGCCGGCTACCGCCCCTGAAACCGCCGGCCAGTGATTGAGCAGCTCCAGGCCCTGGACCGCTGGCTGCTGGTGGCGGCCAACTCCCACCGCACCCCCGCCCTCGATAAGTGGATGGTGTTTTTCACTGAGCGCTTCGTCTGGTTTCCGGCCTACCTGATGCTGATTGTGGTGCTCAGCTACTATTACGGCCGCCGCGTGCGGTTGCTGCTGCCGCTGCTGCTGCTGAGCGTGGGCCTAGCCGATGCCATTTCCAGCCGCTTCTTCAAGCCCTACTTTGGCCGCCTCCGCCCCTGCCACGACCCCGATTTGTCGGCGGCCCTCAACCTGGTGAACGGCTGCGGTGGGCAGTTCGGCTTCATTTCCTCCCACGCTGCCAATGCCTTTGCCCTGGCCGTGTTCATGGCGCTGGTGCTGCCCCGACGTTTCCGGGTGGCCAAATGGCTGTTTTTCGGCTGGGCTGCAATCGTGAGCTACAGCCGTATCTATCTGGCCGCCCACTACACCTCCGACGTGCTGGCCGGGGCCCTGCTCGGTACGCTCACGGCCTGGGCCTGCGCCACCGCCTACGAGCGGCTGGCTGCCCGCTTCTGGCCGGCCCAGGAGGTTGAATCAGGGGTTTGAACGGACGGTGTCCGATGATCTTATAATCCAGCAAAAAGCCACTTCCGTTGAACCGGAAGTGGCTTTTTCACGCGTGGCAACCGGCTTTATTCGGCTGGCTCGCGGTTGCCGGTGTGGCCGTCGCCCTCGTCGCCGTGGCCTGGCTGGCTGGTTTCCTTGGAGTTGTGGCGGTCGTCCTGGGAGAGGGAGCGGTTTAAGTCCACCGACTCCTTAATTTTGCCGTCTTCGTCGCGGCGGATGTAGCGCTTATCGCCCGGGGTAGGTTCTATTTCTTCGCGTTTCGACATGGCGTTGGTTTTTTGGTATGGTTAACTGTACGCAGTAGACAGCCAATGTGTTAGCTTCGTCCGGCGGCAGACGGTGTTCGGCAAGTCGCGGCCCCAATTTTTCGCAATTACCCGCGTGCCCAAACTGCCTCCCCGCCGCTTCCTGTTCCTGCTCGGCAGTACTCGCCGCGCCGGCAACAGCGAATTGCTGGCCCGCCACGCGGCCCGGTTTCTGCCCGCCACCACCGAGCAACAATGGCTGTTTCTGGCTGATTTCGACCTGCCGCCGTTCGTAGATCTACGCCACGATGCCCCCTATCCCGTCCCCACCGAACCGGCCAAAACACTGCTCGACGCCACGCTGTGGGCCACCGATCTGGTGCTGGTAACGCCCCTCTACTGGTACACCGTTTCAGTACCGGCCAAGCTCTACCTCGATTACTGGAGTGCCTGGCTACGCACGCCCGGCGTGGAGTTTAAGGGCCGGATGCGGGATAAAACCTTCTGGGCCGTAGTCGTCAGCAGCGGCAGCGCCGAGGAAGCCCTGCCCCTGCGCGAAACCCTCCAGCTCAGCGCTAACTACATGGGCATGCCCTGGGGTGGCTACTTGCTGGGCAACGGCTCCCGCCCCGGCGACGTGCTCCGGGATGCGGCCGCGTTACGGACGGCGGAAAGCTTCTTCGGCGGCTAGGCCGACCTTCCGCTCACTTGATGGCCCCGTACACGGCATCTCCTATTTTTTCCAGGTCGCCGGTGTCGGTGTTGCAGAGGATGATGACGGCAGTGGTGAAATCGGGCGTGGTCAGGAGCAGAGAGTTGAAGCCATCGATGCTGCCGCGGCGCTCCAGCACCGGACGGGGAAACGTACGGTCGTTGTAGTAAAAACCGATGGTGGGGCGGCCCCGGGTGTAATCAAGAAAGTCAGGCTGCTGGGGCTGGGTCAGGAGCCGTTGGGTGGTTTGGGGCCGGAGCAGGCGGTTGGTTTGCAACGCTTCCACCAGCTTAGCCAAGTCGCCGACTGTTGAATAAACGGCCCCCGCGCCCGCGTAATTCGAAAGCTCCCGCGAATCATTTTGCAGTGGTTCTTTGGGGTTTCCCTCCCCGAAAGTATAGTTGTGGTAGCCGTAGGCCAGGTTCGGAACGATGCGGCTGTCAGTCAGAACGCCGGTGTTTTTCATGTCCAGCGGCGTCAGAATGGCTTCCTGCAAGAGCACCGGAAACGACTTACCAGAAACTACTTCCAGCACCCGGGTCAGCAGGATATAATCGACGTTGTTGTAATTAAAAACGGGGGTTGGCTTTGCCTCATCCCGAACCACGTAAGTCCGCACAAATTCCGCCGTTGGCAGCCGGGTGGTGTAGACGTTTACCGGCTCATTTTTTAAACCGGAGTAATGAGTCAACAGACTCAAAAGCGTAACATTCCGGCAGTCGGGCGGGAGGTCGGGCAGGTAAGCCGCCGCTTTATCCGTCAGCTTCAGCCGGCCCTGCTCCTGCAGTTGCAGCACCAGCAGCGCGGTCAGCGTCTTGGTCATGGAGGCAATCGGGAACCGGGTGCTGTCAGTAACCGGCACTGCAAATTGCCAGTTGGCCCGGCCCCGGTTCACGCGGGCCACCACCCGGCCGTGCTGCACCACCAGCGCCGCCCCGCTGAAACGGCCGGCAGCCGCCTCAGCGGCCAGGATGTCTTCCACCGGATGCTGGGCGGCCACGGGCCAGGGAAGCAGTAGTAAAACCAGTAACAGATAGCGCATAAGGCGCTGAAAGTACGACGGCCGTTTCGATTACGCCTCACTTGGCGGGCGCGTGCAACACGCCCCTACTTCCCTAATAGCTTGGCCACGTACTTGCCCACGATGTCGAATTCCAGGTTCACCCGGTCGCCGGGGCGCAGGTCCTGGAAGGTGGTGTGCTCGTAGGTGTAGGGAATGATGGCGACGCTGAAACCGTCGTCGGTGCTGTTGAAGCAGGTGAGGCTGGTGCCGTTGATGCAGATGGAGCCTTTTTCCACCGTCACGCGGCCGGGGCCGGCTTCGTGGCGGAAGCGGTAGAGCCAGCTGCCGTTCTGGTCCTCCACCGACTCGCAGGTGGCGGTCAGGTCGACGTGACCCTGCACGATGTGGCCGTCGAAGCGGCCGTTGGCGGCCAGGCAGCGCTCCAGGTTCACGCGGCGGCCGGGGGTCCAACTGCTCAGGTTGGTCTTTTGCAGCGTTTCATCAATGGCCGTGACGACGTGGGTGCCGGCCGCGCCTTCGAGGGCTACCACCGTCAGGCATACGCCATCGTGGGCCACGCTCTGGTCAATTTTGAGCTCCGCAGCGAAGTCAGATTCAACCGTGAAATGGATGTTGGTACCCTCGCGCCGCACATCGGTAATGGTGCCTAAAGTTTCGATGATGCCAGTGAACATGAAGTGTTGTGTTGGTTTTCGTGATTTGACAATCCATCTATATAACCGTCCAACCAGCCCGAATTGGTATGTTCCCGCGATTATAGATATGGCTTTGGATTTTCAGTGGCTTAAACATTGTCTTAATTTTTGTGACAAGATTTTGCCGATTAGTTACCCGATTCTGCCGCTTAAATCTGGATTCGTTAGCAAACAAGTCTTCTTCAAGAAACAGTACTAGTTCCAACTTGTCAGGCAGCGGCACCAGATATTCTGCCAGGGGCAATATATCTGCGCGTCCTGTTCTGAGTCCTAAGTATAGTCCGCTGATAGTATGCAAGGTTTTTTGTCCAACCTCCTCAGCTAATTCGCCGGTAGTGATGCGTTTACGATTCTCAACGTCATAGCCTCGAAAGTCCTTTATCTCCACTAATATTAGCCGCCGGTTACGCGGGTCAGCGGCTACGATATCTACTGCTTTCAGGTCTCTGAAATGCCGGTCAAGCTCTTGCTTGTAGAACCCATTTTCCGCGTCGTACTTCAATGCGACCCACTCGTTCGGAAAAGAAAGCGTCAGATTACCTTCAGTTATCGTTGGCATCCTCCCGATCTAATACCTCCTGAAAACGATCAGCCAAATCCAGTTCCGCATCCAGTGAGGTAACATCTGGCAGTTGCTCCAGGTCATCAGTGGTCGTGACTACGGACCCGTGGCCCGGTTGGTCATTAAGCCCGAAATAGCGAACTGGCAGAGAGTGTTGAACAGATTGAATGTGCAGCTCTTTCAGCAAGAACAGGCTATGCGTTGCCAGAATAACCTGAAAACCCTGTTGCGCTAATGCGGCCAGTATTGCCGCTATCTTCTTTATTAGCGCCGGGTTTAAATTAGCTTCCGGCTCATCCCAGAATAGGGTTGAACGTGGCGTGAGGCTACCATTAGCCAATAGTTTTTGTAGGGTGCCAAACTTACGTAGCCCTTCAGCCACCAAATTCATCTCCACCCGTTTCTGCCTGGCAGTAGCTAAGTAGTACCGCCCACCCTCTTCTTCAACTTCGCCGCCTAGTAAATTGGTCAGCGTTGCTATGGCCATTTTTGCCGCTGATTCTGGCCGTTGGAGTGAAAGCCGGCTGAGTTGTTTTAGCAGATCCAGGTAGGTTTCGTCGATAGGCAACTTGAGCTGTTCAGAAGCTTGCACCATCCAACCAAGTGTTAATATTTCTTTTGCAGGAATGAATACAGGCGGAGCTAACTGCTGCAATAATTCTGCAAATAGCACTGACTTTATTCGCTTATTCTTCCACGTTCTTTTTTCTGAGAATCCTAACTGTCGCGTTAGGTCCGATAACTCAGAACGATTGCCCACAGTATAGGTTACTGAACATGATACAGGCAAAGTTTCACGTCGGATAAGTTCACTGCTTGGGTGCTGAAACGACCTTTCTAACTTCGTTTCCAGCTTTATGTCAAGATTATTAAGATCCCAGGATTCTACTAAGACAGGCACTTCTGTTCCTCGCCTTAGTTTCTGCAATTCACGTAGCTTCTGTAACTCATTCATTACATTAGATAGCACCGCATAGCCTACTTTCAGTACGTGGCTCTTGCCCGTACCATTGGTACCCACTACCACGTTCAGTCCGGGGCCAAACTCAAACTCAGCCTTGGCAAAAACAGTGAAATTTTCTAGTTGCAGGCGTTTCAGCATAAGTCAAAAGTACGAAATCAAACCGGGCTGGTAGGATACAAACTCAGCTTTTTACACCCACTCTCTGCCACCTCACTTACCCCGGCCCTCAATAATAATCTTGAGCGTGTAGAGCAGTACCCGGAAGTCCATGGCCAGGCTCATGTTTTCGATGTAGAGGATGTCGAATTTGAGACGCTCGACCATCTGGGCTACGGTTTCGGCATAGCCGTACTTAACTTGGCCAAGGCTGGTGAGGCCGGGGCGCACGCGGTGCAGGTGGCGGTAGTGGGGCGCGATTTGCACAATCTGGTCGATAAAGAAGCGGCGCTCGGGACGCGGGCCGACGATGCTCATATCGCCCTTAATCACATTCCAGAACTGGGGCAACTCATCGAGGCGGACCCGGCGCATGAACCGGCCCCACTTGGTGATGCGCGGGTCGTGGTCGGACGACAATGCCGGCCCCTGCTTCTCGGCATCGACGAACATGGAGCGAAACTTATAGATGCGAAAAGGCTCGGCGTTGCGCCCGATGCGCTCCTGCGAATAGAACACCGGCCCCGGCGAAGACAGCTTCACCATAATGGCCGTAAAGGCGTACACCGGCCAGGCCAGCAGCAGAAACAGCACCGAGCCTACCACATCGATCAGGCGCTTGGCCACCTTCTGCCAGAGCGGCAGCAGGTCCTGCTTGATTTCGATCAGGGGCGTGCCGAACACGTGGCTCACTTTCACCGAGCCGAGCAGCATCTGGTAGAGGTCGGGCAGGATGCTGATGCGGGCGGGCGTGCCTTCGAGTAGGGTTAAGATTTCTTCAATCACGCGGTGCTCGCCGGGCTCAATGGCAATCACAATCTGCTCTACGTTGAGTTGCGCCACTAGGGCCGGCAGCTGGCGGTAGGAGCCGCAGTCGGGGAGCTCGGCGGCCAGCTGGGCATCGGCGGCGGCTCCGGCCACGGGCGTAAAGCCCACCAGCCGCAGGCCCAGGTGGCGGCCGGTGCGGCGCAGCTCCTCGAATGTATCGCGGGCCAGCACGCCGGAACCCACCAGCAGTGTATTGAAGCTGATGACGCCCCCCCGCACGAGCCCCTGCACGCTGCTCACGGCCCAAACCCGCAGCAACACTGTGATGGTGAAGTGCAGCAGAAAGTAGGCGGAAATCGTTTTGTAGTAGTTGTGGTAGTTCTGCACGCCCTGGTCGTCGAGCAGCAGCACGAAGAAGATGATGATGGCCCCCAGAAAGGATACTTGGCTCAGGCGGATGACTTCGCCCAGGCGCGACTTGCGAAAAATGTCGCTGTACTCGCCCAGCAGGGCATAAAGGCCCGTCCAGAAGGCGGCAATCATCAGGGCCGAACCGGCCAGAAAGGCGGCATCGGCGGCGAAGTGATAATCGGAGCTGATTTCGCGCAGCAGGTACTTGCGCACCAGAAAAAAGCATACCCACGCCAACAGCGCCCCTGCGAAGTCGGCGGCTATCAGCTTCAGTTTTTGGAGAGTACGAATCAAGGGTGGGCGGGGTAAACGAATCGGCGGACCAAGGAAGGGCTTTTTTGGCCACAAAGCCGTATTTTTACGCTTTAGCCAAATCTAACCCGTTGGCCGGGACTTTTTTTCGGCGTTGCGCAAAGGTAGGAAATACCCGTTAGCCACCCCCACGGCCCGGCTGATGTCCGGCACCCGCTTCCTCTGCTCCCTGGCCCTTCCCGCTTATGTCCGCCGACGCCGATACCTACCGCCACCGAGGAATGCGCCGCGCTCTGGTAGAAGAGCTGCGCCGCAAGGGCATCCGCGACGCGCAGGTGCTGGCCGCCATCGGTACCGTGCCGCGCCACCAGTTTTTTGCCTCGGCCTTCCAGCCTCACGCCTACCACGACAAAGCCTTTCCCATCGGCGAGGGCCAAACCATTTCGCAGCCCTATACGGTGGCCTACCAGACCGAGCTGCTGAACATCGGGCCCCACGACCGGGTGCTCGAAATCGGGACGGGCTCGGGCTACCAGTGCTGCGTGCTGCTCGAACTCACGCCCCACGTGTTCAGCATCGAGTACAACCCGGTGCTGTTCGAGCGCACCGCCCGCCGCCTGGCCCTGCTGCCCCACCCGCCCCAACTGTTCTGCGGCGACGGCTCGCTGGGCCTGCCCCAGCACGCGCCGTTCGATAAAATCCTCGTCACGGCCGGCTCGCCCACGCTGCCCCGGCCCCTGCTGCGCCAGCTGCGCGTGGGCGGGGCGCTGGTGATTCCGGTCGGCGACGCCGTCAGCCAGCGCATGGTGCGGGTGGTACGCGAGAGTGAGAACGAGTTTTCGCGCCAGGAGCTGGAAGAGTTCCGCTTTGTGCCCCTGCTGGGCAAAGCCGGCTGGGGCAGCGGTGACTGAGTGACTCAGTCACTCAGTCACCGCTTACCTTTGTCCTTTCTTTAGTTGAAATCAATCTTCCCTGATGACCCGCAAACCCAAGCCCGTTAAAGACTCGTTCGTTCGGATGACCGAGTTGGTACTGCCCAACGATACCAACACGCTCAACAACCTGATGGGCGGCCGCATGATGCACCTGATGGACGTGGCCGCCGCCATTTCGGCCCAGCGCCACTCCAACCGCATCGTCGTTACGGCCTCGGTCGACAACGTGTCGTTCCGCGAAGGCATCAAGCTCGGGAGCGTTATCACGCTCGAAGCCCAGGTGACCCGCTCGTTCAGCTCCAGCATGGAGGTGCACATCAACGTGTGGTCGGAAGACATTCCGAGCGGCACGAAGGTGAAGTCCAACGAAGCCTTCTTCACCTTCGTGGCCGTCGACCAGTCGGGCCGCCCGATTGATGTGCCCGATGCCGTGCCCGAAACGGCCGAGGAGCAGGCGATGTTCGAGGGGGCGTTGCGCCGCCGCCAGCTGCGCCTGGTGCTGGGTGGCCGCATGGCCCCCCAGGAGGCCACCGAGCTCAAAGCCCTCTTCGACCTGGTTGCCCAAGCCGCCGAAGACGAGCCAGCGGGCTGAGTTGCCAGTTGCCAGTTGCCAGAGTGATACGTCAGGCGGAGCATGGCCTACCACTCTGGCAACTGTTACAGAATCTCAGCTCCGCTACCACATATTGCCCTGACGCCTTTCTTTCGCTGTAACTTATGGATAATGCTGCCACGCTCGCTTTCTTCCAGAACTTCTACACCGAAGCGTCTCTCTACGTAGCGCCGGCCGTTGCTGATGCTTTGGCTACGGCGCCGCTGGTCGTTCCCGCGGTTGCGCCTCTGGCCCCAGCCGCCGCGGCCCCGCTACCGCCCAAACCCGAGCCAGTTCCACTGCCACCGTTGCCCCCGGCCGTAGCGCCCATCGTGGCTCCGCGGCCCACGCCGGTAGCGGCCCCGGTGGCCGCCGCCCCAGTGCCAGCGGCGCCCGCTGCTACTCCCACCGAAACTACCGCACCGGCTCCCAACCGGGCCGCCGTAACGCTTACGCTGGCCCAATTACCGGCGGCGCCCACCGCGCCGCCTTCCCAGCCGGGCCGGGTGCAGCCCACGCCCACCCAGTCGCCGGTGGCGCACATCCCGTTTTCCACGCTGGGCAGCAACGTTGGCGGCCTCGTGGTGCTGGTACGGCTCCCCGACGAGCAGTTCCGCAAGCTGCCGCGCAATGTGTTCCTCAACAACCTGCTCAAAGCCCTGCGCCTGATCGTGGAGGACGTGGTGCTGGTAAACGTGGAGCACGCCAGCTACCCGGTAGCCCTGTGCAGCCTGCGCCAGCAGCTGGCAGCCCGGCAGTTCCTGGCCTTCGGCAAGAACCTGCTCGACGTGGCCGTGTACACGACGCAGCCCTACGAACCGGTACTACTCTACGGCGACACGGCCTTCCTCGGGGGCAGCGAAATCGAGCTCCTCGAATACGACGCCGGCCGCAAAAAGAAGCTCTGGCAGGGCGTGCAGCGGATGTTTGGGGTGTAGTGAGATAAAAAGAAATTCAGGCCAGTAACTACGCGGCCAGCGGGCAGTATATGAGCATCCGAGTCTCTTATCTCGCGGCGGGCCTGTTCCTGCCGCTGCTGCTCTCGTGCAGCACCAGCCCTACCCCAGTCGGTTCATCCAGTAGTCCGATAGTTCCATCCCAGGAATTGTATACCATCCTACAGCAATTCCTGGCTGCCGATACGCTGAATGATTATCCTAAAATCCATGCGGCACTTATCGCGCAGGACACCATAGCAGGTAAGCTTTCAATCCAGCTTTGGGACGAATATAACTCCGGCGGGGAGATTAGGTCATTTCCTCTGACGGCCTGGAAAGTTGACGGGAAGATCATCTTTGTTTTTACCGGTCTGGAAACGGTAGCCGTAGGTGGTGATACCACCTATCACCACCTGATAAGAGAAACCGCTTTAGCCAACGAGGATAAAATATGGTCGCCGCATTTCCGATGTTGGCGCATTGATATGCAGGACCAAAAGATTATCCGCATCAATAAGCAGGTCGCCTTTTCCTCTTTTAATAGCCTCAACCGTTTAGCTCCGCCGCCTCCACCGCCAGTTCTTATCCACCCTTAACGCCTAACCGGCTGCTACTTTGACGTTATTCCCAGATAACTGCAGACATGAAAGCTCCATAAAAAACGGCCAGCCGCTCCCGCGACTGGCCGTTTCTGTGTTGCTGATTAGACTATCTGTCAACCGACATCTTTCTGCGATGCGCGAAGCTGGAGCTTCGCGCTACAATCGTTTTGCGTCAGTCCTATCCGGCCGAAACCACTACTTCAACACCGAGGCCAGCTTGGCTTCCAGCTCGGCACCGCGCAGGTTTTTGCCCACGATGCGGCCCTGAGGGTCGAGCAGAATGGAGGCCGGGATGGACTTGATGCCGTAGGTCTGGCCGGCGGCCGATTCCCAGCCTTTCAGGTCCGAAACGTGCTTCCAGGTGAGGCCATCGGCCTGAATGGCTTTGAGCCATTTGGCCCGGTCCTGGTCGAAGCTCACGCCGTAGATTTCAAAGCCCGGGCCCATATTCTTATACTTGTTGTAAGCCCGCACCACGTTAGGATTCTCGCGGCGGCAGGGGCCGCACCAGCTGGCCCAGAAGTCGATGAGCACGTACTTGCCGCGCAGGCTGGTGAGGGCCAGTGGCGCCCCCTCGGGCGTAGCCAGGCTGATTTCGGGCGCCGTAGCGCCCATCGTCGTCGTCCGCAGCCCATCGAGGCGGGTAACCAGGCTCTTGGTATAGCGGGAGTTAGGGGCGGTAACCTTCAACTGAGTCGCTACGGAGTCGGCCAAGGCGAAGCTTTCGTCGGGGTTGAGCACGTTGGCCACCACGAAACCCGACACGATAGAACCGGGGTTCTGGCGCACGAGCCGCATAATCTGCTGCTGGCCCTGGCGCTGCAGCGTTTCGGCCTGCTGCTGGATGGCCTGCATCGAATCGGTACGGCCGGCCTGGGCGGCGGCGGCGTAGCGCTGCTCCAAGCGGGGCATGGTTTGCTGCAACTGCCGCTGATTGGCTTCGGCAGCCTGGTTGATGCGGCGTAGCAGCTCCGAATCGGGGGAGCCCTGCACGGTGTAGGTGGCGGGCAGCTTTTGGGCGTCGCCGGCGAGCTGCACCCGCTGGCCGGGGCCGAGCACCACCAAGGCCTGGTTCTGGTCGGTGGTTTTCACCTGGTAGAGACCGGCCTCAGCCACCGTCCCGGCAAACTTAAACTGCCCTTTGTCGTCGGTGGTAGCCGTGTCGCGCGATACGAACTGGGTGTCGCCCAGCTCGGCCAGGTACACCTTGGTGCCCGCCGGCGCGTTCTGGAGCTGCCCGCGCAGCTCGTAGCCGCTGGCATCGGCCGCACTGGCCGTGGTGGGGGTCGACGTCTTGTTGCAGGCGTTAGTCATGCCCAGCAGGGCACCAAAATAGAGCAGGCTCTTCATAGTCGTCATTGATCAGGAAGCAAGTCGACCGGCGGGCCGGTCGGGAGGTTGGGTCGAAGGACGCGGAAACGGTCCGCAAGTTGCCCAATTCGGGCGAACTTCCGGCCCCGCCCGCCCAACGCTGCCAGCGCCGCAGTGGGTTCCCACCGCTAATCGAGGGGAATGAATTCGGCAATCTTCTGCCCCAACGCACGGCCGCGCAGGTCGCGGGCCAGCTCGTGGCCCTGGGGGTCGAGCAGCACGGTCAGGGGTACTTGCTGCACGCCGTAGGCCCGGGCAATGGTTCCATCTAGCCCCTGGGCCGCGGACACCACAGGCCATTCCAGCGAATCAGCTGCCACCGAGCCGGCCGGATTATCATCGAGAAACACGCTCACCACTTCCAGCCCCCGACTATGAAACTGGCCGTATACTTTACGCAGGTTCGCGTTTTCGGCCCGGCAGGCGGCGCAGTTGTGGGCCCGAAAATCGAGCAGCACGTAGCTGCCCCGCAGCTGGTGCAGCATACGCGGCGCGCCGGCTGTAGTAGAAAGAGCGAAATCGGGCGACAGGGGCCGGGTTTGTTCGCGCGTAACGGCGGCCGTGCCCGACCGGGCCGGGGCCCCGAGCCGCTGGCAGGCAGCCGTAAATAGTAGCAGCAGAAGTCCCGAGCAGAGGCCGCGCATAGTGTAAGAGGGGGTGTAGGAGGGCGTAATAAACGTAATTCCCCGCTTATACTCGTCGCACACAGAGGTCCTGCCCGCCCCAGGAACCGCCAACGCCACCAGCTGAACTGGTGCGTTGGCGGAAAAGCAACAGTCTTACCTAATTCGATAGGACATAGCCGCAGCTACCCGTCGAGGTGCTGGCGCAGGAGCTGGTTGGCGAGTTTGGGGTCGGCCTTGCCGCCGGTGAGCTTCATCAACTCGCCCATAAACATGCCGGTCAGGCTCTTTTTACCGGCCCGGTACTCGGCTACCTTGGCCGGGTTGGCGTCGAGCACTTGGGCAATCATGGCTTCCAGCGCCCCGGAGTCCGACTGCTGCAACAGGCCCTGGGCCTCAGCGGCCGCAGCGGCCGACTGGCCGGGGTTGTCGAGCAGGTAGGGGAACAACTGCTTGCTGGCCACCGACTGGCCAACCTTGTTTGCATCGATGAGCCCAATGATATCGGCCAGGTGCTGGGCCGAAAGCGGGAACTGGTCGAGGGTGAGGGCCCGCTCGTTGAGGAAGGCCTTTACCGGGCCGGTTACCCAGTTGGCAGCAGCTTTGGCGTTGGGCGTGAGGCGGGTCAGCTCGTCGAAATACAGGGCCAGCTCCTTCTCGGCCGTGAGCACCGAGGCGTCGTAATCCGAGAGGCCCAGCTCGCCGGTAAAGCGGGCGTAGAGCTGCTGGGGCAGCGCGGGCATCTGCTGCTGCATCCGGTGCAGCCAGGCGTCGTCGATGATAACCGGTGGCAGGTCGGGCTCGGGGAAGTAGCGGTAATCGTTAAGCGTTTCCTTGCTGCGCTGCCCGACGGTAGTTCCGCTCGGCGCGTCGAAACCGCGGGTCTGGCTGTCGATAACCTCGCCGGCTTCGAGCAGCTCAATCTGGCGCTCAATCTCGTACTCGATGGCCCGCTGCACGTTACGGAAGGAGTTCATGTTCTTCACCTCCACCTTCACCCCGAACTCGGGGGCGCCGTGCAGCATCACGCTCACGTTGGCATCGCAGCGCAGCGAGCCTTCCTCCATGTTGCCGTCGCAGATGCCCAGATACTCCACCAGCTTCTTGATTTCGGCCAGGTAGGCGTAGGCTTCCTCCGAGTTGCGGATGTCGGGTTCGCTCACGATTTCGATGAGCGGCACGCCGGCCCGGTTCAAATCCACGAGCGTTTCCACTTCGCCGGCCAGGTGCATGCTCTTGCCCGCGTCCTCCTCCATGTGGATGCGCGTCACGCCGATTTGCTTGGTCGAGCCATCGGCGAGGCGGATTTCCACGTGGCCGTCGTGGCAGATCGGGGTTTTGTCCTGGGTTATCTGGTAGCCCTTGGGCAGATCGGGGTAGAAGTAGTTCTTGCGCGCAAACAGGTTGTCGCGCCGGATGTGGCAGTTGGTGGCCAGGCCCATTTTCATGGCAAACTCGATGGCCGAGTGGTTGACCTTGGGCAGCGTGCCGGGGTGGCCGAGCGTAATGACGCTCAAGTTATGGTTGGGCAGGGCGCCGTACTCGTTTTCATCCGAGGAGTACATTTTGCTGCGTGTAAGCAGCTGGGCGTGTACTTCGAGCCGATGACGGGCTGGTATTTGGCTTTGATATGTTCGTGCATGAATCACAGATTACCGCTGATTTTACCGCGGATTGCGCTGATTGAGGGTGCTAAGGTAGATAGATGGAGACTGGGAGCTATCAATAATCTTCTCTATTAAAGAAATGACAAAAGCGTAACACTCGAGAATTATGCTGTTCAATGTAAAGAAGTATAACGTAATGGCCCTCTAAACTTCCCCATTTTGAGCGCAGTCCACGCGACGTTCTTACGATTACCGGATAATAGCGCATTGCCTATCCACATACAGTGACCCATCTGGATTAGGTGGTTCAACTAGTTCCTTAATGAGCCTATGAAAGTCTTCAAATTCACGGTTCTTCGCCTCCCGAGCTCGCACTCATAAAAACTGAATAACTGTCCAATCAAAAGCAATTCCAGCACCTAATGCACTTATAGCATGTCCATACTTAGTTAACAGTCGAAGTATCTCATTCATCTAATACGAAACTTTGACTTAGTACTGATTAACTGCTTTACTGACGTTATACCTTGGTATTGAGTTGATGGTAACCCCCAAAAGGCATAATACTAAAATATGAAGTCAGCTATTTCTCATAGTGGTACCGACAGGAAACGACGAACAGGTTGACATCATCGACGCGGTACACCAACCGGTGCTCCTGCGTAATCCGGCGTGACCACAGACCCGCCAGTTGCCCCCGCAGGCCTTCCGGCTTGCCGGTTCCCTCAAACGGCATCCGTTGACACTCCTTCAATAGTTGATTCAGCTTGCGCAGTGCGGTCTTATCGGTTTGCTGCCAATACTGATATTGTTCGAAAGCATCGGGGGAGAAAACCACGTTTCTCATTCCGACGCTGATAAGTCGACGGTGATTCCTTCGCCGCGCTCCAAATGGGCCAGCGACCGGGCCAGATGCGCCGCATTGGCCGGTGAAGCCAGCAGGTAATCGGTTGTGTCCGGCTCCGTTTTACCAACTGCTTTGGCGGCTTGCCCACGCAGACTCACAAACGGCAAGCTCCGCAACAACTCCAATATAAAGCTGGCACGGTGGTCGGGAACATCGAAGCTGATACGCATGGACAGTGAATATAATGAGAAAGTAAGTCACGAAAACAACGGAGCCTCCCGTTGGGGTTCCTAACCCGCCAGCTTCTCCCCCACCAGCGCCTCCGCCTTGCTGATGGCGTCGCTCAGGCCGGCCGCGTTCTTGCCGCCGGCCGTGGCGAAGAACGGCTGGCCACCGCCGCCGCCCTGGATTTCCTTGGCCAGCTCGCGCACCAAGGTGCTGGCGTTGAGCTTGCCGCCCTGCACCAGCTCGTCGTCGAGCATCACAGCCAGCTGGGGCTTGCCGTCGATTTCGGCGCCGAGCACGGCCACCAGGTTCGGCACTGACTGACGGAGGTTGAAGGCCAGGGTTTTGAGGCCGTCGGCAGAGGTTACCTGCACCTGGGCGGCCAGGAAGTTCACACCGTGCAGCGCCTTCACCTGCCCCACTAGCTGGTCTTTCTGCTGGTTGATGCTCTGCTGGGCGAAGCTCTCGATTTGCTTGCGCAGGGTGGCAATTTCCTCGGTCTGCTTCTCGATGCCGGGCAGCAGGTGCTGGGGGTTGCCAAGCGCCTCGCGCACCTGGGCCAGCAAATCCAGCTGCTGGTTCACGAAGGTTTCAGCGGCCTCGGCCGTTACGGCCTCAATGCGGCGCACGCCCGCCCCCACGGCGCTTTCAGAAGTTATTTTAAAGAAGCCGATGTCGCCGGTGGTGCGCACGTGGCAGCCACCGCAGAGCTCCACGGAGAAGTCGCGGTTGAAGGTGATGACACGCACGAACTCGCCGTACTTCTCCCCAAACAGCGCCGTGGCGCCCAGGTTCTTGGCCTCGTCGATGGGCACATTCCGGCGCTCATCCAGCGGAATCTGCTCCCGGATGCGCTCATTGACCAGCGTTTCCACCTGCCGCAGCTGGTCGTCGGTTACTTTGGTAAAGTGCGAGAAGTCGAAGCGCAGCAGCTTCTCGTTCACCAGCGAGCCTTTCTGAGCCACGTGGGAGCCCACTATTTCGCGCAATGCGGCCTGCAACAGGTGGGTGGCCGTGTGGTTGCGCATGATCTGGGCGCGGCGGGCGTGGTCGTAGCGGGCCGTGAACTCGGCGGTCAGGTCCTCGGGCAGCTCCAGCACGGTGTGCACAATCAGGTCGTTCTCCTTCTTAGTATCGAGCACGCGCACCTTGCTCAGGGGCGATTCGAGGTAGCCAGTGTCGCCAATCTGCCCGCCCGACTCGGCGTAGAACGGCGTCTGGTCGAGCACCACCTGGTACTCGGTTTTGCCTTTGCGGTCGGTGCGGCGGTAGCGCAGGATGCGGGCCGGGGCCTCGTCCTGGTCGTAGCCCACGAAGGCAGGCTGCTCCTCCGATTCGAGCACGATGGTCCAGTCGCTCTGCTCGGCCTCCTGGGCGTTGCGGGAGCGGTTTTTCTGGGCTGCCAGCGCCTGCTGAAAGCCTTCCTCATCCACCGTCAGGCCCTTTTCGCGGGCAATCAGGGCGGTGAGGTCGAGGGGAAAACCGAAGGTGTCCGACAGCTCGAAGGCCGTGGGGCCATCGATGCGGTTGCCCTGCTGGCGGAAGCCTTCTTCCAGGGAATCAATTCGGCGCAAACCGTTTTCGAGCGTCTTCAGAAAGCTAATTTCTTCCTCCTCAATCACGCGCTGCACAAACTGCTGCTGGGCCTTGAGCTCGGGGAAGATGTTGCGCATCTGGTCGGCCAGCACAGGCACGATTTTGTACAAAAACGGCTGTTTTTGGTTCAGGCTCGAAAACGCGTAGCGCACGGCCCGCCGCAGAATGCGCCGGATCACGTAGCCGGCCTTCACGTTGCTCGGCAGCTGCCCGTCGGCGATGGTGAAGCTGATGGTGCGGATGTGGTCGGCAATGACCCGGATGGCAATGTCGGTTTTCTCGTTCTCGGTGGTCGGCTGGTCGGTGACGGTGGCGGGGGAAGTGCCGTGGTACTCGATGCCGACTTCCTTGGCGATGAACTGAATGAGCGGCTGGAAGACGTCGGTATCGTAGTTGGATTTCACGCCCGATACAGCCATCATCAAACGCTCGAAGCCCATGCCCGTATCTACGTGCTGAGCAGGCAGTTTTACCAACGATTTGTCGGCCAGGCGCTGGAATTCCATGAACACGTTGTTCCAGATTTCCACTACTTGCGGGTGGTCGGCATTCACCAGCTCGGCCCCGGGTTTGGCGGCCCGCTCCTCGTCGGAGCGCAGGTCGATGTGGATTTCGGTGCAGGGGCCGCAGGGGCCGGTATCACCCATTTCCCAGAAGTTATCCTTCTTGTTGCCGGGCAGAATCCGGTCGTCGGTGGTGTAGATGCGCCACAGTTCCTGGGTTTCCGTATCGGGACCGAGGCCGTCGCCTTGGTCGCCCTCAAAGTAGGTTACGTAAAGGCGGTCCTTGTCGAGCTTGAACACGTCGGTGAGCAATTCCCAGGCCCAGGCAATGGCGTCCTTCTTGAAATAATCCCCAAACGACCAGTTGCCGAGCATCTCGAACATGGTGTGGTGGTAGGTGTCGTAGCCCACCTCTTCGAGGTCGTTGTGCTTACCGCTCACGCGCAGGCACTTCTGGGTATCGGCGATGCGCTTGAAGGGCGCGGGCTTGTTGCCCAGGAAGTAATCCTTGAACGGGGCCATGCCCGAGTTGATGAACAGCAGCGTGGGGTCGTCTTTGACCACGATGGGCGCCGAGGGCACGATGTGGTGGCCCTTGGAGGCGAAGAAGTCCAGGAACTGCTGGCGGACGTGGGCGGCGGTGGGGAGTGACATAGCGGAGGGGCGCATGGAAAGCACCCAGTCGGTGAACGGTGGAAACGGCCGGCTAAAACCAGAAATTGGCAGCGGCCGGGATTTTGGTTACTTTTCGCAAAAATAGGGATTAGGTATTAGCGCTTGGGAATTAGTTGCGGTGGGGCCTCTTTTTCAACCGCTACTTCCTGCTCCTCACCAGCCAGTATCAGTCCTCGGCAGTTACCCTCCTAAGCCCTAACTACCTACGCCCTAAGCCCTGCTAAATGCCCTACAAAGACCGCGAAATCGAGAAACAGTACTTCACCATCGGCGAAGTGGCCCAGCAGTTCAACGTGGCCCCCTCGCTGATCCGGTTCTGGGAAACCGAGTTCGACGAGCTGCGCCCCCGCAAAAGCAAGAAGGGCAACCGCCTGTACACGCCCCAGGACATCGATATTTTCCGCACCATTTACCACCTCGTCAAGGAGCGCGGCTACACGATACCCGGCGCCCGCGACCTGCTCAAGCAGAAAGGCCCCCAGCTCAAGGAAAAAATCGACGTGATTCAGAGCCTGGAAAAGGTGCGCAAGTTTATGGTGACCATGAAAAAGGAACTAGACGCCATTGGGAAGACACAGCAAGGGTAACATATAAATACGGAGCCAAACAAATAAAAATGTACTACACCCTGCTCGATGCATTTTTAATATTAATTAAATTTTTTATTCTATTTCTCTTGTTGATTAACAATAGAAATAGAATAAAAAACACAATAAATTTTATTGCATTTTTCAGAGGTAAGGAGTTGTCAGAGACTGAATCTAATGCACTTATTCATGAATACAATTCATTGCCAGGTTTCGTTAAATGGTTTCCAGACAAGAATAGATACGCAGCATTGTATAAACATACAGAATTCTACGCGTTTTATCGAAGTTCAGAGTCGAAAATCAAATTCTTGATTTATTTATTTACAGCAATATTATTACTATCTTTTTTTATTGATTTTCTGAAATTTATGGCTTATATATAAAATATCATATTTAAAAAGCAAAAATACACACTCTTCATTGCTCTTTTCGGAAACTATTTTCAACTCCAAGCTCCTTCTCTGAATTTCAAATCGTTCCTTGGCAATAAGCATCAGCAATATTTACTAGGCGCTACTTATTATATTATGCTGATTGCCCCCCCTGACGATACCCTCCTCCACGAAGTCGCCCTGACGCTGTTCCCGAACGTGGGCCCGCAGCTCACGCGGCAGCTGATGAGCTACGCGGGCTCGGCCCGCAACGCGTTGCACCTGCCGGCCGGCAAGCTGCTGAAGATTCCGGGCGTGGGGCCGGCTACGGTGGCCATCCTGACCGGCAAGCCGCGCGCCGAGGCCCTGAACCAAGCCGAAGCGGCCGTGCGCAGGGCTGAGAAAGAGGGTGTCCAACTCCTGTTTTACACGAGCAAGCAGTTTCCAACCCGCCTCAAGCAGCTACCCGATGCGCCGGTGCTGCTCTACTACCAGGGCACGGCCGACCTCAACCAGCCCAAAACCCTGGCCCTGGTGGGCACCCGCCAAGCCACCGACTACGGCCGCGAACAAACGGAACGGCTCATCAAGGGTATTGCCCCACACCGCCCCCTAATTGTGAGTGGCCTGGCCTACGGCATCGACATTGCCGCCCACCGCGCCGCCCTGCAGGAAGGACTGGAAACGGTAGGCGTGATGGCCACGGGCCTCGATGTGCTCTACCCGACCATCCACCGCAAAACGGCCGAGAAGATGCTGACCCAGGGCGGTTTACTTACCGAATTTCCCTTCGGCACCCCGCCCGACAAGTACAACTTCCCGTCGAGAAACAGGATTATTGCGGGCCTGTCGGATGGTACGGTGGTCGTAGAAGCCGCCAAAAAAGGTGGCGCCCTCATCACGGCCGACCTGGCCCAGGGCTATGACCGCGACGTGCTGGCGTTGCCGGGCCCCCTGGGCTCGGCCGCTTCAGAGGGCTGCCATGAGCTCATCAAGAACAACAAGGCGGCTCTCTACTCCGAGCCCCGCGACATTGAGCAGCTCCTCAACTGGGACCTGGCCCTGCACCTGAATGGCCGGCCCAAAGCTCCCACCACCTACGATCCGCTGGACTTCACGACGGAAGAATTCAGCATCGTGATGGTGCTGCAAGCCGCGCCCAACCGCGAAGAACAGCTGGATACACTGGCCTGGAAAGCCCAATTGCCGGTGCATCAGGTAGCCGGGCTGCTGCTGGGGCTGGAATTTCGGGGCATCGTGAAAGCCCTGCCGGGTAAACGGTTTGCGCTGGTTTAGGCTTTCCGGGTAGCCAATAGCCATTGGCCATAAGCGTCCGTTTCTCTGGCTAATAGCCATCAGCTTAAACCACTATGTTGCTTTACAACGACACCCTGCACGCCGCCGCTACCTTTTCGTTGCCGCTGCCCAATCGGGGCCTGTTTTTCAACGATGGTTTTTTCGAGACGATGGTGTGGGCCGGCGGCGCACTACGCTACCAGCCCCACCATCTGGCCCGCATGCACCGCGCCGCGGCCGTGCTGGGTCTGCCGCTGCCAGCCGCCCTGGCCACACCTGCGGCCCTGACGGCCACACTGGGCCAGTTGGTAGCCGCTCAGCCTATACCGGGGCTACCTCAGCGAGTGCGCGTCCAGTTCTGGCGGGCGGGAGCCGGCCTGTATACCGCACCGGAACCGGCCGCCACCCAATGGCTGGCCACCGCGCAGCCATTCGAGGCCCGCGACACCCCCCTAGCATCGGTTGACTTTGCCACGACCGTGCACGCGCAGCTTTCCCCGGTATCGTTCTGCAAGGGCCCCAACGCCCTGCTCTATGTGCTGGCGGCCCGCGAACGGGAACAACGAGGTTTGGATGACATAGTACTGCTCTCGGCCCAGGGGTACGTGGCCGAGGCCGGGGCGGCGGCCGTGGGCTGGATTCGGGACGGCGCCGTGTACGTGCCAGCTGAAGCGGCGGGCGGCGTAGCCGGCACCCGACTGGCGCACCTAAAGGCCGTAGCCGCAACGCTTGACATTGCTTGGCACGAGGGCCTCTACGAACCCGCTGATATGCTGGCGGCCGAAGCCGTATTTACCGCTAACGTGGCCAGCATACGGCCCGTACTGCGCCTGGGCACCGTTCGCTTAACTTCCGGCCAACATCCGCTACTAAAGCAGTTGCGGCTAGCCGACAGCGCGGCGGGGTAACCCGATCAGGCGCGCCGTAGGTTGAACCAGCTATCGAAGTACTGCCAGAGGTCGTGCTCCGTGACGTTGTTTTGGCGCAGTACTTCGGCCAGATTCTGGTGGCCGGCATCGAGCGAGTAAAGCGCTATCCAAGCGCGATGACGGCGGCTTAAAGTAGGTAGAGGACAAGCTAGCACGGAGAAGTTGGTCAGATAGTGATTCAATCCATCATCCCAACTACGATTTTATCTACTGATTTGGATTATGCTAATATACTTGAAATATTCTGTTTCCCGAATTGGGCCAATTCAACGCCGGCCCCTAAATTGGTGGCGCCGCCGTAATTCAAGCCAGCTCTCCAGGTAATGGCTCAGATCTTCTTCGGTTACTTCGTTCTGCTTAAGTACCAACTGGCGGTCAGTCGACTGGCTTTCCAGGCAGTACAAGGCAATCCAGGCGCGGTGTTCGCGCGGAAGGCCAGAACCGGAAGTGGACATAGCGGGCATAATTGACATGCCATACATACGTTTTTATTCCTATTCGTAGATTTGAATTTCCCGAAAAGATTTCTCGCGTCAGTCCTGTTTCAGCCCGTCTATACCGCCACCGGGGCCTTAATGGCGGGCCAAGGGTCGTAGTTTTCCAGGGTGAAATCCTCGTACCGAAAAGCAAAAATATCCGTTGCGGCCGGGTTGAGGCGCATAAGGGGGAGCGGGCGGAACTCGCGGGTGAGCTGGAGACGGGCTTGCTCCAAGTGGTTGCTGTAGAGGTGGGTGTCGCCGCCGGTCCAGATGAATTCGCCGGGCTGCAGGCCGGTCACCTGGGCCATCATGAGCGTGAGCAGGGCGTAGCTGGCAATGTTGAAGGGCACGCCCAGAAATACGTCGGCCGAGCGCTGGTAAAGCTGGCAGCTCAACTTACCATCGGCCACGTAGAACTGGAACAGCGCGTGGCAGGGCGTGAGACGCATGAGCGGCAACTCAGCCACGTTCCAGGCACTCACTACCATCCGGCGCGAGTCGGGCTGGGTGCGCAGCAGGTGCACCATCTGAGCAATCTGGTCGATGCTCTGGCCATCGGGAGCCTGCCAGCTGCGCCACTGCTGGCCGTAAATCGGACCCAGCTCGCCGTGCTCGTCGGCCCATTCGCGCCAGATGCTTACACCCACTTCTTCCAACGACTGGTTGCTGGTGTCGCCGCGCAGAAACCAGAGCAGCTCGTGGATGATGCTTTTGAGGTGGACCTTTTTGGTGGTTACCAGTGGGAAGCCCTGCTGCAAATCGAACCGCATCTGGTAGCCGAACACCGACAGCGTACCAGTGCCGGTGCGGTCGGTTTTGCGGGTGCCATGGTCGAGGATATGCTGGAGTAGGGTGTGGTAGGGGCGCATAAGGCAAAGTAGCAGAAGCGTGGGCCGGGCCGGCGGCCGGGCAGCTTGTGAAGCTATCCTAAAAATAGACGGTCGGCAAAGCAGGAGGCCAAAAGTAGACAATTTGCTACTCGTTCGAAGCAGATTCTTCGCCCCCTAACGGCTCCTGTCACGACCCTACCTCCTGCCGGCGCAGCACCTTTTCGCACCTTTTCCAGTAGTTGAAGAAGCCGGGGAAGTAGCCGGTCACTTCCGGCACCAGCCAGACGCGGGCGTCGTGGGTACCGGGGTAGTGGCCCGACGACGGGTGCTGGCGGGTATAGATGGCAGGTACCTGGGCCAGCTGCACCAACTCGGCTACTTCGCCCACGAATACCTGCACGCCAGCAATATTGTCGAGGGCCAGTTGCCGGATGAAGGCCAGCACGGCTTCACTCACCGGGAAGCGCCGGAAGTGCGAGGGCTCCAGCAGCAGCACCCGGTTGGCGGGCTCCTCGGCGCGCCATTGCGGGTCGAGGTGGTAGCTGTGGTAGAGCAGCAGCGGCAGCGCCGGATCAATCACCGGGGCGGGCGTAACGGGCAGCGGCGTGGTGAAATCGGGCACGAGGGTGGCCTGAAGCGCTGGGGGCACGGGTAGCGCGGGCAGCTCCTCGTAGGCCACATCGAGGTAGGTGTGGCGCTGCTGGCTGCCGGTGTAGTGGTTGATGTTTTCCTGGTTGCAGTAGTACTGCTTGCTGGCAAATGCGCCCGCCACCCACTGCCAGCTGCACGTGTTGCTGGCCAAGTCGCCGTCGAGCAGGTGGTAGTAGAGCCAGGCCGCTGGGGCCGCCCAGTACGCCCGCCCGATGTTGCAGGCCAGGCTGGCCACGTACATGCGCAGATGGTTGTGCAGGTAGCCGGTGGCGTAGAGGCGGCCGATGTGAGCATCGACGGCCGCAATGCCGGTACTGGCCGCGGGCAGGGCGGCCGGCAGCTGCCGGTGCTGGACACCGGGCTGGGGCTGGCGCAGATCGGTGAACAGGTCCTCCCCTTTCGCCTCCCACACCCGCTGGAAAAAGTCGCGCCAGCCCAGCTCACTGGCCAGCTTCTGCATGTCGTCGAAGGCGAAGCCGCGGGCCAGCAGGGCGTCGTACACCTGCCGGGTACTGATAACGCCCCGGCTCAGGTAGGGCGAGAGGTAGGTAAGGGCGCCGTTGAGAAAGTTGCGCGAGCGGCCGTAGCGGCCCGGGTCGATGGCCGCCACCCGGGCCAGCACCTCCTCGTAGCGGGTCGGAAAGCTGATTTCGGGGGCAGCGGCGGCCTCGGGCTGGGCCTGGCCGGCGTGCAGTTTGGGCAGGTGCTTGCTCATGGCGGCAGTCGGGCGCGGCAGCCGCGCTACCGCTTGCTGATTTTGTTAAGCGAAATGTTGCGCTGTTGGTCGCTCTTGAAGCCAGTTACATCGGCGGGGCGCAGCGCCCTGTGCTTGGTGGCCCGGCCGGTCACCCGCGCCCGCCACATCCGGAACGAGGACGCCTTCATTTCGCGGCGCATGAGGGCAATAACATCCTTTTCGGCCAAGCCAAACTGCGCCTCAATGGCGTCGAAGGGCGTGCGGTCTTCCCAACCCATTTCAATAACGCGGTCAATGTCGGCAGGAGACAGGATGATGGGTTGCGCGGGATTTTTGGACATAAGGCGGCGGGTTGAATCGGGGCAGCTTCGCCCGGCGCTTGTGCAAACACCGGGTTTCGGCAGATGTTTTCGGCCAGCGGTCTAGCCTCTCCACTACCCAGCTCAGCAAGCCCAGTGAGAAGCTCTACTGCAAATTGAACCACATCTGGTAGCTGAACACCGGGAGCGTGCTAGTGCCGATGCGGTCGGTTTTGCGGGTGCCGCAGTCGAGGATGTGCTGGAGCAGAGTAGTACTAATGAATTGGGGAAAGAAGAACAGGTGGGAGAGATAATAACAGAGAAAACCGCCTAAACACCAAGGCATCAGGCGGGTCTTCTACCTAATAACCGCCGCTAACGGGCGCTGGCGCTGGTTATTTCAAGGGCGTAATATTTTGATCCAGCTGCCAGGATTTGTCCCGACCCCGGATGGTCGCGGTAGTTACCACTGAACTCTACCTTCTGTCCTTCGCTTTGCAACGCTTCCGGCAGCCCACAGGCAACCCCGTAGTAGACCGAATCAAAGGTCCCGGGCACTGCATACCGCACCACGAAGGCATTTAGTGCTGAGTCGAACTTGACCAGCCCCTGCCAGTTGTCGGCCCGCATCCGTATCGGCCCCTCCGTTGCGCATCCAGCAGGAGATATTCCACAATCCTTTTTACAGCTGCCAAAGCTTAAAAGGGCCATTAGGAGCAGCAGATAGTAACGGTTGTAAAGCATAATGTTCAAGACAGGATTGATACTACAACATGAGTTAAACTCTAGTGGCAAAGTTGCATGAGACTCTATTCTTAGTTGGCCGGTAGCACCGTGCGCCAGGCCTCCGTTTCGGCGTATTCCTTCACCACGCGCCCACGCTCCTCCAGAAACGCCCGCAGGTAGCGCCCCAGCACCAACGCATCAACCAGCCGACCCAGCCAGCCCAGCGGGGAGGCAAACTCAAATACGTCTCGCATCAATGTACCACCCGACTCCTGGGCCTCGAAATAGTGCTCGTGCCGCATGTACTGGAACGCGCCGCGCTGCATTTCGTCGCAGAAGTAGCGGGGCGCATCCAGCGCGGTTATCTGGCTTGTCAGCGTCTGCCACACGCCGAAGTGGCGGGCCCGGAACGTGACCGAGTCGCCGAGTTGCAGCACGCCGCTGCGGACGCCGGCCACGATGGTTTCGCCGGTTTGGCGGGTGGAAATGGCGTGCAGGTCCACGCTCAAGGCCCACCGGAAGCAGCGTTCCGGTGGGGCGTTGATGTGGGTTAGGATTTCGAGGGTGGGCATTTCTATTGTACGATGAACGATACCTTCACTTCTTCCTCGGTAGCCCCGGCGGCGGGCTCGAACCGTAGCTGCCGGAAAACTCGCCGGGCCTCCTCCTGCAGAGCCGCCTCTCCGACTGCCCCGGCCGGAACAGTGCTGCCGACTACCTGGGCACTCAGCACATTCCCAGCCTCATCAACGGCAAGGCGCAGGGTTATCACGCCTTCCGTTTGAGCTTTCAGGGCTTCAATAGGCCATTTTATGTTATTCCCGACAAAGTGCGCGTAGCCTGTAGCCTTAGCTGCCGCTAGCTCGTTGCGGGTGGGTTGGCTAATACCACGCTTCACCAACGGACTTTTCGCCCATAATTCCGCGCGGCGCAACGAGTCCTGGTGGCCCTTGGTGCTCGGTGGCGGGGCGGCCACCGGCAGGGCTTCCCACCGATTATAGCTACTCTGCGCCACGGCTGGTAGGCCCGGCAGCAGCAGCAACAGCAGCAAGCCTGGCCTACCAGCCGTATTTAGGGAGGAAGGAGTGCGCCAGCAATCTGAGTAGCTTCCAGTCCATAATTGTCTGGTAAGTCAAATGCCCCATGTGCTTTCCGCGCATGGGGCATTTTCGTTCTTATGATTCCGTAGTTTTCTACAACGACTTCCCTACCACCTTGGTGGCCGGAGCCGGCGTAGCGGCGGCAGTGCTGGCTTTGGCATCCTTTTTCATGCAGCACGAAGGCGTACCGGCCGAACCCATGCTCCCGGCCATATCGCAGTGGGCTTTGGCTTCGGTAGTGGCGGCCTTCTTGGCTTTCTTGCCTTTGGCGTCCTTCTCACCTTCGTGGGCGGAAGCGGTACCAACGAAAGCAAACAGGGCGAGGGCGAGCAGGGCGTTTTTCATGGGAGGGCAATAAGTAAGAGAGGAAACAAATGGTGGAAACCGGCGGTTGGCTTTCGGCTGCTCTAAAGTAAGCACATAGCGCCGTAATTCCACCCGGTTGCGGGACTTACTTCCGGCTTCCGCCGCCAGATACCCCGCCGCCCCGCGCAGCAGCAGCTTCGTGCTATTTTTGCTCCCCGATTTGCCAAGCGCAAGCTTCGCTTCGCCTACCTTCGGTTCACGCTCCCTATGCCCCTTCGCCGACTCGCACACCTGACGCTACTGGCCCTCGCGCTGCTCACGGCGCTGGCCGTTTTTTTCGTAGCCCAACTGCGCTTCAACTACAATTTCAACGATTTCTACCCTGCCGGCGACCCCGACCTCGACTATTATGAGGAGTACTCGGCCCGCTTCGGCAACGACAACGACTACGTGCTGCTGGGCCTCGAAGCCCCGAAAGGCCAGACGGTGTTCGCGCCCTCGTTTCTGGTCCGGGTCGACTCGCTGACCCGGTTTCTGGGCGGGCGGGCGCACGTACTGCGGGTATCGTCGCCGACCAATGCCAGCAACCCGGTGGTGGAAGGACCGGGCGTGTTCAACATCCCCTACCTGCACCCCCAGGACCCCAGCCGCCGGGCCCTCGATTCGGCGCTGGTTTACCGCACGCCGGGGCTGGTGGGCAACCTGATTTCCCAGGATGCCCGCGCCGCCACCATCCTGTTCCAGACCTCGCCCAACCTGAGCAAGCCGCCCGGCGACTCGCTGCTCAACGCCTTGCGCCGGGAGCTGGGCCGCCAGGGTTTCGCCGAAGCCGACTACCACCTGGCCGGCAAGCAGGTGGCTCAATCGGTGTTCGTAGACCGGCTCCAGGACGAGCTGGTGCTATTTATGAGCCTTTCGGTGCTGCTCGTGACGGGGCTGCTGTGGTTTGCGCTGCGCACCTGGTGGGGCGTGGTGCTGCCGCTGGTGGTGGTGTTGGGGGCCATTTTGTGGGGGCTGGCCGTGATGTCGGCCGCCGGCATCAGCATCGATTTGATGACGGCCCTGCTGCCGGTGATGCTGTTCGTGGTGGGCATGTCCGACACCATTCACCTCATCACCCGCTACGTGACGGAGCTGGGCTACGGGGCCGAGAAAAAGCAGGCCCTGCTGGTGGCCATGCGCGAATCGGCCTTCGGCTCGGGGCTGTCGGCCCTGACGACGAGCATCGGCTTTTTCTCGCTGATGACCAGCTCCATCCGGCCCATTTACAACTTCGGGCTGTTTACGGGCATTGCCATTCTGCTCACGTTTGGGCTGAGCTTCACGCTGCTGCCGGCCCTGCTGCTGCTGCTTAAAAAGCCTCAGCTACGGGTGCCGCGCGCGCAGGGCCACAGCTGGGACGGCGTGCTGGGCCGGTTATTCCGGCAGGTACTGGCCCGGCGGCACTGGGTGGTGGGCATCAGCGCCGTGGTGCTGGTGGTCTCGATCGGGTCGGCCTCTACCATCCGCATCAACTCGGCCCTGCTCGACGACCTCTCGAAAAACGACCCGGTGAAGCTGGATTTCCGGTTTTTCGAGCGGCAGTTTGCCGGCGTGCGGCCCTTCGAGCTGGCCCTCAGCCCCGGCCCCGGCCGCACGGTGTTCGATCTGGAAGTGCTGCGCGAAACCGAGCAGATTGAGAACTACCTGCAAAAAAGCTACGGCCTCAACTTCGTGGCCTCGCCCGTCACCATCATCAAATCGGTGCGCAAGGCCCTGAACGGGGGCATGGTAGAAGAATACCGCCTACCTGCTACCGAGGACGAGCTGGCGCGGCTGCTGCGCAAGGTGAAGCTGTTTCGGCGCAAGCCCGAGTTCCGGGCCCTGGCCCTGCCCGATGCCACCGCCGGCCGCCTCACCGGCCGCATGGCCGACGTGGGCAGCATCAAAATCCACGCCCTCAACGGCGGCCTGCGGCAGTTTCTGCGCACCGCCGTCGATTCGACGGTGCTCCGAACCCGGCTCACCGGTTCGGCCAACCTCATCGACAAAAACAACGAAAACCTGAGCCGCGACATGATTACGGGCATGACCCTCGACATCGTGATGGTGACCATCATTGTACTGGCCCTGTTCCGGAGCCTGCGCATGACGGCCGTGGTGCTCATTCCTAACTTGGTGCCGATTCTGATTGTGGCTGGCGTGATGGGCGCGGCCGGGGTGAGCATGAAGGTGAGCACGAGCATCATCTTTACCATCGCCTTCGGCATTGCCGTCGACGACACCATCCACTTCATGAGCAAGCTCAAGCTGATGCTGCTCAAGGAAGACGACCTATTCAAGGCCGTGCGCAAAACCTACCTCATGGCCGGCAAAGCCGTTATCGTGACGTCGCTGATTCTGGTCGGCGGCTTCTCGACGTTGCTATTCTCCTCGTTCGACGGCACGTTTTACGTGGGCTTCCTGATTGGCCTGACGCTGCTGTTCGGCGTAGTGGCCGAGCTGACGCTGCTGCCAATTCTCATTCTGTGGCTCTACAAGCACAAGCCCAAAGCCATTCGGGAGGCGGTGGTGGTTCCCTGACATTGTAGCGAAAGCAGGCGCGGTGGGCGCCGGGTCGTTCCTGGAACTGCCCGGCGCTTTTTGCGTACACACCGCGCCCCCTGCGGCCTGAAATTACCTCCCCATCTTTGCGCCCATGAAATTCCTGCTGCCCGTTCTGCTCGCCTTTTCCTGCACCGCCGCCCTCGCCCAATCGCCCCCGACAACCCCACCCGCCGCCCCCGACCCGCTGCCTGCCCTTATTCAGGAGCGCCAGCAGCTAGTGAGCCAGTACGAGGCTGCCAACCGCCAGCGCAACGCTTTTTTGGCCAATAAACCCAGTAAAAAAGATCTGGAAGAAGTTGTGGATGCGCTCAAGGGCATCATCCGCAAAGACACTGAGCTGATCCAGGCCGTACAGGAAGCCACCCTGCGCCGCACCGCCGCCGTAACGGCCGAAAACCAGCAGGTGAAACAGCAGGTATCCGTGGCCCAAACCGACCAAACGACCACTCGCCAACGCTTCTACGACCTGGAAAACCAGATTACCAACCTCCAGGAACGCGACCGGCAGCGCGACAAAAAGCTCCGCGACCTGCAAGCCACCGCTGATGCCGCCACCAGCGCCCGCACCTCCCGCGAACTGCTGGCCGTAGCTCTGGCCCTGCTTGCGGCCGGCCTGCTGTTCTACGTACTCAAGTTGCGCGGCCAGTCATCGGCCCGGCCAGCGCGACGGAAGTAGTTATCAGTTATTGGTTGTCAGTAAAAAGAACGTCATGCTTCGACTGCGCGGACGCCAGATGAGGCATGACGTTCTTTTTTACCCTAAAAATCTACTCCCGTACCAACTTCTCGGCCCGGAATACATCGTCAGCGGCTTGTAGCAGCTTGGCGCGGAGTTGGGGGTTGTAGCTGGGGTGGGCCGCCAGGAACTCGCGGACGGTGCGGGCGGCGGTGGGCGTCTGGTAGCTGCCGAGCGTGGACTGGAGCCAGGAATAGGGAAAGAAGATGTCGCCGGTCTGCTGAATTTCTTCGAGCAGCGCCAGGCTCTGGGGCAGGTATTTTTCGGAGGTGGCGGCCCGGAGCGGATGGTGCAGGTAGCCCAGCGCGGCCGTCACCCAGGCTTCCTTTTCGCGGTTCTTTTCATCGGAGAGCGAGGCGAAGAAGGCGTCGCGGGTGGCCACGTCGAGCGAGAGGGCGGGCAGCAGGAACTCCATGCGCTTGCGGCGGTCGGGGTTGGGGATGCGGGTGAGTTGGCGGGCCAGGATGGGCGCGGGGGCCGGGTAGTCGCGCACGGCCAGGGCCAGCGCTAGGCTAGTGTAGTCGTCCTCGGTCAGCTTGACGCCCGCCGGAGCCTGCTGGGTGTCCCAGATGCGGTAGAGCCGCGTTTGGGCCGCCTGGCTTAGGGCTATACTCTGGTAGGTTTTGAACAGCAGTTTTTTGGCGTTGGGCGCGGGGTTTTGGGCTAGCGCCGCCCATAGGTCCTTCTCCAACTCCGGCCCCACGGCCTGCCGCTGAGCGGGCGTGAGGAACTGCCAGAATATGGCGCTGGCTTGGCCCGTGAGCAATTTCAGGTTCAACTCTTCGGGCTCGCGGGTGAGGGCCTGGCGGTAGGTCGTGAGCAATTCAAGCGGCTTGACGACTTCACCGCGGAGCATGTTCTCGTAGAGGTTCACGTAGCTGGCGGCCCGCGCCACGGGGTCTTTCAGCCCGGTAAGCGCGGGTAGCACTTGCGGACTCACCGGAAAAACGCCGTAGCCCAGGCCCGTGGAGTTGAACAGAATAAACGCGGGGGCCGGCTCGCCCACGGCGGCGGGTACCGCCACTTCGCGGGCGTTCTGGTTCACCGTCAACTCGCGGGTGCGGCCGTTGGGGTACACCAGCAACACCTCGAACAGCTGGGGCCAGATCCGCTCGGAGCCGTCTTCAGCCTGCTGGCGCAGGCGCAGGCTGGTAATCTTACCTTGGGCGGTTTGCAGGTCGTAATTGAACACCGGGCGGCCGGGCTGGTTCACCCAAACCTGGTTCCAGGCCTGCAAATCGGCAGGCGTACGTTCGTCCAGTATGCGGATGAGGTCGGGCCAGGTGGCGTTGCCGTGGGCGTACTGGCGCAGGTAGGCGCGCAGCCCGTCGCGGAAGGGCTCCTCCCCCATCAACCGCTCCAGTTGGCGCATCATAATGGGCGCTTTGTGGTAGATGATGCCCCCGTAGAGCGAGCCCGCGTCGCTCAGATTCTCCAGGTTCTGGCGGATGGGGTTGGCCCCGCTGGTGCGGTCCACGCCGTAGGCAGCCGGGTAGTGGTCGATGACGAACTTGAGGTCGTAGTTCGACTCCGGCAACGCCACCTGGGTGATTTTATCGGCCATGAAGTTGGCAAACACCTCCTTCATCCACACGTCGTTGAACCACTGCATGGTCACCAAATCGCCGAACCACATGTGGGCCGTTTCGTGGGCCAGCAGGTTGGAGCGGGCAATTTTCTGGTCCTGGGTCGCGCCCTCATCCAGAAACAGCGAGCTGGCCTTGTAGTCGATGGCGCCCACGTGCTCCATGCCGCCGTACTGGAAATCGGGCAGGGCCACGAAATCGAACTTCTGAAATGGGTACGGGATGCCGGTATAGCCCTCCAGAAACCTTAGCGCGTCGGCATGAATCTGGAAGATGGGGTCCAGGCTCAGGGCCAGCTTGCTTTGGTCGGTTTCGCGGTGCAGCAGCTGCATGGGGCGGCCCGCCGGACTGCGCACGAGGCGCGAGAACCGGCCCGCCGCAAACGAGAACAGGTAGGTGCTGATGGTATCGGAGGGCGCGAAGCGGTAGGTTTTGCGGCCGTTTGCGCTGGTCGAATCCTGCAATGGGCCGTTGGCCAGGGCCTGCCAAGTGTCGGGCAACGTGAGCGTGAGCGTGAAGGCGGCCTTCAGGTTGGGCTGATCGAAGACCGGAAATACTGTGCGGGCGCGGTCGGGCACGAGTAGGGTGTAGAGGTAATCATCGTTGCGGTTGAGGCTCTGGTTACCGGCCGTAAAGTTTATTTCCACCGTATTGGGGCCGGTTTGCAGCGCGGCGGCGGGCAGCACCAGGTGCTCGTCGTGGTGGTCAATGGGCACCGGCCGGCCGTTCACGCGCAGGGCGCGCAGGTTGGCCGTTCGCTCCTTAAAGTCGAGCTGCAGCGGCTGACCAGCATCGGAGAGGCGGAAACGGATGGTTTCGGTGGCCGCGATGGGCGCGGCCTTGTCGGCGGGCACGTTCAAGCTCAACTCGTAGCCCAGCCGCGAAACCCGGCGGGCCCGGTCCTCGGCCAGCTCCCGGCTCACGCCCGCCACCACGGCCGGGGCGGCAGTTGCAGCAGCAGCGACGGGCGTAACCCCCGATATCAGCGGGGCGCGGGTGCAGGCCGCCAGCGAAAGGGGCAGAGAAAGCAATGGATAAACGGCGCGCGGGAAGGCGGAAAATGTCATGTCGAGGGGAAAAGCGGCAGCCCAAGATACCGCCGTTTAGCCGCTGTGGCCCGGACTTTAGTCTGTAGCCCCCAAGTAGCCCGGGTAACGGCTGAGCTACGGACTAAAGTCCGGGCCACAGACCTATCTTGTCCACCGATGCCCGCTCCTTCTCCCCTGCCCGCTCCCATCCTCCCGCACCTCTACCCGCTAGGCGAAACGGCCGTAGTGCTGGAATTCGGCACGCTCATCAGCAACGCCACCAACACCACCATTCAGGCCGTCGCCGATTACCTGCTGGCCCAGCCTTTTGTGGGTTTCACCGAACTGGTACCTGCCTTTACCACGCTCACCGTTTTCTACGACCCCTGGCAGGTACGCTCGGCCGGGGCCGGGTCGCCATATGAAGTCGTGGCCGCCACCTTACGGGAACGGCTGGCCCAACTGCCTACTGCCGCGGCCGCCGCGGAAACCGGGCCGGTGGTAGAAATACCGGTGTGCTACGGGGGTGAGTTCGGGCCTGATTTAGAGGCGGTGGCCCAGCACTGCGGGCTGAACCCGGCAGACGTAGTGGCCCGCCACGCCGGGGCCGATTACCGGGTGTATTTCATCGGTTTCGCGCCCGGCTTTCCCTATCTGGGCGGGCTGCCCACCGAGTTGGCCACGCCCCGGCGCGCCAGCCCCCGGGCCGCAGTGCCGGCCGGAGCAGTGGGCATTGCCGGGGCACAGACCGGTATTTATTCCTTGCCCACGCCAGGTGGCTGGCAGCTGATCGGCCGCACTCCGGCCCGGCTGTTCCAGCCCGAAGCCCCCGACCCCAGCCTGCTGCGGGCGGGCAGCGGCTGCGATTCGTACCCATCACGGCGGAGCAGTTCCATCAGTGGCCCGCCGCATGAGCCTGCACATTTTACGTCCCGGCCTGCTCACCACTATTCAGGACGCTGGCCGGCCCGGCTACCGGCGGGCGGGCGTGAGCGTGGGCGGCCCTGTTGATGCCCGAAGCCTGCGCGTGGCCAACCTGCTGGTGGGCAACCCGCCCGGCGCGGCGGCCCTCGAAATCACCCTGCTCGGCCCCACCCTGCGCTTCGAGGCCGACCATCTGCTGGCCCTCACTGGTGCCGACCTCAGTATCACGCTCAACGGCCAGCCTTTACCCCTGAACCGGGCCGTGGCCGTGCGGGCCGGCACCGAACTCACCTTTGGCCGGCCCCAAGCGGGCTGCCGGGCCTACCTGGCCGTGGCCGGCGGGCTGGCGTGCCGCTGGTGCTGGGTAGCCGCGCTACCTACCTGGCGGCCGGCATCGGGGGGCTGGCGGGCCGGGCTTTGCGGACCGATGATGTGCTGCCCGTAGCGGAACCCGCTCCTGCCGCCGCTAGCCTGCGCCAGCACCTGCTGGCCCGCTCGCCCGAATTGCCCTGCGTAGCCGCGCCCTGGTTCGCCGACCCGGCCCTGACGCCCCAGCCCGAAGCCGCGCCCGTGCTGCGGGCGGTGCGCGGACCGGAATACGGGCAGTTTACGGCGACCAGCCAGCAGGCTTTCTGGACCGAGGAATTCCAGATGACGCCGGCCTCCAACCGCATGGGCAGCCGGCTGGCGGGCCCACCCTTGCTCCGCTCCGCCGATGCGCCCGAGCTGCTGTCTGCGGCCGTTACATTCGGCACGGTGCAGGTGCCGCCCGGGGGCCAGCCCATCGTGCTGCTGGCCGACCACCAGACCACCGGCGGCTACCCCCGCCTGGCCCTGGTAGCCGCCGCCGACTGGTCCCGCCTGGCCCAAGTGCCTCCGGGCGGTACGTTGCGGTTCCAGGAAATCGGTTTGGAGGAGGCGCAGCAACTGTATATGGCCCAGGAAGACCAGCTGCGCCAGCTGGAACGGGCCGTGGCGTTGCAGTTCAGCCAGCACCTCACCCCCTAGCCCCCTCTCCTCGGGAGAGGGGGGACTAATTCTTAATTTCTAGAGTTAAGGCAGCTAGAAATAGAGTAGGATTCTATTTTTTAGTCCCCCCTCTCCCAAGGAGACTAGGGGGTGAGGTGCCGGTGAGGCGACCAAAATAACTTCCGCCTATCTTACTGCCCATGAATCCAACCCTTACCATTGACCTCAACTGCGACCTGGGGGAAAGCTTCGGTGCTTACTCCCTGGGGCAGGATGAAGCCATTTTGCCCTTGATAACGTCGGCCAATATTGCCTGCGGCTACCACGCCGGCGACCCGGCCGTGATGAAGCACACCGTGCGCCGGGCCCTGCACCACGGCGTGGCCCTGGGGGCCCACCCCGGCCTGCCCGATCTGGTGGGTTTCGGCCGCCGCGAAATGGCCATTTCGGCCGAGGAAGCCTATGATATGACCGTGTACCAGATTGGGGCGCTGCTGGCGTTTGTGCGGGCCGAGGGCGGCACATTGCACCACGTAAAGCCCCACGGCGCGCTCTACAACATGGCCGCCGGAAACCCCGCCCTGGCCGAGGCCCTGGCCGAAGCCGTGTACCGGGTGGCCCCCGAAGCCTGCCTCTACGGGCTGGCCGGCAGCGCCCTGCCCCAGGCCGCCGAAAAGCTGGGTCTGCGCACCGCCCACGAGGTTTTCGCCGACCGTAGCTACCAGCCCGACGGCACGCTCACGCCCCGCCGCCAGCCCGGCGCGCTGCTCACCGACCCTGCCGAAGCCGAGGCCCAGGTGCTACGCATGGTCCGCGAGGGCCGGGTGCGGGCGCTGTCGGGCGGGGACGTCGTGATTCAGGCCGATACAGTGTGCCTGCACGGCGATGGACCCCACGCCCTGGACTTCGCCCGGCGGCTGCGGGCCGCGCTGGCAGTGGCCGGCGTGGCGGTGCAAACGCCTTCCGGGCTCCGCGTATGAAGCCGGCCCGCAACTGGGGCGTGCTGCTGGGAGCCGCTTTTCTGATGGCCACTTCGGCCGTGGGGCCGGGCTTTCTCACCCAGACCACCGTGTTTACCGAGCGGCTCGGAGCCAGCTTCGGGTTTGTTATCCTGGCTTCTATCTTGCTCGATATCGGGGTGCAGCTGAACGTGTGGCGGGTAATTGCCGTGGCCGAGCTGCGGGCCCCCGACATTGCCAACCGCGTGCTGCCGGGCCTGGGCAGCGTCATTTCGGTGCTGATTGTGCTCGGCGGCCTGGCCTTCAATGTGGGTAACGTGGGCGGAGCCGGCCTGGGCCTCTCGGCCCTCACGGGCCTGCCGGTGCCGGTGTGCGCCGTGCTGGGGGCCGGGGTGGCGCTGGGAATTTTTCTGGTGCGGGAGGCCGGGCGGCTCATGGACCGCTTCGCCCAGGTAATGGGCCTGGTGCTGGTGCTCACTATCGTGTACGTGGCCTTTTCCACCCACCCACCTCTGGCCGAAGCGGCGCGTCGCACCCTCGTTCCTACCCAGCTCGACCTCACCTCCATCATCACGCTGGTGGGCGGCACGGTGGGCGGCTACATCACCTTTTCCGGCGGCCACCGCCTGCTCGACGCCGGCATACGGGGCGAGGCTGCCCTGCCCGAAGTGACGCGCAGCGCCGTGCTGGGCATTTCGGTGGCCTCGCTGGTGCGGGTGTTCCTGTTTCTGGCTACGCTGGGCGTGGTGAGCCAGGGCTTGGCCATTGATGCGGCTAACCCGCCCGCCTCCGTGTTCCGGCTGGCGGCCGGGGAGCTGGGCTATCGGCTGTTTGGGGTCGTCATGTTCGCGGCGGCCGTCACGTCCATCATCGGCTCGGCCTACACCTCCATTTCCTTCCTCAAAGTCCTGCTGCCACAAGTAGCGGCCCGCGAAAACCGCTGGATTATCGGCTTTATCGTGCTTTCCACGCTGCTATTCCTCACCATCGGCCAGCCAGTGCAGGTGCTGCTTTGGGCTGGGGCACTCAACGGTTTCATCCTGCCTCTCACCCTGGGCACCCTGCTGGTAGCGGCCTACCGCCCGGCCATTGTAGGCTCCTACCGCCACCCGCTGGTACTGGCCGTATTTGGGGTACTGGTGGTGCTGGTGATGACTTGGCTCAGCGGCTCGGTGCTGCTGAAGGCGCTGGGAGTTTAGGGCGAAGCTCCAGCTTCGCGTATCGTTGCTGACGACCACACGACTTCGTTCAACGGTACGCGAAGCCGTAGTTTCGCGCTACTTGGAGCGCTTATCAAGTCACTGTACGGTCTGTAGAGACACGACCCATCGCGTCTCGGCGTTGCGCAATAACCGTTCAACGAGGAGACGCGATGGGTCGCGTCTCTACAGACTTACAGACCGGATACTAACCCGAGAATCGCTCTACCTTCGCCGCATGCCCTACCCCGCCCGACTCCTGTTCGCCGCCACCCTGCTACTGGCCGCCGGCTGCACCACCCCACCCGCCACTACGGCCTACGACTTGGTTATCACCCACGCCAACGTGGTGGACGTGGAGACCGGCACCATCCGGCCCGACCAGACGGTGGCCGTTTCAGATGGCGTCATCCGCCAGCTCGGTGCCACTACGGCTAGCACCCCGCGGGCCACGCGCACCATCGACGCCCAGGGGCGCTACCTCATGCCGGGCCTCTGGGACATGCACGTGCATTTTAGGGGCGGCGACTCGCTGATAACGGCCAACCGCAACCTGCTGCCCCTGTACCTGGCCCACGGCATTACCACCGTGCGCGACGCGGGCGGCGACCTGACTCCGGCCGTACAGCAGTGGCAGCGGCAGATTACGGCCGGCCAGCTGGCGGGTCCCACCATCTTCACTTCGGGTCCGAAAATAGACGGACCGGGCGCATTCTGGGCCGGTTCGCTGGAAGTAGAAACGCCCGCCCAGATTGCCCGCGCCCTCGATTCGTTGCAGGCGCTACGGGTTGATTACGTGAAGATTTACGAGAGCACGATTTCGCGGGAGGCGTTTCTGGGCACCATTGCGCAGGCCGAAAAGCGGGGGATGCTGACCACCGGCCACATGCCTTACACCGCCACGCTGGCCGAGGCGTCCGCGGCGGGCCTCGACGCCTCCGAGCACCTCTATTACGTGTTCAAGGCCTGCTCTAATCGGGAAGACAGCATCACGGCCGCTATCCGCCAGAGCCAGGGCTCCGCGAAGCCCATCGGGCTGTTTGCGGCCCTACCGGCCGTGTACCGCACCTACGACCCGGCCACCGCCGCCCGCACGTTCCGGATGCTGGCCGAGCGGCGTACGGCCGTGGTGCCCACGCTCTACATTCAGCAGCTATTGGCCGATTTGCCCACCATCGACCACTCCCGCGACTCGCTGCTGGCCTACATCGACCCCAGAATTGAGGCCACTTACACCCGCCGACTGGCCGGGGCCCGGCAGCAATCGGCTGCCACCCGGGCGTTCAACCAGCAGCTCGGAGCCCGGTTCCGGAGCCTGATTCCGGGCATGCAAAAAGCCGGCGTGCTGCTGCTGGCCGGCTCCGACAGCGGGGCTTCGAACTCCTACGTGTACCCCGGTGCGGCTTTACTTGGGGAGCTCGACCAGCTGGTGCGCGCCGGCCTCACGCCCGCCGAGGCACTACGCACGGCCACTATCAACGGGGCCATCTTCTTTCACCAGGAAGCCACCGCCGGCTCCATCGCCCCCGGCAAAGCGGCCGATTTGTTGCTGCTCGACCAAAACCCGCTGACCAACCTATCGGCCCTCCGCGGCCCGCACACCGTGGTGGCCCGGGGCCGGGTGTATTCGGCCGCCGAGTTGCGGCAGATGCTACAAGCCGTGCGGCGGCGGTAGCAACGGGCTATGTGCTGGTTGGGGCAGCGTAAGCAGCCCGCCCGAAACCTCTCCGCGGCGGTCGGGTTTGGGTTGAACAATCGAAAAGCTGACGCAGAACAGCTGTAGCGCGAAGCTCCAGCTTCGGGTGTCGCTGAACGAAGTCGTGTGGCAGTCAGCAACGATACGCGAAGCTGGAGCTTCGCGCTACGGCCGTTCTGCCCCTTTTTAATCATCCCTCCACTACCCTATGCGCTTTCTCTACCTCCTGTTACTCTGGCTGCTGCCGCTCCTCAGCCTAGCCCAAACGGGTGTGCTGAGCGGCACGGTGCGCGACCGGGCCACCCAGCAGCCGGTGCCGGGCGCCACCATCACGCTGGAAGGTAGCACGCTGGGCACGGCCGCCGATGAGCAGGGCCGCTTCCGGCTGGCTGATATTCCGACGGGCAGCTACAACGTGCGGGCCTCGTTTATTGGCTACGAGCCGCTGCTGCGGGCTAACATTGTTATCACCAGCGGCAACGCCAACATTGTGGGCCTGGAGCTGGTGGCCAGTCAGCAGCAGCTGGGCGAGGTGACCGTGACGGCCAGTCGGGCCATTCGGGTGGCTACGGCCGAAACACCGCTGAGCGTGCAGCGCCTGAGCGCCCAGGAAATCAAGAGCAACCCCGGCGGCAACTTCGACATTTCGAAGGTGGTGCAGGTGCTGCCCGGCGTGGGCGGCGGCGGCACGGGCGGCACCGCCGGCTTCCGCAACGACATCATCATCCGGGGCGGCGCGCCCAACGAAAACGTGTACTACCTCGACGGCATCGAGGTGCCGGTCATCAACCACTTCCAGACCCAGGGCAGCGCCGGCGGGCCGGCCGGCATGCTCAACGTGAGCTTTATTGAGGACGTGACGCTGAGCACCTCGGCCTTCGAGGCCCGCTACGACAACGTGCTGAGCAGCGTGCTGCAGTTCCGGCAGCGCGAGGGCAACCCCGACCGCGTGCAGGGCAACATCCGCCTGAGCGGCACCGAGGTGGCTGGCACGCTCGAAGGCCCGCTGGCCCCCAATACCACATTTCTAGCCTCCGTGCGCCGCTCCTATTTGCAGGTGCTCTTCAAGCTGATTGACCTGCCCATCCGGCCCGATTACTGGGATTCGCAGTTCAAAATCACCTCCAAGCTCGGCCCCAAGACCACCCTCACGGCCCTGGGCCTGGGCGCTTTGGACCACTTCGAGGTGGCCGTGCCGCGCACCACCACCCCCGAGAAGGCCTACATCATCCGCAACACGCCCACCATCGACCAGTGGAACTACACCGTGGGCCTGAGTCTACGCCAGCTGCTGCCGCAAGGCTACCTCAACCTGGCCCTCAGCCGCACCCAGCTCAGCAACCAAGTCGACTTTTTTGAGGGCGGTTCGGTTAACCGGGGCGATGAAAGCAAACGGGTGCTGCTCACGCGCTCGGGCGAAACCGAGAACAAGCTGCGCCTCGACGTGAACCGCAGCGCCGGCCGCTGGCGCTACGCTTACGGGGCCGTGGGCCAGCTCATCCACTACGACAACCGCTTTTTCAACCGCCTGCGCCAGGCCGTACTGGCCCCCGATGGTACCGAGCAGCAGCCGGCCGTTACCGTCAATTTCAACTCCAGCCTCGACTTCGCCCGCTTCGGCGCGTTTGCCCAACTCACCCGCTCCTTTCTGGATGCCGACCGGCTCACGCTCTCGGCCGGCGTACGCACCGATGGCAACAGCTTCACTGATGGCGGGGCTAATTTGCTGCGCACGATTTCGCCCCGGATTTCGGCCACCTACGCTCTCACGCCACGCTGGAACGCCAGCGCCAGTGTGGGCCGCTACTACAAAATTCCGCCCTCCACCCTGCTAGGCTTCCGCGATAATGCCGGCCAGCTGGTGAATAAATCCAACCGCTACATCGGCAGCACGCACTACGTGGCGGGCCTGGAGTTTCTGCCCAGCGCCAGCCGCCGCCTCACGCTCGAAGGCTTCTGGAAGCAGTACGACCACTACCCGGTGAACGTGCGCGACGGTATTTCGCTGGCCAACCTAGGTGGCGACTTTATTGCCCTCGGCAACGAGGCCGTGACCAGCACCGGCCGGGGCCGGGCCTTCGGGGGCGAGCTGTTCTTTCAGCAACAGCTCACCCGCAACCTCTACGCGGTGGCCTCCTACACGCTGTTCAACAGCGAGTTCACCGGCGCCGATGGCCGCTACAAGCCCTCGGCCTGGGACACCCGCCACCTGGCCTCGGCGCTGCTGGGTCGCAAATTCGGCCGGGGCTGGGAGCTGGGCCTGAAGTACCGCCTGGCCGGCGGCGCGCCCTTCACGCCCTTCGACAACGCCGCCTCCCGGGCCAATTACCTCACCGTGGGCAACGGTGTGCTCGACTACGACCGCCTGAACACCCAACGCCTGGGCACCTTCCAGCAGCTCGATTTCCGGCTCGACAAGAAAATCAACCTGCGCCGCTTCACCTTCGATTTCTACGTCGACATCCAGAACGCGCTGGCCCTGAAGTCGCCCGCCACACCCAGCTACGCCTTCCAGCGCACCCCCGACAACACCGAGTTCGTCTCCATCGACGGCCAGCCCCTGCGCCCCGACGGCAGCAACGGCATCCCCGTGCTGCTCGACAACAACGCCGCAACCGTACTGCCCACCATCGGCTTTATCGTGGAGTTTTAGTGGTAGAGCTATTTAGGTAGCCCTGCGCTCAGCATGACCGCCTTGTGCTTTCTAATAGGTTCGAACCGAGAATCCGGCCCAAAGGCACCGGCCGGCCTATTTGGTCGGCGCTTGGCTGAGGTCTAGAGCCTGTTATGGACTGGTGGCGCGAAAAACGCCTTTTGCCAGTAAGAGTGTAGCGAAGGCCAAGAAGTGGAATTGGTGCATGGTCAGGGCCAGCCGTTCGTAGTCGCGGGCCAGACGCCGGAAACGGGCCGCCCAGCCGAAGCTGCGCTCGACGACCCAGCGGCGAGGCAGCAGCACAAAGCCGGTCTGGCCTTCGGGCTTGGCAATAACCTGTAAGTCAATGTCGTGTACGGCCGCGGCATACGCGGCGTC
>NZ_NIRR01000070.1 GCF_002204745.1 Hymenobacter amundsenii
TTCCTGCCCCCGGGCCACCAAATGGGCCAGGCGCGGGGCCAGCCCCAGCCGGGCCAGCGCGCGGCCGTGGGCCGTGGGTGGGCCGGCGGGCAGCAGGGCTTCCAGGCGCACGAGCAGCTCGCGTGCCTGGGCCAACGCCGGGGTTGGCGGCACATCAAGCCAGCGCAGGGCCGTGGCGTCGTGGGCGCCCCACAGGGCTAGTTCTAGGGCCAGCGGGCTAAGGTCGGCAGTCAGGATTTCGGGGGGCAGATGCAGCGGTAACTCCCGAAATTCGGCTTCGGTCCAGAGGCGGTAGCAGGTGCCGGGACCGAGGCGGCCGGCCCGGCCCCGGCGCTGGTCGGCGGCGGCCTGGCTGGCGGGCTCGGTGCCCAGCGTGGTGAGGCCGGAGCGGGGCTCGAAGCGCGGAATGCGGGCGTAGCCGCCATCCACCACAATGCTCACGCCCTCAATAGTAAGGCTGGTTTCGGCGATGCTGGTGGCCAGCACCACCTTGCGGCGGCCGGCCGGGGCGGGGCGCAACGCGGCATCCTGCTGCTCGGCCGGTAGCTCACCGTGGAGGGTGTGCAGGTCGATGTAATCGGGCAACGAAGCCAGCTTGGCGGCCACCCGGCGTTGGTCAGCCAAGCCGGGCAGAAACACCAGCACGTCGCCGGTAGTGTGGGTGTGCAGGGCCTCGCGCACGAGCACCGGCACGAGGTCCTGGAGTTTTTCGTGGGGGCGGCGGGAGGCACTGGCGGCCCGCTGGGGGCTCAGATAGTGGGTGTCAACCGGAAACATGCGGCCCAGGCTGCTCACCACCGGCGCATCGAGCCATTGGCCCAACCGCTCGGCATCCAGCGTGGCCGACATCACCAGCAAACGCAAATCGGGCCGCAGCACCTGCTGGGCATCCAGAGCCAGGGCCAGGCCGAGGTCGGCTTGCAGGCTGCGCTCGTGGAATTCATCGAAGAGCACGGCCGCTACGCCTTCCAGGCCTGGATCGTCCTGGAGTTGGCGGGTGAGGATGATTTCGGTGACGACTTCGATGCGCGTTTTCGCCGAAATCCGGCTTTCCAGCCGCATGCGGTAGCCCACCGTCTGGCCCACGGGCTCGCCCAGCAGCTGGGCCATGCGCGTGGCCGCCGTCCGGGCCGCCAGCCGCCGCGGCTCCAGCACGATAATCTTGCCGCCCGCCCGCCAGTCAGCCTCCAGCAATGCCAGCGGTACCAGCGTGGTTTTACCCGCCCCAGGTGGGGCCTGCAACACCGCCACGTTGTGGGTTTGCAGCGTGGCCAGCAGCTCGGGCAGGGCATCGGTGATGGGGAGGTTGGGGAGGCGCATTTGGTGAAGTGCTGTTTTCGGGCGGAGTTACGCAGAGCTGCTGAACGGGCCCATTACCCGCTGCGGGATATTGCTCAATACAGCGCCACCGAGGCATCTATGCGCCGGCTCCAAGCATCGATGCCACCGCGCAGGTTGAGCAGGTTGGTGTGCTCGTGGCGGTGCTGCAGGTAGGCCAGCGCCTGCATCGAGCGGACGCCGTGGTGGCAGATGAGTACCACCGGCCGGTCGGTGGGCACCTCGTCGGCGCGGGCGGCCAACTCGCCCAGCGGAATCAGCTGGCTGCCTTCGATGTGGCAAAACTCGTATTCTTCGGGCTGGCGCACATCAAGGAGCAGAAGGTCTTCGCCGCTTTGCAGGCGGGAGTACAGGGCTTCGGGGGTGAGTTCGGGCAGCATCAAAAAAACAGGAAAAGCCAGGAAAGCCGTAAAATTACCTTAATGCTGGTTAGCTTTGACAAGCCGGCTATTGAGGTGTCGGCATTCTGGAAACACTAGCGCAGGCGTGGAGCAACTACTGAACTTCTGGACCGAAGCCGCCGGCGGCAGCCCCTTAGAGTGGGTAGCCGTGCTCACGGGGTTTGCCTGCGTGTGGCTGGCGGCCCGCGAGTCGCTCTGGAACTTCCCGGTGGCCATCGTCAGCTGTGGGCTCTACGTAGTGGTATATTACCAGGCGGCGCTGTATTCCGATTGCTTTCTGCAAACCATGTTCATTGCGCTGGCGCTGCTGGGCTGGTACCAGTGGCTCTATGGCGGCCAGAACCGCGCGGAGTTGCCCGTAACCCGTACTCCGGCGCGGGAATGGGCTGGCTGCGCGGTCTTTGTGGTCGCTTACACGCTGGCCGTCGGATACTATCTGCAGCACCATACCGATGCCGCCCTGCCGCACTGGGACGCCTTCACGACGGCCGGTAGCCTTGCCGCCCAATACTTGCTGATTCGTAAGCGCCTCGAAAACTGGGTGATTTGGGTGGTTGTTGATATCATCTACGTGCCCATTCTCTGGTACAAGCACCTGTACCCTACCAGTGCCCTCTACGCCCTCTACCTCGGTCTGGCCGTGTACGGGTACGTGGAATGGCGCCGCGCCCTGCGCAAAACCCGCTCAACCGCCCCTTCTCCTACGCTCACGCTACACACCTGACTCATGCCTGACTGCCGCTTCCGGTCACTTCCAGCTGTTCGCCACCGCTTTGCGGCCACTCGCTGATGCTGCGCGTTGCTCTCACCGGCCCCGAATCGACGGGTAAAACTACCCTGAGCAGCCTGCTGGCCGACCATTACCATACCGTTTGGGTGCCCGAGTACGCCCGCGCTTACCTGACCGAGCGGGGCCCCCAGTACGCACTGAGCGACCTGGAAGAAATGGCCCGCGGCCAACTGGCAGCCGAGGAAGCCGCCATCCGGGAAGCAGCCCGGCGGGGCCGGCCGGTAGTGTTCTGCGACACCGATTTGCTGGTGATAAAAATCTGGTCGGAGCACTCGTTTGGCTACTGCCCCGACTGGATTCTACGCCGCATCGAGCAGCAGCGCTACGATTTGGTGCTGCTGCTGAACGTGGATATGCCCTGGCAGCCCGACCCGCTGCGCGAGCACCCGCACCACCGGGCACACTTTTACGCCCTCTACCAGCGGGAACTCCACGGGCAGTTGTCGAACTTTGCCGAAATAAGCGGCCCACCCGCCGAGCGCCTGGAGCAGGCCTGCTTTCACGTCGATATGCTGCTCGACCAGTTCCAGGATCAACCGTCGGAACGGCAACCGACTGCCGAACGAAACTAACTTTGCGGGCGGACTACCGTTTTGGGCGTATTGCCTTTCCTCCGCTTCCCTCCCAGATGTCGTTTACCCTTCAAAATGAGCAGTGCCGCGTACAGGTGAAGGCCCGTGGAGCCGAGCTGAGCAGCTTTGTGCGCCTCGACCTGGCCGGCGGCCTCGAATATATCTGGCCCGCCGACCCCACTTATTGGAATCGCCACGCCCCGGTGCTCTTCCCCATCGTGGGTCGCCTGCCCAACAACCGCTACCAGCACGAGGGCCGCGAGTACGAGCTAGGCCAGCATGGTTTCGCCCGCGACCAAGACTTTGTCCTGCTGCACCAAAGTGAGTTTGAGTTGGTTTTCGAGTTGCGCTCCAACGCCGCGAGTCGGGCCGTTTATCCCTTCGATTTCGCTCTGCGCATCAGCTACCGGCTGGCGGGTACTATGCTCACCGTAGGCTGGGAAGTGGAAAACACCGGCGCGGCAGAGCTGCTGTTCAGCATCGGGGCGCATCCGGCCTTCCGCTGCCCGCTATTGCCCGGCGAATCTTTTGAGGATTACGACTTCGTATTCGACCACCCCGTAACGCTGGAGCGCCACCTGCTGCAAAATGGCCTGCTCAGCGGCGAAACCGAGCCGCTGCTGGCGCAGCAAACGGTACTGCCGCTGAGCTATGAGCTCTTTGCCGAGGACGCGCTGGTGTTCAAGCACTTTGATTTTACCCACCTCTCGCTCCGCAGCCGGCGCTCGGGCCACGGCGTGCGGGTCCGCTTCGATGGGTTTCCCTACCTCGGCCTCTGGACCAAAGGACCCGGGGCCGGCTTCGTGTGCATCGAGCCCTGGCAGGGTATTGCCAGCAGTACCACCGACTCCGGCGAGCTGGCCGACAAGGAGGGCTTGTTGCGCCTCGAAGCCGGCCAGGAATTTGTCACTTCTTACAGTATCAGTGTTGCTTAACCCCTCCATGACTTCCGAAATCACCATTCGCCCCGTCAGGGTGGACGAAACCTATGCCCTGCGTCATCAGGTACTCTGGCCCCAGGAGCCGCTGGCCTACATCAAGCTCAACAACGACGAAGCCGGATTTCACTATGGCGCTTTCCGCAATGCCAAGCTGGTATCGGTTATTTCGCTTTTCATCGATGGCAACGTGGCCCGGTTCCGCAAGTTCGCCACCCGCCCCGACTGCCAGGGCCAGGGCATTGGGTCGCAGCTGCTGCGCCACGTGGTGCGCGAAGCCCGCGACAAGGGTGCCCACCGGCTCTGGTGCGACGCCCGCGCCGTAAACGAGGCCTTCTACCGGGCCTTCAAGCTCGAACCCGAAGGCAACCGCTTCTACCGCGGTACCATTCCCTACGTCCGCATGGCCCGCGACCTGTAGGGTTTAAGGCCTTAGGTCTTGGAAAATAAAGCCAAAAGGGACGTCATTCCGAGCGAAGCGAAGAATGACGTCCCTTTTGCTAACAGCTAACACCATCATAGTTCTACCGTGACGCGGGGGCCGTAATCGGGCTCCCAGTCGTTGATGGGGCGGGAGATGCCGGGAGGGAGGTCGAAATCGGGCAACCCATCGTCGAGCGGTTCACCGCCTTCGTCGTCGTTGTCGGGTTTGGGGGGCTGGCGCAGGCGGCGGCCGGGCATCATCACCAGAAAGCAAATGAAAATCAGGGCAACTAGCACGTAGAAGAGGCTGGTGATGGTCATGGCGTGGGAATTGAAGGGCGACGACGAGAAAAGCTGGGCAGGCCAGCTGCAGCAAACCAACTGCCAACGGCCCGGCCTGGTTCTGCCTGGTTTGCTGGCTGACCAATGCGGGGCGTGTTTCTAATTTAGCTGATTGTCAGTAGAAAACGAAGTGGCTGACGTTTTTTTAGCGAACAGCTTTCTGGTGGGTACCAAAGGAAACCCGGCCTCAAGCGTGGAAACCGGCCGCCGCGCCTTACCTTTGCGCCACAATGTTTAGGGGTGCCCGAGCTACCAGGTAGCTTTTGGGCTGAGATCATACCCATTGGACCTGATCCGGGTAATGCCGGCGAAGGGAACAAACGATCCGCGAACGAAAAACCCTTCGGTGCCGACCCCTGGCACCGGGTCCGTTCCACTTTTTCCATTTTTTCATTCGTGAAAACCGTATTAACTACCGGACTGGCCCTGCTGGGGCTGTCTGGCGCGGCATGGGCCCAAGGGCCCGTGTCCGGCACCATTACCGATGCCCGCACCGGCGCGCCCTTGCCCGGCGCAACTATTCTGCTCGATGGCGCGGCCAGCGGAGCCACCGACACAGCCGGCGGCTTTAGCCTAACGGCCGTGCCGGCGGGCACCCACGAGCTACGTCTCACCTTCGTGGGCTACGAAACCCTCGTGCAGACATTGCAAGGGCAAGCCGGAGCCCAGCGCTTAAATGCAGGCCTGCAACCCGGCGGCGTGCTCACCGGCGACGCCCTCGTAACGGCCCAACGCGCCTCCGATCGTACGGCCACGGCCTACACGAACTTAGGCAAGCAGGACCTGGCCAAGCGCAATTTCGGCCAGGACTTGCCTTATCTGCTCGACCAGACGCCTTCGGTGGTGGTGAATTCCGATGCCGGGGCGGGCGTAGGCTATACCGATATCCGCATCCGGGGCATCAGCAACACGGGCATCAACATGACCATCAACGGCATCCCGCTCAACGATGCCGAGTCGCACGGCTCGTTTCTGGTGAACCTGCCCGATCTGGCCTCGTCCATCAGCTCGCTTCAGATTCAGCGGGGGGTGGGCACCAGCCAGAACGGGGGTGCGGCTTTCGGGGCCAGCCTCAACATTAGCACCCTCGACAACCGCCGCGAGGCCTACGGTGAAACCAGCAACTCTTACGGCTCCTTCAATACCTGGAAAAACACCGTGCAGTTCGGTACCGGGCTGTTGGGCCAGCACTTTACTGTGGACGGCCGCCTCTCGCGCATCAGCACCGACGGCTATATGAACCGGGCTTCGTCGGATTTGAAATCGTATTACCTCGCCGCCGGCTACCAGGCCAAGAACACGCTGGTGAAGTTCATCACGTTTTCGGGCCGCGAGAAGACGTACCAGGCCTGGAACGGGGTGCCCGAACCCGCCATCAGCGGCGACCAGAAGCTGCTGCAACAGTTCATCGATAATGGCGAACTGAGCCCGGCCGACGCCGAGCGGGTGCGCCAGGAAGGCCGCCGCTATAGCTACTACACCTATGACAACCAAACCGACAACTACCAGCAGAATCACTACCAGCTCCACCTCTCGCAGGGCTTGGGCTCGGACTGGAACCTGGGTGCGGCCCTGCACCTGACCCGCGGATTCGGCTACTACGAGAGCTTCCGCACGGGCCGCAAGCTGGCCAACTACAACCTGCCCGACGTCGTGCTCGGCGATACGACCATCAAGCGCACCGACCTAGTAGACCGCAAGTGGCTCGATAACTACTTCTACGGGGGCACGTTCGCGCTCAACTACCAACCCAAGGGCAACGATAAGTTACAAGCGACACTGGGCGGGGCCTGGAACCGCTTCCTCAACGACCACTACGGCGAGGTAATTTGGGCGCGGTACGCCTCCACCGGCAACATCCGCCACCGCTACTACTTCAACGACGCGGCTAAAACCGATTACAACGCCTACGCCCGCGCCACCTGGCAGGTGCTGCCCCAACTCGGTGTGTACGGCGACGTGCAGGTGCGCCATATCAACTACAACCTCGACGGGCTCGAAGATGGCCAAGTGGACGTAGGCACCCACGTCAGCTACACGTTCTTCAACCCCAAAGCCGGGGCTACGTTTGCGCTGGCCGAAGGTCAGCAACTCTACGCCAGCTTCGCGGTGGGCCAGCGCGAGCCGGTGCGCTCCGACTTCACCGACCGCCTCGCCGGCGACCAGCGCGCCCAGGCCGAGCGCCTGAACGACTTTGAGGGCGGCTACCGCCTCACCCAGCCCAACAGCTCGCTGCTGGGGCCGAATACGGCGTTGCGCCTCGAAGCCAACTACTTCTACATGAATTACCGCAATCAACTGGTGTCCATTGGGCAGCTCAACGATGTGGGCACGCCGTTGCGCACCAACGTGGCCCGCAGCTACCGCCGCGGCCTGGAGCTGACCGGTTTCCTGTCGGCCAACGATAAAATCAGCCTCAGCAGTACGCTCACCCTGAGCCAGAACCGCATTCTGGATTATCGGGAAGCCACCACCGACAGCACTTTTGTGCTACGCACCAGCACCATTTCTTACTCGCCCAGTGTGATATCGGCGCATACCCTGGAGGGCCAGCCACTGAAAGGACTACGGGCGGCGCTGCTCTACAAAACCGTGAGCCGCCAATATCTCGATAATTCGGCCAGTTACAACAGCCGCATCAAGCCCTACCAAGTGCTCGATTTCCGGTTGCGCTACACCATCCGGCCCGTGTTCATCAAGGAAATCGAGTTGGGTCTGCTGGTCAATAACGTGCTCAACCGCCGCTATGCCGCCAATGGCTACACCTACGGCTACCCCGGTGCCGACGGCCAGCAACAAACCTTTAACTGGTACTATCCCCAAGCCACCCGCAACTTCCTGTTATCGATAGGAGCGAAGCTTTGATCACGGATTTTAACGGATTCCACGGATTTTGTAGACGGGCCGTTATTCAGCAAGAGGCAGCTCGGCAATACTTAAAAACCCCAAAAGCACCGCGGTTGAGGTGGCTTTTGGG
>NZ_NIRR01000071.1 GCF_002204745.1 Hymenobacter amundsenii
GTATTTACGCCGTTTGTCGGGCGACGTCCCGCTTGATTTTGTTGCCATAACAGAAGAAATATACGTCCTTCTTCTGTCCGTCTTGCCTAGACCACCTCATTATCCTCCTTTCAGTGAAAGGCCGCGTTTAGCTTCGGACCGTTTCAGTAAACTTAAGAAGCTCCTTCCTCTTCTGCCTGTTCATCTTCCACCCGAAGCGGTTGAAGCAGGAATTGGGTGGCCACCCGCAGATACATCGCGTCGTTGGTATGCAGCCAATAATGCAGGTCCGCCACTTCTGCCTGTGGGTACCACCCGGCACCGCCCACCAGCAACCCGGCTCCGGTGGCAAAACTCACTTCCAGTGCGCCGCTCACTTGCACTCGCACGCTCGCGACCTTCTTCCGGCGCAGGGTGGACACAGCGCGCTGCAAGGGGGATACTGCTTCGTTCCAGCTACATGGCCTCCCTCCCGCCGCCGTTACCTGCCACGGACAGTGAGCTGTCAGTCCCTGTGTTTCCCCGGTGGGTAACTTCAACTCCACGTGGAGCATGGAACCGCTCGAGTTCCCTCTTTCTGCGGTCACCGCCCGCACGGTAGCTCCGTGCCACGGCGCCATCGCCGCTTCCACGGCGGCAAGGGCAACCGGTTGCAGGTCCGCGTACCTGGCGCGCTTCAACGCCAGCATGCCTTCCACGGTCACGGAAAGCGAGGGACCATCCCCACGGGGTATCGTTATGGGCCAGGCCCGCTCAGGATGTTCGCGGGCCACTAGGGCCGAGAGGTCGGCAAAGGCTACATGCGCATGCGCCAAGTCAAGGGGCGACTGGTCGAAGAGCAACATAAATTGCCCCAATGCATGACCAAAGGGTGTATCGTCGACTGAAATAAGCATGGGCAAAAGAACGAGCTACGGGGTGAAAAACACTTTCCATTACCAAAACCCCGGGAGCTACCGTGCATAGGTCACCCAAGCACCAATAGTACCCTCGTTTCCTCAAAAGATGCGTTAACCTTCGGACCGTTTTCGTGAACTCACTTTTGAACTGCTAGCTGTTTGAAATTCAGACCTCACGGCATTGGGTGCAGCTACAGACCAACAACAAGCATTGTAACATGCGCGGTTTAATTATAAATTAAATTGTATATTAATCTGCTGATTGCTGACTAAAAGCGTTTTTGACAGCCCATGAACCGAATAACCGAAGCGCGGTGGCTTCGTCAATGGCTGGGCCTGTGGCTGTTCGTGGCCCTGGCTGCCTGCGGGACCGAGCCGGCCCCCGTGGCCCCGACCGTACGGCACGGGGACCTGCATGGGTTCGTGTACCCGCCCAACTCCATTCGCACCGTTACCGCCACCAGCAGCGCCGGCGACGTGTCTTCCGTGGCCCCCGATCCGACCACCGGCGACTTTACGTTCTTCAAGCTGGTCTTGGGCGTTTACACGTTGCACGCGGTGGCGGCACCGGGGTTCGTGACGCCGGCCTACGGCTACTTCGCCTATGTAGAGACGGGCGGCAGGAATCAAGCCGGCGGGATTTACGCCCGCTCCACGGCCACTGGTTCGGTGAGTGGGCAGGTGGACCCCGTCGGCGCCGTGACCCTCGTGACGGCCACCGGCAGCAGCGGCGCGGCGGCCGTGACCCCAGAGGCGCGCCTGGGGGTGTTCATCCTAGATAACTTGGTGCCCGGCCCTTACACCCTGACCTTTACCCCCGCGAGTGGGTACGCGCCGCCGCCTGCGCGGCCGATCTCCGTCATGGGCGGCACGACCACCTCGGTTGGGGTGATCCAGGTGCGCTGACCGAGGCGCCCAGGCCGCTTTCCAACGTCTGCCCAACGGAACCGGCGCGCAGCTAAAACGGCAGCGAGTTGGTTGTCAAGAGCACCGTGGCTGTTGCAGAACTCCTCGACGAGTGTTCTAGGGTGGAGTTATCGAGGAGCCTCCACCATAAAAAGCTCTTGGGAAAGCATTTCTGGTTGCGAAATCGCACGTCCAACTGGTGCTGGATACAATATCAAGACTTCTGCAACAGCCACGCTCCTTATTTTGAACTCGACGAAGCCGAAGTAGCCGTAAGCATCAAAATCTATGTTGTTTTAACGTTTGGTCTGCTGGAATCGGTCCTTGATGAGGCCTAAAGCAGAGCAGACATTAAATAATTGCGTCCGGTGATGTCTGCATGAAAAGCCGTAGGTTTGTGCTTGTAACAGGCCACTTAACCCGTGAAACCGCGTAAATGAGCTATCCCATTAACCCGGACCGCAACCAGCCGTGGAACGCGCTGCCGGAATTGCCCGTGGCGGCAGCGCTGGTCGAAACGGTTGAAATCCTGAGCCAGTTAGTCAAGGCCCGGGCCGCGCTGGGGCGGCTGCAGGGCCGGAGTGCCGTCATTCCCAACCAAGGCTTGCTCATCAACAGCATCAGCCTGCAGGAAGCCAAGGCCTCCAGCGCCATCGAAAACATCTTTACCACCGACGACGAGCTCTACAAAGCCTACAGCGAGCAGGCCACGGCGACGAGTGAGGGCGCGCCCAAGGAAGTGCTGCGTTACCGCGAAGCCCTGTGGCACGGGCACGACTACCTGCGGGACCGTCCGGCCATTGAGGCCGAGTATTTCCCCCAAGTATACCGGCAAATCACGCAGGCCACGGACGGCATCCGCCCGCCCAGCGCGCAGATCTACCTCAAGCAGGGCGGCTCCGGCCCCAACGCGGGGAAGGCGGCCTACACGCCTCCGCGGGGCAAGGGCGTGCTGGAAGCCAAGCTGGCCAACCTGCTCGCCTTCCTCAACGACGACGAGCGCTTCCCCCTCGACCCGGTGCTGAAGATGGCCATTGGCCATTTTCAATTCGAAGCCATTCACCCGTTTCGCGACGGCAACGGCCGCACGGGTCGGGTATTCAACATCCACTACCTGACCCATAAAGGGCTGCTGGATTACCCGATTCTGTTTTTGAGCCGCTACATCATGGACCACAAGGCCGACTACTACACCTTCCTGTCGGGGGTGTCGCAGCGGGGTGATTGGACATCCTGGCTGCTCTACATGCTGCGGGCCGTCGAAACCACGGCGAACCTGACGTATGATAAAATCAACGACCTGGTGGCGGCCAAGGACGCCATTTTGCAGGCCGTGGTAACCGATACCCAAATGGAGCGCCCGGAGCAACTGGTCAACAGCCTCTTTACGCAGCCCTTTACCAAGGTCAAGCATCTGACCGATGAGCGCCTGTACGTGGAAAACACGGCCCGCAAGTACCTCAATCAGTTAGTGGACATGGGCATCTTGGCCAAAAAAGTCATCTCCGGTCATCACTACTACCAGAACTTGGAGCTTCATCGCATATTGAGCGAGTAACTAGAGAAATGGAAGTCCCGGCCGTTTACCATCGGACCGTTTCGATGAACGCCCGACATCCGGCCGAAAGGCTATCTAGACGTTCGATTAGCGGGGGGCAATGCTTAGCCCTTTACTTTGCCTTTTCCATAATCCTGCCCCTTAGCCTCCTTGAATCCGATGAGCCCGTCTTTGAATGATGATGTACTGGAGCACCTCGCTTCCTATCTGGAGGAAAGCCAGCTATCCGTGGCCATCGCCCAAGTAGAAGCTGCGCTGGGCAAGATGGAGCCCGCTTATTTTCACGCCCTGCGGGGCGTCAGCCTTTTGCCCCAACGCGACGCAGGCCTGCGCTGGCTCAACGCCTTTTACGACCGTGTTTCCCGTACCCAACCGGTCAACGCCCTTTACTTGGAGATGAACGGCTTCGATATCAACACGGACGAGTGGTACGTCGATGGGTTTGCGTTCGAGAAAGTGGGAGACCCCGGCGAGCTGGACTGGCTGGCGGACTGGGAGCAGGACATGACGACCACCGAGCCGTTCGTCCTGCGGGGCTTTGAGGCGGGTCAGCAAGCGTTTGCGCAATACATGGAGGAGGAAGACCCCTCCGACGGGCTGGAAAGGGCCCGAGACCTCGCGGAGGCGTTGGTGGTGTTGCGGTTACAGGAATTACTGGACCATATCCACCGGGCCGCCAAATCCCAGGGACTGGCTTGGGGGCAGACGTCCATTTGGGTGACCGCACACGACTACGACCTGGTGCATATATCGAAGTAGGGGCGGCACAGAAAATCGCTCGTTTTTTCAAACGGCACGCGTTTACCTTCGGACCGTTTCAGTGAACCGAAGCGGATAAGCCCATTTGCACGGCACCAGGCCGTAATTCATCCGTGTCTTCTTAGCGCGGAGTGTCTATGTTGCCCTTTTGTTTTTTATACACAGCGGAGGCGAAGATGAGCGAGAGCGCGCCCACAAAGCTCAGCCCCAGCCCCAGCTCCCTCAAGGAGTCGTTGCGGCGGGAATAGTAGCCCGCCATGAAGACTCCGCCCAAGGCCAAGAGCAGGCATAAGGTGGCAACCAAGTAGAAGGCGCGGGATGGGTTTTTCATGAGGATTCGCAGTCGGTGGTGTCGTGGAAACATAAAGGTGCCGAGGCCGTGGGTTTCTTCCGGTAAATCTGGCTTTCGAACTAGCCTCACACAATACCTAAGTTTCGGGTAATTTTTGAAGCGCTGTCGGCCAGCCAAAGGTCAAATAAACATTCGGTCTAGTGATTAACGCAGCCCATAATAGAGACTGTAGTTTTGGGCCGCTAGCGCAGGGCGGCCGTCGGCGACTTTTTCGGCGCTGTGTGGGGCCTCAAATCGGGCCGTTCGCGCAGTATCTGGACCGTGAGCACGGCGACGCAGACCACAATCGCCAGCAGCAGCACGCCGATTTGCAGCAGGGAAATGCCCAGCGCCCGGCCGTAGCGCCGCGCCGCCGTGAGCGCGGGGGCGGCCCGCAGCAGTTGCGCGTTCACCCAGAGCGTGTACCCCAGCGTCGGGATAAAAATAAGTTGCGAAGCCACCTGCAGAAATGCCAAATTGCCCACCAGCAGCGCGGGCAGCAGGATGGCCAGGTTGAGCACGGTCAAGGTGCCGACGATGAAGGCGTTGGCCAGCAGCACCTCGGCGTAGTTGTAGCCCGCCCGCCGCAGCAGCAGCCACGCCACCAGGGCGTTGAGCGGCAGGATTACCAGCTGCATCAGGGACGGGTGCTTGATGCCAAGGGCGACGTAGCGCTCCACCGCCACCGCCATCAGCCCTTGGGATGGCGAACCCGCCCCGGTGGGCTGCGACGACAGCATGGCCTGTTGCAGGTCAACCTGAAAGGCCGACATGACCAGGGCCGACAGGCCCACCAGCAGCAGCAAGTAGCTCACGGGGCGGAACTGCCGGGTGCGCTGCCCGGCCAAGTACCCGCGGATGGTGAGGCCGGGGCGCGTCAGCAGCTGCCAGAAGGTAAAGGCCAGGCCCTTGTCCACGTGCCAGACGGAGTGGGGCAGGTCGTGCAGCAGCAAATGCTTCAGGGTGATGCGGTGGGTGTCGGCCGGTTGCCCGCAGTGGGCGCAGAACCGGTCGCTCAGGGCCGCGCCGCAGTCGAGGCAGGCGTGCTGGGCGGGCGGGCCGCCACCCGGGGCCGATTCCAAGGCCTCGGCAGCCACCACCGCCGTCAGTTGTGAGGAGTAGTCGAAAGACATAAGCGCGGAATGGTAGAAGAAAGGCCGGGAAGTGTCGGACACCGCAATATCATCAGCGGCGCGCAAAGGATTGGATAATGAAGCGATGGACCGTTTGGATAGACAGATAAGTTATCACTAAGCGCCTTACTTGGCTTTGTCCTGACGTTTGCGCTCGATTATAAGTAGCAAAAAGCACCCAAATACCAGGCCCAACCCGCCCCAGGTCAGGTATCCTGCGAGGGGGGCCAAACGCGGTCCGCTCCCTTGGGTAGCCACGGCGGGCGTATCTCCGCCACGACGGACATTGGCCCCGACCCCCGTGCCGGCAATGAAAAGACCAACCACCATTAGGATAAGGAGGATTTTAGCGCGCAAAGAGGTAATCATGTGGGTGCGTGAAGTATCGTTGTCAGCAGGGCTATCCCTTGCCCTTTGGATGGCGCGAGGTTCACCAGATAATAATGCGCGAGAGAGAAAACGCCGGGCAGGCGAAAGGTAATAGTAGTTTGTACATAGTCCTAGTGCTGGAATTGTTCTTTCAGCGGTACTATTCACCTGAACGCTCTTTACTTTGAACGAAGCCTGTTTAGCTTCGGACCCTTTTCTTGAACTGTAGTACCATTGCGGTTCTACTTTCTGGCACCTTATGCACCTGCTGGCTGAAAACGACGATGCCCTTCGCTTGCTAACCAGCTCGGAAACGCTGCTCAATGCTACCGTGGAAGGCTTCGCCGTTCGCTATGAACGCGACGGCTTGGTAGCAGAGGTGGTCTTCCAGCTGCAACACTCCCAGCGCGTAAACCGGCTGCTGCTGCGGTTTAAACGCGTTCGCGCATACGCGTTTGCTTACAGCGAAGACGTTTCGTTCTACAACGTGGAATCCTTCAAGTTTTTGCGGGTGGCCACTGGCTATTATCTCTCCTTAGACCCAGTCGACGAACGCGACCAAGCCGATGAGTGCGACAACGACACCATTCAGGCCGAAGGAATACAGGTCTACAAGCTGACCCCATCAGAAAGCAATTAGCATTGCACTCGTTCAGGGTAGCACCCTTTTGCTGAACTGCGTTTACCGGCCACCCGCTGAGCAATTATCTTTATTAAATAAGCAGTCAAACCCCGTTCTAATGACGAAGCATAGTCTATTCCTCTCCCTGCTTATTGGTAGTGTAACGCAAGCAGTGGGACAAACTGTTATCCAAGGTAATACCCTGTTTTTGGATCTTCAGACAAGAAAGTCATCCACTAAGGAAGTCAAAGCGCAGTTGGGGCATCGCTACCGGGCAGAAAAGACAGTGAGTGTAGGCACAGCGCTTACTACTGATGGGACGTGCATTGCAACTAAAACGGTAACAGGCATCTCTCTGCGCTACCCAGCACGGGGCTTAACGTGCTATATCAATACGAATACAACTAAGCGGCGAATGGGATTAGCATTGATTGCATTTGACTCTACGGCGAATGTATCATCAGCTAAAGGCATACAGCCCGGTAAACACCGCTTTAGCGATGTGCTTGCCCAGTATGGGCCAATCGACTTTGAGAAAAAGGATAATTCGTTACCCGCTGCAAGGGAGATGTCCAACGAGGAAGGGCAGTGGTTTACCGTTCTCGTTTTCCCTACCATCCGCTTCATCAGCTCAGGCAGAAAGCAGTCAGGTGAAAACTTGCTATTAAGGCCCGTTACCGGCATATGGCTGGAGAACCAATACTAGTAGACTTGGATCGGCATCAGGAGCCGCAAAAGTGCCTATCTGCTTCTGATTTAATGAGCGACTGCAGCTAACTCCCCCTTATCTAATCCCTCCTTTTTTCAAACAGAGCGCGTTTAGCTTCGGACCGTTTTCGTGAACTAGTTGTATAGTCCCAGCGTGAGGTGGGTCGGGTCATGGGTAAAGTTAACGGGGTTTTTCTGCCACTGGGCACACACAAATTCATGTGGCGTGAGGCCGCGTA
>NZ_NIRR01000072.1 GCF_002204745.1 Hymenobacter amundsenii
GGAGTCGAAGAATCTCTACCGCTTCGTTAAGTCATCAGTTCAATCATGCGGTAGAGATTCTTCGACTCCGGCTCCGCCTTCGCTCAGAATGACGTTCTTTCTCACCACTCACCACCTCACCGCAAATACCCCCGGTCCAGCAGGCCGGCGCGGGGGTCGTCCAGGCGTTCCAGCCGGCCGTCGTGCAGCAGGTACACCACGTCGCAGAGGGCCAGCACTTCCTCGTAGCGGTGGTCGGTGAGCAGGATTCCCTTGCGGGGCTTTACGGCGCGTAGTACTTCGACCAGCGTTTCGAGGTGTATGGGCATGACGCCGATGAAAGGCTCGTCTAACAGCGAAAAACGAGTATCGGCGTGCAACAGGAGCAGCACTTCCACCAGCCGGGTAGTACCGCCCGATAGTTCGCCCACTGGCCGGTGGGCCTGGGCCAGCAGTTCCGGAAAAGCAGCCAGCGCCGCCCCGGCATCAACGCCGAGCAGCCGGGCGGCGGCCGTTACGGAAAGCTGGGCCGGTAGCAGCGGCACCTGGGGCAGGTAATTGAGCAGGCCCGGCTGGCGGTAGGCTGGTACCACCCGCTGCCCGTTCAGGCGCACCGAGGCATCGGCCACCCGCCGGCCGCCGGCAACGGTTTGCAGCAGCGTCGATTTACCGCAGCCGTTGCGGCCCAGCAGGCCCACCACCTGGCCCGTCTGCACCCGCAGGTACACATCAGCAAGCAGCACCCGGCCCCCAAAAGCGAACTGGATGCCATCAGCCTCCAGCACATAGGGGAGCGTGGCAGTTGGTGGCGGCGTAGTTCGCATCAGAAGGCCCAGCGGTGCAGCAAACCCACGAAAGCCACGAAGCCCGCCGTATCTGCCACGACCAGCGGGGTCCATAGTTGCCAGCGGGCCAGGTGCAGGTTGCGGTAGAACCAGTATTGGTGGGGCCGCAGCCGGTGCTCCAGGTACGCAACCAGCGGAAACGTGCCCAGCTTCATCAGCAACAGCCCCGGCCCCAGCGGTGGCGGCCAGGGAAGTTGCAGCAACGCCGCGCCAAGCCCGGTAACCCCTAAAACCAGAACCGACGACACGGCCGTTTGGGGCAGCAGGGTGCGGTAAAACAAGGCTAGCGCCCGCAGATAATTACGCAACATCATAAAGTACCGTGCCTGGAAGCTCTTCCAACGCCGCGCCACCTCCTTTATTCTTTCCGGCCCAGCCGCCCGAATACCGGAAACGTCACCGCCCGGTTGCCCGGCCCCCACAGCCGGGTTAACTCCGGAGCCAGCGCCTCCACGGGGTTGCGGCCGTGCTGCTGCTCGTACTTTACCACGCTGCTCCAGGTGCGCAGGTAGTTGAGAAACCATTCGGCCGAAAGCTGGCGCTCATCGGCCAGTTCCAGGGTTTCGACTTGCGCGAACGGGAACGGCAGGCGGGCGTACCGCTCGCTGATATGCCAGCGGTGGGCGTCCCAGTACGGGCCCAGCGTGTCGTCGTGGAATTCGCGCAGCAGCGGGTCCAGATCGGGGCCGATGGTGGCCAGATCGTAGCCCCACTCGGCCAGCACCCCGCCGGGACGCAATACGCGGTGGGCTTCCTGGTTGAAAGCTTCGGGCGCGAACCAGTGCACGGCCTGGCCCACGGTTATTAAATCGAAACTCTCCGCCGCGAAAGGCGTGCTTTCGGCGGGGCTGAGTTGGTAGCGCACGTTGGCCAGCGCAGGCGCGTGGGCCAGCTGGGCGGCGCTGATGTCGGTGGCCTCCACGTGCCCGAAGTGCCGGGCCAGCACCGCCGCCACCTGCCCGTTGCCGGTGGCGCAGTCCCAGGCGCGGCCCCGGCCCGTTACCCGCGGCAGCAGCCACGCATAGAGCGCCGGCGGGTAATGAAGGCGGTAGCGGGCGTACAGATCGGCCTGGGCCGAGAATCGGTCGAGCATGAGTAGTTGGGTGCTGGGTGCTGGGTGCTGGTAAAGAACGTCATTCAGAGCGAGCGAAGGATCTCGCGTGCTGACGCTGTGCTAGTAACCCAATGATAGCACGCGAGATTCTTCGCTTCGCTCTGAATGACGTTCTTTTGCGAACCACAAACCTCAACCAATGCCATGTCGAACCCCATCCAAACCGGCCTGTTGGCCTACGGGATGTCGGGCCGTGTTTTTCACGCGCCATTTCTGAGCACCCACCCCAGTTTTGCGCTGCGGGCCGTGGTGGAACGTACCCACAAAACGGCTGACGACACCTACCCCGACCTCCTCAGCTACGACACCGTGGCCGAATTGCTGGCCGACGACACCCTGGAGCTGGTCGTTATCAATACGCCCAACGACACCCATTTCGAGCTGGCCCGACAGGCGCTGCAGGCCGGCAAGCACGTGCTCATCGAAAAGCCCGTGGCCACCACCGTCGCCGAGCTGGAGGAGCTGCTTGCCCTGGCTGAGGAGCAGCAAAGGCACGTGCTAGCCTACCAGAACCGCCGCTGGGATTCCGACTTCCAGCTGGTGAGGCAAGTGGTGGAAAGCGGGCAGTTGGGCCGGCTCACGGAGGTGCATTTTCGCTTCGACCGCTACAAAGTGGCCCTTAACCCCAAGCTGTTCAAGGAAGACCCCGCCGTGCCCGGCAGCGGCCTCAGCTACGACCTCGGCCCCCACGTGCTCGATCAGGCCCTGAGTTTGTTCGGCCAGCCCAGCCTCAGCCGCATCATCCGGGTCAGCCACCGCCCCGGCTCGCGGGTCGACGACTACTTCCACGTCCACCTGCAGTACCCCAAGGGGCTGAACGTGTTCGTAACGGGCAGCCTGCTCACGGCCGCGCCGGTGCCGGCCTATGTGCTGCACGGTACCCTCGGCTCGTTCCAGAAAAGCCGCGCCGATGTGCAGGAAACCCAGCTTACGGCCGGGATGCGGCCCACCGCCGCTGGTTATGGCCACGAGCCCGCCGGGGCCGTCGGCACACTCACGCTGGCCGGCGAGCCGGGGCAATTTGTTAGTACCTCCCTTCCCGCTCCTCCCGGCGACTATGCCGGCCTGTTCGAAGCCGTATACCAGACCATTCGCCACGAGCAACCCTTCCCGGTACGAGCCGAGCAGTTGCGCTGGCAGTTGGGCATTCTGGATCGGCCCCGTACCCGGGTTAAAGCCTAGGGTTGAATCCCTGGGCTCACGCCTCCGGTCCGCGGCCAATCAACGGTTATCGGTGGGCGCTACGGAGCCCAGGGCATCCACCCCGGGGGGGCTGCAACGGGGGCGTTAAAACGACAGGGCGATGCTGCTGGTCAGGTTGCCGTAGCTTTTGGTGGGGCGGCCGTCGCGGTCAACCAGGAAGTCGCGGCCGGAATTGAACAGGCGGCCTTCTACGCGCACGGCTACGTTGGTGGTGGGCAGGTAGTCGAGGTTGAGCGAGCCGGCCCAGACTTTGAAATCGGGGTCGGTGAGGGCGGGCGTGGCGTTGAGAATGGCCACGCCGTGGTCGGCCGAAAAGTATTCGAGTCGGCCCCCGATGCGCCACTTTTCGGCCAGCTGGTAGCGGGCCAGGGCTGTGCCAGTGTACCATTTATCGTTTTTGGCCCCGGCCTCGGGGCGCTCCTGCTTGCCTATATCAAACACCAGCGCCAGGCTCAGGCGGTCGGAGGCGGCGTAGCGGGCATAAAAATCGTGGAAGTAGCGGCGGCGGCGCACTAGGCCCATGGGCTGCTCGTTGCCGTAAAAGGTACTGGAATTGATAAGCAGCTTCTCGGTCGCCTGCCACTGAATCTGGGTGCCCAGGGCCTTGGCCTGGTTGTTTTCGCGGATGTTCTGCCAGCCGTTGAGCACCAGGGCCGTGAGCGTGAGCGTGGGCGCGGCTTCGTAGGTGAATTTGGCGCCCGCCTCGTAGTAGGGCGAGCCCTCGGCGGCCAGCGAGCGGGTCAGGGTCCAGTTGTTCTTGCTCAGCGCCGACTCGATGCCCATGTGGGAGCTGAAGATACCGGCATCAATCCAGGCCTTTTTAAAGGGCCGGAAGCCGGCGTAGGCCTGGTAGATATTGCGGATAATCGGGTCTTCGGGAGCGTAGTTGGCCGAGGGGTAGGTGCCGGCGTGCAGGCTCAACTCACCCCGCACCTGGTCGTTGTCGTAGCGCACCCCAATTAGCCCCTGGTTCACCGTGAACTCGTTTTGGCGGTTGTGGGAGAAGATGAAGCCGGGCCGCTCGTTGGTGGCCGCGTGCTTGAAATCGTAGCCGTAATAGCCATCCACGAAGCCGTACACGGTGAACGGGTTGCCGGACTGGGTTACGGCTGCGGCGGCCGAATCGGCGGGGGGGATAGTTTGGGCGGAAGCGGCCGAAGCCAGCAGCAACGGCCCCAGCAGGAGCGGAAAGGTGAATTTCATAAGAGAGGAAAACCGTGGCTTCCGGCGGCCGCAGCAGCCAAGAACAGTGATGAAAGACAATAACGCTCGGCGGGCGCCAATGGCTGACCCTACCGAGCGTTATGGCATTAAAACAACAAAATTCCGTCGAAACCAACCGGAGCCGGAGCCGCTACCTGCTGGGCAATAAAGCCTGGTTGCAACCCTCGTGGGAGCCGAAGAGCCGGTTTTCCTACTTCACGTACTGCGCCAGCGCCGCTTGCAGGCCCTCCCCTTTCAGGTTGTACGCTAAAATTTTCCCGTTGGGGTCGATCAGATAGTTTTGGGGGATGGAATGAATTTGGTAGAGGCGGGCGACCTCGTTTTCCATTCCGTGCAGGTCCGATACCTGGGTCCAGGGAAGCTGATCCTCAGCAATGGCTTTCAGCCAATTGGCACGGCCTTTTTCATCGTCGAACGACACGCTCAGTACGTCGAAATTGCGGTCTTTGTACTCGTTGTAAGCTTTGATAACCGCCGGGTTTTCCTGGCGGCAGGGGCCGCACCAGCTGGCCCAGAAATCCACCAGCACGTACTTGCCCCGGTAGTCGCGCAGGGAAACCGTTTTGCCGTCGGGCGTTTGCTGGGTGAACTCCGGGGCCTGGGCGCCCACGGCTACGGCCTTCAGGCCCTTCACCAGCTCGCCATATTCGCGACCGGCCGCACTGTTGCGGAGCTGGGAGCTTAGTCCCTCATAGACTGGACCCACGGTAGCGTATGCCGGCAAATCGAGCATCTGCATTCCCATAAGCGCATCCAGGCTGACCCAGGACTTGGGGTTCGACCGGGCAAAGGCGTAGGCGGCAGCGGCCAGCTGCTTATTGAACGCCTCAAACGCGGTCTGCATCCGCTCCCGGAAGGCGGGGGCCTGGCGTTGTGCCTCCGGAATCTGCTGCAGCTCATCGCTAAACGACTGCATGTTAGCGGTGATGGGTTTGAATAACTCCTGTAGCCGCAGGTAATCTGCCGTAACCGGCCCGCCTTTTAAGGAAGCGTGGGCCAGTGAATCGGGGCTGGTAACGACCACCGCGCCCGGCTCCAGAAATAGGCGAGTCTGGTCTAGCACCCCATACAACGTATTCAGACGGCCTTTCTTGCGCAGAATCAGGGAGGCCGAAACGGGCTCCGTAGTTTTGCCTTTGAGTTCGAACGCACCATTTTTCACCGCGGCCGAATCCAGCACCGAGGAGCCGCGCACAAGATAGACTTTGGCTGGCGCGCTCACGTTGCCGAGCTTGCCTTTGACGGTGTAGGAAAACGGCGTTTGGGCCTGAGCCAGGCTACTGACGGTGAGCAGCAGCGGCAGTAAGAACTTCTTCATAAGGCTATAAGAACATGGTGGAAAATGCGCGCTAACTAGTGCCCGAAACCCAGGGGTTTACGGTAGTGAGCAAGTAACGAAAATCCCTGCTTGCTAGTACCCAACCCACCACCCAGCCGGTTCCGCCATCAATCCCCTATCTTTGTTAACAGAGTACAAACGCGGTTTGCTGACCGGGAAACGACGGGTCAGCCTTTTTTTCACCCTTAGTTAAGCTGAACCTTGACGTTTCACGAATTCAACCTCCACGACGATTTGCTGGCCGGCATCGATGCCATGAACTACCAGCAGGCCACCCCCATCCAGGAGCAGGCCATCCCCAAAATTCTCGACGGCAAAGACCTGATTGCCTGCGCCCAGACCGGAACCGGCAAAACGGCCGCCTACCTGCTGCCCCTGCTCGACAAGATTTCGCACGCCCGCCACGGCACTACCTCCACGCTGGTGCTGGTGCCCACCCGCGAGCTGGCCACCCAGATCGACGAGCAGGTAACGGGCTTCGGCTACTTCGTGGAAGCCAGCTCGATTGCCATTTACGGGGGCGGCAAGAGCGAGGGTTGGGAGCAGCAGAAGCGCGCCCTCACCTCGGGCGCCGACATCATCGTGGCCACTCCCGGCCGCCTCATCGCCCACATGCAGATGGGCTACGTGAAGTTCGAGGACCTCAAGTACCTGGTGCTCGACGAGGCCGACAAGATGATGGACATGGGCTTCTCCGATGACATCCTCAACATCGTGCGGCAGTTGCCCAAGGTGCGCCAGACGCTGCTGTTCTCGGCCACTATGCCCACCAAAATCCGCGACTTCTCGAAGCAGCTGCTCAACGAGCCCGAGGAAATCCGGCTGGCCGTGTCCAAGCCCGCCGCCGGTATCGATCAGCAGTTCTACATGGCCTTCGACCGCCAGAAAATCTACCTGCTCGAACACATCATTAAAACCCAGGAGGTGCAGAGCATGGTGCTCTTCACAAGCCAGAAAGCGGCCGTGAGTGGGATAGTGCGGGCCATCAACAAGCTGGGTTATGTGGCCCAGGGCATCAGCTCCGACCGTACCCAGGAGGAGCGGGAGCAGATTATGCGTGAGTTTAAGAACAAGCAGTTCCCGATTCTGGTGGCCACCGACGTGCTCAGCCGCGGCATCGACATCGACTCGCTGAGCCACGTGGTGAACTACGACATCCCGCGCGCCGCCGAAGATTATGTGCACCGCATCGGGCGCACGGCCCGGGCCGCCACCAAGGGCACGGCCATCACCTTCATCGCCGACCAAGACCAGGACCGCGTCCTCAAGATTGAGCAGCTCATTGAGCGCGAAGTCGAGAAGCAGAGCATCACCGAGGGCCTGGGCCTGGGCGAAGCGCCCGAATTCGACCCCAAGCGCTTCAGCGGCCTGCGCGGCAAAATCGGGGGCCGCCCCGAGCGTGGCGCCCGCTCCAGCGGTAGCGGCGGCTGGCGGCGGTGGCGGGGGCCGCTCGGGTGGCGGCGGCCGCGACGGCGGTGGCGGCCCCC
>NZ_NIRR01000073.1 GCF_002204745.1 Hymenobacter amundsenii
TGCACGCCGTCACGGCGGAAGGATTTGCCCTCAAGCTCCTGCTTTTCGTCTTCACCCACACCCTCGCCCAACTCGGCGCATAGGCCGCAACTTGGGTTACCTATCGCCACCCGGCTCACAAGCGGCCCACACTGCCGCCTTCCATTCACTCGCTTTCACGCCATTTCTTATGCAAAACCTGGTCCTTCTGCGTCATGGCCAAAGCCAGTGGAATCTGGAAAACCGCTTCACCGGCTGGACCGATGTCGACCTCTCGGAGCAGAGCCGCCAGGAGGCGGCCCGGGCGGGCCAGCTGCTGCTGCGCCACGGCTACGGGTTCGATATGGCCTTTACTTCGGTGCTGAAGCGGGCCATCAAAACCCTGGATATCGTGCTGGAAGAACTGGATTTGTGCTGGATTCCGGTGCAGAAGTCGTGGCGGCTGAACGAGCGGTTCTACGGCGCGCTCCAGGGCCTCAACAAAGCCGAAACCAGCGAGCAATACGGCGCCGAGCAAGTACAGCGCTGGCGGCGCGACCCGCACGCCCTGCCCCCGGCCCTAAGCCCCGACGACCCGCGCTACCCGGGCCACGACCCGCGCTACCAGCACCTGACCGCCCGCGAACTGCCGCTGACCGAAAACCTGAGCCAGACCATGGCCCGGGTGCTCCCCTACTGGACCGAGCAGATAATACCCGCCATGCGCAGCCACCAGCGCGTGCTGGTGTGCGCCCACGGCAACAGTCTGCGGGCGCTGGTGCAGTACATCGACCACCTCACCGATGCCGAAGTCACTCAGCTCGACATCCCCACGGGCGTGCCGCTGGTGTACGAGCTCGACGACGACCTGAACCGCATCCGACACTTCTACCTGGAGTGAGTGAGCGACGGTAGCAGGCCAGCCCTGCGATGTGCGAATCAGGGCAGCAGATTCGGTACAGTGTCTATGCTGTTGGATGGGCGTTGGGTTACGGGCGTCATGCCTTCCGCCGCCGCACGGCCTTGTACACTTCCACCCAGCCTACGCCCACCACTGCGGCCAGCAAGCACCAGCCCAGCGCGCCCACTGGCACGGGCGAGAAGCCGAAGAGCCGCTGCGCCGCCGGGACCAGCAGCGTGGCCAGCAGCAAGGTCAGCGTGAGACCCAGCATCAGCCACAGAATGCGGTTGGGCACGCGGAGCGTCTGCAGCACCGATTGGGTGAATGAGCGATTGACCAGCGTGAGGCCCAGGTTACTGAGCACCAGGGTGGCAAAGGTGAGCGTGCGCACCACCGGCAGGGCGGCGCCCTGCTGCATGGCCACGTAGTACACGCCCAGCACGGCCACGGCAATACCCAGGCCCTGCGCCACGCTGCGGCCCAGCTCGGCCCCGGCCAGGAAGGTAGCCGTGAGCGGGCGCGGCGGCTGGCGCATCTGGCCGGCCTCGGCGGGTTCGTTTTCGAAGGCAATCGAACAGGTTGGCCCCATCACCAGCTCCAGAAAGATGATGTGGACCGGTGAAAATAGGTTGGCAAACTGCCAGCCCGCCAGCAGCGGCACCGTGACGGTGAGCACGATGGGAATGTGGATAGAAACGACGTAGAACACCGCCTTTTTGAAGTTTTGGTAGATGCGCCGGCCCTGGGCAATGGCCGTCACCATGCCGGCCAGGTCATCGTCAACCAGTACCAGGGAGGCCGCCTGCCGGGCCACTTCGGTGCCGCGCCGGCCCATGGCTACGCCGATGTGGGCCGCCTTCAGGGCCGGGCCGTCGTTCACGCCGTCGCCGGTCATGGCCACCACTTCGCCGTTGGCTTTCAGGGCTTCCACCACTTTCAGTTTGGCCTCCGGAAACATGCGGGCAAATACCGCCGTGGTAGCGGCCCGCGGGCGTAGGTCGGCCGGGCTCAGGGCCATTACCTGCGCGCCGGTGAGCAGGGTGTCGGCCCCGGGCAGGCCCACCTGGCGGGCAATGGCCTGGGCCGTTTCGGGGAAGTCGCCGGTTATCATCTTCACCTGCATACCAGCCGCCAGAAATTCCCTGATAACGGCCGCCGCGTTGGCTTTGGGCGGGTTTTCGAGGGCAATCAGCCCCAGAAACTCCCAGGCAAAATCGTCCTGCGCGGCCGGGAAGCCGGGGCCGGCCAGCGTTGCCTGCGCTACGCCCAGCACCCGGTAGCCCCGGCCCGACAGCTCCTTAGTTACCCGCCGGATTTCTTCGGCTACGGCCGGGGCTGGGCGGCAAACGGCCAAAATGTGCTCCACGGCGCCCTTGCCGGCCACCAGAGGCTGGCCGTTTACCTGGCGCACGTGGGTCATCATGGGCGGGGTGCCCCCCAGCGGGTATTCGTGCAGCATGGGGCAGGGCACGGCGGCCGCAGCCGGAGCAGCTATGGCGAAGGCGGCCACAATGGCCTGTTCCATGGCATCGAAGGGCTCGGTTTCACTGGCGTAACGGGCGCAGGCCAGCACTTGGGTGGCGCTGGGCGCGCGCGGGCCGGGCAGCGGCACGAGGCTGGCCGTGCCCCCATCGTAGAGTTGCGCCACGCGCATGCCTTCCTGGGTGAGCGTACCGGTTTTGTCGGCGCAGATAACCGTGGCCGAGCCCAGGCTTTCCACGGTCTGGGGCTGCTTGGTGAGCACGCCCAGCCGGCTCAGCCGCGCCGCACCCAAAGCCATGAAGCTGCTGAAGGCCACCGGAATTTCCTCGGGCAGGATGGACATGGCCAGCGTGAGGCCGAAGAGCAGGGCCGTCACCCAGTTGCCGGACCGGGCGAAGTTCACGCCCCAGACCACCACAAATGCGCCGGCTCCCACCCAGGCCATCCGCAGCACAAACTGCCGCACCTGTAACTGCAAAGGCGTTTTTTCGGTGTCGATAGCGGCCAGGCTCTGCCCGATGCGGCCGAGCTTCGTCTCCGCTCCCACGGCCGTGACCGTGAGCCAGGCGCTGCCCGTCACGGTGCTGGTGCCGGCAAATACCGGGTCGCCCACGGCCTTGGCTACCGGCACGGCCTCGCCGGTCAGCGTAGCCTCATCGACGGAGAAGTCGTTGAACTCCGTCACGGTGCCATCGGCGGGCAGGCGCGCTCCTTCCGCCACCAGCACCGCGTCGCCCACCACCAGGTCCTCGACCGGCACGCTGGCTTCCAGGCCGTTGCGGCGCACCTGGGCGCGGGGCTGGGTGAGCTCGCGCAGGGCGTCCAGGGCCCGGTCGCTGCGGATTTCCTGGTACACCGAAATGCCCGCCACCGCCAGCAGGGCCACGCCCAGCGTGAAGGCCTCGGCCAGCTCGCCCAGCCCGATGTACACCGCGCAGGCCGCCAGCAGCAGCAGAAACATGGGCTCCAGCACCAGTCCCCGCAGGGTGGCCAGCAGCCCCGAGCCCTTGGCCGCGGCCAGCACGTTGCGGCCGTGGGCGAGCGCGAAGCCAGCACGGCTTCGCTGGTGAGGCCGGGGGCGGGCAAGGCGGTGGAGGCAGGCGTCGGGGGCAAGGTGGTGGAAACAGGCATCGGTCAGGTAGAGTGGTGGAGTGCTGGGCTTCCGGGCAGGGCGGTTGGCGTTGACCTGGCCGCCGTGAGGTACTCTCTACATCGAATCACCCAGGCCTAGCAGCTCCGGGTAGCCGGCCCTGATGGCCGCGTGGTTGCCGCGTACCCGTTCCAGCAGCGCCTGCTGGGCCGCGGGCCCGTTGGCCGCTTGGCCAGCCCAGATTTCCAGGGCCGACTGTTGCAGGGCCCGACCAAACGAGAAGGTCAGGGCCCACGGCAGCTGCCCGCCAAACTGCTCGTGCATGGCTGCCAGGTGGCGCGTAGCCTGGTCGGCCGACTGCCCACCCGACAAAAACGCTACCCCCGGCATGGCCGCCGGCACCGCGCGCAGCAGGCAGGTAACGGTCGCCTTGGCAACCTGCGCGGTGGTCGGCTGGTCGGGGCAGTCGGGGCCGGCCAGCACCATGCTGGGCTTCAGCAGCATGCCTTCCAGGGCCACGCCCTGGGTGCGTAGTTGGGCAAATACTTCGTGCAGCACTTCTTCGGTTACGGCCGCGCACCGGGCCAGGGAGTGGGAACCGGTCAGCAGCACTTCGGGCTCCACGATAGGCACCAAGCCGGCTTCCTGGCACAGGGCGGCGTAGCGGGCTAGGGCGTGGGCATTGGCCACCAGGGCGGCCCGGCTGGGTTGGTCGGGGCCGATGGTAAGGACCGCCCGCCACTTGGCGAAGCGGGCGCCCAGTTCCGCGTACTCGGTAAGGCGCGGGCGCAGGCCGTCGAGCCCTTCGGTCACGAACTCACCGGGAAAGCCCGCCAGCTCGTGCGCGCCCAGATCTACCTTGATGCCCGGCATGATGCCCGCCTGCTGCAATAGGTGCACCAGCGAAACGCCCGTTCGGGTATGCTGGCGGAGGGTTTCATCGCAGAGAATGGCCCCGCTGATGCCCTGCTCCAGCCCCGGCGTAGTAACCAGCAGCTCGCGGTAGGCGCGGCGCGCGTCCAGGGTGGCCGGAATGCCCAGGGCGGTGAAGCGGGCGTTGCAGGTACCGGTGCTTTCGTCCATGGCCAGAAGGCCCTTGCCGGGGCACAGCAGCGCCTGGGCGGTGGCAGACAATGCGTGTATACTCATGATTTTAAGTCTATTACAACTGTCGTATAAACCGTTGATTCATTCCCCGTTTACTTGGCCAGGTAGCCCCCATCGACGGGGTAGTAAGCGCCGGTAACGAACGAGGCCTTGTCGGAGCTGAGCCAGATGACCAGCTCGGCCACTTCCTCGGACCGGCCCAGCCGGCCGATGGGGTGCAGGGCGACGAGGCCACGCTTGGTTTCGGCCGAAAACTCCTTGAGTAGGGGCGTATCGATGTATCCGGGGCCCACCGCATTGATGCGGATGCCCTGGGCGGCGTACTCGAGGGCGGCCGTCTGGGTGAGGCCGATGACGCCGTGCTTGGCCGCCACGTAGCCCGCCAGCGTGGGCGTACCCACCTGCCCCAGAATGGAGGCCATGTTGATAATGGCGCCGTGGCCCTGCTGGAGCATCACTTCCAGCTCGTATTTGAGGCAGAAAAACACGCTGTTCAGGTTCACATTGATAATCTGCTGCCAGCCTTCGAGCGAGTAGTCGGCGGTGCGGGTCAGCTCGCCGGTGATGCCGGCGTTGTTACAGGCTATGTCGAGCGTGCCGAAGGCCTCCACGGTTTCCTGCACCAACTGGCGGCACTGGGCCGGGTCGCCCACATCGGCCTTGTAGAACCGGGCGTTGGCGCCGGCGGCTTGCAGCTCCGCCACCACCTGCCGGCCCTGCGTTTCGTCGATATCCGACACCATCACATTGGCCCCGTGCTGCCCGTAGAGCAGCGCCACAGCCCGGCCAATGCCCGACGATGCGCCCGTAACCAGCGCCGTTTTTCCTTGCAGATCCTTGTCCATGAAACCCGGGTTTTAACGTTACCTCGCCCCGCGTTCCAGGTCAGAAACGGGTCGTAAGCCGGGAATAAAGGTCCGGGCCCAGGGCGGGGCGGGCTATGACAACAATTGCCTGATAGGCTGATTTTTGTCAGACCAGGGGCCGCCCGGATGCCGCACTATGCCCACCGGCACGGCCGAAAACGGCCGTCGGCGTTCCTGCCCCACATCGACTGCCGCGACACGGTAATCCGGCGCATCCACAGCTCGCTACTTGACAGATGTCATCCGATGCGGCAATTGAAATCATGGCGCTGGCGGCCTTTCTGGGGGAATTTTGTACCGATCCAATTTCCGCTTGCCCCCATAAGCCCCCAGCTCATGACCACCACCTCGCACCTGACTTCTGCCCCCGCGCCAACAACTGTGGCCGATGCCGACATTACCACGGCCATCGAACGACTCTTCACCACCACAAAAGGCCTGAACGAGCATGGGCTGGACGTGGCCACGCACGAGGGCCTGGTAACGCTGAGCGGGTTTACCGATAATCTGCTGGCCCGGCAGCGGGCCGAGGAAATTGCCCTGGCGGTGCGCGGCGTACGCGGCGTGACCAACACGGTGGCCATCCGAATCCCTGACCTGTCCGACGCCGACTTGCAGCGCGATGTTTGCGCCGCCCTCGCCGACGACCCCGCCACCGGCGACTACAACGTGGCATGCACCGTGGCCGAAGGCGTCGTTACGCTCACGGGCCTGGTGCAGTCATGGGCCGAGAAGCAGCTGGTGCTGCGCGTGCTGCAAGGTGTACGGGGCGTCACCACCTTCGCAACTGAGCACCTGACCATCCAAAAGGGCGAAATTCTAAACTCCGATACCGAAATCACCACCCAAATCCAGGAGCTGCTCGATTGGGATATTCGGGTGAACAGCGCCCTGGTAGAGGTGCGCACCAACGAGCACGTGGTGCACCTGTCGGGTACCGTGGGCACGGCTACGGAACGCGACCACATCATCGCCATTGCCTACCAGGCCGGGGCCACGCGCGTAGATGCGCGCGACCTGTTCGTGGCCTACTGGGCCCTGGGCAGCGAGCTGCGGCGCAGCAAATTCGCGCCCCGCCCCGACGAGGCCATCGTTGCCGCTGTGCACAGGGTTATCCAACGCAACCCGCGCGTGCGCGCTGCCGAAACGTCGGTGCAGGTCCGGGAGGGCATCGTCACGCTGACCGGCACGGTGAGCAACCTGCGCGCCCGCCAGGAGGCCGAGCGCGCCGCCCGCCACGTGGTGGCGTGTACGACGTACTCAACCTGCTCAAGATTCGCCATAAGCGTCTGGTACCCGATGCCGATATCAGCCAGACCATCGTGGCCGCGCTGGCCCGCGACCCCCACGTGGGGCACTACCATTTTACCGTGAGCGTGCGCCACGGCCAGGCCACCGTGCACGGGCAGGTGAGCAGTACGTTTGAGCGCGAGCGGGCCGCCGATGTAGCCGCCGGAGTCAGCGGCGTGGTGGCCGTGGCCAACCTGGTGCAGCAGCTGGAGGCGGCCAGCACCGACGAGTTTGCGGCCGGCCAAACGGGGGCCGCAGTGCCCCGCCCCGCGGGCCCCGACCCCGACCACGCGCTGGCCAGCCGCATCCGGCAGCGCCATTTCTGGTCGGGCAGCCTGCACGATCAGGACATTGAAGTGCAGGTGCGCTACGGCCGCGCCACGCTCACCGGCACCGTGGA
>NZ_NIRR01000074.1 GCF_002204745.1 Hymenobacter amundsenii
TCGTGCAGGCGGTGCAGCTGGCGGGTAAAGCCGCTCTTGTCCAGCGCTTTCATGCCCCAATGCTGCTGCATGTAGCGGCGAGCGGCGGCCAGATTGCCGCCGAAGAAGCGGGCCGCCAGCAGGGCCGTGGTCAGCAGTTCGGCGTCGGAGAGGTGGCGCTTATGCGGGGCCTGGGGGCGGGTGGCACGCAAAAAATCATCGATGAAGCAGTACATTGCGACGGTCTGTTCTGTCATGGGAAGGGGGCTTGAAGCGGTCGAATTCTTCAAACCTAGTCTTTCCCGTGCGGAACAGACTTTTTTTAGCCCCAGCCTACTCCGCAACTTGGGTTAGGTACCGCGCCGGAGCAGGTGGTGCGGTGGCCGGAGCCCGGCGGCTCACATCAGGTAGAAGGCTTCCGGGGCCAGGGGCGCGGGCACGTCGGGCGCTTGCAGCAGCTCCAGCAGGTTGATTTCGACGGTGCGGGCAATGGCCGTGACCGGCGTATCGGTGGGCTTGTTGCTGAAGGGGTCCTGGAGGTAGCGGGCGGTGCGCTCGAGCAGAAAAAAGGAGGACGCGGTAACCAGCAGCACCGGAATTTCCCAGAGCCCGATGGTTTTCACCAGGCCCAGCGACAACGTGAGCAGAAACAGGTAGATGAACAGGTACACCAGCAGCCGGTAGCTGACCGGAAACACCGTGTGCTTGCTGCGTTCGGCCTGGCCCATGGCGTCGCAGAGGCGCACGAGCGTGGCATCCAGCTGCACCTGCTGCATCAGGTTGAGGGCCTGGTGCTGGTAGAGGCTTTTGAGCTGGTCGGTGTGCAGGGCCAGCAGCGCCAGGGGCTTATTGGACTGCCCGTGCAGGCGGGCCAGCTCCGGCCCGGTGAGGTAGCGGCCCAGGGTGGCGGTGGGGTCGAGGCCGCGCAGGGTTTCGCCCAGGCAGTAGCACCAGGCAATCTGGCGGCGGGCCACGGTACGCAGGGGCGAATCGGGGCCGGCGGGAACCAGCAACGCATCGGGCACGAAGGCGCGAATTTGCAGCACCAGCGTGCGCGAATCGTTGACGATGCTGCCCCAGATTTTGCGCGCCTCCCACCACCGGTCGTAGCTCTGGCTGGTTTTAAAGGCCAGCAGCAGCGAAATCGCGCTGCCCAGAATAGTGGGCAGCTGCAACGGAATAAGCGGCAGATACTCCCCGAGCGCCATTTTCAGGAGGTGGAAGAAGCTGGAAATAAGCAGTACCCGTACCACATCGGGGCGGATGTGCACGAACACGTAGCGCAGGGGGAATTTGGCGTCGAGCAGCATACTCAAAAAAAGGGATTGACGGCGGAGCGGGCCGTTTACAGCCAGTCGTCGGCGGCCATGCACGCATCGGCCTCCCGCGCGCGCCGCCGGGCGCCGGCACTGACGAGCCACGCTGCATCATCGGCCCGGTCCCGGTCGGGGCTAAGCGGCAACCCGGTTTTGGCCGGAGCGGACTTCAGGACGGGCAGCGGGCCCGGGCCGGTAGCAACGGCCAGGGGCCCGGCAGGAATGGGCGGGAGGAGTGGTTGTCTAGTTGGCATGAGCGGGAATCAGGGTGAGAAAAGCGGCAACTGGCCCGAAAACCAGCCCTTCCCAAAGGTCCCCACTACTCCTCGCCCAGCCCATGACCAGAATTGTCACATCGGATGATATCCGTCAAGTACTGGCCTTCTGTTGGCCGTCTGAGCGGCTCAGGTAGCACCGGTTTGTTTTCTGCTTCTGCGCAAACCAGGACGTCGTCGTTTACATCTTGAATAAATAGATTCGCTCCTTTCTCACCGCTGCCAGCAAATATGCTGGTCCTCTAGCGGCACGGCCACGCCCTCGTAGGCGGGCAGGACGCGGGTCGTGAAATCCTCGGCGGGGCGCGGGGTGGTCACCAGGGCCTGGTAGTGATAGTAGCCGTCGGCAGCGGGAGCCGCGTCCGGTTGCAGCGGGATGCGCTGGGCTTCGGCACCGTTGAGGCCCTGGGCGTAGAGCTCCACCAGCACTTGGTCGGGGGGAGGGCACCGAGGCGGAGGGCCACGCGAAACCGGTAGCCGTTGGCGACGGTTTCGGTCTGCATCTCGCCGAATTCCAGTTTATTCCACTCGCTGGCAATTAGCTGGCGCTGCTGCACGATGGCCGCACCGGCCGCGCCCTGGTTGGCGGCGCGCTGGGCGTAGCGGGCGGCGGCGGGCAGGTAGTAATCCTCGGTGTACTGGCGCACGGTGCGGTTGGCCGAGAACTGCGGGGTGAGCGTGGCCATGCTCCGGCGCATGCGCTCGACCCAGCGGGCGGGGATGCCCTGGGCGTCGCGGGCGTAGAACTCGGGCACCACCTGGGTTTCGAGCAGGGAGTAGAGCGCCTCGGCCTCGGCGGCGTCCTGGGCGGGGTCGTTGCCGTGCTCCCGGCCGTCGCCCAGGGCCCAGCCTACGTCGGGCGTGTAGGCTTCGGCCCACCAGCCGTCGAGCTCCGAGAGGTTGAGGCCGCCATTCACGAGCACCTTCATGCCGCTGGTGCCGCATGCTTCCCAGGGCCGACGGGGCGTGTTCAGCCACACATCCACGCCCTGCACCAGGTGCTCGGCCATGAGCATGTCGTAATCACTGAGAAAGACGACGTGCTGATACAGCTGGTGCGCGGCAATAAACTGCATCCACTGCTGAATCAGGGCCTTGCCCTCCTCGTCGAAGGGCGGGGCCTTGCCGGCCAGCACCAGCTGCACGGGCTGCTCGCGGTTGGTGAGCAGGCGGATGAACCGTTCGGGGTCGTGGAGCAGCAGGTTGGGCCGCTTGTAGGCCACGAAGCGCCGGGCAGAGCCCATCGTGAGGGTGTTTTCATTGAACACCTTGCCGGCCATATCAATCAGTCCCGGCGCGTAGCCCGCCACCGTAAACTGCCGCCCCAGCCGGGCGCGGGTATAAGCCACCAGTTCCTGCCGGCAGCTATTCGCCAGCTGCCACAGGGCGGCGGCGGACACCTGACCGATGTTTTCGGCCAGCGTATCGAGGCCGCCGCGCCACCGGTCTTTGCCGCAGGCGGCGGTCCAGATGGCGTCGGCGGCCTCGGCGTCCCAGCTGGGCATGTGCACGCCGTTGGTGACGTGGTAAACCGGCACCTCCGCAGTGGGCCAGCGCGGAAACAGCTTGCCGAACAGCTGCCGGCTCACTTCCCCGTGCAGCTTGCTCACCCCGTTCACGGCCCCGCAGCCCCTAATAGCCAGCAGTGCCATGTTGAACGACTCGGTGGGGTTGGTCGGGCTCTGGCGGCCCAGCGCCAGCAGCGTTTCCAGGTCGATGCCCAGCTCCTGGCGGGCGTAGTCGCCCAAAAACTGGTCTACCAGCGCCGGGCTGAAGTGGTCGAAGCCCGCTGCCACGGCCGTGTGGGTGGTGAACAGGTTGCCGGGGCGCGTGACAGCCAGCGCCGCCTCGAAGGAGAGGCCGGTTTCCTGCATGAAGGCCCGCGCCCGCGCCAGCACCACGAAAGCCGCGTGGCCCTCGTTGAGGTGACACACGTCGGGCTTGATGTTCAGGGCCTTCAGCAGCTGCCAGCCGCCCAGGCCAAGGATGATTTCCTGCTGGATGCGCTGCTCCATGCCCCCGCCGTAGAGCTCGGCCGTGATGCCGCGGTGCACCGGCAGGTTGGCCGCGTCGTTGCTGTCGAGTAGGTAGAGCATCACGCCGCCCACCCGCACCTGCCAGGTCCGCAGCCACACCGGGAAGCCCGAGAGCGTAATCGGTAGCCGCAGCCACTCGCCGTTGGGCAGCCGCAACGGGGTGATGGGCAGCTGGCCGGGGTCGTTGTAGGGAAACAGCGCCTGCTGGGCACCCAGGCGGTCAATTTCCTGCCGGAAGTAACCCTGCTGATACAGCAGGCCCACCGCTACCACGGGCACGCTCAGGTCGCTGGCCGATTTGAGCTGGTCGCCGGCCACGTTGCCCAGCCCGCCCACGTAAATCGGCAGCGCCTCGCTCAGCATAAACTCCATACTGAAGTACGCCACGCAGCTCAGGGCTGACTCCGGATGCTGCGCCTGAAACCACTTGGGGCGGTCGGCGGCCTGTTGTTTCTGCGTCATCAGGGCCGCCATCTGGCCCCGGAAGGTGGGGTCGGCGAGGTGGTGTTCCAGGGCCTCGGGCGAGGCCGTTTGCAGCACCGCCCAGGGGTTGTGGGTCCGCTCCCAGAGCTCGGCGTTAAGCTGCTGCCAGAGGGCATCGGCCGCATGGTTCCACGACCATTGCAGGTCCAGGGCCAGCTCCATGAGCGTATCGAGGCCGGGTAGCTCGGTGGGCGAGAAGCCATATTGCCGGCTGAAATTCAGGTGGTCCGTGTTCATGCTGGCAGCCTGTGGCTTGTTATAGGTAATGCTCAGGCTCCAACGCGTGGTGGCTCACAAAGTCCAGCAGCAGCTTCAGCAGCCCGGGGTGCAAGTGCGGCGGCATGGCGGCAGACGCCCCCGGCCCGGCGGCCGGCGTACCGGCCAGCAACACACGCAGCTCCGCGGCGTTAGCCACCCGAAAGCCCATGTTCCAGTCGGCAAAGCTGCGCTCGGGGCAGGGGCCGGCCCCCAGTACCTGGCAGCGGTGGTGGCGCAGGTCGGCCACAATATGGTCGTAGTAAAGCGCCCGCACCATCGCTTCCTCGCCTTCCAGTATTTGAAGAAACCGTCCATCGGGTGTGTGCAGCAGCAGGCCCGAAATATGGTGTTCACGGTTGAAACCCCGGGCCTGTTCCAGCAAGGCCCGCAGCCCGGGCGGGTCGAAGGGCACCAGGGCCCGGCTATGATACAGGAGGTGATACAGGCTCATCGTGATAACAAATGAATAAAACCGGCTGGTGGAGGCAGCGTAGCCGGCCTTGCTACCGTAGCGCTTACGGTCCGGGAAGCTACACCTAAACTCCTCGTAATCATGCGGATTTAAGTTGAGCGCGACGTCGCTCCGGCCCGCCGACCTGCCTACCCGGGCGGCGGCGGGGCGAGCCGGGCCAGCAACTGGGCCACGATAAACTCCCCTTCCGGCAGGCCCTGCTGGCGCCACAGTTCCACCCCTTGCCGCATCAGCACGAAGGTCGGCAGGTCGGCCGGCTGGAAGCTGCGCATCACCACCGGATGGCTCTCGTCGTCTGCCGACAGCACCCGAATAGCAGGTCCTAGTCGCTGCTGCAAAACCCGGAGGGACGCCAGCGTGGCCGTCCGCACGGGCGGTGCCGTGCCAACGGTGGGCAGCAGCACTAGCAGTACCGCCGCCTCGGGGGCCAGGGCAGACGTGGGGGGGGGAGTAAGGACGGACATAGCAGGGAGCGTAGCAGCAGAAGGGGTGTAGCGGGGTAAAACTAGTTCCGTACCACGCCCAGGAACATGACGCTGCTTGCTTGAATAACTGATGTTTAGCTTTCTGCTGGAAGCTGCGATTATCAATCAATGGAATCAAGCGGCAGAAAACCAATATATTACCCGGTATTAGGGCCTTCCCCCCGGCAGAATGCCCGGCCGGCAGTTGGAGCGGGGCTGGTTACCCGGGGTCCGCTCCACTGCCGCACTACGCGGGAGCAGCCGCCCATTTCCGGCGGGCCGGGGGTGCAAAGCTAGGGGGCCTCTGGGGCCGCGGATATGACGGCGGTCGACCGAACAGCTGACGTTCGTCATGCCTGGCCGCCGGCTGACCACCGACCTTTGACCCGCGCAAGGGGTAGGCCACGGCCGCCTTCCACTTATTTCCCTGTCCATGCTGTCGGCTTCCTATACGCCCATCATCGCCAATCTGCTCTATACCCACTCCCGCGAGTTTGTGGGCATCTTCGACGTGGCGTTGGGCTGGTTTACGCAGGTAAACCCCGTGGCCGTACAGCTGCTGGGCTACCCCTCGGAAGAAGCCTTTCTCACCGACCCCGACCACTCCCTGCGCGTGCCGCCCTGGACGGTGGCCGAGTGGCGCGACCTGTGCGAGCTCACGCAGCGCGAAGGCCACCACGAGCTGGAAGCCAGCCTGCGCCGCCACCACGGCGACCCGTTTCACGCCTACCTGCGGCTCACGCACTTTGAGGTCGAGGGCCGGGTCATGCTGCTCGTGTGCCTGGCCGAGCAAAGCCCCCTGCAACGCGCCGAGCGGGCCCTGGCCCACAGCGTGCGGCGCTTCGAGGCGGTGTTTACCAACGCCACCATCGGCATCATCGTCTGCGACAAAGCCGGGCTGATGGTGTCGGCCAACGAGCTGGCGGGGCAGCTATTCGGCTACGCGCCGGCCGCGCTGCTGGGCCAGGCGGTGGAGGTGCTGGTGCCCGACGCCACCGGCCGCCACCACGAGCAGCTGC
>NZ_NIRR01000075.1 GCF_002204745.1 Hymenobacter amundsenii
GCGCTACAAACATCCATTCGCCATCCGTTACGTCGCTGGGGTATGCTCTTTGCTGTGCCATACCCCAAATTACGCTACCAGTGCATAACAGGCTCTAGAAGAAGAAAGCCTAACAATAAGCGTAGTAATTGCGTCGTAGTAATTGCGTCGTAAGCGCTGGAGAAAGATATTTTCTCTGGATTGATGCCCTGCGGGAGCAGATCTCACAAAGCCACGGCCACTTTTTTTTCGTACAGATTATGCTTCTGGCCGAATACTTGCCAACCGACTCCTTACCTTCGCCCGGCCGTTCGCGGTTTCATTTCTTTTTGGCCTATGACCCGTTTTTTCCTCTTTCTCTGCCTGCTGCTTATGGGGCTGGCCGACGTCAGTCCGGCCCTGGCGGCTCCTCCCGGCCCGGCCGCCCGCGCCAAGATGCGCGGCAAGGTGTACGTACACCGGCCCAACTACCGCACCTATAAGGGGCGGAGCAAGCGCGCCCGCGTGAAGCGTACCGTGCGCTACCGGCAGCGCTGGTACCAGCTCTGGCGCAAGCGCAAGAAAGATGGACCACGCACGCCGCGCCGTTCGCGCAACAGCACTATCGGCACCAGCAAATAGCCCCGATTGATTTAGGAGTAATAGTCTCTTCTGCTGATAGGCGGAAGAGACTATTTTTTTGGATGAATGGCAAACCCGGCGGCACACCCGGCCCCGCGGCGCTTTGCTACGCGGGTTGCCCGGCCCGGAAAATCAGTAGCTCAGTAGCCAGACAACTGTTGACCGCAAAATCGCATCTTGCCGGCATGAAGAACTTAGGGTTACTCGCATTATTTATGGCAACGGCCGGCGTGGCCCAGGGCCAAACCGCCCCGACAGCCCTGCCCGATTCCGTAGCTGGCTTTCTTAACAAGAGTCTGACGCTGCTCGAAACCTACTCGCTGGAACGCAGTACCGTGAACTGGCCCCGACTGCGCCAAACGGTGTACCAAAGGGCCCAGGGCGCTACTACCGTGCGCGATTTGCTGCCCCTCTACCCCTTCCTCTTCGAGCAGCTGCAAGATGACCACGGCTGGCTCAGCTACCAAGGCAAAACCTACAAATGGCGCAACCCCGCCCGCGCCCCGTACGCCAACGAGGTGGTGAAGGCTGCGCTCAAGCAAAAGCCCGGCGTACGGGTGAAACTGCTGCCGGGCCGGGTGGGCTACGTGCAGTTGCCAGGCATCAATGCCGGTGGGAGCCTGGAAGAAATGCGCGCCGCCGCCCAAGTGGTGCAGGATTCGCTCTGCCGCCTGCCACTGCCCCGGATTAAAGCCTGGATTCTGGACCTCCGCCTGAACGACGGCGGGGCCATGGCGCCCATGCTGGCCGGCATAGCCCCGCTGCTCGGCGACGGCCACTTGGGCGGCTTCGTGGACCTGAATGGGCAGCCCGAACAGCAGTGGTACCTGCGCCAGGGCAATTTCTACGTCGACTCGATGCAGGTGACGACCCTGGAAAAGCGCTGCCCCGCCCGGCGCTCCGACCTGCCCATTGCCGTGCTGCTGAGCGGGCGCACGGCCAGCTCGGGCGAAATCGTGGCTATCAGCCTCAAGGGCCGGCCCGTTACGCGCTTCTTCGGCGAGCCCACCTACGGGGCCACCACCGCCAACGAAAGCTACCCCATCGGCGGCGGGGCCTACCTCACCATCGCGGGTTCCCAGGACGCCGACCGCACCGGCACCGCCTACAAAACCAGCCTCACGCCCGACGTGCTCATCACGGGCGGCGACAACTTCCTCGACCTGCTCCAGGACGCCAAAGTAGCGGCGGCACTGAAGTGGCTGAAGAAGGCGCCAAAAGGCGGGCGGAAGTCGTAGGGTATTTTGCGCAACATATACCCGGTCGGGGTCGGTAATCAGACGACTAACTTACAACAAAGAGCAGCCTGCATGACCATTGAGGAGACAATACAACATCTGGCTATTGGCTCAATCGAACAAAAGCTGGCCGTTTTACGGGGCTTTACCCAAGAAATGGCCGTGCCGGAACTATATCCCCTGCTACTGAATAACCTGACGCATTCCGATGATCGGGTCGTATTTCTAAGCATGGATGCGCTGGTCAAAAAGTACCCCGACCGCATACGGCAGGATGCGGCGCTACTGACGCCACAACTGTTGGCTTTCCTCACATCCGGAGATGGGCCCATCACCGACAGGGCAATGTGGGCGTTGAGCCTCACTGGGCCCGATTCAGTGTACACATTGCTGGATTTCATAACACAGAGCCTTGACGATTATCAACTGGAAATGGGCATCTGGGCGCTGGGTCGCAACGGGCATATCCGTCGAGCCTCGGCCTTGGTAGTGAATACGCTTCGGAAACACCTCCAGCATTCCAATCCAAGGGTGAATTACGCCGCCCTGTGCTCCCTGATGGATATGAGCCCGCTCCGTCCTTTCGGGCATTTGCAAGGCGTTGAGCAGGAATTTGAGCTGCTGTATCCTGAATTGCAGGCGACAGCTCAATTTTTACTGGACACCGCGCCCGAGTTATCAGGAATGCCTGAGCAGTACCTGGAGTTGCTCCGGAACCGTCCGGAATCCGGAGCCTCATTTTAGCATGGCAGCCTACAATCGTGGGCTAGGGATTCACTCTCCAATGCCAGCACGCCGCAGACGCCCCAGCGCACTTACTCCCCCACACCCCCCTACTGGCCCGTCACCCGGAACTCGACGCGGCGGTTGAGGCGGCGGGTGACTTCCTGAGCATTACTGGTTTTGGGTTCGGCCCCGCCCAACCCGATGCCGCTGATGCGGCCGGCGGCCACGCCGTGCCGGACGAGGTAGGTTTTTACGGCCGCCACCCGGCGCTGGCTCAGCTCCACGTTCTTCTGGGGGTCGCCCACGTTGTCGGTGTGGCCGCGCAGCTCGATGGTGAGCCCGGGCGAGGTGGTGAGCAGGGCTGCCAGCGTGTCGAGGGCGGGGAAGGAGCTGGTTAGCAACTCACTCTGGCCCTGGGAGAACTGCACGTTTTCCAGCTCCAGGGTGGCGCCCACGCCCAGGGGCCGTAGCAGCACATCCTGGGCGTAGGGCCCGGCGGCGGCCGTGAAGGTGGTATCGGTGGGCAGGTAGCCGGGCAGGCGCAACTGGGCGGCGTAGCGCTGGGCAGCCTGGGCCGGAAACCAGAACTCACCCCCGGCCGAGAGCCGCAGGGCCGTGTCGGCGCGGGCTAGGGTGGAGCGCAGGCGCAGCTGGGCGGCCGGCAACGGCCGCAACGTAACGGCATCGAGCACCCGACCCCGCCACAGAGCCCGTACGGAAGCCGCCGGCCCTTCTTCGGTTGCCACCTTGCGAAACAGGTTGCAGCCGGCCAGGTCGGTGTACACGCCCCGGTGGATCCGCGCTACCTCCCGCCCTTCCAGATCAACCTGATAAATAGCCTTGGGTCCGGCCAGGAACAGGCGGCGGTTGCCGAACTCATCGTTCTGGAGCAGAATACCACTGTAGCCGCCCCGCTCGGGCAGGCCGTCGAGGGGCAGGATGTCGGGGGCGGGCAGACCGGTATCGATGTTGATGCGCAGCAGGGAGCCGTCGGTGCTGTATACTTCGTAGAGCATCCGCTTGGCATCGAAGCAGAAGTTGGCGTGGGTGCCCGCTCCGGCGAAGCCCAACGCCTTAAAGTAGGAGGCGCGCCGCAATGGGTCGGTGCTCCAGACAGTGGTTACGGTGCTGCGGCCCGGGCTCACGCGCACGAGCAGGTTGCCATCGGTGGTGCTGAAATACAGGTCGCCCTGCTCATCGGTGGCCCCGGAAATCCAGACCCCGCCCGAGCCCTGGGCCGGTAGCTGCCAGTTGGTGTACTCGCCCCGGCGGGTGGCGGGGTTGTAGCGGTACACGTACTCGGGTGCGTTGGTGGGCGCCTTGGTCACCGAGTACAGGCAGTTGTCGAAGCCCTTGGCCAGGGCATAGGACTGGAACGGCAGCACCCGCCGATGAATAACGGGGGGCTGGGCGGGGTCGAGGCTTGAAAACTCGTGAATTGTGCGGCAGTCGTCCTCCCAGTTGTCGTTCTGAATACGCAGGGCCGCAATGCCGTAGAACTTATCGTCGCAGCCCTGAGGCGGGGGCAACGGCGCGCGGCGGCTGGGCGGCCCCGGTTCGACGAGCCGCCCGGAGGCCAGTAGTTGCCGGACCTGGCCCAGGTAGCGGGCGGCCTCGGCGGCGGGGGCGCGGTATTCGAGGCGGTACTCGTAGCCCTCGCGCCAGAGCCGGCGACCCACCACGCGCACCCGGCCAGCCGGGTCGGCGGCGGGGCCTGGGTCGTAGGCATAGTCGTAGCGCAGCTCCTGAGAGCGGCCGGCGTCGTGCTCCTCCAGCCGATAGATCCGCGCGCGGGGCAGGCCGGTTGCGTAGCGCCACACCGAATCGAGCTGGCCGGCGGCGAGCAGGTCCAAGTCCTTGCGGGCATCGGGCAGCGGGTGCAGGCTGATGGTGACTTTGGCCGGGCTGGTCTCCCAGTCGGGCCCCAGGTAGAAAGTAGTGTGGTGGTTTTCGCCGGCCTGCACCTGCCAGCCCTCGGGATACGTGAGCTGGTAGCCCCCGCGGGCGTCGGTATAGGTTTGGCCGCCGGACCGTTGGGCCCGGGCCGGCGGCAGCCCAAAGGCCAACAGTAGCAGCCCTAGCAGCAGCAGTATCTTCCCCCAACCAGCGCGCACGAACAAGGCCATTGCCCAAAAATAGGCAACCGGGCCGGACTTCCTACCTACCGCTACCCGAGTGAAGCGCGTATACCACGTTGAGAAGACCAGCAATTTATCGAACGGAGTCTATGGAACCGGTACCCCACTTATAGTCTTCGCCGGCCACTCTAACAACGGCCTACTTCTTAGCATGTGATAGATTTGATCAATCAGCCCGCTTACAGTGGCGGCTGACGAGCCCAAAAACGGAGGCTCAGACCAAGTATGGCTGGTAGGCGGCCCGCAGCATCTGACCCAGAACCCACCCGCTCGTCCCGCCCGGCCTGCCTCGGGTACCGGTTGGGCGAGCCCAATTGCCTGCTGATCGAAAATAGCCGATCTAGCTGAAAGCCGATTTTGTATATTTGCGTGTTCGGAGCTCTGTACCCTTATCCAATTCCCCTTTTCTTTATGAAGAAACTAATTTTCCTGCTCCTGCTGCTATGCGGTACGCTGGCGGCCTCAGCCCAGTACATGCCCGGCAAGGCCCGCAAGAAGTACGCCTTCCCCAGAAAGGATGAAGAAAGCACCTACGTGCTTAACGTGACGAAAAACACTGACGAGGACGCTGAGGTGGATGCCTGCGTGACCCGCGTGGGTTACCTGCCCTACGCCGATCTACTGCTCCAAACCAACGAGCTCAAGCGCATCAATAGCTGGGCCGATACCACCTACCAGCGCCGCCTGGCCCAGCTCCCGGCTGGGGGGCAACTCACCGTGACGATGTACCGCCGCGGAGCTAAGAACGCCGACCCTGCATACCTGGGTCTGGTAGCCAAGAACAAAGAGGGCCAGGAGCTACTTAACCTGCCCGAACTAGCTGCCGGCCAGGGCCGTTTCTGGAACCGCGACCTATACGTAAGTAAGCGAGTTATCCCATTTGTTAAAACGGAAACTGAACAGGATATCTTCCTGACAATCAACGATGTTAAGACGCGTCAGAATTTCGAATATATCATCAAAGCTAAGCAGTAACCCCTATGACCCAAATGTGTAAGCCCTGTTTTGAGGTAAAGTGCGAGTAGTGCTCGAAGGCCAGACCGAAGTGCCCCCGCGGGTCGGTGGTGTAGGTGGCCTTGGCCATCGTGCGGATGGCCAGGGTCTGG
>NZ_NIRR01000076.1 GCF_002204745.1 Hymenobacter amundsenii
GCCTCTCACCCGCGACAAAATCAACCAGGTGCTGCAAGAGCACTTCGGCCACACCGCCACCGTGAATTAGACAGCGGCTACAAGTCAAACACAAACGAGCATTTTCGCAGCCACAAGCAAATGCGGGTACTGCCCGGGAATGGCAATAGGAACGGGTGAGAGACAAGGTGGCTACTGCTTGGTAAAGCCCAAGGCGAGCACGGCTGGTAAGTCGGCTGGTTGCACCGTACCCTCCAGCACTAGGCCTGTGGGACAAGTACAGGCGGTGCAAACAGCGCCAGCGTCTTTGATGCTGGCTCGTGGCTGGTGCAGCGTGAGGTTCTGTTGAGCTAGGTAGCCCTGGGCTGCGGCTAGGAGTTGTTGTGTGCTTGCGGCTTGGCCCCAGCGGTCGGCACATTGAGTTTGAGCGTAGCGTACCCCCACCAACTCTGGTGCCGGGTCCTCTTGTTCGCCGGTACAGCCCACGGTTGCCAAAGAACACAGACTGCCGAACAGCCAAACAGCAAAGCGAGTAGGTTTCGAGTTCATGGAGAAGTAGGGAATGAGTTCCGCTTGATGACCGGCCACGCAAGCGATAGGTTGCACACCGACTTTTTCATTTAAGTTTCTGAATATACGCAGTCTACCCAAACGGTGGCAAGGTAAACGCTCTCTATTTGAAAAAACGAGGGTATGTTTAGGAAAATAACGATACTCGTAGCGTGACCAAGGAGCAAGCCATTGCCATCGCGACAGGTTTTGTCGCCCAGCAAAACCAGGATTCGTCTTTGCCCGCCGCTTACCACTGGGTGGTCGGCAAGCCGGTTGAACACGAAGAAGGATGGTACTTTGACCACGTCTTTGGCCTTCGTCCTGGTCAGTTGGCAGTCGAACCCCTCCTGCTCGGGGGCGCACCTGGTTTTCTGGTCTGCAAGAGCACGCAACGGATACGCACTATCTCCTGGAAGGAACTCCCCGAACTTCCCCTTCAAGATGCTCTGCGCAAGCAGGCAGTACAGCAAGCGGAGAACCTCTTGGCTGCGGGACTCACGTTGGCGAACCTGCGGTCCCACCTCCCGTTGCCGTTGTCGGAACTACAAGCCTTTAAGGCCCGGCTGACCGAAAGTAACGAGGCGGAACAACGTGCTATGTTAACCGCGCAACTGTACCAACACGCCTGGAAAGCACACGAACCAGACTTAAACCACAGCAACGGCTAGTTCACGCAAACGGTCGTGGCTTAGACACGCCCTATTCAAAGTAAAGAGCGTAATCTTGGGACAAGAAACCATCACACTTCAGACAGGCGGTTGAAATGAATGGCATCGGGTTTTTGACAGCCTTTCACTGGTTTATTCCCGGTGTGCAGGACGTGCACGAGGTGTTCGACGCGTCCGCCGACCAGTGCCCGCAGAAGCCGGCACTACTCGCCTATTTGGAGCAGTGCCCGCCCCTGGTCGAGTTCATGGACCGGTTAGTGGACGAGGAAGGAACCGAAATCGGTTCGTTTTCTATCCACTCCGACGGCGAATGGGTTTGGCCCAGCTACGTGGGGTACTACCTCCACCGGCCCAGGTACCGTCTTCGAGACGAGCGCTTGCTCCAACACGCGGCCGCGCGCGGGTTCGCGGTGCCCACGTTCACGGCCCAAGAGGCTCACACCCTGCTGCAGCGGTACCTGCACTTTTCCAAAACAGGTCAGTGGTGACAGCCAAGTACCCAAGCCCCACGCAGGCACATGGCGTTCATTCAAACGGTCCGAAGATAAACGAGCCTTAACAGGTTATGATAGGTAACTGCATACCCGAGAATTTAACCCCGGTGGTCTGTGCTTGCTCCAGCGCCTGCTTTACGCGCTCCGACACGTAAAGGCCGGCCCCTTGTAGATTAAACAAATCCAGGTGCCTATCAAACGCGGGAGTCAGTACCAAGTGCTCCGGCCACTTGAACCATTCCTGGGAGTGGAGGAACTCCTGCGGGGTGGCGAAGCGGAGCTGCTGCTTGTTGTTCAACAGGTCATTGCCGGTGCAATAGGTCGAGCGGGAAAAATCAATAAAGCCCGCGCCCAGCAACGGCACCCGCACCAGCGCATAGTCGTTTACGCCCGGTGCCCCGCCTGGCACCTCCACGGGGAAGGTGTGTGTAAAGCGGGTGTTGAACGGCGCGAGGAGGGCTTGTGTCCGTTCATGCAGCAAAAAAGGGCACTTCCACAGATGGGGCCCGAAGGAAAGAAAATCGGTCATTTTGGCCCCGCGCAGCACTCGCAAGCACCGGATGCGTCCGGCCGGCACCGCATCGCTTTGGGGGTCGGTCGCCCGTAGCGTGGTGAGAAAGGCGTCGTCGCAAATCTCGACCTGCATAATGCCATTGCGTACCCCAATGACCTTCGGGTCCGAAGGAAGGACCAAGGGGAAATAACAGCGATTCGGCTCGTCCATGGGCGACAGGGAGTAAACGGTATAAGGGTGCTAAAAGTAAAGAGCGTTCCGTTCAGTGAAACGGTGGGTCGGTGAACGCGGCCTGTTCAGTTGAAGATGCTGTGATATAAAGCAAGGGATGGGGCAAATTTTTTACCTTTGGTCGCCTTTAAGGAGGGCCTTCGGGTCCATCCTGCGTAGCCTCGGCCCCTCAACGGGTCGGGGCTACTTCTTTTTCCAGGCACCGGGCCGGGTGGTAGTGCGGGTCATAGGCGCAGTCGTTCTTCCATAACGAGTAGCAGAGCAGCAGCAGCTTGCGCATGACGGCCACGACGCCGGGCTTGCCGCTGGCCTGGCGCGCCCGTAGCCGGGCATAAAAGCCGATTTGCTGCGGGTTGGAACGTAAACTACTGACGGCGGGCAAATACAGGGCGGTGCGCAAACGCACGTTGCCGCGGCGGGAAATGCGCGTGGCCCCGGCCGAGAGGCCGCTTTGGCGCTGCACCACGTCCAGCCCGGCGTAAGAGGCCAATTGCCGCTCGTTTTCGATCAACGCGAAGCCGGTGGTTTCGGCGACGACGGCGATGGCCGTCGTCCGGCCAACGCCCGGCACGCTGGTGAGATGGGCCAGCTTGCGGGCCAGTTCCGGCTCGGCCGCCAGCAGCGCGGCCAGGTCCTGGTCCACGGCGTTCAATTGCTGGTTCAGCAGGTGCAGGCGGGTCGTCAACCGGTCCAGGGTGCGCGCATCGGGCTGATAGCTATGGTGGTAGGCGTGGCGCTGGGTTTTGAGCCGGGCGGCCTGCTGGGTCAGGCTCTGCCGTTCGCGGGAGAGGGCGCGCAGCTGGCGCAGGGCGGGCGTGGGCGGTTGCCAGGCGGGCAAGGCGCGCTCCAGGCCCAAGCGGCAGAGCAGGCGGGCGTCGAGTTGGTCGGTTTTACTTTTTTGTTCGGTGCTCTGGGCAAAATGTTTGACTTTATTGGGCAGCAAGACACTCAGGGCTTGGGCGTTATCAGCCAGGAAATAGGCCAGCTCTTCGTAGTACACCCCCGTCGCCTCGACCACAAACCAGCCAGGAGCCGCTGTTGGCTGCTGCTTGGCCGTCCAGGCCAGCAGCGCCGCGAAGCCGGCCGCCGTGTTGGCAAAGGTGGTTTCTTTGCCGAAGCGCAAGTGCTGGCTGGTCTCGATGCGGCCAAAACAGGCCACAAAGGTGTCTTTGGCGATATCAATCCCCACCACGTATTTGAGGGGGGCGCTGACGGAACGAGCAGTGGGCATAACCAAGTGGGAAAAGGGGTTAAACATTCAACCAGGCAGGTTTTTACCGCAACTTTCCTTGTACAAATACGGGATGCCGGGCGCAAGCCAAGCTCCCTCCATGCTGTGCAGTCTTCGGGCAAAAACGGAAAACGGGGCACGGACTCTTCAACACATGGTCAGCCCCGAGGGGCCGCCGTTAGGAGCGTTGCGTGTCCCCGTTTTCTTTTCTGGCTACCTTCTAAAGTAAGGCAGTGCAATCATACAAGGAGCGTATTTTAGGCACCATTCATTATGCCCGTATTCATTGCCATGAAAGCCGTACTATTCCGCTCGCTATTGCTCCTCGTGTTTTTGGGGGTGCTGCCCGTCGCCTGCTGCCTACAAGCCACGCGCGAGTATGCGTATCTGAAGGAGTTGTTCCTCGAATTGGCCGACGCCGCGGGCACCCCGTTAACCAGCGGCGCCCGCACTTCCGCCAACGAAGTGCGGCTCACGCTGCAGTTCCGCCTCGACTACGTCGCCCGAGGTGCTATTGGCGCCCCGTTCACGGGGTCGGCCCAGGCGTTTCAGTGCGCAGAAGAAGGCCAGAAGGGCCTGAAAACGGCCGTGGCCGCGGTGGGGCTGACCAGTACCGGGCTGTTCAACGGGCAAGCCGCGGGCCAGCCGCTCAACGCTTTTGTGCGCTGCACCATCGGCCGCAACGGCCCGGATTTTCCCTTGGCCCAACTCGCCGATTCGCTCAACACCAAAAAGTGGTACTTAGACCGGCGATTCGAGCCCATTGTCCTGCGCATTAGCCCCAAGCCGGCGGACAACGCCCGCCAGCAGTTCCAGGTGCGGGTGCGGACCGTCGATGCCCAGCAACTCACGCAAACCACCCCGGCTATTGTGTGGGACTGAGGGCCGACGATTTTCTGCTTACTCCTGCGCATGGGGTGCGATACCCGTCCCGGCCCAAGTGTTTATTGAAACGGTGATTCAAATCTACTATCAGGCCACTTAGCGAACCAGCAGCAAACACAACGCCGTATTTGCTGCTGGTGCGCCGCGGCTAAACCCCGGTGAATTTCACCGTCACCAGGGGCTGGGTCTGATCACAGCGGATGAGGAAGGGCTGGGTGGCCAGCAATGCGGTGGCGTCTTTGTAGGCAAAGTCGAACTCCTGCAGAATGCTGCTCTCAAAGTCTCCCTGCCGGTTGAGCAACTCCGAGAAGTGCTGGCGGTAAGCATCCTTCTCCGCTTTTTTGAGCGAGTGCCAGTGCTTGAGCGTATCCGTGCGGCTCAACACCCGGCCGGCCCCGTGGGAGCAGCTCCAGAGTGCTTGCTCCAGCGAGGCGTCCCAGCGGTTGGGCTTGACAATAAGTGAGCCCCGGCTCATAGAGAGCGGAATCACGACTTCGCTATCGCCCACCAGCTGCGTACTGCCCTTGCGGTGAATCACCCGGGCGGGTTGGAATTCGAGCAGGTTGTGGCAGCTGTCGGCCACCACAGAGGTGCCCGCCTGCACATACTTATTGCGCAGCAGAAAGTCATAGGTTTTGGCCAGGAACTGCTGTCGGCGGCTTGCCGCATAGGTCAGCACCCGTTCATACTCCCGGACGTAGTCCGGCGTGGCCAACTCCAGGGGCAGCCAGTCCTGACCGGGGCTGTGTTGTTGCAAGAGGGCGCAGTTTTGCTGGTACATGTAGATGCCCAGGTTGCGGCTGCCCGTGTGCACGAGCACATAGAGGTACTTCTCAGAGGCTTCCAGCGAGAGGAAGTGATTCCCCCCACCCAGGCCTTCGTCGGTCATGGCGTGAACCTCCCGTTCCAGGGCCCGGTAGTGCTGGACCTTGTCAAAGGGTCGCAACACGTCCTGCCGGGAAATACGCAGGTAGGCTACTCCGCAGCCCATGTCCTTGCCTGTCACCAGAGGATAAAAGACGTCGGTGGTTTCAAACGCCACCCCCACGGGGATGGAGCGCTCGGAGCAGTAGTGGATATCGGGAAAGATGAGGTGGTCTAGGCAAGACGGACAGAAGAAGGACGTATATTTCTTCTGTTATGGCAACAAAATCAAGCGGGACGTCGCCCGACAAACGGCGTAAATAC
>NZ_NIRR01000077.1 GCF_002204745.1 Hymenobacter amundsenii
CACCAAGCCCACGGGCGAGGGCACGGGTCTGGGCCTCTCGCTCAGCTACGACATCATCATCAAGGGCCACAACGGCACCCTTCAACTCGAAACCAAAGACGACGAAGGCACCGAGTTTATCATTGAACTGCCGGGACGCATGGGGAGTAACAACTAGATATCTTTAAGACATGAAAATACTGGTAGTTGACGATGAGCCGGACGTGCGGACGCTGTTCGAGCAACGATTCCGGCGCGAAATCCGGAGCGGTACGTTCACGTTTTCCTTTGCCTACTCGGGCGAGGAAGCGCTGGATTTTCTGCACGGGCACCCCTCCGAAGTAGTCCTGATTCTGTCCGACATTAACATGCCGGGCATGAGCGGGCTGGAGTTACTGCGCCAGATCCGGCAGGAGTACGCCGCCCCGCCCCCGCCCATCGCGCCCCAGGTGATGATGATTACGGCCTACGGCGACGAGGCCAGCCGCCAGCAGGCACTGGCCTTGGGGGCCCGCGACTTCCTCACCAAACCCGTCGATTTCGCCGCCCTTAAAAACAAGCTGCTGCTTCTGTAGGTGGAAGCGCAGGCAACGGCCAGAGCCGGTGGGGCTTTACTTACGACACGCTCGGCCACTGCTTCAGCCGCCTGCCCGATTGCCCAATCCCCCAAAACACACCCAGCCCATGAAAACGAAGATTCTGGTAGTTGATGACGAGGCTGATTTGGAGCTACTCATCAAGCAGAAATTCCGGCGAAAAATCCGGGAGAATACGTACGAGTTCGTGTTTGCCGGCAACGGCCAGCAGGCCCTCGACGCGCTGGGCCAGCACCCCGACCTCGATATTGTGCTCTCCGACATCAACATGCCGGTGATGGATGGCCTGGAACTGCTGAGCAAGCTCCAGGAAGCCAACCCGGTGCTTAAAACCGTGATGGTTTCGGCCTACGGCGACATGCCCAACATCCGCACGGCCATGAACCGGGGCGCGTTCGACTTCGTGACCAAGCCCGTCGATTTTCAGGATCTGGAGCTGACCATCGAAAAAACGGCCCACCACGTGCAGACGCTGCGCCAGACGCTACGAGCCATCCAGGAAAACAACGTGCTGCGCATGTACGTCGATGAAACCGTGCTCAATTTCGTGGGCCGGCCCGAGTTTGCCAACACCCTAATGGCCAGCGAAACAGTAGAGGCCACGGTGGTTTTTATCGATATCTGTGGTTTTACCTCGCTGGCGGAAGTGTTGCCACCTACCGAAATCGTGACCATGCTTAATAGCTACTTCGACCTGATGGTGAAGGAGATTATTGCCCAGGGCGGCTACATTGATAAGTTCATGGGCGACGCCATTATGGCCGTCTTCCGCAACGAGTACCACCTCGACCGGGCCGTAGATGCCGCCCTAGCCGCCCGCGCCGCCCTCCAGAGCCACCACAGCATACTGCCCGATGGCAAGCTCTACCAGCCCCAGGTAAGCATTGGCATTAACACCGGCGAAATGGTCTCGGGCAACATTGGCTCGGCCTCACTCAAACGCCTCGATTATACCGTCATTGGCGACAACGTGAACGTGAGCCAGCGCCTGCAGGCCGTAGCGGTACCCGGCCAGGTAGTCATTACGGAAGCCACCTACCTGCGCCTGAAGGAGTCGTTCCAGTGCCGCCCGCTGCAGGAAGTGGTCTTCAAAAACAAGGCAGAACCGGTAATGATTTACGAGGTAGTAGCCTGATGGTGGATGAGTGAGTTGGTGAGAATATCGTTCGCTCACTCCCCGATTCACCATCTCACTTATTCACCGCTCCGGCCTCATTCTGCCTTCTCAGGCGCTGGCAGAGCACGCGCAAGATGTTGCGGAGCACTTCGGGGCGTTCTTCCATCACGTCGTAGAAGTCCTCCTGGTCGAGGCGGAAGGCGAGCGTGGGCGTTTGGGCGCGGGCGGTGGCCGAGCGGGGCTCGGTATCGAGCAGGGCCAGCTCGCCGAAGAAGTCGCCGGGGCCGAAAGTAGCTAGCTGCCGGGCGCCGCTGAAGATGCCCACGCTGCCTTCGTGGACGATGAACAGCGACGTTCCCAGGTCGCCCTGGGCAAAAATCTGTTCTTCGGCCGCAAACCTTACTTCCTGCATGATGGGCACGATGGCGCTGAGTACGTTGGGCGGCGTTTCGGCAAACAGGGCAGTATGCTGCAAAACGGCTACCCGGGCGGCAGCAGAAACGTGGGCGATAGCGGCGGCGTGGTTCATGAGTAAATCGGCTAAGAATACGTTCTGGCGAAGGGCAATCTGGTAGGCCGCCGGCCGGTTTTCGGCCCAGCGGGCCAAGGCGGCCACGGCACTTTCGCGCAACAATCGGCTATCGGAAAGCAGGTGGGGCAGCAGCAGCAGAAAATCGATATGGTCTGCCGGCCACTGGCCCAAGGCCAGGCTTACCGTCCAGTCGGAGAACGTGGTTTCGCCGCGCTCCACGATGGTGGCCAGCAGCGGCGCGGGCACCGGGGCGGCGGGCAGCAGCCGGTTCAGGCGGGCGGCTTTGGTTGCTGGCAACCCAACTTCGAGCAGCGTTTGCAGCCCTTGGTAAGTCGGCCGGTCGATGAGGTTGTCGAGGATTTCGAGGGCGTTGGCTTGCCGTTCGCGGGTCGCGTGGGCCACGTGGCGCTGGGCGTCGCGGATGGACTGGGCTGGATAAAGCTGCTGCAAAAACCCGAACAGCCGTTGCTCGACGCGGTGCAACTCGTAATCGAGGGCCTCGTGCAGGGGGCCGCCCGGGTCTATTTCGGCTTGGCCCAGCAGCAGCTCGCGGGCCAGCAGCAGTTCCTGCCCTACCAGTTCCCGGAAGGCGGGCGCGGCAGCCAGCCCGGGGGTGTGGTGGCGCAAAGCGCGGAGGGCGGCTTCGCGGTAAGTAAGCTCGGGCCGGCGGGCCAGGGCCACTAGCGCCTGGCAACTGGCCGCGACCGGGAGCTGCCCGCAGAGGTAGGCCACGCGCCGGATAATGGGGCCGGCGGAGCTGGTTTCGAGCGTACGGATTAGCACCGGTAACGCCGCCGCGCCATGGGCCAGCAGCTGGTCGGTGGCAGCGGCGCGGGCGGTTTTGGCGCCCAGGGCAGCCACCAGGGCTTCTATGGCAGCCTCATCAGCAGGCAGCTTGACGGATGGCCGTACGGGTGCCACTGGGGTAACGATGGACTGCGCCGCAACCGGCATATCGGGCGTGGCGGGCAACACGGCCGCGAGGGTTTCGCCCGGAGCGGCATCGAACCGGCGGCCCACGGCGTGTTGCAGCTCGGCCAGGTAGTGGCCGTAGGTGTGGTAAAGCAGCAGGCCGGCCCCAATGGCGGCCAGCGCCATCCAGCCAAACAGAAAATTGAGTCCGGCCAGCGGCCCCGCGCCCGGCAGCAACAGCAGCAGCAGCCCTGCCAGCCCCATTCCCAGGGGTTCGTAGATGCCCTTGGCCAGGGTGTGGGCCTGCAACCGCTCGGCGGCGGGCAGCGGCTGAAACAGCACCAGGAATACCGGGTCGAAAATGGCCCGGCGCAACACTTCCTGCACCAGAAACAGCCCGCATAGGTATAGCAGCAGTCCCGCGCTACCCAGCTCGCCGTGCATGCCGAACAGGGCCAGCCCAGCCAGCAGCACTGCGGGCAGGGCCAGCAGCACCGGCCGCACGCCCAGGCGGTCGAGGGCCCGCCCGGTTACCACCAGCTTCACTAGCATGGCCACCAAGTACGTAAGCGCCAGCACCGTACCCACGTAGCGCATCACCAGGGCCTGGTCGTGAAACCGCTCTTTCACGTTGATGAAAAACGCGTACTCGATGCCAGTGGTAGCGGCGGCAATCAGCAACATGCTCAGGCACATCGTCAGGACCAGCCGGCTGCTGCCCAGCCAGCGCCGCAAGGGCGCGGCTACGGCCTGCTGCCGGGGGGCGCGGGCGGCCGAGCGCACCTCCACGGTATGCGTGCGGCCAGTGGCCCGCACCACCAGCAGGGCCCCCACGTAGGCTCCAAACGCCAACAGCAGCAGCCACAGCAGCTCGGTGTGGTGGTGCACCAGCACGGCCAGCACGGCCCCCAGGGCCTTGGCCGGCATATCGCCCGAGCTGATAACGCTGAACAGCCGCCGCCCCTGCCGCACATCGAACACCACCGCCGACACACCCCAGAATTCGAGGTTAGTAAGCAGGTAAATAACGCGGTAGCCGGCCATAATGGCTACCGCCGCCGCCACCGACTCGCCGGTAACCACCAGCACCCCAATAACGGCCATCAGGACCACCACCGCCAGTAACACCCGCACCGCCACCCGTTGCAGCCCCAGGTGGTGCTCGTAGTGGGCATACACCTGCCCGGCCCCCAGCATAGCCAGCGCCGACACCCCGTAGGCCAGCGGCAGGCTGGTTTCGGGGTGGTTTTCGAGCAGAATGACGTTGGCCGCCACGTACACCAGAATGGTACCGATGCCGAGCAGGAAGTTGTGCAGGAAGAACAGCCCCACCGAGCGGCCCTCCTCCGGCCGGATGTCCAGTAATTGCTGCCAGCGGGCAAGTAAGGTCATGTAGCTATTGTGTTCTTTGGGCTTTGGGTTAAGAGCAGTTGGGGGCAAATTACCGCTTGCGCGAGCCAAACTACAAGGAACCCGTCACCCAAAGGCAGTGGCCACGAACTTTTCCGACCGGAGCCTCACTCTGTGGCCGGCAAATTACGGCCTACCTACTGTCCGCTGGTAACGCGCCGGTAGTTCACCAGCAGAAACGCGCCGTACCCGAAACGGCCGGTTCTGCATAACCTGGTTTGCCGGAACTGAGGGCAGGGCGATGGTGCTGAGTACTATTCACAACCCAGCCGACCGCCTCATTACTTTTGGCCGTTGGGTTCGT
>NZ_NIRR01000078.1 GCF_002204745.1 Hymenobacter amundsenii
CCAGGCCGACAAAGCCACTGGCCACAATTACCGGACAGACCGGGTGCTTAATGCCGATGAGCAAGCTCCTCACCCTAACGTCGAGTTCATCAACACGGCCGGCCGGGGCTACTGGGAGCTAGCTGAGGAGAGGATTGCCGAGGTCGTTACCCGGAAGGTGCGCGACGACCAGGTGCGTTGTATGGAGGTTATTCTAACAGCTAGCCCCGAGTTCTTTGAGCGGGACGAGAATGGACGGGCCGTGAACATGGCTGACAGCCAGTGGGCAAAAGACCAAGTGGATTTTTTGAAGAAGACGTTCGGGGAAAAGAACGTGCTCAGCTGCACGTTGCATCAGGACGAGAAGAGCCCACACTTTCACGCCGTCATTGTGCCCATCACAGAGGACGGCCGGCTATCGGCCAAGGACTTATTTAACCCCAAAACGCTCACGAGCTACCAGAGCCAGTACGCCGAGTCGATGCAGGTTCACGGGCTGGAACGAGGCGTGGAGCACAGCCAGGCCAAGCACCAAGACATGAAACGCATGTACGCCCAGCAGGCCGAAAGTTCGGCCGAGGTGAGGGCACAGTTGGGGCCGGCCAGTGTATACCAGGACGTTGAAGTAAAACGGCCGAGTGTACGGGAAGCGTTGAACCTACCCGCCTGGGAGGCTAAAACTACAGCTCAGGTGAACGAACAGGCCCGCGCCCAGGTCGAGGCAGCTAATCAACGGGCCAAAAAGGCCACAGATTTGGCCCAGGAGAACGCCGCAGCAAAAGAACAGGTCCGAGTCCTCCAAAAGCAGTTGGAGACCGTGGAGGCCCTGAAGGAGAAGAATTATGAGGGTATGAAGCAGGCCCAGGGTGAGTTGAAACGGGCTGAGCAGGAAAAAATCAGGCTCGCTATAGATTTAGTCCAGGGCAAGGTGGCACCAGCCAGTTTACTCCAGATGGGGGCTGAACAGCGCGAAAAAGACCGTCTGGAGACCAAACGAGTATTCGAAGTACACTTGGTTAAGGGCGATTACTCCGACTTCCAAACCTATGTAGGAGGGATTAGGAAGCAAGGATTTAAGTTTAGAAACTCCACGCCAGACAATCCCAACCAAGTAGAACACCCCACTGGCTCAGCGTTCACCTATGCCGAGATACGTCCCAACGGCCGGAAGATGGGCGAGCAGCTTGAAGAACAACTTCAGGCCAGGCAAGAACGGGCGGAAAAGCTAGCTCTAGAGGCGAAACAGGCCGAAATCCGGAAAGTAGAGCAGGCCCGCCAGCAGGTGGCCACCAAAGAACTATCGCTCATGGACCGGGCTTTCAAAATCTATAGATGGAAAGTTAGCTCAGAGGCTCTGACAGCCTGTTTAATCGTGCCGGAGGATATAGCAGACAAGGTAGCGGAGTCATTGCGGATAGGAGGCCGGTCTTATGCTGCTTCCCTCGGGGTGCAGGGCGAACCATCGCGTGGGGATAGTATGAAGGTGGTTTACGTGAAGTATGAACCCGGCTTTGCTCACCAAATTGGGGGTCATTTCGATAAGGTTAGGCGAAGTGGTGGCCAGGTGTACGAACACGCCGGCAGCCAATCCAGGCGAGAACAGTTTGAAGTCAAACCTCAAGCTCAACCCATCAGGCAGCGTGAGCAGGGTCCGAGCAAAGGGTTTGAGATAGGGGGCTGATGCTGGCAGAGTAGGGGTTCTTATTCCAAAAGTGGCCTGCATCGGGGGCGGTGGGGAGCGAAAGAACTAGCTGCTCGTTGGGCCAGCGGCGATTAAGGCCAGCAGGCGCTGGCGCGTCTGTTCCCCGACGTGGATGCTGATGGCGTACAGATCCACTTCGCCGGCCACGTACTGGTCGTAGAGAGCTAACAGCTCCGCTTTGGCGTGCCGCTCTTCTTCCAGGGTGATGGCCATTGCGCGGTCCGCAATTTCTTGGCGCTGAATGGGGGTGCGTTCGGCGGGGCCGAAATTCAAAGGTGCTTGCACGAGGTTGCGATTAAATGAATGCGGCAGATGACAGCCAGCAAAGAATGAAACGGGGCACCATGTTTCTAGCTTGGTTCAGAAGCGTACCTGAAACACTGAAAGAAAAGAGGCCTCAAACCGGCAAAGTACCACGTTTAGCGAGTAGGGGCAGTGGGGAGCAAACCGCACTTATGCCAGGAGGCCGGGTATAAGTTGGATTATGTTAAGGGACGATTCGTAGGTAGTGGCCATTACGTTCTCTCTTCCCCACTGCCTGCTAAATACAATTTTTGTTGAGTAGCCTCTGCATCGTTGCTATGTTGGAAAGTAGTGAGGGTAGGTTGTTAGTCTTACCTCTCCGAAGAAGAAGAATAGCTGCCTTTACTCATTACCGTTCGAGGAGCCCAAAACCGACCGTTTTTACACCCTTTTAAGAGTCTAAGAAGCAAACTGCTCTAACTAACTGATATTCAGTAGGGGTCATTTACCACCTTGGTAAATAGGATTTACCAAGGTGGTACTTTTTGGTTTCCATTAGTTGATGTGGTTTGGTAACTAATTTTTACCATATCATACCATGATATGGTAAATTGATTGTACCTTGGTGGTAAATAAAATTTACCACTATGGCATACAAATCGGTAAAGCAGTACGAGACATTCAAGGAGAACCCTTTCGTAGAGAAGGCTATTGAGGACATCAAAATCATCCGAAAAACACAAGTGATGCGTTCCAAAAATCGGGACGAAATTCAGATGATTGTCAACTCTGACGGAGAGGTAGCCGGCCACACTGCTTTCATGAAATTCATCGAAGTAGATGAAGCCCAGTTCGCCAAAGTTTATCTAAGTCAGTTCACTGCTTTCTGGGAGTTATCTAAGTCAGCTATTCGAGTATTTGGCTTTATAATCAATATCTTAAAGCCAAAAAAGGATGAGTTCTTCTTAGAGATGAACAAATGCCTGGAGTACACCAAATACAAGCACCCAAAGGACGTTCTATCCGGTTTGTCAGCCCTTATTGAGTGTGGCATAATCGCTCGCAGTGATAGCCATTTTAAATACTTTATAAACCCTCTGGTGGTCTTCAATGGAGACAGGGTGTCTTTTGCGAAGACATATATCAAGAAGAAGCAGGTACCCAACAAGGCTCAACTGGACCTATTCGAAATGAAACAGATAGTTGGGGAAGGTGATAACACCCAACTATCTGTTACCATAGGCTAAGGTCACTACTCCTTTTTGGGGACACTATTAGTGATAAGAGTGGTGTCGGCCATATGTGCCCTAGCCCTTATGACGTCAGCTCGTGCTATGCTTTCAGCCATTTCACCTTGGGCCCTGGTTAGGTCCGGCATTACTTCTGCCCTTTTTGTGAGCACACCCAAATACCCATAGGCTACTGCTCCCAGAACAAGGATTAGAGTGATACAAATCCCACGGGCCTCGAGCGCGGGTAGTAAGGCTATGATTGATTTTATAAAGACTTCCATTTTACCTTCTCTTTAAGGTTATATAGACTGGACCTGCTCCTCTGTCACAAAAAAATTCCTCAACCATTCGCCCGCAAAGGCACACGTCGTTGGAAGGCTACCTATTCCTATCACTTTAGTCGTGCTCTGATTTCCCATTCGGAGGTTCAAGTCTACCATTGTGGACTAGGCTGGAATTGGCTAGCAAGCAGGCTGAAATCATGATTTTAAAAAAGGACACGAAATCGGGCTACTTACAAAACCGCATTTAAAGCTCATACAGGGCCTTTCCAGAATCTTAAAGCCAGATTTTTCAGGTGGGGAGGTTTATTGACTCTGTCAGATAGTCCAAATGTCAGATTCGTGACTGCCACCAGAAAGGACACCCTCTGAAGCATATGCCTAATCGCGGAGGTACCCGTTTTGCGCCACCTGATTAGATAGCATCATTACAGGCTCGTTGGGTAGGACGGCAGATGGATTGCCAGGCAACTAATAGGCAATCGAATGGCAATTATCTCGTGTAATAGAATCCTGGAGCAGTGGGTTAATTATAATTTTCCCACTCTATAGCTTTCGGTAAAGTCCTCTATCTTTACAGCGTCGTCTAAGCGGAAGTGGCACTGCTGAGGAGCACCCACCGAGGAATAAGGCGACCCCCGGGCTCAGGTAGCGTTGAAGGTTTACCCTCTGCTGACTCCCAAATCAAAACCGTGCAGCGTTGAAGGTTTACCCTCTGCTGCACGGTTTTTTGTGGGTTATTCAGCTAGCAGGTTTTCAGGCATAGGCCCCAAGCTCAGCCCAGGGGAGATGAACCGGGCGGGAGATTAGGCAGTGGGGAAAGGAAGAGGCAGTGGGTTATCCACCGGAGACTGAGCTTGGGGCCTATGCCTGAAAACCTATCTCCGAAGGAGAGGTATTTGGGGATGTGACAAAAGGGGTGTAGCTTGTGGTTGAGGTAGGGTTCTAGGGGGCTCATGCTGGATTGGTGCAATGGTATCACACACGATACCAATTTCAAATCGGCTACGCCTCTGGAAATTGGCCGTGCGGCCTGCTGGCAGCTTACTCCCTTACTTTTTCTTTCCCCACTGCCTAATCTCTCTACAATGCCATACAAAGCTATCATGCGCTGGGCCAAGGTTACCAGCCAGGCCCAGGCCGACAAAGCCACTGGCCACAATTACCGGACAGACCGGGTGCTTAATGCCGATGAGCAAGCTCCTCACCCTAACGTCGAGTTCATCAACACGGC
>NZ_NIRR01000079.1 GCF_002204745.1 Hymenobacter amundsenii
TACGCGGCCTCACGCCACATGAATTTGTGTGTGCCCAGTGGCAGAAAAACCCCGTTAACTTTACCCATGACCCGACCCACCTCACGCTGGGACTATACATCTAGGGGTGGTTGATGCTGCCTGAACGGCTGCTAGAGGCAGCTTTTAGAGGCTGTTCAACGCTCATCAACCACCCCTAACCCCTCCTTTCCAAGGAGGGGAACTAGCTCCTAGTCTCTAGCCTGCAAATTGGTTCTGCTGGCTGACCACCTGTGCAGCCCGAGAGGCAAAGTCGCGCTTCGCTCGCCTTGCCATCCGCAAATCAACAGTACCTTTGCCTTCAGTTGATTTCCACCGAACTCACGCGCTTTTATATGAACCAATACGACGTTACCGTCATCGGCTCGGGGCCGGGCGGCTATGTAGCCGCCATCCGCTGCGCCCAGCTGGGCCTCAAAACTGCCCTCATCGAGAAGTACGACACGCTGGGCGGCACCTGCCTCAACGTGGGCTGCATCCCAAGTAAAGCCCTGCTCGACTCCTCCGAGCACTACCACAACGCCCACAGCGTATTCCAGGAGCACGGCATCGATCTGAACGATTTGCGGGTGAACATGCCCCAGATGAACGACCGCAAGAACGGCGTGGTGAAAGCCAACACCGACGGTATCGTGTACCTGATGAAGAAGAACAAAATCGATGTGCTGCACGGCCTGGGCTCGTTCGTCGATAAAACGCACATCAAAATCGTGCCCACCAACGGCGGCGAGGAGCAGCAGATCGAAACCAAGAACGTCATCATCGCCACCGGCTCGAAGCCCACGGTGCTGCCCTTCATCAGCCAGGACAAGGAGCGCATCATCACGAGCACCGAGGCCCTAAACATCCGGGAGGTGCCCAAGAGCTTCATCGTGATTGGCGGCGGCGTTATCGGCCTCGAAATGGCCTCCATTTACGCCCGTTTGGGCTCGGAGGTGACGGTGATTGAGTACACCGATTCGCTGGTGCCGACTATGGACGGCAGCATCGGCAAGGAGATGAAGCGGGTGCTGAGCAAAACCGGCATCAAGTTTATGCTCGGCCACAAGGTAACCGGCGCCACCCGCGCCGGCGACGTGGTAACGGTAACCGCCACCAACCCAAAAGGCGAGGAAGTGAAGGTGGAAGGCGACTACTGCCTGGTGGCGGTGGGCCGCTCGCCCTTCACGGCGGGCGTGAACCTGGAGGCCGCCGGCATCGAGATGGAGGAGCGCGGCCGCATCAAGGTCGATGCCCACCTGCAAACCAACGTGCCCGGCATCTACGCCATCGGCGACGTGGTACGCGGCGCCATGCTGGCCCACAAGGCCGAGGAAGAGGGCGTATTCGTGGCCGAAACCATTGCCGGCCAGAAGCCCCACATCAACTACCTGCTCATTCCGGGCGTGGTGTACACCTGGCCCGAAGCGGCCGGTGTGGGCTACACCGAAGAGCAACTCAAGGAAGAAGGCCGGGCCTACAAAACCGGCAACTTCCCCTTCCGCGCCTCGGGCCGCGCCCGCGCCTCCGGCGACCTCGACGGTTTCGTGAAGGTGCTGGCCGATAAAACGACCGACGAAATCTTGGGCGTGCACATGGTGGGCCCGCGCATCGCCGACCTGATTGCCGAAGCCGTTACGGCCATGGAGTTCCGCGCCTCAGCCGAAGACGTGGCCCGCATGAGCCACGCCCACCCCACCTACGCCGAAGCCATGAAGGAAGCCTGCCTGGCCGCCACCGAGAACCGGGCGATTCACATGTAATTACATCTTGCAAACGCATGAAATAGCCAGAACTTCTCAATGGTAGTTCTGGCTATTTTTGTGTCTTTGAAACTAAGTATGAGCAAGAAATACTGAGTAGCAGCGTTTGATTCATCTAAACGCAATAGATTACAGAGGGTGAAAAAGATACTAGCTGGAAGTATAGGCGTGGTGATGTGCGTATCCTGCCGCCCCTCAAGGCCACTACTTGTCGAAGATGGTGTGGGGCATTATTACTTTCAGGACAAACGAACCGGTCAGACCATTGGCGGGCCTTATACTGGCTTATATAACCAACTCTCAGACAGCAAGCCGCAACCTCTGCCCCGTCGGGTGCTGATAGAAGCATGGGACGCTACGCAGAAAGGCTTGCCGTGGCTGCTAAATGCCTGGGGGGAGCGAACAGTGCGAGCTTTTTTCTTCGATAATGGACCCGATTATGTAGCACAAGGCTTAATGCGCTACACAAATGATAGCGCCCAAGTGGGTTTTGCTAACCGACGCGGTCGAGTAAAAATACCCGCACAGTTTACCATTGCTTACCCCTTCCGGCAAGGGTACAGCATCGTTGGACAGGGTAGCCACCAAGAGCCTTTATATCCGGGTGATACGGAACATATGGTTTGGCGCGGCGGCAAATGGGGTATCATCGACCGACGCGGACGTATTGTTGCGCCCTTGCAGTATGATGAATTGAGCCCCATAAGAGAAAATACAAAGTGGTTAGAGGCCGTGAACGGGACGGATATTTTCCTTATAAACAGAAAAGGCCGGCGGTTATCAGCCCGTACTTATACCACCTATGGTCAGTGGCCTGATACAACCCAGACCTATTCGTTCCCGCCCGATAGCAAAAGCGAATGGTAGCGGGACGCAGCTATTACTGTAGTTACGTGTAACTGATTGGTGATAAAAGCAAAAGCGCCGAAGCTCCTAAGAGCTTCGGCCGCTTTTTTTACAACTAAAGAGCCGTTAATAGGCAAACTCGGCTTTTGGATTAGGGCCGTACTTGTTTTCGCCCGGTGTGCCCTCCTTGCAATAAAGTATCAGCAACCAGATAATACCTACCAACGGAATTAGGGCAATAAAGGAGAACCAGCCGCTTTTGCCCACATCGTGCAGCCGCCGTACCGAAACCGCGAGCCCGGGGACTATCAGGGCCAAGGAGTATACGGTATAGATCATGCCGCCCCCACCTCCGGCTTCCCAAGTAGTGCCGAGCAGGCCATCGGCCACCATTGCCACAATGCCAAAGATGAGCTGGAACAGTAGAAACATCCAGTACTCCTTGCGGCGGGCGCGGCCGCTGAATACGGCATAATTTCTCAAGCCGTGTAAAAAGTATTCCATAAAGAAACAGATAATCGATTCCTACTCGTAAGGCTTTTCGGTGACGCCCCGTTTTTTACTGTGGGTTCTGGGCTCCACTTTACTAGATGCTCAAGGCAAGTACTTGATACACGAAAGCCTACAGCAATTGAGCTAGGCTGCTAAATGGATTCCAAGATAGGATATAAAGAGGCTGGTAGGATATAGAGGCAGTGTAAATAGCCAAAAGAAGTAGTACGAGTAAGATGACTGACTCAGTACAGCCAGGCAGCTGGCAAGCATGCTCCCTACAAGGTCATTAAGCTACCAACAGCACTCACATACTGATTGACGAAAACAGTCGTGCTATTTAGTGCCTTTGGGTCGTGGCTAACTCGCATTCTCCGACAACCTTGCGGGGCAAACCTGCGAATACACTGATCCATGGAGCACAGACGAGTAGCAGTTTCCAAACCGGCTCCGTCAGCTCCGTTAACTCGCTCCGCTATGTCCAAGGACAAGAAGAAAAAGCACAACCGGCAGGAAGCCGTTTCCGACGACCTGTTCTCTGCCACGGCGCAGTCCATCCGCAAATTCCGGCAGGTGACGGACGAAATAGCCAAGCTCAGCACCGGCCAGAAGCTGGCGGGCGGTCTGGCCCTAGTCGTGGCCGGCGTTATTTACCTGGAGCGCCACCGCATCGGACAAGCCGTAGATGCCGTTACGCCCGACCGCGCTTCGTGGCCCCGCCTGCTAACGAACAACGACGCCCCGGCTGCTGCGGAGGAAGTCGCGGGCGAAGCCTCAGACGCGGCTCTCCCGGCCCACAAAAGCCGAAAGCCGGCAAAATCTGGCAAAGGCCGACGGCCAGCTACCGGGGCCTCAGACTTTGCCGTTGAGTGATGCCTGCGTCGCACCCGCAACCCAACGCAAGCGCCTGCTCCGACCTACCTATTCATTTTACTTATCCCTTTTCACTTCTTTCCCTGCCCCATGAAAAAGACCTCAAAAGACAAGCCCAAAGTGGCCAAAAAGATCAAGCCTGCCAAGAAGAAAACCGTCCTCAAGTCGCTTAAAAAGCTGGGCAAAAAGAGCGGTTTGGGTAAGCTGAGCACCACCCAGAAAGTAGTGGGCGGGGCTGCCCTGCTGGCTGCTGGCCTGGGTGTACTGGCCCAACGCACCGGCTTTTTCGCCGGCCTCGATGCCGACGCACCCGATGCTGCCACCACCACCGACGCAGCCGAAGCCGAGCAGAACCTGAACTCGCTGGACGGCGGCAACGTCTAGCCCGTTTTCTGAACTTAAAAAGACCCACCTTGGCCTCGAAGCTCACGAAGGAATGGCTTTCTTCAGCATCACCGATCAGGTCGAGGTCGGAGTTGGAGTGAAAGAACTTGTCCTTGTTGGTGAT
>NZ_NIRR01000007.1 GCF_002204745.1 Hymenobacter amundsenii
GCTGCACTCCAGCATCGACTATCAGACCCCCTATTACGCTCACCAACAGCTTCTTCCACTTAACGCCCTAAACTGTCCAGCGTAACTAGACCACCTCAGTTGACCCCACATAGGGCCGTACCAGAGGGTAATCTATTTAGTTTGGTGATGTCTTAATACACACTTAGTGTTTACGTATTGGCTCCATTCACTGGTACTGCATGATTACCTTACCTTTGCACCCCGACTTTATCCCTTTCAACCGCCCTTACCTGGTGGGTCCAGAGTTAGACTACATCCAGCAGGCGGTGGTAGCGGGTAAGCTTTCGGGCAACGGAGAATTTACGCGGCGTTGCCAGCATTTCTTTGAGCAGCACTACGGCATTCATAAGGCGCTACTAACTAACAGCGGCACTGACGCGCTGGAAATGGCCGCTTTGCTGCTGGATATTCAGCCAGGCGACGAGATAATTATACCCAGCTACACCTTTACTTCCACCGCCAATGCTTTTGTGCTACGCGGGGCCCGCATCGTTTTTGTTGACAGCCACCCCGACCATCCTAACCTCGACTTTGCGCAGCTGGAGCCGCTGATCACACCCCGCACTCGGGCCATCGTACCCGTGTACTACGGCGGCCAGCCTCCTGCTGAGTTACCGAGGCTATTAGCCTTGGCCGAGCGCTACAACCTGTGGGTAGTAGAAGACGCTGCCCAAGCTATCGAAGCGCGCTACGAAGGCCGCCCATTAGGCACTTTTGGTCACCTCGCGGCTTTCTCCTTCCACGAAACCAAAAATCTGAGTGCCGGCGAAGGAGGCTTGCTGGCCATTAATGATCCGCGCTTAGCCGCCCGAGCAGAAATTATTTGGGAGAAAGGCACTAATCGTGCAGCCTTCGCCCGGGGCGAACTGACACCCGACTAAACAGGAGTGTCAGCACGAAAGTCTCACCTCTCACTTCTTGGTACTCACTTCTAAGTTCAAAACAGCTTCTCATTCTCCCTGTGGCGGGTGGCGTCGCGCTGGGTTTTCTTTACTAGGTTCTGGGTCAGGGCCTCGGTGAGGTTGATACCGGTTTGGTTGGCCAGGCAGATAACCACGAACAGTACGTCGGCCAGTTCGTCGGCCAGTACCTTATCCTTGTCCGACTCTTTAAACGACTGTTCTCCGTACTGCCGGGCGATGATGCGGGCCACTTCGCCCACTTCCTCGGTGAGCATGGCCATGTTGGTCAGCTCGTTGAAATAGCGCACGCCGGTGGTCTGAATCCAGGTATCCACTGTTTGCTGGGCCTCGTCAATGGTCATAATTCTTGCATTAAACGTTGTTGGTGCTAACTGTCGAGCACAATAGTCACGGGGCCATCGTTGAGCAGCTCCACCTGCATATCGGCCCCGAACTCGCCGGTGGCTACGGGCTGGCCCAGTAGCTCGGCTACGCGCGCCACGAACTGCTCGTAGAGGGGCTCGGCCAGCGGCGGTGGAGCGGCCCCGGCGTAGCTGGGGCGGTTGCCCTTGCGGGCATCGGCCAGCAGCGTAAACTGGCTCACGATGAGCACCTGCCCGTCCACGTCCTGCACCGAGCGATTCATGCGGCCTTCCTCATCAGCGAAGATGCGCAACTGCACCAGCTTGCGGGCCAGCCGGTCGAGAATAGCGGCATCATCGTCGGGCGCGAAACCAGCCAGTACAAGCAGCCCAGAACCAATTTGGCCGGTAATCCGGCCCTCAACGGTAACGCGGGCGTGGCGGACACGCTGAAGCACTAGGCGCATAGGTAGAACGTGAGAAGTGAGAAACGGGTCGGCGGGCTCCGGCGGAGTTGCGGGCCCACCACCGGATACCGGTGCAAGTTCGGTGGTATCGGCGGCAATCTGCCATCTTCGGGGCAGAAAACCCGCGGGGCCAACCGGCCGGGGCGGGCGTTGCTTTGTTATTTTGCGCCTTGAGCCGTTTGCTGCCTTCTTCCTCGTCCGTCAACCAGTCGCGCCTTTGGCTCGGGGTGGCCCTGCTACTGCTGGTGCCGATGCGCCTGCACGGACTGCTGCACACAGCGCTACCCGATTACGATTCGGTACGCAACTGGCAGGTGGTGCAGGAAATAGCGGCCGGCAACCTGAGCCACCTGTTCCGGCACGGCAGCCCGCTGTTCATGCTGTGCTATGCTCCAGTGGCTTGGTTTACCACCGATTACCGCGTGTTCCTGGTTCTCAATGCCTTGCTGGCCGTGGCAGCGGTGGGGCTGCTCACCCGCTTTATGGTCCGCGCTACCCGCTTGCCCGGCTGGCAGACCGGCCTACTGGTCCTGCTGGTGGGCACCGGCACCTTCCTCACGTTCTCGGGCCGCGACTTCACCATGAGTTCGGCCAGCCTGCTGTGCTTTGCGGGTCTGCTGGGCGGCTACTACCAACGGCTCCGGCAGCCGGGGGCCGTTACGCTTTACCGGGCCGTCGGCTGGCTGGTGCTGGGCCTGGGCTTCAACTACAAATTCATCCTGACGCTGCCCATTCTGGCCGTGCTGGAGTGGTGGCAGGCCGACGGGTTGCTGTGGCAGCGGGGTCACTGGTGGCGCGTGGGGCTGCTGGTGGCCGCGCCCTACGTGGTACTGGGGTTGGTGGGCGTGTTGGCCGGCGTGCCCTGGTATGCTTGGGCGGCCGTGTATTATAAGGTCGCCTTCCCCGATGCAGCCAACGCCGCCGGCCGCACCACCACCATCCAGCCCGATTTTCTGTACTACCTGCGCTATGTGCTCGATTTCGAGTCGGTGCTGGTGTGGGTGGGGCTGCTGGCGCCGCTGGGGCTGCTTTGGCAGGAGTGGCGGGCGGGCCGGTTCGGACGGGGCCGGGCACTGCCCCCCGAACTGTACCTAGCCACCTGGGGCTGGTGCTTGCTGGCGGGTATGTCGCTGCTGCTGAAGGCCCCGCGGGGGCTGCTGTGGGCCTACGGGCTGTGGTATGCGCTGGGCTGGCTGACGCTGCGGCGGCTGCCGGCCCCGGTGCTGGCCGCCCTGGGGCTGCTGGCACTGGCCGGCAATGGCTACCGGCTCCAACGCCACATTTACGCCTACACCGCCCAGTCCACGAGCTACCCGGCCGTAGCCGCCTGGCTGCAAGCCCACGGCGGCGGGCCGGTGGCCAGTACCGTAAGCCTGGGTCTGGCCCCCTTCCGACCCGCTTCCGACACCGTGTGGGTAGTTATGCACGAAGCCGACCTGCCCGCCCTGGCCCGCCAGGGCTACCGCTACGTGCTGCTCGACGCCTACTGGCGCGTGGCCAACGTGCGGCAGTTCGACTCGCTGCGCCGCCGGCCGCCGCTGGCCGCCTGGCCCGAGCCGGCCCTCACCTCGCCCCTACTGTTTCTGGAGCACTCCGAATTTACCGGCCTCAGCTACCAGCAAACCCTGCAACGCTGGCAGCAAGCCCGCCAGGATTCAATGCAATTGCGAGTGTATGAGGTGAGAAGTGAGAAGTGAGAAGTGGAACGTCATTCAGAGCGGAGCGAAGAATCTTGCGTGCTGACGCTGCAATGGTATTACTACTACTGCAACGACCGCACGCGAGATTCTTCGCTGCGCTCTGAATGACGTTCCTTTCCACTCCTATCTTCTTACCGCTTTACCCCTAAACTGTCCAGCCGGTGCTGGTAGCGGCGGGCGTTGCGCAGGTGCTCGGCGTAGGTTTCGGCGAAGTCGGAGAAGCCGCTGCCGTCGGGGCGGGCACAGAAGAAAACGTAGTTGTGGCGAGCGGGGCGCAGCACGGCGTCGAGGGTCTGGCGGTTGGCCGACGTGATGGGGCCGGGCGGCAGGCCCTTGTGTTTGTAGGTGTTGTAGGGCGAATCCACGAGCTTATCGGCGTTAAGCACCCGCTTCACCCCGAAGTTGCCAATGGCCCAGAGCAGCGTGGGGTCGGCCTGGAGGCGCATGCCTTTGCGCAGGCGGTTGAGGTAGGCCCCGGCAATAAGAAACTTGTCGGTGGGCTGGGCCGTTTCGCGCTGCACGATGCTGGCCAGCACGTGCACCTGGGTAATCGTGAGGCCCAGCGAATCGGCCCGGTGGCGGCGTTCGGGCGTCCAGAACCGCTGGTGGGTGGCAGCGGCCGAATCGAGCAGTTGCCGGGCCGAGGAGTTCCAAAGCAGGCGGTAGGGCCCGGGCAGAAACAACGTCAGCACGGTGGTCGTATCGACGCCGTAGCGCCGTTGCAACAAAGCGTTGTCGTTGAGCAGCCGGCGCAGACCAACCGAATCGGCCTCGAAGGCAGCGGCCAATTGGCGAGCCAACTGGGGCTTGTATTTGAAGGCGTTCAGCGTGAAGGCCACCGTGTCCTGCTCGCCCCGGAGCAGCATATCCACCAAGGCCAGGTTGCCCATCCCCGACCGCAGCAGGTAGCGGCCCGGCTTTACCTGGGCGGGGTAGTCGCGCCAGCGGGCCACCCAATCAAACGTCTGCTCATCGCGCAGCAGCTCGTACTTGCGCAGCGAATCGAGCACCGCCCCGTAGCCCGCACCCGTACCGATGTACAGGTAAGCCGGCCCAAAGGCCGACTCGCGCACGTTGGGCCGACGCAATACCCACCAGCCTGCCCCCAGACCTGCCAGCACGGCCACGCTCAGAACAATCAGGAAGAGGAGCCAGAATTTACGCATTGGTTGATTTTCGGGGTATTTTGGGAACGACATCCTCCAGTCTCACTTTCCCCTCACACCTCGTTCACGAGGGCGGCTACGGCGGCCTGCAGTTCCTGCTGGCGCTGGCGGCGCTCCACTTCAAGCGGGGCGGCGGCGCGCACTTCGCAGTCGGGGATGGTGCACCGCTCGCAGGTCTCGTTGACGTCCTTCACCACGATGGCTGGGTCGTCGAGGAAGCGGACTTTCTGGCGCAGGTTCTCATCGCAGAGCAGGCCCACCGTAACGCTCACGGCTGGTTCGGTAGCCGTGCCGGCGCGGGCCAGCGTCAGGCAGAGGTACTCGTCGCCGTTGGGGTAGCGCGAGCGTTGGGCCCCGAGCGTGAACGAGGGCGCTTCGGCGGCGGGCTGTTGGCGCAGCTCGGCCAGTAGGCGCAGCGAAATCCAGCGGCGGCAGTAGTGTTCGTGCAGCTCGTTGCCGTGGGGGTTGTGCAAGCGCGAGAGGTGCAGTTCCTTGGTCAGCTTGTAGTCGGCGGCGCTATTGGCTTGGTCGAAGCGCAGGAAAAACAGGCTCTGGATGCCGAAATGCCGGGGCAGCAGATTGGTGATGCGCTGCATAAACATCTCCGGCGACACGTCGTAGCGGGCCAACAGGTCCAGCAGCAGCGCGGGCTCCCACTTTTTGGCGTTGAAGAAGCCCGTCAGGTCGCGCACCAGCGTTTCCTCCTCCATCAGCAGGGCCCCGGCGAAGTAGGATGCCTTGAAATTGTTGAGCACTTCCTCGAACGAATGCACCGGAAACGAGGCATTCACGTAGGGCCGCTCCTTCAGGCCCGCGTAATTAAAGGCTACCTCGCGGCCCAGAACGAAGCCCTCCTGGGCTCCGCTCAGGCCGGGGCGTAACAGCAGCCGCTTACTTTTGGGCTGAAAAACCGACCGTAGCCGGCCCAGATGAGCATAGTCGCTCAGCCCGGTCCGGTCGAGGGTATAGCCGTACTTTTCGGTGAGCACCTGCTCCAGCCGCCGCCGGTCGAGCGGGGCCGGGGCCGCCAGGCCGTGCTCAACGCTGAACGTGCGCACGTCCTGCTCCAGCTCCTCGAAGTAATTGTCATGCATTTCCTGAAACGAGCGCAGCGCGGCCAGAAAAAAGTGCTCCTGCCGCATCTCGTAGTTGCGGGCAATTTCGAAGAGCGTGCTGATGAAGGCGTTCATCTTGGCCGGGGCGTTGGCAATCAACTCCACGATGCGCAACGGGTCGAGGCCGAACATCTCCAGCGGAAACTCCTTGAGCAAATCCGACTGCAGCAGCTCCGAAATCGGCTCCAGCCGCCGCGGCAGCGTCAGCGACACGAGCTGATCGTAGCTTACCTCCAGAGCCTTGCTCAAACTCAGAATTTTATCGGCCTTGGGGTACTTTTTGCCCTTCTCAATCTCGTTGAGGTAACTCACCGACACGTCGCAGACCTTGGCTAGCTCGGCCGGCGTAAAGCCCCGCTCCTGCCGCAACTCGCGCAGCTTCAATCCAAAAATCAAGCGAACAACCTGGCCGTGACTCAGCATAAGGGAAATGGTGAAATGGTGAGTTGGGGTGTTGCGGTGGAGACAATAAGCTAGTGCCATGCTCGCCTCCGGCTGCGCGGACGCCAGATGGATCATGACAACCTTTTGGGGAATGAAATTCATTCACCGGTAAGCCCGCAAATCTACGGGTTCGAGGATAGTTTTCATCTTTAGCGAATATTCGCTTGTTTAATAAAATTCGCTAATGTACATTTGATTCATTACTACCAGAAACACCTTCATCCCTCATTTTAAACTCCTGCTTATGTCGCCTTTCGCCGAGCCCCAAACTCTTATTCCGTCGTACATCACGCCCGAGCGGGTTAAGTTGACGGGCGACTACTCGCCCGAATACGCTGAAATCCTAACACCCTCGGCCCTGGCGTTCGTGGCTGAACTGCACCGCCGCTTCGAGCCCACCCGCCGCGACTTGCTCGGCCAGCGCCAGGACCGCCAGCGCGCCCTGGCCGCTGGCGAGGCCCTCGATTTTCTACCCGAAACCCGCCTGCTCCGCGAGAAGGACTGGACCGTGGCCGCCCTGCCGGCTAACCTGCTCGACCGCCGGGTGGAAATTACCGGCCCCGTGGAGCGCAAAATGATTATCAACGCCCTCAACTCGGGGGCCAAGGTGTTCATGGCGGATCTGGAAGATTCCAACGCGCCCACCTGGGACAACGTGGTGGAAGGCCAGCGCAACCTGCGCGACGCCGTGCGCGGCACCATTTCGCTCAGCACGCCCCAAAAGGAGTACAAACTTAACGAGCAAACCGCCGTGCTCATGGTGCGGCCCCGGGGCTGGCACCTGCTCGAAAAGCATCTGCTCGTCGATGGCGAAACGGTCAGTGGGTCGCTGTTCGATTTCGGCCTCTACTTCTTCCACAACGCCCACGAGCTCTGCGCCCGCGGCACGGGCCCTTACTTCTATCTGCCCAAAATCGAGAGTCACCTCGAAGCCCGCCTCTGGAACGATGTGTTCAACTTCGCCCAACACGCGCTGGAGCTGCCTAAGGGCACCATTAAAGCCACCGTGCTGATTGAAACCCTGCCGGCCGCCTTCCAGCTCCACGAGATTCTGTGGGAGCTGCGCGAGCACTCGGCCGGCCTCAATTGCGGGCGTTGGGACTACATTTTCAGCTACATTAAGCGCCTGGGCCTCGGGGCCGAATTCCGGTTGCCCGACCGCGCGGCCGTGACCATGAGCGTGCCCTTCATGGACGCCTACTCCCAGCTCGTGATTCAGACCTGCCACCGCCGGGGCGTGCACGCCATGGGCGGCATGGCGGCCCAGATTCCGATCAAGAACGACCCCGAGGCCAACGAGCGGGCCCTCGAAAAAGTCCGCCAGGACAAAGTGCGCGAGGCCCGCAACGGCCACGACGGCACCTGGGTAGCCCACCCCGGCCTGGTCCCGATTGCGCTGGAGGTCTTCAACGAACTCATGCCCCAGCCCAACCAGATTGCCAACAAGCGCCTCGACGTGCACGTAACGGCCCAGGATTTGGTAAAAGCGCCCGAAGGCGACATAACAGAGGCCGGCCTACGCCTCAACATCGACGTGGCCATCCAGTACCTCGAATCGTGGCTGCGGGGCAACGGCTGCGTGCCCATCTATAACCTGATGGAAGACGCTGCCACTGCCGAAATTTCGCGGGCTCAGGTGTGGCAGTGGCTGCATACGCCCGGCACCCAGCTCGCCGACGGACGCCCGGTAACTGTGGAGCTCTACCGCGAACTGCTGCCCGCCCAGCTGGCCAGCATCAAGGAGCAGGTAGGGGCCGAAACCTACGCCCAGGGCAAGTACCTGGAAGCCGCCCGCCTCTTCGACCGGCTGGTGATGAGCGAGCAGTTCATCGAGTTCCTCACCCTGCCCGCCTACGACCAGCTGGCGTAGGGCAGAACGGCACCCAAGAACGTCATGCTGAGCATGACGGGCTAATGGACTGGGCTTACACGCAGTTGTCAGCCCCTTTTCCCCTCAATTTTTTCGGGTTTCCTCAACCGGGGGCGAAGCAGTGCTTTGCCTTCCTAAGGCCCCTTTTGCCCATATTTTCACTCCTTACCCCTACCCTTATGAACAAGCAAGAACGCATTGCCACCATCGAGAAGGACTGGTCGACCAACCCGCGCTGGAAAGGCATCGAGCGGCCCTACACTGCCGCCGACGTGCTGAAGCTGCGTGGCTCGGTAGACATTGAGTACTCGCTGGCCCGCAACGGGGCCGAGCGGCTGTGGCAGCTGCTGCACTCCGAGGAGTACGTGGCAGGCCTCGGGGCCCTCACCGGCAACCAGGCCGTGCAAGAGGTGCAGGCCGGCCTTAACGCCATCTATCTTTCGGGCTGGCAGGTGGCGGCCGACGCCAACAACTCGGGCCAGATGTACCCCGACCAGAGCCTCTATCCCGCCGATTCGGTGCCGGCCGTGGTGCGCCGCATCAACAACGCGCTGCTGCGCGCCGACCAGATTCAGAGCGTGACGGGTGAGGGGGAGGTGCATTGGCTGGTGCCCATCGTGGCCGACGCCGAGGCTGGCTTTGGGGGCAACCTGAACGCGTTTGAGCTCATGAAGATGATGATTGAAGCCGGGGCCGCCGGCGTCCACTTCGAGGACCAGCTTTCTTCGGCCAAGAAGTGCGGCCACCTGGGCGGCAAGGTGCTCGTGCCCACCCAAGAAGCCATCAATAAGCTCGTAGCCGCTCGCCTGGCCGCCGACGTGATGGGCGTGCCCACCCTGGTAGTAGCCCGCACCGACGCCGATGCTGCCGATTTGCTCACCTCCGACATCGACCCGCGCGACCAGCCCTTCGTTCTCCAGGAAGCCGAGCGCACCTCCGAGGGCTTCTTCCGCGTCCGGTGCGGCATGGACGCCGGCATTGCCCGCGGCTTGGCCTACGCCCCCTACGCCGACCTCATCTGGATGGAAACCTCGCACCCCGACCTGGACCAGGCCCGCCAGTTCGCCGAAGCCATCCACGCCGAGTTCCCCGGTAAGCTACTGGCCTACAACTGCTCGCCCTCGTTCAACTGGGCCGCCAAGCTTAGCGTGCAGGAAATGGAAACCTACCGCGAGGAGTTGGCCGCCATGGGCTACAAGTTCCAGTTCATCACGCTGGCCGGCTTCCACGCCCTTAATACCAGCATGTTCGAGTTGGCCTTGGCCTACCGCGAGCGGGGCATGGCCGGCTATTCGGAACTTCAGGAGCGCGAGTTTGCCCTTCAGAAGAAGGGCTTCAAGGCCGTCAAGCACCAGAGCTTCGTGGGCACCGCCTACTTCGATTCAGTCCAGGATCTGGTCACCGCCGGCCGCTCCAGCACCGGCGCGCTGGTCGGCAGCACCGAGGAAGCGCAATTCAATAATCACTAATTAGCGCGGATTTTAACGGATTATACGGATTTTGTAGCCGATTGAAAATCAAGAAAGCCACCTCAGTTGAGGTGGCTTTCTTGATTTTACTATTGAAGAACAGCAACAGCAGGATCAGCTACAAAAATCGTGAAATCCGTTAAAATTCGCGCTAATCCGTGATCCGGCCATCCTTAAATACCGGCACCAAATCGTACTCGTCCTGGCGGATGCAAAAGGCCATGTCCTGGTGGGCTTCGAGGTGGTTGAGGCGGCGCACGTGGGCCGAGCGGAGCAGGTAGCCGCCAAGGTCAGGCGCGGCGGCGGCCCAGAGGTCGAGGGCAGCCAGGGTGGCATCGGAGGCAGTGGTATCGAAATCGGCTTGCAAACGGGCGGCCAGGGCCCCACCGAAGAGGGTGTCTTCGAGGCAGAAGTGGCCCTTCCAACCGGCGCAGACGACCACCACATCCTTGTTCAACTGGCGCAGATGCGCGGCTACGGCCCCCAGATTAAGGAAGGCCCCGACCACGATTTCATCGGCGGCGGCTGAGAGGTGCAGGGCGCGGGTGCCGTTGGTAGTCGTCAGGGCCACGGCCCGACCTTGCACGGCCACTGCCCCATCTAGGTAGCCGAAGGGCGAGTTGCCCAAATCTACGCCGTCGGCCTGCTGGCCGTCGCGCTCGGCGGCTGTCAGGTAGCCCTGGGCGGCCATGGCCCGGCACTCCGCCAGCCCACTGAACGGCACCAAGTGGGTGACGCCCGCCGCCAGCGCCGTCACGATGCTGGAGGTGGCCCGCAGCACATCGACCACCACCGCCACCTTGTCCTTCAGGTCGAAGAGCGGCAGCAGCTCGGGCGAGAAACAGATATCAAAAGTGGGCATTGAACGTCCGAGAAAAAACCTCATGCTGAGCGCAGCCGAAGCATCTCTACCGCAACAGTAATCATATACTATTGCGGTAGAGATGCTTCGGCTGCGCTCAGCATGAGGTTCTGGGTTATATCACCAATTTATCTACACCTCCTCGGTACCGGGCACGAAGGGCAGCTTGACCACCGTGGCGGGCAGGTTTTTGCCGCGTACCTGCACAAAAATCGGGGTACCGGGCTTGGCCAGCGCGGTTTGCACGTAGCCCAGGCCCACGCCCTTGCTCAGGCTCGGCGACTGGGTGCCGCTGGTGACTTCGCCAATGACTTCGCCGGCCTCATTTACCAGCGGGTAGTGGCTGCGCGGGATGCCGGCCCCGTCCATGAGGAAGCCTACGAGCTTGCGCTCCACGCCGGCCTCTTTCTGGGCTTGCAGGCTTTCGGAATTCGTGAAGTCCTTGGTGAACTTGGTGATCCAGCCCAGACCGGCTTCCAGGGGCGAGGTGGTGTCGGTGATGTCGTTGCCGTAGAGGCAGTAGCCCATTTCGAGGCGCAGCGTGTCGCGGGCCCCGAGGCCGATGGGCTTGAGGCCGTAGGGCTGGCCGGCCTCCATCACCGCATCCCAGACCTGCTTGGCGTACTGGTTGGGCACGTACAGCTCGAAGCCGCCCGCGCCGGTGTAGCCGGTGGCCGAGATGATGACATCGGGCGCGCCAGCGAACGTGCCCTGCACGAAGGAGTAGTACGGAATGGCGCTTAGGTCGGCGTCGGTGAGAGTTTGGAGGGCAGCGGCGGCTTTAGGGCCCTGCACGGCCAGCAGGCTCAGCTCGTCCGACACGTCCTGCATGTCGGCGCCTTCTGTGTTGAACTGCTTGATCCAGTTCCAGTCCTTTTCAATGTTAGAGGCATTCACGACCAGCAGGTAGTCTTCCTCGGCCAGCATGTACACCAGCAGGTCGTCCACGATGCCGCCGTCCTGGTTGGGCAGGCAGCTGTACTGGGCCTTGCCGGGGGCGAGCTTGCTGGCATCGTTGCTCGTTACGCGCTGAATCAGGTCGAGGGCTTTCGGGCCGCGCACCCGAAACTCACCCATGTGCGAAACATCGAACATGCCGGCGGCCCGGCGCACGGTGTGATGCTCGTCGAGGTCGGAGGAGTAGCGCACGGGCATGTTGTAGCCGGCGAAGGGCACCATTTTGGCCCCGAGCTGCTGGTGCACGTCGTTGAGGGGAACGGTTTTGAGCGTATCGGACATGAAAGTGGGTGGTGGATGGGAGGATAAAACAGCGGATCAACCCAAAAAACCAAACGGCCGCGCCGCCCGTTCTTTGGCTGGGCGAAAGTAGCCAATTATGCCCGGGTGTTACGGCAATGGTTGCCTATCTTTGACCAACTACCACTTCGGCTTCCGGTCCGCCGCACCCGTATTTCGCCCTTGCCGGGCCTCTCTTGCATGTCCGATGATACCAAGCAGGAATTTGATGCCGCTCGCATCAAGCACCTGCTTTTCAAGTCCAAGCTTCGCTCTTTCCTCTACGGCAGCAATACCGCCGAGGGGCCTATCCGCGACCCCGACCTCTGCTCGCTGGGTCAGTGGATCAATCAGCGCGTGCTCCTGGCCTACGCGCACCTGCCCGAAAGCCGGGAACTCGACCAGGTACACCGGCATATTCATACCGAAGCCAACCGCCTCATGGACCTGCGCCTGAGCGGCCGGTCTGACGAGGCCACAGCCGGCCTGGGCCAGATCAACCAACTGGCCGACCAGATTGTGGTGCTGCTACACACGCTTGAGGCCTCTGTGCAGGCCCATTAACCCGCTCAAGGCCGCGTTATACGGCCCTTTCCTGCATGAAGCTCAAGCTCCAACTTTCGACCAAGTTATTCGCAGGATTCCTCGCCATTTCCCTGCTTTTCGCAGCCGTCGTCTTCATCAACTACCAACTTTCGCGGGCCGTACTGCGCAATTCGCAGCGGGTGGCTAACTCCCAGCGCATCACGGGCGAGGCTACCACGCTGCTGCGCAACATCATCGACATGGAAAGCGGCTTCCGGGGCTATATGCTCATTGGCAACGAAGCCGTACTAGCCCCCTACTACGAAGGCGAACGGAACTTGCTGGGCCGCTTTACCCGGCTGCGCAACGACGTACCTCCCGACGATACCCAGTTTCAGCGCCTGCAACGGGCCCAGATGCTGTTTCAGCAGTGGGCCGCATTTTCGCACTTGCTCATCAGTGAAAAGCGCGAAGCCCTGCGCCGCGACCCCACCCACGTGGGTGTGCGGGGGCTGGAGCACGAGGACCTGGGCAGCAGCCTGACGGGCAAAGTGGTTATGGACCAGATCCGGGTGCTATTTACCGCCTTCGACCGGGAAGAGGCCCAGACCCGTTACAAACAGCGCGTACGACTTCAGGACAGCATCCGCGAAACCCGGGTGCTGTCGGTGGGCGTTACGCTGCTCACCATTGCGCTCGGGCTGCTTTATGCCGCGTATCTGGTGCGGCAGTTTTCGCAGCGCATCAACGGCATGGTCGACCAAGCCCAGCGCATTGCCGGCGGCGATTACTCGACCCAGTTACCGGACACGGAGGGCGACGAGCTGACCAAACTTTCGGCGTCGCTCAGCACCATGACTAATACCATCAACACCAATATCCGGCAGCTGGAGCGGCGCAACCAAGAGCTCGACCAGTTTTCCTACGTGGTATCGCACGATTTGAAAGCACCGTTGCGGGGCATCGAAACAGCTTCGCGCTGGATCGAGGAAGACATGGGCCAGGATGTACCGGCCCACATCAAGGAGTTTCTGGTGCTGATGCGCACTAGAGTGCGGCGCATGGAAAACCTGATTACCGGCATCCTCGACCTAGCCCGGGTAGGCCGCACGCCCCAGGCCGACGAAGCCGTGTTCGTGCGCCAGCTGCTGCGCGAAATCGTGGACTCGCTGGAGCTGCCGGCCGGCTTCGAAGTGGAGCTACCCTTCTACCTGCCCACGCTGCAAACCAACCGCGTGCAGCTCGAACAGGTATTCACCAACCTGATCAGCAACGCTGTAAAGTACCACCACGACCCGGCCCACGGTCGCATTACCATCGGCTGCGTAGAAGGCCCCCAGTTCTACACCTTCGCCATCACCGACAACGGCCCAGGCATCGCGGCCGCGTACCACGAGCGCATTTTCATCATCTTCCAGACCCTGACCGAGCGCGACACGCTGGAAAGCACCGGCGTGGGGCTGGCCATCGTCAAGAAGATGGTGGAGCGCCAGGGTGGTACCATCCGCGTCGAATCGGCCGAGGGTGCGGGCGCTTCCTTCATATTTACCTGGCCCAAAGCCAGCGCCCGCCGCCCGTCGCCGGCTGCCGCCACCGCCCTCACCCCCTAACTGCCGTATAAACCAACTATCCCTTGGTTTTACTTGTCCTATCTGCCTTATGACCCCCGACACGCAACACCCTGCCATTCTGCTCGTCGAAGACGACCAGCTCGATATCATGAACGTGCAGCGCGAGCTACGAAAAAACAACGTCAACGTACCCCTGCACATTGCCCGCAACGGCCGCGAAGCCCTCGATATGCTACGCGGCGAAGGTGGCCAGGAGCGCATTCCGCTCCCGAGCGTGGTGATGCTCGACCTGAACATGCCCCGCATGAATGGGCTGGAACTGCTTGAAATTCTGCGCTCCGACTCCGAATTTGTGAACTTGAACGTCTTCATCACCACCACCTCCGACCTCGAAACCGACCGCCTAAAAGCCCAGGACCTCGCCGTGAGCGGCTACATCATCAAGCCCCTGAGCTTCGACAGCTTCGGCGAAGGCGGCACCACCGTCGATGGGTTCAGCCTGTTTCTGGACCTATTGAAGTTGAAGAGCTAAGCGTTCTGACCCGCGTTATCCTGAACAAAGCGAAGGACCTATACAAAAGCTAACCTCAAGAGGAAATAGCTTTGTATAGTCCTTCGCTTTGTTCAGGATAACGCGGGTTAAGCCTTACAGCAGCCGAAAGCTCATCCGGTGGTGCTCGGTGGGGCCGTGCACCCGAATGGCGGCGCGGTGGGCGACAGTTGGATAGGCCGCGTTCTGGGCCCAACCGTAGGCCGGATAAAGCGCATCCAACTCCCGCATCCGGTCGTCGCGGAAAGTTTTGGCCAGCACCGAAGCCGCAGCGATATTGCGGTAGAGGCCGTCGCCGCCCACGATGCAGGTGTGGGGCAGCGCAGGGTGAGCCCGGAATCGGTTGCCATCGACGAGCAGATGGGTGGGCTGGAGCAGGAGCTGGGCCACGGCCCGATGCATGGCTAAGTAGCTGGCCTGGGCGATATTGAGGTTCGTGATTTCCGCCACCGACGCTTCGGCTACCGCCCATGCCACCGCTTCGCGGCAGATTTCGGTCCGCACCAGCTCCCGTCGCCGGGCCGTCAGCTGCTTCGAGTCGTGGAGAAATTCGGAGGTGAAATCGGGCGGTAGGATAACAGCGGCGGCAAACACCGGCCCGGCCAGGCAGCCCCGGCCAGCTTCATCGAGGCCAGCTTCCAACGGTTCGCCGGTATAGGAAACGAGTAACATCAGCGCTAGTAGTTGTTAATGGTTGATCGTCAAGGCCGCTGATCAGCCTGACGCAGAAAGAACCTTATCGAGCTAAAACGGCCGTAAAGATGGTCGTTCTAACGAGACAAGGTTCTTTCTGCGTCAGGCTGATCAGCGGCCCTGACGATCAACATTTATTACTGGTGGCTACCGGCGCTAGAGCCTTCGCGCGACGGGTCCTGTTCGCCGCGGCGGGTGCCTTGGCTGTCGCGGGGCCCATCGTCGATAGTGGATTCTTCGGCTTCGGTCATGTATACGTTGGTGGTGGGGCCCAGGCCGCCGTTCTTTTTAGCCAAGTCGGCTTCGGCCTCAGCGTGCTTCAGATTGAATAGCGGGTCGCCTTCTTTGGGCGTAGCGGGCTTATTTTGGGGCTTGTTGGCCATAAATAGTTGGTACCGGCCGGAATGTGAACGGCTGGCACCCATAAGATACGCGGCGGTTTCGTGGGGGTTGGGGCAGGTGGCCTACAGGATTTGGGCCCGACAGGCTGGGCACCTGAGGCAGGGGCACTTATCCCGACAGAGCCAACCGGCCAAAAAATTGGGCAATAAAAAAGCCGCTACCCGAGGTAGCGGCCTTTTCCATCGCATTGGCTGGCAAAAAATCATTCATCCACCCTACTAATTTTGCCAGGTCCCAATACTACGCGGTAAGAGCCTTCCTTTCCATAAACCTTACCAGCGCTGAATAATTAGTAGGTCAAAAGTATACGAAAGCGTTGGGCGTTTTGGATTTTTTGGCCCAACAACACGCTTCACCCGGCCAACGAATGGTTCCGCCCGGCGAGCTCAATTGGGCATACGGCCCCACCCCCGCCGACCATAGTATCTTTGGGCCAGATTCATTTTCTGGCTTCTACTTCTTTATGATGGGCTACCCCGCCGACCTAAACGAGCACCACAACCCCTGGCAAGTACGCGGCACCGCCCTTCAATACCAGAACCCCTGGATTGAGGTGCGCGAGGATCAGATAATTAACCCCGCCGGCAAACCCGGTATCTATGGGGTAGTATCGATGAAAAACAAGGCCATTGGCATCGTGCCCGTCGATGCCGAGGGCAATACTTGGCTTGTGGGCCAGTACCGCTACACGCTCAGCGAATACTGCTGGGAGATTCCAATGGGTGGTGGCCCCGTAGAACTCGATGTGCTGGAATCGGCCCAGCGGGAGTTGCGCGAGGAAACCGGCCTGCATGCCCGCCGCTGGACCAACATCATGCGGCTGCATACCTCCAATTCGGTTACCGATGAGGAAGGCTTCGTGTTTCTGGCCCAGGAGCTGGAGCAGGGCGAAGTAGAGCCGGAGGAAACCGAAGACCTACGCCTCTGGAAATTACCGCTTGCCGAAGCCGTGCAACTGGTCATGGATGGCCGCATCACCGATGCCATCAGCGTGGCCGGCCTGCTCAAAGCAGCCCGCCTATTGGGCGTGTAATTTGGTGAGCGGTGAGAAAGAACGTCATTCAGAGTGAAGTGAAGAATCTCGTTTGCTAACGTTGAGCTAGGATTACAACATTGGCACGCGAGATTCTTCACTTCACTCTGAATGACGTTCTACTTACAGCCCCACTACCCTACCACTAAATCCCTCTTAACCTGGCCCTCATTTTTGCGGCCTTAACTTGCCGGAATGACGCAGTTGCTTCGTTACGTTGGTCATCGTTTATACACCACCTGGGCCACGTTCTGGTTCGTGGCGCCGTTTCTGGTCACCTACCCGGTACAGTGGGCGCTGAGCCAGCGACCAGCCGGGCACCCGTACCTGCACGCACTCAACCGGGCCTGGTCGCGCTTTTTTATTGCCGTGTGGGGGGTGCCGGTCGAAACCATCAGGGCCGCCGAAACGGTACCGGCGGGCCAGCCTTGCCTGTACCTGGCCAACCACAGCTCCTTGATTGATATTCCGCTGCTGTTCACCACGCTGCCGGGCTGGCTGCACGTGCTGGGTAAAAGCTCGCTGGCTAAAATCCCACTCTGGGGCCCTATTTTCGGCCGTTCTCACATCATCGTCGACCGCAACAGCGCCGTGAGCCGGGGCCGCTCGATGGTGCTGGCTCGGCGGGTGCTGGCGGCCGGCCACTCGGTTATCATTTTCCCCGAAGGCCAGATTTCGCGCCACCCCGGCCAGCAACTGGAGCCGTTCAAGGATGGTGCGTTTCAACTCGCCATTGCCGCCGGGGTACCCATTGTGCCCATCACCATGCCCCTCAACCACCACTTTCTGCCCGATGTGGGTGGGCTGCGGGTGCGCTGGGCCCGGCTGGCTATTATCGTGCACGCCCCCATCAGCACGACTGGCCTGGGCGCCGCCGACGCGCCCGCCCTTAAGCAACAGGTCTACGAAATTATTGCCAGCGCCCTACGGCCCGAAGCCGGTGGCGTGCCCGGCCCCAGCACTTTCCGGCGGCCAGCAGCCTTGCCCGCTCCGGCCACCGACCGTGCCCACCAAGAGTCGGCCGACCACCAGAAAACGTCGGCCTGAATCAGGGCGAGGCGAGGCAACGGGCGGCAACCCGCCCCCAGACCGTATCTTGCGCCCGGCAACTGCCTTTCACCTTCGATTCTTTTTCCGTGAGCACCGACTTAGCAACCCTCCGCGGCCTAGCCCACCTGGCCCGCCTCGAATTCGACGCCACCAAAGAGCAGCAGATGCTCGGCGACCTGAACAAAATCCTTGACTGGGTGGACCAGTTGAGCCAGCTCGACACCACCGACGTGGAGCCGCTCGTGCATTTATCGCAGGAAATCAACGTGCTGCGCCCCGACGAGGCTCACAACACCGTTAGCCACCAGAACGGCCTGCTCAATGCCCCACGCAAGGATTCCGACTATTTCCGGGTACCCAAAGTGCTCGACTAATTTCCTTTAGTTGTAGTTGTTGGGGCTTCGTTGTCAGGCCGCCGGGCATTGTGCTTGAATAACCACAGCACGATGCCCGGCTACCCGATAACGAAGCCCCGATACTTGATACCCGGTAACCAAACCCTGCTTTGACTCCCGCTCCCTCCTCCCTTACTTCCCGCTGGCCCTGGCCGCTGTTGCTGCTGGCCCTGTGCGCGGGGCTGGCGGCCGGGCTGGCCGGTTGGCACTACTTCACAGCCGAGGATGCGGTGCTGCCCCTGCGGCCCGTCGCCCAACTCACGCCCGTACCCCTGACGGTGGCCGAAGTGGCGGTGGGGCTGGCTCGCCTGCCGGTGCAGGCCAACGGCTACCTGCTCACCCAGACCTATGATGTAGCCGGGCCGTTTCTGCGGCCCGGGGCGGCGCTGGGGCTAGTGGTGCTGCTGGGCGTAGCGCTGGCCTACTTTCTGGCCGCTGCCAGCTCGCTGGCCCGGCCGGCCTTCGTGGCGGGCATGGCGCTGGTCATTTTTCTACTGATGTCGCTCAACGCTGATTTGCTGGGCGTTTTCGTTACCGGGAAGCAGTATGTGCTGCTGGTGGCGCTGGCGGCGCTGGTGGGGCCGGCGTACTACTTCCACGCCTTCCGGCCCGACGTGTCGTTTGGGCGGCGGCTGGGCACCTTTGCTTTCCTCGTGACGGGGCTGGGGCTGCTGGTGTTTCTGCGCAACCCCAACCCCGCCGACTACACGGCCCTGCACCTAAGCGCGTATTTTACGGTAGCCGGGGCCGTGGCCTTTGGGCTGCTAGTGCTGTGGGTAGGGTTTGAAAACGTGCATGGGCTGCTCTGGCTTAATACCCAAGCCGATACGCCCGCTGGCCGATACGGGCTCTGGCCGTTCCTGCTGGCGGCCGGGCTGTACCTGGGGGCACTGCTCCTCTACTATCTCAACCAAAGCCAGTTATTGGTGCTGCCCGGCCTCTACCTCGACCCCTACCTACTGCTGCTGCCGGCCGTGGTGGTGGGCTGGCTGGGCCAACGCCGCCGCGCCGCAACTTACGCGGACTGGGTGCCACCAGGGGCTGCCACCGTGCTGTACCTGGTGCTGGTGCTGCTGGCCGCCGCTACCCTCGGCTATGCCCTGGCCACCACCAACGACCCGCTGCTGCAAGCCGGCCGCGACTTTACGGCGCTGGTATTTCTGGGCTTGGGAACGGCATTTCTGGTGTATGTGCTACTAAACTTCGGGCCGCTACTGCGCCAGAAAAAGGCTGTGCACCGCGTGGTGTTCGAGCCCCGGCGGTTTCCATTCTACGCCATGTACGCGCTGGGCCTCGTGGTGGTCGTGGCCGTGAGTTTGCGCAACAACTTTTTTGTGCTCGACCAGGTGCAGGCCGGCTCGTTCAATAATCTGGGCGATTTGGCCCGCTGGGAAAGTGAGTTGGCACCCGACGACCTCTCGCGGGCTCTGGTGGCTGAGCGTTACTACGCCGAGAGCGACGACCTCGACCAGCACAACCACAAGGCCAGCCTGGGCCGGGCCGCGCTCTACCGCTTCCGCCTCCAGCGCCAAAACGAAATCAATATCCTGCGCCGGGCCCTCGACCGCCGCCCCTCGCCCCGCCTTACGCTGCGCCTGGCGGCCCTCTACAACGAGCCCCGGGACTTTTTCGACCGGTTGGCCGTGCTGCGAGCCGGGCTTCAGGCCCACCCCGCCAACGCCGCCCTCAACGCCGATCTGGCCCAGCTCTATTCCCGCTCCAGCCTAACCGATTCGGTGGCGTTTTACCGTGCCCGGGCGGCGGCCACCGCCCCCAACAACCCCACGCTGGCCGCCAACGAGCTGGCTTACCGCATCCAACAGCAACAGTGGGCGGCCGCCGCCGAGTTGGTAGAGGCCACCGGCAGCAACGCCTCGCCCGCCTTCCAAAGCAATGCCCTGGTACTGGCCCAGCTCACCGGCCAACCGGGCACTGCCAACGTGCTGCCCCCCGATACCACCACCAGCCTCGACGCCACCAACTTCGCCCTGCTCTACCACGACGGGCTGGCCCGCGCCACTCGCCACGATACCACCTTGCTGCCCCTGCTGCCTGCCTTGGCGGCCAACCCGGCCAATGCAGCCTACCTCGACCAGCTGACGCTGCTGCGGGCCTTTAGCCAACACTATGGAGGCCGGCCGGTAGCGGCCCAGAATGCGCTGCTGCCCCTGGCTACCGGCTCAGGGGCGGGCACCGCCTATTACCAGCAGCTGCAGGGGCTATGGCTACTCGACCAGCACCTGCCCGCCCCTGCCGCGGGCCGCCTCCACGAAGCCCGCGAAAACGGCGCGCCCGAAGCCGCCCTGCCCGAAGCCTACGCCCTGGCCCTGACCAGCCAGCCCGATTCGGCCCGACAGGTAGCAAACCAGGCCGCCCCCGGACTTACCCGCCGGTTGTTACAGGCCGCCCTTGACCCTGAGCTGCGCACCACCTATTCTCAGGCGCCCGACTCGGTACAGGCCCAATACCTGGTACTGCGGGGCGATGAGCTGCCGGCCACTGCCCTGCTGCCCGCCGCCGCTGCCATTACCAGCCCGGCCTTGCGGCAAGTAGCGCTGCTGGCGCAGTTGCCCCGGGCCCTGAACGCCGGCCAGCTAGTGCCAGTTGGCCAGACTTTGGACCAGACTGCTCCAGCCGTTGGAGCCGTGGGGGCCTCACCCTGGAACGTGCTGCGGGGCGAGCTGTACGTGCGCGGCCGGCAGTGGCCCCAGCTGCGGGATCTGGTACAAAAAGGAGTTTTTGCAGGCTTCGACACGTTTCAGCGCCTCTACTTCCGGGCCACGCTGGCCGAGGCCGACCAGCAGCCTAAAGAAGCGGGCCGCCTCTATGCCCAACTCGTGCAGCAGGCCCCATTCGTGGAAAACGGCTTGGTGGCCGCCGCCGCTTTCCATACCCGCCAGGGCGATGCTTCAGCCGCCTACAACGTGCTGCTGCGCGGTATCGAGTACAACCCGCAGTCGGTGCCCCTGCTGAAAGCTTTCGTGCTCTCCGCCGTACCAATAGGCCTGGTTGAGTATGCCCAGCAGCCACTTTACCGCCTGGGCACGTTGCTTTCCCCCACAGATTATAGTATATTTCGTACGGAGTATGATGCGGCCCTCGCGGCCCGAACGGCTTCTGACGGTCCCTGGAACTAACCCCTGCCCCCTTCTGGTATGATGCCTCCCGTTATCCAAACCACCGATATTTCCAAGGTTTACCGCATGGGAGCCGAGGAAATTCACGCCCTGCAATCCATTTCCATCACCATCCAGCGGGGCGAGTATGTGGCCTTCATGGGTCCCTCGGGTTCGGGCAAATCCACGCTCATGAACATCATTGGCTGCCTCGATACGCCTTCCGGCGGCCAGTACATCCTCAACGGGAAGGATGTCAGCAACATGAGCGACAACCAGCTAGCCGACGTGCGCAACCGCGAAATCGGCTTCGTATTCCAGTCGTTCAACTTGCTGCCCCGTGCCACCTCCCTCGACAACGTAGCCCTGCCCCTCATTTATGCCGGCTACGGTAAAAGCGAGCGGCACGAGCTGGCCCGCGAAGCCCTGCGCAGCGTTGGCCTCGCCGACCGGGCCCTACACAAGCCTAATGAGCTAAGTGGCGGCCAGCGCCAGCGCGTGGCCATTGCCCGCGCCCTGGTCAACAACCCCAGCATCATTCTGGCCGACGAACCCACTGGCGCGCTGGATACCCGCACCAGCCACGAAATCATGGAGCTGTTCGAAGCCCTCTACGCCCGGGGCAACACCATTATCATGGTAACCCACGAAGAGGATATTGCCATGCACGCCCACCGCATCGTGCGCCTGCGCGACGGGCTGGTGGAAACCGACGAGGTAAACGAGAACATCGTAATCAGCCAGCTTGAAAGGCATTAGTAGACCCCGCCGCCAACTTTTTCGCGGTTGGCGGGTAGTGCTGGTAGCGGGCGGCCGGTTAGCCGTAAAACGTCATGCTCAGCCTCGCTAAGCATGACGTTCTGTTACCAGGGCCCGGCCCACTGCTTTATTCTTCCATCCTCCACCGCTTTCTGCACTTGAAAATCTATACTAAAACCGGCGACCAGGGCCTGACCTCCCTCATTGGGGGCACCCGGGTGCCCAAATCGAGCTTGCGCATCGAGTGTTACGGCACTGTCGATGAGCTCAACTCCTACATCGGCCTCGTCCGCGACCAGGACATTAACGCGTCGCGGCGGCCGCTGCTCAAGGAAATTCAGGACCGGCTATTCACTATCGGCTCTTCCCTGGCTTCCGACCCCGAGAAGTCGAAGATGAAGATTCCCGACCTGCATGCCGAAGACGTGACGCTGCTGGAACAGGAAATGGACCGCATGAACGAAACGTTGCCCGAACTGCGCGTATTCGTGCTGCCCGGTGGCCACCAGTCGGTATCGTTTGCTCATTTGGCCCGTTGCGTGTGCCGCCGGGCCGAGCGGCTGGTGATTCATTTGCGTGAAGATGAGTTTGTGGCCGACCTGGTAGTCATGTACCTCAACCGCCTCTCCGATTACCTGTTCGTGCTCAGCCGCCAGATGGCCCACGAACTGGGGGCCGAAGAAGTGAAGTGGGAACCCCGGATGTAAGGCGCCGGACAACATCCGGCCTAACACTCGTTCGGCAAAAATTCGCCATCTTTAGCAACTGCCCGCTCCCCCTCCCGGCGCGGGTCGGTCTATTTCCCATTCTGGCTTCACCCGGCCCCCTACCCACCCAGCCCACCCACCTTACCATGCTCGACACGCTCACAATCAGCACCCAGCCTACGGCTAAATCGCGCCTGCCCGAAATCGATTTCGATAATCTCGACTTCGGCCGCACCTTCTCCGACCACATGCTGGTAGTAGACTACCACGACGGCGAGTGGCAGCAGCCCCAGATTGTTCCCTACGGCCCGATGACGGTTAGCCCCGCCAACTCGGCCATCCACTACGGCCAGTCGATTTTTGAGGGCCTGAAGGCGTACAAGAGCCAGTCGGGCGAAGTGGCGCTGTTCCGCCCCCTCGATAACTTCCACCGCCTCAACGCGTCGGCCGAGCGCATGTGCATGCCCCAGCTGCCCGAAGAAATCTTCATGCAGGGCTTGCTCCAGCTCGTGCGCCTCGACGCCGGCTGGGTTCCCGAGGGCCCGGGCAGTGCCCTCTATATCCGGCCCTTCATGTTTGCCACCGATGCTATGCTGGGCGTGCGCCCCTCCGAGTCGTACCGTTTCATGATCGTGACCTGCCCGGTGGGCCTCTACTACCCCAAGCCGCTGCGCGTGCGCTTCGAGGAGAAATACGTGCGCTCGGCCGAAGGTGGGGCCGGCTACTCCAAGAACGCCGGCAACTACGGCGCGGCCATGTACCCCACCCGCCTGGGCCAGGAAGAGGGCTATAACCAGCTCATCTGGACCGATGCTTCCGAGCATAAATACGTAGAGGAATCGGGCACCATGAACGCTATGTTCATCATCGACGGCCGCCTCGTTACGCCCGCCCTCAGCTCTTCCATCCTCGACGGCATTACGCGCCGCAGCGTGCTGCAACTGGCCCGCGACTGGGGCATGCAAGTGGAGGAGCGCCAGGTATCGGCCCGCGAAATCATGCAGGCACAGGCCGACGGCACCCTCCAGGAGGCTTTTGGCGTAGGCACCGCCGCCACTATTGCCTCCATAGCCGTTATCGGTTACCAGGGCCAGGACTACGAGCTGCCGGCCGTGGCCGACGATGCCTTCTCGCGCCGGGCCACGGCTGCCCTCGCCGCCATCCGTAAGGGCCAAGCACCCGATGCGCACAACTGGATGGTGCGCGTATAACCGTATAACCAAGGCACCATAATTACTGCCGGAGCCGGTCCTGCCACGTTGGCGGGGCCGGCTCCGCGGTGTTTACCGCTTATATTTTTGCCACCTTTGGCCTTTGCCGGTCCAACTGGGCCGGCCGTTTTTTCATCCACACTTTTTTTCCATGACCCACGACCAGGTGAAGGAATTGAAGGGCCGCGCTGAGGCCCTGAGGAGGTATCTTTGACTACGATGCCCGCAAAGAACAAGTAACCGAAATAGAAGCCCAGTCCACTGCCCCCGGCTTCTGGGACGATTCCAAGGCGGCCGAAGCCACCATGCGCGAGCTAAAGGGCATCAAAGTCTGGACCGACGACTATGAGGCGGTGGAGAAGGTAGTCGACGACGTGGAGGTACTCTACGAGTTCCACCGCGAAGGCGACGTGCCCGAAGACGAGATGCAACGCGAGTTCGGCGCGGCCGAGCAGGCCGTTGAGCGGCTGGAATTCAAGCGGATGCTCTCCGACGAGGAAGACCAGCTTTCGGCCGTCATCGACATCAACCCCGGGGCCGGGGGCACCGAAAGCCAGGACTGGGCCGAAATGCTCATGCGCATGTACATTATGTGGGGCGAGAAGCAGGGCTTTACGGTGCGCCAGCTCAGCTACCAGCCCGGCGAAGGGGCCGGCATCAAATCGGCCTCGCTCGAAATCGATGGCCAGTTTGCCTATGGCTACCTGAAAAGCGAAATTGGGGTGCACCGGCTCGTGCGCATGTCGCCCTTCGACAGCAGCGGCCGCCGCCACACCTCGTTCGCCTCGGTATTCGCTTACCCGGTGATTGATGACACCATCAACATCGAAATCAACCCCGCCGACATCAGCTGGGACACGTTCCGGGCGGGTGGGGCCGGCGGCCAGAACGTGAACAAGGTCGAAACCGCCGTGCGCCTCACCCACGCGCCTTCCGGCATCATCATCGCCGTCCAGATTGAACGCAGCCAGCTCATGAACAAGGAGCACGCCCTGCGCATGCTCAAGTCGCGCCTCTACCAGATCGAGATGGACAAGCGCAATGCGGCCCGCGACGTAGTGGAAGCCGGCAAGAAGCGCATCGACTTCGGTTCCCAGATCCGCAACTACGTGCTGCACCCCTACAAGCTCATCAAAGACCTGCGCACCGGCATCGAGCGCACCGACGTGCACAACGTACTCGACGGGGACCTGGAGGAGTACATTAAAGGGTTTTTGATGCAGAACTAGATACAGTGGTGCTACCTGGCACCCATATATCCATCGATTCTCTTCTTACCAGACACAAAAAAAGGCTGCCCGATTGGACAGCCTCTTTTTGTGTGTACTTCTGAAGGGGTTTAAAACTTGTCCCAGAAGATTTTCGTGTTGACGTTGTCACCCCCGATAGCGGCAGCAGCAGCGGCGTTGTTGGCCGTGTTTAGGTTTTGCTCCACTACGGGATAAGGGAAGCGCACGGGCAGGTTGGAGAGGGCACCCTCTGGCTTAGTCAGCTTCGGGTAGTCCAAACGACGGAACTCGCGGTAGGAATCCACTGGCTGTCCGTAGAGGGCAATCCACTTCTGGACACCAATTTTCTGCTTGTAGTCACCAGTAGCGGTGGCATAAGCAACAGCTGGCTGGGCGAGGTAAGCAGTTGCATCAGCATCGCTGCCACCCCAACGTTTGATAGAAGCCGTTACAGCATTGTTGTAATGCGAGGCAGCCGTACCACCCACTGCAAACCCACGTGCCGACGCTTCTGCCAGCAGGAACTCCACCTGCGAGTAAGAGAGCAGGTAGCTTGGAGCTGTCGGATCTTCCAGCGCAACGCCGGGAGAAGAGAAGGACGCGTAGTTGTTGCCTACCCCATAAATACCTCCTTTGAAGGTACCGCCGTTGGGCTTGAAATAAGCGCCCAGACGTGGGTCCTTCAGCGTGTTGAGACGGTCGATGAAGAAGTTCGTACCAACGAAGTCATACCGACCGCTCTGTACCAGGTCCACATACAGCGGGTTGGTGTTGGGGTTGGAACCAAGGAAGGTAAGTTTCGCGGACTCCTCATTGGAGGAAATCAGTTTGCCAACTGTGGATTCAACCAAAGTTTTGGCCTTGGCCTGATCCACATCGACGATAGTCATGGCCAGCCGTAGCTTCAGCGAGTTGGCGAACTTAACGAAGTTGCCTGTGTCGCCATTGAAGTACAAATCAGCCGCACCCAATCCACCAGCCGACTTATCGAAGCTACCGATGGCAGTATCCAGACGCTTGATCAGATCATCGTAAATCGTCTTGGCATCGTCGTACTTGGGCTGGGGCTTGTTGAAGTCCAGAGCTTCCGAGTAAGGGATGTTGCCGTAAGTATCTACTAATACAGCCCAGGTATACACCTCCAGCGTCTCGATGGCAGCCAGTTGGTTGGCCTTCACCTTGGCGTCCATGGAGTTATCAGCCGTAATGAGCCGCTTGGCTTCATTCAGATCTGCTAGCACGTCGCGGTAAAGCGCCGACCAGAAGTTACGGTTGATATTTCGGGTATTGATGTCGTAGATGCTTTCGTCGAAGTACGTGGTTTGGGCCCAGTACTGCACGTACAGCCGGAACACGTTGGTGTTCACGTTGGCGCTAGCCAACGTAGAAGCCAATTCCCGCTCCGCGCTTGAAACGAGAGAGGTAGATGGAACTACACTAGCTCTCTTTGGGTCGATATTATAATCATCCAGCGAATCGACGCAGGATGTTGCCAGCACCATAGCTGGCAAGATGAAGAAAAGTGATTTTTTCATTGTGAGAGTCAGTTAAAACGGGTGGCGTTAGAAGCTTAGGCGAATATTACCACCAAGCGTCCGAACGGCGGGGAATGAACCAGAAGAGTAACCCTGGCCACGGTTGCCGGAGCTCAAAGCATCTTCTGGGTCAGCATCGGGCAGGTTCTTGTGCAGAATCCACAGGTTACGACCTACCACCGAGAAATCGACTCCACGGATGGCTCCAAATTTCGATACAATAGAAGTCGGCAGCGAGTAGCTCAACGATACTTCGCGCAGCTTTACGAAACCACCGTCGTAAACGAAAGCTCCGGCTGGGTTGCGGCGGTAGCCGTAGAGGCCAAAGTTCGTGTTGCTTACCCGCTTGGTGTTGGGTGTGCCGTCGGCGAGTACGCCGGGAAGAATCACCCCGCCACCTTCGCTAATGGGCAGCCGCGAGGGGTTACCCAAATCGTTGAGACCTGCCGTTTCGGGCTGCATACCCGTTGCCAGACCGTAGTAACGGTCGAGCGAGAAGATGTCGCCACCTTTGCGAATGTCGAGCAGGAAGTAGAAGCCAATACCTTTGTAATTGAACGTGTTGGTCACACCAGCAGTCCACTCGGGGTTTGGGTCACCAATAATCTCATTGGAAGAAACCGTCTGTGCGTAGTAACCGTTGGCGCCCACTACTTTCTGCCCATCCTTATACACGAGGTTAGCACCACGGATAATACCAGCTGGCTGGCCGATGGCATAGTTCGAGCTTACACCACCTTGGTAGGTAGCCAGCACGATGTTATCGAAGTCACCGAAGAGCGAGAGCACCTCGTTGCGATTGCGGGTCCAGTTAGCGTTGACCGTCCAAGAGAAGTCAGCCAGTTTAACCGGCGTCACAAATCCCGAAATCTCCACACCCCGGTTGCGTACTTCACCCGAGTTTACGAAACGGGAGTTGTAGCCGGTAGCGGTAGAAAGCGTTATTGGAAGGATCTGGTCGATGGTGTTGCGCTGGTAAACGGTAAAGTCGAAACCAACCCGATTACGGAGAAAGTTCATTTCTATACCGGCTTCCGAGCTCTTGGTGCGCAAGGGCTTTAAATCGGGGTTATTACGCGTGCCGGGCAGCGAGAACAGTGGGTTGCTGTTGTAAGTTGTAACCTTAGAATAATTGGTTAGCACCGACTGTGGATCAGCCCCTTGGCCTACTTCAGCATAGTTGGCCCGTACTTTGCCATACGAAAGCCACGACACATCTTTCAGCAATTCCGAGAACACGAAGCCCACGGCGGCTGAAGGATACACGAAGGTGTTGTTGCTGCTGGGCAGGGTGGTGGATTTGTCGCGGCGAACGGTGAGGTCAACGAAGACCATCTCCCGGAATCCGAGGGTAGCGCTGGCAAATATACCATCAACGCCAACCCTAGTTTCATCCTCAATCGGTGGTACGGGGTCAGAAACCGAGTTCGACAGCGAATACAGGTCCGGTACAATCAGTCCGCCATTGGTTTCGGCAAAGATTGAGCTGAACTGCTGGCGACGCACGTTGGCGCCCAGCAAACCACGCAGACTGATCGACTCGTTGATGTTCTTTGAGAAGTTGCCGATCAGGTCGTAGTTGTACTCGCGCGAAGTGCGGTTGAAGCGGCTGTAATTGGACAAGCCTACGCTACCGATGGCAATGCGCTCTTCCTGCACCTCATCGTATGAATCGACCGATACCCGGCCCAAAACGTTGAACCAGTCGGTAACCTTGTAGGTGGCGGCAGCATTACCGAATATGCGGTTACGCGAGTCCGTTTCGAAGTTTTTGTTGCGTACCCAATAAGGGTTGTTCCAGTAGATGGGCGTTAGGTTAGTAGGGTCAGCAAAGTTGTACGTTACGTTTCGGCCCGTCCGCTCGAAGGCCGCTTTCTGCTCCTTTAAGTCTACGTTGGTCTGCCACCACTGGCGGAAGTTGGTCATCACGTTACCATCGCCGTAACCCGTGCCGTAACGGCCTTTGCCATCAACGCGCGAATAGTTGACCGACGACGACACCGTAATCTTGGGCGTCAGGTTGAGCGAACCGCCAAAATTGAGGATGTTCTTGTTGACCTCGCTGTTTTCGAGAACTCCCTTATCGCGGATGCTGGTATAGCCCAGCTTGAAGGTGCCGTTTTCGGTTCCACCGTCAACGATAACGCTGTTGTTGAGCGTGAGTGCCGTTTTGAAGAAGGCCTCCGGACCATTATCAGCTGCTACCCAAGGACGGGCTTTGCCGAAGTTAGGCGAGGAAGGATCGAAAGCGTCCCACTGGTACACGTTCAGGTTAGGATCGAAGCGGGCACCGTACGAGGCATCCTCCGACAGAGGCGCTACCAGATCCTCTACCCCGTCGCCATCGATGTCGCGGGAGAGAAAAAAGCCTGAAGCGTCTTCGTAGTAAGTGCCGTAGCCAGCACCGTACTCCTTCTGATACTTCATGAAGGTACTACGGTCAATCCGGCCGCCGGTAGCGCCCGTATTGATGGTCACGCCAATGCCTTTACGGCCTTTCTTGGTCGTGATGATGATGACGCCGTTGCCAGCCCGCTCACCATAAAGCGCCGTAGCGGCAGCACCCTTCAGAATAGTCGTCGAGGCAATGTCGTCGGGGTTGATGTCGGTAGCGGCGTTACCGTAGTCGTAACCACCACGACCCGTTTGCTGGCCCGCGGTGTTGGTGTTGGCGTTGCTGATCGGAACACCGTCGACTACGAACAAAGGCTGGTTGTTGCCAAACAGCGAGCTGGTACCACGAATCAGAATGTTGCTGGAACCGCCGATACCGTTGCTTTGCCGAATGTTTACGCCGGCTACTTTACCCGACAGGCCATTGATGAAGCTAGGGTTACGCGCCTTGGTGATGTTTTCACCATCAACCTGGGTCGCCGCGTAGGGCAGCGAGTTGCGAGTCCGCTCGACGTTCTGGGCCGTTACTATTACCTCATTCAGGACTTTGGAGTCGGTAGCCAATCCGATGTCGATGGTCGACTCTGTGCCGATCGGCCGCTCTACCGGCACAAAGCCGATAGACGAGAAGGTCAGCGTAGTTGCAGTAGAAGGGGCACTAATAGTATAGGAACCATCGGAGTTAGTAGATACGCCAACAGTTGTCCCTTTTACCAATACCGTAACTCCGGGCAGACCCTGACCGGAAGAACGGTCGGTAACCCGCCCGGAGATTTGCCGATTCTGAGCGGCCACCTGCTGCAACAGGACGGGCGCGAGCAGAGCCGCAGTTAATAGAATTTTCCGCATGTGAGTGAAGAAGAATTTGGTGAGTTGATGTTTATCTTAAAGGTAGCGGATTCCATTCAGGACTGAAAAAGTTTGAATGGAAGCCGCTACCTTTTTCTAAAAGTAATGAACTAAGTGAACATTTAATGCAACTATCATCATTATGCTCATCTAACGTTGTTTAAATTTATATTTTTATTAAAATATTTATATTATAATTCGCTCATTAAGTCCTATTCGCTTATTAACCCGTCCGCTAACGTTCGTTCGTTGCTTAGCCGAGGCACTTTGTTCTGGCCTCCCAGCTTGCCCTGGCTCTTCATATAGCGCCGGAAAGCACCAGCTGGTAAGGCCGAGAGTTGCAGAGGAGCCAGAATATGGCCAGCGCGCAGGTCCTCGTAGTAGGAGTTGCGGCGGCGCAGGCCGGCATCGAGGGCAGCGGCGAAAGCAGCGGCATCATGGGGCGGGCGGGCAAATTCCACTAGCCACTCGTGCCGCGAAGGCGTGGCCGGGTCGGCACTTACCAAAGGGGCCACGGTGAACTCGGTTACCTCGGCTTCCGGATAAGCAATCAGGGCCTCGCGCAGGGTTTGTTCCACTTCCTCGCCAATGACATGCTCGCCGAAGGCCGACAGGAAGTGCTTGATGCGGCCCGTCACCAGAACCCGGAAGGGGTAGCGGCTCACGAAGCGCACGGTGTCGCCGAGGCTGTAGCCCCAGAGGCCGGCGTTGCTGGTGAGCACCAGCGCGTACTGGCGGTCGAGTTCCACTTCGGCCAGCGTCAGGCGGGGCGGGTTGGGCTCGAAGAATTGCTCGGCGGGCACAAATTCGTAGAAGATGCCGGCATCGAGCAGCAGGAGCAAGCCGGGGTTGTCGGGCTCATCCTGAAAGGCCAAAAATCCTTCAGAAGCCGGAAACAGTTCCAGGCTGTTCACCGGTCGGCCAATAGTGTCGAAGAGCTTGCGACGGTAGGGCTCAAAGTTGACCCCCCCGTACACGAACAGGTTGAAGTTGGGAAACGCCTCCCCTACCGGCCGGCCAGTGCGGGCTACTACTTTGTCAAAGTACATCTGCACCCAGGGCGGAATGCCCGAAATCAGGGCCATGGGAGCAGGCAGGGTTTCCTCCACGATGCGGTCAAGCTTCGTTTCCCAATCGTCGAGGCAGTTGGTGGCGTAGCTGGGCAACTGGTTGCGGCGCAGGTAGGCCGGCACGTGGTGGTTGACAATGCCCGAAAGCCGGCCCACATGAATGCCGTTGAGCATTTCCAGCTCCGGCGAACCCGACAAAAACATCAGCTTCCCATCCAGAAACTGGCTTTGGCCAGTACGGTGTACATAGTGCAGCAGCGCGTCGCGGGCGCCATTAATATGGTTGGGAATACTCTCCTTAGTAATAGGTATGTACTTAGCGCCGCTGGTGGTGCCGCTGGTTTTGGCCAGGTAAAGCGGTTTGCCCGGCCAAAGCACATCGGGCTCGCCGGCTTTCACGCGGTCGAAATAGGGCTTGAGGCCTTCGTAGTCGCGGACGGGGACGCGGGCAGCCAGGTCGGCGGCCGTGCGGGCGGCGCCCAGGTCGTGGTCGCGGCCGAAGGCGGTGCGGGCACCCTGGGCCAATAGCTCGCGCAGCACCTGCTGCTGGGTGCCAATCGGGTCGTGTTGCCAGTGGGCGTACTGGCGAACAATGTAGGCGGCCAGCGGCCGGCTCAGCGTAGCTTTCAGACCCATGAGAAAGATGATGAAGTAGGGAGATAAGGAGTTTTTCCGCTCCCGTAGCCTAACAGGCCAGCCAAAGATACATTTCCGGACCTATGAGCATGGTCGAGCTTATCCTTTAGGCCTGGTTTTGCGTATTTTCTGGTATTGACATTTTACTTCATCATTTTAGCACTTACTCATGACGCATCAACGAGGCAACGCAGTTTGGAACGGCGACATTAAAGGCAGCGGCGAACTTTCGACCCAGAGCGGCACCGTAAAAGCTCCCTATTCGGTAGGAGCCCGATTTGAAGGCGAGAAGGGTACCAACCCTGAAGAGCTTATTGGGGCAGCCCACGCCGGCTGTTTCACCATGTTTCTCACCGGCAACCTGACCAAGGCCGGCAAGCAGGTCAAGCAGATTCGGACTGAGTCGAAGGTGACGCTCGATACATCGGGCGACGTACCGAAGGTCGTTAAAATCAGCCTCAGCACCGAAGGCGAAGTGGAAGGCCTCTCGCAGGAGGAGTTTCAGAAGCAGGCCGAGTATGCCAAGGAAAACTGCCCCATGTCGGTGCTGCTGAAGGCCGTGCCCGAGATGGAGCTGGCTTTAGCCAAACTGAAGTAATTAGGAGCAAGAAGCGTCATTCCGGAGTTGATGGAGCATTTTTCCAGGTAATACCAAACCGTCTTGATGATGGGTGGTACAGCGGGAAAAGTTCCTCGCTTTCCCCGAAATGACGTTTTTTTCTGCCCACTGCTAACGAACTGTTGGCTTTCCGGCGGCCGCTTTCCGGCAACTAGAAACAACTCCTTACTTTTACGCTCTCCTTCGGTTCTTCTTTGCCTTTATGCACCCAGCTTCTACCCGCATTCGTCTCCGGCCCGCCAACACGCAGCGCATTCCTTTTTGGGGGCAGATTTTTCTGGGCCTGATGTGGGTGGCCTACACCATTTCGCTCATCGTAACGGGCGCCGGGGCCATGGATCTGCAGTTTCTGCACTACGTTTTTCTGGTCTTCAGCCTCGTGTACCTGGGTTATGTGCTGGTGCACAACTCCCCTATTTTCGGCACCCAGAGCTACCTGGAGTTCACCCCTGGCTACATCGTGCACAAAGACGGGCTGTTTCGGGCCAAAGAAGCCTTTCCTGCCGAGGGCATCACCTCCCTCGAACTCGTGCCCCAGCAGCTGCGCGTGCAGCTCCAGGATGGCACTACCCACGCCATGAGCCTGCGCCAGGTGCGCGGCGTCAAGCGTCGCCGCCTCATGCGCGAGCAGGTTCGGGCCTTCGCCGCCAAGCACAACATCACTCTGCGCGATACGCAGGCCTAGTTTTTTCTTGAGCTGTTAGCTTTTAGCTAAAAAGCGAACAAGGCCCCGTATTCAACTGAGTACGGGGCCTTGTTTTGTGCGAGGCAAATAGGTTTTCTAAACTTCAGCTAACAGCTATAAGCTCTCAGCTTAGTAGAATTATCTGCCGGCGAACTTCTTGCGCAGTTCCACAATAGTATTGCGGAACGACTTATCCGAATCAATCAGGTCGGAAACCGTTTGGACGGAGTGGATGACCGTGCTGTGGTCACGGCCGCCGAAGTGGTGGCCGATGCTCTTGAGCGAGTGGCTGGTGTGCTCCTTGGCGAAATACATGGCCACTTGCCGGGCCGTCACGACTTCCTTTTTGCGGGTTTTAGCCTTGAGCAGATCCAGCGGCACGCTGAAGTATTCGGCGCAGGTCTTCTGGATGAAGTCGATGTTGACTTCGGCTTCCACTTCCTCGATAATGTGGCGCAGGGCCTGCTTGGCCATTTCGAGGTCGATTTCGCGGCGGTTGAGGCTACTTTGAGCCACCAGCGAAATCAGTACGCCTTCCAACTCCCGCACGTTGGTATTCACCGAATGGGCCAGATATTCCACCACCTGGGGCGGAATATCGATGCCATCCTGCTGCATCTTGTTCTGGATGATGGCCATCCGGGTCTCGAAGTCGGGGCTCTGCAAGTCGGCCGTCAGGCCCCACTTGAAGCGGGAAAGCAGGCGGTCTTCGAGGCCCACCAAGTCGCGGGGGGGGCGGTCGGAGGTCATCACGATCTGCTTGCCGGCCTGGTGCAGGTGGTTGAAGATGTGGAAGAACATCTCCTGGGTTTTGTCCTTGCCCGACAGAAACTGCACGTCGTCGAGAATCAGGATATCGACCAGCAGGTAGAAGTTGGCGAAGTCCTGAACCTGGTTGGAGCGCAGGCTTTCAATGAACTGGTTGGTAAACTTCTCGGCCGACACGTAGAGCACGAACTTGTCGGTATTCGTAGCCTTGATGTGGTTGCCGATGGCCTGCACCAAGTGGGTTTTGCCCAAACCCACGCCCCCGTAAATCATGAGCGGGTTGAAGCTGGTGGTGCCGGGCTTGTTGGCCACGGCCAGCCCGGCCGAGCGCGACAGGCGGTTACAGTCGCCCTCGATGTAGTTCTCGAAGGTATAAGTGGTGTTGAGCTGCGACTTGAGGTAGTCGCGCTCGATGGTTTTGCTGGCTTCGAACGGGTTGCGCAGCGTAGCCGGCGTGGGCGCGGGCATTACGGCAGCGGCGGCCACGTTGCGGGCCGAGGCTGTTTGGGCACTCTGGGCCATAGCCGTAGCGGCGGGCGTGGCCGACGCCGCGGGCCCGGCGGCCCGGCGGGCGGTGGGCAAATTCAGCGTGCGGGGCTTCTGCTGGGCGTTGCCCTGATCGACGATGATGCTGTATTCCAGCCGTCCATCGGGCCCCAGCTCCTGGTGGATGGCCCGCTTGAGCTCCTCCACGTAATGCTCTTCCAGAAACTCGTAGAAATACGTGCTCGGCACCTGAATCAGGAGCACATTATTGTGCAACTGCACCGGCACGATGGGCTGAAACCACGTGCGGAAGCTCTGCTCACCAATCGTAGATTTGATGACGCGAAGACAGTTGGCCCAGACCGTTTGGCAATCCTTCAGCATCAAGTAAACGGGGCGAAAGCAATGGGTATGCGGTGAGGGACAGGGCTAAACGGCGGGCAGTATCGTCCCCGTTTTTTTCGGGGGGAGACAAAAATGTGGAAAACTATGGAGACAAAAAACCTCCGGGGGGCTTGTATTTCACCCCGTTTTACCACGTCCGTTTTTTAGGGCTATTCAGGCCGTGGTAATCGGAAGCACGGCCGTAGCCGCCACCGTTGGCCGGCGCTTGCCGGGCGTGAAAGAGTAGTCGAGGCGGCCCAGGTTAATGCCCGACCAGCCCACTTGGTTGATGAGTGTAGGATGACCGTTGGGGCTGGCTACGGGCACGGGCGCATCCAGAAACGTGTGGGTGTGGCCGCCCAGAATCAGGTCGATGCCATCGACCTGGGCCGCCAGCTTGTGGTCGTCGATTTTGGGGTTTTCGTACTTGTAACCTAAGTGCGAGAGGCAGATCACCAAGTCGCAGCGCTCGGCTCCGCGCAGCTTGGCCACCATTGCGCGGGAGGTGGCTACAGGGTCGAGGTACTGGGTGGCCCCAAAGTTTTTGTCGGCCACCAGGCCAGCCATTTCAATACCGATACCGAACACGCCGATACGCACGCCCTGCTTTTCGAACACCTTGTAGGGCTGGAATTTGCCAGCCAGGATGGTGTTTGTGAAGTCGTAGTTGGCAATCAGGAACGGGAACGTGGCATTAGGCAACTGCTTTTGCAGGCCTTCGAGGCCATTGTCGAAGTCGTGGTTGCCGAGCGTGCTGGCGTCGTAGGCCATCTGGCTCATGAGCTTGTATTCGAGCTCGCCCTGGAAGAAGTTGAAATAGGGCGTCCCCTGCCAGATGTCGCCCGAGTCGAGCAGCAGCACGTTGGGTTCCTGTTCCCGAACCTGGGCAATGAGCGCCGCCCGCCGGGCCATGCCGCCCATGCCCGCCCACTGGGCCGCATTGTCCGGAAACGGCTCAATGCGCGAATGCATGTCGTTGGTGTGCAGGATGGTTAGGTGCACGGCCCGGCCATCGGCCGCGGCGGCTGGTACTGCTGCCGCGCCCAACACGCCCAGCGAAGCCACGCCCAGGCCGGTATACTTCAGGAAATCGCGCCGATTGATCACAGATTTAATCACAGAGGTGGCAGAGGAAAAGGATGACGCTGATGTGGAAGTCAGCATAAAATAAGAGAAGAGGCGAAGGCGAAGGGCAGTGTTCTATTTTGAAGCAGGAAAGTTGAACGCCCTGATGCAACGAAAATCCTGCTGTTCGGCAACTAACAGATCATGTCGGTATCTGGGTTAGCCTTTTCCTCTGCCACCTCTGTGATTAATTAACGCGGCCTTCGATGCCGGCGGCAATGGGGCGGCCCTGCTGGGTTTGCTCTTTAATGTAGTCGATGATGGCCGTGCGCAGCAGCACGCCAGTATCGCGGGGCTTCAGGGCTTTAAAGAAACTCATGCCGTCGCCGCCGCCGGCCAGGTAATCGGAAATAGCAATGGGGTAGGTCTGGGCGGGGTTGAAAGGCTGACCATTGATGAGAATGGCGGTCGGTTTACCATCGGGAGACACAGTGTAGGTGGCACCCGAAACGGCCATTTTCAGTCGGGCGGCGTAGTCGAACAGCTGCTGCACTACGGGGCCGGGGGCGTCGAGCACGACCAGCTGGTTTTCAAACGGCATCAACTCGAAAACCGAACCCACAGTAACGGGTCCAGCCGGCAGCGGGGCCCGCAGGCCCCCGTTGGTCATGACGCCCAGCGGCACTGGCTGGCCCAGTTCGCGGCTGGCCCGCACCCGCTGCAAATCGCCCACGAAATTGGCCAGCGGCGACTCACCCGAATTTTTGGTCACTGCTACCGGGGCATTGCCCAGCACGGTTGTCATTTGCGCCACCACCCGCTCGCGGTAGGGTGCAATAGTAGCCGTAGCCTGCGCATTGGCAGGAATGGCCGGACCCACCGGCTGGGCCGTAACGGGTGCCAACTGGGCCTGAGGCTGGTAGGTACCACGTTGGCAGGCGGGTGCCAGGGCCACCGCTGCCAACAGGCCCAGGGCCGCCACATGGGAACGAAGAAATTGCATCGGAGTCAGCAAAAAATGGGAAAGCCGGCGCCAAAGATACGGCGGCTTTCTCGCTTAGCTGGCCGTCATCGTTATTTCGTCAGGTCGTAGCCCAGCAACAGATAAAACCGATTGACGCGGCTGCCGAACCCCACGGCGTTACTAAACCCATTGGACCGCTCATATCGCAGCTCCACCCTGGCGTTACGGCGGTTGTCCCATGCCGTAGCCAATCCAACACTGCCAATCAGCCCTTGCTCCAGGGTTCGGGGCTTCACTATCGGCACCCAGGCAGAAGCGGGATAACCATTAGGGTTGGCCGGAATGCGTACTTGGCGCTCCTCATTGTCGTTATTCAGCAGGTAAGAGAAAGAGAAACCGGCTTGCGCGAAGGGCCGAATTTCTCCCCGCGGGAAGGTGTAGCGCATTAGCAAGGGCACTCGGATGCTGGTAAGCTTAACCCTAAACTCATTGTACGTATTCGACCCCGCAATCTGACTTCTCAGCAGGTAGCTTTGCGATTCGTAAAATCCTTCGAGCCGGGCGGAGATGGTTCGGTTGACTCTGGTTAATCCCACAGTCAGCGCCACGCCTATTACCGGGCTGACCTTATCGCTCCACCCTTTGCTCACAAAACCATAAGTTGACTTTTGGCCATTGAGCACTAACCTACTCACTTCTGCTCCACCAATAAGCCCTATTCGCACGCGAGTTTTATACGCTGCGGCGCTTGGCGATACGGAGGCTGCACCCACGCACTGGTTGTAGGTTGTGACGAGCTCGCTCAGGCTGCGTTGATTGTAACGGGCGGCTGCTACTGTAGACTGCAAGGCCAGGCATTGCTGGGTGGCGGCTGCCATCGTGCGGCGGAAGGCATTGGCGGAATTCCGATAGGCTACTTCGTCGTCGGCTATTTTGCGCACGGGTGGCGGCAACAATTCCTGGACCGACTTGCCGGCCGCTGACAGGTAGAAGTGGTCGTTGCTGAGCTCGTCGCGTAGGTAGAGCAGGCTGAGTGCCCCGCGCACCAGTACTTCTAGAAAGACAGGCTGTTGCACAGTGTCGGGAGCCGCCCCATATGGTGCAGTAGGCACGGGCGGCACGGCCACGGATACCGAATCAACCTGGTACACTCGGTCGCCTACTAACCCATAGCCACGCAGTTGCTGGGGCTGATAATCGGTAATCGATGCGGCGTCAGACGGCCGGTAGCGCGCCAGCCGGGCGTTGCGCTGAGACCCACGCGAATCGACCTCGCCGTGAAGTGTGTCGCCGTCGAGCGTCACGACGTAGCCGGGCCGAAAATTTGTCTGAGCCGATGCCACGGTGGCAGTGATGAGTAGCAGCAGCAGGGGTAGTTTTTTAAGCATGTACACGAAAATGATAGGGAATTGAGGACAGTGGATAAGATCTATCCGGAAAAGCCGGGCGAAGATAGGAGTTGACAGTTTCAATGCAAGCCCGTTTTCCGGCCCCTACCCCCTATCTTTAACCCGCCCCCAGGGGCCACCCATTTCTTATCACACCTGCTACCTTATGGCCGATTCGCCGCAACCCGTGCCGGTTTCCTTCCCCGAGTTCTCGCCCGTTACCACCACCCAGTGGCAGCAGCGCCTCACCCGCGACCTGAAGGGCCAGGACCCTGCCACCCTGACCTGGCAAACGCCCGATGGCTTCCCGGTGCAGCCGTTCTACCACCGCGAAGCTCTGGATGAGCTCGGGGGAGCCCCCGCCCCGCTGGTGCGGCAGGCCAGCCCCTGGCGCAACGTGCCTACCTATAGCATAGCGGCCGGCCGGGGCCACGAAACCATTGAGCGGGCGGCGGCGGCGCTGTCGCTGGGGGCCGAAGGGGCTCATTTCGTGCTGGCCCAGGCTGAGGAGTTCGACGTAGAGTACCTGGCCCAGCGTATTCCGCTGGCCGATACGTACGTGGGCTACTCGGTAAGGCGCGGGGCGGCCGGGCTGGTGGAGCGGCTGGCCGCGGCCGGGGTGGCGCTGCGGGGCTTCCTGATCCTCGACCCGCTTACCCACCACGTACCCGACCTGGCTTCCCAGCAGGGCGAATTGCGGACCGCACTCACGAGTTGCCGGGCCTGGCCGGAATTCCGGGCCCTGGGTCTCGATGCGGCTTACTACGGCAACCGTGGGGCCACCGCCACCCAGCAGCTAGCCTTTGCTTTGAGTACGGCCGCCGCCTATTTGAGCGCGCTGCCAACCGAGGAGCTGCCGCTGGCCGACGTGGCCGCCGCGCTGCACCTGCACGTGGCCGTATCCCCAAACTACTTCTTTGAAATTGCCAAGCTGCGGGCGTTGCGCCGGCTCTGGGCCACGCTGCTGCACGCCTACGGCCTGCCGGCCGAGGCCGCCAGCCGGCTCACTATTTTTGCCAGCACCGCCACCTGGAGCCAGACCACCCTCGACCCGCACACCAACTTGCTGCGCTACGCCACCGAGGCCATGAGCGCCGTGCTCGGCGGGGCCGACGCCGTGAGCGTGGGCACCTTCGATAGTCTGTTTCACGAGCCCAACGAGTTTGCCGAGCGCTTGGCCCGCAACCTGCCGGTGCTGCTACGCGAGGAGGCCCACTTGGGCCAAGTGCAGGATGCGGCCGCCGGCTCCTACTACCTCGAAACCCTCACCGACACGCTCGCCCGCGACGCCTGGGCATTGTTTCAACACCTGGAAGCTGCCGGGGGGCTACCCGCCGCTACCGGCCTGGTACTGGAGCAACTCCACACTGCTGCCCAGGCCCAGTTCCGGCGCATTGCCACCGGCGAGCAGGTGGTGGTGGGCACCAACCGCTACCAGAACGCGCACGAGCAGTTCGACTTCAACCCCAAGCGCCTGTTGCGCAGCCCCACCTTCGATACCACCCGCGCCAATTATCCTACCGAAGTGCTGCGCCTGGCTACGGCCCTGCACTTCGAGCGGCGCGAGCTGAAAAAGAAGCGGGCGGCGCTGGTGCTGCTCGGGGCCCACACCAACGAAATCATCCTCGAATCGTTTTTGCGGACGCTGCCGGCGCCGGAGCGGCCCGAGCTGCGCCATGCCCACCCCGAGGGCACGCTGTCGGTGCTGTTTTCCTCGGCCGAGCAGGCAACGCTTATGTACGCCACGCCCGAGCAGTTCGGGCGGGTGGCCCGGGCCATCAGCCAGGTCCCGATTGACGAGTCCAGCTTCATTCCCCCCGCCCTGCTCACCGCCGACCTGGCCACCATGCAGGAAGCCATCCGCATCTTTGGCCTGAAGGAATTTTCGGTGGAGGGCTACAGCACCGAAGATGTGTTGGCCCAGTTGCAGGGGAAGTCAATTAAAAGTGAAAAGTAAAAAACCGCCCGTCCAACTCTTCCTTTTGCTTTCGCAGAGTGAAAAGTGGAATGAGGAAGCCGACAGGCCCCGACACCGCCCCGTGCAACGCTCTGGCCTCCAATTCCTGATTTTTCACTTTTAGTTTTTAAATCATGCGCCCCGATTTCTCCCAGATAGCCTACGACGCGGCCCAGCTGCCCACCCCGCCCGCCGACGCTCCCGATACCACCACCACGCCCGAGGGCATCACGCTCAAGCCATTTTACACGGCCGCCGATGTGCAGCACCTCGACCACCTGGGGTTTGGGGCGGGCATCGCGCCCTACCTGCGCGGGCCTTACAGCTCGATGTACGTGCAAAAACCCTGGACCGTGCGCCAGTACGCGGGTTTCTCAACGGCCGAGGAAAGCAACGCTTTCTATCGCCGCAACCTGGCCGGCGGGCAGAAGGGCCTGAGCGTGGCCTTCGACCTGGCCACCCACCGGGGCTACGACTCCGACCACGCGCGGGTGCAGGGCGACGTGGGCAAGGCGGGCGTGGCCATCGACTCGGTGGAGGACATGAAGCTGCTGTTTGATGAGATTCCGCTCGACCAGATGTCGGTGAGCATGACCATGAACGGGGCCGTGCTGCCGATTATGGCCTTTTATATCGTGGCGGCCGAGGAGCAGGGCGTGGGGCCGGAGAAGCTGGCGGGCACCATTCAGAACGATATTCTGAAGGAGTTTATGGTGCGCAACACCTACATCTACCCGCCGCTGCCAAGCATGCGCATCATTGCCGATATTTTCGAATACACGGCCGCGCACATGCCCAAGTTCAACTCCATCAGCATCTCGGGCTACCACATGCAGGAGGCCGGCGCCACCGCCGACCTGGAGCTGGCCTACACCCTGGCCGACGGCCTGGAGTACGTGCGGGCCGGTTTGGCGGCGGGCCTCAAGATTGACGATTTTGCGCCCCGGCTGTCGTTTTTCTGGGCCATTGGCATGAACCACTTCATGGAAATTGCCAAGCTCCGGGCGGGGCGGCTGCTGTGGGCCAAGCTCATCCAGCAGTTCAACCCCCAGAACCCGAAAAGCCTGGCCCTGCGCACCCACTGCCAGACCTCGGGCTACTCGCTTACCGAGCAGGACCCGTTCAATAACGTGGCCCGCACGGCCGTGGAGGCCATGGCGGCCGTGCTGGGCGGCACCCAGAGCCTGCACACCAACGCCCTCGACGAGGCCATTGCCCTGCCCACCGACTTCTCGGCCCGCATTGCCCGCAACACCCAGCTGTATCTGCAGCACGAAACCGACGTAACCCGCGTCGTGGACCCCTGGGGCGGCTCCTACTACGTGGAAACCCTCACCCACGAGCTGGCTGACAAAGCCTGGGCCCTGATGGCCGAAGTGGAGGAGTTGGGCGGCATGGCCAAGGCCATCGAAACCGGCTTGCCCAAAATGCGCATTGAGGAGGCCGCCGCCCGCAAGCAGGCCCGCATCGACTCGAACAAGGACATTGTGGTGGGCGTGAACCGCTACCGCCCTTCCGAGGAGCAGCAAATCGAGGTGCTCGACATCGACAACGCCGCCGTGCGCGAGTCGCAGATTGCCCGCCTCAAAGCCACCAAAGCCGCCCGCAACGAAGCAGCGGTGCAGGCGGCCCTCACGGACCTCACGGAAGCGGCCCGCGACGAGAACGGTAACCTGCTGGCCCTGGCCGTAGATGCGGCCCGGTTGCGCGCCACGCTGGGCGAAATTTCGGACGCCCTGGAGAAAGTGTACGGCCGCCACCAGGCTACTATCCGGGCCATTTCGGGCGTTTATTCGCAGGAGATGAGCTACGACGAGCAGTTTGCCAAGGCCCGCGCGGCGGCCGATGCCTTTGCCGTGCGCGAAGGCCGCCGCCCCCGCATGATGGTGGCCAAAATGGGCCAGGACGGCCACGACCGGGGCTCCAAAATCATTGCCACCTCCTTCGCCGACGTGGGCTTCGACGTGGACATTGCGCCCCTGTTTCAGACGCCCGACGAGGTAGCCCGCCAGGCCGCCGAAAACGACGTGCACGTGGTAGGCGTGAGCAGCCTGGCCGCCGGCCACAAAACCCTGATTCCGCAGCTGCTCGCGGAGCTCAAGCAGCTCGACCGCGAGGATATCCTCGTCATTGCCGGCGGCGTCATCCCGGCCCAGGACTACCAGTTCCTCTTCGACGCCGGAGTAGCCGGCATCTACGGCCCCGGCACCGTCATTGCCGTGGCGGCCCAGGAGATTTTGGAGAAGCTAGAAAGCAATTAGACAATATAAAGCCTAGCACGATAATTTTTTTTTCAATCTACCTACTTATTAAATTATCTAACATGAATATTTATTTAAAATTATCATCCTGCATTTTAATAGTATTGCTGTGCTTCATTGATAAATTTATAATCTCAGCTCAAGCACAGCAATTACCTAAATATTTATGGGCTAAATCTGGTGGCGGAGCAGATGATTCTCAAGGATTGGATGTAGCAATAGATGCATTCAATAACGCATATGTATTAGGCTCGTTTTCTGGAAAAGCAAATTTTGAGAATATTACACTTACCAGCCAAGGCAATTACGACTTGTATTTAGCCAAATATAACCCAGCAGGCCAACTTATATGGATTCGCCAAGCAGGTGGACTGGGAGATGAATTACCACGCGGTTTAACTGTAGATGCATCAGGCTCAGCCTACATAACTGGATGTTTTGGCCCTATAACGGGCGTATTCAATCAGAATCCAGTCATGAATATTGGAATGCTTACGCTAACCGGCGGATCATCATTCTCAGAAATGTTTTTGGCCAAATATGACTCAGAAGGGAACGTCTTATGGGCGAAAAATACTTTTAGTAACAACGGTAGTAGTGGAGGAAATGCTATAGCCACTGATGACAAAGGCAATGTCTACTTAACAGGCAACATGGCCAGTACTAGCCAATTTGATCAAATTACTTTTATTTCTGGAACTAGCGGGAAACTTTTTTTAGCTAAGTACAACGCGCAGGGCATCGTGCAATGGATAAAAGGTGACCTTGGCACGAGTGCCGATTTCACCAATAGTAACCTCGCTGTTACTTCTACAGGACAAATATATCTAGCAGGCACTTACTATACTGGTTTTACTCTAGGGAATACAACATTACCTGATCCAAGCCTAAATGGAACTGATTTGTATCTGGCCAAATTTAATACCCAGGGTAGCCCAATTTGGATTAAGCCTATTATTGGTGCAGGGTTTGAGCGATGCAATGGCTTATCTCTTGATTTGGCCGAAAACGTGATATTTGCAATATCTTTTCATGAAACCATATCGCATGAGAATCGACTGTTTACGGTCAAAGGACCATCAACTACTTCTAACTCTGACGCTCTACTTTTCAAATACAATTCAAAAGGTGATTTACAGTGGAGTAAACAATTAGGTGGAGAAGTCACCTATGGGCCAAATTCCTACAGCGATTCTGATTACATCAGTTCTATAAGCACAGATTATAAGGGTAATATATACATTAATGCTAGTCTTGTCGGTATGCCTACTCTTACTACCAGTGATGGATCAAGTACTAGAAATAACCACATGGTATGCTACTGTCCTTCTGGAATTATACTATGGACACGAACTACTGGGGCTCATATTAGCGACATAGTAGTTACCTCAGGAGGCGAATTACTGTCTACGGGATTCATTGAATACACACGTTATTTCGATCAGATTGCTTTAACAAGCCTAGGCAGAACTAATATGTATGTGGCCAAGATGGCTGCCAGCACTCTGCCACTCACAAATAGCGAATGCTCATTATCTGTTATTAACTCTACTATACCAAATATCATTACGCCTAACGGAGATGGTCTTAATGACGTATTCTATATCGCAGGCCTGCCAGTTGGCCCTTGGCAATTGCAAATTTATTCTCGCTGGGGCAAGCAGGTGTATAGTACTGATAATTATCAGCAAGATTGGAACGCATCAGGCTTACCTGCTGGAAATTATTATTACTACTTCCAACATTCTAACCAACCCTCTATGCGCGGATGGTTACAAGTTATACGCTAGTTTTTATTCATGCCCATCCACGACCACGAACAAATCGACGCCGATATTGACTACTTCGCCACCGATGCGACGGGCCATGTGCTGCACGTGGCTTCGGGCGGCGGGGTGCTGCCGGCCTCGGTAGCCGCCTCGCAGACCGATTTGCTGGCCCTGCACCAGCACTTCCTCACGCGGCCGGAAACCGGCGTGGCGCAGCTGGCGGAAGGCGTCGATACGGCTGAAGTTTCCGGCGCGGCCCGCTACGCCCGGCGCGGGCTTTTCTCGTTCGCCAAAACCAACCTGCACGACCGGGCCGATGCGCGCTACCAACTGGTGGCCCGCCCGGCGGTGCCGCTGCTGCTGGCCGAACTGCCCCCGGAGCTGGCGCAGCTGCTGAGCCGCACGCAACTGCCCGGCTCGGTAGCGGCTCTCGACCATCTCGACGCGGCAGCTATTGCCTGATTGCCGGGCTACTGCTGAACGGTACACGCCAACGCCCCGCCTCCCGGCAAACCGGAGGGCGGGGCGTTGGGCATTTTGGGAGGGGCCGGTTGGGGCTATTCGGGCAGCACCGTCAGGGCGTGGTCGTTGCCTTTCTGGCGGGCCAGGTCGCGGGCCGATTGGCCTTTATTGTCGCGCAGGGTGGCGTCGGCCCCGGCGTTGAGGAGCAGGTCCAGGAACTCGTGGCGGCCGAACAGCACGGCGAACATGAGGGCTGTGCTGCCCTCGCCGTTGCGGGCGTTGAGCTCGGCCCCGTGGTCGAGGAGCAGTTGGGCCATGCCGGTGTGGCCCTTGAAGGCAACGCCCATCAGCACGGTGTTGCCGCCGCCGACGGGCTGGTTGGGGTCAGCCCCGCCGGCGAGCAGGGCGCGGGTGGCCTCAAGTTGGTCGTCGTAGGCGGCCAGCACGAGGGGTGTGAAGCCACGGCCGTCGGGGGCGTTGGCGTCGGCACCTTCGGCCAGCAGGCGCGTAATAGCGGCCGCATCGCCCTGGCGGACGGCGGTAATTAGCAGGTCTTCGGGGCTAGAGGAAGTGGAATTCATGAGTGATGGTAAGGGTAGGCAAAAAGAATGGTCATGCTGAGCGAAGGAGCAGTCGCAGTCGCAGTCGAAGCATCTCTACTGCTAAGCCAGTCCCGTTGTTACATCACTAAACCCGGTAATAGGAGCAGTGTTACAACGGTGGATTAGCTTGGCAGTAGAGATGCTTCGGCTGCGCCTTCGCTCAGCATGACCGTTCTTTTTGCCTCCATTACCTCATCACCCCATCCACCAATTACGCCATAGCCCGCACCAGCACCCGGCGCAGCGGGGGCCACTGGGCGGCCTTGAACGCGCCTTCGACCAGCCAGGGCGCGCGGGCCAGCAGGCGCATGAGGCGGTAGCGACGGGCCAGGTCGCGGCCCAGGCGGCGCTCCACGGCCGCGGCGTAGGGCGCGAGGGCTTCGGGGCCGAACGCGGCGGCGGCGCAGCAGCGGGCGGCGTGCTCGGCAGCCAGCAGCCCGCTGATAACGGCCGTATCAATGCCGTGGCCCTGCAACGGGTCGATGAGGGCGGCCGCGTCGCCGCAGAGCAGGGCGCGGGTTCCGGTAAGGGGCCGGGCCGAGCCGCCCAGCGGCAACCCGAAACCCTGAATCGGCCCGAGCTGCCGGGCCCGGGTGAAGCGCGGCACCAGGTGCGGGTGGGTTTCGAGCAGCTCCTGCAATACCAGTTTTAGGTCGAGTTTCTGGCGGGCTACATCCGAGGAGAGCATCCCGAAGCCCACGTTGAAGCGGCCCGCGCCCACCGGAAACACCCAGCAGTAGCCGGCGCGGTAGCGGCCCAGGAACAGAAAGTCGCTGGTGGTGGCGGGCACATCGTCTACTTCCTCGAAATAGGCCCGCACGGCGGCGCAGTGCCGGCTACGGTCGAGGGCTGCCGGAGCCAGCGCACGGGCCACGGCCGAGTGGGCCCCGTCGCAGCCGATGAGCAGGCGGGCCGTGAGGTGGGTGCCGTCGGTGAGCTGCACCGCCGCCCCGTTGGCATCGGCCGTTACGGTTTTCACGGGGCTGTTCTCGCGGATATCGGTGGCGGTGTGGCGGCGCACGAGGGTCAGCAGGGCGTCATCGAAATGCAGGCGCGGCGAGTTGAACGCGGGGGCCTTCCAGTGCACGCTCACGCCGGTTCCGGCCGGCGACACGAGGCGGCTGGTGCGCATGTCGGTGCGGTGGCCGGCCGTAAGTTCGCGCAGCTCGGCGGCCCAGGCCGGGTTGAGGCGGGTCAGGGCCTTGAGAGCGGGACTGGGAATGGCGTCGCCGCACACCTTGTCGCGCGGAAATTGGGCCTTATCGAGCAGGCCCACCCGCAGACCGCTGCCGGCCAGCCCCAGCGCGCAGGCCGTGCCCGCCGGCCCCGCTCCCACTATCAGCACGTCGTAATCGTAGGGCATTTGGGAGGTGAGATAGGGCGGTGGCGGAAATGACGGACACAAAGAACGGTCATGCTGAGCGAAGCGCAGCGGAGTCGAAGCATCTCTACCGCTTCGTTGCCATACCAAACAGCCGTCAGGATTACCACTGCGGTAGAGATGCTTCGACTCCGCTGCGCTTCGCTCAGCATGACCGTTCTTTTTGCCGCCTCATCATTTCCCCTTCCCTCCTACCCTTCTACCGCGTCGCGCAGGAAATCAGCAAACGGGCGCAGGGCGCGGAAGGCGGCGGGCACGTACTCGGCTAGGTTGAGCTGGCGGGCCGTGGCATCGGGCACGTGGTGCGACACGACGAAGCTTTTGTGCTTGAGCCACTCGATATCGGCGTGGTCGGGGGCGTAGCCGGCGGGCGGGCGCTTGAGCTTCTCGCCTTCCAGCCCGGAGTAGAACTGTCGGAAGCCGGGATTTTCGAGGATGGCATGCAAGGCGGGGCCGTTGTAGTCGATTTCCTGGCGGATGCGGGCCAGCTGCTCCTTCTCGGGCTGATAGATGCCGCCGGCCAGCAGCGTCTGGCCGGCGGGGCCCAGCTGGAAGTAGTAGCCGGGGCCGACACTCTGCTTACCGCCCACCGCGAAATAGGCGCTGAAGTGGGTTTTGTAGGGCTCCTTGCGCTTGGAAAACCGCACGTCGCGGTAAATGCGGAAGATGCACTTCTTGGGCTCCAGGGTGGCCAGGGCCGGCTCTTCGGCCGCCAGCGCCGCCAGAATCTGCCCGACCAGCACTTCAAATTCGCGGCGCAATTGGTCGTAGGCAGATTTACGGGCTTGAAACCACTCCCGCTCGTTGTGGCGGGTAAGCTCGGTCAGGAAGTCAAAAAGGGCAGACTGGTTCATGGCAGCAAAGGTAGCGGCAGCGGTTGGTTGTCGGGCATCAGAATGCCCCTGCTTTCTAGTAACTGGCTTACTTAACCCGCTTCATTTCCTGGCGGCGCATGGGCATGCCGTCGATGGTGGCAAACAGGGCCGCTGGCGTAACCGGTGCAGTATCACGCCGCTTCACGCCCCCGTCTTTGCCAATGAGCAGCACCCGGAACGAATCCGGCGACCCGCCCAGTTGGCGCAGGTAGTTGCGGTCGGCTTCCGGGAGGCTGGCCCAGGGCAGCTCCTGCACCAGCAGGTCGCGCTCAGTGAGGCCGGCGCGGGCGGGTTGCAGCAACGCCCGCTGCTTTAGCAACTGGGCATCGGTGGCCGTGGGCGCGCAGATGAGCAGCACCCGCTGCCGCCAACGAGCCGCTTTTACAGTGCTGACCAGAGAAGCAGCGGGCGCAGTTTGGGCCTGGGTAATGGCGGCGGGCAGCAGTAGCACAGTCATCAAAAGGAAAATAGAAATTCGAATCAGCATAGGTTCTTAACCCCAGAGCAGCCGGCGTAGTGCCCGGCTTTTTTTGGTGGGTGCAACAAAGGCTTCATACCATCGACTTCTTTTACCAGGACAAAACGTTCCTTCAACCGACCTGTTCAGCCAGCCACCGAAATAGCTGCGCATACGCCCCGGCCCGTACTTCGGCCACGGACAGAAACACATCGTGCACAGCATCGGGAACGGCTTGCAGCGTTACGTGCGGCCCCAGGCGGGGCGCGAGGCGGCGGATGTCGGCCACGTTGAGCACGATATCGGCGCGCCGGAATTCCTCCTGCCACCGCTGGCCGCCGGCGCTACGCCCGGCGTGCAGCACCAGTACGGGCAGCGGCAACTCCAGCCCGCGGCGCACCTGCCGCTGGCCGCGCAGGATAGCGCCCAGCCAGCCCGCATTCACCCCAAAAACGTGGTTGGGCTTCCAGGCCAGGTTGTAGTCCCACTCGCCCCGATAGGCCTGATGCAGGCTCTGGCCGTAGGTATCGGGCAGACCAGCGGGCAGGGGCAAATTGGGCAGCGCCCGGCCCAGCATTCCGGCCAGCGGGGCCATTAGGCGCCGCCGGGGCCACGGCTGATTCAGGGCCAGAAACGGGCTATTGAGTACCAGCGCTGCGAAGATGCCCGGCTGCCGGGCCGCGTACAGGGCCGTAATCAGGCCGCCGGTGGAGTGGCCGCTGAGCACGAGTCGCGTGTGGCCAGCGGCCCGGATTTCGGCCAGGGCCGCATCGAGGTCGGCGTCGTACTCGCGCAGGTTGCGTACGTTGTTGGGGCGCTGGTGGGGCAGCAGGGCCCGGCCGTATTTGCGCAGGTCGAGGGCGAAGAAATGGTAGCCGTGGGTGGCGTACTGCACGGCCATTTCCCGCTGGAAGAAGTAGTCGTTGAAGCCGTGCACATAGAGCACGGCCCCGGCGGCGGGCGCGGCGGGCTCCGGCCGGTAGCGCACCAGCACCGCCTGTATCGGACCTTCGTAGTCGGGCAGTTGGGGCAGCACCAACTGGCTGAAATCGGGGCCGAGTGGGTCGGGCTGGTAGGGAGGTTTCATGCGGGCAGTCTACGCAGAAATAGCGACTCCAACAATTCAACCGCGCCTATATATCAGTCTGGCCCGCCCTCGCGTTAGGAAGACGCCTTCTATTATCCGGAAGCTTTTCGCCTGCTTTTTAATGCGTATTCTTCTCTTGCCAGCGGTGCTGCTGGTAACTGCCCCGGCCGCTTGCCCGGCCACCCAGCACCCTCAATCCGACCCAGCCTTCCGCGCCGAGCAACTGCGCTACCCCCGGGTGCGCGAGGCCTACGCCCAGTATCAGGAGCCGGTGCGGCAACTGCTGCGCCACCACGGGCTGGTTCCAGAGCGGCTGGAGTTGTTCGTGCGGGCCTTCAAGATTGGGCGGCGGGTAGAGGTTTGGGGGCGCAACGCGGGTGCGGGGCCATTCGGGCTGCTGCGCACGTTTGCGCTGGCCGGTACCTCGGGCACGCTGGGACCTAAGCGCCGGGCCGGCGATGGGCAGATACCAGAGGGCTTCTACGCCATCAACCGCTTCAACCCGAACAGCCAGTACCTGCTTTCCCTGGGCCTCGACTACCCCAACGCCGCCGACCAGCTGTGCATCGCCCCCGGCCTAGACCCCGGCGACAACATTTTCGTGCACGGCTCCAACGAAACCATCGGCTGCCTGCCCATCACCGATGCCGGCATCCGGGAGCTGTATGTGCTGGCCGTGGAAGCCCGCGCCGCCGGGCAATTCAGTATTCCGGTGCACATCTTCCCCTTCGAGTTGACACCTGACCAGCTGGCTCGCCGTTCGGCCAGCCCCCACCAGGCCTTCTGGCAGGAGCTGGCCCCAGGCTACCAGTATTTCGAAACCCACCACCGGCTGCCCACCGTGACGGTGGCCGCCGCCGGAGCCTACGTGGTGCATTAAACCCCGCCGCCCCCCGTGGCGTACCTTGCGCCTATGCCCCGACTGCTCTCGATTCACGATTTCCCGATTCCCCAAAACCTGCGCGATTCCGCCGTGCTCGTGCCCGTATTCCGCGACGCGGACGGCGAATTGCAGCTCGTGATGGTCCGGCGCACGGCTTTCGGGGTGCACGGCGGGCAGCTGGCCTTTCCCGGCGGCAAACCCGAACTCACCGACGCCGACCTGCAAGCCACCGCGTTGCGCGAGGCTTTCGAGGAAGTGCATCTGCCACCCACCCACGTGCAGCTGCTGGCCGCTCTGCCCACCGTGGCCGTACCCAGCGGCTACCGCATCAGCCCGTTTCTGGGCCGCATCGAGCGTCCGGCTGTTTGGCAGTGGCAGGCCCGGGAGGTGGATGAAGTGCTGGAAATCCCGCTCCGCCATCTTGCTGATGAACTGAACCACGTGGAAGAAACCTGGGAGCTACTGGGCTGGCCCGGTCCCCGCCGCGTGCCCTTCTACCGCGTCGGGGCCGATTACCCGCTCTGGGGCGCCAGCTACCGCATCATTCAACCCCTGATTCCACGCCTGCTGGCCGGAGAGTGGGCGGTGTAGAAGTGAGAAGTGAGAAGTGAGAAAACGTACGAAAACCAGGTAAACGCAGAACGTCATTCTGAGCGCAGTCGAAGAATCTCTACCGCTTCGTCGCCATAGTAATCCAACGAAGCGGTAGAGATTCTTCGACTGCGCTCAGAATGACATTCTACCTTTCCCCGCTCCCCAAACTGGCACGATATTGCCTTTTAACCGCGCATGAATCCTTTTGCTCCGATGAAACGACTTTCGATTTTGCCTTTGCTGCTACCGGCTCTGCTGCTGCTCTCCGGCGCAGCCTTCGCCCAGCGCGAACAGTCCGTCTGGCTTTTTGGGCAGCAGGCGGGCCTGCAGTTTCCGGCCGATGGGGGCGCGCCTACCCCGCTGCTCACCAGCAAAATGACCACCTACGAGGGGGCGGCCGTGGCCTCCAATCAGCAGGGCCAGCTCCTGTTTTACACCAACGGCGAGGCCGTCTTCAACCGCCAGCACCAGGTAATGCCTAACGGCCGGAAGCTGATGGGGTCTAATTCCAGTACCCAAAGCGCCCTGATTGTGCCCGACCCGGGCAGCGGCAACGTGTTCTACATTTTCACGGTAGGGGCCCAGGGCGGGCCTAACGGCCTGCGCTACTCCACCCTCGACATGACCCGCGACCAGGGCCTGGGCGACGTGGTTCGGCTTAACGCCCTGCTCGTGTCGCCGGTGGCGGAGAAGCTAGCCGCCGTGCGCCACCAGAATGGCCGCGACGTGTGGGTGGTGGCCCACCGCTGGAATTCCAACGCCTTCGTGAGCTTCCTGGTAACGGCCGACGGGGTGCAGAGCAAGCCCGTGATGAGCAACGTGGGTAGCATGCACGCCGGACCCGGCCGCAACGCCATTGGAGCCCTGAAATTCTCGCCCGATGGCAGCAAGCTGGCCCTGGCGCTGTGGCGCGAAGCCAATAAGTACGAGGTGTTCGACTTCGACCGCACCACCGGAAAAGTGGGCAACCCACGCAGCTTCGGCCCTTACCCCGAGGCTTACGGCGTCGAGTTTTCGCCCGACGGCAGCAAGCTCTATGGTTCCAGCAACGGCGAGGGCGGCGGCGAGGCCCAGATCTACCAGATCGACCTGAAAACGGGTAAGTCCGCCGTCGTTGGCAAATCGGCTAACCGCAAAGTAGGCTCTCTGCAGCGCGGCCCCGACGGCAACATCTACGTGGCCCGCGAAGACAATCAATACCTCGGCCTCATCCAGAACCCCAACTCTGCCGAGGCCAAATACATCGACGACGGCATAAAGCTCGGCGGCCGCCGCAGCAAGCTCGGCCTACCCAACTTCATCACGGAACCCAAGTAAGCTGGTGAATGAGTGACAGCGCTGTCGGTATGGGTAGTTGATCCAGTCTTATTTTCTTGCCTGATAAACACGAATTCCCTGCCGTACATACGGCAGGGAATTCGTGTTTATCAGAGCTTTTGACTGCGTGATGAGGAGTACTTCGGACTTTAGCTTGGCGCGCCACCTGCCTCACAATGGCTGCCAGGTTCGCTCAGTCACCAAGTCACGCATCCCTAACTACTGGCTCTTGCCACCCAGCCGGAACCGCAGGAACCCGGCGGCTACCGACAGGTAAGGATTTTCGGAGGCAACTAGGCCCACTACGTCGCGGGTGCTGATGCCGCCTTCGTAAAAGGAGGTGGCAATTGTGAGGCCCAGCGGCACGCTCAGGCCGTAGCCGGCGCCCCCGCTCAGGCCGCTGCTCAGGCGGAGCCAGCGTACGGGCTTGAAATCGAGACCGGCCCCTACGAAGGGTGTAGTGAGGTTACCGGCCACGTTGTTGAGGGGTAGCGTCACGTCGAGGCCGGCCTCGAAGAACTCGCTCAGGCGCACCCCGGCCCCAGCCCGGAGCTTGGTGGGCAAATCGGCCCGGCGCTGCTGGTTGGCTTCGTACAGAAACAGGCTGTCGGTGCCGGCAGCAAAGATTTCGGCGGCTTCCTTGATGAAATTGTAGCTCCCGATACCAGCCGAGCGCAGGCGCTTGAGCTTCTGGTCGTTGGCTGTAACCAGGTTGCCATCCCAGGTCATCTGGCCCAGGTCGGTGAGGGCCAGGCCCAGGCGCACGGCCTTGCCCACTTCGGCGGCCAGGCCCACATCGAAGCCGTGGCCGATGCCCACGGGTCTCAGGCCCGAACCGGTTTTGAGGTTGAAGCTGGGGTTGGCCGCCACGCTGCCGTAGTTCACATCGAAAACCGGCGACAAGGAACTGTAGGCCCGTAAATCGCCGGACTCCACCTGCACATCGATAATGCCGATGCCCTGAATGTAGCGGTAGCCCGCCCCCGCCGACAGCTGGAACAACGGCAGGTCGAGCACGCGGGTACCCCAGGCCACATTGAACTCGTTGAGGGCCGTGAACTGCAGCTCGGTACCCGCCAGGGCCTCCGACACCAGCGGAATATTGCCCGCCGCCACCGACGCGTAAATCGGTGCATCGCGGCCCAGAAACGCAATTTCGGCCGCGTTCTTATTGAACGCCACGTGCCCATCGGTACGTACCCGGTGGCTGACGGCCACGCCCCCGATAACCGGCAGCTGCACCGACAGGCCCAGCGTAGTAGCGGCCCCGCTGAAGTTGGCCACGTTGTCGGAGGTGAAGGCCCGGGCGAATTCCTGCTTCTGGGCCGTTGTGAGGGGCTCGTTGGTATCGAAAACGAACTTGCGCAGCTGCTGGCGCGTGAGCGACTGGGAGCTGACGCCTGCCCCGGCCTCGCCGATGGTGAAGGCCAGCGTGGCCCCGCCCTTTCGGCCCAGGTTAGCCGGGTTGATGCCGATGGCCTGATAATCGGCGGCAAACGTGGTGGCCACGCCCCCCCGGCCGGTGGCCGTGAAGTTGCTCAGCTCGGTTTGGGCCCACGCAGCGGCAGGTAGCGCCAGCAGGCCGGCAGTCAGGAGCAGGAAACGGTTCATAGGCGAAAAAAGTGAGGCGCAGGCCGTAGCTTGCGCGGCAGGTACTGCTAAAGATAACGGCCCTTTCTTCATCCTCGTGCCCAAACGCTTTTCCGCTTCCGAATATACCGCCGGCATCCTGGCCGGCAACCGCGTGCGGCTCAGCCAGGCCATTACGCTGGTCGAGAGCACCCTGCCCTCCGACCAGGCCTTGGCCCAGCAAGTGCTCGACGCGGTGCTGCCCCACGCCGGCCGCTCGGTGCGGGTGGGTATTACGGGCGTGCCGGGGGTGGGCAAAAGCACGTTTATTGAGGCGCTGGGCCTGTACCTGGTGCGCGAAAAAGGCCATCGTCTGGCCGTGCTGGCCGTCGACCCCACCAGCCAACGCAGCGGCGGCAGCATTCTGGGCGACAAAACCCGCATGAACGAGTTGGCAGCCCACCCACAGGCGTTCATCCGACCCTCGCCGGCCGGCCGCAGCCTGGGCGGCGTTACGCGCAGCACCCGCGAAGCCCTGATTCTGTGCGAGGCGGCGGGCCACGACGTAATTTTCGTGGAAACCGTGGGCGTGGGCCAGAGCGAAACCGCCGTGCACGGCATGGTCGATTTTTTCCTGCTGCTGATGCTGGCCGGGGCCGGCGACGAGCTTCAGGGCATCAAAAAGGGCATCATGGAAATGGCCGACGCCATCACCATCACCAAAGCCGACCAGGGCAACGAGCTGGCTGCCCGCCGGGCCCGGGGCGAGTACCAGAATGCCCTGCACCTGTTCCCGCTGGCTGCTTCGCAGTGGAACCCCGAGGTTACCATTAGCTCGGCCCTCACCGGCCAGGGCGTGCCCGATGTGTGGCAGGTAATAGAAAAATATGTGGCCCAGACCCAGGAAAACGGCTACTTCGGCCAGCGCCGCCAAGAGCAAAATCTGCACTGGCTCCACGAAACCATCCGCCAAACCCTGGAAACCCGCTTCTACGCCCGCCCCGAAATTCAGGTGCGGCTGGCCGCCATCGAACAAGCCGTGCGCCAAGGCAGCCAATCGGCCTTCGGGGCCGCCGGGGAACTACTGGAGTTATAGGGATTCGGCGCACATGCCCGGCGAAAAAGCCCCCTGAACACGCTATGCGGTAGCTAATTTCTAGCTTTTAACTACTGCGGGTGTTGCGCCAGCCAAGTCAGATACGTCTTTTTGAGCCACCTGATTTCCGCCCGCTTGTACTCCGGGGTCGTCACGTTGAAATGGTCGCCGGGATAGTAGGCAAACGGCATATCGGCCCCCAACTTCTTCATTTCCTGCTCCATAAGCAGGGCCGAGAAGTTGAGGTAGTAGCTGTCCTCGTTGCCGGCCGAAATCCGCAGCTTACCGTTGAGGTCGGGCCGGAGGTGGGGCCAGTTGCGGCGCACGTATTGCGTGAGGTCGTAGGGCTGCCAGTGCCGGAACACCCGCCGGTCGAGCACGTTGGTGGTGGAGTTGAACAGCGGCCGGGGCAGTCCGTGGCGGCCTTTGGGGCTGAACACGGCATCGAACGACACTTCCTGCTCGCCCCGGTAGAGGATGTCTTCCAGCCGACGCACGATATTGGGCCGGTCGTAGGCCGCCGCTATTGGTGGTAGTTCGCCGTAGGTTACGGAGTCCACCATTTCTACCCGTTTGGCATCGGTGTAAAGGTTGGTGAGCTCGAAGCGGTGGAAGTCGACCGGATCGGGGGCGCTGGCATTGCCGCCGGCGAACAGGCGCGGGTAATGCGTCATCAAATACACCACCGTGTAGCCGCCGCTGCTGTGGCCGCGCAGCAGCCGGGCGCCGTTGGTGCGGTAGCGTTGGTCGAGCAGGGGCAGGAATTCGGTGGTAAAGGCGTTGCCGACGGGCCCGTTGTTGGCGCTGTTGGCGTACACGCTGTGGCCCAGCGAACAGGCGCCATCAAGGTACACCCGGATGCAGGCCATGGTGTCAATCGGGGTGGCGGGCAGCGTGTCGGTGCTCACGGCGCGCGAATAATGGTGGTAGTCGCCCCCAAAGCCGCCCACCGTGAACAGCACCGGGTAGCGGCGGCGCGGGTGGCGGTGGTAGTCGGCGGGCAGAATCACGGCCGCGTTCAACGACACGGGCTTACCCTGCGAACGGCTCAGCAAGGCGGAAGGCGACTTGAATTCCTTGCAAAACGTGCTTTCTACGAATACCGGGGCCGCCACCACCTGGTCGCACACCAGCCGAAAGGTTTCATCAGTGGCCCCCAACGCCACCTGCCGCGCCGCGCTGTAGGGGTTGCCGGTGCTCTGCCCAATGATGCGCCCCTCACGGTTCAAATCCCAGACGGCCTGCACGTAGTAGCTGCCGCGCTCCAGCCGCGAGAGTAGCGTCGGGTAGGAAAGGGCCGAATCGGAGAACGTGATGGTCTGGCCCGGCCGCACATTGCGCACCGCCAACCGGTAGCAGGGCCAGCCGGGTTGGTTTTTGGGCTCCGCATTGCGGCGCGACAGGTAGAGGATAACGTTACCGGTAAACGGCCCAGCATAAGCGGCCGCCGTGTAGCTGACGGCGAACTGCTGGGCTCGGGTGGTTTCCAGCATCATAAACAGTAATAATCCTAACAGGAAGGCACGTTTCATACAGGCCGGTTAATGAATGACAGTAGACCGCACGGGTTGAATTCCCGGGTCCGATGGCTCCGATTGGGCGCTAGAAATCAGGTTGTGGCGCACGCTGCTTTAGGCGAAACATTGGGGCAAAGCAAGCCTAAGGCCGACTGCTTCAGCAGCGCACAATCACTTCTTTACCAGTAAATTAATTGACAAAACCAGGATTAAAACCTGGAAGATTAGCCGGATATGGCCCGGGCGCAGGCAGCGCGCCGCTACCCCCGTTTCGGGCGCAGCGTCAGGTAATCGAGGTAGTAGAGCACCTTGATGGACAGCGAGTTATTGTGGGGCGTATTGAGCGTGTTGTTGAAGTTGGTAAAGTACTGGGGCGTGGCCTCGTCGCCGGCCAGGTAGTTGGAGTTGGCATTTTTCCAGACCACCGTCATCTGCGAGCCCGGCGCGAACCACCACGAGAACACGGCATCCACATTGAAGGCGTTGAAGCTGTTGTCGCGGTTGCGGCGGTAGTCCACGGCTTCCTCCTCGCCGGCCGGGTTCAACCGCGAGAAGTCGCGGTAGCGGGCTACGCTCACGTAGTGGCGGGTGCGGATGGTGAACGACATGCGGTTGGTGAACGTGTAACTGGCCGACAGCGTGTTGGTGGTGGTGGTGCGGCGGCGGCGGCCCAGCAGCACATCGGCCACGCCGTTCTGGAAAAACGGCTGGTCCTGGGCGTCGTCCGAATTTAGGTCGCCAGGGTAGCCAATCTGGTTGCGCTGGAGCTGCCAGTTGAAGTTGTAGCGGAACGAGAGTTGGTTGCTGACCCGGTAGCGCGGGCTCAGGCCTAGTTCGTAGTTATTACGGCCCGTGCGCTGGCCATCAGTGGCGTACCAGCGGGTGGCCAGCTCGATATCATAGGCGAACTTTTTGCGGTAATCGGAACTGCCGAACGTACTCACGCCCAGGTTGGCCGGTACCCGCACGTAGTATACGCCCAGGGGCTGGCGGCGGGGCTCGAAGAAATCGTGCTCCTGCAGATTACCATTAATGTTAATGCCCGTGGAGAAGAAATTCTTCGTAAAAGTGGTATTCACACTGCTATAAAAGCCCACATTCTGATAGCGGGTAGGCTTATAGAGTAGGCTCTGGTAAATGCCCAGGTTGGTGCGCAGGCTGTTCACTTTCCAGAAGGGCGCGTACTTGTTGTAGGCCAGGTACAGCTCCTGGTTGATGGAGTTGTTGGAAAACAGGATGCCCAAGTCGTTGGGGTCGTAGGTGGCCGACTCGATGCCGTGGCTCAGGTTCCAGTTGAAGTTGCCGCTGATTTTGCCCACCCCCAGCTGATACTTGTAGCCGTCGCGGTTATCGACCTGCTCATTCGAGCCGAAGGCCGTGCCCCGGCGGCGCGAGTAGTTCACCTGCCCATCGAGGGCGTACTTGTTGTTTTTATCGGCGAAGCGAAACAGACCGCCCGTTACGTTGGCGTCGTAGGTGCTGCCCCGGCGCGTTACGTTGGTATTGATGAGCGAGACGTAGGAGTTGTTCTTGAGGCTCTGGTCGAGCACGAAGATGTTGTAGTTGGAAAACGGCTGCGTGAGCACCTCGCGGCGGGCGCCGGTGGTGCTGTCCTGCACCGTGGCATACACGTCGTTGCTCAGGGCATTGAACACGCCCACGCCCAGCCCGCTTTTAGTGCGGCCCGATATTTTGGTGGCGTTCAGCAGCCGCGTCACGCCGGGGTTGCTCACCACGTACTCGCCCTGGTGTACCTGCCCATCGGTCCCAACGGTGCGTTGCCGCAGCTGCCCGTCTACATCATAGAAACCCAGGGGCTGGCCGCCTACCCGGCGCGAGTAAAACAGGCCGCCTTTGTTGAACAGCTCGGTGCCCTCGGTGAAAAACGCCCGGTTCTCGTTGTACTGCACCTCAAAGGGCGAGAGGTTAAGCACCTGGTTGTCGCTCTGCACCTGCCCGAAGTCGGGAACCAGCGTGGCATCGAGCGTGAAGCTTTCGTTGATGCCCCATTTCAGGTCGGCCCCACCGTTGAAGCTGGTGCTGGAGTTGCGCGTGCCCTGCTCGTTGTAGGGGTAATGGTTGAAGTAGCTCGACACGTAGGGCGTGAGCGAGAGGCGCAGCGGGGGCTTGATGTCGCGCACGCCCCGCAGCTCGCCCCACTGGTTCACGAAGCCGTCGACCTGCGGTTTCACCGGGTTCCAGAAGTACTGCTGGCGGGTGCTCTGGCGCTGGCGCCCGAAATTGATGCCCCACACCTGCTCGGGGGCGTCGCTGAAGCGGATGGCCGAGTAGGGAATCCGGATTTCGGCTATCCAGTCGTTGCCCCGCAGCTGGGTGCGGCTCATCCACACGGCGTTCCAGTTGAAATCTTCGCCCCCGGCCGGCGAGTAGCGGGCATCGAGCTGCACGCCGCCGGGCGTCAGGAAAAAGCCGTAGCCGTTGAGCTTGTCGTGATAAGTATCAAGGAAAACGGCGAAGTAATCGGTGTTGCCCAAGTCGTCGCGCTGGCTCAGCTCCCGGAAAATGGAATCCGGGCTCACGTCGTGCATCACGGCCCCAATGTAGAGGGCGTCGTTGTCGTAGAGCAGGCGTACTTCGGTGGGGTGCTTCTCGGGGCGGCCGGGCGTGGGGCGGGTTTCCACGAACTGCGTGGCAATCGGGGCCTCCCGCCAGGCGGCTTCGTCCAGGTCGCCGTCAATTTTAATGGCTTCGCTGATGCGCGTAGCCTGAAACTGCCGCTTCGGGGCCGGCGCGGCAATGCTGTCGGCAGCGGCCCGGGTGGTGGTGGCCTTCTGCGCCTGGGCCGGGCCCGTCAGCACCAACAGAATCAGTAGGCCCAGCAGGGCACGATAAGGCTTCACAACGAAACAATAAGACGTAAAATCAATCAAACCAATCACTTATTAAAAGCGCTCAAACAACTCGCCCCCATCACGCCCGAAGGTCGGGCGGCGGTACCAACGGCAACGACAAGCCACGCGCATCAGCAACCCGGGCCCATAGATGCGGCCCCAGGCACAACCGTTGCCTCACTACCTGGAAAGTTGCCCGTAAAAAAACCGGCCGCCGTTGCAGCAGCGGCCGGCTACAGGGCTCATCACCCCTTACTCACTCACGGAAATCTGGATGTTGCGGCGGGTCTTGCCGTCGGCGTCGGGTTTCACGTCGAGCAGGCGGCGGTACTTGTCGGCCACGGCGGCGGGCTGCTGCTGGCCGTTAACGGTCATTCGCTCGCCGTTGAGCTGAAACTGGAACCCCTTGTCGGTGGCCCCAAGCAGCCCGTCGCGGCGCAGCTCGGCCCGAATGTCGTCGGTATCGAGGCGGGGCGGCATGGGTGGGGCTGGCGGCGCGAGGGGCGCGAGGGGGCGCGAGGGGCGCACGCGGGGCAGGCGGCATGGGGGCCGTTGGGGGCATGGGTGGCGTACGGCGGCCGTTGGTCGTCGTCGTGGTAGGGCCAGAGGTCTGGTAGCTCAGGTTATAGGCGCCTTTGAGGGGCCCACCCTGTTGCTTTTCTACCAGGCGCAGGTATTTCTGCTGGGTGGCGGCCGGCTGCTTCACGCCATTCACACTCAGGCTGGTCGCCGTGAGGCTGAACTGCAGGTTATCGGTGTTCTTCACGATACCGTCCTGGCGCAGTTGCTTCAACAGCGCCTCGGTTGCAGCCTCATGGCGGACCTGCTCAGCATCGCGGCGGACTTGGTCAGCATCGCGGCGGGCCTGGTCGGCGTCGCGGCGGGCTTGCTGGACATCGCGGCGGGTCTGGTCGGCATCACGGCGAGCTTGCTCGGCATCGCGGCGGGCCTGTTGCTGCGCTTCCCGAACGTCTTGGTCAACATCGCGGCGTTGCGCTTGCACGTCTTCGCGTTGCTGTTGCTGGCGCTCCTGCAACTCCTGCTGCTGCTCACGTAAGTCCTGCATCGATTCCTGAATTTGCTCCCGTTCCTCGTCGGTGCTGGCATTTTTGGCTGCCGTGCGCAGCTGCCGTTCGGCCTGCTGAAAAGCTTCGCGGGTGATGCGGTCCACATCTACATCCTGGAGGGCATTGTTGGCTTCGGCCAGCGCCAAACTCGATAGTTCGCGGGCATCGGCGGCGCTGGGAGTTCTGCCGTTCAGGGCCCGCTGCTGCATCCGCAACGAGAGTTCTTCCAGGCGCTGCTCCCGGCCAGTAGTGGCCACCAACTGGCCCGATGGGCGCAGGCTGCCGGCCGCGCCGTTTAACTGCACTATTTCTACTTGCTCGCCTTTTTTGCGGGCCGGCGCAATTTCAATCTGCTCGCCATTCACGTACAGTTCCGTTAGGCGGCCCTTTTTATCGCGCTTGATGATGACCGTACCCTGCTCGCCCGCCGCGCTGTTGCGGCTGCGGCGGTTGGCCCGCGACCAGCGCATAAGCTGGGGGGCCCGACTCGTGTCGAAGCTCACGGGCGTGGCTCCGATACGCCCCTGGGCCTGCCCGTCGGCCGAAACACGCAGGATGCGCAGCGGCTCCTGGCTCCAGGAGTTTTCGGCCGGCTCTTCCGTCGTCGGTACTGCGGCCGTAGCCGCGGGCACTTCAGGTAAATCGAGCATTTCGGGTGCTTCGATGGCCGCCCAGCTCGGGTTGTGGGCTTTCAGAGCTGAAACCTGCGGCCGGGCCAGGGCCACGGCGGTGCTCAGCACCACCAAACCCACCAGCACCACGCAGGCGGCCATAAAGCCCTCGGCAAACGTGGGCATTTGCTGGCGCTGCACCAGCCGCCGGATGCGGCCCAGCACCGACCCATCGGGCCCAAGGGCCGACAGCGCCAGCCGGGTACCCGCAGGCTCGGGCGCAACCGTGAGTTCGGCCAGTGCGGCTAGGGCCCGGGCAACCGTGAGCGGATTACCCCCCACCAGGGCCGTGGCCGCGTCGTCGCAGCAGTTTTCGCGCTCGGTGCGCAGGCAGGCCGACATAAACCACACGCCCGGATGATAGAACAGCACGGTTTCGACCACCACTTGCAACAGGTTCAGCAGGTAGTCGCGGCGCTGCACGTGGGCCAACTCGTGGGCCAGAATAGCTTCCAGATACACCGTACTCAGGCCCGTAACGGTACCCAGGGGCAGCAGCACCATCGGGCGCAGGTGGCCCACCACTACCGGCGCTTTCACCAGCGCCGATTCGAGCAGCTCGACCCGTTGCTTCAGGCCGGCGCGGTCGGCCAGCACGGCCAGCCGCTGCTGCCATTCCTGGGCCAGCGGCTGCACCCGATAGCGGCGCAACCGCTGCACGTAGGCCAGCGACCCAAGCAGCCGCAGCCCCATCACCAGTAGCCCCATCAGCCAGACGGTAACCACTAGCGGCAGGTTAGCCTCAAAGTAGCGCGCCCAGTTTTGCTGCCAGGCCGGCGCGGCCTCAGAAGCCACTACGGCGGTAGTAGCCGGCGCAACGCTTCCCAAATCCGGCGTCGAAACCGCCGCCAGCTCATCCACTTCCTGGTAGGCCGTGAGCTGACTAGCACCGGAAACGGGAGCATCGTAGTAGCGCCCGAAAGTCAGGCCCGCCAGCAGCAACAGCAGCAGCATAGCGGCGGCGGCCGTGCGGTAGCGCACCTGGGCCGAATGCTGGCGTAGCAGCAGCAGCAACCCGGCCAGGGCCAGGGCCACAACTGCTCCTTGCCAGAGCGAATGAATGAGCGTCCAGCCCAAGGCCTGCATTAGAGCGGGAGGAAGTACTTGTTCGAGCCAGTTCATCGCGTGGGGTCGGTTGAGGGTGGCGTGGTATCATTCTGAATCTCGATATCGTTGAGCAGGCGGCGAATCTGGGCCACTTCCTCGCGAGACGTGCGGCGGTTGCCCAGGGCCTGCATCACCAGCTTCATGGCCGAGCCCCCGAAGGCGGCATCCACGAACTTGTCGAGCAGCAGGCCCTGGGTTTCCTCTTCCCGCACTGCCGCCCGGTACACGTGGGTGCGGGCATCGTCGTCGCGTAGGGCCAGGCCCTTGTCGAGCATGAGCTGGAGCAGCTTGAGGGTGGTGGTGTAGCCCACCTCGCGGCGCTGGCTGAGCTCATCGTTCACGAAGCGCACGGTGCTGGGACCGTGTTGCCAGAGCACCTGCAAAATCTCCAGCTCCGACTCGGTGGGTTTGGGAATCATCTTTCTAGCCATTGGTAATCAGACAATAGAAGGTACGACATTTTTCGTACTTCAAACATATACGAATATCATCGTACTTCCAAATATATAGTACGAATTAATTCGTAATACTTGATTATCCAGTCAAAATCGCCTCTTTCCCTGCTACTGCTGGCCGCCCTGCTGGCTGCCGCCGCCCTTCACATCGTCGTTGCTGATGGTTTTGCGCTGCCGCCCGCCCCCGTTCTTCGCATCGCCGAAACGGTAGCCGAAGCTGAGGCGGAAAGACCGGCTAAACGCCCGATACTCACTGGTTTCCCGGAAGAAAGGCGTTTCCAGGGTGTTGCGGTAGGGCCAGTAGCGGGTGAAGGGGTTGGCCACGTTCAGCGTGAGGTCGGCCCGCTTATCCCAGAACGACTTCTTGGCCCCCAGCGAGTAGTAGAGGTTGCCCGAGCCCAGGCCCTGAATCTGAGGGTCGCGCAGCGAACCGTACAAGAAGGCTTGCAGCACTACCTCCTTGGGGAGTTTGTAGGAGGTGTTCAGGTTGAGGCCAGCCGTGAACCCGCTCCGGTTTAGGCCCAGTGCGGCGCTGCGGCGCGTGATGTAGCGCACGTTGGGGCCACCGCTCAAGTCCCAGTCCTTGGCCGGCTTCACCGAACCATACACGTTCAGCTCGTAAAAGGCATTGGCCGCCACGTTCCGGTAGGTCTGCTCCGTAACGTTGGCCTTGGGGTCGATGAGCCGGCTCACCTGCTCGATGGCGTTACCGGTGCGCCGCATCGAACCCGACACGCTCAGGGAGGCCGTTTTAATGGTCGTGTTGTAGCTCAGCTCGTAGGAGTTGGTCAGCTCGGCGTTCAGGGTGGGGTTGCCGAAGCTGACGACGTTGGGGTCGGACGTATCGCGGAACGGGTTGAGGTAGTAAATGGAGGGCCGCGTGATGCGGCGGCTGTAAGCCAGGCGCAGGCTGCTGGCCTCACTGAGCGTGTATTGGGCGTTGGCGTTGGGCAACGGCGAATAGTAGCTGCGCTGGAAACCCGTGCCGGTGGTGCGGAAATCGGCGCTCAGGGCCGTGCGCTCCAGCCGCCCGCCCACGCTGGCACTTACCTTTTTACCCAGCCCGAACGAGTAGGTCATATAGGCCGCCTGCACGTTTTGTTGGTAGTCGAAGTCGGTGCCGCGCTCTGGCAGGCGCACCAGCTCGGGGTTGCGGCCCTCGGTGAGGATATCGACGTAGGCCCGCGAACCGGTGCCGCGCCAGATGGCTTTCAGGCCGGTTTCGAGCTTGGCTTTTTTGGTTAGCGGCTGCACGAAATCGGTCTGCACGGTGGTTTCGGAGCCGGGTTGGCGTCCCCGGCTCCGCTCGCGGGCGCTGGCTTGCCAGGGTTCCAGGGGCACGAGCTGGCCGGCGTACTGCTCGAAATCGTACCCGCTGGTGCTGGGGCTGGACGCGTACTGGGCCAGCACGCTCCACTCGCGGCCCGGCTTCACGAAGGTGCGGGTGTAGGTGCCGGTTAGTTCGGCGTTGGTACCGCGGAAGCGGTTGCGGTTGTCGCGCACGAAATCGTCTAGGGTGCTCGTCGTACCGCCGGGCCGGGTCGTGCGGCTTACCAGCGTCTGGTCGCTACGGCCGCCCCAGCCATTGAGCGAGCCCGCCAGCGAGAACGAGTGATGCTCGGCCGGGTCGAAATCAAGCCCCACCGAGCCGTAGTACCAGCCACCCTTGTTGTAATTGTCGCTATTTTGGCGCAGCAGGCTGGCCACGTCTCCATTGGCACCATCGAAATTGGTCCGCTCCCGCACCGATTCTCCGGGGTTGTACCAGAGCCCGCTGCCCAACGACGAAGTAAAGCCAACCTTGGCGGTGCGGAAGTTGAGCGACGCGTTCAGGTTGGAGTTACGGTTGCCGCCGGAAGCGCTTATCCGGCCGTTGGGCTTCTGCTCGGAGCCTTTCTTGAGCACGATGTTGATAATGCCGGCCGTACCCTCGCCGTCGTACTTGGCCGGCGGGGTCGTAATCAGCTCCACGCTCTGGATTTGCTCGGCCGGAATGCTTTTCAAGGCCTCGGCCAGGTTCTTGGCCAGCGTGGGCGAGGGCTTGTTGTTGATGAGCACCCGGAAGTTACCCGAGCCGCGCATTTTCACGTTGCCGTCGCCGTCCACGGCCAGCAGCGGGGCCTTGCGCAGCACATCGGCGGCCGTGCCGCCCGTGTTCGTAATGTCCTGGTCGGCATTGTACACCAGCCGGTCGGGGCGCACTTCTACTACCGGCTTGCTAGCCGTCACCAGTACTTCGCCCAGGGCTGTACCGGCGGCGGGCAGCCGCAGCGGCGGGGCTTCGGTGGTGCCAGTGGCGGCCACGGTTACCGGCCGGGTGCGGCTGCCGTAGCCCACAAAACTGGCTTGTAAGCGGTAGGCGCCCGGCGTCAGCTTTTCGAGCACGAACCGGCCCCGCTCGTCGGCGGCCACGCCGGTCAGGGGTTTATCGGGCGGGGTGGCGGGCAGCAGCACCACCGTGGCGTAGGGCACCGGGGCGCCCTTTACCGAATCGAGCACTACACCCGTCAGGCGGGCGGTGCCGGCGGCTGGGGCGGGCGCTTGCTGCGCTTGGGCCCCGGGGCCAAACCAGAGCAGCATCAGGAGTAGGGCGGAAGTGTAGCGGTATTTCATTAGCGGTAACAAGAATGGTCTAACGTGTAATCAAGAAGTGCAATGGCCCGCGTAAGGTTGCCCGGCAGCCAGGATAGTCGGCTCAGCCGCCGGCACATAATTATTCTACAAAGAAGCGACGCGTTAGGCCGACAAACAATCCGGCCCCGCCGCCCGGCCCCGATAATTCAACCAACCCTCGAAACACGTCTACCAACCCGCCCTTTCCTCAGTTGTCAGGCACCGATATTTCCTGTCATTCCCAAAAATCCGGGGCTTCCAAACGCACCACTCCCCCACGCAACAGCTTTCTTTTGAGCAATTGCATGGGGGAGTGGTGCGTTGTTGGCGGTCAAAACGGCGCTTTGCGCTACGGCCGGCGGCGCTCCAGCGTAACGCGGGCACGGTGGCAGATGCCGCCCAACGGCGGATTGAACTTGGAAACGCACACGCGTACCCCGTTCACGTAGGGAAATTCAGCCAGTATCCGGTCGAGCACGCGGTGGCCCAGGTGTTCGAGCAAACGGGCCGGGGCCTGCATCTCCTCGGCCACCACCCGGTAAAGCACCTCATAGTTCACCGTTTCGCGCAGCTGATCGGAAGCCCCGGCCGCGTGCAGGTCGGTATCAATGAAGAGGTCGATACCATACTTATTGCCGATTTTCTGCTCCTCGTCATAATATCCGTGGAAGGCGAAAAACTCCATGCCTTCAAGTGCAATCTGACCCATGAGGTGAACTGAGTGAATAAGTGAATGAGTGACTTTGTGAGCAAGGCGAAGCCGCCACTCGGGGCCGGAAACAACGAAGCCCGCCCAGGGAGGCAGGCTTCGTTCTCAGGAGCACTTACGGACAGTCCGAAGCTGTAATCCGGGCAATTCGCCTGATCCAGACAGTGAGCAGTTAGAGCTCGTCGAAGAACGATTTTTCACTTAGTGCGGCCGGGGTAGTAGCCATTCCTGGCTGGCCGGGGTGGATAGACGGGGCCGGTTGGTTGATTTCGGGGTGACTGGGGCCGATGGGTTGGATGTCGGGAGCCGGGGGCTCCACGCGGTTCGGCGCCGGGTCGGGCACCCGCATGGGGCCGGGTGGGTCGATGTGGGGCGCGGGCGAGATGCCGGGGTTCTCATTTGGAGAACCCGGACGGTCGATTTCGGGACCGGGCTGCTGGGCTGGGGCACCACGGTCGGGGTCGTTATGCTCGGGCTCGCGGCTGGGGTCGGGCTGCTGGCCGGGCTTGGGGTTGTAGCCAGTGGTGGCCGGCTGGGCCACGCGGGCATCGGGGGTGGCAGCCGAGCCAGCATGCGCGGAGTAGGCCGGCGCCGGGGCCGCAATAGCGGCGGCCGAAGCGGTGGCAGTAGTGGAAACGTGCATGGTAGCGGGGGCGTCAAGAGTAGAAGGTTCGTCGGCCGAAGCCGGACGATTTACCTTTACGCTGGCTGCCCGCGAAAGGATGGCCGCCGTGCTGGTTTTTGGGCGGGCGCGGGCTTTTTCCACTTTTTCGAGGGCATCGGAAGCCAGGTGGTGCAGGTCGCGGGTGAGGCCGTCGAGCAGGTTTTCGAGGCGCTGGCACTCCTGGCCCAGGCCGCCAACTTCCTTCTTCATCTCGGCCACCGTGCGCTCGGCCTGCTGATAAGCGTCATCAACTACACTGCGGGCTTTCTGGCGGGCGGTGGCCAGCAACTGCTCGGCCTGGAGCTGGGCCTCGCGCACGCGCAAATCGGCGTCGCGCTGGGCCTGCTCCGTGATGCTGTTACCGGTGTCTTCGGCCGTTTTGAGGGTGCGGTAGAGGCTGGTTTCCACCTCGCGCATCTTGCTTACGTCCTGGGTAGCATGCTCCAGCTTGAGGCGCAGCTCCCGATTTTCGTCGCCCATTCGCTCCCACTGCTGCGAAACGGTCTGTAAAAAGGCCTGCACTTCGTCCTTATCGAGGCCGCGAAAGGCTTTTTCAAAGGTTTTCTGCCGGATATCGAGGGCGGTAATCTTCATTTCTTTTGAGCTGTTAGCTGAAAGCTGTTAGCTATTAGCTCAGGGCTAATAACCTTGAGGCAACTGGGTAAGCCGGTGGAGTTTTGGCGCGGAAGCTAACAGCTAACAGCTCAAATCACCCCACCTGCCAGACCGCCAGACTACGGTCGTCGCTACACGAAACTAGCCTATTCTGGCCGCCCGGCCAAAATAACTTGTTCACCGACGTGCCGTGGCCGGCGTGGCGGGCGCGGTCGACCACGCGCAGCAACTGCCCGGTGGCCGCGTCCCAGAGCTTGATGCTCTTGTCCATACTGCAGGTGGCCAGCAGGCGGGCATCGGGCGAAAAAACCAGGTGGTTGATAGTGAACATATGGGCCACTACGGTGCGCAGGGGCGCATAAGCGGCGGCCACGTCCCAGGTGCGCAGGTGGGCGTCGCGGCCGGCCGTGAGTAGGTGACGGCCGTCGGGCGAGTAGGCGCAGGTGAACACCGAGTTGGTTGCGCCTTCGATGGTGTGCTTTACTTCCAGCGAATCAAGGTCGAGAATGCGCGTTTTCCAGTCGGAACCGCCCACCGCCAGCTCGCCGCGCGTTTCGTGCAGGGCCAGGCAGCGCAGGCTTTTATCGGAGATGCGCCGCAGGGTTTCCAGCTTGAAATCGGTAGTACGCAATACCGCCAACGTGCCATCGGCCAGCGCCACGTACAGGCGTTGCCGGGCCGCGGAGTATTGGATATCGAAAATGGCAACGGGCGGCAACGCGGTGGCATGGGCCAGCTTTTTATTGGCCAGATCAATCACCTGCACACCCTGGTAATTGTGGCCTAGCGCCAGCAGATTTCGGCCAGGAAGCGGGCACAGCGCGTACACCGAATTCTCGACCCGCGCCACCAAATCGCCGTCGTGTTCGGGCGCGGCCGTATCCCAGGCCACCACCAGTCCGTCGGCCCCGGCCGAGTACACTGTTTCTTCCCCTACGGTGCCGGACAGCGCATACACGCAGTCGCGGTGGCCAGCAAGGGTGGCAATTTTCTGAACTGTCGGGCGCGTGGTCAATGAGTGAATGAGTGAATGAGTTAGCAAAGATACGGTCATCTGCTATCTGACCCTACCTTCGTTCACTCATTCACCGAGTCACTCCTTCACCGCCATCCGTGCCCCTGCATTCCCTCTCCCCTGTTTCCGCCAGCGCCGTGCTCGGGCTATGGCACCTCACGGAGCCGGCCGCTGCCCTCTGGGAGCGGCTGCCGGCTCCCACGCACTACCTGGCCCAGTTTCCCGACGGCCGCGACGAGTTGCGGAGCCGGCAGTGGCTGGCCGCCCGCGCCCTGGCCCACCAGGTACTGCGTGAGCTAACCGATGCCCCCGCCACCCTCCAAAACGACGCCAACGGCCGGCCCCACTTCGCCGAACTGCCCGCCTACGGGGTGTCGTTGTCGCACTCGGGCGAGTGGGTGGCGGCCCTGGTTTCGAGCCAGCAGGCCGTTGGCACAGATATTGAACTGATCCGACCAAAAGCGCAAAAGTTGGCCCGCCGGTTTCTAGCGGAAACCGAGCAGGCCGATGCCGGCGACGATGCAACCAAGCACTGTCTTTACTGGAGTGCCAAGGAAACGCTCTACAAGCTGCATAGTCGCCGGGGCCTAGTGTTTAAAGAGCAGTTACTGCTCAGTCCGTTTGAGCGGCGGGAGGCAGGTGTTTTGACGGGACACCTGCTCGTAGAAAACCCCCGCCGCCAACACCAGGTCCATTATTTGTCGCCCGCTCCCGACTACGTCCTAACCTATTGCGTAGGTTGAAGTAGGGATATGGCAAGCTGAATGCGGCCTCAACGTCTTGCGCGTAGTTCGCTTTGGCCTTTGTCTTCCGCTTGCTTTTACCTTCACTTACCCACTCACTCGTTCCCCCGCCGCCATGTCTTTCCGCCGTATTTCCCTGCTTGCTGCCATCGCTTTGCTGCTCGGCACCGTTGCCGTGGGCACAGCACGCGCGCAGGGCCGCTCGGTAGCCGATTTCAGCCTTAAAAACGCCGCTAACACTGAAGTAACCCTCAAAGGCTACTCGGCCGATAAAGCCGTGGTGGTGGTCTTCGTGAATCCCAACTGCCCCTTCTCCAAGCTCTATCAAAACCGGTTGGCGGCTCTGAATTCCAGTTACGGCAGCCGGGGCGTGCAGTTTCTGTTTATTGATACGCCCATCAACATGGAAGCGTCCGTGGACGCGAACGAGGCGGAGAAAGTTAAAATCAAAGTGAGTGGCGGGGCCAGCTTGCCCCTGTTCACCGATGAGGGCCAGACCGTCAGCACCCTGCTCGGGGCCACCAAAACGCCCGAAGTTGTGGTACTGCAACCCGAGGGCGGCAGCTTCGCCGTCCGTTACCGCGGCGCCATCGACGACAATCCGCAGGTAGAGAATTACGTGAAGCAGAAGTACCTGGAGCAGGTGCTTGACAACCTGCTGGCCGGCCGCGCCGCCGGCGTACCCGACAAACGCGCCGCCGGCTGCCTGATCAAGCGGTTTTAGTTTTTAAGCACCAAGCAATAAGCCGATGTTCGAATTACTGGGACTAGTTCCGAGTAATTCGAACATCTGCTTATTGCTTGCCGCTCATCCTTTCCTATTCGTTCGGGTCCGCGTCGGTATCGGCTGACTGAGAATCATCGAGCAGGATAGCCAGTAACTGGGCCACTTCGGCGGCTTTAGCGGGCTCCTGAAGCTTTTCGAAGCTGACCTGCAGGTTGCGCAGGGCTCGGCGCACAATGTCGAGGTGGGAACACGGCTCGAAAAAGATGTCGTTGGGGGTGAGGTTGAGCTGCTGAATGTAGTGCTCGATATCGGTGCGCGAAAGTACGAGGCCGCGGTTGTAGCAGTTGATGTAGAAGGGCTCCAGCGGCGGCTCCAGCTGATAAGTGAGTACAAATAGGTTGGGCAGATTCACGCCGAACACCGGCAGCTTAAGGCGCTGGGCCACTAGCAGGTAAATTACGCAGAGCGTGAGCGGGTTGCCGCGCCGGGTTTCCAGCACCCGATGCAGCATGGAGTTGGCCGGGGAGTGGAAATTCTGGGTGTTGGCCGCGAATTTGTGCGCCCGAAACAACACATGGTTAAGAGTTTGCACCTGGTCGGCGGGGTGCATTTCGGGCTGCAGCAGGGTCCAGACCTCAAACCGCAACTGCTCAATAGCCCGGTTCAGGCTCTGAAAGTCGGCATCGGGGTATTGGTAGGAGTTCAGCAGCCACATGCCTTCGAGCAGGTTCTCGGCGCCCGACTCGCGCCACACCCGCAGGCGCTGCTGCAACCCCTCGAACTGCAGGTGATGGATTAGATCCTCCAGGCGCTGCTGCTGGCGGGGGTCGAGGCTTTCCTCCCAGCTTTCTTCCAGAAACGGAATGATGGTTTCGCCCAGGGTCTGAATCTTGTCCTGAATCTGGGGAGCAATTTCCGGGTCGTCGAGCAGGGAAATAAGGGCTTTGATTTCGCGGTTAGTCATGGAGCGGCGGGGCAGTGGCGGGCACCGGGGAAGGCAGTAAGAGCAAATAAACACAACCCACGCGGTTTTATCACCGCTGGTTGCCGGCTAGACAACAGGACGAATGGGTCAGTTTGTTCTTGATTGGAAGTGGTTACTCTATTTATCCTCCGTTGGCTGAACGCGGCGGCCCTTTCGGACCCCTAGTTTCTGCGGGGCCAACTGCTGGTCTCCAATCCCTGCTCCTCCCCCCGCTCAGCCGTGCAGACTGCCCGAAGCAGCAAGGTGGCCTACCCGCGAGTTGCTGCTCGTAATCGGTAACGGATACCAACTTCCGAAAGTGTGGCAGAAAGGAAGTAATAACTCTTTTTGCCTTTTAGTATAGCAGCATGTACTAATCCTCCGTTCCCGACCAGAGCTAAACTACAGCCTGCCGCCCGCCCCACCGTGGCGGTGGGGCGGGCAGCAGGTTTGATGAGCGGCGTGACTACAGCAGCGCCGTTCACCCGGTAGTATAATAACACGAAAGCCGCCCCAGAATTAACCGGGGCGGCTTTCGCATCATATAATATGGGATATCTACTTTAATTAGAGAACCGACTTTCGCCAACGAACAGCGGCTAAACCTGGCAGCAGAGAGGTATTATGCTATCATCACACACGAAGAATCACACACGATAGAATATTGGTTGCTAGTTGGCTATTCCCTCATCAGGGGCCAGGAAATGGCGTCGGTATCTGGGGTGGGTGGTTAAGAGTTGAAGGGAAGTGTTGAAAGTGGGCGAGCAATTCCGGGAACCCAACCGGCGACCCGACCAGCTTCTACTCGCCTAGCGTTTTCTATCGGCAGCCGGGGCACGTCATGGTTGCGGGTACCGCAGCGGATACAGGTACCACCTAAACCAGCATTCTCCCGATTGCAGCCAGAACATTTCATAGAACACCGAAATAAGTTTAGGCCTCAAAGATGCGCGGATACCCCCCAATCCCGCAAAGGCCAAAAATTTCTTTTCTTTAGCACCCAAATCTATCCTGCCCGTTAGTGCCCCGTCTTACCCCACCACTTCAAGCAGCTTTGCGTGCGGCTGTGGCCGCCCGCTTTGGGCAGCCCTTGCGCTACCCCAGCCACTGCGACGCCCTCGAAGTGGAGTTGCGCGAAGCCACTACCGATGGCCGGCGACTAAGCCCTAGCACCCTACGCCGGTTTTTTGGTCTTGTGGGCAAGGAAGGTGGCTACCACTTACACACCCTCGACACCCTGGCCCGCTACGCCGGCCACACCGATTTTGCCGACTTCGGCCAAGCTGTAACCCGGCAGGCCGAAGCTAACCCCACCCACCCAACCGACATTCCGGAATTACTGGCCATGGAACAGCTCGCTCACCCCGAGCGGCTGTTGCTGGGTTATTTTCTGGGTCGCATCACGCGCCCGGCCGTGCCCACCGCCCCGGCGGCACCCCTGGCGTTGCGGCTGGCCGCCCATCCGGCGGGGCAGCAGTATTTCGTGGAATCGTTCGTGGATCTGGCCTACCTCAATGGCGCTTATGGCCAAGTAGTAGCCGAGTATCTGCGCCATAAGCCTACCCCCCAAGCGCAGCTTTTCGGGCACTGCGCCCTGTTTCTGGGCGAATTTTTGGCTCAGAACGAACCGGCCTGGCGGCGGTGCCTGGCCCAGCTGCGGGCCCTTCCCGTACCCGCCGACGTGCATGCATTTCCGCGGGGGCGGCGGGCCTTTGCCGAACTAGTGGCCGCCTGGCACGATGCGCCAGCCAACCCGCAGTTGGGGCCGCTGCTGGCGCAGTTTCGGCAGGAAGCGGGTGCCCTACCCCGGCCGGCAGTACCCACCTCCCCACTTCCGGCCTTCTACAACCTGTTTCCGGCTGGTTTCCATTTTCTGGTCGCCGAAGCCCTGTTTCTGACCGGCCAGTTCGCTGATTTACGAGGTTGGGTTGAGCTGATCTGGGCCGACTACCCAGAGGTGGCCCACCTGGAGCACAACGTATACGCCGAGTTGCTGCACGCCTTCGGAGCGGTGGCCAACCAGCGCCTTGGCTTACCCGCCGTTGCGCCCACGCGCCTGCGAGGCCTTTTTGCGCTCGATAGCCACAGCTGGCTGCTCGACTACTACCGCGTCCACTTCTGGCTCGCGGAACTACACTTCGCTACCGAAGCCACCAAGCAGCAGCAGCTCCAGGAGCTCATCAGCACCTTCGCCCACGAGCACGGCATGCCGCTATTCCGAACTCTGGCCAACCAGTTGGTTCCAGCTTCCGGCCGCTAGAATCGCATCAGCAGCGGCCCATTTCCCGTCTTCAGAATTCGATAGGCTTTCAGGAACTCCTTGAGCGCTGCCGGGTCCTGTCCGCAACGCTCCACATCAGTTTCCAGGCGTTGCACCTTGGCCGTCAGGCCTGCCTTCATGTGCTGGAAATCCAGCTCCATGGCGGCGGGCGAGGCAGTGTAGTAGTAGGGCTTGCCGGTGAAGGCCGACAGCTCCCGCTGCTCCAGGGCCTGCTGCTGCTCCAGCTCGCGCACTTGTTGGCGCAAAAGGGTATTGTAGTGGCGCAGCTGGGCCTCGGCCAGGTTTTCAAGGTGCTGCTGGTCGATGCGGTTGAGTTCCAGCTGCAGGCGCAGCAGCGTGAGCAGCTCGTTGGCTTTGTAAGCGGTGGTTACGCGCTTGAGCAACTCGGTTTTACGGAGCTTTTCGGCTTCGTCGGGTTCCCGGTCGGGGTGCAGGTGCTTCACCAGGTCCATGTACAGGGTGCGCACCGACTGGGTGATGTTCTGCTCCTCGGCCTTTTTCTTGTCGGCGGCGGCCTGCTGCTTGGGGCTCTTCTTGCGCTTGGGGCGGCGCTCCTCGGCCGCCGCCGCCTGCCGTTCGTAGTCCTGCTGCCGGTCAGCCAGCTGCTGGTTCACGTAGTTTTGGAGCTTCTCGGGCGTACTCACGTCGGCCTCGGGGTCAAACTCGATGCCGTACTGCTCCTGGAAGAAGTCCTTCATCAGCTCGGCTTCCCGCGCGTCGGCGGCAGCGTTGGCGGCCTCAGCTTCGGCAGCTTCCTGATCAGTCAGGGGCGGGTCATATTTATCGAAAATGGCCTCCAGGTCGTCGTAGCCCCGGTCCAGCAGGTCAAAAAAGCCATTGAGCAGCAGGTTCACGAGCTTTTTCCGCTCGGTTTTGGTGAGCTTGTAGGTATCGTGGGCGCGGTCGAGCATCCGGACGAATTGGGCGCGCAGGTCGTTGTGCTGCTGTTGAAGCGGGCGGTATTCCTGTTGCACCCGCTGGCGCAGGACCGTGGCGGCGGTCCGGAAATCCCCAATTTCCGTTTCCAGCTTACCGATGCGCTTGCTGAGCCGATTAAAGGCTTTCTGTTCCTTGGAAAGCGCATCGGAGGCGGTAGTTGGGATGTGGACGAGGGCTGGTTGGGCGGCAGTCGGTTTCTTGGCCATGAACGGAGGCAGTCGGGATGAGCGGCCAAATTACGGCGGTTTTCGGTTTTCGTCATTCACCTTATTTGGCTCCTCCCGCGTTGCATTACTTCGGCAGTAGCCCTATGCCGCGACTAGTAGATACGCAGTTGCAACAGCATTGCGCGGTACTCCCCGAACCCGGTAGAAAGGTTCAAGCGTGCCTTTACCAGCTCCCAAAACGCCAGCGGCCCGCCGCCCCGGAGGGTACGAGCGGGCCGGAGGTAATAGTCATTCAGTTTTTATTTTCGACTATTTCGATAGCCTCATCTGAGAGAACGTAAAAGCAATTTGGAGCTTTGTCTTTTATGGTTTGCTCCGCTATACAGCGCAATACGGGCACTCTGTCAGATAACGGGCGGCTCGCTACTAACGTCCATTCCTCAACTGTTGGGACGTAAATAATAGCGACGCAATTACCTCCGCAAAATTCATAATTGAGCTTCAAACGGCCGACCTTATCCTTATACAGAATATAGCCCGTACGCCCTTGACTCAGGTATTCCTGCTGAGGTTCCATATTACTAATCACACCTGAATCACGCCCACGTTGTACGCCTTCTCAATCGGGGCGTGGTTGGCCATGCTGATGCCCTGGGAGATGACTTTACGGGTTTCCAGCGGGTCGATAATGGCGTCGACCCAGAGGCGGGCCGCCGCGTAGTAGGGCGAGAGTTGCTGCTCGTAGCGGGCCTTGATGGTATCGAGCAGCTCCTTCTCGGCTTCGGGCGTGATTTCCTGGCCCTTGGCTTTAAGGGAGGCCACCTGAATCTGGAGCAGGGTGTTGGCCGCCGCCGCGCCGCTCATCACGGCCAGCTGGGCCGTAGGCCAGGCCACAATCAGGCGCGGGTCGTAGGCTTTGCCGCACATGGCGTAGTTGCCGGCCCCGTAGCTGTTGCCGATGATGACTGAGAACTTGGGCACCACCGAGTTAGCCATGGCATTCACCATTTTTGCGCCGTCCTTGATGATGCCGCCGTGCTCACTCTGTGAGCCCACCATAAAGCCCGACACGTCGTGCAGGAACACCAGCGGAATCTTCTTCTGGTTGCAGTTCATGATGAAGCGCGCCGCCTTGTCGGCCGAGTCGGAGTAGATGACGCCGCCCATCTGCATGGCGCCCTTCTTGGTCTTCACGATTTTGCGCTGGTTGGCCACGATGCCTACGGCCCAGCCCTCGATGCGCGCCAGCCCGCAAATCAGCGTCTGGCCGTAGAGGTCCTTGTAGGGCTCAAACTCCGAGTTATCGACCAACCGGTTGATGATGTCCATCATGTCGTAGGGCTTGGCGCGGTCGGCGGGCAGCAGGCCCAGCATTTCCTCGGGGTTTTCCTTGGGCGCGGCGGCCTCCTTGCGCGAGAAACCGGCCGTGGCCTGGCCGCCCATCTTGTCGAAGATGTTCTGGATGTGGTCGAGGCACTGCTCGTCGTTTTCGAACTTGTAGTCCGTGACGCCCGAAATTTCGGAGTGGGTGCTGGCCCCGCCCAGGGTTTCGTTGTCGATGGATTCGCCGATGGCCGACTTCACCAGGTAGGAGCCCGCCAGAAACACCGAGCCGGTGCCGTCCACAATCATGGCCTCGTCGCTCATGATGGGCAGGTAGGCCCCGCCGGCCACGCAGGGGCCCATAATGGCGGCCAGCTGCACAATGCCCATAGAACTCATCACGGCGTTGTTGCGGAAGATGCGGCCGAAGTGCTCCTTATCGGGGAATATCTCGTCCTGCATGGGCAGGTACACGCCCGCCGAATCGACGAGGTAGATGATGGGCAGCTTGTTTTCGATGCTGATTTCCTGGGCCCGCAGGTTCTTTTTGGCCGTAATCGGGAACCAGGCCCCAGCCTTCACGGTAGCGTCGTTGGCCACCACCACGCACTGCCGGCCCTGCACCCAGCCAATCACCACCACCACGCCGCCGCCGGGGCAGCCGCCTTCCTCCTGGTACATGCCCTCGCCCGCAAAGGCTCCGATTTCTACGGTTTCCGCGTCCTTGTCCAGCAGGTAGTCAATCCGCTCCCGGGCCGTGAGTTTGCCTTTCTCCTTGTGCTTGGCAATACGCTTCTCGCCGCCACCCAGCGCCACGCGCTTCAGGCGCTGGCTGAGCTGGAAGTTGAGTTGTTTGATGCTGTCTTCGTTCTTATTGAATTCGAGGTTCATGGGGTGGGAATGGGTGGGTGAGGGTAAGCGAGGTGAGCGGGTAGGTAGTTCAGAGGTAAATAACTGTCATGCGCTACATGCTCAGCATGACGTTGTTGTTACCAGTCTTCAAACCAGCTAAAACCAAAAAAATCTGCCTGGAAGGGCAGATTTCAAAGGTAAGCAGATTGTCGAATAGCCCGCCGGGCTATTTCACAGTCGTTTTGGTTTCGGTTTCAATAACTGCGCCGTTAGGTTTCGTGAGGGTGGTTTCAACCTCTTTCTTGGTCTTGTCTTTACCGCCGCCGAACACCGAGAAATGCACGTATTTCTTGGGGTTGGCCTGCAAGTCCGAAATCAGGGCGTTGGAGCTGGCAGCCGTCGCGTTGAGGTTACGGTACAAGGTCGAGTCGTTGAGTAGCATGCCGAGCGAGCCATTCTGATCGGAGAGCGAGCGGTTGAGCGTGGTTATGGCGCTCTGGGCTTCGGTCATGGTGGCGTTGAGCTTACGCATGGCCGGCCCCACCGGAGCGCGCTTGAGCGAGTCGCTGAGCACGGCAAAGTTGGTGGCAATCCGGTCGAACTTAGCGCTGGTCTTGTTGAGGTCGCCCGTGAGCTTGGCCATGTTCGTCGTAATCTGGTTGATGTTGCGCTGGTTGGCCAGCAGCAGATTTTTCAGGGCCTCGGTGCTGCCCTGGGCGTTGAGCAGCGTGGCCTGCAGGCTCAGGCGGGCGTCTTTGCTCAGGAAGCTGTTCACCTTAATCAGCGTCGAGTCGACGGTACCGAGTACGGGCAGGGCCTTGGCCTGGAAAGCGTCGGTGATGCTGGCCACGGTGTAGGACTTGAGCTCCTCTCCCCCATCATACACTTTCGAGTTGCGGCCCAGAAACAGGGTAATCGTTTTCGAGCCCAGCAGCGAACCGCTCAGGCTGGCCACTGTCGAGTCGCCAACCGTGACGCCTTTCTGTAGTTCCACGGATACCTGCACACGGTTGCCTTCTTCGGGCAGCAGCTGCATCTGCTTCACCTGGCCCACCTTAATACCATTGAGGATAACCGGGTTGCCCACGGCCAGCCCATCGACGTTATCATACTTGGCAAAGTAAGTCCGGTCAGACGACAGGATATTACTGCCTTTCAGGAAGTTGAACCCCACAATCAGCAGAGCCACGGCGACGATGCCCAGTAGGGCTACTTTTATTTCTTTTGACACGGGAGGTCAGTGCTTAATTGGAGAGAGAGTCAGGAAAGAGAGCCGGCAGTTGCCGGCTCGGTAGCCTAGTCACCCGAGCCGGCTTCCAACTCGTGCCGGTAGTCGCGGAAGGCCTGGTAGATACCCGAGGCCATATACGACTGATTGGTTTTATCGTTGAGGTAAGCTTCTTCCTGGCGGTTGGTCAGAAAGCCCGACTCGATGAGCACCGACGGCATAGCCGATTTCCAAAGCACCAGAAAGCCCGCCTGCTTTACGCCCCGCGAGGGCCGCTGGAGCTTGGTGCGGAACTGCCGGTCGACCTTTTGGGCAAACCGGATGCTGTTGACCATGTAGGCGCTCTGAAACAGGCTGAACAGGATGTGGCTCTGGGGCGAAGTAGGGTCGAAGCCGTTATACTGCTCCTTGTAGTTGTCTTCCTGAAGAATAACCGAGTTTTCGCGCTTGGCCACGGCCAGGTTGGCGTCGGTTTTGTGCGGGCCCATCGTCCAGACTTCGGTGCCGTGGGCCGAGGGGCTGCTGGCGTTGCAGTGGATGGAGATGAACAGGTCGGCATTGTGCTTGTTGGCGATGCCGGCCCGATCTACGAGCTCCACGAACACATCGGTTTTGCGGGTGTAAATCACCTTCACATCGGGCATATTCTCCTCTATTTCCTTGCCCAATGCCAGCACGAGCTTGAGGGCCACATCGGCCTCGCGGGCTTTTACCCCGGCACAGCCACGGTCTTTGCCGCCGTGGCCGGCATCGAGCACCACCGTGCGCAGCTTGTAGCGCACGGGCGGTACGGCCACCGGTGCAGGGGCCGGGGTGAAGGGAGAGGTGAATTCGGCGAAAAGAATCAGGGCCGCCGTGCCCAGAGCGACAATATTCCGCACGGAGTTCGTTAGTTGAGGTAGCTACCCGCTACCTTTGCAAACAGCCACAAAATAAACGATAAATAACTACGTGGCCCCACTCGCGCCTGTGTTTCATCCCTTAACGCATTTGTTGGCGCTGCTTTTGCGGCCGGTTTTCGTGCTTACGCTGCTGTTGAGCGTAGGGTTGGCGCTGACGGCCCAGGCGCAACAAAAGCCGATACCCGCCCAGCAGGTCCCTCACCCTAACCCGCAGCCGGCCACCAAGGTTTCGCCAGCTACCCGCGTGGCCGGCGACGTGCGCCCGTTGCCCACCATCGTGAACCCGCCCAAACCCAACGGGACGGTGCGCGACACGGCCGGCCTGCGCCTGAGCGGCACGCCCGATTCGCTACAACTCGGGGCCGGCAACGGCAAGGGGGCCGTAGAAACCACCGTCAGCTACAAGGCCCAGGACTCGATCCGGTTTGAGGTGCAGAACAAGCGCGCCGTACTTTACGACAAGGCCGATGTGGATTACGGCGACATGAACCTGAAGGCGGACCGGATTACCGTCGACTACAGCCGCGACCTAGTAACGGCCGAGGGCGCGGCCGACTCGACGGGTAAGATGCAGGGCCGGCCGCTGTTCAAGCAGGGCGACGCTACCTACCAGGCGGGCCGCATCGATTACAACCTCAAAAGCCGCCGGGGCCGCATTACCGACGTGATTACCCAGCAGGGCGAGGGCTACATCCACGCCGAAACCATCAAGAAGAATGACCGCAACGAGCTGTTCGGGGTAAATGGACGCTACACCACCTGCAACCTGGAGGACCCGCACTTTTACATCCACGCCACCAAAATGAAGGTGATACCCGGCGAGCAGATCGTGACCGGTCCCTTCAACTTAGTTATTGGTGATATTCCGACGCCGCTGGGCTTTTTGTTTGGCTACTTTCCGACGCCAAAAAGCAACAAGCGGGCCTCGGGGCTCATCATTCCTACGTACGGGCAGGCTGCCGACCGAGGATTTTTCCTGCGCAACGGCGGCTACTACTGGGCCGCCAACGACCACATCGGGGTACGCCTGACGGGCGACATCTACTCGGGCAACGCCGACCGGTTTGGCGGCTGGGGCGGCACGGCCGAGATGCAGTACATCACCCGCTACAAATACCAGGGCCTGTTCACGTTTCAGTACGACTCCCGCCCTACCACCCGCCTGCTGGCCTCCAACGATGCCAATACCAACCCCACCTACAACCAGCCGCTTTCGTCGCGCTCCTTCCGCCTGGCCTGGAACCATACGCCGGTGCCCCGGCCGGGTGGCGGCCGGTTTTCGGCCAGCGTGAATGCCAGCAGCAGCAACGGCGCCTACTTCCGGCAGAACTCCTACAACGCGCGCAACTACCTGAGCCCGGCGTTCCAGTCCACTATTTCCTACTCCAAGCAGCTGCGCAACGCGCCCATCAACTACGCACTGCAGCTCAGCCAGAGCCAGAACACCCAAACCGGGACGATGGACTTTACCCTACCCGACCTCACGCTCGGCGTGGCCCGGCAGTACGTGTACGACCTGCTGAAAGTCCGGCCCCGCCCGGCCTACGAGCAGTTTGCCGTGTCTTACGACCTCACGTTTCAGAACAAAATCTCGAACAACATCCCGGCCCGCCTGCTCAACAACGGGGCTATTCCGCTGGTGGGCGGCTCGCGCGAGCCGTTTGTTACCCCCATCAGCCTGGGCAACCTGGGCAGCCTGCTGCGCACTTCCCAGACTGGTATGCGCCACAACTTCGGCCTCACGCTGGGCAGCTATACAGTCAAGCACATCAACATCACCCCCAGCGTTTCCTACAACGAAATCTGGTACTTCAAGCGCCTCGATTATAAGTATGATTCTACGGCCCGGCGTTGTTATCGACACCACCGTCAGCTTCAATCGCCTTTACACTACCTCGGCCAACCTGAACCTGACCACGACGTTCTACGGCACGTTTATCCGCAAGGGCACCCACAAAATCCAAGCCTTGCGCCACAAGGTTACGCCGGTGTTGGGCTTCAGCTACGCCCCCGGCACCGGCCGCAACGACCCCACCTTCCAGAACCTGGCACTCCCGGGCCTGCGCGACCCCGTTACGGGTCTGCTCTACGAAGACACCCAACTTTACAAGGATAATAGGGGCTTCCTGCTACCCCGTTACAACGGCTTTATATATGGTGCCCCGGTCAACCGTTCGGCCCGCCTACTGACATTCAGCCTCCAGAACGCGCTGGAAATGAAGGTGCGCGACGACCAGGACACGACCGGCACCACACCTTTCAAAAAAGTGAGCCTGATTGACGGGCTAGACTTCAACTCGGCCTATAACTTCGGCGACTCCACGTTCCGGCTCCAGGACCTGAACGCGGTATTCCGCACGCAGGTGGCCCGCAAGCTGAGCATCATCATCAACGGCAACTTCAGCTTTTACCAGCAGGATTCGCTGGGTCGCCGGATCAACAAGTACCTCTGGGAGCAACAGAACGTGCGCCTGTCCCGCCTGACCGCCGCCAGCCTGACGATGGGCTACCAGTTCAACCCCAGCCAGGGCGCCCAAAAATCAGTTATTAAGCGCGAGGCGGCCCCGGTAAACGATCCGCAGCTGGGCTTGCCCCAGCAAATCAACCCCTACGAGGACTACGTTAATTTTGCCATTCCCTGGGAGCTGAATACGGCCTTCACGGCTGCCTACGTTAACCAGGGGCCGCTGCCGGGCCGCCGGGCGGTGCCGCGCCGCTCGCCCTACACGTCGGCCTCGCTCAACCTCAACGGCTCGGTTAAGCTTACCGAAACGTTGCGCTTCGGCTTTAGCACCAACTACGATTTTATCAACCAGGCCCCGGCCTTCACCCGCCTCGACATCACGAAGGACCTGCACTGCTGGCAGATCAACGGCACTTGGAACCCGTTTGGCCCCACCCGCGGCTACTTCGTAACCATTGCCGCCAAATCGGCACTGTTGCAAAGCCTCAAGCTCAGCCGCAACCGCACCTTCCTCAATAATTAGGGGCTTGGGAGGACCTCTTGACCGGGGCAGTTTCCGGGCGTCTTTGGGCATATTTCTGAGCGGCAATTCGCGGGGGAGGCACAGGTTTTCTAAAAAATCCGCAGCTTTGGCCCGTGAGTTGGCCAAGTAGTCAGGCCGAGACCTCAGACGCTAAGTTCTCCAGTCCTTAAGTTCCTGTTTCCCATGTCCCAACACAAGGAAGTCAAACTCGTGACCACGCACCAGTTGCTGGCCATGAAAGAGCGCGGCGAAAAGATATCCATGCTCACGGCCTACGACTTCTCGATGGCCCAGATTCTGGATGGCGCCGGCATCGACGTACTGCTCGTCGGCGACTCGGCCTCCAACGTTATGGCCGGCCACGAAACGACGCTGCCCATCACCCTCGACCAGATGATTTACCACGCCCAAAGTGTGGTGCGGGCCGTAAAGCGGGCCTTCGTGGTGGTCGATATGCCGTTTGGCTCCTACCAGGGCAACTCGTCGGAGGCCCTGCGCTCGGCTATCCGCATCATGAAGGAATCGGGCGGGCACGGCATTAAGCTCGAAGGCGGGGCCGAAATCAAGGACAGCATCACTCGGATTCTGACCGCCGGCATCCCCGTGATGGGCCACCTGGGGCTTACTCCGCAAAGTATCTATAAATTTGGCACGTACTCGGTGCGGGCCAAAGAAGAAACGGAGGCGCAAAAGCTCATCGAAGACGCCCTGCTGTTGCAGGAAATCGGCTGTTTCGCCCTCGTACTGGAGAAAATCCCGTCGGGCCTGGCCAAAAAAGTGGCCGAGCAACTCACCATTCCGGTTATCGGCATCGGGGCTGGCCCCGACGTTGATGGACAGGTGCTGGTGGTACACGATATGCTGGGTATCACCAAGGAGTTCAAGCCCCGCTTCCTGCGCCGCTACGCCGACCTCGGCGACGCCATGCACGACGCCGTGCAGCGCTACATCCAAGACGTAAAAGCCCGCGACTTCCCTACCGCGGACGAAGCGTATTGATTTCAATTCAACTAAAGAATCAGCGGTTAAAAACTACTCCGTTGGCCCCTTGCAAACCGCTTTTCAGCGCCGGGGCCAACCGTTGGTTTTTAACCGTTGATTTTCAATTTTCTCCTAAGTGAATCGTCCGAATTTGTGGTCGGAGCGGAAGGAAATTCTGTTCGAAGACAACCATTTGCTCATCATCAACAAGCCAGCCGGCCTGCTCGTGCAGGGCGACGCCACCGGCGACGAACCACTCTCGAACAAGGCCGAGGAGTACCTGCGCTTCAAGTACAAGAAGCCCGGTGCCGCCTTCGTGGGCGTGGTGCACCGCCTAGATAGGCCGGTGAGCGGCATCGTGGTGCTGGCTAAAACCAGCAAGGCCCTGAGCCGCATGAACGAGCTGTTCCGCGACAATAAGATTCATAAGACTTACTGGGCCCTCACCGGCAAGTGCCCCGCCCCTATCGAGGGCCACCTGACGCACTGGCTGGTGAAAGACCCCATCCGCAACGTCACGAAGGCCTACCCCGAGCGCCACGGCCAGGGCCAGAAGTCGGACCTCGACTACAAGGTGCTAGGCCAAGCCGGCAGCCGCTACCTGGTGCAGGTGAACCCCATTACGGGTCGCCCCCACCAGATTCGGGTGCAGCTTAGTACCGGCCTGGGCACGCCCATCGTCGGCGACGTGAAGTACGGTTTCCTTGCCCCGCTGCCCGACGTGAGCATCGCCCTGCACGCCCGCGAGCTGGTGTTCAAGCATCCCGTCACGAAGGAGGAGATGCGCATTGTGGCCCCCCTGCCAGATATTGCCCACTGGGAGCCTTCTGAGGCGTATTATTAAGAAAATGTAGGCGCAGGCCCCAATAACATTATGGCCTTTTAGGGAGGCTCATTGGACTGAGGCGGTGCCTGGCAGTAGTTTTGCACTGCGGCGGCTGAACTTATATAGGAGTTTCGCGCTTTTCAGCCTTGAAACCCCGACCGCTCCTGGTTTCGACCTTTAACTTCTTCTGCCCACATGGCAATACTTGTTTTCTTCGTCGCGCACTATTACCTGTCGCTGTTCACGCAGACGTTCTACCTGCACCGCTACGCGGCGCATAAGATGTTTACGATGAACAAGTTCTGGGAGAAATTCTTCTTCCTGTTCACTTACATCTGCCAGGGTTCTTCGTTCCTGTCGCCGCGGGCCTACGCGCTGCTGCACCGCATGCACCACGCTTACTCCGATACGGAGCTCGACCCGCACTCGCCGCTGTACTCGTCGAATGCCTTCACGATGATGTGGAAGACCAAGAACATCTACAACGCCGTGCTCAACCGCGACTATGCGGCGGCCGAGCGGTTCGAGGGCGACTACCCCGAGTGGAGCCTCATCGAGAACTTGGGCGACAAGTGGTATTCCCGGGTAGCCTGGGGCACGTTCTACGTGCTATTCTACGTCAACTTCGCCACGGCTTGGTGGCAATTTCTGCTGCTGCCCCTGCACTTTTTGATGGGCCCGATTCATGGCGCAATCGTGAACTGGGGCGGCCACAAGTATGGCTACCAGAACTTCGACAACCACGACCACTCCAAGAACACGCTGCCCTTCGACTTCCTGGCCTTTGGTGAGTTGTTCCAGAACAACCACCATAAGCTCCCCATGCGCGTCAACTTTGCCGTACGGAAATGGGAGCTCGACCCCACCTACGCCTTCATTTGGGCTTTGGATAAAGCCAAAGTGGTGAAGATTAAGCGCAAGTGGCAGGAGCCGGCGCAAATGGCCGCGTAAGGCATTTGCTGGTCTATTTACCACGTCAGACTTATAAAAAGAGCCGTTCCCTGTTGGGAACGGCTCTTTTTATATGGCACTAGAAGTAGCTGTGTTAGTTCGGCGCAAGTCTAGGCATCGGCGAAATCACGACTAATCAGTGGAAATCAGTGATTACCTTTTAATCTGGGTAAACTCTGAGTACCTTTGCACCTCATTTTTCAACCAGACGCACGGGATGCGTCGCTTAACCAAACCGGTTTATGGCAGTTAAAATTCGCCTCGCCCGCCGCGGCCGCAAGAAGGCCGCAATGTTCGACATCGTTATTGCTGACTCGCGCTCACCCCGCGATGGTCGCTTCATCGAGAAAATCGGTACCTACAACCCCCAGACCAACCCCGCTTCCATCAACTTTGATGGCGACAAGGCGTTCGACTGGATCATGAAGGGTGCCCAGCCCACCGATACCGTACGGGCCATGCTCTCGTACCGTGGTGTGCTCTACCGCAAGCACCTGCAGCTCGGTGTAATCAAAGGCGCTATTTCGCAGGAAACTGCCGATGAGCGTTACACCGCCTGGAAAGAAGACAAAGACGCTAAGATCGAAGGCAAGCGCACCAGCCTCGGCACCGCCAAAGATGAAGCTCGTCAGCAGCGTCTGGCCGCCGAAACCAAGGTGAAGGATGCCCGTGCTGAAGCCCAGCGCGCCAAGCAAGCCGCCATCGACGCTGCCAACGCTCCTGCTCCCGTAGCCGAAGCCGAGGTAGAAGAGACGCCGGCCGCCGAAGGCGAAACCGCTGAAGCTGCCGCTCCGGCCGCCGAGTCCACCGACGAAGCCCAAGCCTAAGCTGCGTTAGCAAGCGGAGAAGTTAGCCAGTTAAGAAGCCCTTCAACTGCCGAATTAGGCCTTTGGAGCAGCTTTTCAACCGGCTGGCTTCTCCGCTTTTTAACCTAGTTGCCTAACTCCTCCATTTATGACACTCGACGACTGCTACCAGTTGGGCTCCCTCGGGAAGCCGCACGGCCTGAAAGGGTTCGTAGTGGCCTTCTTTGACGTGGATGACCTCAACGATTATCGCAAGCTCCAGTCGGTGCTGCTTGAACTGCCCACGGCTCCCGGGAAACTGGTGCCTTACAGCGTCGAGAAGTTTCAGCCTCAGACCGATAAAAAGGTCCTGTTCAAGCTGAAGGGCATCGACCGGATCGAGGACGCGGAGCCGTTGCGCAATGCCAAGCTGTGGCGGCCTCTGGCCGAGCTGCCGGCGTTGTCCGACGACCAGTTCTACTTCCACGATGTGGTAGGCTACACGGTAATTGATGAGGAACTGGGCGAGCTGGGCGTGGTAGAAGCTTTCTACGAACTGCCTAAGCAGGACGTACTGGGCATGCGCTACCAAAAGCAGGAAGTGTTGATTCCAGTGGTGGATGAGTTGGTGCGCCGCGCCGACCAAGCCACCCGCCAACTGTTTGTGCGTCTGCCCGCGGGCCTGCTCGACGTGTACCTGAGCCCCTCCTCGCAACAGCAGGAGGAGCCTGATGACGACGACGAGCCGACCCCGGACGGCGCGGCCTAACGGTTTGTATGCGGATTGACATCGTAACGTGCCAGCCGGATTTGCTGGTCAGCCCCTTCGCGCATTCCATTGTGAAACGCGCACAGGATAAAGGCTTGGCCGAAATCTACGTGCACGACCTGCGCCGCTACGCCATCAATAAGCACGGTCAAATTGACGATTACGTGTTTGGGGGCGGGGCCGGCATGGTGTTGCGCGTGGAACCCATTGCTGCTTGTTTCGACGAGCTGCTGGCCCAACGCACTTACGACGCCGTTATCTACCTCACGCCCGACGGCAAAACCCTGCGCCAGCCGCTGGTCAACCGTCTGTCGCTGGCTGGCAATTTGTTGCTGCTCTGCGGCCACTACAAGGGTGTCGATGAGCGGATTCGCCAAGCCTATATCACCCACGAAATCAGCGTTGGCGACTACGTACTGAGCGGGGGTGAGCTGGGCGCGGCAGTGCTCGTAGATGCTGTGGTGCGGTTGCTGCCCGGCGTGCTGGGAAACGAAGAATCGGCCCTGAGCGACTCGTTTCAGGACAACTTGCTCTCGCCGCCCATCTATACCCGGCCTGCCGAATGGCGGGGCCATCTGGTACCAGATATTCTGCTTTCGGGCAACACCCCGAAAATTGATATCTGGCGCCACGAGCAAGCTTTGGCCCGCACTCAGGAGCGCCGCCCAGACTTGTTGGAGTAATGAAATAGTGATTTGGTGAAATAGTGAGTTCATGTTTAATCGGCGCCAGTAGTGCAATTAGACTCAATTGAACACAAAACTCACTCCCTCACCACCTCACCATTTCACAATTTAAAAACAGAGCGCTATATTTGCGCCTCTTTACCAGAAACCCCTTGGGGCGCGCGACCGTCCTTTACAGTTTTTACAGCCATGAGCGTACTACTCGATTTCATTGAGCAAGAGTCCCAGGAGCGCCGCGCCAGCTTCCCCAAATTTGCCGCCGGCGACACCGTAAACGTCCACGTGAAGATTCGCGAGGGCAACAAGGAGCGTGTGCAGCAGTTTCAGGGTGTTGTGCTCCAGCGCAAGAACACCAGCACCAACGGCGAAACCTTCACCGTTCGTAAAATCTCCAACCAGATCGGTACGGAGCGGATTTTCCCTTTGCTCTCGCCAAACATTGAGAAAGTAGAGGTTATTCGCCGTGGTAAGGTGCGTCGCGCCCGTCTATACTACCTGCGTGGCCTATCGGGCAAAGCCGCTCGTATCAAAGAGCGTCGTTTGAATGTAATCGCCAAGTAAGCAGCCGCGTTTGCAGCAGCTTCTTTCGAGCATATAAAAAGCCGGCTTCCCTTGCGGGAGGCCGGCTTTTTCTTTCGTTGCTGTCGCCACATCCTGAGCAAAACGAAGGATGACAGACGGTTTGATATTAGCCGTTCTGGGCCGAGTCCTTCTTCAGATCCTGAGCGGGAGTGTTTTCATTGCTCTGCAGCTGCTTGGCAGCCGCGCTCAGGGCCTCGCCCAGCTTAGTGATGCGCTCGGCCGTGTTTGGGTTCTCGGCGAAAGCGGCGGCTTTCACGGTATTGGTACCGAGGCGGCCCATCAGGCTCGTAACGGTGTCTTTGTTAACGGCTCCGCCGCCGAAGTGGGCCTTCAGGTCCTGGAGGTCGACCACCAGCTGGTGCAACTCGGGGTTGTTGGCATCCTTGAGGTCTTCGATCCAGCGCTGGAAGTGGTTGTCGAGACCTGCTCGGTCGGCTTCATCCTGGAGGTTATTGCTAAGCAGGGTGGTGGCACCGTCGAGGTGAACTTGGTGCTGGGTATCGTCTTTGGGGATTTTGTGGAAGGACATGGGGTCTCGGTTAGGTGTTGAGCCGCAAAGCGCGGCAGTACGGTAAAGAATATCTGTGCAAACGCGGGGGTTTGGGAAAGGTTGTGGCGCGGCATCCGGGCCGAAGGGGTACTTTTGTGGAGTAACCTAACTCATTTTGTTTCTTTCCCTCGCATGAAGAGAATCCTTTACTTATTCGTTATGAGCCTGCTGCCCGGGCTGGTCGCCGCCCAGACGCCGGCTGCAGGCTGGCAGCAACAGGTCGATTATTCTATTGACGTAAGCCTCGACGACCAGCAGCACGTGCTCACGGGCCGCGAGGAGCTGGTGTACATCAACAACTCGCCCGACGCGCTGCCCTTCCTCTGGTTCCACCTCTGGCCCAATGCCTACCGCGACAACAACACGGCCTTTGCCCGCCAGCAGCTGCGCAACGGCAGCCGCAAGTTTCAGTTTGCCACGCCCGCCCAGCGCGGCTTCATCGACGGCCTCGACTTCCAGGTAAACGGGCAGCCCGCCCAACTGGAGTACGACCCCAACAGCCCCGATATGGCCAAGCTGCTGCTGCCCACGCCGCTGGCGGCGGGGGCGCGCATTACGATAACGACGCCGTTCCGGGTAAAAATCCCGGACTCGTTTTCCCGGTTTGGGCACGTGGGCCAGGGCTACCAGATTACGCAGTGGTACCCCAAGCCTGCCGTATACGACCAGCGCGGCTGGCATCCCATGCCCTACCTCGATCAGGGCGAGTTTTACTCCGAGTTCGGCTCGTTTGATGTGCGCCTGACGCTGCCGGCCAACTACGTGGTGGGCGCCACTGGCGTACTCCAGAACCCCGAGGAGCAACAGCGCCTCGACGCGCTGGCCACTGCCGGAGCCGCCAAGAAAACGGCCGCCGACTTCGGCTCCGACCTGAGCTTCCCGGCTTCCAGCCCCGACACCAAAACCCTGCGCTACGTGCAGGACCGGGTGCATGACTTCGCCTGGTTTGCCGACAAGCGTTTCAACGTGCTCAAGAGCGGCGTCACGCTGCCCTCGGGCCGGCAGGTAGACTCGTGGGTCATGTTCACGAACAAGGATGCCCTGAAGTGGGTGAAAGGCCTGCAGGACGTGAAAGATGCCCTTACCTACTACTCGAAGTGGGTGGGCGAGTACCCCTACGCCGCGGCCACGGCCGTGGATGGGGCCCTGAGCGCCGGCTCGGGCATGGAGTACCCGATGGTGACCGTGACCCAGCCCGCAGCTATTGTGCATGAGGTGGGCCACAACTGGTTCTATGGCATTCTGGGCTCGAACGAGCGGGATTTTCCGTGGCTCGATGAGGGCGTGAACTCGTACCTGGAAAACCGGGTGGCCGAGCGCGACGACCCCAACGCCGGCCAGTTCGACTTCCTGACCAAATCGAAGAAACTGGCCGGCACGTTTGGCGTGCAGGGCCTGCCGGCCGCCGCCCTCAACCAGGTGCCCTACCAGGCCGTGGCGGCCCGCAACCTCGACCAGCCCGTGAGCGGCGTTACGTCGGCTGACTATGGCAAGCTGAACTACGGCATCATCGTGTACGGCAAAACGGCCTCGTTGCTCAAGTACCTGGCTGGCTACCTGGGCCAGGAGCGCTTCGATGAGGCCATGCACGCCTACTACCAGCAGTGGCAGTTCCGCCACCCCTACCCCGCTGATATGCAGGCCGTATTCGAGCAGACCAGCGGGCAGCAGCTCGATTGGTTTTTTCAGCAGATGCTCACGACCCAAAACCACTACGAGGCTGCACTAGCCGATTTGCTGGTGCAAGGCGAAACCCTGAAGGTGCTGGTCCGCAACGATTCGCCGGCGCCGTTTGCCGTGCCCGTTTCCACTCTCGACGCCCAGGGCCAAGTGCTGGAAACCAAGTGGACGCCCGCTTTCGGCGGCACCGAGGACGATACCCAGGACGAAACCCAACTCAACTTCAAAGCGGCCGGCGTGGCTGCCGTGGTGGTTGATGCCGGCTACCTCACGCCCCAGCTTAACCGCCGCGACGACCGCATGAAGCTCACCGGCTCGCTGCGCCGCTGGGAGCCGCTGGGCCTGCGCCCGCTGGCCAGCGTGGAGCGCTGGGACCGGCAGTTCATCAATTGGGTGCCCGTGGTGGGGGCTAACACCTCCGATAAGTTCATGCTCGGGGCGGCCTTCTACAACAATCCGCTGGCTCCTAAACGGCTCAGTTACCTGGCCATGCCCATGTTCAGCTTCAACCAGCGCGAGCTTAACGGCATCGGCCAGCTCACGCTGAACGTGCTGCCCCGCACGGGCGCCCGCCAGTTGCTAACCAGCCTGCAGGTGATGCGCTTCGAGCGCTACGTGAAAACGGAACCCAGCCTAACGCTGCTCCTGCCCCACTCGGCCTTCAACCGCGTTCAGCACCTAGTGCGGGCCGCCAACACCAACGTCCGCGACCAGGACCTAGGCCGCACCAGTAGCATCCAGACTCTGGAATACCTGGCGCGCGACGGCAACGCCCTCCAGAACTGGTCGGGCCACCTGGAATTCAACTACCTCGCGCCCACTAACGGCGAGTCGGGCACTTCCCGCCAGCAGGCCGCCCTGCTACGGGCCACGGCCACTTATGCACGCTACTACAACCCTAAGAAGCAGGTGCGGCTGCGGCTGTTCGGGGGCGGCTTCCTGAAGCAGGGTAGCGAGAGTCCGTTTGCCATGGGCCTGAGCGGCAGCTTCGACTACCGCCGCCAGACGGCCTTCCTTGACCGCCAGCAGATTTCGGACGCCTTCACCGCCCAGCGCCACCAGACCGACGACCGCGACGGCGGCTTCAAGTCGTTTCAGCCCGTGGCCAGCCGGCATTGGCTTACCACGCTGGGCCTGGAAGCCGACCTGCCGGTAACGTCGCTGGCCGTTTTCGCCGATTTGGGCGCGACCAAAGAGAAGTTTGCCACCCCGGGCCGCGACGCCCACCGGGCCTACTACGATGCGGGCCTAGTGGTGCCGGTAGCCGGCAAGTTCCTGCGTTTCTACCTGCCGCTGGCCGGCACCCAGTACGCTAACGGCTTGCCCAACAGCCGCCAGGATTTCACCAACCGCATCCGTTTCGTGCTGCATTTGGAGCAGTTGAACCCGTTCCGCCTCATTAACGAGCAACTAGCGCAATAGCCGTTCAAATCAGGCTTGTATAGAACCCGGTTTGCCCGGTGGTAGCGACCCGCGGGTAGGCAACCACCGGGCAAACCGGGTTTTTAACTGGCTGCAGCCTTGCCCCGGGCATAGTGTATCTTGCCAAAAACCGGGAACCCAACAAGCCAGTGGCGTTTACCGGCCCGGCGACTTACCTGATTTCAACCCAACTCATGCGCCTTGCTTCTCGCCGTTTTTTGCTGTTTTCATTGCTGCTGGGCAGTGAGTTACTGGCGGGTTGCGGCACCCGTTACGCCGACTTACCTACATTTTCGGCCGATCATCAGCTGTTGCAGTTAGTGGTGGAGATGCCGGCTGGCTCCAACCACGAGTTACGCTACAACCCCACCACCAACGAATTTGAACCGCGCCGCCTAGCGGGCCTAGAGGCCGTGGTGGAGTTTTTGCCGGCTCCGGGCAACCTGGGTTTCGTACCCGGCACGAGCGGGGCCGCCGTACCGGGCGGACCGAGCCAACCGCTGCCGGCCCTGCTGCTGGCCGAAAGCCAGCCCGCCGGCACGATACTCGAAGTGCTGCCCGTAGCCCTGCTCACGCTCGACGTAAACGGGCAGCTCCAGCCCATCCTCGTGGCCGTACCCGCCCGCCCAGGTCAGCGCATTTTGCCTCGGGCCACTACCTGGGTCAGCCTCAACCAGTACTATCCCAACGTGCGGCCCTTCCTCAACCTTTGGTTCCGCCACCGCGCCCCCAACACCCGCATCGTGGGCTGGAAAGATGAGCAGGCAGCCAGCCAGGAGGTGCGCCGCTGGATGAAGTGAGAAGTGAGAAGTGAGAAGTGAGAAGTGAGAAGTGAGAAGTGAGAAGTGAGAAACGGTACGGGAACTGGGAGCATATGGAACGTCATTCTTCGCTTCGCTCTGAATGACGTGCTTTTCCTCTGCGCAACAACTGCGGCTTTAAGCGCAACCGCACTGCGGTGGCCTTCCCCAATAAGCAAACAGCCCCGCCGGCCAATGCCAACGGGGCTGTTCGGGTACTCATTAGTAGGGCGAGGCCGACTACTCGATTTTATTGAGACGCTCCTTGACGGCTTCCAGGGCCACGCGCATGTTCACGATGTCGGCGCGGGCAGCTTCCTGCTCCTTCAGATTCATGTCGATCTGGTTGTTGAACTGCTGCAACTCAGCCGCGTTTTGCGCCAGCGCCTGCTGAATCTCCATTTTCTTCTGCTTGTTCTTGTCGATGTCGCGCTTCACGGCATCACCCTTGGCAATTACGGCCATGTGCTGATCCTGGGCCTGCATGAGCGACTTTTCGGCCGATGCTACCTGCACCGCCATATCTTCACGGTAGAGCTTGCGCGAAAAGTCCTTCAGGTAACCTTCGGCCGACTTCCACTGCACGGGCGTGGCGTCCTTGCTCAGATAAGCATTGCCGAGGTCAATCGACCACCAGATGGTCGTACCGGTTGGCACAGCGTCTACTTTGCTGATAACGCGCACCGGAGTTTTGGAAACGGCGTCAATTACCACCCCGTCCATCGTGTAAATGCCTTTATCAGCTTTCACTTTGCTGCCGAATTGCTCGTCGAGCTGTTTTTTCCACGAATCCTCTACCCGCTTGCTGTCGAGCTGCATTGATACGCGCTGGCCTTTACGGGGAATCCCCTTAATGGCCATATCCGTTTCGTCGACGGGCGAGTTTTGTGCTAGGCTCGTGACCGATGAGGCCAATAGCAGCAGCAGAGAAAAAAGTACGCCTCGTTTCATATAAGATGAAATTGGGTGAAAAAGAAGAGGTTGAGCAGGATATAAACGGCCGGTGATTCTGACTCCGACTGACCAAATTTAACCAGACTCGCTGCATGTTGCTATACCTCAGATTGTTTTTTTTCAAGAAACATGACTTTTAGAAGAAAATTAATATTAAGCCTAATTTATATACCAGCACTAGCGGCTTTCGGCTTCGGCCCGAACAAAACGCTGGCTCGTAGGGTTGGGTGCTAACTATGACCGTTACCATCTGCCGCCAGGAGCACTTCAATGCTGCTCACCGTTTGCACAATTCTGCCTGGACCGACGCCCGCAACGAACAGGTGTTTGGCAAGTGCAACAACCCCAACTACCACGGCCACAACTACCGGCTCATCGTGCGCCTGACAGGCGAAATCGACCCCGAAACGGGCTACGTGTACGACATGAAGCGGCTGAGTGACCTTATTAAGCGCGAGATTCTCGATATCTTTGACCACCGCAACCTAAACCTGGATACGGCCGAATTCCGCGACCTTAACCCCACGGCCGAGAATATTGCCGTGGTAAGCTGGAACCGGCTGCGGCCCCACGTGGCGTCTCACCTGGCCCTATCGGTCACGCTGTATGAGACCGAACGCAATTCTGTAGAATATCATGGATAACCCCTTGTCTGCGGCTACGGCCGTAGCCGGTGGCGCCGCCGCCGCCACCGCCGTTGATGCCCAGTTGCCCGCCGACCTGCGCACGCCCCTGCGGCCCGATGCGTTTGCCCTCGACGAAGAAGCCAAGATTGAGGCCATTGCCGGCCATTTCCGGGAAATCATGCAGGTGTTGGGCCTCGACCTGACCGACGACAGCCTGAATGGTACGCCCCGGCGGGTGGCCAAAATGTACGTGCAGGAGTGGTTTCGGGGCCTGAACCCCGAGTACCGGCCCGACGTGCGCCTGTTCGAAAACCGCTACCAGTACCAGCAGATGCTGGTGGAGCGCGACATTACGCTTTTCTCCTGCTGCGAGCATCATTTCGTGCCCATCATCGGCAAGGCCCACGTGGCCTACCTGCCCGGCGAACATGTGGTGGGCCTGAGTAAGCTCAACCGGGTGGTGCAGTATTTCGCCCGCCGCCCGCAGGTGCAGGAGCGCCTCACGCGCCAGATTGCCGAGGAACTTAAAAATGCCCTTCACACCGACAACGTAGCCGTGCTCATCGAGGCCGACCACCTCTGCGTGATGAGCCGGGGCGTGAACGACACGAGCAGCAGCACGCTCACGGCCGAGTACGGCGGCGTGTTCGGCCAAGATGCCGCCCTGCGCCAGGAGTTTCTGCGCCTGATTGGGAAATAAATCAGTTGCCCGTGACCAGTTGCCCGTTGTCAGTAATTGGCACGCAACTCTGTAGTAGCTTGCGCCCCCGCTTGTCGCCAACCTACCCGAAACTGGCAATGGGCAACTCATCACTGGCAATTGAAAGAACATGTCTCGTAAAGTACTGATTACCGGTGGCACCGGCCTGATTGGCACCCGACTAGCCGAACTACTCATTGATGGGGGTTACGAGGTAGCCCTGCTGAGTCGCACGCCCGGTAACAACCGCTACCCCAGTTTCCGCTGGGAGCCGCTGGCGGGCACCATCGACGAGGCCGCCGTTCCGTACGCCGACTATATTATCAACCTGGCCGGCAGCAGTGTGTCGGATGGCAAATGGACCCGGGAGCGGAAGCGCGAAATTCTATCGAGCCGGCTGGCGGGTACCCAACTCATTGCCCAGGAGTTGCGCAAGGGCAACCACCACGTCCGAGCCTTCGTGTCGGCTTCGGCTATTGGCATTTATGGTGACCAAGGCACTCGGGTGCTGACTGAAGAAACCTCCCCGGACCCCGACGACTTTCTGGCCGACGTGTGCCAGCAGTGGGAGCAGGCCGCCGAATACGTGGAGCAGGACGGCATCCGGACGGCTATTGTGCGCATCGGCATTGTGCTCAGCCCCGAGGGCGGGGCGTTGGTACCGCTGGCCCGCACCGTGAAGCTGATGGCCGGTGCCCCGCTGGGCTCGGGCAAGCAGTACATGTCCTGGATTCATCTCGACGACTTGTGCCGGCTCTTTATTCAGGCCTTGGAAGACGAGCAGTGGAAGGGCGTCTACAACGCCGTGGCCCCGAACCCAGTCACGAACCAGGAGTTCACCGAAACCCTGGCTGAGGTGCTGCACCGCCCACTGGTACTGCCTAAAGTGCCCGAGTTTGGCCTCAAGCTAATGATGGGCGAGATGAGCGAAATCGTGCTGGCCTCCCAGCGGGTAAGCGCCGAAAAAGTACTGAGCAAGGGCTTTCAGTTCGAATATCCGACCCTGAAACTGGCCCTGAAGTCGTTCTACGGCGAGGATAAGTAGCCCGGGCACGTATGCGGCGGTTTCTGCAAGGCCTCCTTTTACTGCCGTTGCTAGTGGTCGGATACTTGAACTGCCGTCTGTTTTATGCCCCGGATTTCAGCCCGGTAGCCGGCCGTTCCATCAACCAAGACGTGGTGGCCCAACTGCGGTTTTTGCGCGGGCCGATGCACGATGGGGCGGGCCTGCAGATGCAGGAAATCTACCCGGAGGGCTTCGTGTACCTGAACTCCCTTTATGCGCTGGCTTGGACGGAACTGCTGCCGCACCTTTCTCCCCAAAGCGCCCTTTACCAGGAAGGACTGGCGGAAGCTGGGTGGGCCGTGCGGGAAATCCAGTCGCCGGCCGGACAGGCGCAGTTCTACGATACCGACCTACTGCTGCCGCAGGGCGCGTTTTATCAAGGCTGGTCGGCCTACGTATTGGGGCGTTACCTGGCCGCCCACCCCCCGGCCCGCCGCGACACGGCCCAGGCACGACAGTTTCGGCAGCAATGTGCTCTTATCGCCTGGGCGCTGCAAAACAGCCATACTCCTTACCTCGAATCCTATGCCGGGGCAGCCTGGCCTGCCGATGGCGTGATGGGCGTGGCCGCTTTAGCCTGGCACGACCGACTGTATCCGCCCGCTTACCAGCCCCTCATCCGGCAATGGGTCCGCAACGTGCAGGGCCACCTGGATTCGCGGGGTTTGCTGCCCCACCGCACGGCGGCTGGCACCGGACAATCGGTGGAAGATGCCCGGGGCTCGTCGCAGAGCCAACTACTCAACTTTCTGGTCGAAATCGATTCAACTTTCGCCCAGCAGCAATTTCGGCGCTACCGACGCTATTTTCACGCCTCGCGCCTGGGTTTGCCCGGTATCCGCGAAGCCGCCCTCGGAGCCCGACCCACCAACGACATTGATTCGGGTCCGGTTATCTGGGGCATCGGCGGGGCGGCCTCCCTGGTCGGCCGGCGCACCATGCAGCGCTACGCCGACACCACGGCGGCAGTGGGCTTGCGCAACAGCATCGAGGGGTTTGGGGCAGCCGTTACTTCCTCGGCCGGTAAGCGTTACCTGTTTGGCCAGCTGCCCATTGCCGACGCCTTCATTGCCTGGGCGAATTCGGTGGAGGCCACCCGCGAGATTCGGGGAGTTGCGGGCTGGCGCGGGCGTTTTCAGTTGCTGTCGACGCTGGTGGCGGCGGGGCTAATGGCCGGGATGATGGGGCTGGAGCGTGAGCGGCGGCGCTAATGGTTATGTGCGCCGGCAAATAGGCCGTTGTGGTTGATGCCCTGCGGCAAATGCTCCGTTTATTGCCGTAAACCGCCTTATTTTGCGCCTCTACTTCCTCCCTTAGCGCGCGTTATGACCAAGCCTTCCCCACGTCCCTACATTCTGGCTGAAACTACCTGGCAAGCCGTTAAAGACACTTCTGTGGAGGTCGTGGTGCTGCCCTGGGGCGCCACCGAGGCCCACAACTACCACTTGCCCTATGGCACCGATAACTACCAGGCCGACTACGTGGCCGCCGAGGCAGCCCGGGTGGCCTGGGAGCAGGGCGCGAAGGTGTTGGTACTGCCCGCCATTCCGTTCGGCGTGAACACCGGCCAACTCGACATCACGCTCGATATCAACCTTAACCCGAGTACCCAACTAGCCATTTTGCGCGACGTGGTGCAGGTGCTGGCCCGCCAGGGCATCCCGAAGCTGGTGGTGCTCAACGGCCACGGCGGCAACGACTTTCGCCAGATTTTGCGCGAGTTGCAAGCCGAATTCCCGACCGTGTTCCTGAGCACCGCTACCTTGTTTCGGATAGTTGACCGCAACCAGTTCTTTGAGGCCCCCGGCGACCATGCCGACGAGCTGGAAACGAGCGTAATGCTCCATATTGCGCCCCATTTGGTGCGGCCCTTGGCCGAAGCGGGCCCGGGCGCCGCCAAGCAGTTCCGCATTCGGGCCTTGCGCGAATGGGCTTGGGCCCAGCGCGAGTGGAGCCAGGTAACAGCCGACACCGGCGTGGGCAACCCGGCCGCCGCCACCGCCGAGAAAGGCGCGGCCTTCCTGGCGGCAGTTACGGCCGAGTTGGGGCAGTTTCTGGTGGAGCTGGCCGCCGCCGATTTGCACGACCTATACGAGTAGGCGCTCCTAGCCGCCCCCCAAGCTGTCCGGCAGCTTCAGCAGGCCACGGTTGAGCTTTTCCAGCAGGTCGTCGACCACGATGCTGTCGACGGGTTCGGGGCGGCGGCGGGGTTCGGCGGTGATGCAGTTGTACTTTTTGGTAATCTTAACTGTGGGCTGGGGGAAGGGGCCCATCTTGATGTCCAGTTCGGGGTCCTTGTAAAGCTTCTCCATGTAGGAGCCGAAGATGGGCAGCGCCGTGCGGCCGCCCTCGCCCTGCTGCGAGCCCACGAAATGAATGCTGCGGTCTTCGCCGCCCACCCACACGCCGGTTACCAGATCCTTGGTGATGCCCATGTACCAGCCGTCGGAGTAGTTGCTGGTGGTACCGGTTTTACCGCCAATCTGGTTGTTCTTTCTCCAGAGCTCATAGTCCCAGAGGGCCTGCGAAGTGCCGCCCGGCTCCTCCATGCCACCGCGCAGCATGTACGTCATCAGCCAGGCCGTTTCGGCCGGAATCACGCGCTTCTGGCGGGGGTCGAACTGCACCAGCACGTTGCCATTCTGGTCTTCGATGCGAGTGATGAGCATGGGTTCGGGCCGGAAACCCTGATTGACGAATGTGCTGTAGGCGTTTACCATCTCGTACACGCTCACATCACCACCCGAGCCTAACCCGATGCTGGGCACGGCCAGCAGCTTGCTGCGGATGCCGGTTTTGTGGGCGTACTTGGCCACGTTGGCCCACCCAACTTTCTCGGTGAGTTGGGCCGTGACGGAGTTCACCGAGCGGGCCATGGCGTAGCGCAGCGTCATGTTCATGCCGGTGTACTCACGGGTCACGTTGTCGGGCTTCCACTCCATCGGCTCACCGTTTTCCACGTAGTTGATGGTCACGCGCTCATCCCGAATTCGGTCGCAGGGCGCGTAGCCGTTGTCGAGGGCCGTGAGGTAAACGAAGGGCTTGAAGGTGGAGCCGGCCTGGCGCTTGCCCTGCTTCACATGGTCGTACTGAAAAAAGCGGTGGTCGATGCCACCCACCCAGGCCTTGATCTGGCCCGTGAAGGGGTCCATCGTCATCAGGCCGGCGTGCAGAAAGTGCTTGTAGTAGGCCAGCGAATCGAGGGGCGAGAGCAGCAGCGTGGTATCCCGGTCGCCCTGCCAGGTAAATACCTTGATGGGGTGCTTGGCATGCAACACCGAGTCGAGCAGCGCGGGCTGGCCCTGGTACTGCACGGCCAGGCGCTTGTACTGCTGGGTGCGCTTCATCTGGGTTTCGATGAAGTTGGGAATCACCTTGCCATCCTCATCCACCCAAGGGTCGGTGCCGCGGTTACGCCAGAAACTGTCGAAGGACCGTTGCAGGCTCTTCATCTTCTTATCCACCGACTCCTCGGCGTAGCCCTGCATGCGCGAATCGATAGTCGTGTACACCTTCAGGCCGTCGCGGTACAGATCGTAGCCGTTTGCCTTGCACCACTCGTTGGCTTTCTGGCTGACGGCCCCGCGGAAGTACGTTTCGGGGCCATCGACGTGCTTTTCGACCTGGTACTGCAGCACGATGGGCGTGGCCTGCTGGGTTTGCAGCTCGGCGGCCGTGATAACCCCGGCCTGGCCCATGCGGGTCAGCACTAAGTCGCGGCGGCGCTTGGCGGCTTCGGGGTGGAAATTGGGGTTGAAGGCCGTAGGGTTGTTGAGCATGCCCACCAGCATGGCCGCCTGCTCGATGGTAAGCGAGTCGGGCGAGGTGCTGTAGAACGTTTTGGCGGCCACCTTTACTCCATAAGCCTGCGAGCCGTACTCGACGGTGTTGAAGTACAGGGCCAGAATTTCGTTTTTGGTATAGCGCCGCTCCAGCTCCACGGCCGTGAGCCACTCCTTGGTTTTGCTGATGATGGTACCCACCAGCGGCACCCGGCCCAGCAGCCCGACGTTTTCTTTGCGGCGGGTTTTATACAGGTTTTTGGCCAACTGCTGGGTGATGGTGGAGCCCCCGCCCCCGCTGCCCCCGGTAACCACCCCGGCCACGGCCCGGGCAATGGCGATGGGGTCGATACCCGAGTGGTCCTGGAAACGCACGTCTTCGGTAGCCACCAACGCCTTAATCAGCCAGGGCGACATTTTGCTGAGTGGCACCGGGCTGCGGTTTTCGCGGAAGTAGCGGCCCAGCAGCACCCCGTCGGCCGTGAACACCTGCGAGGGCTGCTCGACGCGCGGGTTCTCCAGCTCCTCCAAACTCGGCGACTTGCCAAACAGGAACATGAAGTTCATGCTTACCAGGATCGGGTAGAGCAGAAACAGCCCCAGGCCCACCACGAACCCCGCCCACAGCAGGCGGGAAAGCCGGTTGGGCCAGCGGCGGCCGGACTTGGGAACGGTTGAGGAAGCAGTTGTTTTCGTGGGCTTGGAAGCGGACATGCGGGGCGCAGTGAGGCGGGCGCGGCCGGGCAACCCGGCAACGGAGCCGCAAATATACCAGTTGCGCGCGGGCCGCCGGTAACGGCCCGGCTACCGGGCCGCCAGGGCGGCATCCCCTCGGCGGGTGGCCCAGGTGGCCAGCACCAGCAGCAGGCCCTTCAGCCCGTCGAGCAGCAGGTTGTCGAAGCGCCCGTATACTAGATACAGGCCCAGCCCAATGCCCATCCACCAGAAGCCCAGCAGGTAGCACAGGGCCACGTAGCCGGGGTTGCGCTGCCACACCCAAACCAGGGCCAGCACAATGACCAAGCTCACGAACAGCAGCAGCCAAGCCACCACGAAAGCCAGAAACCGGGTATCGGGCGTCACGCCGGCCCCGAACTGGGTCAGGAGACTGGCGGGGGCAATAAAGCCGCCTATGGTCAGCAGTAACTCGAATAGCAGGGCCACAACAAGCAGAATCAGGAGAAGCGTACGGGCCATGCGGGGGCGGTAACGGGCCGGCGGAGTTACCGAGCGCGGGGCCGGTAAGCTAGCGAATTCGCACGGGCCAGACTACATCAAGCCGACCAGCAAGCCAAAGATCAGCAGCAGTATCGAGAGAGCAGTCGCTCCCAAATAAGCTACGAAAGCAACCATTTGCCAGAATCCCTGCCACCACCACCCTTGCACACGTTGGCGCACAAGCTGGGCCGTGCGGGCTCCCAGCCACGGTAGCAAGCCCAGATTGACAACCAGCACCACAACAAACCAGCGTTCCGCCTGCGGGAAGTGCGGCCACAACTCCTCCAGACCAAGTAAATTCAGCCAGCAGAACACCGCCAACCCCAATACCAGCCACGCCACGCGCGGCACGTTCGGCACTACTACGGCCCAGAAAAACCGCCAGACCTGACTGCTGTACGATTCGGCCGCGCTCATAGCCCCAACGGATTCAGGGGCAGCCACCCGGCCCCGATGAGCAACAACAGCAGCAGGCTACTGAGGTGAAACACCACGCAGAGCCAGAACACGAAATCGGCCAAGTGACGCGGACGGTCGAGCAGCGAGGCCGGGTCGGCGGGCAACGCCAGTGGCAGCGTAGCCTGGTAGAGCACCACGGCGTTGGCGGTGGCCAGCAACAGCGCCACCAGTACCGGCTGTTGCCACAGATGAACCAGCCCCCCGAGAACAGCCGCGTCATCGGAACCCAAGCGGTACCAGGCAGGGAGCTGCCAGCCCGTCCAGAGCACGGCCCCGGTTGCCAGTAGCACGGCCAGGCAGCGGCCGGGGGAAGGAGAGTAAGAAGCAGTTGAGTTTGTCATCGTGGTTTGAGGAAGCACGTTTAATCCAGCCCCTGGGCTACCAGCCAGAGCAGCCCGAACGGGGGCGTGAGCAAGTGAAATAACAAGCACGGCACCAGTACCACGCCCCTTGCCATATCCTGGCGGGCCGTTGGACGGATACCGCGCCACAACGGGCGGGTAGCCCCCAGAAACACCAGTACATTCAGTCCGCCGACCAGCAGCACCAGGACCGTTCCGTAAGTGGATTCGGTGAGCAGCTCCCGGGGCAGCAGCAGGTATAAGCTCAGCAGCAGAATAGCGCCCGCTACTGTCAGCAAACAGTGGATAGTTGGTCGATAATCAGGCATCAGCGGGAGTAAAACGGATTATTATCACCCGAAAACATCGAGCATAAGGCCGAAAACCGGCCTTGTCAGGAGGGCATCACCGTACCGCCACCGCCGCCGCCGCCGGGCCCCAGAGTAGCATCACGTGCAACAGCGTCCAGAGCACGGAGCCCAACAGCAGGGCCGCCGCGGGTAGCACCACGGCCAGAAGTCGGCGGGTACGCTCGGGCGGGGTGGCGGCCAGTTCGCGCCAGGTGAGTAGCGCGGCCAGCGCGGCAACGCTGCCGCCGCACCAAAGCAGGCCGAGGAAAGTGAGGAAGAGATTCATGGTTTTGAGCTGATAGCTATTAGCTGTTGGCTGATAGCTCTTTTTGAGGATGAAGAAGCACTAGTGGGGCCGCCCGAATGGGTGCTAACAGCTGTCAGCTAACGGCTAACAGCTTCAAAAAAAGCTGCCGACTCAGCCCGGGTCCAGCTTTGCCAGGTGCGGTGGCGCGGATAGGTGTGCCGCCAGTTGATGAGCCGTCGCTGGATGGCGGCGCGGGCTTCGGCGGGGGTGGCCGTTTCCTCGTTATAGCTGCCGGGCGGGCTGATGATGATGCGGCTCATGCCGTCGAGCACCGGCTGGCGGGCGGCCAACTCGGGCAGTACGCGGGCGGGCATTTCGAGCAGAAAGCCCAGATCGAGGGTTTGGAAGCGGGCGTTGAGGTTGTAGCGGGCAATCCAGATTTCCCAGTTGCCGAGCGCCAGCAGCAGCAGCAACCCGTAGGCGGCCAGCCCGTTGAGGCGCACCAGGGCGAAAGCCGAGCGGCGCTGCCAGATCTTGAGCAGCACGGTAATCAGCCCGAAAAAGGTCAGCAGCAAGAAACCGTACACCCCGATGCGCTTGTAGGCCAGGCCCGTGTACTGGATGTAGTAGTAATTGCGCAAGCCCACCGACACGGCCAGCACCGCGTTCTGCACCACCCATACCGTGGCGCCCCAGCGCAAAGCCGCCAACCCGGGGGCGTAGAAATTCAGGTTGCGCCGGAAAAACCACAGCACGATGCCCATGGCCAGCAGAATGCTGAAAATGAGCACGTAGGTGCCCTCGTGCACGAATTGCGTGAGGTCGAAGCCCGGCGTGGGCACGAAACCGAACCAGATCCAGCGCACGTCAATAACATTAACGACCAGCAGCAGCAGGTTCACGAGGCCGAACACGGCCAGGGCCGCCAGGTACTCCTTGCGCAGGTCGAGCGTGCCACGGTCGCGGGCCCGGAAATCGGGTTGGCGCACGCCCAGCGAGGCCACCCGGTCGCGCTGCCGGCGCACAAACTCCCCGAAGCGCGACTCCTGATCCTGGAAAAAGTGGAACGGCACGACTACCAGCGCCCCGGCCGTGAGCATGAACCCGATCAGAAAGAACAGCAAGTGCGCCAGCGAGAAACTCGGCCACAGCGCCGCCAGCCACTCGCCCAACTGGCTGAACACGGCCCCGACCAGCGCCGCGTACCGGGGGTTGGCCAGCACGAACAGCCCATGAAATCCCACCAGCACCAGCAGCGGCAGTACCAGTAGGCGGCTATAGAAGCGGGTACGGCTCCGGTGGGCACCTCCGTTTTGGGGCAGGCGCAGGTAGGGCAGCAACCCCGGCACCGCCCGCGCCGCGCCGCCCAGGGCCGTAAGCAACGCGTAGGCCACCAGCTTTAGGTGGGGCTGATTGACGAAGCCCAGTAACATCAGCAGCGACGCCACGCTGGCCAGCGCCCCCGCTCCCGAGCCGTACCAGGCCACGGCACCCGCGCTCAGTATCGTGCCGGCCAGCAGCAGCCGGAAATAGCCCGAGCGCCAGGCAGCAGCGTGCCGGGGCAGCCCGACTACCGTAGCGGCCACCACAAACAACGTGTATAGAGCTAGGTTCAGGCCCACGCCCTGCCGGTAAAACAGCACATCGAACAGCACCGCGCCTGCCGGAATCAGCAGTTTCTGGAGGGCTGTGAGCGGCAACGGGAGGCGGCGCGCCGAACCCGTGGTGACAGGCAGCGCGGCGGAGGAAGCAGTAATTGTCGTCATGATAATTATTTTAAAAGAACTTTGTATTTCAAAGTTTAGGGGCAAAAAAAGAGCGTTTATCCCCGCAGTAGCTTTTCCAACGTGGCCAGATGCTCCTGGAAAGCAGCTTTGCCTGCCTTGGAGGCCGAGTAAGTGGTGTTGGGCTTCTTGCCTACAAATTGCTTGCTTACGCTCACGTAGCCCGCTTTTTCGAGGGCCGCCACGTGGCTGGCCAGGTTACCATCGGTCAGGTCGAGGGCTTCCTTGAGTTCAGTGAAGCTAACCACCTCATTCGCCATCAGCACGGCCATTACGCCCAACCGTACCCGGTTGTCGAAAGCCTTATTGAGCGTGTGAATGAGGTGCTTCAAGAGAGTGAATGAGTGAGTCGGTGAATGAGTGAGTGCTAAAGAACGGGGTCATGCTGAGCGAAGCTGGAGCCGAAGTCGAAGCATCTCTACTGCTTCGTTGTCATGGCAATCAACCCATAAAATTAGCATTGCGGTAGAGATGCTTGACTTCGGCTCCGCCTTCGCTTAGCATGACACGCTTACCCACTCACCGCTCGTAACGATTATACATGAGCAAGCCGTAACCAATGTGGCCCAGGCCAAAACCAAGTGCAAAGAACACCAGTCCGAGACCGGGAAGCAACATGGCCACTAAGCCAAGGCCGATTTGGGTGAGGCCCAGCCAACGGATTTCGTCGAGCGTGTACTTGCTGGCGTTGAGCAGCGCCAGCCCATAGAACAGCAGCATGCCGGGCACGACCAGACTCACGGCGCCTTGCAGAAACAGGGCCAGGCAAAACAAGCCGCCCGCTACCAACGGAATAGCCAGGCTCAGGGCCAGCCGTCGGCCCAGCGCACTCCAGAGCGGCTGCCCGTCGCGGCGGGCCCGGCGGACGGTGAAGAACATGGCCACCAATAGCGCCAAGGCGATGATGCCGGCCGCCAGCCCAACCAGAAACGGCAGCACCTGTTGCCGCTCGGCGGCCGTGCTTTGCAGCAGGCGCATATAGCCAGCGTACGGGTACTGCCGGCTCAAGTACCAATGCCCGACGCCAGCTCCGGCCAGCGCCACCACACCCGCCCCTACCCCGGCCAAACCGCTGAGTGAAATAAAGCGCGATGACCGCTCCATGATGGCGCGAATCTCGGCGAGTTGGGCAAGGGGGTCGGTGGGGGACTTAGCCATACAGATAAAGAACTTTGTGTTACAAAGCACGCTATATTCTCTCAGTTTCCCAAAAACCAGGTCTTCTTTTTTTTGGCTTCGCTGATAGGAACACTGTTTTTTCGGGCAACAAGCATCACCAATCAGTCGATGCCCGGCCGAACTGTCCCAATATGGGGTATCGATGCCAACAAATAGCCAGTAGCCGGCCCGTAAAAGGGCCCTTTACCCCTTTGCAGACCTTTCGCAGTCAACTCATTTTGAAACAGCACTTTCCCAACAAAAACCTGACTTAAATCAAACCGACAGGAACTTTCAAGGCGTAAGTTCTTCACCGACTGCTTCCGCATCGAAGCTCCATCTACCTATCATTTCCCTAATCGTTTACTCCTATGACGCTTCCTTACACTACCGCCAATTACTCCACTATTACCCGTACGTTTGTCCTCTGGCTGCTGAGCAACGTTGGTGGCACGCTCTGGCTGTTGCTGGATTTTGCGTACGAGCGCCTCAACGATTACCCGATTGCCCTGATGGTGGGCCTGACGGCGGCGCTTATCTCGTTGGCCATTGTGCCGTTGGTAGTGCCCTTCTTCGCCCTCATGAGCCGCCTGCAAACCGACTGGTCGCGCCGCACGGTAGCCCTGACGGGTATTGTACTGTTTTTCCTGCTAGCCAACCACCTGTTGCTGGGCCTGATTCCGCTGGAATCGGTGACCGATTTGCTGCCGTTTTCCTTGCCCTACGGTATTGCCGCGGTGCTGGGGGTGCTCTGGCTTTATGGCCCGGCCCGGCACGTGGCCACTCCCCGGTAGGCCGCCCGCTAACACCGCGCGCTAGCAATGCCGGCCCCAGACCGCCCAACGCTACGCCTGCCTACCGCGTAAAGCCGGCACATGAAACTTCGCCTGCAGCTGTTTGAGTTCGAGGATTTGCCTTGGTTTCCGAAGGTAATTAGGGCCGGAATGATGGACTACCTTCGGTTCATGATTTCGGCCCTGGGCACCTACCGGCCCATTGTGCCGCTGCTGCTGGCCGCCCTACGCCACACCGGCAGCGCGCGCGTGCTGGAGCTCGGGGCCGGGGCCGGGGGTGGCACGGCCGGCGTGTTGCGCGAGTTGCGCGCCACCGGCCTGCCCGACGCCCGCGTCTGCCTTACCGACCTGTACCCCCAGCCCGCCGCCTGGCAGGCCCTGCAAGCCGCCAACCCGGGCCTCGATTTCGAACCCACGACCGTAAACGCGCTAGCAGTGCCTGCCGCGCTGCCTGGTTTCCGCACCATTTTTTCGGCGTTCCACCACTTCCCGCCCACCGCAGCCGAGGCCCTGCTGGCCGATGCCGTGCGGCGACGCTCCGGTATTGGGGTGTTTGAGGGCGCGGGCAAGCACTGGGCCGAGCTGCTGCTGGCCGTTACGGTGCTGCCGGTGGCCCAGCTGCTCATCACCCCGCTCATCCGGCCCTTCCGGTTCAGCCGGCTGTTTTTCACCTACGCCGTGCCCCTCATCCCGCTTTTCACCATCTGGGACGGCTGCGTGAGTATCCTGCGCATGTACCCGCCCGCACAACTGCTGGCCCTGGCCCACCGCGCCGACCCGGCCGGCACCTTCACCTGGCAGGCCGGTACCGTCCGCCACTGGTGGGGCCCGCGGGTTACGTATTTAATTGGGGTACCGAGAGGGAGTTGAGAAAGAACGTCATGCAGAGCAGAGCGAAGAATGACGTTCTTTCCCAACTCCCGTAACTTTAGCATTTCCCCCTCCCCTCACGCACCCCACCTCCCTTGCCCCTCGCTCCTTATAGGAAAGTATTGCCACTGCTGCGGATTCCGTTTTCGGTGTACCTGATGCCGGTTTTCTGGTTTGGCCTGAGCGCTTTGCGGGAGCCATTCAGTCCCTGGCGGGCCGTGTGCGTATTCGTGGTGCTGCACCTGCTGGCCTACCCCGCCTCCAACGGCTACAACAGCTACTACGACCGCGACGAGGGCAGTATCGGGGGTCTGCGCACGCCTCCTAAAGTGTCGCCCGAGCTGCTGCACCTGGTATGGGTTTTCGATGCGCTGGCGGTGGTAGGCGGCTGGCTGTTGAGCCCGGTTTTTGCGGGGCTGGTGGCCGTGTACCTGCTCGTATCGAAGGCGTATAGCTACGAGGGCATCCGCCTCAAAAAGTACCCGCTCCTGAGCACGGCCGTGGTCATTGTTTTCCAGGGAGCCTACACTTTCCTGATGACCCAAATAGGGGTAGGGGCCTCCAGCAGCCAGCTCTTGGCCTCCGACAACTTATTGCTAGCCCTCGTGAGCAGCCTGTTTTTGTGCGGCTCCTACCCGCTTACCCAAGTGTACCAGCACGCCGAAGATGCCCGCCGGGGCGACCGGACACTGAGCTTGCGCCTGGGCATTCGGGGTACGTTCGTGTTTGCCGGACTGGCCCTGGCCGCCGGGGCTGGCTTGCTGGCCTTCACCTACCTGCGCCGCCACGAACTCCTGCACTTGTTGCTGTTTCTGGTAGCCACCGGGCCGGTAGTCTGGCTGTTTGGGCGCTGGGCCTGGGCCGTGTGGCAGAACGAAGCCGCTGCCGATTTCGACCACACGATGCGGATGAATCAGGTGTCGTCGATGTGCCTGAGCCTGGCTTTTGGGCTGATGCTGCTTTTTTAAGCAGGGAGGAAGTGGTGGTAGGGCATCAGCAGGGCTTGTTGCCGGTTGCAATAGTGACTTGCTAACACTTCTATTTGCTTTACGTTAACCTGGTTCCCATCCTATTCCACCCACGATGCGCCCGTTGCTCCTGCTCCTGCTGTCTCCACTTGCCATGGCCTGCTCCGGGCCAGCCAGCCAGTCTGCCGAATCGGTGACGGCGGCCCCGGAAGTAGCCGCCGACTCGGCCGCTACCGCCCCGCTAGAGCCGCTCGATACGGCTCGGGCTGCCACCATCGATGCCCAGGCCGACACCCTGCTTACGGCCCGCACCCGCCACGTATTCTCAGCCCCCGGCTCGCCCGACGTATTTTCGCTGGTGTTACGCGGCCCGATGGTGCTCAGCGCCGAGGCAACCTTCACCATTACCACGGCCGATGGGCAGGTGATTTTCCGGGAAGTCCTGACTGCTCCCGACCTGGAAGCGGCGCTGGTCTACGAAATGAAGAACAGCACGGCCACCCAGGCCGAGCGCGAAGCCTACGTCCGCCGCCGCGTGCGTGAGTTCTTCGCCGCCCAAAACTTCCAGCGGCCCGCCCTTGCCCAAACGGCCCCCTACCCCACTCCGGCCCCCGTTAGCCCCGACCGCGCCACCTGGAACGACCTGCGCCAGCGCCCCGATGCCGTGAGCTTCCACTACCTGATCGGCAAGGAAGACCGCCGCCGCCTTGCCTGGTCGCCGCTGAGCAAGCAGGTAGTACGCTTACCCTAGCCTCACCCCACCCAATCTTTGAGTTCCCACCAGCAGCGATGAAAGCCACTACAGCTTTCGATCCGGCCTTGCTGGTAGTCAAACCGTTCTGGTAGGACTAGTCGCCCTGCTCCTCGGCCACCTGCGCCAGGGCCTGCTCCAGGTTGCGTGCGAAAACGTCGTAAGGCTGAAAACCTCGGCTGAGGACGTAGCCCTGGGAGCCGGCCCGCAGAATGATGGTGGGAAAACCCTGTACTCCGATGCGGCCCACGGCCTCAAACTCGCGGCGCACGGCGGCCCCGGTTTCGGGCAACTCAAATTGGCGGCTGAATTCCGGCACATCGAGTCCCAGCGCCTGCACCAACGGCCCATAAGTCCGCGCGTCGTTCAAATCCTCGCCCCGCTCAAACAGCGCCAGCTGGACTTCATGGGCGAAATCCAGCACCCGGCCCTGGGCATCGAGTTGGCGCACCACGTACAGGGCCCGGCCCGGGGCTTCGGAATCCTGGAAGTAGCTGCCGGCTTCGCCCAATTGTTTGTAGGCTTCGCCGAACCGCACGCCGGTAGCCTGCTCGACCTGGGGCATGGCGCCTACGATGTAGCCCCAGCCGGCCCCAATGGACTCGGCCCGCTCGCCAGCCAGCATGCCGCCGCTGAGCACGGCTACGGTGAGGCTGCCGGCAAAATTGGCCTGTACGCGTTGCATCACCGGGCTCATGCCATAGCACCAGCCGCAGTAGGCGTCATAGATATAGAGCAGCTCGGGTAAATCGTTGGGGGTGGGTTGCATAGGTGGCAAAGTACCGGCCCGAAAATGATTTGGCCAAATCGGGCTGAGTTGGTAGCAGCAACCCGGACATGTCAAAACCTGTTATATATCATTTTTATTTAACTTTTTCAATATTATTTTATATTTATAATAAATATAAGCTATAATTTTCTTATATTAGGTATACGATGAACCCCTTTATCAAGAATTTCTCTCCCTCTCCTTCAATTCGCCAACTGAATGATTCGTCATGAAAACCTTCCTCTCCCCCCTGTTTATAGCCTTGGTGCTGCTGCTGGCAGGCACCCAAACCGCGCTGGGCCAATGCCGTTACACCACCAATACAGAGGTCCCTCCTGGTGGCAATTTTTCTGAGGCTTCTACCTGGACCAGGACTGATGAGACTTGCCCGCCTGTGCCGACCTCTTTCAGTATCATCACCATCGATCGGCCGGTTACATTCAACCAGGACTTCACTGTATCGGGATCTACTAACGGCAAAACAGCGGGCAGCATGACCATTACCTCGGCCGGGTCGCTTACTGAGAATCCTTTGACGCCCACGCAGCACTTTACCCTCACCATCGACCACGGCATTCTGACCATAGACGCAGTTGCTAACCGGAGTGTGCCGCGGCTGAACGTGTCGGTTCTCGGCGTAAATTATACCCAACGGGGTATTTTTGTGGCCAAGGCAAATATTGGTGCCAATTCGACTGTAAATGTTAACTGCCTGATGTTAGGCAACCAGGGCGGAATTGAACTAGGCAGCAATGCTATGCTCAATATAGCAGCCAACATTGATGTGGCGACCGGCAATGGCTCTATTGTAGGCACCAGTTCGAGTTCGCAGCCAGCAGAGGCACGTATTGCCGGGGTTTTCACGGGAATCAACGGAGGCACCCGCAACGTGTTTAGTGGCAACCTAAAATGGTGCATGGTTGGTGGGGAGTTCAGCAGCTGCATACCTACCGGACCAGTGCAAACACCCCCGGCAGGCGGCGACCCCGCCTGCAGGCCTCTGCCCGTTACGCTGGTCAGCTTCACGGCCCAGGCCCAGCCTACCAGTGTGAAGCTTAACTGGGCCACGGCCACCGAACTCAACAACGCTTACTTCGAGGTGCAGCGCAGCCCCGATGGCCAGGCCTTCGCGGCCCTCGGCCGGGTCCAGGGCGCCGGCACCACCAGCACCGGAGCCGCATACAGCTTCACCGATGCCCGCCCCCTCACTGGGGCCGCTTATTACCGCCTGCGCCAGGTCGACCATGACGGCACCGAGGCCTTTTCGGCCGTCGCGGCTGTTACCAGCAGCAGCAAGCCCGAGGCAACCTTCTTCCCCAACCCCGGTAGCACGGCCATCACGCTGCCTTCGGGCGCGGGTCAGCTAATTGAATACCGTATTTACACGACCACCGGCCGCACAATACTTACGGGCCGCGTGGCGGGCGGCACCTCTCTCGACGTGCAGCAGATTCCGGTTGGGCTCTACCTGCTTGAGCTTAGCACAGACGGCCAGCGCAACGTGCAACGCTTTGTACGGCAGTAGCCGATTTGGTTTCCCAACAAAAACGCCCGATTCGCACAGTGCGAGTCGGGCCGTTTTCGTTGGGAAAGATTGATGGTCTCTACATTACTATAAATACGAAAGTGCAATATAGAATAGACTTAATGCCAAAAATATAGCTACATTCGCCCTGCTGCCGTAATCTTACGCAGTGCTTTCTTCTCTACGAACTGTCTAATTCATTGCACCCATGAAGCAAAAAATACTGTTCTGTTTGCTCCTCATTTGCCCGTTATTGGGTCTGAGCACCATTCCGTCGTTGGCTCAGTGTTTATACAGCACTACATCAAGTGGCAACTTCAACTCCGTAATTATTGTAGGAGCCCCTACTAATGCAAACAACTGCCCTGCTTCCCCTTTTACCACTACCACTACTACCACTGGCGGCATCACTCTAAATACTTACACCATTGCAGCTAACGCAGTCCTGACTATCAATACTCAAGTTACGCTAAACGGTAACCTCTTAATACCCAATAACGCCACTCTTATTATTGGAGCAGGTGGTTCGCTCATTGAAGATGGCACTGCTCGGACTCTCACTGTTGATAAGGGAACTCTGACCGTAGCGGCCGTAAGCGACCGTTCTGTCCCTCGCTTGCGGGTATCTATCCTTTCGATAGGAGCCAATAATACTGGAAGTGCTCCACCAACTGTAACTATTGGTGACAATTCGGCTATCCAAGTTGGTTGTTTCACGCTAGAAAACCAAGGCGGAATTGTTTTAGGCAACAATGCGCTACTCAACGTTTCTCGTGACGTTACCATAACTAATGGCAACGGATTAATTCAAGGACCCACCACTGGCGCGCCTGCAGGCATACGTGTGCAAGGGAGCTTTAGAGGTGTTGGAGGAGGCACCAATAATACCTTTACAGGTCTTATAACAACATGCTATCAACGGAATCCTGCTGTAATACCCTGTAACAACGGCACGGCACAGGATTTCCCACAAGGCAGTGCTGTTAATAATGACCCGACCTGCCGCAACGTACTTCCCGTCACGCTCACCAGTTTCTCTGCCACGGCCAAACCCGTAGGCGCACTCATCAGCTGGGCGACGGCTACAGAAGTGAACAATGCCTATTTCGAGGTGCAGCGTAGCGCCGATGGGCAGTCGTTTGTGGCTATTGGCAAGGTGCAGGGTTCGGGCACGACCAGCACCGGGGCCAAATACAGCTTCTCGGATACCCGGTCGCTGACTACTATGACCTATTACCGGCTGCGGCAGGTGGATCTGGACGGTACGGAAGCCTTCTCGGCCGTCGCTACCGTTGCCGCTAGCAGCGGTAAGCCCGTAGCCACGTTCTACCCCAACCCCGGCAATACGTCCATCACGCTGCCCAACACCCCGCAAATGGTGCAGTACCGCGTGTACACCACCACCGGCCGGACGGTGCTGGCCGGCCGCGCCGCGGGTGGCACTGAACTAGATGTGCAGCGGGTACCCGCCGGGCTCTACTTCCTGGAGTTGATTACTGATGGGCACCAGAACGTACAGCGCTTCGTGCGCCAGTAGATATTCCCCGTAATAAGCCAAACGGCCCGCTTCGCACAATGCGAGCGCGTTTGCTTATTACGGGGTTTACGTTTATCGATATGTTCTCATGCACTACACCGTTCGGTTCTGGCCTCTACCGCAGTAGTTCCCACCATGCTTTCCCATTTCTTCGACGGAATGCGGATTGACTTCGTGTTGGAACAGGGCTTGATGAGCGGCAGCCTTGAGCTGCTAAAACGGCCGTAGCGCGAAGCTCCGGCTTCGCGTATCGCTGCTAACGACCGCACCGGGCGGATTCGTTCAACGATACGCGAAGCCGGAGCTTCGCGCTACGGCCGTTTTAGCGGTCGGCGCTTAGCCGTTCATAGCCAGCAGGAACTCTTCGTTGTCCTTGGTGCCTTTCATACGGTCCTTGAGGAACTCCATGGCCTCGGCGGCCGTCATGTCGGACATGAACTTGCGCAGCACCCAGATGCGGTTGAGCTCATCCTTGCTCATGAGCAGGTCTTCGCGGCGGGTACCGGAAGCGGGCACATCGATGGCGGGGAAGATGCGCTTGTTGGCCAGTTTGCGGTCCAGCTGCAGTTCCATGTTGCCGGTACCCTTGAATTCCTCGAAGATTACCTCGTCCATTTTGGATCCGGTTTCGATGAGGGCCGTGGCGATGATGGTCAGCGAGCCGCCGTCTTCCACGTTGCGGGCCGCGCCGAAGAAGCGCTTGGGCTTATGCAGGGCGTTGGCATCGACACCACCCGACAGGATTTTGCCCGAAGCCGGCTGCACCGTGTTGTAGGCGCGGGCCAAGCGGGTAATCGAGTCGAGCAGAATGACCACGTCGTGCCCGCACTCGACGAGGCGCTTGGCTTTTTCGAGGGCGATAGTGGCAATTTTCACGTGGCGGTCGGCCGTTTCGTCGAATGTCGAGCTGAGCACTTCGGCCTTCACAGTGCGGGCCATGTCGGTTACCTCTTCCGGCCGCTCATCAATGAGCAGAATCATTAGGTACACCTCCGGGTGGTTTTCCGAAATGGCGTTGGCGATTTCCTGGAGCAGGACCGTTTTACCGGTTTTGGGCTGGGCCACAATCAGGCCCCGCTGGCCCTTGCCGATGGGAGCAAACAGGTCCAGAATCCGGGTGCTGTACTGAGTTGGTTTAGTAGTGAGTTTGAGGCGCTCTTCGGCAAAAAGCGGGGTGAGGTTGGTGAACGGAATCCGGTCGCGGGCTTCTTCTACCGAGCGGCCGTTCACGCCTTCCACGCCCACGAGGGCGAAGTACTTCTCGCCTTCGCGGGGCGGGCGAATAGTGGCTTTCACCGTGTCGCCGGCCTTTAGGGCGAACTGCTTCACCTGCTGAGGAGCCACGTAAATATCGTCGGGCGAGGCCAAGTAGTTATAGAACGGGCTGCGCAGGAAGCCGTAGCCACCATCGGGCATCATTTCCAAGGTACCCGCACCGGGAATCACGAGGTCCATTTCCGGCAGCTTGTTGCCGCGTTGCTCCTGGCCCCGCTGCTCCTGACGGTCGTTACGGTCGTTGCGCTGGTCCGGGCGCCCCGACTCTGGCCGAGGGGCCTCAGCGGTGCCGCCGTTGCTCTGGCGCTCAGCCAGGCGCTGCTGGCGGGCCAGTTCGCGGGCGGCGTAACGCTCTTCGCGGCGCTGCTCCCGGGCCTCCCGGCTGTCGGAACGGCCGGCTTCGCGCTGGTTGCGGCCTTCGCGGGGCTGGTCGACGTTGCGGTCGGTTCTTTGCTGGTCGGGGCGTGGTTGGTCGCGGTTTTCACGAACGTCGCGGTCGGGGCGGTTGTCGCGGTTGTCGCGGCCGTCGCGGCCGTTCTCGGAGCGGCCTTCGCGGGGCTGGTACTCGCGGCCGTCGCGGAAGATGCGGGGCTGATCGGCGCGGCCGTTGCGGGCCGGCGCGGTAGCGTCGCCTTCGTCAGCGGGCTCAGGAGCCGATTCCAACGGAGCCACATCGGAAATGCCAGCCTCGGATACTGTTACGTCGGAGAGGGCTACGTCGGAAGCAGCAATAGGGCGGCCGGCGCGGTCGGTGCGGGCCCGGCGCTCGGGGCGCTGGTAAAGCTTCACTGGCCGATCCATTTCGGGAGCGTCCGCAGTAGTGTCAGAAGTTGACGCAGCTTCCGTTTCGGTAGAAGCCGAAGTTGAGGCAGCCGCTTCAGGAGCCTTTTCAGCGTCTGGCAGGGCCATTGCCGGAGCGGCCGGCGCAGCAGCAGCACTAACCGGAGCCGGAGCTTCGCCAACTACTGCTGGCGCTTCTTCAGCGGCCGAGGCGGCGGCAGCTTTCGTGCGGCTGGCGACTGGGCGGGCGGCCGCGGTCCGGGTGGCAGGTTTCTTGGGAGCCGCCGCTTTGGCCGCACGGGCGGCTTTAGGAGCCGGAGCCTCAGCAACGGCAGTTTCCGGGCTGGCAGGGGCGGTGGCGCGGGGAGTGGGCGGAGTGCCAGGCGCTTTGGCTTGGTGGTCCAGAATCTTGTAAATCAGGTCCTGCTTGCTTAGCTTCTTGAAGTTGCCGACCTGTATATTCTCGGCTATTTCCTTCAACTCTGACAGCAAGCGGTCCTTCAACTCGTCAATAGTGTACATAATAAGGTGGGGGGGCAAAAAAGGGATACGGGGCCGCACACACCCCGCGTAAGCGCGGGCAGGGCCATTCCGGGTACAAAAGGCTACCGCAACGCGGCACCTGATGCAGGAAAAAGCGGGAAATAAACGAGGGTGGAGCCGACTGGGGCTAGGCAGATACGGGCGGGGCGCGGTAAAAAAGAAAAGCTAACGGGCCCGCCGGCCAGGGCCGACTTGTAGTGCAATGTTAGCGCAATAAGGGGGAATTGCCAAATCGGATTTCGATTCGGCCGGTGCAGCCGCTACGCAAGCACTTGCCAGCCGCTGTTTTGCCTGAGCAAGCGGCTAAAAGCAGCCGCCCGAACTGGCGTTTTGCCTTTACGAGGCGGGCCCTAAAAAGATATACGGCTCGGGTTTGCCAACCAGCGCGGGAGACTTAGCGCCAAGTTGGCTGCCCCGTTCGTCTTTCCGGGTTAACTGCTATTTCGCCCCGCTGGTTCCCGGGTCCGGGTGGGCAGTATTTGCGGGCCGAAATAAGCCAAGGCTTTTTCTCCGGAATCAAACGGCTATTTTTACACCTTCTAATTCGCGTTTTCCACCTGCCGATATGCTGCAAGTTGCCGTCCTGAGAGAACAAACCGCCGCCGTGCTAGCGGGCTTGGCCAAACGAAACTACCCCACCGGCGAGGCCGACGTGCAGGCCGTACTCGACCTCGATCAGCGCCGCAAGGATCTGCAAACCAGCCACGATAAGGCCCAGGCTGAAGCCAACGAGCTGGCCCGCCAGATCGGAGGCCTGATGAAAACCGGCGACAAGGCTGGGGCCGAAGTGCTTAAAGCCCGCACCACCGAACTCAAGCAGCAAACCAAAGCCCATTCCGAGGAGCTGACCGAGGTAGAAAAAACCTTGCAGCAACAACTGTACAAGCTGCCCAACCTGCCCCACGAGAGCGTGCCCGCCGGCCGCTCGGCCGACGACAACGAGCTGGTGCGCGAATGGGGCACCAAGCCCGAGCTGCCCGCCGACGCCAAACCGCACTGGGACCTGATTGAGCAGTACGACATCATCGATTTTGCGCTAGGCAACAAAATTACCGGGGCCGGTTTCCCGGTGTATAAGGGCCAGGGGGCCCGGTTGCAGCGGGCGCTCATCAACTTTTTCCTTGATGAAGCCCGCGCCGCTGGCTACCTTGAAATTCAGCCCCCGATTCTCATTAATGAAGCCAGCGGCTACGGTACCGGCCAATTGCCCGACAAAGAGGGCCAGATGTACCACGCCACCGCCGATGACCTTTACCTCATCCCGACGGCCGAAGTACCCATCACCAACCTCTACCGCGACGACATTATTGCCCCCGACCGGCTGCCCATTCGCAACGCCGGCTACACGCCCTGCTTTCGGCGTGAGGCGGGCTCCTGGGGCGCGCACGTGCGGGGCCTCAACCGCCTGCACCAGTTCGACAAAGTAGAAATAGTACAAATCACGCAGCCCGAAAACAGCTACGCGGCCCTCGACGGCATGGTAGCCCACATCGAGGGGCTGCTGCAAAAGCTGGAGCTCCCCTACCGCGTGCTGCGCCTCTGCGGCGGCGACATGGGCTTTACCTCGGCCATCACCTACGACCTCGAAGTGTGGAGCGCGGCCCAGCAGCGGTGGCTGGAAGTGAGTTCGGCCTCGAACTTTGAAACCTTCCAGGCCAACCGCCTGAAGCTGCGCTACCGCCCCGATGGCGGCAAAACCCAGCTCCTGCACACGCTCAATGGCTCGGCTCTGGCCCTACCCCGCATCGTGGCCGCCCTGCTCGAAAACAACCAGACGCCCGAAGGCATCCGACTGCCCCAGTCCCTCCACTCCTACTGCGGATTCGACACGATTAAGGGCGAATAAATGAGTATCTGAAGCGTTATACCGCGCAACTTTTCAGGCACTTATATCCTGACCCGCTGCCCAAAGCCTGCTTCAGCATAAAGCCCCCGACGTGCGTACGTTGGGGGGCTTTATGCTGAAGCAGGCTTCTTCTAAAAGGGCCTCTGCCTATGATTCTGGTGCCTGAACGATCATACCAATGTCGTGACGATGCGCAGGCCAGCTTCCAGGGTTTTCTGCACCGGGCACTTGGAGGAAATGGTTTCCAGCCGTTGGCGCTGCTCGGTGGAGAGTGGGCCCAGCAGGCGCAGTTCCTTATCCACCTGCTCCAGTGTCTGGCCGGCTTTCTCGCACTGCTCGCAGTCCTGGGCGTGCACGCGGCCGTGGCGCAGGCCCACCTCAATACCTTCGAGGGGCCATTTTTTACGGGTGGCGTAGAGGCGGAGCGTGATGGCGGTGCAGGCGCCCAAGGCCGCGAGCAGCAGGTCGTAGGGCGTCGGGCCGCGGTCTTGGCCGCCCACGCTGGTGGGCTCGTCTACAAACCACGTGTGGCGACCGGCCTGTACGTCGGCCGTCAGGGTTTCGGGACCCACTTTTACCAGCACGGTATTCTCTTTGTTGTCAGTCATGGCTTAGCTCGTTGGCATGCTGAGCTTCTGCATCAGCGCGTCGTTGGCGGGGGCCGAGTAGGCGCCGTAGGCACTCACCAGCAGCCCCTTCACGCCCTGGTCCGACTCGATGGCGTACAGGATGCTCTCGTCGCCGGGGTCGGTTTCGCCTTCGAAGCGGTAGAACTCGCGCACCTGGAAGTGCTCGGGGTGCAGTTTTAAATCCAGCCCGGGGCAATGCAGGTACTCGTCGGTGAGGTTGAAATCCTGGTCGAAGCCGCGTTGTTGCAGGTCGCGGATGGCTTCGCTAAGCGTGTCGTACGTTTTCATGAGGGCTGCAGTAAGGGGGACACTAGCGGTACGACCACCCGGCGCAAACTGTTGTGCTTACCAGCCTCCTGCCCAATTACCCGTCGCCTCAGCGCCCGTCGATGGCCGGCGGCAGATCGAACACGATGTCGCGCATGCACTTGAAATGGCCTTTGGGGCACTCGGCGAAACCAATTTTAGAGCAGGGCCGGCAGCTCAGCCCTTCCACTTCCAGCACCCGAAACTCGGTGCGGTAAGGGTACATGCCAAAGGCCGGTACGGTGTTGCCCCACACGCTGATAATCGGCTTGCCAAACGCCGCCGCCACGTGCATCAGCCCGGTATCGTGGCTGACCACCAGCCGGGCTTGCCGCACCAAAGAAGCCGATTGGTTAAGGTTGAACTTCCCGCAGGCATTATAAATGATTGTTTTAGGGACCGGAGAGCTAGGGCTCGGGGGGAAATAGTACGGGCTGTCGGGAATACGGGGCACGGGAGCCGGCGAGGTGACCGCGCCCGCATCAAACGCCAGTTCGATAATGTGGCCGGTGGTTTCGTCGGTGGGGCCGCCGAGCAGCACCACCGGTTGCCGCAACAGCCCGCACAGCTCGATGATGCGCTCTACCGGCAGGCGCTTGGTGGCGTGCTGGGCCCCAATGGCAAAGGCCACGTAGCCCCGCTGAAAGGCGGGCGGCAGCGCCTCAGCCAAGTCCACTTCGTCGGCTTCGGGAATGAAGTAGTCCAGCCCCTGCTTGTCGTTGTGCACGCCCAACGGCGCGGCGGCGGCCAAGTAGCGGTCCACGATGTGCACCCGGGGCAGGGTGTCCATCTTCCAGTTCACCAGCAGCCATTTGCGGGCATTAAGCTTGTCGAAACTGCTCGATTTTACCCCCAGCCGGGCTTTAATAAGGCCAGTGCGCAGGTTGTTATGCAGGTCGATGATGAAGTCGAACTGCTCGGCCCGCAGCTCCTCCACCAACTCGCCCAGGCTCCCGGTCAGGCAATGCACCCGGTCGACGTAGGGGTTGTTTTCCACGATACCCCGGAACGACGGCTTGGTGGCAAAGTGCACCACGGCCCCCGCCACCTGCTGCTTCACCGCCCGAATAACGGGCGTAGTCAGCACGATGTCGCCGATGGAGGAAAACCGCAGAATCAGAATTTTCATTTATTCAGTTGAAGTTAAAAGAACGTGTCATGCTGAGCGCAGCCGAAGCATCTCTACCGTTTCGTTGAACGACTGCTACGAAGTGGTAGAGATGCTTCGGCTACGCTCAGCATGACGGTCTTTTGACTTCCTAAACAGCTTCATTCAGCCAACACAGCCACTACCCAAACAACGAGTCCTGGAATTCCAACGGCGGCTTTATGCCGGCTTTGCGCTTCGCAAAATACGCGGCCGCCTCCTCCACCGACTTCGTGTTGAAGGTCGTGGCTTTGGTGAGGCCACCTTTGCGGCCCATGAACACGCCGTAGCGCATGTCGGCGTAGCCGTTGGTGTGGTGGGCATCGGGGTTGATGCTGAGCTGTACGCCCTGCTCCAGCGCGTAGTGCACCCAGCGCCAGTCGAGGTCGAGGCGCCAGGGGTTGGCGTTGATTTCGATGATGACGTTGTGCTGGGCGCAGGCGTCGATGACGGCCTTGTGGTCGAGTGGGTAGCCTTCGCGGCGCAGCAGCAGCCGGCCGGTGGGGTGGCCGAGCATGGTGGTATACGGGTTTTCGATGGCCCGCAACACCCGGGTCGTGGCCTTGCGCTCGTCCATTTTGAGGTTCGAGTGCACCGAGGCCACGATGAAATCGAAGGTTTCGAGCACAGCCGGCGGGTAGTCGAGGCTGCCATCCGACAGAATATCCGACTCGATGCCCTTGAAGATGCGGAACGGGGCCAGTTCCTGATTGAGCTGGTCGATTTCCTGGTGCTGCTGGCGCACACGCTCCACCGGCAGGCCGTTGGCATAGTGGGCAGCCTGCGAGTGGTCGCAGATGCCGAGGTACTCGTAGCCGCCGTCGCGCAGGAAGGTGGCCATTTCGCGCAGGCTGTGGGTACCGTCGGAGTAGGTGCTGTGGTTGTGCAGCGAGCCACGCAGGTCGGTGGGCTCCAACAGCTGGGGCAGCTTGTTTTCGCGGGCCAGCGGCAGCTCCCAGAGGCCTTCGCGCAGCTCGGGCTCCACGTATTGCAGGCCGGCGCGCTCATAAAGCGCCTGTTCGGTAGCGAATTGCTCCCGCTTGAGCCACTGGCGCAGGCTGGCCGGCTGGCCGGGCAGCAGCTCGGCAGCCAACGCGCCGGCCAGGTGGGCATCGGCGGCCGACGTCAGCAGCAACTGGTTGGTGAACTCAGCGGGGGCCACCAGCAGCACTTCCACTTTCACGCCCGAAGTGGTGGCCGTGCCGCGCCAGGCAAACGGGCCACTGCGGCGCGGGTCGGGCGTGAGGCCATCGAGGCCGTTGAGTAGCTCATGGGCGGCGGCGGGCGCGGTGGTGGCCACCACCAGCGTTACGGTTTCGATGGTTTCGAGGCGGCGGCGCACCTGCCCGCTCACGGCGGCCTGGGTGGTGCCGGGGGCGGTTTCGAGACGAGCCAGCAGGTCGTGGGCCAGCTCCTCGCCCTGCGGATAGAGCAGCTTGCCCCGGCTCTGGTCGGTGAAGTCCAGCGCGTCGAGCAGAGCCTGCTGGGTTTTCTGGCCGAAGCCTTTCAGCTGGCTTACCCGGTCGGTTTCGGCGGCCTCGCGCAGCTGGGCGGCATCTTCAATCCCCAGTTCTTTCCAGAGGCTACGAATTTTCTTGGGCCCGATACCCTTGATTTTGAGCAGTTCGACCACGCCGGGCGGGGTAGCGGCCAGCAGCCGGTCGAGGTCCTCGAACGAGCCAGTATCGAGCATTTCGGCCACTTTGGCGGCGGCCGTTTTGCTCAGGCCCGTGCGGTCGGGCAGACCGGTGCGCTCCACGTCGGCGACCGGGAAGCTCAGGGCCTCCAGGGCGTTGGCAGTGCCTTCGTAGGCCCGGATTTTAAACTGATTCTCGCCGTGCAGCTCCAGTAGCTGGGCCGCCAGGCGGAAGGCTCGGGTAAGGGCGCGGTTGTCCATAGCAGGCAAAGGTAATCGGTAAGGGGTAGTTGGCAGTTGCCAGGAAGAGGAACGTCATGCTGAGCGAAGCCGTAGGCGGAGTCGAAGCATGACGTTCCTCTTCCTGACAACCGACAACTGGCAACTGGCAACTGACAACTTCTTATCTTCCCAACTCCCAAACGCCACCATCATGCGCCTATTCACCACTTTTGCCGGCCTGAGCGTACTGCTGCTGGCTGCCACCTGCAACCCCGACTCGCAGGGCAGCGCCGATACGCCCCCCAACCTCAAGCAGCTCGAAGGCACCTGGCTGCACGCCCAAGAGGAAGACCAGGGCGAAGTGCGCGTGTACCGGCCCAATACCTATGCTTTCCCGCCCTCGCGGGGCCGCACCGGCTTTGCCTTCGACGCCAACGGCCTGTTCACGCAGTACGACATTGCCCCCACCGACGGCCTCGAAGGCCATAAGGGCCGCTGGAAGGCCCAGAACGACCACACCATCCGCGTGAGCCTCGACGACAAAAAGGAGCCCGACTACCTGCTCGAACTCGTGTCGTTGGAAAATCAGGTGCTCAAGGTGAAGCGCAAGGATTTGTAGCCGTTGCAACCATTTGGCGGCGCGGGCCCTCTTCCTGCCAGGAAGTTCCCCTATACCCCTTGCTATGCGCTACCTACTTTATTCATCCGCCGCCGCCTTGCTCACCCTGGCTGGCTGCCAGAAATCGGACCCCGAGCCAGCCGCCATTCTCAACCAGGACTGGTTCAATACCTTTGAGCCGGGCAGCAAGGGGTACACCATATTTGCCAACACCCGCCAAAACCAGCCCCGGCGCTACTATGGGTTCCGCCTCAACGCCGATGGTACTTACCTAGAGTATGACCTTGGGCCCGTAGATGTTCCGGTAGAGCGCCCCGGCACCTGGCGCCGGGAGGGCAATCTGAAGTACCGGATTACCTTCACCGATCCTGACCGCTCGGGATACCTGTTACGTATCAGCAACGCACAGGACAAGCAATTACAGGCCCGCCGCGATTACTAAAGCGGTAGCCCCTCGCCGGAGCTCGTCGGCCGCGGCCGGCTGACTCCGCCTCCAACAAACGGCGTGTGCTTGGCTAATGCTGAAGGCGCTTTGCAGGGGATACTCTGGCTTTTATCACATCTTTTTAATCCCTTAGCTCATGCGCACTTTCTTACTGACGATGCTGGCCACCGGGGTCATGGCACTGAATGCCTGCACGACTAAGGTTACGGAGGCCCCGGCAGAAAAACGGGAGGGCGGTCAGGTGCTCGATTCCCAACTACAGGGTCGGCTCTGGATCAACTCCTACGAGGCTCAACCCAACAAAACGCCCACCTACCGCCCCGAAGGCTATACCTGGGCCACGCCGCCCCAGCGCTTCAGTATGCCCATTGAGGGCGGCGACGGGTTCCGGCTCGATGCTGATGGCAAGGGCGTTTACATCGCGCCCGGTATTGGCGCCGGGCCTACCACCCACCCGGTCACCTGGCAGCGCGACGACCCCAACAGGCCTATTTTCCGTCTTCATGTAACCGATAATTCGCGGCCCGATTTGCGGCTGGAAATTGTATCGGTCACGCCCGACCTGCTCACGGCCCGCTACCTGCCCTAACCGGCCCGCTCCCATCCCATCGGCTTACCGGCCCGGTTGCCCCAGCAGGGTGGCCGGGCCGTTTTGCGTTATGTTTGCAAGGTTTCCCATCTGTTTTGCTATGAATTACTGGCTCGTTAAATCTGAACCCGCCGCCTACTCCTGGGCCGATTTCACCCGCGACGGCGGCACCGACTGGACCGGCGTGCGCAACTACCAGGCCCGCAACTTCCTGCGCCAGATGCAGCCCGGCGACCTGGTGCTTTACTACCACAGCGTGAGCGACAAGCAGGTAGTGGGCCTGGCCGAAGTAGCCGCCCCCGCCGCCCCCGATGCCACGGCCCCCGCCGGCACCGACTGGGTAGCCGTGCGCCTCACGCCCCGCGAGGCTCTGCCTACGCCCGTTACCCTGGCCCGCATCAAGCAAGACGAGCGCCTGAGCCAAGTGGCCCTGCTCCGTCAGTCGCGCCTTTCGGTGATGCCGTTGCGGCCCGCCGAGTTCGATGTGCTGCTGGAGCTGGGCGCGGGCTAAGGCGAGGTGGCGAGTCTGACGTTCTAGGAACCAAGAGGCGCAAATGGTACAACCAGCGCCCTCAAACGTCAGACCCGTCATTCCATCACCTCCCTGTTTTGCCTTTTCCGTGTGGATTTCGGGCAGCAGAAGCATCATCTTGGGGCCCGGCGTGTTAGGTAGGCCGCGGGTTTCCGCGTATCTTACGTAAGCACCTCTTACCAGGCACTTTCCGGCCCATGTTATGAGATATTTCTACCTCCTGCTCTGCCTGTTGATTCCCGCTGCCGGCGTGCTAGCGCAAAAAGCGAAAGGCCCCAAGCCAGACTTGGTGCCCACCCAGCGGTTCCGCACCGAACTGCTACTCGAAACCTACAACAGCGACGTGCAGGTGCAGCCGTTGGCCGAAGACAGCAGCGTGGTAGTGCTCGTTGAGCGTGATGCCGGCTTGGTGGGCAAGCCCGAGTACTTTTTTCAGAAGTTCGACCGGCAGCTGCGGCCCGCCGCGCCCCAGCCCATCGAAGTACCCCGGGGCTACGATTTCCAGCGCATCTGTGCCGAGGGCACCGATGTGTACGCCCTGTTTAGTGGCACGGTGGAAAGCACGCTCTGGGTGGCCGCCTACGATACGCGCACCGGCGAACTGGGCACGGGGGAGTTCAAGACCAAGCGCGTCCGCGAAATCCACGACCTCAAGGCCCTCGAAGGTAACTTGTTCGTGACGGTGGAGGTCAACCAGCACCTGACCGTGCTGGTCCTGAACCTGCACACAGCCCAGTTCAAATTTCTGCCCTCGGTGTACGAGCCGCTGCCGGCCCGTTTCACGCTGCTGGCCGATTCGGCTACCAAGCGGGCCGAACTGATTCTGAGCGAATCCAACGGCTTCAAATCGCGCCTCCAACTCAAGCAACTCGACGACGACGGCCGCCTGCTGCGCTCCGAGTTTGTGCAGGCCGGCAGCGACCGGGGCCTGCTCGATGCCCAGCTCAGCTCCGGCGACAGCGCCGCCCGGGTGTTGGCCGGTACCTACACCCTGCGCGACTCGCGCTACTCGCAGGGCCTGTTTGCCGCCGACCTCACGGCCGGCGTCACGGCGACCGGGCAGCGCCGCTCACTACGCTTCTATGACTTCCTCAACTTCAAGCACTTCTTCGATTTCATGAAGCCCGCCCGGTTGGCCCGCATGCGCCAGCGCAACGACCGCCTGCGCTCGACCGACCGCCAGTACCGCCACCGCTACCAGTTGCTCATGCACGACATGCTTCCGACGGCCGAGGGCTTCGTGCTGGTGTCGGAGGTGTACCATGAACGCTACAGCGGTTCTTATACCGGCTCCGGCTACCCTGGCTACGGCAACCTGAATGGTTTCGGCTATCCTTCCCGCTACAACAATTATTATGGCAGCAGCAGCAATAACCGCCGCGCCCCCGCTGGCTACCATACCAGCCACGCCCTGGTTTGTGGCTTCGACCGCCAAGGCAATTTGCTTTGGGACAACTCCTTCCTGCTGAAAGAAATGGAGCGCTACCAACTCGAAGAAACCGTTTGTACCCGCCTGCTGCCCGACGGCCGGCGGCTGGTGCTGGCCTACATCAAAGACGACCAGTTTTATTACAAGCTCATCGACCAGACTACCCCTTCGTCTAACGACTGGCAGGTAACGTTGCGCACCGCCCCTACCAATGCGCCCGAAAACACCATCGACAAGGCCACCAATACCAACCAGGAACACCTGCTTCCCTGGTACGGCAGTCATTTTCTGGCTATTGGCTACCAGCACGTCCGCACCGAAAAAGGCCCCGGCCGCGACATTTTCTTCCTCAACGACCTGAGTTTTGAAAGCGAGCAAGCTGGGAGTGTAAGCGTTGAAAAGTAAATAGCCGGCTCGTTGGAGCCGGCTATTTTTTTGGAAACCAGAAAAGGACTTCAGGTGCCGGGTAGCTTGCCAGGCTTCTGCACTAAAGCCCGCCGGCCAGCACGTTAGGTAATACTTTGCTCAGTTGCGCCACCTGTTCGCGGGTGAAACTACCGGCCACCGATACCAGCACGAATGAGTCGGTGGTTTGCTGCTGGCCCACGGCCACGAACTCGGTTACCTTACCGCCCTGCTCGCGCACCGAATAGCGCAGCTGGTTCGGGATATCGGGGTCGGCGTCGGCAATGGCTAGGGGGGTGTACCGTTCGTTGGCCAGCAGGCCGGCTACTTCCTCGTTTAGGCCCTCGGCTACCAGCCGGCGGGCCCCGCCGCTGGTAGGCGTGAAGGTGATGAAACGGGCGTTACGCACCGATGAAAGCGCTTGGCTGATGTCGGTGCCGCCGCCGAGCTTACTTAAGCGGCCCAGTAGTAACCGCGTCATGAGGCCCGCGTTCCAGTCGCTGGCCTTAAACCCGGGCTGGTTTTCGTACTTAGTGAAGAACTGAGCCACCGTACGGGCGGGCGTACCCGGGCCGCTGGCCCGGCAGCCGGCCAGCAGTAGCAGGGCCACGGCCAAGCTCAGAGAAACGGAGCGGAATGTGAATTTCATAGGAGAAGGAAAGGAAGAAGAAAGGATACTAAAACCGGACTGGTAGCCCACTGGCTGTACGCAAGGCGCCGCCAACCGTTCGGTGCTCCTACTGGGGGCAGCAAAAAAACAAAAAAAGCGGCGTACCCACTGGGCACGCCGCTTTTGTTGGAGTTACCCCGCAGCCTTACGGCTGGGGAGCGTTCGGGATGAAGAATTCGAAGTGGAATTCTACCCGACGGTTTTTATACATTTCGGTAAGCGTGGCGTTCGGTACTGCTGGGTCCGACTCACCTTTAGCATCGGTTACAATGCGGGCCGGATCAACCTGCTTACCGGTGAAGTAACGCTTCACCGAACTTGCACGACGCTCCGAGAGAGCCATGTTGTACTCGTCGGTGCCGCGCGAGTCGGCGTGGCCTACCACGCGCAGGCTATACTCAGGGTGGTCCTTGAGAGCCTGCACCATCTTGTTGAGCGTACCATACGAGCGACGCTGAATCACGGTGCTGTTCGTCTCAAAGTTGACGTCCTGCTCCAGCTTACGTACTTCAGCATCTACCTCTGGGCAACCGTTGGCATCTACTTTCACGCCGGCTGGCGTGTTAGGGCAACGGTCAAGGTCGTTGGAAATACCGTCGCCGTCAGCATCCGTTACCAAGGGGCAACCGGTAGCATCCACCTGGGTGCCGGCGGGGGTATCGGGGCACTTGTCGTTCTTGTCGGCTACGCCGTCGCTGTCAGCATCTGGGCAACCGCGCAGGGCGGGCAGGCCAGCCTGGTCGGGGCAGTCGTCGTCTTTATCAGCCACACCGTCGTTATCGCGGTCGGGACAACCCATCATGGCAGCCGTACCGGCTTCGGTTGGGCACTGGTCCTGGTAATCCGGAACGCCATCTTTGTCGCCGTCAAGCGGGCAGCCGTTTTCGTCCACAGCTACGCCGGAAGGCGTGTCGGGGCACTTGTCTTTACGGTCCGATACGCCGTCGGCGTCGGTATCCTTGGCTTTGCCCAAGTTGAAGCTCAGGCCCAGCTTGTGCTGGAGGTAGCGGTCGTTCTTCTTACCAACGTTGGTAATGCCGTCCACCTGGTCGGTGAGCGGGTAGTGCTGTCCAGTCTGGATGAACAAACCCACCGACTCCGAGAAGTTTAACTTGATACCGGCCGCAGCCTGGATATCAAACGCGTATACATCGGAGTTGCCGACGATGCGGTCGTTGATGTCGTAGAGGTCGGGGCTGGCGAAGAATACGCCGGGCTGTACCACCAAGTAAGGCGCGATGAACGCGTCCTCTTTCAGGGCCCAACCGTTGTTGAGCTTCAGCTTGATCGGGATGCCCACGTTCACCACGTTGGCGTCGAAGCGACGGATGGGATAATAGGTGTTCTTCGGGTAGTCAGCCGAGAACTTCATGTCGCCGTAGCTTAGGTCCAGACCAATGTCGAGGCCCGGAGCAATGTAGCGACTTACCGTCAGGCCGAGGCCGTATTCTACCTTGTCGTGCTTGAACCACTCCGACCCTAGGTCGCCGTGGTACTGCAGCCAGTTGTAGTACACGCTGATGTTCGTTTTACGGTCCGACGTCTGCGCTTGCGCAGCGGGAGTCAACGAAAGCATCGCGAGACCAAGGGCCGCAATGGAGGTTAGGATTTTCTTCATAGGAAAAATGGTTTTGTAGGGGCAAAGGTATTTCTAATTGCGCTTATGTGTACTCCAACTGCCAACGCGAACTGGAAGCACCCTATGCTGCCTATACCGGCCCGCACAAAATTAGGTTACTCTAATATGTCTTTAATTTTTAGGGGCCATTGCATCAGCACGGACTTACTACACTGTCTTTCAATATATTGTATCACATTTAAATACTAATCTAGGCAAACGAACTACTGCTTACCCGCGCTGGCACCAGCAACGCCCCGGCGGCGCTGCCTACCTCAAAAAAACACCGCAACGCGCTTTTCTGGCTGAGAGAAGCGTGTTGCGGTGGTTTTTTTTGAGGTGGGCAGCGCGGGCCAGAAAGCCTAGCGCCGCATCAGCCGTTCAATGTCGTCGGCTTCGAGCGGGATGTTTTTCATCAGGTCATCGGGCCCGTTTTTGGTGATGACAATGTCGTTTTCGAGGCGAATGCCCAAGCCCTCGGCCGGAATGTAAATGCCCGGCTCGCAGGTGTACACCATGCCCGCCTCGAAGGTGCGGTACTTATGGCCCACATCGTGCACATCGAGGCCCAGATAGTGGCTGGTGCCGTGCATGAAATACTGCTTATAGAGTGGCGCGGCGGGGTCTTGGTTCTTCACGTCCGACTCGTTCAGCAAGTCAAGCTTGATGAGTTCCTGCTCCATGTCGCGGCCCACGGCGGCGTGGTAGTCCTCGATGTTGCCACCCGGTACGAGCCGGGCCGTGGCCGACTTCATAACCCGCAACACGGCCTCGTAGACCTGGCGCTGGCGCTTGGTGTAGGTGCCGCTAATCGGAATGGAGCGCGACAAGTCGGCGGCGTAGTTGGCGTACTCGGCTCCGAAGTCGAGCAGCATCACATCGCCGGCCTGGCACTCGCGGTCGTTGCTGACGTAGTGCAGAATGCAGGCGCTGGGGCCGCTGGCGATAATGGAGCCGTAGGCCGGGCCGCGGGAGCCGTTGCGCAGGAACTCGTGAAAAATCTCGGCCTCCACCTCGTACTCCATCACGCCGGGCTTCACGAAGCCGAGCAGGCGGCGGAAAGCGGCCTCGGTGAGGTCGGCGGCCTTCTGCATAAGCCGGATTTCCTCGGGGCTTTTGATGGCCCGTAACTGGTCGAGCAACCGGGCGGCGCGGCGGTACTGGTGCAGCGGGTAGGCCGCCTGGAGGCGCTTGATGAAGCGGGCGTTGCGGGTCTCGACCGCCACCACGGCCCGGATGTGCTCGTTGGCGGGCAGGTACACGTGGTCGGCCTCGTTCATGAGAGCGGGCAGCACCGACTCGAACGAATCGAGCCACATGATGGTGCGCACACCGGTTTGCTCGCGGGCCTGTTCTTTGGTGAGCTTGTAGCCTTCCCAGATGAGGATTTCGGGGCTGGTTTCCTTAAGAAACAGAATTTCGCGGTGCTGGGGCAGGGTGGCGTCGGGGCAGATAACGAGGATGCTTTCCTCCTGGTCCACGCCGCTCAGGTAGAACAAGTCGTTGTTCTGGCGGAAGGGCATAGTGCCGTCGGCGTTGGTAGGCATGATGTCGTTGGCCTGGAAGATGGCCAGCGAGGCAGGCGGCAGCAGTTCGCGGAAGCGGCGGCGGTTTTCAATGAACAGATCGGGCGAAATAGGGCCGTAGCGCATAGTAGCGGGAATGAGGTAGAACGGATGGAGTGCCGCCGGAGCGGCCGGGCCAAGTTAAGTAGTAATAGAACGTCATTCTTCGCTGCGCTCTGAATGACGTTCTATTTCGCCCCGACCACCGCCGTATCTTTGCCGCCCTATGCCCGCTCCTGCTTTGCCTTCGGCCCCGCCCGCACTCCTGCTCATCCAGACCGCCTTCATCGGCGACGTGATTCTGGCTACGGCGCTACTCGACTACCTGCACCGTACCGAGCCCACAACACCGGTCGATTTTCTGGTGCGCCGCGGCAACGAGGGACTGCTCAAAAACCACCCCCACGTGCGGCGGGTACTGGTCTGGGACAAGCAGCAGGCGAAGTACCGGGGCCTGGGGCAGCTGTTGAAGCAGATCCGGCGCGCCGGCTACGGCCGCGTCATCACGCTTCAGCGTTTCGCCAGCACGGGGTTGCTGACGGCCCTTTCGGGTGCCCCCGAGCGCATCGGCTTCGACAAGAACCCGCTGGCTCGCCTCTTTACCCGCACTGCGCCCCACGTTATCGAGGATGGGGTGCACGAGGTAACGCGCAACCTGCGCCTACTGGCTCCTACCTACAACGGCCCGGTGGTGCCGCCCCGCCTCTACCCCACCGCCGACGACGAAGCGGCCGCACAGGCCGCCGTGTTGCCGGCAGCGGGCCAGCCCTATATCTGCATTGCGCCCACATCGGTGTGGTTTACCAAGCAGTTCCCCGAAGAGCAGTGGCTGAAGCTGCTGGCCGCGCTGCCCGCACAGTACCCCGTTTTTCTGCTCGGCGGCCCGCCTGATACGGCCGCTTGCCAGCGGTTGCTGGAAGCTGCCAACCGGCCGGGCCTCGTGAATCTGTCGGGGCAGCTGTCGTTGCTAGCCTCGGCCGCTCTTATGCGTGGAGCGGTGCTTAATTACGTCAACGACTCGGCCCCCATGCACCTGTGCTCGGCGGTGGGCGCCCCGGTCTGCGCCGTGTACTGCTCCACAGTGCCGGCCTTCGGTTTTGGCCCCCTGAGCCCGTTCTCGCGCATCGTGGAAGTGCCGGAAGCTCTCGAATGCCGCCCCTGCGGCCTGCACGGTTACCGGGCCTGCCCCCTGGGCCACTTCCGCTGCGCTCACGATATCCGGACGGCGCAGCTGCTGGCCGTGCTGGCTGAAGCAACCCCACCCCAACCCCTCCCCAAAAGGGAGGGGCTTTAGTTCTAGAATTTTAAAAAGCTAAAACTAGAGCCCCTCCCTTTTGGGGAGGGGTTGGGGTGGGGTCTGTCATTGTATCTTTGCAACCTGCCGCGCCTGTGCGTGGTTATACTGGGCCGGGCGCAGGACGAACTTGCTTAAACGCGAGTCGCCGAGCCCGCAAGACCCTAAGATCCCTCTAAGAATGTCTGACTACGACCTGTACGAGTTGCCCAACGGCATCCGGGTACTGCATAAGCAGGTTTTGCACACCAAAATTGCGCACTGCGGGTTTCTGCTCGATATTGGTTCCCGCGATGAGAAGCCCCACCAGCTCGGGCTGGCGCACTTCTGGGAGCACATGGCTTTCAAGGGCACCCACAAGCGCAAGAGCTTCCATATTCTCAACCGCCTCGAAACCGTAGGCGGCGAGCTGAATGCCTACACGACCAAGGAGAAAATCTGCTTCTACGCCTCGCTCCTCAGCACCCATTTCGAGCGAGCTTTCGAGCTGCTCACCGACCTCACCTTCAACTCCGTCTTCCCCGAAAAGGAGATTGAGAAGGAGCGCGGCGTGATTCTGGAGGAAATGGCCATGTACCAGGACGCCCCCGAAGACGCCATCATTGACGACTTCGACGACGTAGTATTCGCTCGCCACACACTGGGCCACAACATTCTGGGCACCCGCGAAAGTGTGTCGGGCTTCCAGCAGGCCGATTTCCACCAGTTCCTGGCCGACAACGTGCGCACCGACCGGGTGGTATTCAGCTCGGTGAGCAACCTGCCCTTCAAGGAGGTAAAGCGCCTGGCCGACAAGTACCTGGCCCCGCTGCCCGCCCGCCTCGGCGACCGGCCCCGGCTGGCCTTCAGCGGCTACCAGCGCCTCGACCGGCTGGAGCACAAGCCCATTACCCAGGCCCACTGCCTCATCGGCGGGCCGGCCTACGCCCTGCACGACGAGCGGCGGATTCCATTTTTCCTGCTCAGCAACCTGCTCGGCGGCCCCGGCATGAACTCGCGCCTCAACCTGGCGGTGCGCGAGAAGTATGGCCTCGTCTATACCATCGACGCCACCTACTCGCCCTATACCGACACGGGCCTGTTCGGCATCTACTTCGGCACCGAGAAAAAGCAGGTGAACCGCACCGTGACGTTGGTGCAGAAGGAGCTCAAGCGCCTGCGCGAACAAACCCTGGGCACCTCCCAGCTCCACACCTCCAAGGAGCAGCTGATGGGCCAGCTGGCCATGGCCGAGGAAAGCAACGGCGGCCTGATGCAACTGCTGGCCAAAAGCACGCTCGACATCGGCCGGGTCGAGGGCATCAACGAAATCTTCGAGCGTGTCCGCCGCATCACGGCCCCCGAACTGCGGGAGCTAGCCAACGAAATCCTCACCGACGACAACCTGAGCGTACTCCAGTACGTGCCGGAGTAGCGGTGAATGAGTGAATGAGTGACTCGGTGAATGAATAAGAACGGTCATTCTGAGCGAAGCGGAGCGCAGTCGAAGAATCTCTACCGTGATGGTAATCTAATGTCAGCGTCACTATTGGGGTAGAGATTCTTCGACTGCGCTCCGCTTCACTCAGAATGACAGTTTCTTCCCACTTGTTCTCACTTCTTAGTCACCACCTCACCGCGCATGCCCCACTTCGGCCACCTCAGCTACTACCGGCCGGGTGATGTGCTGGAGAATCGGCTGGCCCTGAGCCGGGCCGGGCTGCACCGGCCGACGCGTACGGGCGTGAGCGGATCGGCGGCGGAGGGGGCCGATTCCATCATTCTGGCCGATCAGTACGCCGACGACGACTTCCGGGAAGACGACCTGACGTATTCGGGCAGCGGCGGCCGCGACCCGCGAACCGGCCGGCAAACCACGAACCAGGAAATGAGTGGCCGCAACCTTTACCTGCGCCGCAGCCTCGAAACCGGCCAGCCGGTGCGGGTTTTCCGCCGGATTGCGGTTGCAACGGGCAGCGGCTACCGCTACGAAGGGCTGTACCGGGTGGTAGAAACGGTGTACGAGGCTGGTAAGGCGGGCTTTCTGGTCTGGAAATTCCGGCTGGTGCCGCAGTAGGGCTAGGTGCTGCCACCTCACGTTAAGAGGAATAAATTTACTTTTTAACGCTGTAATAACAAAAACACACAGTTCTTCTGTAATCACAGGTCATGATGTACGTAGATTTGAGCACATTTTTTGAGTCTGATGTGAGTTCTATCCGTGGCAAGCAGCAATTGCTTGCTAATATTGCGTCTGACAGTGTAAATAATAAAGAGCAAATGAGTATTGAGGGCAATGTCTTTAGATTAATCATAGAGTACAACGATAAAAAAGTGGAGATATGGGACGCCATAATGGACTCTTTGGGATATGAGCAAGAACCATATACCTCCACTCTTGAAGATTTTATTACGTCACTAAAAGCATACAATCCAGGCAAGTAAAACTATTTCTACTCTTGCATTTGATTGATTAAATCACCTAGGCAGCTCATTAATGATATTTAAGATGATTATTTGATCGTAATTATTTTACCTGCAATATTTTCCAACATGTACTCCCCCGACGACGCTCAACGCTACGCCGACGACCACACCAGCCCCGAGAGTGCGCTACTGGCTGGCCTCAACCGCGAAACCTACGTGCAGGTGCTCCATGCCCGGATGCTGTCGGGGCACGCGCAGGGGCGGCTGCTGAGCATGCTCAGCCACATGATCCGGCCGCGGCGGGTGCTGGAGTTGGGCACGTTTACTGGCTACTCGGCTCTGTGCCTAGCCGAAGGGCTGGCCCCGGAGGGTGTCCTGCACACCATCGAGCAGAACCCCGAGCTGGAAAACCGCATCCGGCGCTACGTGGCCGGGGCGGGTTTGCAGGAGAAGGTGCAGCTCCACATCGGCGATGCCCGGCAATTGCTGCCGCAGCTAGCCGAAACCTGGGATTTGGTGTTCATCGACGCTGATAAAATCAACAACGACGCCTACTACGAGCTGACTTTGCCCCAGGTCCGGCCCGGCGGGTTTCTACTGATTGACAACGTGCTCTGGAACGGCAAGGTACTGCCCGATTACCCCGTGAAGCCCGCCGACAAGGACACCCACGCCGTGCGCGCTTTCAACGCCAAGGTGCAGGCCGATGAGCGGGTGGAAAACGTGCTGCTGCCCCTGCGCGACGGGCTGCTGCTGGTGCGCAAAAAGTAGCGCGACCAGCGGGCATGTTCGTGGGATTCGCGTGAATTTCGGCTAAGCCGGAAAAATAAATTTATGCGACTCCGCACTCGTACACCGCATAATTGGCCGCCAGACGGGCCATCAGCCTATTCACCGTTAAACGCGCCCGGATTTTTGGTGTCTATGGAAACCAGTGACCTTTCCGTACGACCCGATAATGCTCCGTTTTAGCTGCTTTATTTTCTCGATTATCCTGTTCTCTACTACCGCTCAGGCCCAGACTACCGTCAGTGGGCGGGTGCTGGACGCCGGCGACCAGTCGGTGCTGATTGGAGCCAACGTGCTGCTGCTGCAACTGCCCGATTCGGTGAAGCGGGGCGCGGCTGTGGAGGCCGACGGCTCCTTTGTGGTGCGGGGCGTGCCGGCGGGCCGCTACCGGCTCACGGTATCGTTTCTGGGCTACCAGGATTTGCAACGAACCGTGGAGGTAAGCAACCAACCGCTGAGTTTGGGCAACCTGACGCTGCGGGCTGGCGGGGGCGTTGCCCTGCAAAACGTGGAAGTAGTGGGCAAAGCTGCCGCCGCCGTGCAGAAGGGCGACACGGCCCAGTTCAACGCGGCCGCCTTCAAAACCAACCCCGACGCCAACGCCCAGGACCTCATCACGAAGATGCCCGGCGTGGTCGTGGACCCCAGCACCGGCAAGCTGCAGGCCCAGGGCGAGCAGGTGCAGCGGATACTAGTAGATGGCAAGGAGTTTTTCGGCAACGACCCCGATGCGGTGCTCAAGAACCTGCCGGCCGAGATAATTGACAAGATTCAGGTCTACGACCGGGCCTCCGACCAGGCCCAGTTCTCGGGTTTCGACGATGGCAACCAGCAGAAAACCATCAATATCATCACCAAACCCAAATTTCGCAACGGTACGTTCGGACGGGTGGTAGCCGGCTACGGCCCCCTTGATGACCGGTACCGGGTGAGCGGCAACGTGAACAAGTTTGCGGGCAAGCAGCGGATTTCGGTGGTAGCCCAGAGCAACAACATCAACGAGCAGAACTTCGGCACCGACGATTTGCTGGGCGTGGTAGGCAGCTCGGCCCAGGGCGGCGGGGGCCGGGGTGGACGCGGGGGCCGGGGCGGGGGCGGTGGTGGCCAAAGCGGCGGTAACGTGGGCGATTTTCTGGTCAACCAGCAGGGCGGCATCAGCCAGACCCACGCCCTGGGCCTGAATTATTCCGATACCTGGGGCACCAAAACCGATGTGCAGGGCAGCTACTTCTTCAACCTGAGCGACAACAACAGCGCCACCAACCTGCTGCGCCGCTACGTGCCTACTGCGGGCCAGACCCAGGATTTGCGCTACCAGGAAAACTCCCGGGCCACGAGCCAGAACATCAACAACCGCTTCAACCTGCGCCTCGACCACAAGTTCGATTCGCTTAACTCGCTGCTGTGGCGGCCCAGCCTGTCGGTGCAGCGCAATACCGGCACCAGCCTGCTCGACGGCAACACGTTTCTGGTGCAGTCGGATGCCAACGCCGCACCCCAGGGGGCCAACAACAGCTCCTACCGCTCGGCCCTGACGGGCATTTCGGCCGCCAACCAGCTGCTGTACCGCCACCGGTTTGCGCGCCGGGGCCGCACGTTTTCGGCGGGCCTGAACACGAGCTACAACGACAACAGCGGCGACAATAACCTGCTTTCCAGCACCACCTTCTACCGCGACAACCAGCCCCTGACGAGTACGCTCAACCAGTTCTCGGAGCTGCAACAAACCGGCTGGAACTGGCGCGGCAGCCTCGACTACACCGAACCGCTAAGTGAGCACAGCGCCCTGCAACTAGAGTACGACCTCTCGTACACGCCCAACAATTCCAGCAAGAAAACCTTCGATTTTGAGGCCAATGAGCAGCAGTACAGCCGCCTCAACGACACGCTCAGCTCCGTGTTTCAGAGCCGCTACCTCACTAACTCGGGCGAATTGAGCTACCGCTACCAGAACAAGGATTTGCAGTGGTCGGTGGGGGCCGAGGTGCAAAATGCCCAGTTGCGTAGCGACCAGGAGTTTCCGCGCCCCGGCCAGACCCAGCGCAGCTTCCTGAGCTTGCTGCCCAACGCCCGGCTGCGCTACAACTTCTCGAAGCAGCAGAACCTGCGCCTGAACTACCGCACCAGCACCAACCCGCCCGGCGTGAGCCAGCTGCAGGAGGTAGTCAACAATTCGAACCCGCTGCAGCTCACGACCGGCAACCCCAACCTGCGCCAGGAAAACCGCCAGAACCTATTCGTGCGCTACTCGGCGGCGGTGCCCGAGAAGTCGCGCTCGTTTTTCGCCTTTCTGGGCGGCTCCTACACCAATAACTACATCACCAACAACACCATTTATGCCGGTACGGCGCCTCTGACGGTCGATGGCATCACGATTCCGGCCGGGGGCCAGCTTACCCGGCCCGTGAACCTGGACCAGCAGTACTCGCTACGCACGTTCGCCAATTATGGGCTGCCGCTGGCCTTCATCAAGTCGAATTTGAGCGTGAACGCCAGCGCCAACTACTCCCAGACGCCGGGGCTGGTATTTGGCGAACTGAACTACAACCGCACGCCTTCTGTGGGGCTGGGCGTGAGCTTAAGCAGCAACATCAGTCCCGAAATAGACTTCACACTCTCCTCAAATTCGAGCCAAAGCTACGTGCGCAACAGCCTGCAGCAGCAGCTCAACAACCGCTATTTCCGCCAGAACACCAGCCTGCGCCTGAGCTGGATCGTGGCTAAGGGCATTACGCTCAAGTCCGATGTCAACCACCAGCTCTACTCGGGCCTGTCGGCGGGTTTCAACCAGAATTTCGTGCTCTGGAATGCCTCATTGGGCAAGAAAGTATTCGCCAACCAGCAGGGCGAAATCCAGCTCAATGCCTTCGATTTGCTGGGCCAGAATAACAGCATCCAGCGCAATATCGCGGCCGCTTATACCGAGGATGTGCAGACCAACATTTTGCAGCGCTACTTCCTGCTGAGCTTCACCTACAACATCCGCAGCTTTGGCAGCGGCGCGGATCGTAGCAACGACGACGAGGGCCGCCCCGGCGGCGACGGTCTGCGCCCCGGTGGTGACGGCCCCCGGCCCAATGGCGGTTTCGGTCGGCCCGGGGGCGGGTTATAGGAGTTGAGCCTTTTAGGATGTCATTCAAAGCATGTGGCTCCATGCGCCACTTACCCTGGCTGACGTTCGTTGTAGGCGAAATCTGTTAAAACTATTCTCCTAATCGCTGGCACTTACCCACCAGCCGATCAACCAGCCCCGAATTTTTGCGCTATTTTGCGGCCCGACGAGGTATGCCGCGCACTATTAGGCGGCGGCTCCGCTATTTGCCTGCTGCTTATGAAACGAGTGTATCTTCTGCTACTCCTGCTGCTTCCGCTGCTGGGAGCAGCGCAAACGGTGCCGGTTCCGGCCAACCTCACCCTGGGCGGGCTCCGCTTGCGTCTCACGGATGGCGGCCGCTCCGCCCTCCAGCAAAAAGTAGACGCCCTACGCCGCCACCAAGCGTCGTTTCAGAAGCAAGTGGTGCTGGCCGATGCTTACTTCCCGCTCATCGACCGCGCTTTTCAGCAGGAAGGCTTGCCCCTGGACTTCCATTTCCTGGCCTTGCAGGAGAGCGGCTTGCAGGGTGATGCCCAGAGCATTCACGATGCCGTGGGCTACTGGCAGTTCAAGCGCGAGTCGGCCGCCGATTTTGGGCTGGTAATGAACGAGTCGGTAGATGAGCGCAAGCACATCGTGGCCTCCTCCCGGGCAGCGGCCCAGTACCTGCTGCGCAACAACAAAACGTTTCACAACTGGCTCAACGCCCTCATCAGCTACAACCTGGGCCTGACCGGCGCCAAGCCTTACACCCTGCCCACCGACTTTGATGCTACCGAAATGGAGATTTCGGAGCGCACCAACCCCTACGTGCTCACGTTTCTGGCCCACAAAATAGCTTTCGAGCCGGCCCTGAACCTCAACAATCCGCCACCATTGCAGTTCCAGGAGTTTCCGGCCCCGGCCGGGCAGGGGCTGGCGCTACTGGCCCAAAGCCTGCACCAGAACCCCGACGAGCTGGCCAAGCACAACCGCTGGCTGCTGGCTCCTACGGTGCCCACCGACCGTGCCTACACGGTGCTGGTGCCCATTAGCGACCCGGCCCAGGCCACGCTGCTGGCGGCCCAGCAAAAAACTGCCGCCGCCGGCCAGCTTCTCAACCAGCCTTCGGCTGATCCTGAAAACGCTGACTTTGTGCGCGTGAATGGCCTGCGGGCCCTGGTGGCGTTGCCCGGCGATACCAAGGAAAGCCTGACCAAGCGCGGCAACATCAAAATGAAGCGCTTCCTGCAGTATAACGACCTATTCGTTTTCGACCAGATTGTGCCCGGCCAGCCCTATTTCCTGCAGAAGAAGCGCGATAAGGCAGCCGTAGAGTACCATGTTGCCCAGCCAGGCGAAAGCGTGGTTGCAGTGTCGCAGAAGTACGGGCTGCGGGCCAAGGCCATCTGGCAGAAGAACCGCATGGCCCGCAACGAGGAGTTGCGGCCGGGTCGGGTGCTATGGCTGCAGCACACGCGCCCTCGCACTACGCCCGTCGAGTTCGTAGACAACCGCAACAGCGCCGCCCTGGCCGCTTTCGAGAGGCCCGTCAGCAGCTCTTCGGCCCTGCAGCCCAACCGCAAGCGCACCTTCGACGATACCGAGCCTTACCGAGGCAGCACCGCCCAGACCAGCCGGGTCTTGGACGATGCCGTGGAAGACAACTCCACGGCCGATAGCGCCTCGGACGAGAAAGTGGAAAACCTGAACGACTTGCCCCCGGCTCCCGCAACTGCCCCAGTTTCCGTGACCCGTCCGGCCGCTCCCGCCCCGGTCGTCGTTTCGGCTCCCGCTCCAACTCCGGCTGCCACTACTTCGTCGCTGCCGCCGCGCAAGCCCCTACCCGCGCCGCGCCCCGTAGCCGACGAGCCCCGCGATATGGCTTCTGCGCCGGCTCAAGCAACGGCCGCGCCGGCCCCAGCGCCAGCTCAGGCCGCCCCGCGCCCCGCCACGCCGGTTTCGCGCCCACTGCCGGCCCCAACCGAAGCACCCCGTCCGGTTACGGCAGCGCCTGCCCCCGCTACCACACCGGTGCCCGCCACGCCGGCAACGGCCCCTACCACTACGCCAGCAACCGTCACCTCTACTATGCCAACTCCGGCCCCGAGTGGGCCGCCTACTATTGTGGAGGCAGTACCGGCCAGCGGTCTGCACACGGTCGAGCCCAAGGAAAACCTGTATTCGGTGGCCCGGCGCTTCAAGCTGCGGCCGGCCGATATCATTGCCTGGAATGAGCTACCGGCCAACCCATCCCTCCAGATCGGGCAGGTACTACGGGTGGCCCCACCAGCCACTGGCGCGGCGCCTGCATCCACCGCTGCATTGGCGGCTCCTGTTGCCGTGCGCCACACCGTGCTGGCAGGCGAAACGATGTACGCCATTTCGCGTCAGTATGGCGTTACCATCAAGCAGATTATGGAGTGGAACAGCAAGCCTGACTTCTCCGTGAAGCCCGGTGAAGTACTGCTCATCACGCCCGCGAAGTAGTGGGTAAGCGGTCCTTTACTGGGCCAGACTGCAGCCCTATTCGGGCCCGACAAGCGCCACTGCTGAAGCAGTTTGGTAACCAGAGACAACTAACGCTTGCTACATCGCCCGGATTTTCGCAGGCCACTTCGCAACTAATAATAAAAAGGGAAAGCCACTCCCGGGAGTGGCTTTTCGCATTACCGGCCAGATGGCACAGCCTGATAGGCTACCTTAGGCCGCTGCCTGCAACTGCACCGGGCGGGCCATGCGGCGGGTGCGGGATTTGAGGAAGATGACAACGTCGGCGTCGGAAGTGTAGTGGTTATTTAGGTCCACGAAGTGCGGGCCAGCAGGTCGTAGCGGCGCAACATCAGGAAGGCGAAAATGTGCAGGAAGTGGATGCCATCGAACACCACGGACTGTTGCTGGGCGTAACTGGCCAGGTTCTGCTGGAAGTGGTGGGGGTGGTCGGTCCAGTGCAGGGCTGGCTTGAGGTGGTGGCTGATGTGGTAGCCGTCGTTCCAGCACTTGCGGTTATACTTGGTATTGATGCACGTGATGCTGTTGGTGTAGCAGTTGCCGGGGTCGGCGCTGTCGATAAAGGCGTGCTGGCTCCAGTTGCCGAGCATCATCACGGCCCGGGTCACGAGCACCGGCAGCACCAGCACGGCCAGCACGGCCGGCAGGTTCACGCAGGCCAGCGCGGCGCACGTAACCAGGTAAGCCACTTCGCCCCGCAGCAGGCGGCCGCGCAGCTTGAGCTTGCGGGTGCGGCCAAAGTAGCGCACGAGCTTAGGAATGCCGAGCAGGAAAAAATCGGCGAGGTAGCGGCCGAAGCTGGCGGCCGAGTCGCGCTGGTAGAACATGGTGGAGCTTTCATCATCGGGCAGGTTATTTTCCGGATGATGCATGCCCAGGTGGTGGGTGAAGTAGGTTTCCGGCGTTTGGCCGAACAGCGGTCCAACCACCCACGGAATGTAGTGGTTGAGGCGCGCGTACTGTTTTTTGAACAGGATGCGGTGGCTGGTGCAGTGCAGCATCAGCCCAAACGGCCCCTTGAAGTAGAACGTCGTCAGGAACATATACACCCCGAAGACGCCCCACCACCAGCCCCGCGGCAGGCCCGGCACGAACAGCACGGCCGCCAGTGGCAGCAGCGTACACGTTATTTCCAGCAGCAGGTAGAGAAAGGGCAAATCCCGCTTGTCTTGTAGAAACTGTTGCAGCCAGCGGCCGAAACGGGAAACGGGGGCCGCCGGGTCATACACCGGGTCGGTAAGGGAATCGAAAGACTTCATGCGAGCTACAAACCGCCGGATGGCAGCTAGGGGAATCAGCGAAAAAACATAGATAGTTGGGACGCCGGTGGCGCAGGTCTACGTAAGAATACTTGGCCGCCGAAGTAGGTCTGGCGACTGGAATGAATGTGGCGATATAGCAAATAAGGGCAACTGTAATCCCCGGCAATCTGGTTCTGGTTTCGCCGGGTTGTAGCGGTTGAGATTCCTAAGGTACGGGCTTTGCGCTTCGCACCGCACTTGGCCCGGTCATACAGGAAATCCGTTGCCGCGCAACCTTTCGCGCCCACCAATTACTGGGTAACTTTACCCTGGCCCACGGCTGAATCAGGAATCAGGAAGCCCTCTGAACGGCATTCCTAATTCTCAATTCCTACTGCTTAATTGAAAAGAAGATGCCCGTTTTCTCGCACCTGCACTCGCACACCCAATATTCGCTGCTCGATGGTCAGGCCTCCATTTCGGCTCTGATGAAGAAGGCGTCGGCCGATGGGATGCCCGCTGTGGCCCTCACCGACCACGGCAACATGTTCGGGGCGTTCAACTTCGTGGCCGAGGCCAACAAGTACAATGTGAAACCCATCGTGGGCTGCGAGTTTTACATGGTGGAAGACCGCCACAAGAAGGCCTTCAGCCGCGAGAAGGGCGAGCGGGACAAGCGCTACCACCAGCTGCTGCTGGCCAAGGACCAGGACGGCTACCACAACCTGAGCAAGCTGTGTTCCATGAGCTTTATTGAGGGCGTATACAGCAAGTTTCCGCGCATCGATCGGGAGCTGCTGCTCAAGTACCACAAGGGCCTGATTGCTACTTCCTGCTGCATCGGGGCCGAGATTCCGCAGGCCATTCTGTTCCAGGGCGAAGCTCAAGCCGAGGAGCTGCTCAAGTGGTGGCTGGATGTGTTCGAGGACGATTACTACATTGAGATTCAGCGCCACGGGCTGATGAACTTCGATGGCACCGGCAAAAGCCAGGAAGACGTGAATCAGGTGCTGCTCGGGCTGGCCAAGAAGTACAACGTCAAAGTCATCTGCACCAACGACTCGCACTACGTGGAGCAGACCGACTTCGCGCCCCATGACATCCTGCTCTGCGTGAATACCGGCGAGGAGCACAGTATCCCGGTCGGCGACTTTCAGACTCAGTATTTCCGGCTGATTTCCCAGGATAACAAGGTGCTCTACGACCACCTCGACAACCTGCGGCCCCTGGCCGGCCAGGATGCCGCCGTGCGCCGCCAGCTCCAGCGCATCGATGAAGAGGCCCAGGCCCCCCGGCCCAAGTCGCGCTTCGGTTTCGCCAACGACCAGTTCTACTTCAAGAACCAGGCGGAGATGAACGCGCTGTTCGCCGACGTGCCGGAAAGCGTGGACAACACGAACGAAATCGTGGACAAAATCACGCCGCCTAAGCTCCAGCGCGACATTCTGCTGCCCAACTTCCCGATTCCGGTTGAGCACGCCAACGCCGACGCCTTCCTGCGCCACCTCACTTATAAAGGTGCGTTTGAGGGCGAGAAGCGTCGCTACTCCGACCGCACGCCCGAAATTGAGGAGCGGCTGGACTATGAGCTGCGCGTGATTGAGACGATGGGTTTCGCGGGTTACTTCCTCATCACCCAGGACTTCATCAACCACGGCCGCAACATTGGGGTGGCCGTGGGGCCGGGCCGAGGCTCGGCGGCGGGCTCGGCCGTGGCCTACTGCGTGGGCATCACCAACATCGACCCCATTAAGTATTCGCTGCTGTTCGAGCGTTTCCTGAACCCTGAGCGCGTGTCGATGCCCGATATCGACATCGACTTCGACGACGTGAACCGCCAGCGCGTGATTGATTACGTGGTGGGCAAATACGGCAAAACCCAGGTGGCCCAGATTATCACCTTCGGTACGATGGCCGCCAAATCCAGCATCAAGGACGTGTCGCGGGCCATGGATCTGCCCCTGGCCATGGCCAACGACCTGGTGAAAATGGTGCCCGATCAGGTGGGGACCACCCTCACCAAGGCCTTCGCCGAAAACCAGGAGCTCGACATGATCCGGCGCGACGAAGCGCCCGACAACCTGCGCGGCCAGATTCTGCGGCTGGCCACCCAGCTCGAAGGCTCGGTGCGCAACACCGGCATCCACGCCGCCGGCATCATCATCGCCCCCGACGACATCACCAAGTACATTCCGGTTTCGACGTCCAAGGAATCGGAACTGCTCATCACCCAATTCGACGGCAAGGTGATTGAGAGTGCCGGGATGCTCAAAATGGACTTCCTGGGTTTGAAGACGCTCACGATTATCGTGGATGCCATCAACCTGATTGAGAAAAATCACGGCGTTAAAATCGACATCGACGAAATTCCGATTGACGATCTGAAAACCTACGAGCTGTATCAGCGCGGCGACACCATTGGCACGTTCCAGTTTGAGAGCGAGGGCATGCGCATGTACCTCAAGGACCTCAAGCCGACCAACATCGAGGACCTGATTGCCATGAACGCCCTCTACCGCCCGGGCCCGATGCAGTTCATCCCCAACTTCATCAACCGCAAGCACGGCCGCGAGGATGTTGACTACCCGCACGAGCTGCTGGAACCCATCCTGAACTACTCCCAGGGCATTATGGTATACCAGGAGCAGATTATGCAGGCGGCCCAGATTCTGGCCGGCTACTCGCTGGGTGGTGCCGACTTGCTGCGCCGGGCCATGGGCAAGAAGGATATGAAAAAAATGGCTCAGGAGCGGGACAAATTCTGCGAGGGGGCCAAGAAGCTGCACGGCATCGTGGCTAAAAAGGCTAACGAGGTGTTCGACGTGATGGAGAAGTTTGCGGCTTATGGCTTCAACCGCTCCCACTCGGCCGCCTACTCGCTGGTGGCCTACCAGACCGGCTACCTCAAGGCCCACTACCCGGCCGAGTACATGGCCGCCGTGCTCACCAACAACATGGGCGACATCAAGAAGGTAACCTTCTTCATCGAGGAAGCCCGCAAGCAGAACGTGGCCGTGCTCGGGCCCGATGTCAACGAATCCATCCTCAAGTTCAACGTAAACAAGCAAGGCCAGATTCGCTTCGGCATGGCCGCCGTAAAGGGCGCGGGTGAGGCCGCGGTAGAGGAAATCGTGCAGGAGCGCGAGAAGGGTGGCCATTACGCCGATATTTTCGACTTCTCGCGCCGCGTAAACCTGCGGGCCGTGAACAAGAAGACCTTCGAGAGCATGGCTCAGGCTGGCGCCTTCGACTCGTTCGACCGCTACCACCGCCGCCAGTTCCTGGAAGCGCCGGGCAACGACCAGAGCCTGATTGAGAAGGCCATGAAAGTGGGCCAGCAGCACCAGGCGGCCAAGGAGTCAGCTCAACAGAGCCTGTTTGGCGGCGGCGGCGGCGAAATGGCCATTCCGATGCCCAAGATTCAGGATATGGAGCCCTGGAGCCCCACCGAGAAGCTGCGCCGCGAAAAGGAAGTCGTGGGTTTCTACCTCTCGGGCCACCCGCTCGACGACTTCAAACTGGAAATTGACTCCTACTGCACCTGCGGATTAGATAAGATTGAGAGCTACAAGAACCGCGACATTACGGTGGCCGGCCTGATTTCGAACGTGCTGTTCAAGACCACTAAAACTGGCCACCCCTTCGTCAGCTTCAACATCGAAGACTACGATTCGAGCCTCAACCTTGCCCTGTTCCGCGACGACTACACCAAGTTTTCCAGCATCATCAACCCCCGCAACTACGACAAGGAGCAGGTGCCGCCCATGTTCATCCGGGGCAAGTACGCCCAACGCTTCCGCGACTCCGACCAGTTCGAGTTCAAGATCATGACTATGGAGCCGCTCTTCAACGTGGCCGAGAAGCTGGCCAACGGCGTACGCGTGCAGTTGGACCTGCGCACCATCACGGAGCCCTTCATGGACCGCTTCATGGAAGCCGTGGAAAGCGCAGCCGGCTCGAAAAAACTCGAAATCAAGTTCGCCGAGCCCCACGAGCACCTCGCCGTAGACACCTATTCGCGCCGCTACCGCATCGAGCCCAAGGAATTCATCCGCAAAATGCGCGAAATGGAAATTGAGGCCTGCCAACTGATATAAGTTGCTGGCTGCATTGCTTTTTCGCTGATTAATCCGATTTTTATAGCCGCCACCGCTTTCAAAAGCCGTGGCGGCTTTATTTCATCCTACATTACAGTTGCTGATGTCGTTATCTTTTCGCGGGGGTCTATCAGTACTTATCTTCTTGGTAGGCGTACTACTAGCTCGGCCGGCGGTGGCCCAGCACTACCTCAACCTGAGCCGCCAATTAATTACCCTACCATCCCGAACGGTATACGTGGCTCAATTGCTAGATGGACGGCCCGACAAACTACCGATTGGCCTAGTCTATCAGGGCCTGAACGGCCACTCGACGACTGTACTCTTCCGGCGCGGGCTGGAATCGGAACTCACCGAGTTTCTGCAGCAGCAGGTGCCCGCACGCCCCGCCGACCATGCCGTGGTGCTGTGTTTACGGCAGTTGCGGGTGAGCGAGCGAATGGCGGGCTTAGGAGAAAAGGCCAGCGCCGATTTGGCGGCCGACGTGTACGAGCAGCGGCCCGATGGCTACCATTTCGTGCGGAGCGTAGCGGCCCACACGTCGGCTCGTACCCCCGAAGCCACCGATTTGCATGCGTACCATGTCGCGCTGCTGTTGCAAAAGTGTTTGGAGCAGCTCACGACCTACGACTGGTCCGAAGCCGCTACCGGTCCGACCCTGACCCTCGGTCAGCTACTTGCCGACACGCCCCCGGCCACGGTCCCAGCAGCCTCGGCGAGCGGACCCGCTATGCTGCGGGAATTTCCCCGAGCGGGAGTATATTACACGTTCGAGCAGTTTCTGACCAACACCCCCGCCCCTGGCTTGCGGGTCTCAGCCGATACGGTGGCCTTTGGTTTCGGTGCCCCACAGGCCCGCCTGCAGTGGCTGGGCGTGCCCCGGTTACGGGTTAAAGTAGTTAACGAGAAGAACCAGAACCAGCCCACCAAGGAGGTATGGGGATTTTCGGATGGTCACCAACTTTTTGTACAGCACCAGAAGAACTTTTTTCCGCTGCATCGCCACCGCGACTTTTTTACTTTCGTAGGCGAAACTCCCCCCGACGTTGCCTACATGCAGGCCCGCGCCCAAGCCCAGGCCCGGGCGCAACTGAGCGCCGCTGCTTTGGGCGTCGGTTTCTCGCGGGTTCACGGCATCGACCACTCGGCCGAGCCGATGGGCTACGCCCTAGATATGCGCACCGGCGAGCGGCCAGTTTCCGAACCCACTGCTGCCCCCGCCAGCCCGTACCGACACGGCTTATATCTACCTGTACCGCTATGCCGACGCCTCAACCGCGCCAGTTGCTTTTTCGCTCGACAACCAAGCGGCCGGCCAGCTACCAGTCCGCGAATACCTGGAGATTCCTTGTCCTTCGCCCGGCCGGATACTTCGGCTGTGCCTGGAGTTGCCTGGCTGGCCCTGTCAACTCATCATACCTAACCCTGCCGGTCTCAATTATTTGCGCGTGACAGCCAACGGCGGAGACACTAAACGGCCGGTATGCGAGTGGGTTAGTACCCGGCAAGGTGAGACCGATCTGGACGAAATAGACCGGCAGAAACAGGCTGGGGCCCGGTAAATATCACCCATCACTACGCAGAACGCCCCGCCCGGAAAAACCGGACGGGGGCGTTCTGCTTCGATCGAGAAAAGCGATAAGCTTCCTTAATGCAGGATTGTTATTTCGTGCGGTTCTGGTCGTTGCGCACGTCTTTGGTACCGAGCTGCTCCACATCTACTTCCGTCTTGCGGACCGTTTCGCGGATTTTTTCCTCGTGTTCGGTTACTTTTTTGCCCAGCGTTACCTCTTCCACTACACGGGCCTCTTTGCCCACTACGGCCCGCTCAGCGCGCTCGGTTACCTCTACGTTACCTTCTTTGAAAGCATCGAAGTCGGCCTCCGTAGCCGGACGGTTTACCGCCTTACGGTCCACGCTCACGTGCTCTTCCCGCAACCGGACGCTGGCTTCTACCGGGCGCTCCACAATGCGGCTGCGCAGACGGGCACCACCGGTTTGCTCTACGCGCTTGCCTACCTGGAGTTTCTCCTCGATTACCTTAGCCGAAGCCACACCGTCGTTGGTAGTTGCGGCGGCATTGCCGGCCGCCATTGCATTGCCTTTGTAACCAGTCTGCTGGGCTTTCTCGTTCACGTCGAGGGCTCCGGCATTGTCCATTATTTCGGCAGCCTTGTGGGCATGGTCAGCCGACTTGCAATGCACCGTTACCATCGAGTGGCTATTGCGGGCTACATGCGAATAACGGTTCGCATCGTCGTCGTCGCCGAACAGGTTGCTGAAGAAGTTACCGATGCTGTCGCCAGTACGACCAGCGGCGTCGCCTGCTGCTTCGGTAGTAGTTCCGGTGTTGTTATAGTAGTTGCTACCCTGTTTCGAATCGCGGGAGATGGTGTCCACATCGTCGAGCGAGAAACCAGCTGCTTTGAGCTGCTGAGCCGCTTGCTGAGCGTGGGTGGCGGTATCGAAAATTCCTACTACGGTCTGGTTCATGGTATTTTGATTCATGGTATTGATTTATAAGTGATTGGAAAGAAAAGAGTTTTTTTTTAAGGCTGAGGGGGCACTGAATTGTCTGCGCTACGCTCAACCCTGATTTGTTCTTGGCGTAGCGTTACCGTACTGGTGTGCGGCTCTTCCACCACGCGCTTGCTGATGCGGAGTTCCTCCACAACCAACACCCGGGTAACGACCACCTCGCGCAGAATAGGCACAATCAGCACATCACCTTCTTGGCGGCTACCGGGTAGCGGCGCGTCGTCGGCCACAAACTGATTGACAGGTACATGCTCTACCTGAACTTCATCGTGCTGAAGCAACACGTTTACCTCCTGCTCGTGCTCCTGCACCGTTTTGCTGATGCGAACCCGGCCGGTTTCGACCAAGTTGCGGTCAATTACTACTTGCTCCTCTACTACGGGCAGCACCATTGGCCGACGATTTTCCGACTTTAGCCGGTTATCAGCCACCTGATTAGCATCAAAAACAGAGTCGGCTTGCATAGACAGTGAAAAGAGTAAGTAAGACGTTGCCCTTGTTATTACGCCCCTATTGGCTACTGGTTCGGGAAGTCGGTAAAGCAAGTGCCTGCTGGTCAGCCTTGGTTTTGCACTATGAATATATATATTTATTCACATACTGATTACATAAGAGCGCCTCTAGACTAACTATGGTGTATTCTTGACTTTTACAAGCTCAACTATTTGATCATTTGCCAATTGCCTGATTCGGGGATGCTTTTTTTCAAATAAATTTATGTTCTACCAGCTATAGTTTAGCTGTGACAAAACGCATTGTTCTGCTTTTGAAGTCCGAGATTTCAGCTTGGCTGAACGACGCTAAAATGCACGTGAGTGGCTATCGGATGCTCTCTATCAACGTGTCGGATTGAACTCAAAATAAACTTTCAATTTATATTGAAAGTTTGAAATCTTCTCCTACATTTGAGGCATGCAACTCGACGAAGCCAAAAGCCGGTTCATTGAAGGGTGGGGCACCTTGGGCTCCGCCTGGGGCGTGAGCCGGACCATGGCTCAGGTCCATGCGCTACTACTGGTTTCGGTGGGCGCGCTGAGTGCCGAAGACATCATGGAGCAGCTCCAGATTTCGCGGGGCAACGCCAACCTCAACGTGCGGGCCCTTATGGATTGGGGCCTCGTGCGCAAGGAGCTGCGGCCCGGAGAGCGGCGCGAGTTTTTCTCCGCCGAGAAGGATATTCACCGGGTGGCTACCCTCATTTTGCAGGAGCGCCACAAGCGCGAGTTGGCGCCCATCATGCGGGTGCTGGGTGAAATCCGGCAAGTGGAACCCTCTCCCACCGTCTCGGCGGAGGAAGCACAGGCTTTCACCCAGATGATTGGCAGCATCCAGAACTTCGCCGAATTCGCCGACCGGGCCGCCGCCACCCTCATCAAAGCCGATGAGAACTGGTTCTTGAGCACGTTCATGAAGCTCATGCGGCCCCGCTCCTAAGGCAAACCTATTTTTTTGTCATCATATTTCAATTTTTATTGAAAGTTTAATAAGAACAGGCATCGAGATTATATTCCTCGGATTCCCCTTTCTCCCTCTTCTTTTCATCCTCTCGGTTATGGAACGACCCAAACTGATTCTCGCGGGCGGCAGTGGCTTCCTGGGTCGACACCTGGCCCGGCACTTTACCCAGTTGGGCTACGCCGTAGTAGTGCTAGGACGCACCGCCCGGCCGGGCGTAGTCCGCTGGAACGGGCGTACGGTGGGGCCGTGGGCGGCGGAGTTGGAAGGAGCTGCCGTGCTCATCAACCTGGCCGGCAAATCGGTGGACTGCCGCTACCACGCCGTGAACCGCTACGCCATCGTGCGCAGCCGCACCGACAGCACCCGGATATTGGGCGAAGCCGTGGCGGCCTGTGTTACTCCGCCGGCAGTGTGGCTGAACGCTTCCACGGCCACTATTTACCAAGACACCCGGGAAGCACAGCCGGCCAATACGGAAACCCACGGCTTGCTCGGGCGGAATTTCTCGGAGACGGTTGCCCAGCGCTGGGAAGCCGAGTTCAACCTGGCCCCGGTGCCCGCCACCCGCCGCGTAGCCCTGCGTGCGGCCATTGTGCTGGGTACCGATGGAGGAGCGCTACCCGTAATGGCCCAACTGGCCCGCTTCGGCCTTTGCACGCCGCAGGGCAGCGGTCAGCAATGCATCAGTTGGTTGCACATCGCCGACTTCTGCCGGGCCGTGGAGTTTCTGGTGGCTCGCCCAGACCTAGAAGGGGCGTTCAACCTCTGCGCCCCCGCACCCCTGTCCAACCACGCGTTCATGGCCCTGCTCGACCAGCACTACCGCCCGCGCTGGCACCTGCCGCAACCCCAATGGCTGCTCGAAATCGGGGCATTCCTGCTGGGCACTGAAACCGAGCTGATTCTTAAGAGCCGCAAGGTGATACCGGACCGCCTGCTCAGCGCGGGCTTCCGGTTTCGGTTTTCCGACTGCCCCACCGCCCTGGCCGATTTACTGCCGCGGCTAACCTAACTCCTGCCTGGGCCAGCTTCAGCAGTAGCTCGATTATTCTTCAGCGCAGCTCTCATTCTTCATCTTTCTTTCATTCCTCACCCTTTTTCCCTTACTACCATGAACTTTCACCTCCTCGTTTACGGCGTGTACCTGCCCGCCACGGTTGTACTCACGGTCTGGGTCGCCCGCACATTGTTCACCAATGGCCGCACGTTTCTGGTCGATATCTTTCACGGCAATGAGGCCCTGGCCGATTCGGTGAACAAGCTGCTGCTAACGGGTTTTTACCTCATCAACATCGGCTACGCCATGCTTACGCTCCGCAGTACCGACCCCATCGGTAGCTACCAGCAGAGCGTGGAACTGCTCAGCGTGAAGGTGGGAACCATCATCCTGATTCTGGGCGGCATGCACTTCTTCAACCTCTACGTGTTCTACAAATTACGCAACCGCGCGCAGCAGTACGCCAAGGCGTATCACTCTTGATGCCTGCTAATTAACGCCGCCCGATGTGGGTTGTATTCTGGCCCCGGTAGCCGCGCCTTGCCTGGGGCGTAGCCGCCGGGGCTCCGGGCAGGTTGGGCGGCAAAACTGCCACTCTGGCCGAAGTGAACTTTCCGGCCTACTCCTTGTTGGAACGCAATCTGCTACCTTGCGGGCCGCTTGTTCGTATAGAAGCACTACACCTTTCAACCAAACCTGACTATCATGGGACATAAAGCCATCGAAATCACGGATGCTAACTTCGACCAGATCATCAACTCCGACAAACCCGTACTCGTGGACTTTTGGGCCGAGTGGTGCGGCCCCTGCCGCATGGTGGGTCCGGTAGTAGAAGAGTTGGCCGGCGAATACGAAGGCAAAGTCATTATCGGAAAAGTCGATGTGGACGCTAACCCACAGACGTCGGCCAAGTTCGGCATCCGCAGCATCCCGACCCTGCTCGTGTTCAAGAACGGCCAGGTAGTCGATAAGCAAGTGGGTGCCGTGCCTAAGCACGTACTGGCCCAGAAGCTCGACGCCCAGGTAACGGCTTAAGTAACTACTATACTTCCCCTGCGCGACAATTCAAAAGTCCCCCGGTGCTGCTACGGCAGTTCCGGGGGACTTTTGCTTTCGGGGGTCGCCGCTAATCGGCGGGGTCGGGGGCGGCGGCGTGGGCTTCGGAAGGCGGCCCTTGGGGGGGCTTAGGCCCCGCCGCCAGCGAGAATCCCGGGCCGAAGTAGATGGGAATTGTGAACGTCATGGCTGTGGGCAGGTTGTATTCGCGGCCCGCTTCGAAAGGTGGCAGGCTGGCTACCACCCGCTGGGCTTCCCGGTCGGCTTCGGCGGCCAGGCCCTGCACCACCCGTACTTGGCTCACGCGCCCGTCTTCGCCCACCCGGTAGCTTACCAGCACATTGCCCACAATGCCCCGGCTCCGTACTTCGCGCGGGTAGCTGGTATTGCGGGTCACGAAGCTCAGCAACGCCGCCTCGCCGCCCGGAAAACGTGGTAACTCCCGGGGCCGCACGCGCTGCATGTACGGCGAGCCATCCTTATTGAAGAAAGCCAGCGCCAGCGGCTTGCCCTGGCGGTCGGGCATCTCAATAGCACTCAGTTCACCGCTGTCGTAGTAGTAGCGCCACTCCCCTACCGGGCGGCCGGCGTGGTAGTGTCCTTCGGAGCGCTTCTGCCCGTTGCGGTGCACCGACAGCCACCGGCCTACCCGCTGCCCGTCGGCATAGTCGCCGCGCTGGCTTACGCGGCCGTCTTCGTACCAGCCCAGGTACAGGCCGTCGGCCTCGTCGTTGCGGTAGTGCACCTGGGCAGCCTTGCTGCCGTCGGGGTGGTACCAAGTGAGCAGGCCAACGCGCACCGGCGGATCGATGGACGTGAGCGTGCCCTTCAGCAGTAACCCGCCCGTGAGGGAAAACTCCCGCATGGCGTAGGTGCCCAGTAGCTCGTTTTTACGGTCGATGAGCCGGTAATGAGTCGCGCTATCAGGGACGGTGGGCTGGTGCTGGTCGTTGAGGTAGATGGCCGGCAGGGTCTGCCCCCGGCCGGGCCGGGCAGCCGACAGCGCAAAAAGCAGGAGAAAAGCGTAGCGAATTCTCATGGGCAGCCCGGTTAATAATCCAATTCGGATTTACTAAATATAGCCTACCGGCAAGCAGTGAGCAACTTTCGATGAAAATTCTATTTTTAATCCTACATAAGCTTTTTGGCAGTCTATTCCTGCGCGGCCACCCTACCCGGCAACAGCTACCCCTGCCCTACACAGAAACCGGCACTGCAGACCAGCACCCAAGGTCGGATGCCGGCCCGCAGTGCCGGGAAGCATGGGGCGGGGCGTGCTTAGCTGGCGTCGCCAGTTATTTCTTGCAACTGAATGGGCCGATTGAAGGCTTCTTCCAGCGAAATCAGGGTTTCGGTGCGCTCTATACCCTCAATCAGCTGAATCTGCTCGTGCAGTACTTCGCGCAGATGGTTGGTGTCGCGGCAGATGAGGCGTGCGAAAATACCATAGGCGCCGGTGGTAAAGTCAATGCTGACCACCTCCGGAATCAGGTAGAGTTGCTTCACAACGCCCTCATATACCGAGCTTTTCTGCAGGTAGATTCCCAGAAAAGCCCTCACGCCGAATCCCAGCTTCTGGTAGTCGATTTTAAGCGTGGCGCCCTGCACGATACCAAGTTCTTCGAGCCGTGCCATGCGGACATGCACTGTTCCACCCGATACATGCACTTTGCGGGCGATTTCGGTGTAGGGCGTTTTGGCATCTTCAATCAACAGGGCCAGAATCTTCCGGTCGGTGTCGTCAAGTTCGTAATTACGGGCCATTTTATTCTGTGTTGATTAACTATATTTTAATGAAACAGGCAATGCCTTAAAAAGTATGTAAAAATTCAGCACAAATCTGACTAAAAATTTTACCATACCAATATGATTACTACATTTGTCATAATCCAACGCGAAAGGTGCCGGATTATTTTGACACTGTAGAATGATGAAACTGGCAGACATACCCTCCTCTCTCGGGGGTGGAGATTCGGGAAAAACTGGTCCGGCGGCCGGCTAACTACTCCTTGGAGGTTCGAATCCTTCTTCTACAGCACAATGGCTTTGGGTGGGACTATGTGGGGAGGGATTAACGGAACATATCTGGGTGGGTATGTTCTGAATTGAGAGGCGGCATCTGGGTGGGTGCCGCCTTCTTTTTTCTTATTTTGCCAATATTCTGCTCATTCAGCAGTTTTTTTGGTCATTCTGGCATCAGCTTTTATAACCGGCCGCAAAGATCATATTTTCCGGTTAATACATCATTGCCACGGATAAAATAAAGGTTGCGTGCCCCGGCTCTAGAGCCTGTTATGCACTGGTAGCGTAATTTGGGGTATGGCACAGCAAAGAGCATACCCCAGCGACGTAACGGATGGCGAATGGATGTTTGTAGCGCCC
>NZ_NIRR01000080.1 GCF_002204745.1 Hymenobacter amundsenii
CAGGCCTACGCGGCCATGCAACTACCGGCCGGGGCGTTGCCCATTGCCGAAGAACTAGCCGCTACCTGCCTGAGCTTACCCCTGTACCCGGGTATAAGTGAAAAGCAAGTGCAGGCCGTAGCCGCCGCTATCTGTAGCTTTACGGAGTAGTTGACTTCCCAAAAGATTAGTAGCTGCCCGATGCCCAAGCTGTCTGTAATTATCCCCTGCTACTATAACGAGGACAACATCCCGGTGACGGTGCGTGAACTGATTGCCAATGAGGCCAGCTTTTCACCTGAGGTAGACTTCGAGTATGTGATGGTGAATGACGGCTCTGAAGATGGCACCCTGCAAGCGCTATTGGATTTTCGGGCGGCGCATCCGGGTAAGGTACGGGTAGTGGAGTTGGCTGGTAACGTGGGCTCCTACAACGCCATCGTGGCCGGCATGGCCCAGGCCACCGGCGACTGTATGGCCATCATCACGGCCGACCTACAAGATCCGCCGGAACTGATTGTACCAATGTATGCATATTGGCAGCAGGGCTTCAAAATCATCATTGGCAACCGCCAGGACCGCGAGGAAACCGGGCTGCAGCAGCTTCTTGCCAAGGTCTTCCATCACCTGATGAAGAAAATCGCCCTGTCCAACATTCCCGATGGGGGCTTTGACTTCGTGTTTTTAGACCGGCAGGTAGCCGAGCACATCATTGCTTTGCAAGAGCGGAACAGCAACCTGTTCTACCTGATGGTGTGGTTGGGATATCCCTACGTGAACATTCCTTACATCCGGCGCAAGCGGCAAATCGGAAAGTCGCGCTGGACGCTCAAGAAGAAGGCCAAACTCTTCATCGATTCTATCCTGGCTTTTTCCTTTTTCCCGATCCGGGCTATTTCCGTAGTTGGCCTAGTGCTGGGTTTAGCGGCCTTTAGCTATGGGCTTTACATCATCGGCCTGCGGCTATTCGGCAGCCAGGAGCCCGAAGGCTGGTCGGCGCTAATGGTGGTGCTTTTGTTTGTCTCGGCCTTTCAAATGACAGCCTTGGGCGTTATCGGCGAGTATGTCTGGCGTGGGCTGGATGCTGCTCGTAAGCGGCCACTGTACGTGGTGAAGGAGGTGTATAAGTGAGGAGGCTATTTCATTCAGCAGGCGACGGCGTAGAGGTGCAGCACTCTGCACCTTGTCGTTAAACGACAGTATGAAGCGGTCAACAATAGCAAATGATGCGAAGATGTAGTCCTACATTATGCTGAGCACACCGCTTGCGAAATTGCTATCGTATAGTATAAACTTAGGGGCTTAGGAAGCAAACCGGCTTATAAAGGTTGCTGTCGAAGCAATTTAAGCAAGGATTTGTAGAGGTCTTGGGGGCGGTGATTGAAGCGAAATGCACATTCTTTCAAATGCAGCAAAAACAGCTCTTGGTGTAGACCGCGAAACTGCTGGAGCCGGGCTTTGGCAAAGCCCCAAAACGACTCGATGCCGTTGATGTGGGCTGCGCCCTGCACAAACTCATCCTGCCCGTGATGGACCCGGAATTGGCGGTCGTAGCCCACGTCCACCAAGCCGTCGTAGCCGCGCCAGCCATCGGTATTGACCATGGCCGAGACGTCCACTTTGCCCCGGATAATGGCTTGCAAGGTCTTTTTCTGGCAGTTGGGGACAATTTCCGTATACACCTGACCGCCCCGTTTGAACAGGCCAAAGACCACCGTTTTGCCCCCGGCCCCTCGGCCCCGCTTACCCCGCACCCGCCGCGGACCGAAGTAGCATTCGTCCAACTCGACAGCTCCGGCTAGCTCGACCGGCACGCGGCATGCGGCCTGCATACGGCGGCGCAACCGCAGGTAAATCGTGTTGACGGAGCGTATGCTCAAGCCCGTGAGTCGGGCTGTGTCAGAGGCCGTCAAATCCAGGGCAAACAGGCGCAGTAAATAGCGGAATTTGACCTCCGAAATTTTTGCAGATTTGTAGTAGCGGTTAACTTGCTGCATGAAAGGAATTTACAAAGGTTTTGAACGCCTTTGCTTCCTAAGCCCCTATCATTATTTTAAATTTATATATAAAAAATGATTTTTATTTCTTGTATACATGAATAACTACTCTAGCTATCTTTTCCATAAAAGTGTCTTTAACGCTATCCTTAACTATTTTAATAGCATCGTACTGAATGTTTTTTAAGGCTGGAATAACTGCCCTAGCCACTTTCTTCTGCATTCCTTTAGGTATTTTAGAATAATAATAATTTTCAAAAAAGGACAGAATATCTCCTCTTTTCATTCGCGAAATATCCTCATTTTTATATGAGCCAGCATAATGAATCAAGAAAGGATACTTGACACCTTGCTTTATATCATCTATTTCAATTTCAGAAATGCTTTCTTGATCGCTCCAAAGCATATATTGCTGAGCAGCTATAGTTATCTCATTATTCTGCACTTTCCTATGTAGCACCACGTTGAGTATTGATTGATCAACGAGAGGCATAAGTTTCATATTTGTATAAAAAGGAAAATTATTTCTATCAAAATAATTCTCAATATCTGATTCAGTTAATTTTCCGGTCTTAACTATTGTTTGCCCTCCATTAAAAACGTAACCAGGATATATAAAATCTGGTTCAACTTTTTTTATTTCATCGTAATCATAATAAAATGATTTTATGTGCTCGCTCCTTGGGTTACTCACATGATATTGGTCAACTATAAAGTCGATATTAGGAAATTTCTTGTATAAATTATCCAGAACACGGCCAATAAAAATAATATCAGCGTCCAACAATGTCACCTGCTCATTAGGAAATAAATCTGAGAGGAGAAAATGAAGCTTTGCAGCGCTCCAACCAAATTTCTTTATTCCAAGGTCCAGCACCTTGACGTTGAAATAAGTTTCCATCTCTTCAGATGAAAATTCTCCACGCAGATAATCCTTCACTATATACAAATTAGCGCTGGGGTAATAATACCTAATACTGGCAATACATATGCGGGCCAAATAAAAATCCCCTTTATTACAAAAAACGACGATAGTCTTGGGTTTCATAGGCGAAATGAGTGAGTTATTTTGAAATGCTGTTTTTCAAATTTCTTGCCAAGAAACGCGAATAATTAATGTAATAGCGATTTCACAAGCTATATATATATATATATATATTATTTATTATATATATTGATTTGATTCACGGTGTGCTAAATGCAATGTTCACGAAACTGCTAAAAAACATGGAGCTTAGGAAGCAAAGGCATTGAAAATGCTTGCAACTTTCTTTCATGCAGCAAGTTAACCGCTACTGCAAATCTGCAAAAATATCGGAAGCTAAATTACGTTATTTATCCCAAGTTGCGGACTATGCGCCGAGTTGGGCGAGGGTGTGGGTGAAGACGAACAGCAACAGTTTAAGGGGGGATACCCGAGCCGTTACGGCGTGGATAGATTTGGCGAAACGTTCCGTAACCTGGCTAATGGTCGTTTCCACGCCTTTGCGAAAGTGCTGAATCAGAAAGTTTTACCACGGCTCATGCAGCCGCTTGCTGTTCTTTCGGCGGTCCACTAGTAAGGCCACTTTCTCGGCCTCGTACCAGGCGTCTTCCAGCGCGTAATCCGTATAGGCGGCATCCGCATAGAGGGTGCTGCCCGCGGGCAACTGCGGGTCCAGGGCTTTGAGGCCGGTGATGTCAGCCTCGCTGCCGGCATGAATATAGAACTCGACTGGCAGCCCGTCGTGGGTCATGAGCAGCTGCACTTTGAAGCCGTAGAAGTAGCGCCGCTTGCTGGCCGAGTAGCCCCGGTAGGTCTCGCCCTCCAGCAATTGACAGCGGTTGATGCGCACGTTGTCGGAGACGGCAACGGGAAATGAATCGATGACATAGCGGGCCTCGGTGTTGAGCTGTTTCAAGTGCTGGCCCAGGCTGAAAAACAGGTACTTAAGCGTTTCGTGCAGGCGGTGCAGCTGGCGGGTAAAGCCGCTCTTGTCCAGCGCTTTCATGCCCCAATGCTGCTGCATGTAGCGGCGAGCGGCGGCCAGATTGCCG
>NZ_NIRR01000081.1 GCF_002204745.1 Hymenobacter amundsenii
AACGCCGGCATTCTGCCCTCGGCTATCAATCGCCCAATCACTTTGAAACCCATCTTCAAACAACGTCCCAATTGTGTCCGGCTTAGCTAGACCACCTCATCCTCACTGGTGTGGGCCATACGGTTTACTTCCTAAACGTAGGAAGTAAACCGTACACCTAGTGCTGCATCTGCGCGTTACTTCACATAAACCGACTTCTCGGACATACATATTATACTACTTAAACTACATTTCCCCTCTTGAGGTATGCTTGAACTATCAGCTTTGATCAAGCGCATTGTGATCTGCTTGATCCTTGGCCTATCAGTCACAAGCTGTCGCAAAACCGATTCATTCGACCAGGAATTACGAGGCCGTGCACTCTCCTCGGTTGTGATAGAGCTAGGAACTCCTGTATCCAGTGTGACCTTTCCCTTAAGCACTAGCCTGCTAGAATTTCAGTATGGGCTCCTGTATACTGCCACGCCTCAGGAAGTAGCTACTCACGTACAGGTCAAGCAGATCCTCTGGTCGCGATGGCCAGGAAAACTTTATGTTTGGTTCATTTACAGGAAGAACAAATGGGTTGCCGTTGACTCGCTCTACTGGGGTCCAGGTGTGCAGTTTTAATTGAGTGAAATTGACACTTTACAAGTTCAACTGCGCTGTAGGGCGAGTGTTGATTCTGGGTTCTGTCCCCTAACATAACATTAGTTATAAGCGGCGTCACGGAATTATGTTAGATTTCGGCCTAGCCAGCCGCTGCTGCCGGCGTGGTACTTCTCCGCGATAGGGCTAGTAAATATTATTAGCTACCTTACTCAACCCTTCTTTTTACCATCTACGCTATGATTTTACGCTACTCCCTTCAGGATATCTCTCTATCTCGGAACATCCGTTCCACCTGGCGTCAGCGCTGTATCGGTGGGTGGCTGCTGGCTACCGTGCTCGGACTCGGCACCGCTCAGGCGCAGGGTTCTGCCTGCGCCCCGGCAACGGCGCTGGTGGCCGATAGCATCGGGCAATTCTCCGCAGTGGTTCGTTTTGTTGGCGCTACCGGAACCGCTGGCTACACCGTGACTACCACGCCCGCCACGCAGGCGTATACCTTGCCGGCCGAGGCAACCGCCGTGCGGCTCCGAATGCTGATGTACGACACCAACTATACCGTGCAGATTCTGCGGCAGTGTGGCGGTGGGCAAATCGCCGCGCCCGCGCAGTTGTCTTTGCGAACGGCTGAATATTGTGGCGGCCCCAACGATGTGCAACCCGTCAACATTAGGGCAACGTCGGCCGATATTATCTTCGGGCCCGGCGCGCCCGGTACAGCTCGCAACTACACCGTAGACGTGCACCGCATCCAACAAGGGGTCAACTCTACATTCGTCGGGAGTTACAACGTGACCCAATCGCCGCTGCAACTGACGGGCTTGCTGCCCAACACCATGTATGGGATAACGATTTTCACCAACTGCACCAACGGGCAAAGTTCTGGGGGAACGGGTGGACCAGGCCTGCCCTTTACCACGCTGGCCGCCACACCCACGTCCACCGCGCACGGCCGTGCCGCTGCCCCCTTCGTAGTATACCCAAATCCAGCCTACACGGCCCTCACCGTGCAGTTGCCCGCCACGGCACCCCGCACGGAGCTACGGGTGCAGTTAGTGGACGCCACGGGCCGGGTGAGCCACACGCAGCTCGTCCGGTGTGGCGCAGATGGGGTGCTGGTGCTCGCGTTACCGCCGCAACCGGCGGGGTGGTACATCCTGCGCTTACAAGGTACAGGCGGATACCAAGCCAGCAAGCCGCTTCACATCTTGTAAACGTGGTTTACAACATGTAAAAGCGAAGCTTATAACGTTTTCTAAACGACCGTTTGTAAAACGTTACGGGTGCCTGTCTAAGATTATCGAGCAGCTTCGTGGTAAGTGCCCATATCTTAGCGACGAGTCACCAAGTAGGTAAGTTGAAATTGGAAGGCGCTGTTGTGCGAGCGCGTGAGCGGCACCGTGACCGATTCCTGGCGTATCCGGGTGAAACCACCATTGTAGCGTACGCCGACGCCTAGACCGTTCTGGAGTTCGTAGCCGATCCCTGCCACATACCCCAGCTCCCACCGCCGGTACGGAGCGAGACGATTGGGGCGATTAGCGGGACGCGGATCGATTGTGGGATTACGGTCTTTCACGTCGAGTAGGTACCCGACTTGCGGACCGGCCTCGGCTATCCAGCCGCCAACCTTCACTTTAGCCAACAAGGGCGCGTTGAGGTAGTGTAAGAAGACCCTATTTGTATATAGTCCCGGTACATTCTGCATCTCATAGCCTTTGCGAGCATAGGCTATCTCCGGCTGTAAAGAGAAGAAGCCATCCGTTGTAAGGGGGACATTCACCACGAGCCCGCCAGCTGGCCCCCATAACCCTTCTAGATTTTTAGTGTCTGATCCCGTTGCGGTGGAATAATTAGCGCCGGCGCGCAGACCAACCCGGATGCCTTGCGCATGTGCTGCCCACAGGCTGCTAACGACGAGCACACTAGTACAGAAAAGCTGTTTCATACGAGATAGAGAAGGGGGGTATATAGAAGTCTTTCAACGAACAAAACGAGTACGCAACCCAAAACTGTATAAAGGCTTGACAAGAATTATAGGGGGCCTGCTAGCGCTTGAGAGCACCAATCACAGGACGAAACTCGTCTGGTATACCCGTATTACTTTTCCGCGATTGCGGGTATAATTAATGTTATGTAAAGGGACGAAACCCAGATGACAGCGGGAGTAATTGTACTTCCCCACTGCCCCTAAAATCCTGTTTGCCGAAGCCCGAGACTCCTACCGTGGTGTTTACGAAACTCATCTCCTTGGCGCGTTTCGTAAACTTTGATTCGTAGACGGGTTTCTTAAACTCGCCCTGCCCCATTGGGGTCAGCTGGCCACTAAGTGCCGGGCTGCTTCCTGCCGTTCAGGGAAAGGAGCGTTAGGTTAGCTCTATCCCGTGCTTCTGTGCTGTCTCTGGTCTGTATGGGGCACCGCTTAACTTTCCCAGGTAATGTGGTGCACTTTCCCTTGCTCGTCGGTTTTGACCGCCAGCAATTGATTGCTCGGCTCTCCCGCCAAATAAAGGGCATAGTCAAAAGTGGCAAACTGTTCCTCGTCGTACTTGCCGTCGGGGTAGAAGCCGACACGAATTAATTTCAATTCCTTCAGCAGCCGAAATGCCCGGGCGTCGGGCGACGTCTCGGCAGGCAGCAGAGCGGAGAGTTCCGCTTCGTCGAGTTCGTCAAAATAAAAGGTAATGTGGTCGGCCGTTTCGCCGTCTGCGGCAAAGTCCTGCTCCAGCGCGGCGTGGTTGTGCCCGTCCCACCGCGTCAGGTGGTTCAAGAACTCTTCAATGGCGCGGAGGACTTCTGGACTGATGGTTTTGTGTTCAAAGTTTAGGTCCAGATTAACCGTCAAGTCTTTCACCACCGCCGTGGTCTGGTAGTACTCTTCCAGCTGTGCGGGGTTGATTTCGCCAAAATAGGGCAGCAAGTAGTTCATGGGTTCAGCGGCGGGTGGAATGTGGTGGAGGGTACGCTAAAGGGGGAACCCCAACAGTCGGAATAGACGAGCCCACAGGGTTCAAGAAAATGGTCCGAAGGTAAACGAGCTAACCGCCAGTAGCTGCCACTAACGAACGTGGCTGAACGACTAGGAACACTCCCCGGCACCCTAGAGGCGATGCTCAACC
>NZ_NIRR01000082.1 GCF_002204745.1 Hymenobacter amundsenii
GCCCCGCGCATCCGGCTCCCCAAGTGGGGACGCTGGACGCCGCGGGGCGACTTGTAGATAAGGTTGGCGGCGACCGACTCTCCCACCGGTGAAGGCAGTACCATAGGCGCTCCGGGGCTTAACGACTCTGTTCGGAATGGGAAGAGGTGAACACCCGGGCTAAAGCCACCATTATCTGTTCGACTCAGTTTGCGTGTTCGCACAAACCAGCCGTGAAATTCGACATAGAGGCAGAGCTAAAGAAAAAGTAAGCGGTGAGCACGGCGCCGTTCAGCGCCTCATCTGTACCAGAAGCTATCGAGCCCTTAGTACCCCTCGGCTGTGCCATTTCGGACTCTACACCTAGGGCCTATCAACGTCCTCGTCTCGAACGGCTCTTCAATCGGATATCTCATCTTCAGGTGAGTTTCGCACTTAGATGCTTTCAGCGCTTATCTCATCCCAGCGTCGCTACCCGGCACTGCAACTGGCGTCACAACCGGTAGACGAGCGGCTGGTCCAACTCGGTCCTCTCGTACTAAAGTCAGGTCCTGTCAAATATCCTACGCCCACCACAGATAGGGACCGAACTGTCTCACGACGTTCTGAACCCAGCTCGCGTGCCACTTTAATCGGCGAACAGCCGAACCCTTGGGACCTTCTCCAGCCCCAGGACGTGACGAGCCGACATCGAGGTGCCAAACCTCCCCGTCGATATGAGCTCTTGGGGGAGATCAGCCTGTTATCCCCGGCGTACCTTTTATCCTTTGAGCGATGGCCCTTCCATACGGAACCACCGGATCACTATATCCGTCTTTCGACCCTGCTCGGCTTGTAGGCCTCACAGTCAAGCCCGCTTCTGCTATTGCGCTCTACATCCGGTTACCAAGCGGATTGAGCGGACCTTTGAAAGCCTCCGATACTCTTTTGGAGGCGACCACCCCAGTCAAACTACCCAGCAGACACTGTCTCCGTTTTCCAGATTAGGCGCCAAACAACACAAGGGTGGTATTTCAACGGCGACTCCCCAAAACCTAGCGGCCCTGGCTCAACGTCTCCCACCTATGCTACACATGTGTTGTCCAGCGTCAATGTCAACCTATAGTAAAGGTGCACGGGGTCTTTCCGTCCCGTGGCGGGTACTCGGCATCTTCACCGAGACTACAATTTCACCGAGCTCACGGCTGAGACAGCGCCCAGATCGTTACACCATTCGTGCAGGTCGGAACTTACCCGACAAGGAATTTCGCTACCTTAGGACCGTTATAGTTACGGCCGCCGTTTACCGGGGCTTCGATTCAAACCTTCGCTTGCGCTAAGTTCCCCTCTTAACCTTCCGGCACCGGGCAGGTGTCAGGCCTTATACTTCCGCTTACGCGTTCGCAAAGCCATGTGTTTTTGTTAAACAGTCGCCTGGGCCTTTTCACTGCGGCTTCTCGTATTGCTACGAGGAAGCGTCCCTTCTCCCGAAGTTACAGGACCATTTTGCCGAGTTCCTTGGCCGTGATTCACTCGAGCGCCTCAGGATACTCTCCTTGACTACCTGTGTCGGTTTGCGGTACGGGTTAGTAAGCAGTAAACGCTTAGCAGGTTTTCTTGGCAGTCTGATTAGGTACACTATCCCATTGGCCGAAGCCGCTAGGTACTATCAGGTTTCAGCAAAAGGGGCGTACTTAACTACCCCTCCTATACCTACACCCTTTAACGAGCACTTCCGTCCGCTCGCGGTACTTTCACTTCTGCGTCACTGCATCACTCTACTTCCTAAGTGCTGGAATATCAACCAGCTGTCCATCGACGTAGCCTCTCGGCGTAGCCTTAGGTCCCGACTAACCCTGCTCCGATTAGCGTTGAGCAGGAAACCTTAGTCTATCGGCGAGGGGGTTTCGCACCCCCTTTATCGTTACTCATGCCTACATTTGCTTTTCTAGCCGCTCCAGCATGCCTGACGACACACCTTCACCGCTGACTAGAATGCTCCCCTACCACTTAACTACTTAAAGTTAAATCCATCGCTTCGGTACCGGACTTGATGCCCGTGTATTATCGATGCCCTCTCGCTCGACCAGTGAGCTGTTACGCACTCTTTAAAGGAATGGCTGCTTCCAAGCCAACCTCCTGGCTGTCAAAGCAAGTGGACCTCCTTTGTTCAACTTAGTCCGAATTTAGGGACCTTAGCGGATGGTCTGGGTTCTTTCCCTCTCGGCCTGGGACCTTAGCACCCCAAGCCTCACTGCCGGCTATATTACATGGCATTCGGAGTTCGTCAGGATTCGGTAGGCTATGACACCCCCTAGTCCTATCGGTAGCTCTACCTCCATGTAACTCTACGCCGACGCTGTACCTAAATACATTTCGGGGAGTACGAGCTATTTCTCAGTTTGATTGGCCTTTCACCCCTACCCTCAAGTCATCCAAATCCTTTTCAACGGAAACTGGTTCGGTCCTCCAGTTGGTGTTACCCAACCTTCAACCTGCTCAAGGGTAGATCACAAAGTTTCGCGTCTACCCCCTCTGACTCTGCGCCCTATTCAGACTCGCTTTCGCTGCGGCTCCATGCTTTAAAGCATTTAACCTTGCCAGAGAGGAGTAACTCGTAGGCTCATTATGCAAAAGGCACGCTATCAGACCACTAAAGTCCTCTAACTGCTTGTAAGCACACGGTTTCAGGTTCTTTTCACTCCGGTATTCCCGGTTCTTTTCACCTTTCCCTCACGGTACTAGTTCACTATCGGTCTCTCAGGAGTATGTAGCCTTAGCGGATGGTGCCGCTGGATTCAGAGGGGATTTCTCCGGTCCCCCCCTACTCAGGAATCCTCTACCGTAAATTACCAGCTCGCCTACGGGATTCTCACCCTCTATGATCGACCTTCCCATGTCGTTCGGCTAAAGTAACTTAATCAGATGTTGAGGTCCTACAACCCCGGACTGGCCGTAACCAACCCGGTTTGGGCTCCTCCCCGTTCGCTCGCCACTACTTGGGGAATCATTGTTATTTTCTTTTCCTCCGGGTACTTAGATGTTTCAGTTCCCCGGGTTTGCCCCTACTCCTTAAAAAGAAGTAAGCCCTAGTGCTTCACACTAGTGGGTTGCCCCATTCGGAAATCAACGGATCAATTGGTATGTGCCCATCCCCGTCGCTTATCGCAGCTTATCACGTCCTTCATCGCCTCTGAGAGCCTAGGCATCCCCCGTGTGCCCTTTTCTACTTCTTGGTAGAGGCCATCCCGTAAGATGGC
>NZ_NIRR01000083.1 GCF_002204745.1 Hymenobacter amundsenii
CGCGCCTGGGGAGTCAGCGCACAGGGACACTTGGTGGAGGTGCCGGTCAAATCCCTTCGCTGCCTCAACAACGATTACGGAGCGTATTAATCCCTCCTTCAACTGAGCGGGGCACGTTTACCTTGCCACCGTTTGGCTGAACGCCAATAAAGACACCTAGCCAGCGTTATGGCTCTACTTCAAATAAATGCTGATGAAGTTCTCCTTCCGTGACGGTTGCTTTGTGCTAGTGGGCACCGCTATTGGCGCGCTGGCCACCGTGGCCAGCGTTTCCCCCAGGGAAGGCGGTCCCCCGCCCGACTTCGTTCCGCCACGGATTTATTTTGTTGACACCCTGAAGACACAACTGTCGGAAACGTCCTTTCAGCACACGTTCGCGCTCGCCGTCCGGCAGCGGCTGGCCCGGCTTCCCCCAGCCCCTTCGCGTGCCGCCTTGCAGGCGGTCATCCGGGACGCCGAAGAACACCTAAGCATCGACAGCATGGCGACGGTTATTCATGCTTCGCTGAAAGGCTACCAAATCGTGGTTCGTCCCTATTCGTTGCAGAACAGCGACGACGATTTTTACTTGCTGCAAAACGATTCCATCTCCTGTTTGCGACCCATTCCCATCACCTACATCACAAAGTCTCATTGACGGCAGCTAAAATCCTCCTTCAACTGAACAGAGCTAGTTCAAGGCACCACCGTTTTCCTAAACGTGGTCAATGGCCAGTATCGTTTGTAACAGCACATTGGCCCCATTGCTCATGTCCCCGGGTTTAGTCGATTCCTGGTACGAATGACTAATGCCCCCCACACTGGGAACAAATATCATGGCTACTGGGGCAATGGCGGCAATTTCCTGGGAATCATGCCCCGCCCCGCTTTGCATCACTTTGGTGCTCAGTCCCAAGGATTTGGCCGCGGCCGCGATGGTTTGCTGCAAGGTCTTGTTTGTTAAGGCCGGTTTTGAAGCGTTGGCTTGTCTGTCAAACCGGATGGTGGTTTTGCTCTCGGCGGCGATTGCAGCGGCTCGTTTTTCTATTTCCCGGAAGAGCAGCTTGATTTTATCGGCGGATAAGTCGCGTATCTCCAACCCCAGGACCACTTTCCCTGGGATGACATTGTAGGCATTGGGGGTGAGGGCCAGTTTGCCAATCGTCCCCACCTGGTTTCCTTCGACCGAGGTGATGACGTCGTTGACGGCGATGATCAATCGGGCCGACGCCAGCAAGGCATCTTGCCGCATCGCCATGGGGGTGGTACCCGCGTGGTTGGCAAACCCGGTGACGGTGACTTCCCAGTGCTCAATGCCCACGATGCCTTCCACTACCCCAATCTGGACGTTTTCCCGCGCCAAAATGCCCCCTTGTTCGATGTGCAATTCCACCCAGGCGTGGAGGTCCCCTTTTTTTCGGATGCAGGATTGGATGTTGTCAGGATTGCCTCCGATGGCCCGGATTCCTTCCGCCATGGTCAGCCCGCTTTGGCTTTTTTGTTGCAACCCCGCTGGGGTTAAGCCGCCCGCCATGGCCATGCTGCCAATCGTGCCGCCTTCTTCATTGGCAAAAATGATGACTTCCAGCGGATGCTCCGTGCGCATCTTCTGTTCGTTGAGCACCTCGATGACTTCCAATGCACTGATGGCTCCCAACGGGCCGTCGTAATTTCCGCCGTCTGGCACCATGTCAATGTGCGAACCAAAAGCAATGGGTTTAAGGGACGGACGTTTGCCTTTTCGTTTGCCGATGATGTTGCCGGCGGCATCAATGGCGGGGTCCAGCCCCGCCCGTTTCATCTGCTCGATAAACCAGGCCCTGCCCTCCAGGTCACCTTTGGTAAACGCAACCCGGTAGCCGTGCCCCTTCTCGTCCAAACCGAATTTGGCCAGCTGGGCAATGCGGTCGACGAGGCGCTGCTCGTTTACGCTAAACTTGTTACCCAAAGCAGCCGGTTTACTAACGGCGTCCAGCAAGCCAAAGGCACTAATGCCCAAAGCGGATAGAGAGGCGTTTTTAAGGAAGGTTCTTCTTTCCATAGTTCTAGCGTAAAGCCCGCTGCCGCGAAATGTTGTGTTGGGAGGTTGGTGCCCACCGCTGGCAGGCAACGGACCCGCCGGGTGGCAGCGCCACGTGAGGTCGCCGATCAGCGCCCAGGCAGGAAAAGTAACGCTGTTTGCCTAAATAGCGCGCGTCTAAGCCACGACCGTTAAAGTAGACTCAGAGGAAAGGAAGCTGAGCACGATTAGTTGGACCGCAGCAGGGGGCTGCCGAAGAGCGTCTAATAAGCGGAAGGCACCGTCTGTTGGCGACCCTGCTCGTCCACCACGATGTGGGTGCCGTCCGCGGAGTAGGTGGCGCAGACGGGCGAACGGCTGCGGTAATGGCGCACCATGGCCTGGCGGTCCAGCGACAACTCCACCACCGTGTACCGCATGGGTTGCAAGTAGCCGTCCGTGATGCTGACAAACACGATTTTGGTGCTGTGCACGCTGGAACAGCGCGTAAAGTCAGCGAAGCCCCACGCGTTGCTGGGGGAGTACGCGAAGGACGACGCATCCCGGTCCGCCACGGCATGAGAGGCCACCTCACCGGCCCCCGAAACCCACACTAAGTATGGCCCCACGTAGGCCATGCGCCCAGGGATTTGCTGTATCCCTGGGCGGGCCACCGTGTCATACGCCGGGATGCCGTGGGCCGCAGCATTCACATTTATGAACGCGGGCCGTAAGGGCAGCGGGGCAGTGGATTGGGCCATGGCATCAAAGTACCACGCGAGGCACATCCAGACAAAAAGCAGTTGTTTCATCTCATAAAAGAACGCTCGATTCAGTGAAAGGCCGCGTTTAACTTCGGACCTTTTTGCTGAACCCAGCGAGTGTTCTCAGGCTGGCTTGCAGAAAACCGGTCCGTACCTTGCCATTGATGGAAATAGAACGGTTTGTTGAACAGGTC
>NZ_NIRR01000084.1 GCF_002204745.1 Hymenobacter amundsenii
GTATTTACGCCGTTTGTCGGGCGACGTCCCGCTTGATTTTGTTGCCATAACAGAAGAAATATACGTCCTTCTTCTGTCCGTCTTGCCTAGACCACCTCAAGTAATGGCTAACAACATCGCTAAGTGGGACGGGGAAAACTGGAGCAGTTTGGGCACGGGCCCGGCTAATGGAGTTCATGATGCAGTTTACAGTGTGGTTTACGCCCTTGCCGTACGCGGGTCGGACATGTATGTGGGCGGACGGTTCACGCAAGCAGGCGGGGTGGCGTCTAACAACATTGCCAAGTGGGACGGGGAAAACTGGAGCAGTTTGGGCACGGGCCCAGCTAATGGGATTCATGGAGTGCCTTACGAAGAGGTTCATGCCCTTGCCGTACGCGGGTCGGACATGTATGTGGGCGGACAGTTCACGCAAGCCGGCGGGGTAGCGGCCAACAACATTGCCAAGTGGGACGGTACGGGTTGGAGCAGTTTGGGCACGGGCCCGGCTGGTAGGGTTATCGATGCGGTTCATGCCGTAGCCATAAGTGGAGCCGCCTTGTACGTGGGCGGACGGTTCACGCAGATTGGTGGGGTGGTGGCCAACAATGCTGCTGAATGGGACGGTACGAGTTGGAGCAGCCTGGGTATGGGCGTGGCCAACGGGACCAACGAAACAATTAATTGCCTGGCCTTTCGCGGGACGGATATGTATGTGGGGGGGCTATTTACGCTGGCTGGTGGGAAGGCCGCCACCAGATTAGCTTACTATGGTACTGCCGTTCCTTTGGCCGTAACATCGGGTCGTTCGCCCGCCGTAGCGCCGATGCTCAGCCCTAATCCCATGTCGGCGGTGGCCACACTAACGGGCGCGGCAGCCGGGGAAATCGTACAAGTCTTCAATATACGGGGGCAGCTCGTGCTCAAGGCTGAGGCCGATGCGGCTGGTACAGTGCAGCTAGTACGGCCGGTCGGGATGCCAGCGGGGGTGTACTTAGTGCACACCAGCATGGGCACTGTACGCTTGCAGCTGGACTAAATCAGCTCTTGTTAAGATGGCGACCCAAGTTGCCATAGCGAGGGTAGCCCGCCTCGCGCTATCCTCGTCGCTGATATTCGCACTCAATCTCAAAGCCGCCATTTATAAGCTAAAGGACACACCATCTGGGGCCGTCGTATAAGGGCTGGGGGCCGGTCCTTTTGGTCGTGGCCGACCATATGGGCGTAGTGATCCTGAAGTTACGGCGGGTCGGATTACCTACGATTTTATACGTGGTGCAAAAAGGCAAGAGTCTGTATCAAATATCTGATGGGTAATAGTTTTGGGGCTTAGGAAGCAAAATTCAGGAAATGGGGCATAACTTACTGTTATGCAACCAGCTAACCGCTACTATAAGTGCAGCAAAATTTCAGAAGTCAAATTTCGCTACTTGTTGCGCCTATTTGCGTTGGATTTGACGGCCTCGGATACGGCCCGACTCACGGGCCTGAGCGTGCGGGCTGTCAATGACATTTACCTGCTGCTGCGCCACCGGCTCCTAGCCTGGAGCCCCGTGCCGGCCGAACTCGACGGGGCGGTCGAACTCGACGAGCGCTACTTCGGTCCGCGCCGGGTGCGCGGCAAACGGGGCCGCGGGGCCAGCGGCAAAACCATTGTCTTCGGCCTGTTCAAACGCGGTGGGCAGGTGTACACGGAAATCGTGCCCGACTGCTCGAAAAAGACTTTGCAGGCCATTATACGCGGCAAAATCGACGTGGCCGCGATGGTTAACACCGACGGCTGGCGCGGATATGATGGGCTGGTGGACGTGGGCTTTGACCGCCATTTCCGCGTGCGCCACGGCCAGGATGAATTCGTGGGCGGCGCTTCGCACATCAACGGTATCGAGTCCTTCTGGAGTTTCGCCAAAGCCCGTCTCCAGCAGTTCAGGGGCGTGCCCAAGCACACCTTTTTGCTGCATCTGAAAGAGTCCGAATTTCGCTTCAATCATCGTTACGAGGACCTGTACAAATTGCTCCTTAGATTAATTCGTCAACAACCCCTCTAAACGAGTTTGCTTCCTAAGCCCCTAGTTTGAATGGAAAACATTAGGCTTTAGGCTGCTGTTATTATCCGGTCAGCTTACCCCCGCATGTACTGGCGCTTGGCCAGCTGCTTGTCGGGTTTTGGGGCTTCGAGATGCTCCTGTAGCAGTTCCAGTACGCGCTCGGGCGTGAGGTGGGTGAAGTCGGGGATGACGGTGAGCGGGGCCTGGAAGTCGGTGGCTTCGAGAATGGTGCGGACGCCGATACAGCGCATACCGGCCCGGTAAGCTGCCTGCTCGCCCAGCAGGGCGTCCTCGAACACCAGGCACTGCTCGGGCGGAATGCCGAGTTTTTGGGCCGTAACGGTGTAGATATCGGGGTGGGGTTTGACTTTCGGCACATCGTCCTTGCCCACCACCACATCGAAGTAGCGGCGCAGGTCGAGGTGGTCGAGGATGTAGGCAATGGTATCGTGGCCGGAGCCGGTGCCCAAGGTAATCAGGAAGCTGGCAGCGCGGGCCGCGCCCAAGAAATCACGTAGGCAGGGCAGTTCCCGGCGCTTATTTCACTAGGACTTACGCAAAAAGGGTGAATTGAGGTAAAAAGGCATTAAAGTCACCGCCCAGCTCTACGGGCAGTTTGAGGTGGTCTAGAGCCTGTTATGGACTGGTGGCGCGAAAAACGCCTTTTGCTAGTAAGAGTGTAGCGAAGGCCAGGAAGTGGAATTGGTGCATGGTCAGGGCCAGCCGTTCGTAGTCGCGGGCCAGACGCCGGAAACGGGCCGCCCAGCCGAAGCTGCGCTCGATGACCCAGCGGCGAGGCAGCAGCACAAAGCCGGTCTGGCCTTCGGGCTTGGCAATAACCTGTAAGTCAATGTCGTGTACGGCCGCGGCATACGCGGCGTC
>NZ_NIRR01000085.1 GCF_002204745.1 Hymenobacter amundsenii
AACGCCGGCATTCTGCCCTCGGCTATCAATCGCCCAATCACTTTGAAACCCATCTTCAAACAACGTCCCAATTGTGTCCGGCTTAGCTAGACCACCTCAGCTCCTTAAACTAGATTGCCGCGTCTACCTTCGGACCCTTTTAGTAAACAGTTATGAGCGGTTACACGTCGTTTTTCCAGTCGCGGTCGACTTGGCCAAAATACGTGTCGAGCAGGGCGTAGGCGGCCTGCACACGGAAGAGCTCCGCTTGAGTGTCCCCAGCCAGGAGCGTTTGCGTAGGACGCAGCAGTTGGGCAATGGCCCGTTTGACAGCCACGGGTGCAAACGGGCCTTTCATGGCTTCGATCACTTCCATAGCCGACACCATGCCTTCGTCGGCCTCCGCGCGGTCAAAAGGAACCGCACGAAAAAGGCCAGGTGGGCCGAGCAATCGTAGCGGGCGCAAGCCAATAGAAACCACGAGGTGTGGCGCACGTTCGCCGGATGGGCCGCGGCCCGCATCAACGGCTGGAGCACCCGCACGTCGCCAGCCGCGCCCAGAACTTCAGCGACGAAGGCTTTGGTGATGTAGCTCGTCGAGGTCTCCAGCAACGGCACCAAGGCGAGCGGGTCGGCTTTTGTCCGGACGGCGTGCCGTACCTGGGAGAGTTCCGCTGCCAGCGCGTCGTTGCCTTCCGCATTGGCCCGGTCTATGGCGGTCCGCAGTTCTTGGAGTCTGGTAGGCTTTCGAGCGGGCATGTAGCGAGTGCGCGTGTTCAGGATAAGGGCTAAAAATATGCTCGTTTTACCAAACGAAGCGCGTTTAGGCCACGACCGTTTGGGTAAATTTAAGAAGCTCATTCCTTGGCGGCTGCGCTAACCAGCCTGCGTGTGCTTCCCGTATGTTTGTTTCGCCGATGATTACCCCCGATTTACTCTTCCAAATAGCCCACGCGAACGGCGAGGAACGGGCGCACGCATTAGCTGCCTTGCAGGCGGAGGCCGGCAACCCCGCAGCGTACGCCGTGGTGATGGAGACGCTCGCGCGCACCACCGACGATAGGGTGGCCTTTTTCTGCCTCGATGCGTTGATTAAACAATTTCCTGCCTTGCTCCCTGCGGACGCCCCGCGCCTGGTGCCCGTATTGCTCGGCCAGCTCGTGGGCCACGACCATCCGGTGACGGACCGCGCCATCTGGGCCTTGAGCGTCACCGGTCCCGCGACAGTCCCGGCCTTACGCACCGCCATTGAACAGGCACCCGGCACCGACCACCGAGTGGCTTACCTATTTGCGTTGGGCAAGAACAAGCACGTCCACGCGCAGGCGGCCGTGGTTTTGTCGCTATTCGCCGGCTTATTAGCGGACGCCCAGGCACCGGTGCGGTACTGGGCCATGGTGGCCCTGATGGACATGAGCCCGCTCCGGCCGTGGTTCGACGCGCGGCTCAATGCGCAGGACTTTGAACCCTTATATCCGCGCATCATGCGCGTCGCGGAAGAATTCATCCAGAACGGCCAAGACGATTTTGCGGGCCGTTACCACGAACTCATTACCCAACATTGGACCCAGACCGAAGAAAGCCGGCTATAAAAGAGGCCAAACGCTCTTTATTCTGAACAGGCCTCGTTTACTTTGCCACCGTTTTCCTAAACGCTTGGAAAAAGGTTTTACCTCAAACTCGATTCCCCCACAAGCTCTTAGTGAGGAAACAATGACAGGCAAAAAGTTTACCCCGTTTCCGGTTTTGCAAACCGGACGGCTGACGTTGAGACAACTCAGGGACAGCGATGACCATGACATCTTGGCTTTGCGTTCTAACGCCCAGGTGAACCACTACCTGGACCGGCGACCCAGCCAATCCCTGAACGACGCGAGGCACTTCATTCACACCGTGAACGACAACGTCCAACGCGACGCGTCGATTTATTGGGCCCTGACGTTGCGCGGTGCCGACAACCTGATTGGAACGGTCTGCTTGTTTAACTTTTCGGAAAACCCTGCGAAGGCAGAGATTGGGTATGAATTGCTGCCGGCCTTCCAGGGAAAAGGGTTCATGCACGAAGCGCTTTCACCCGTGCTTCACTTTGGGTTTCAACGGGCTGGGCTGCGTGCAATTGAAGCCCACACCCATTCCGAAAACCGCCAGTCTACCCGCGTTTTGGAGAGCTTACAGTTTAAGCGAGACGGGGCTGCCGACGCAAACATCACGCGGTTCAACTTGACGCATGATGGCTGAAAGAACAACCAACCGCCACCAACGCGTTGGCAAGCCCCGGTGGGCCAACGTCGCCCCCTGCCTCAACCGCCTACTGTAATTTGTCTTGTCCTAAATTGATCCTTCTACTGAACGGAGCGCGTTTACCTTCGGACCGTTTGGGTGAACGCAGTCTATTCCAAGGGTTGCGTGATGTTACTTCCGGCTTGAACCGCCGATGAGGCTTGCACCATGACGAAATCCTTCCTTTGGAACTTAGCGGCCGGCCTTTTCGCCGTGTTGCTGACCCTGGTCTGCATCGGCCGTTTAATGCTGAGCGAGTTCGTTCGCTACGGCTACCGCGATTTTGATACCGGAATCGCCGGCCCGCTGACGCTGCTCGTGCTTGTATTGCACGTGGGGTTCGTGGGCCGGTTGCTGCTGAAGCGCCGCGGGTTCTTGGCGCTGGCAGTTGCCGCCGGATGCGCGCTGCTCTACCTCCTGGGCGACTACTTTTTCAGTAGCATCGGTAAAATCGGGGGCTAATAACCACCGTTTTTGTGAACATATGAATCATTTCCAGTCACTTCCCGCAATAAGGGCAGGTTGAGGCCTCCCTCCGAAACGCGTCCGGCATGGTGTGTTGCC
>NZ_NIRR01000086.1 GCF_002204745.1 Hymenobacter amundsenii
CCGCCAGCGGCTATTACGCTTGGCAGCACGCGCAACAGCCGGCCGTCGCTGCGCCAGAACCGGCATGGGAAACGGCCCTGGTCAAGGTCTTCGGGGTCCTGTAGTACTCCCCAAAAGTTGGACAGTTTATAGCGGCTATCTTAGTCAACGCCATGAACCCGAAACGCACTCGTCGCCGCTTCTTCACGGCGGCCTTCAAAGCCGAGGTAGCCTTAGCTGCCTTAACCGAGCGTCAGCCCTTAGCTGACCTAGCCGTCCGCTACCAGTTGTCGGTGGCTCAGATCAGCCGCTGGAAGCTGCAGTTGCGCCAGCAGGCGGCGCAGGTTTTCGCCGAGGCCGGCCCATCCGCCCCGGCCCCGCCGGATGTGGAGCCGCTCTATGCGGCCATCGGCCGGCTGCAGATGGAAAATCAGCTGCTAAAAAAAACGCTGCCGCCATGTGCGTAGCCCAACAACGCGCCCTGGTGCAGGCCAGTGGCGAGGGGTCGGTAAAGGCCCGCTGCCAGGCGCTAGGGCTGGCCCGCAGTAGCTACTACTACCAGCCACGGGGCGAAAGCGCGCTGAACCTGCACCTGATGCGTCTGCTCGACGAGGAGTTTACGCGCCACAACTTCAAGGGCGTGTTGGGTCTGCGCGACCACCTGCGCCTGGCCGGCTACCAGGTCAACGAAAAACGGGTGCGCCGCCTCGTGCGGCTCATGGGCTAGGAACCGGTCTACCCTAAACCCCGCCTGTCGATGCCAGGCGAAGGCTCTACACGCTACCCATACCTGCTACGTGAGCGGGTACTGACGGCCCCGAATGAGGTCTGGAGTACGGACATCACCTACATCCCGATGGCCCGCGGCTTTCTTTACCTGGTGGCCGTACTTGACTGGCACTCGCGCTACGTGCTGAGTTGGGAGCTGAGCAATACGCTCGACGTGGGCTTTTGTCTAAGCGCGCTGGGCACGGCCCTCGGCCCCCAGCCGGCCCCCTACATCTTCAACTCCGACCAAGGTAGTCAGTTTACCAGCCAGCTCTTCGAGCAGGCCCTGCTGGCGGCAGGCTGTCAAATCAGCCGCGACGGGCGCGGCCGGGCGACGGATAATGCCTTCATCGAGCGACTCTGGCGCTCGGTTAAGTGGGAATGCATCTACCTCAACCCGGCCACCGATGGCGGCCAGCTCTATGAGCAGCTCCAGGCGTACTTCACTTACTATAATCACCACCGCCCCCATCAAGCCCTGAGAGGCCAAACGCCCGCTCAATTCTTCGCCCAAACTCCTACCTTCAACCCACAGCAAATTTGCTTAACAAACCCCGCTTAAACTGTCCAGTTTTTGGGGAGTAGTACAATCAGCGAGTCGCGCAGGCTGATGGCCACACTCGGGGCGGGCCGCACACCTTCGCTTATCTAGGTGATGTCGTAAATCAGGGTTTGACGCACGCCGTAGGTTTCGTAGAGGTACTTGGCCAGGTAGGCTACCGAGCCGCCGCCGTACTCTTCCCAGTACTAAAAAACCACGACGCCATGTTCCAGCGTTTTGCGCAGCCGCAAAACATTCTCAACGCCTAGAACCTGTTATGTGCTTTTGACGAGATTTGGGATATTGTAGTCCTGCTCGCTGATGTGGTATCGCTAAGTTGGACAGAAGTTGGATGGGGAGGGCCGATGGATCGGGAGTGCGGCAGTCGAGCGCAGCATGGCGTAGTTTGTTCGGTATTTATTGCAGCCTCAAATATTGCTCGCCCCGTCAATCTGAACAGAATCTAAAAAGTAATCTATCTCAGCTTGCGGGCCGGATTTACTCGACTACCCCAGCATTATTGGTTAACGGCCTGCATAAAAGTTTTTGATAGATTCCACAACCCGCTGCTGTTGCTCGGGCCGCAAATTGTGGTAGAGTGGCAGGCGCACCAATGTCCGACTGAAACGTTCGGCATGGAGAAGAGGACGGCCGTCGTGACGAGAAGAGTAGTAGGGGCTGCAGTGGAGGGGTAAATAGTGAAACACGGCCAGAATATGCTGCTGCCGTAGATAGGCTAGCAGCGCGTCGCGCTCCGTTTCGTTACGACAGAGGAGGGCAAATAGGTGCCAGTTGGGCTGTGTATTGGGTATGGTGGGCAGCAGTTGAAATACGCCGTCGGTAGCTAGTGGAGCCAGGGCAATAGCATAGTGCTCCCATAATTTTTGTCGCTGTTTTTGAATTGCCTCCCGGGCTTCCAATTGCGCCCACAAATAGGCGGCGTTCAACTCCGAAGGCAGAAAGGAAGAACCCACGTCTACCCATTCATAGCGGGCGGCTTCGCCCCGGGCGAAGGCTGCACGATTAGTGCCTTTCTCCCAAATAATTTCTGCTCGGGCGGCTAAGCGCGGATCATTAATGGCCAGCAAGCCTCCTTC
>NZ_NIRR01000087.1 GCF_002204745.1 Hymenobacter amundsenii
CCCGGCCGCCACCCGACTGGCCACCGCCGCCGTCGCGCCCCGGACGGCGGCCGGCCCGCCGGACCTTTAGGACGCTTAATGGGTGGCCCGCCGGTGAGGGGCACCGGCTGCACGGCCGACGTAGCATACGGATGGCTTTGCACCACCGGTACCTGGCGACGGATGAGCTTCTGGATATCCTGCAGGTAGGCCCGCTCCTCATCCTCGCAAAAGGAAAGCGCCGTGCCATCGGCTCCGGCGCGGCCGGTGCGGCCGATGCGGTGCACGTAAGTTTCGGGCTCGTTCGGGATTTCGTAGTTGATCACGTGGGTCAGCTCATCCACGTCGATGCCGCGGGCGGCAATGTCGGTAGCCACGAGTACGCGGGTAGAACCAGCCTTGAAGTTGGACAGCGCCCGCTGGCGGTGGTTCTGCGACTTGTTGCCATGAATAGCTTCGGCCGGGATGTTGGCCTTGGCCAGGGTCTTGACCACCTTATCGGCTCCGTGCTTGGTGCGGGTGAATACCAGCACCCGGCGGATATTCTTGTCCTGGAGTACGTGTTCGAGCAGATCGGCCTTGTCGTCCTTCTCCACCATATAAACGGCCTGCGACACGGTTTCGGCAGTGCTCGATACGGGCGTGACGGCCACTTTTACGGGGTTGGGGCGCAGGATGCTGCCAGCCAGCTCCTGAATCTGGCCCGGCATGGTGGCCGAGAAAAATAGGGTCTGACGGCTGGCGGGCAGCTTGGGCAGAATGCGCTTGATGTCGTGGATGAAGCCCATGTCGAGCATGCGGTCGGCTTCATCTAGTACGAATACTTCCACGTTACGCAAATCCACGAAGCCTTGGCTCATAAGGTCGAGCAGCCGGCCGGGAGTGGCGATGAGCACTTCTACGCCCCGCTTGAGCACCTGCACCTGCGGGTGCTGGCCTACGCCCCCAAAAATAACGGTAGAGCGCAGCTTCGGCAGGTGGCGGCCGTAAGATTTAAAGCTTTCCCCGATCTGGATGGCCAGCTCGCGGGTGGGGGTGAGGACCAGGCACCGGATGCGGCCGGGAGCATGTCGCTCGACCTGGGCAGTCTGGTGCAGAATCTGGAGGATGGGCACCGTAAAGGCGGCCGTTTTGCCAGTACCCGTCTGGGCAATGCCCAGCAGGTCGTGGCCTTCCAGCACCTGCGGAATGGCCTGTTGCTGGATGGGGGTAGGGGTGGAGTAGCCTTCCTCGCCCAGGGCGCGGAGAATAGGCTCAATCAGGTTGAGTTCGTCGAACGACATCTAAAGAAAAAAAGCGGCTGCCTAGGGGCAGCGAAAATGGCACGGAAATAAATGAGCCGGCAAAGGTCGGGTTTTTTAACTTACAGCGCCTTTAAAGGCGTATAACGAACCAGCCGGCGCGGCGCAGGGCATCCGGCCGCTGCAGGGCTAGGCCACAAATAGCCGGCCACCTTTTAGTAACCTCCTCTTTTACCGAAATGCATGCATGTAATAGATAAGCACCTCGCCTACGACGGCCACTATAAACTCAGCCAATTACGGGTTCAGGACGGCGAGGAGGTATTAAAGCGGGAGCGGTTCGAGCCGGGAACGGCCGTGGCTGCCCTGGTCCGCCATACTGGCAGCCAGCACTACGTGCTCACCCGGCAGTACCGCATCGGGCCAGAGGCGGAAATCGTGGAGCTGACCGCCGGCATGGTCGATGCGGGCGAGGACCCGGCGCAGGCCATGCGCCGCGAGATTCAGGAGGAGTTGGGCTACGAGGTCGACTACCTGGAGCAGATTGCCCGCATCCTGCCCTCGCCCGGCAACAGTGCCGAGGTGATTACCGTGTATTATGCCGAGGTCAGTCACCAGTCGGGAGCGGGTGGAGGGCTGGCCGAGGAGAGCGAGAAAATTGAGGCCGTGTTCTTCTCCGCCGACGAGTTGTTTGCCGCCCAGTTCGAGGATGCTAAAACCATCATCGCCGTGCAGTGGGCACAACTGCGGAAAAGATAGTAACCCCTATGACCCAAATGTGTAACCTAGCCTGGCGCTACATTCGCATGACCTGTGACACCCAGGATGGCGGCCGCACCGAGGCGTTCCAGTACTTCGTGAACGAAATCGAGCCCAACGTGG
>NZ_NIRR01000088.1 GCF_002204745.1 Hymenobacter amundsenii
TGATGTTGGTGAGCACTGTTTCGCGGCCCGATTTCAGGTCCACGCGCACGAGGTCGGCGGGCGTGGCCTGGGTGGTTTTGTTCACGATAACCGCGTCCTCGGGCCACGCTGCCCGCCGAGCATTTTGGGCAGCAGGACCAGTTTTTTACCGTGGCCGCCCTCGATGGTTACACCGCCCAGCCCCGGGCCAGCCTGGCCGCGCCCTTGAGCCGGGCCGAACTGGAGGAGCACTTCGCCACCCAAATCGAAACCCGCGACGAAGTGCGCTGGGACGAAACCGCCGGCCGCGTCACGGCCCGCCGCTTGCGCCGCCTTGGGGCCCTGGTGCTGTCCGACGTAAATTTGCCCAACCCCGACGCTGGCCTGATAGCCGAGGCCCTGCTGGGCGCGGTACGGGCGGGCGGCGTAGCCGGGCTACCCTGGAGCGAAGCCGCCACCCAACTGCGGGAACGACTGGCCTTTGCCCATCACCACTTCCCCGAAAACTGGCCCGACGTGGCGGACGAAACCCTGCTGACGGAGCTCGAAGACTGGTTGGGGCCTTACCTGACGGATATAAAATCAATGGCCGGGCTGAGCCGGGTGGATTTAGCGGAAGCGCTACTAGGCCGGCTGCCGGGCGGCTGGGGCCAGCGTCAGGAACTCGACCGCCTCGCCCCCACCCACCTCGAAGTGCCCACCGGCTCGCGCATCCGCCTGGATTACGCCACGCCCGCCACGCCGGTGCTGGCCGTGCGCTTGCAGGAAGTATTTGGGCTGCTCGATACGCCTACCGTGGCCGGCGGCCGGGTGCCGCTTACGCTACACCTGCTTTCGCCCGGCTACCGCCCCGCCCAGGTCACGCGTGATTTGCGCAGTTTCTGGAACAGTTCCTACTTCGAGGTGCGGAAGGAGCTACGCGGCCGCTACCCTAAGCACTACTGGCCCGAAAACCCGCTGGAGGCCCAGGCCATCCGGGGTACTAAAAAACAGAACGGGATATAACTATGCCCGGTCTGGGCAACGGCACAGAGCCGTGAAAAAGGCTCTAAAGACCTTTAGAAACCGGTCTTATCGTTTAACCAACAAATACTTAAAACGTAATATTAACAATTAGGTAATATTGGTAACAATTACGTAATATTGGCTTATGCACACTTCTTCCTCCTTTATTAAGGGGTTGAAACTGCTCCCGAGCCTGTTGTTGCTGTTGCTGCATCCGGGCGCCGCCCAGCAGCTTATCGCCCCTTCTTCCGCCTCCAGCACCAGCCAAGCCAACACCTGGCTCATGTTTCTGAGCGACGTGCGCCTCAGTCAGCGCTGGGGCCTCCACGCCGAAGCCCAGGTATTGCGTACCCATACCTCGGAACAAGGCCTGCAAAACGTGCTGCGAACCGGCGCCAATTACTACGCCACCGATGCCCTGCTGCTCACGGGCGGCTATGCGTACTCCCGCGCCTTCCCCGATGCGGGCTACCCCCTACCCACGGCCCCCGAGCACCGTCTCTACCAGCAAATCCAACTCCACGACACCGGCAGCCGGGTGCAGGTGCAGCACCGCTACCGCCTCGAACAGCGCTGGGTGCAACTCCAGCCAGCCCAGAACCGCATTTTCCTCAACCGCATGCGTTACCAGCTGCGGCTAACCATGCCCTTGCTTGGCAAAGAGCTGGCCGCCGGCATTCCGTTCGTTACGGTTTCGGATGAAGTATTCGTGGGCTTTGGCCGGCGCGAAGGGCCGGGCTTCCTTAAGCAGAACCGGGCCTACGCCGCCTTGGGTTACCAGCTGTCCAAAGCCGCCGCCGTCGAAATCGGTTACCTCAACCAGCTCGTCCGCCCCCTGTCGGAAGCCAGCCGCTTCGAGCTCAACGAGAACCTGCAACTCAGCCTCTGCTTCCACCCCGATTTTCGGCGCAACATGGTGGATTAGCAGGCAGCAAAAAGAACGTCATTCAGAGCGAAGCGAAGAATCTCGCGTGCTAATCGTTAGAGTAAGGGGCCGATACGGATGCGGGCCGACAACTGGCAGGGGCTGGTCAAGTTCGACTCAGCACTAAATGCCTTCGTGGTGCGGTATGCAGTGCCCGGGACCT
>NZ_NIRR01000008.1 GCF_002204745.1 Hymenobacter amundsenii
GGGCGCTGCTTTCCAAGAAAGCAGCCGCCCGCGGTCTTTTTAAAGCCACTGGTGCGCCCGTTACAGCCGCCGCTTGGCCAGGGGCTCGGCGCTTACGAGTTGGTCGGTGGCCAGGAAGGCGTCGTTGTCGTTGCGGTACCACTTGCGCTCCTGCGGAATCCGGATGCCGTCCACGGTCAGCTCCCCGCTTAGCGTGATGTATTCGCCGTCGTTGGGGGTGCGGTTGTGGGCGAAGCGGTAGGCCCGCAGGGCGCTCGTCTGCGGGTCGAAGTAGAACGTCCAGCTGTCGGTGCCCACGGCCGGGTCGTAGCGGACCTCGGCGGTGGCGTACTGCTGGCCGAGCAGGGTCTGGGGTTTGGTTTCGGGCGTTACCAGGGCGCCGGCGTCCTGCAGCTTCATGGGTAGGCCGTAGAGGTAGGTGTAGTAGTTGCGCATGGTTTGGCCCATGCCGGCCCCGAGGCGGTACTGCTTGCGCTCGGCCTCGCTCAAATCGGCCCGCCCATCGAGCAGTAGCACTTCCTGCCCATTCACCACGGCCTTGATGACTTCGTGCCCGTCGCGGTGGCTGATGAAGCAGAAGTAGCCGGCCGGGTTGTCGAGCTCCACCTCGAACGGGCTGGTTTGGCCCGCCGGGTTGGTGGTGGTGAAGTTCAGCCGAGTTTGCAGCTTCGGCCATTGCCCCCGCGCATCGTGGTAGGCAATGGATTGCCGGATGAGTTCGGGGCCGGTCGGGGGCGGGCTTTGGGCGGCAGAGCCGAAGAACAAAGCCGCGAGCAGGAACAGATTACGCATAAGTAGGGGAAACAGGGTAGCTGCCGCCGCGCAGTTGGGGCGGTAGGTCAGCGCATCGTGCGGTCCGGGCCATACGTCAAAAAGCGGCTGAAGCATCAAGTGCTTCAGCCGCTTTTTGACTGTGTATAGGGGCGTAAAAAATTAGCCCGCCATTTTCACGTTAAAGGCGCTCGGGCCTTTCTGGCCCATCTCTACCTCAAACGTAACTTTATCGTTTTCCTTGATGGTGCTGCCACCCAAGTTATTGGCGTGCACGAACACGCTCTGCTGGGTCACGGAGTCCTTGATGAAGCCGTAGCCCTTGGAGTCGTTGAAGAACGTGACCGAGCCGGTGCGGATAGGGTCTTCCTCCTCCATGTCCTCCTGGCGGATAGCGCCAATGCGGATGCTTTCGAGCGGAATCTCCTTCTTTTTCTTGGTCGGATCCGGGGGGGTGTCAACGATGTTACCGTTCTCGTCGACGTAGGCCAGCATTTCCTCCAGGCCTTGGCCCTTGCTGGAATTTGCTAGGCGCTCCTCCTTCTTCTCCGCCTTTTCCTGGCGCTTCTTCAGTCGTTTCTTCTCATTTTCCCTTTTACCGAAGGTTGCCTGTGATCTACCCATATACTATGTTTGGTTTGTTTTAAGGCCCGCTTCAACGAAACAGGGCTGCGAGTGTAAAGCTGCTTATCTGGTTGTAAACAGGCCAGAATCTAGCAAAGTTCCTATATACGGCTCCTGGGAGCCGTAGAAGCAACCCGGCGACGGCTCGACGGGGTGGCGGGCCGGGGGCTGAGTTGGTTTTCGAACCGATTGATAGCGGGTGCGCCGGGGAGCCGGCCAGTGGCACGGCGTGGTGGGCACCCGAAGTAGCGAAAGGGGTAAAGTTACTCTTTAATTTCTGCAAATGGAAGCGGATAGCCGCAGAAATCCGCTCCGCTCGACGGGCGTCGGCGGTGCCCCCGCCAACTCGCGCCGCCGCCCCCCGAATGGCTGGTTTGGACCCGTTTACCAGCTGCTACCAGCCCCACCGCCGCCCGAGTCGCCGCCGTCGCTGCTGGACCAGCTGCTGTCCGAATCGGAAGAGGAGGATGAACCCGACGAGCTTCCCGAGTCGTCCGAGTCGCTGATTCGGGCGATGGTGTAGCGTTCGAGGTCTTCGTGTCCGCAGAAGGCGCACGCGTGCACCTGCCAGCCCCAGCCGTCTTGGGAGGTAGTGGCGTGGTGCATTACCCGGTTGGGGCGGGGTTGGGCGGTGTGGTGGTGGCACTGGGGGCAGGGCTGGGCATCGGTGGCCGGGTTGAGGTAGGGGAAGGTGAGCGTGTGCTGGCACTGGGCGCACTGCCACACATCGTAGTCCACGGAATCGATGCGCTCCTCGACCACCTGGCCGGGCTGTAGGAAGGCGTCGTCGGCCTGCTCGTCGAGCTTGTGCATGGGCGTGGCGCAGGTGGGGCAGGCGTAGGGCATTTCGCGGAGCTGGCGCAGGCGGCGGCGGTAGCGGGGCCAGTACAGGGCCAGCCCCAGCGGAAATAGGTACTGCAAAAAGCCCAGGCCGTGGTGGGTCTGGCGCAGAAATCCGTACTGCGCGTGCCGGCTCACCAGCGCCGCCTCGGCGGCCACCTGCCGATTGACACGCCACAGGTAGCCATGCACGTACAGGGCCAGCCAGCCATAGTTGAATCCCACCACAATCCAGGGGGAAGCCGGCCAGCCAGCAAATAGAGAAAGCGCGCTGAGGCCCAGCACCCCCACGCTGCCCACCAGCAGCCACCAGCGGTAATTCCCGGCCGCTTTCACGAAGGCCAAAATCACTGCCAGCACCACGGATAGCAGGATGCTAACCCAGACGGTAAAGGCTTCAACGGTAGTCCAACTACTGGCCGGCTCCGGGGCTGCGGCCGCTTTACTGTTCTGGTCGTAACCGGCAGAAAGATCGTCCGCGCCCTCTTCCCCGGCTGGCCCGAACGATTGGGCAGAGAGCAGGGAATCGGTGAGGGCGGTTGCCGCCAGGGAGCCGGTGCGGAGCTGGCGGATGGTAGCGGCTACCCCGGCGCGCACGGCTTCGTCGTAGTGCTGAGTGCGCAGGGCGGGTACCATGTAGCGCTGCTGGATGCGGTAGCAGAGAATATCGGGCAGGTCGGCTTCCAGGCCGTAGCCGGTTTCAAACTCGATGCGGTGCTGGTCGAGCACGAGCAGAATGAGCAGGCCGTTGTCTTGGTTCGCACCCCCGATTTTCCAGCGCCGGAACAACGCCGTGGCCGCTGCTTTGGATGTTTCGTCGCCAATGCTGCGCACCATGGCCACGTCGATGTGAGCCCGGCCGCGCTGGTCGAGGGCGCGAAGCGTATCGTTGAGGTCACGTAACGTGGTCGGGCTCAGCAGGTGGTCAGGGTCACTGACGTAGGTTTCGCCCAGGGTTTTGGGGTCGGGAACGGCCGTCAGATAGTTCGCTGCCGGGTCAGGGTCGACCGATTGACAGGCCGGCAGCGTCAGCAGGCTCAGGGTCAGCAGCAGGAAAAAGTAGCGCGTACAAAACGAGCCTGGTGGCCCGGCCACTAAGCTAAGCGTATCCGCCGATTCGGCTGATTTCGCCCGGGCACTACTGCGCTGGCAGAACCACGGCCGCCGCGTGGGGTGTGAGCAGGGCCGGTACCTCCCGCACTTCGCCGGCCATCAACGCCCCCAGTTCTATTTCGCCGATGCGCACCCGCACCAACCGCAGGGTGGGGAAGCCCACGGCAGCCGTCATCTTGCGCACCTGCCGGTTTTTGCCCTCCGTTACGGTAATGCTGACCCAACTGGTGGGGCCGTGGCGGTCGTCGCGGATTTTGCGGGTGCGGGGCGGCAACTCGGGTGGGGCTGGCAGCCGGAAGGCGGCGCAGGGCAGGGTCCGGTAAATGCCTCTGTCCACGCCAATATCGACGCCGGTTTGTAGTTGCGCCACGGCTTCGTCGGTAATAAAGCCATCAACCTGGGCGTAGTATTCCTTGTCCACATCCTTGCGGCGGATTCGCTCACTCACCCGGCCGTCGGTGGTCAGCAGCAGCAGCCCTTCGCTGTGCTCATCGAGGCGGCCGATGGCCATCGTGCCAGGCGGGAAGTCGTGCAGCGCGCCCAAAAACTTCTTCTTGCGGGCCTCGCGGGCATCTTCGCTGCGGAACTGGCTGAGGTAGCCGAAGGGCTTATGAAGCAGAAAGTGGCGGGATTCACTCATGGCCCGCAAAGGTACGCCAGCAGGTTGGGGTGAGCGAAATAGCTGGTGTGGGCTAGCACTGGCGCTGGCTAAAGTCCGATGGCTTTTACGTTTTGCTCACCAGCTTGAACCCGTCGCGGGTGACTTGGTACTGCTGGCCCTGGATGGTGATGGTTTCGCCTTCCACCAGCTTGCTCAGGTCCTGAATATCGCCCTCGATGGTGTGCAGGGAGAAGCCGTGGCGGCGGGCCAGGGCCAAGTAGCGGGGGTTGATGTAGTCTTGGACGCCGCAGAGGATGATTTTGACGTGGGCTGTGGTGTTCTTTAGCAGCTTGGTGTCGCGGGGGAATGTGTAGTTGTCGGCGATGAGGATGAGGTCGGTGGAGTCGGAGGTGAGTTGGCGGGCGTAGAGCAGGGCTTCGGCGTCGTTTTCGGGCGCGTCGCCGCCACCGCCGGCCTTCATGGCTTCCACCAGCTTGCTTTTGATGGCCTCGTAGCTATCCGTTTTCACGTGGTAGAGGCCGCCGGTTTTGCCGGAGCGCTTGTCTTTGTCGGGCTGGTCGTTGCCGTCGTTGAAGAACACGAAGGTCTTTTCGTCTTCCAGGGCGCTGAGCTGGAGCCAGGTCAGCAGGTCGTAGGTATAGGGGAACATGCTGCCCGTCACGTCGGTCACCACCACTTCCTTGTCCCACTCGGGGTGGCGGCGCAGTACCTGGGCTACCACGCCGGCATCGGGGGGTAGGGGCATGTTCTCGGCGGCAGTATCGGCGGCCGCCAGCAGCTCGCCGGCCTTGGTCAGGCGGGCCTCACAGTAGTCGCGCTTATCCTTTTTCCTGAGGGTGAGGCGGTAGCGGCGGGCCACCGAATCGGGTAGGGCGAAGCCGGTGATGGCCAGATCGGGGCGGCCCAGCAGCTGCAACGACCCCAGAGGCAGCCGTACTTCGCCCTTCACCAGAAACGGAAACCGGCCCCGATCAATGGGAAAGCCCGAAGCAAACACAATGCTCTGGCGCAACGCCTCGGTCAGCTCGGGGGCGCAAATGGGCTGGCTGGTGGGCAGCAGCTCCACGGCTTGGGTTGCGCCATGCTCGTCCACTGTCATCTTGAAGCGTACAATTTGCGGGGCATCGAGCGAACAGCGGTAGCTTCGATGGACGCTGCGGGCCATCTGGCGGATCGAGTAGCGGCTGGCGGGCAGGTTGCAGGCCACCTTCTTGCCCGACGGCTTGCGGCCCTTTTTGGCGGCCGGCCGGGTTTTGGCAAACGCCGCCAGCTTACGAGTGAGGCTGTCGAGGTCGGCGCGGCTGGTGGCGGCGGAGTAGCGCGGGGCCACGTACACCACGAAGCCGTGGAAGTACGGCTGGCACTCGGCGGGCGAGTTGCAGCCGGTTTGCTCCACCAGCGTCCAAGTGATGGTTTCGTCGTGGAGCAGGCCAGGAGTCAGGCCCGCCAGGTTGCGGATGCGGCTCAGGTTGAGCTGACGCTGGCTGAAACTGGGGTTGAGGCGATAGGCAGTATACACCAAATCGATGCGCACGATTTGCCGTTCGCCCAAGTGCAAAGCGTTGAGGTCGGCCCCGGAGAAGGTGGCGGGCAGGCGCAGCTGCTCCAGGGCTGGCAGGGGGCGGTACTGGGGCGTCTGGTAGGCGTTGAGCTGGTCGTAGAACGCCACCAGCTCGGTTTCGGAAACGGGACTCTGGGCCCGGGCAATTCCGCCGCTCAGTAGCAGCAGTGGCAGCAGCAGGCCAATAAACACTCGCATCATAAGCCAACGATAACCAGCCGTGAAGCCATATTTGGGCCGGAAAATACGACTTTTCATGGTTCTGAGGCCAGCTTATCAACCGTTCCTGCTCCCACGCCCGCTTGCTCCTTGTAAGGCAACGACTGAGGAGGCCAACGAAGAGCGGCCGCCTCAGTAGCCGTAGACTACCGAGGCGGCCGAAATTGGGCAAGGCCCTAGCCCTAGCACTTGCTGCTTCTTACTTGCGGCGGTTATGAATGTCGCTGGCCCCCGAGGCGTGGGAGGTGAGCTGGACGGCCGAAACGTAGGCGTCGGAGGAGCCGCTGGCCTGCACGTCGGCCTGCTGGCTTTGCAGGTTGGTGGCGTTGTAGTCGCTGCTGCCGCTGAGGCGGATTTGCTGGCGGTCGGCGCGGCCCTTGAGGTCGATATCCGAGGCGCCACTGGCCGTTACGGTGAGCAGGCGGGTGTTGAGGCCCAGCACAACATCAGACGCCCCGCTGGCCTTGATGGTAAATTCGTCGGCCTCGAAGGTAGAGGTGCTTTTAACGTCGGAAGCGCCGCTGGTTTCGATGCCGCGCAGGCGCGGGCAGGTCACGTACACCGTTACCTTCTTGTTGTTGAACCAGCTCGACGGCGCATCCTTGTCGCGGTAGATGTTGAGCGTACCGTTCTGCACATCGGTTTTAATGTAGCGCTCCAACTCGCCTTCCGTTACCACCTTCACCGTCGTGGCCGGGCCCTGGGTTAGCACTACGTCGCAGGCGCCGCTGGCTTTAAGCTGATCGAACGGACCCACCTTGCGCAGTTGCTGGGCGTGGCTGAGGCTGAGCGTGCAGCAGCTCAGGAGGGCAACGGCGGCCCCGTTGCGGAAGTACGAGAAGGTAGACATCGGCGTAAGCGTTAGAAGATGGATAAGAAAGGCAAAAGACGATTGGCACGCCTACCGGGAAACTAACGGCCTGCCGCTTAGTACCCAGATGCTGCCGCCGCCACAACCGTTGCCTGGCCCCGTTGAATTCTGGCCGATAACCTGAATGGCGCAGTGGCCGTAACAGGCCCCAGTATAGCTACCATCCTATATGTGGCGGCTAGTTTCTTCAATTTGCTCTTTTCCTATGAATAAGTCCCTCCTTCTGTTCTCCGCCGCCGCCAGCCTGGCCGTCGGTGCCTGCACCCAAGACAAGCAAGCCGCCGTGGATGCGGCCACCACGCCCTCGGCCGATACGGCCGTAGTGGTGAACGACGACATGAGCTACCGGGCCGATGCCGACCGCGTGATAACCCGCGTAGCCAACGACCTCGACCTCTACGACACGACGGTCGTGTCGACCATTGGCCGCACTTACTACGACCGGGGCCGGCGCATCAGTGAGCTCAACCGCCGCTACGCTACCGACACGGTAGGCCGCTACGCCGCCCTGCGGGCCGTGAACGACGAAACCGACAACGCGGTGAAAACCACCCTCAACGACGACGAGCGCTATAACACCTACACCTCCAACCGCGACACCTACTACGAAGGCACCCCCTATACCGCAACGGTTAAAGTAGCCGAGCCAGTAGTTGTGGCCGTCCCGGCCCGCCCCCGTGGCCCCCGGGTGGTGGAGTACGATAAGAAGCGCGGCGGCGACGTGAAAATCACGTATTCGAACGGCAAAGTGGTGAAAATCGATAAAGACGGCGACACCAAAGTGGAGTACCCCAACGGCACCAAAGTAAAGCGCGACGCCGACGACGGCGAAGTGAAAGTGAAGCGCTAAGCAGCTGGGAACATTATCCGACGCCGCCCCCTAAACAGGGGGCGGGCCGTCGTGCTTTTTATGCGCTACCGCACCACCCCGGCTTCTCGCAGCTCGGTGTCAATCCGCCGGTTCCAGCGGGCCTGGGCGGCGGTATCGGTGCCACCCGAGGTTTCCTGGTCATATTGGTCCTGGAGGTGGTTCATCTCGCGGAAGGAAGCCAGGTACTGCCAGCCCAGGATGCTTTGGTAGTCGCGCACGGTGAGGCTGTCGGGGGTGGCTTTGCGGCGGAACCGCTCGGCCACCAGCCGCACGAGGTCGAAGTGGCGCTGCTCGTGGTTGAGGTTGTAGGCCGTGCGCTGGCCTTCGGCTACCCACGACGAGCTGCGGACCACGAATATTTTCAGCTGCACGTCCAGCTCTACCGTCCCATTTAGCACCCGCGGCCGGGCCTGGTAGGCGAAGCCAGGAAACACGGCCGCCGCATACCGGCCCCGGGGGCGGGGCGGACCCGTGAAATCGTTCCAGGAAAGGGGATAGGCGGGGTCGTAGAACAGCGTGTCGGGTTCGGTCTGGCGGGTTTCGTAACCGAATGTCGGGTGCACGGCCGTGGCTAGGCGCAGGTCGTGGGCGGTGGCCGTGGTCAGCCATTGGTTGAAGTAGCGCAGCCCGCCCAGCAGCGCCTGGCCAAGGGACGGGGCCACCACGGCACGGTCGGGGAGGGGGCGGCGGTAGCGGGTGCCGCCGCGGTACTCGGTGAGCGTAATGGTTTGCCCCTCCGGATTCTGCCAGTCGAAAGCCAAATGCACTTGGATGGTGCCGGCCGCCTGCGGACTGCCAGGCACGGCCGTTTCGCGCACTTCCAGGGCCAGTATTCGCACCGTAACGGCATAGCGGGCCGCTGGCTGGGGTGGTAGCGTGCCGGCCACGAACTCACGCACGGCCGTTTCGGTGCCACCGCGCAGCTCCACCGGCCGGGCTGCGGTTGCGGCTCCGGCCGCAACGGGCAGCAGCCACGCCACCGCCGGCTTGGCCGTCCGCTCGTCGCGGATAGCTACTACCCTGAACATCAAGGGCGCGAAATTGGATTTGGCGGGTCGCAGCACGAGCGGCGGCTCCACGATGGGGGCCGACAGCTGCCCGAACAGCGTCAGGAGGAAGAAAAGAGAAGGAAGAAAAGCCGGCATCTGACTTCGCAGACACCAGCGGGCTGATAGTTGTTCCGGGGCCGCCAGGTTAGAAACCTCAAAAGCCCGTTGTTCCCTCATTCCCGTACTTTCTCTCACCTCTCACCTCTCACCTCTCACCCCACGCTAAGGCGCTGGCGGCGGTACTCGGTGGGGCTCTGGCCAGTGAACTTGCGGAAGGTTTTGTTGAAGTGCGAGAGGTTGTTGAAGCCGCAGGCGTAGCATACTTCCGTTACGGCCAGATCATCATCGAGCAGCAACCGGCAGGCTTGGCCCACGCGGTACTCCTGCAAAAAATCGGTGAGCGTGTGGCGGGTCATCTTCTTGAAATAGCGGCAGAAGGCCGGTACCGAGAGGTAGGCCACCTCGGCCACTTCCTGCACCGAAAGGGTGGCGCGCTGGTAGTGCTGCTCCACGAACTGATACACCCGGCTCAGGCGTTGCTGCTCCTTGCCGCTCAGGCCCTGGCCGCTGGCCCCGGCGTGCAGGGGCTGGCAGTCGGCGGCTGGGGCCTGGGCTAGCTCCTGGAGCACCTGGAGGAGCAGCAGCAGGCGCATGAAGGGCGGGGCCGCCAGTAGCTGGCGCAGCACCGGGCCCACTGCCCGGCGGGTAGTGCCCCCAAACGAGAGGCCCTCGTGGGAGCGGGCCAGCAACTGCCGGATGGCTACCAGCTCGGGCCGCTCCCAGAAGTCGGTGCCCAGAAAGTCGCCCCGTAGCTGCACCACAATTTCCTCGAACGGCGTGCCCACCGGCTGCCCGTAGCTGAAGGTGAGGTGAGGCAGGTCGGGGCCGATGAGCACCAGCTCGCCGTCTTCGAAGCGGGAAATGTGCTGGCCGATGTGGCGTCGGCCGTGGCCTCGCGGAATGTACACCAGCTCGTATTCGGGGTGGTAGTGCCAGAGTAGCTCGGCCTTGTTCACTTCGGTATAGTGGAGCAGCGTAAACGAGCTGTCGACCGTGGGATGGATGGGTTCGAATTGTAGTTTCACGGGGCAATGGTGCCTCAATGGCGGAGTGGGAGCGTGAAGTTAACACTTTTGGTCAATCAGGCATTAATAATGGCGAATAAAGCAGTAGTTATCTTTCTGATTGCTAGCGACCTTTGAGTTATTGAAGCGGCAAGCATTCAGCCAGGGCCGGGTTAGGAAGAAGTAAGGAGCTGTTGAACAGAACTTTATTGCCGGATTCTCCGAATACACTCGGAATATCCACTTCAACCCGCATCCCGATGAAAATGGCCCTTGCTGCTTTACTGACTTTGTTAATTGGTTTTTTGCTGGCCGCCCAACCGGGGCAGGGCAGCGTTGCCCAGGCAAATCCGCTGCCCGAATCGGTGGCGGTTCGTAGTGCCCGGCAGGCCGGGTATCTGGCCGAGGCGCTCGATTTATCGCGGCGGCAGCGCAAGGCGGTTGCCCGCAGCACTGAGCGCTACTTCGGGCAGCTTGAACAGCTCGGCGAAACGGCAGAGCGCCCCGGTTTAGTGGCTGCAACCACCCCGGAGCGCCTGCTGCCCAGCCCGGCCGCCCTGCGGGCCGCCGCCAATTACGAGCAGGAACTGGCCCGCATTTTTACGCCCGGCCAGTACAATGGCTATAGCTGGCTCACGCGCCAGCCCGGAACCGGCCGCTAGGCTGGCAAACCGGAACAGACATCCAGCGGCTTTGGGTGGGAATTTTAGCCGCTGGCCGTTTCCTGACCACTTTTGGTGGTCGGAAAACGCAAAAGAGGTTGAGGCTGTGGGAGCTTCAGCCTCTTTTTTTTGTTCGGGCCCGTATGAGACCATGCCTCTCCCGCGCTTTCTGCCTAAACTTGGCCCCCCACAAGCTGTACTTTATGCGTTTTTTCCTGTTCGCCTGTCTGCTGTTCCTGACCTCTCCTGCCTGGGCGCAACAGCCTGCTGATACCACCCGAATCCGACTTTCCAACGTTGATATTGCCCCTAATGCGGTGGATATTTCCGGTTGGCTGCTGCTAGATAAGGACATTCAGACCGAGCTGGAAGGGGCCGTTTACAACATCTATAACTTCAAGCACGACAAGGCGGAGCGGCAGTTCCGGAGCCTGCGCCGCCGCTATCCCACCCACCCTATGCCCTACTTCTTGCTGGGCCTGACGACGTGGTGGAAGATTATGCCCAGCAACATCACTAATGAGCAGTACGACAAGGTGTTTCTGGCCTACATGGATACGGCCATCACCAAGGGCGAGGCGCTTTATAAGGCCGACAACCGGAACTATGAGGCCAGCTTTTTTCTGTCGGCGGCTTACGGGTTTTCGGCCCGCTTGAACGCTGAGCGCCACAATTGGCGTAAGGCCACCGTCGACAGCAAGCGGGCCCTGAGCTACCTCAGCAAGAGCGAGGAGGCCAACGGCCTGAGCCCCGAGTTCCTGTTCGGCCAGGCCCTGATCAACTACTACGCCCCCTGGATTTCCGACAACTACCCGCTGCTGCGTCCGGTGCTGCTGTTCTTCCCGAAGGGCAACAAAAAGCTGGGCCTGCAGCAGTTGCGCAACGTAGCCGCCAACGGCTTTTACACCGGCCCCGAGGCCAAAGTGTTCCTGATGAAAATTCTGCAGAACCAGGAAAACAAGCCCACCGAATCGTTGCCACTAGCACAACAGATGGCCACTACGTACCCCGATAACGGCTACTTCGAGCGGTTTTATGCCCTGATGAGCTACCAGGTGGGCGACTTGCGGGAATGCGAGCGGGTGAGCCGCGACATTCTCGACAAAATCAACCGGGGCATGCCGGGCTACGAGGGCATCAGTGGCCGTTACGCCACCTTTTTTCTGGGCAGCCTGATGCAGAACCAATACAAGGACCTCGACAAGGCCCGCGAGTATTACCAGCGGTGCGTGGTGTTCTCGGAAAGCACCGGCGATACCAAGCAGGGTTTTTACCTCTACTCGCTGCTAAACCTGGCCCGCATTGCCGATAAAAACAAGGATTCTGAAACGGCCACCCGCTACTACAAAGAGGTGCAGCAAAAGGCCGAGCGCAAGTCCGAAGCATACAACGAAGCTCGGGCCTACCTGAAAAAAACGGGTAAGTAACGGGCCAACGGCCTCCCGAACGGCCCAGGTTTGGCTGGGCAGATTCGGCGCTTCGTCCACAACTTAGCGGGGTTCGTCGGAGAATGGGGGCGAAGAGCAATTTGGGGGAAACGGTTTGGTAGGGCAGCCTCGTAAGTGAGGAAATTAGCCCAGGTGTGCCCGCCACGCTACCCCGTATGAAGAGAGTTGTTGCCCCTAACCTGGTTGTTTCCTACCATCGTCCGCTGAAGCTGTTGCGGCCCTGGCACCAAGCCATACCCAATCCCCAGGACCTGCCGGCGGTGCTCGATAAATTGCTGCGGCAAGTACACCGCCACGCCGCTCACCAATTGCTGCTGAATCTGGAAGGCCTGCCCCTGCTCAACCCGGAGCTCCAAAAGTTGGTCCAGTTAGGATGGCTTCCCCGGCTGCGGCGTTCGGGCCTGCGCCGGTTGGCCTTACTGCTGCCGACCAACCCCTACAACCGGGGCGTTATCGAGGGGTTTCTGTGGCTGGCGGCCACCGAGCCCCTGCCCTATGAAGTGCAGTATTTCGCCAACCTAGCCGAGGCCCTCGATTGGCTGACGGACGCCGAACTGCCCACCGCCGAAGCCGACTGGCGGCGGTCGTGGCGCACGCCAGCGCTGCTGCGGGCCCGCCAGTTGCGGTGGCGCGCAGAGGCTAAGTAACGGCCCGGTTGTTCGGGCCGTAGCCGAACAATTGGGTCAGAATAAGGGTATGAAGGAGAAGCGGTTCGGTTGGCGGGTCGCTTTATTTGTCTTCACGCCTCATTCCCCTTATCATGGTTTCTGCCCCTGCCCCTGCCCCTGCTGCCACAACCACTGCTTCGCCTACCATTCCTGAACTGTTTGCCCGCCAGCAGGCCCGCTCCGAAGCCCTACGCCGCGAGGCGGTTAGTAGTCGGGCCGCACGGTTGCGTAAGCTCGATAAGTGGATAACGGCCAACCGCGACGCCATTTGCGAGGCCCTGTACACCGACTTCCGCAAGCCCGCCGCCGAAACCGATATTACAGAAGTGTGGTCGTCGCAAACCGAGTTGCGCCACACGCTCAGCCACCTCGAAAAGTGGTCGGCCCCGCGCAAAGTGAGCACCCCGATGGCGCTGGTGGGCAGCCGCGGCTGGGTCCAGACCGAGCCCAAAGGCGTCTGCCTGATTATCGCGCCCTGGAACTACCCGTTCTACCTGGCCGTCGACCCGCTGATTTCGGCCCTGGCAGCCGGTAACGCGGTTATTCTGAAGCCTTCGGAGATGACGCCCGCCGTGGCCGCGCTGCTCAGCCGCATGTGCCGCGAGCTGTTCGATCCGGCCGAGGTAACGGTGGTGGAGGGCGACAAGGATGTGGCCACCGAACTGCTGAAGCTGCCCTTCGCCCACATTTTCTTCACCGGCAGCCCCCAGGTAGGCAAAATCGTGATGCGGGCTGCCGCCGAGCACCTCACCAGCGTCACGCTGGAACTGGGCGGCAAGAGCCCGGCTGTAATCGACGAAACCGCCAACCTGCGCGACGCGGCCGAGAAAATCATCTGGGGCAAGGGCGTAAACGCGGGTCAGACCTGCGTGGCCCCAGACTACGTAATGGTGCACGAAAACGTGCGCGACGAGCTGCTGACCGAGCTGCGCGACGCCACCCGCCGCTTCTACTCGCCCGAGGGCCAGCCCGTCATCGAGTCCGACTCCTATGCCCGCATCGTGAACAACCACCACTACGAGCGCCTTGCCGGCTTGCTCGACGATGCCCGGTCCCAGGGCGTAACCGTGGCCCAGGGCGGGGCCACCGACGCCGGCCAGTGCTTCATCGAACCTACCGTGCTGCTCGACCCACCCACCGACAGCCGCATCATGCAGGAGGAAATCTTCGGCCCGCTGCTGCCCGTGCTCACCTTCCGCAACCTCATGGAAGCCGTGGACGAGGTGAATACCCGCCCCAAGCCCCTGGCCCTCTACGTGTTCACCCAGGACGACGAAAACCAGCGCTACCTGCTCCAGAACATTCCGGCCGGCGGGGCCTGCGTGAACGAAACCATCCTGCACCTGGCCCACCCCGACCTGCCCTTCGGCGGCTTCGGCAACAGCGGCCTGGGTCGCTGCCACGGCCACGCCGGCTTCATGGCCTTCAGCAACGAGAAATCGGTGCTCAAACAGCACGTCGGCCTCACCTCCATCAAAGCCCTTTACCCTCCCTACACGCCCCGGGTAAAATCCATGATCAGCCTATTGCTTAAGTGGCTTTAGGGGAATGAGTGATTGAATAGAAAGGAACGTCATTCAGAGCGAAGCGAAGAATCTCGCGTGCAATGGTAACTATACTATCAGAAGTTACTTTGGCACGCGAGATTCTTCGCTTCGCTCTGAATGGGGTTCTCTCACCACCGCACTTTTCGTATGCAAGCCGAGTAGTTTCGGAAAAAATGACGAACTTTTAGGGCCCGCTTCCCGGCGGGCTTCGTTCGTTATTTCCCGCCCGCCATGCAGCTTACCGAAGCCCAACGCGCCACCCTGCGCGCCATTGCCGACACGTTCATCCCCACTTTGCCGGCTCCGGCGGGAGCGTCCGACCCGGCCTACTGGGCTCAAGCCGGGGCCGCGGGCATCGACCTCGACAAAATGGCCGAGGCCCTGTCGGCCCAGCCGGAGGGGGCCCAGCAGGAGTTCCAGCAACTACTAAAGCTGCTTGACTCGCCGGCTTTGGGCCTGACCTGGTTTGGGGCGTTGCGGCCGTTCGTGCGCCTTGATGCCGGGCAGCGCGAGAAGCTGCTGCAAAGCTGGGCCTCCTCGAACCTGCCCCAGCTGCGGAAGGGGTTTCATGCGTTGCGTAAGCTGTGCGTGTTTCTGTACTACGGCGGCTCGGTGCCCGAGGCGGCCGAGTTGGTGTGGGAGGCTATTGGCTACGCCGGTCCCCAGGTGCCGGCCGAAACCGTGGAGCCCGCGCCCGCCGCCCGCCCCCTCACCACCCTGCAACTCACCCAGGACGTGACGTACGACTGCGACGTGCTCGTGATTGGCAGCGGGGCCGGGGGCGGCGTGATTGCCGGCGAGTTGGCTGCCGCCGGCCACGACGTGCTGGTGCTCGAAAAGGGTCCCTACTTCCACGGCTCCGACTTCTCGCAGCGCGAAGTAGACATGCTCGGTACGCTGTATGATGCCCGAGGCACGCTCGGCACCCAGGACGGGGGCGTGGCTATACTGGCCGGTTCCTGCCTGGGCGGGGGCACCACCGTAAACTGGGCCGGCGCCTTCCGCACGCCCGACTATGTGCTCCAGGAGTGGGCCCGCGAGCACCAGGTGCCCCACTTTACGTCCATGGAGTTCAAGCAGAGCCTCGATGCGGTGAGCCGGACCCTGGGCGTGAACATCGACTACGCCCGCCACAACGGCCAGAACCAGGCCCTGCTCGACGGCTCGCGGAAGCTGGGCCAGGAGGTGAAGCTGATTCCGCGCAACGAGCGCCACCCCACCGACTCATCGGACGAGCACTTCGCGGGCATGGGTTACAGCTGCTTCGGCGACCGGCACGGCGTCAAGCAGGGTACGCTTAACACCTACCTGCAAACAGCCTTTGAGCACGGCGCCCGCCTGCTCTGCGACGCTGAAGTAGCGCGCGTAACCGTGGCGCAGGGGCGGGCCACCGGGGCCGAGGCCACCCACACCACCGCCGACGGCCGCCAGGTGCGCGTAACGGTGCGGGCCCGGCGGGTGGTAGTGGCCGGCGGGGCCATCCAGACGCCCGCGTTGCTGCTGCGCAGCGGCCTGCGCCATCCGCACCTGGGCCAGCATTTGCACCTGCACCCCACGGTGGTGGTGTCGGGCATTTACCAGCAACTGATGAACGCCTGGCACGGGCCGATGATGTCGGTGGTAAACGACGGCTTCACGATGCTCGATGGCACCAACTTCGGGGCCAAGCTCGAAACCCCGCCCGCCCACCCCGGCCTGATGAGCATGGTGATGCCCTGGACTTCGGGCCGCCAGCACAAGGAGCTCATGCACCAGGCGAGCCACATCGGCTCGTTCATCGTGCTCACCCGCGACCGGGACGGCGGCCGGGTGTCGATTGATAAGCACGGCCAGGCCCTCATCGACTACTCTCTTAGCGACTTCGACCGCCACAATATGCTGCGTGGGGTGCGGGCGGCAGCCGATATTCAGGTAGCCGCCGGGGCCCGCACAGTGCTGCTGCCCCACGGCACGCTGCCGCTGCTGCACGCCGAAAACGGCCGCCTGCTTAACCCCGAAGTGCTTGATAACCTAGCTAATCTGAGCTGGAAAGCTAACCAGTTCGGCCTGTATAGCGCCCACCAGATGAGCACCTGCCGGATGGGTGGCGACGCGGCCACCCACCCAGCCAGCCCCACCGGGGAGCTCTACGAGGTCAAAAACCTGTTCGTGGCCGACGGCTCGGCCTTCCCGGCCTGTAGCGGCGTGAACCCCATGCTCACCATTATGGCCGTGGCCCACTACACGGCCCAGCAGCTCAAGGCCAGCACCCCGGCTACTGGCCAGGTAATGGCGGCGGCCGTGTAGCACCTGTGGCCCAGACTTTAGTCTGGAGCCCGATAGGCTTTCGGCCAAATGAAGGCGTTTTGGGGTGAAGCCGGAGGAACTGTTGCGCGCCGTTTCCGGCCGGCTTGGCTAGTTTTGCGTAGCTACGTTTTCTCCTTCACGATTCCCTTACTATGTCTCTGCTCCGTATTCCGCTGGCTCTGGTCCTGACTACCGGCATGTTGGCCGCTTGCGCCCGCCGCGAGCCGGCCACGTCGCCGGCTACTGCTACCGCCACGCCCGTTAGGTCCGCCAAAGCCGCCCGGACCGAGGCCAAAGCCGTGGCCGCCGCGCCGCCCGCCGCCCGCGACCTGACTGATGTGCTGACCGAGGAACTCAACCTCACGCCCGAGCAGCGCACCCGCGTGCGCGAGATTTTTACGAGCACCCTCAAGCAGGCCCAAGAAACCCAGCAGCGCCTGAAGGGCAACCGCCCGGCCATGATGGCCGAGCTCAAAACCCTCAACGCCGCCTCCGACCGCGACTTGCAGCAGGTGCTTAGCCCCGAGCAGTACCAGCAGCTCAAGGCCAAGCAGAAGCAGGTACAGGAGCAGATGCGGGCCCGTAAGGCCCAGTAGGTCAAGCTATTTGTTGGCGGGGCCGGGCAACGGTTGGCCTGGCGGTGGCATCTGGCCAGTTAAGGCACGCCGAAACGCGGTGGGGCCGAAGCCACTATTTAGCCGTTGCCGCAATGAAAGTTCTTTTGTTACTGGCCGTGTTGGCCGCCCCGGTGGGAGCCGTTTCGGCCCAAACCACGCCCGCAGCGCTGGCCCAGCGCATCAATAAGCTGATGCGCGACCCCGCCGAGCCCGATACGGAACTGAAAGTGGTACTCTCCGACTGCCACATCACCCAGCTTATCCGCCAGTACCGGACCAACGCTAAAACTGACGCCACGACCATTGAGGTCAGCCACCGTAAAAACGGCGGCGACTGGTCGGTGCGCTCCGACGAAACGGTGCAGTTCGAGTTGACCCTGGGCTCGGAGTGGAGCCAGGTAACGGCCCTGACCTATGCCCTCCAGCACACCGAAAAAACGAACCAGCCCTACTATGTGGTGAAGGTAAACCGGCGCACGAAAAGCGGATCAGGCTCGACCTCTTCAACTACTCTGGAACTGCCCCTATACACACCCGACGAAGCCCAGGTCCAGGGCGTGGTGCACGATCTGGAGAAGCTGCGCCGCAGCTGCGGTGGCCGGCCTTAGCGGTTTGTGGAGCCGCAGGGGTTATTTCGCATCTTTGCCGCCTCACTCGTCCTTCTACATCCATGCCTTCCGACCTTATGCAGACGCCCGAAACCACCCACCGCATTCGGTTTCAGGACTGCGATATGCTGGGCCACCTCAACAACGCCCGCTACCTCGACTACTTCCTCAATGCCCGCGAGGAGCACGTGTTGCAACACTACGCCCTCAATATGGGCCAGCTTGCTCAGGAGCAGGGCTCGGGTTGGGTTATTACGAAGCACCAGCTGGCCTACCTGCGCCCCGCCCGCCACGCTGAAACCGTCCGCATCCGCACCCAGGTTATCCACTTCGATAACTCCAACCTGGTAATCGAAATGCAGATGCTGCGCGAAGATGGGCTCCAGCTAAAGGCCTTGCTATGGTCGGAAATGGCATTTGTGCGCTTGCCCGGCGGCACCCGCACCGACCACTCCGATGCGCTGATGGACTTGCTCGATACGCTGGACGTGGAGCAGGTGGAATACGAGCCCGACGGGTTCGACGACCGGGTAAACTCCTTGCGCAAACAGCTTAAAAAAGCCCGCAAAAGCGAAGATGAGTAGGCCGGCCGGATCTGGGGCGGGAGGCTGATGAAGGCAGCAATGCCAAAATCCTGTTTAACCCCTGTTGATTTCTACCGTTAAAGAAGAACCGAAAGCGCCCCGGCGTTTTCGGTTTTTTATTCACCATACCTAACCTGAATCCTATGAGCATCTTTGGAAGCGACGCCTTGAAAGGCAAGAAAATAGCCATTGTAGCCACCGACGGTTTCGAGCAATCGGAACTCGAAAAGCCCAAAAAATACCTTGAAGGCGAAGGAGCCGAAACCCACGTCATCTCCCTGAAAAGCGGCTCTATTAAGGGCTGGGACGAGAAAGACTGGGGTAGTAAGGTAGACGTAGACAAGGTAATCGGCGACGTGAAAGTGGCCGACTACGATGCCTTGGTGCTGCCCGGCGGCCAGATGAACCCCGACGTGCTGCGCACCGAGGCTGCAGTGGTCAGCTTTGTGGGCGAGTTCGTGCGCTCGGGCAAGCCCGTAGCGGCCATCTGCCACGGCCCCTGGACCCTAATTGAGGCCGACACGGTGCGCGGCAAGAAAATGACTAGCTGGCCCAGCCTCAAAACCGATATCAAGAACGCTGGCGGCCACTGGGTCGACGAATCAGTAGTTGTTGACGGCAACCTCATTACCAGCCGCAACCCCCAGGACCTACCCAACTTCAACGAGAAGATCAAGGAAGCCCTGACGGCTAAGTAAGCACCCAGCGCGGGCCTGTTCGCAGTCCGAACCTGGCCCTAAACCAAAGCCCCTGACGTCTGCACGTCGGGGGCTTTTGCGTGGGTTAAAGGTCGATGGTTTGCGCTGCCCGCTACTACCAAATGGCTACATCACCGGCCAGTTTACGGCACTACTTCCAGTAATCGGTCCACAAACTGGTGGTAGGTGAAGTAAAGACCCAGGTCGAAGCAGAACAGAAATCCGCCCTGCAGCCACACCGAGCGGGCGTAGCCCCGCAACCGCTCGGGGCGGGTGGCCGTGGGCGTGGCAGCGCGGCGGTACAGCCAGAAACCGACAAGCACATAAAGCACATCGAGGGCCGCGTTAAGCAGCAGGATGTTCTCGAAACTGGCCTGAGCCGCGAGGCTTTCGGGCAACGTAAGTCCGGCCACCTGATTTGGGTGCGCCCGCAGCATACCCCACACGGCCAACACCACGTTCACCAGGTTCCAGGCCACGTTCATGAAGTGGAAGTGGTGCACCGCCAGGCGGGCATCTGTGCGCGATACGTAATAGCCGCTTACAACTAAGTTAAGCAGACCCCAGGCCCCGAGTAAGGCCATGCCGTGTTCGGCCAGCAGCTCTCGGGCTTGGTTGACGGCGGGGAGGGAAGCCAGTAACATAACGAAGGGAAAAGAAGCAAAAAAAGGAAGCCCCGCAGGACTTCCTTTTGATGATGCGCCGGTGGTAAGTGGGCCTAACGGGCGATGCCCAGTCCTACATACACCTGGAAAGCGCCGTTTTTGATGTTATCGAGTCCCTGCGCCGCAGTGGTGCGGGGGTTCTTGATGATATCCTGGAAACCGGCCACGTAGCGGCCGCCAATGCGGGCCGGGCCCACGCGGGCTTCGAGACCGGCAGCCAGGCCGTAATCGAGGCTGTGGTAGTCGTAGGTGTCTTTGTCGCTGGCAATCTTGCGCTCTACCCCGTTTTCGCGCACTTTGGTCAGCAGCGAAACCTGGGGGCCTACGTGCACACTCACGTTATCGAGGAAATTGTACACCAGCAGCACCGGTACCTGCAGGTAGTCGAGGCGAGTGTTGTATGCCCCGTTTATAGTTTGGCCCTGGGAATTGGGCAAGCCATTGTTGCCAGCAAAACCCTGGCGGCTATAAAGCAACTCGGGCTGAATCGAGAACTTGTCGCTGAAGCCGTACTGGGTGTACACGCCGGCGTGGAACGTGTTGTAAACGCCTTCGTCGGAGTAGTTTTTCTTATCGTCGCCGCGGAAATGCGAAGCCGTGAAGCCGCCCTTGATGCCGAAGCCGGTGTTGCGCGAATCGTGGCCGCTGCTGCCGGAAGGATAATCGGTCGAAGACCGGATGCCACCGGGGCCTTCAGTTTGGGCCAGGGCTGGGGCGGCGCTCAGGGCGCAGCCAGCTAAAAGAAGGGCAAAGTGTTTCATAAGAAGAGAATTCAGCGGGAATAAAACGCCGACCCGGCGGTAAGACCCCTGGGGCCTTAGTGGTCAGCTACAAGCCGCTATACTGTCTTGGGGCAGGAAAGTTACACGGTATCTTCCCTGAATGCCTAAATGTTGTACGCCTGCGCAAAGGCTAATCAGCGCCGAAAAACTATCTTTGTCTCTTTACGGCCGCCGCCACGTTGGCTTTACTTGGGGTGTTAGCTCAGTTGGTTCAGAGCACTACCTCGACAAGGTAGGGGTCATCGGTTCGAGCCCGATACGCCCCACCATAAAGCCATCCGAATCCGAAGATAACCGCCCCAACCCGGCGGTTATCTTTGTGTCGGGCCCGGCCGGTGGTGGCTGGCTCGCGTAACTTACCGCGTATGCTCTCCATTGCCTGGGCTCCCTGCTACGCCCACCCGCTGCCCGCCGCCCACCGTTTTCCGATGCTCAAGTACGAGTTGCTACCCGAGCAGCTGCTGCGCGAAGGCACGGTGCCCGAAACGGCCTTTTTTCGGCCTGTACCACCGCCCGAAGCCGATATTGCCCGGGTGCACGACACCGATTATCTGCGCCGCCTGCAGGCCGGGGAGCTGACCCGGGCCGAGGAGCGAGCCACCGGTTTTCCGTGGAGCCCCGAGCTGATAGTCCGCGAAACCACTATTCTGGGCGGTACCCTCGAATGCGCCCGGCGGGCGCTGGCCAGCGGTGGGGTGGCCCTCAACATCGCGGGCGGCACCCACCACGCCTTCCGCGACCGGGGCGAGGGGTTTTGCCTGCTCAACGACCAGGCCGCGGCCGCGGCTTATCTGCTGGCCCACCCTGAGTTGGGCGTGCGCCGGGTACTCATCATCGACCTCGATGTGCACCAGGGCAACGGCACGGCCAGCATTTTTGCCACTGAGCCCCGGGTATTTACTTTCAGCGTACACGGCGCCCGTAATTACCCTCACCGCAAAGAAGTCTCCGACCTCGACCTGCCTTTGCCCGACGGCACCACCGACGGCGCCTACCTGGCCCTGCTCCGCGACGCGCTGCCCCGCCTACTGGCCGAGCACCAGCCCGATTTCGTGTTTTATCTGGCCGGCGTCGATGTGCTGGCCACCGACAAGCTGGGCCACCTGAGCCTGACCCGCGACGGGTGCCGCCAGCGCGACGCCTACGTGCTTGGCCTATGCCACCAGCACGGCCTTCCAGTGGTGGTCTGCATGGGGGGGGGGGTATTCGCCCAACATCATCGACATCATCGAGGCCCACGCCAACACCTTCCGGGTCGCCGCCGATTTGTGGGGATGAGCGGTGAATGAGAAAAACAACGTGTCATTCACTCATTCACCATCTCACCTATTACCACCACCTGCCAACGGAAGGCCCAGCGCCAGCGCAGGGTGTAGCGGACGATGCCAGCGGCGGCCAGCAGGCGCTTCAACTCGGGGCGGGTGAAGGCGCGGGCCACCGACAGGGGCGCATCGTGCTGCACGAGGTGGGAGCCGCCCAGCAGCCGGGTAAGCCACCGGATGCTGTGGTAGGCCAGCGGGTGGCGGTGCAAATCGTTGATGATGACGGCCAGACCGGCTTGCCGGTGCCATTGGGCCAGCATAGTAGTAAGTTGGGCGTCCGAGAAGTGGTGGCAGAACAGACTGGCCGTGAGCACGTCGAAGGGCTGCTGCTGAAATTCGGCGGAAAAGATATCAGCCTGCTGAAAACTGATTTCGGGGTACGCGGTGGCTTTAGCGGCCGCGTAGTCGAGCATGAAGGCGTTGGCATCAATGCCCACCAGTTCGACGGGCACGTGGCGGCGGCGGGCCCAGCGGGCAATCTGGCGGAGCGTGTCGCCACCCCCGCTGCCCAAATCGGCCAGGCGCAGGGGGCGGCCGGGCGGGAAGTGGGGACGCAGGCGGTCGAGGGCATCGAGCACTGGGGCATAGCCGCCGAGCCAGGTGTTCACCGTTTCCAGCTCGTCGAGGTTCTGGCGCAACTCGTCGGAAGCCAGCGTCAGGTCATCCATCAGCTCCTCCTGCTCCGAGCGGACGCGCAAATCAGCCATGTTTCGTAAGGTGGAAAGTGGAGAGAGAAGCGTGGTGAATGAGCGAAAATGCTACCGTACTTCGCTCAGCACTTCCATCGCGCTTCTCACCTCGGCTACGTCAGGTATATTCTCCTGATTGGCCACGGCCACCGTGAGCAGCATGGCTTCCAGCGTGAGGCCGGGACCAAAGGCGAAGCTGAGCACCGGCGCCCCCGCGTCGGCGGCCGTAAGGTCGGCGAGCAGGTCGCGCAACACGAACAGCACCGTCGCCGACGACATGTTGCCGTACTCGCGCAGCACTTGGTAGGCGTAACGGTTGTCGTGGGTCGAGAGGCCCAGCGCCTGCTCAATCGACTCCAGTATTTTGCGGCCCCCCGGATGAATGGCGAAGGCCCGGATATCGGCCAGCTCCACCGGCAAATCGGCCAACAGGCGCTGGGTAAGCTGCCCAATGCCCTGCTGAATCATGCGGGGCACGTAGGAGGAGAGCGTCATCTCGAAGCCGAAGTCGTTGATGTGCCAGGCCATATCGGCGTGGCCATCGGGCTCCAGGTCGCAATGGAAGGCTGTAAGGTTCAGGCTGGGCCGGTTGGCCGCCGGTTCGCTCTGCACCAGCACCGCCGCCGCCCCGTCGCCAAACAGGGCGTTGGAGATGAGGTGGTCATCTTCCTGGCTTTTCTGAAAATGCAGCGTGCACAGCTCGGTGCATACCACCAGCACCCGCGCCCCGGGCGTGGCCCGGCAGAAAGCATTGGCCAGCTTGAGGCCGTTGATGGCCGCGTAGCAGCCCATAAAGTTCACGCAGGTCCGTTGCACGTGGCCCGGCAGCCCGAGCGCGCCCACCAACTCAATGTCGAGGCCCGGGGCATACATGCCGGTGCAGCTAACCGTAATGAGGTGGGTAATGGAGCGGAGCTCGACCTCGGGCAGCTGGGCCAGGCAGGCCTGCACAGCCTCCACCGACAGTGGTAGGGCAAACCGGCGGTACTCCGCCATGCGCCGGCCCACCGACGGGAACGGCTCCAGGCCCGGTGTATTTGGAAAGAATTCGAACTCACCGTTCACCCGGGCATAATCGGGCAGTACAGAATAGCGGTGGCCAATGCCCGACACCCGGTACAGCGCGTGCAGTTTGCGCGCGCCGCGCTCGTCCAGCTCCAGGGCCTGAGCCATGAAATCGGCAATTTGGGTTTGAGGGATGCGGTGGGGCGGATTGGCGGTGCCGATGGCACACAAATAACTACTCATTGGGGGCAGTTTACGTAAAAAACAACCGGTTGGGGTACAGGTTTCGGGGCGATATTGCCCAGCGGCTGGCAACGGAGGGGAAGCGGCAGTAGCTGAACAGGTTAGCAGGCTGCCGGTCAGGAGTAAGCAGGAACAAAAATCAACCCTAAAAATCAAAAAGCTTCGCCGTGGGTCCGGCGCATCAGCGCCCGCACGGCCCCGGGCCAGTGGCTTAGGCCACCCACAGTCAGCTCGCTGAGCAAAGGCTGACCAAATAGCCGCTGTACTGCCCGGCCTACCCGCAGCCGCCGCCCGAATTGCCCCTGCCAGTCGGCCGAATAGGTGGCTTCCAGTTGGGGGCGGCTGAGGTGCCCGCGTAGAAACGCATCGGTGCGGGCGGCGGCTAGGCTGGCCCCATGAATGGCCATGGCCATGCCATTGCCGCAGAGCGGCGTGATGAGGCCGGCCGCGTCGCCGGCCAGCAGCACGTGCCGCTCGACGCAGGTTTTGGGGGCGAAGGAAATTTCGTTGATAACCTCGGGTTGCGGGTATAGCACCTCGGCCGTGCTGAGAATATGATGCAGGTGCGGGTTGCGGGCCAGCACGGCGGCTTCCATGGCCGGAATAGTGCCGTGGGCCTTGAGATTGCGCCGGGTAGTAAGGTAGCAGAAGCAGTACTTGTCGTCTTCGATGGCCGAAATGCCTGCGTAGCCGTCGGCGAAGTTGTGAAGTGCAATCAGGTCGCGGGGCATGGCGGGGTAGCGCAGGTGGTACTTCACACCCAGGTAGGGCGAGCGTTGGCTGAAAAATGGCCGTTCCAACTGCCGGTCGAGGGCGCTACGCTTGCCGTAGGTGCCCACCACTACCCGGGCCGGCAGGCGGCGACCATCGGAGAGCACCACCTGATGGGCATCGGTGGCCGCCTCGAATTCCACATCCGTGACGGTAGCGTGCAGTACCTGCCCGCCGGCCTGCTGCAGAAGCTGGTACAGAAACTCATCGAGCTGGTAGCGGCTGATGCCGAAACCACCCAGGTCGAGGGGCACTTCGAGCACCCGGCCCGCCGGGGAGCTGACCTGCAAGCGGCTGATGTGAGCGGGCGCCAGGGCTTCTACCTCGGCCCCAAGCCGGCGCAGGTAGGGCAGCACCTCGTTCGACACATACTCGCCGCAAACCCGGTGGAAGGGATACTGCCGGCGCTCGACCAGCGTAACGGCGTGGCCGCGCAGCCGCAGGTCGAGCGCCGCACAAAGTCCCCCCAAACCGCCGCCAATGATGATAACGTCCAACTTATTTCGCAGGGTAAACGGTTGCAGATGAGCGGCAAAACGAGTCTTTCATCGAAGATGTGTTATATTTCATGGGTTTAATAAAATGGGGTGGTATTTTTGTCAACCCAACAGCCTGTACGGCCGTTTAGTATTAGCTGGCCCGGCAACAAATACCAGCCTGCTCCCAATTGTACGATATGATGCCACACCTACGCGCTTTTTTTCTGACTTTATTGCTGACTACCGGGCTTTCCAGTGGCTTGCATAGCGCTCAGGCGCAACCCACGGTGGTGCCCCGGCCAACGGCGGCCGATGAAAAGGCCCTGACCGTGTATCCCAACCCCAGCACGGGTATCGTCCATATTGCCATCAACGGCTTCGAGGGCCGCAAGCTGGAACTACGGGTACTCAACGTTATCGGCACGGTCATGTACCGCGAAACGCTGACCGAACTCAACGACCGTTACACCCGCACGCTCGACCTGAGCAGGTTCACTAACGGCCTGTACTACGTAAAGCTCGAATCCGACACGTCGAGTGAGATGCGTAAGCTCGTCATCCGTTAAGCTGCCTCCTGGCGCGGCTTCGGCCAATGGCGCTCGAAACCAACCTTACGAAAAGGGCCCCTGCCATGGCAGGGGCCCTTTTTGCGTAGGAGTAAATCCTGCAGCTTAGTCGTTCACCCGCACGGGTACGGGCTCGGGGCGGAACATGGCTTTTACGTTGTTAATTGTATCGAAAGCCAGGAAGGCCGTAGCCAGGGCAATGCCCAGAAAAATCAGGAGTGTCATAAGAAAGAGAAGATGAAGAAAAAATATGGCGTCCGTTCGGGCCGCCGGTTATATGGCGAAGCTGAATAAGACAACCGAGTATGCTAGACTAACTACAAAGACCCCGCCTAAGTTGCAGTATAATTATGTGCTTTCCATTACTGCCTGGCCGCCGCTGTAGCCTGTCGTGGCCGGGCTAAGCGGGATAAGCCTCACGGAGCTGCCTGATTACCTCATCGATAGTAGTGCGTACCAATTCCACGTCGGTGGTCAGTTGGGGCCAGTCGGGTGCCGTATCGGGTGTGCGGGAGGCGTCTTCCATGTCCCGCAGCACGGTGCGCAGGCTTTGCACCTGCAGGCCGTCGGTCGAGCTTCTCAGGTGGTGGGCGGCGGCTCCGAGCAACTCCAACTGCCGGGCCGCGAGGTGCTGCTCCATCTCGGCTATCACGGGCGGGGTTGTGCGAATAAACAAGGCCACCAGCCGTTGCACGAACGTATCGTCGTTGTCCGACATGCGCCGCAACTGCTCCAGGTCGTAGAGTGGCGCGGCGGGAGCTGGTGGGGCCAGGTTGGGCCCAACGGGCGCTAGTGTACTGGCAGATGCCACCTGGGGCAAAGCCAACGGTTCCGGGCAGTTTGCTGGCCGGCGGTCGAGGTCGAGCAGACCGGCCATCACCTCGAACAGGGCGGCTTCACGGAACGGCTTCGACAGGTAATCATCGAGGCCGGCAGTGCGGTAGCGCTCGGCGTCGCCGGGCATGGCGTGGGCCGTGAGGGCTACTACGGGCGTGGCGGCCCGGGCCGGGTTGGGGTGCTGGCGCAGCAGGCGGGTGGTGGCCACGCCATCCATGCCCGGCATCTGAATGTCCATCAATACCAACGAGTAGTGGTGCTCCCGAAACAGGGCCAGGGCTTCGGCTCCCGAGGAAGCCGTGTCAACCTTCAGGCCCCAGCCCTGCAACATAGTGCGGACCAGCAATTGGTTGACGGCATTATCCTCGGTGAGCAGGATGTGGTGGCCACTCAGGCGCTGGTAGTCGGGGGGCGGTACGGGCAGGGTAAGGTCGGGAGTAGGGGCGGCGGGCAGCTCCAGCACGAAGCGGAACGTGCTGCCGTGGCCCGGGCGGCTTTCGGCCGTCAGCTCGCCGCCCAGCAGTTCTACCAACCCCCGCGAAATGCTCAGCCCCAGCCCCGAACCTCCGTACTCGCGGGCCGTGCTGGCCGAGGCCTGCGTAAAGGGCTCGAACAGGTGCTGCAACTGGTCGGGGGAGATGCCGATACCGGTGTCGAGCACCGAAAACTGGTAGCGGCCAGTACCGGACGCTTCGCCGGCCAGATTGGCCACGCGCTGGTAAGTGAGCAGCACCTGACCCTTATTGGTAAACTTGATGGCGTTGCTGAGCAGGTTGAGCAGGATTTGCCGCAGCCGGAAGGGGTCGCCCAGTACCCAGATGGGTTGGGAAGAGGCGTTGGCTGGTAGCTGCAGGCGCAGTCCGATGCCTTTGCCGGTGGCCTGGGGCAGCAGGGCCTGGCAGCTGGCCCGCAACACTTCCGCCAAATCGAAGGGAACGTGTTCGAGGCGCACCCGGCCCGCGCCGAGCTGGGCCATATCGAGGATGTCGTTGATGATGACCAGCAGGTTCTGGGACGAGTACTCGACGTGGTGCAGCAGCTCCTGCTGCTCCGGGTTGAGGGGCGTTTTGGCCAGTAGCTCCGTCAGGCCCATGATACCGTTCATGGGCGTCCGGATTTCGTGGCTCATATTGGTGAGGAAGTTCTGGCGGGCTTGGGCGTTCTGCTCGGCAGCTTCCTTGGCCTGCTCCAAGGCCTGCTGGGTTTGCTTCAGCTCGGTTATGTCATGATCGACGCCCAGCACCTGCACCGTGCCATCGGCCCGCACGAAGGGGCGCTTAACGGTGCGGAACCAGCGCTGCTGCTGGTTGGCATCGGTCGAGCTCTTCTCCATGTCAATTTCCTGCCGGGAGCGTAGCACCTCCTCATCCTGAACCCGGTGGTGGGTGAGGTCAGGGAACTGGGCGAGTAGCTCGGCGGGCGAAACCTGCAGCAGCGCTTCGTTGCTCAGGTTAAAGAACTGGGCCGTCGCTTCGTTAACCAGCACGTAGCGCCCCAGGTGGTCTTTAAGGTAAATCAGGTTAGGAACCGTGTCAATCACCTGCCGGAACAGGCGGTTCTGCTCAGCCAGCCGGCGGTTAGCCGAGCGGCGCTGCTCATCGGCTACCTTCCAACGCGTAATGTCCTCGGCACTGCCCAAAATCTGGGTTACCTGCCCTTGGGCGTCGCGGGCGAACGGCGTGTTGCTTACCCGCAGCCACCGCACCGAGCCGTTGCGGTGGTGGAACATGGCTTCGAGGTGTAGAATCTCATCATCGGGCTGGCGGGCCACTTCCAAGAAATGCTGGTGCAGCTTAGCGGCCTCAGCCGGCGGTAGCAGCTTCGTTAGCATTTGGTGCCCCCACTCCTGCAGCTCCTCGGCAGTATAGCCCAAAATGCCTTCCACGAAGCGGTTGCAATATACATTGGCCTCCTGCACCACATCGTAGATGTAGACCAAGTTCGGAATGGTGTTGGTGATGCGCTCTACGAACAGCTGGCTCTGGCGCAGCAGTTGCTCCGTTTCGCGGCGCTCCGTGATGTCGGTTACCGCGCCCACAATTTGCCAGGGCCGCCCATTGGGGTGGCGGGTAAAGCAGGTGCTTTGCATGCTGAGCCAGCGCCAGCTGCCATCCTGGTGGCGAAGCCGGTACTCCGAGCGAAGGACTTCCCCATCGGGCAGCGTACGCAGCATTCGCTGTTTATCGTTGCTGTGCCCTAGGTCGTCAGGGTGAAGTAGGCGCTGCGTTAGGGCCGGCCCCATGGCCACTATCTCGTCGGGAGTGTAACCAAGCACGGGCTCCACCTGGCGGTTGCAGTACTCTATGCCATGCGTATCGGCATTATAAATGAACACGATGGTGGGCACCGTATCGTTGATGCGCGCCGTGAAGAGCTGGCTGCGGATCAGTTCGGCCTCGGCCCGCCGCCGCTCACTGATGGCCGTCAGGTACACATTGGCTTCCTGCTCATCAGGAAGTGGGGCAATAGTGCAGAGGTAAAATTCGTTCCCTACTTCCAGTTCCAGTGTGTGCGGCGCAGTACCAGCCAGCACCTGCGTAATAGCCTGGCAAAGTAAGTTGCAGGTGGCTGCTCCGTTGGGGTGGGCCAACGCTGCCAGAATGGGGGCCGCCGCCGGGTTGGCGTAGAGCGGGTGGCAGTCGGGGCGAAAGCGGATGATAGGCTGGGGGCTCTGCTCAGCCAGGCGCGAGAGTTCCTGTACCCGGTGCTGGGCCGACTGTTGCTCCGTCACGTCCTCGTAGCTCCAGATATGAAGCATGGTGGTGCCATCGTGCACCACGGGCAGGTAATCCTGCTGGATAATCTGGCCGCCGCGTAGCTTTACCAGCAGCCCGTTGCTGCGGGCCTGGGTGGTTACCAGTTGCTTGTTCTGTTCCCGTAATCCATCGTAGTCGAGCACGCCGGGCCGGGTTTCGCGCAACAGTTTCACCAGGGGCTGGCCAATGTAGTACGCCGGTGGGTGCGCTAGGCCCAGCAGGTCGCATAGGCGGGGGTTAAGCAGCGTCACGATGTGGCGCTGATCCTCGGCCAGAATGGCCGTCGTCATGGTCTGGAGCAGGGCCGCGGCTTGGTCGGTGGCTGCCTGCGAACGGGCTCTTAGCTCGGCCAACTGCCGGCGGGCTTGGCGCAACTGCCGGTTTTGGTGCCGAAAACTAATTGAATCCATAAAAGTAAACTGAGCGAAGCCGGGCAGCGGGCCCAGCGGCCCGGTTAGTGGGTTTACTGCCCGGTTCCGGACCAGCGCTTACCGAATCTGCACCTCCTGATTCTGAATCATACGATAAATAGTAGACTTGCCGATTTGCAGTTTGGCCGCTACCTGCAAAATATTTCCTTCGTATCGGTCGAGGTAGCCCTGCACGATGCGGGCCATCTGTACCCGCAGCGACTCACCATCTGCTGAGCCAGCCATGGCCGCATCGGGCCGCAGGTCGCGGGTGGGCAAGTCCTGGGGCTCAATCTGGCCGTTTTCGGCCAACACCGACGCTAGTTCCACCAGCGCTTTGAGTTCGCGCACATTACCCGGAAAACCATAGTGCAACAGCTTGCGGCGGGCATCCTCCGAGAGGGTGCAGGTGGCCATATTATTCTGCTGGCAGAAGTCGTGCAGGAAGGCCTCGGCCAGCAGCAGTACGTCCTGGCCCCGTTCGCGGAGCGGTGGCAGTACAATGGGCAGGCCCAGCAAGCGGTAGTACAGGTCTTCCCGGAACCGCCCTTCGCGCACTTCCAGCAGCAAGTCACGGTGAGTAGCTACCATCAGGCGGGCATCGAACGCAATGGGGGCCGTGCCACCCACCCGGCTTACTTCGCGCTCCTGCAATACCCGCAGCAGCTTGGCCTGCAGGCTCAGGTCGAGCTCGGCTACTTCGTCGAGAAATAGCGTGCCTTGGTGGGCCTGCTCGAACCGGCCGATGCGCCGGGCCACGGCCCCGGTAAAGGCGCCTTTCTCGTGGCCGAACAGCTCACTTTCGAGCAGCTCGCGCGGAATGGCCGCCACGTTCACGGCCACGAACGCGCCATTGCGCCGCTCCGAACCGTAGTGAATGGCCTTAGCCACCAGTTCCTTGCCGGTGCCGGTTTCGCCGCTGATAGACACGGTGATGTTGGTACGAGCCGCCTTGTCGATGAGGGCGGAGAGTTGATGGATCTGCGGGCTCTCGCCCAGAATGGCCCGCTGGGCGTCGTATTTGCGGCCGATTTGCTCGCGCAGCTGGATGTTTTCGCGCCGTAGCGCCAGCTGCTTGCCAATGTTGCCCACCGTGTTCCAGAGCCGGTTAGACGTTTCCTCGTCCTTCACCAGGTAGTCGTAGGCCCCGTGGCGCAGCATGCCAATGGCCGTCCGGATATCTTCCTGCCCGGAAATGGCAATAACGGCTACCTCGGGCAGGCGGGCTTTGATTTGCTGAAGGATTTGGTCGCCCTGTCCATCGGGCAGCGAGTAGTCGAGGGTAATGATATCGGGCTTGTCGCCCAAATTGTCGAGGCAGGCTTGCGCCGTCGTGAACCGCCGGATAATATAGTCGGGGTTTTGGGCCAGCTTATACTCCAGTAACTCGCCGTACCAGACGTTGTCTTCAACGATAAAAATCGAGATGGATGAGGGGGAGTTCATGCAGAGGACAGGGAAAAGAGAAGAACAACCGAATTTGTCTCTGGTCCCGAATCGGGAAAGAGACTTATCAGGAATGTTCTATTCTCGTAAAGGTTGTTTTCGGGATGGGAGGGACGGGCAGAACGGGCGATTGTGCGAGTATAAGCGGGATTTTCGGGGATACCAAAAATTCCCGTTTTAAGACGAATAATCTCGGAATGAATCAATATGTAATTTCTTATATCAGTGTAAATAATTGATAATCAACAGATAATAGCTTAATGATCAGCTTGGCGGAGTAGTTGGTATTGGTAAGGTAGCACACTAATCCATGTGAGCATCAACCTATTGCCCCTGCACCTATGCTACGTCTCTACTCCAACTCTGCCACCCGCTTGCTCAGGGTGCTCGTCTGTTTACTGCTGAGCTGCAGCGCCCAATTGGCCAACGCCGCCAGTGCTCCCATTTACTCCGCTGGCGGGGCCAGCGGGGCACAGACAATTCGTACCTGCACTGGCATATTAAATCCTGTTTGCTTTGGTAGTGTAGATAATGAGGAGCTTGCCGCAGATGGCAACTTCAATTCGGCGGCCACTATCGATGTGCCGCTATCCCTCGTAGGTAACTCCATTCGCCTACGGGTGAACTTGGCCAGCCAAGCCCCCGCCAACTATCGGGCCGGCGTAGTGGTTCGGCGCCAAGGCGGAGTGCTCAACCTGCTCAACATCAACCTGGCCGGGGTCTTGGTCATCCGGACGTTGAAGAAAAGCGGTAGTACTTCCGTTGTGCAGGAGTCGATACCAGTGAGTGCGGAACTGGCCGGGCTGGTGCTCGGTGGTTCGGGTTCCGATCCGGTACGGCTGGAGTTCGTGGCCACCAAGCCATTCGACCAGATTGAAATCGAAGCCGGCGCTTTGCTGGCTCTGGGTTACAAACTGGACGTCTTCTATGCTTACGCTATCGACGCCAACGTTATAAATACGGCGCAGGGTTATTTGTCGCGCTTCGATGCCCCCTCAACCAGCAACTACAGCACCGAAAGCAAAGACAACGGCATTACGCTATGCGTGAACAGTAACGTCAGCAACCCTTTGAACGCGGTGGATAACAGCCTCACCAACTACGCCACTATGGGTTCTTTGGTCGATCTGAGCTGCCCTACTACGTTGCAAACGCAACTAGAAGGCACCGCACCGGCTGGGTATGATGCGGGTTTTGTGATTGGTAACGGCGGGTTGTTGGATGTCAGCATCCTGAAGGGCTTGCGCCTTACCACATACCTGAACGGAGTGGCCCAGGAAAGTAGTGGTGCCGGTGATTTGCTGAGCCTAAAGGTGCTGCCCGGTGGTCAGTACGCCATCAACTTCCCTACCACCAAGCGCTACGACCGGGTGGAAATTCGGAGGACCAGCTTGCTGGGTGTCCTTGATAATCTGCGCGTTTATTACGGTTTTGGTCTGGAGCCCCGGGTATTCCGTGACGTGGATCCGTTGCTCTCCCAGTTTGCGAATCCGGCTGGCAAATTCGAGGTGACCACATCAAGCGCGGTAGTGTGCGTGAACTGCTCCATAACCGACCCCCAACTAGCGGCTGATAATGACTTGAAAAACAATTACGCTACGGTACAGACCACGTTATCCGTGGGCGGTACTGTAGGGTTGAAAATGCGCCTCGATGGTGCCGGACAGGCTGGTAACACGGCGGGTGTCATTCTGGGAAGTGGGACTGAGTTGCTTGATTTGAATGTGCTGTCCAATATCCGGGTAAGAACCTACACCGGTACGCCTACCAGCAACGGCAACACCGATGGTTCGGTATTGGTAGAAAGTGCCACTGGCAGTGCGTTGCTCAGACTGGAGCTTTTAGCTGATGGTCGGCAGGAAATATCGTTCCTGACCACTCGTGACTTCGATTGGGTAGAGGTAGAATTTGCCAATGGCGTATCGCTGCTGAACGATACCCGCATCTACTACGGCTTTGCCGAAGACCGGCCTACCGGCTTTCCCACGAACATTGTGGCCCCTCCGGCTCCGTTGCCCGTGCAGCTGACGGCCTTCAACGCCCGCGCCAATGAGCTGGCCGTGGATGTAACCTGGAAAACGGCGGCTGAAGTCAACAGTGACTACTTCGAGGTAGAGCGCTCGGTAACCGCCAACCAAGGCTTTGTTACGGTAGGGCGAGTGCAGGCCGCCGGCAATACGTCGAGTGGTCGCGAGTACGCGCTGCGTGACAACGACGCCCGGCAACTACCCGCCGGTGTGCTCTACTACCGGTTGCGCCAAGTCGACGTCGACGGCACCCAGGTGTATTCGGCTGTGGCCGTCGTAACGCGCAAAGCCGCTGCCGTTGCGCTGGTGCTTTATCCGAATCCTGCCGGCTCCTCCGATCTGGTGCAGGTAACGCTGGGTACGCTGCCCTCCGCCGATTACGAGGTGGCTATTTACAGCCTGCAGGGTAGCCTAGTGAGCCAGCAATCGGTAAGCGCCCGCAAAACGACCATTGCCGTGCAAGGGCTTCGGGCCGGGATTTACCAAGTGATACTGCGCAATGCCCAGGGCCAGCAGGTAGCTACCCAGCGCCTAGCCCTCAGTGGCCGCTAAACGCGCTGTTGCCATAGCTACTACCCACTTTATTTAGCAGTACCTATTTCTCGTCCGACGATTGTTAGCTTATTCAGGAAGCCCCACTGTTGCAGGTCAGTGGGGCTTCTGGCGTTTTAACGGCACGGATAGGAAGGGTAAGTTAGTGGCCTTATAAACAGCTTTAGTATCGGTAGTAGAATAAATCAATTTTGCCCGTGAGTTATCAGGTAAAAATATAATTTATGGATGAACTGCTGGATTGAGAACATTGTGTTCAATAGGTTAATTAATTGTTGATACGGCAATCATAAAAGTTTATATAGCAAATATCAGGCATTATAAATACTAATTCCGCAAAATGAGGAGGCGCGAATTGGGGGAGCAGTAAAAGTTGAAAACCCCGATAAATAATAATATTAAGGTAACTTAAAGCCGGGGCGGATGTCGCACTTTTGTGGCCACATTCAACTCTTCGTTCCTCCCATTCTCACCCTTACCACACCTGTTGCTCATGGCGCGTATTCTCTCCCGCTTGCTTGGCTTGGCACTGCTCACCAGCCTGGCTACTTCCTGCTCCAAAGATGCCGTAGTTCCTACGGCCGCACCCAACGCCGCCGTGCAAAGTGCCGATGCTACTGCTTCGCGCGACAACAACCTGGCCTTGGGCAACCCCAGCGGCGCCAAAGCCGACTCGTATTTCTATTGGAACTACCTTATCACCAAGCCCCAGTATACTATGTCGTACCACCGCGACCGGGGTACGCCCAACTGGGTGAGCTGGCATTTGAGCACCTCTTGGTTGGGTAGTACTCCGCGCCAAGACAACTTCGCCCCCGACAACTCGCTGCCCAGCGGCTGGTACCGCGTGAGCAGCACCAGCTACTCGGGCTCGGGCTTCGACCGCGGCCACCAGTGCCCCAGCGCCGACCGCACTGGCTCGGTAGCGGACAACTCGGCCACGTTCCTGATGGACAACATGATTCCGCAGGCTCCTAATAACAACCAGCGTACCTGGGCGGGCCTCGAAAACTACTGCCGTACGCTCGTGAATGCCGGCAACGAGCTCTACATCATCTGCGGGAGCTACGGCAAAGGTGGCACCGGCTCGGCCGGCTATCAAACTACCCTCGACCAGGGGCGTGTAACCGTGCCAGCCCGCTGCTGGAAGGTGGTCGTTGTGCTGCCCGTTGGCTCAGGCGATGCCAGCCGCGTCACGAGTAGTACCCGCGTTATTGCCCTCGATACACCCAACGACAACTCGCTTAACACGTCGTGGGGCACCTACCGTACCACCGTCAATGCCATTGAAGCCGCTACCGGCTACGATTTGCTCTCGGCCGTTTCTACTACCGTGCAGAGTGTAGTGGAAGCCCGGGTAGATAATGGCCCTACCAGCTAGTTGCTGGCCGCTGCCGGTCAGCCTGCGGATCGGGCCGGTTGGCAGTGGTTTGCCAACGGAGGAAGCCAACCGCTGCTGGTAGTTAATCTGCCGACTGCATGATAGGTGGCCGGTACCTGGCCGGGGACAACTGGTGCTTGATCATTGTTTTTAGGCAGTTCGTCTAAATGCGCTATTTCTCCCGGCCAAACAGCTTATATTTAGGATGAGTGAAGTCAGAAGGTATGTGATGGAGGACAACAAGAAGCCGCGCTGCAACGCGGCTTCTTGTATGGAAAAGGGAATGGTAACCGTTTCGTAATGCGGGCTTAATAGCCGGCTAACCTGCGGAGCAGAAATTTGTAAGTAGCGTGCCGGGCCAACGAAATGGCCGGCGCTGCCTGCAAGCATATGGACGTATCATCGGATTCGCGGGATTGGCCGGCGGGAAGCTGGGGCCGGGCGTCACTGGGCCCACGGCAGCCCGTTGGGCAGCCGTGGGCCCAGCTGCGGGAGCTGCGCGACCTGGGTACTGGCTACCACCACCTGAACGGTCGCGAGTTCATCGGCCAACTGCTGCGCGACCTGCGCATTACGGTCACTTTCGATGCGGCTGAACTGCGCCAGGTGCCGGAGCGGGGCGCTTTCGTAGCCTTGGCCAATCAGCAAGGTGGGCTGCTCGAAGCGTTGGTACTGCTCCACGTACTGGGTGAAGTCCGCCCCGAGCTTGTGGCTGTGGCCAACGAGGTGCTGGCCCCGCTGTTGCCCTGCTTGCCCCGGCAGCAGGCCCTGGCCCGTAGCTGCCAACCGGCGGCCAGGCCCAGTGCACCCACCGTGGCCCGGCTGCTCAGCTACCTGCATAACGACTTGCCGCTGGGCCTGTTCGCGACTGGCCCCGCGGCCCCCCGCACCCGCTTGTTCCGGGTTGCCTCCAACCCAGCCCGGGACGCTACCGCTAGCCAACTCCTGACGCATGCCCGGGTGCCGGTGCTGCCAGTATGCCTGAGTGTAAGTGGCCGTCCGGTTCGTAGCTTACAGCGGCTGCTGCTACCGCTGCTACGCTTTGCCCACCTGCCGGCCGAGGTGCTCCGCCGCCAAGGCCAGACGGTGCACCTGCGCATTGGGGCGCGGGTAAGCGCGGCGGCATTGGTGCAGCTTCCAGCCGCTAAGCGCCTGCCCCACCTGCTAGCGCGGGCCGCGGCGCTGGCGACAGGTGCCGCCCAAAGCGAGGAGGCTCCTGCCTGGCCACCCGCTGCCCCGGTACCCGCTGTCCCGGCTGCCCTACTAGAAGCTGACTTGGCGGCGCTACGGCCCAACCGGCGCCTGCTCCGCCACGGCCGCTGGGAAGTGTATCTGGCCAAACAAACGGAGTTGCCACACGTGCTGCCCGAAATCGGGCGGTTGCGGGAGCTAGGGGCCCGGGCGGCGGATGCTGGCACTGGCCAAGCCCTCGACCTCGACGGCTACGACACTTACTACCGCCACCTGTTGCTCTACGACCGGGAAGCCCGCCAACTGGTGGGAGCCTGCCGGGTTGGGCGGGGGCGGAACATCATGCGCGAAATGGGCAAGCGCGGTTTCTACCTGCACTCCCTGTACGGTCTGAAGAAGGAGATGCGGCCGCTGCTGCGCGAGTCGCTGGAGGTAGGCCGTGCTTTTATCCGGGCCGAATACCAAGCGCAGCCCCTGCCGCCGGCGCTGCTCTGGAAGGGCGTGGCCGAGTACCTGGCCCTGCACCCCGAATACCGTTACCTGATCGGGACGGTAAACCTTAGCAACCAGTTTCCGGACCTTTCCAAAACCGCATTGGCGACACGGCTGGCCGCTCATATTTCGTCCAGTGAAGCCCTGGCCCCATTCGTTCTGCCTCGTAAGACCGTTCGCTACCGTCCGCTGGCATCTGCCGCCACCGCTACCCCCGGATGTTCGGCCGAAAAGTTGCCCGAACTGCCCGATTCAGCGGCCCTAATGGCCAGTTGGCAGTTGCCCGGTGTGCCGGAGCTGCTACGGCCATACCTTAAACAGCAAGTCCATTTACTGGGCTTTCACCTCGATCCGCGCGGCAATACGCTGGAGGGTTTGCTGCTGCTCGATGCCCGCGAATTACCCGCCCGGACTCACCAGTTACTCCGCCGCTACGGGGCGGCTCGCAATTCCTGACCACTAACTGGCGCGGTGCGGGCTCGGCTAGTTTTCGCCCGCCAGCCCCACCGATTCTTCCTGCGGTTGGCTGTTCATATACGAGCGGAACGACATGGCCGCCTCGCTGGCCAACGAGTTGGCCTGAGCCGTAACGCGACGGTCGTTGTGAGTTTTGTCGTTGTTGCGGTCGGCCTGCAGCTCGGTACGGTACTCGTCGATGCCCACTGTCTGAGAAGGGATTCTGGGGTCGGGTATTACCTGAAACGAGTCGACGCGATAAGTGTAGCCGTTGTCGGTGGCTTGGAAGCTAAAGGTAAACAGGACCGTCAGGGGCTGATCGTGGCCCTTGGCATCCACGGTTTTCACGATTCCCGTGCCGTTCAGGCGAATAGTGGCGGCGGCGGGCTGCGCGTTCAGGGCCGCTTTGGGCTGGTAGGTAAACTTGTTCTGAGCCCAATCGAGAGCCCGGGAATAGAGCCGGCTCTGGCCAGCACCTTCCAACGCGACTTGCTCGGTGTAGCCAACGGGAGCTGGCGGCTCCGTCTGGGCGCGGGCCTCGCACAGTAGTCCTGGTAAGGCTCCTAATAACAGACTTAGTAGTACTTTTTTCATGTGATTAGGCAGATAAGGAAGGGCGAATAGAAGCACTGGCGAGGGCAAAGGTAAGCGCGTTTGCTGGTGTTGGATAAAAAGTTGTGTGTTATGAATATGTTAAGATAACGAATGGCCTGGTAGCAGGCGAAATGGCTTTGCTCATTGAATCGGAAAATCAGGAAGAAACCAGAATTTTTTACCCTATGTGTTCATGGAATCTTTTCTATATGTAAAGAAATATTTTCATAAAAATTGAATTATTGCAACATAACGCTAGTGCTGAACAGGGCTAAAAGTCCTTCTGCCGTGCTACGCTTACCAAAGATACATTACAGGGAGCCTACCCTATTAATTAAATGCCCTAAATAAATATCCTTGACTGACAGTGCGATACGAGGATTAGTGAGAGGGTTAGAATGGATTGGTGAAAAACAGGGCGTAACAATTTGGTAACATAACGGTAACACAGTCGCTGTTGCAAGTGGCAATGGAATTGGTACTTTTGCATCGTGCTTCAGCTAAATCAACATTCCCTGATGAAGCGCGGGACCGAGCGAAACGCCGTCCTGCGAGATGACCGAGAGGTCGTTTCCCCCGTTTATTCTTTCGTTTTTCTGGTATTTCCGTTTTGCACCGCTCCGGTTTCCGAAGCGGTTTTTTTATGCCCGGCCGGGTCGGCCCGAGCCGGTCGGAAAACTGTTCACCCCCGCATTTTCTAATTTTTTCAACCCATACTGGTACCCCCCCCCCCATGAACGACGACAATACCCTCGCCCAGCAGATGGTAGCCGCCGCTCCTGCCGCCTCCCGCAACGTGAACCTGAACACCGACTCCAAGCGGATGGCCGTAATCAACGTATGGGATGCCATGTTCCTTCCCTCCCTCATCAACTGCGACAACGTCATCTAGTCTTCTCTTTCCAGCAAATGCCCGGTTCCTGACTGGGTGTTTTGCTTCAAATCAGTTGTCAGTGTCCAGTTGCCAAGTTGTTCTACATTTTTACTGACAACTGACAACTGACAACTGACAAAATACAACCCGAGAGCCACCCAACGGCGGCGCGGGGCGGGGTGGTGCAAGGCTGCGGGGTGATAGAAATCAGGGGGGATTCTGACGCAAGTCGGTCCGCGAATTGGCCACCCCGTTTATCGGGTCCGTAACAGCTGGCTGTCAGCTGGCGGTGGAAATACAGAACTGCTTTTCCGGAAGGGGAGCCGCTGCGCACGCAGCAAGGCTTTTCTTGGCGGAAATTTTTACATTGAAAACCTATGCAACTCGGTAAACTCACTTTGCGGAACCCGGTCTGCCTGGCCGCTGCTGCCTGGCAGCTGGAAGGCACCGGCTACGAGCGGTTGGGGGCCATTTTCACCCGCACCGTCACGATGGAGCCCAGGCCCGGGCTTTACGAGGAAGGCATCTGGCAGGTGGATGAGCAAACCCTGCTCAATGCCACCAACATGCGCACCGAAAGCGCCGAGATTATGGTGCACGAATACCTGCCGGGCCTGGGGCGTTTCGGGGTGCCGGTGTTCGTGAGCATCACGGCCCCGGGCATTCCCGGGTTCCGTAAAATCGCGCGCTTCCTGGCCCGCGAAGCCGGCCACCTGCTGGCGGGCGTGGAGGTCTACATCGCCCAGCCCGACACTGGGAAAGGGGAGGAGCTGACCGCCCGCTTTGTGCGCGAGGCCACCCAGGCCGTGCGCGACGAGATGCCCCCCGAAGCGGCCGTGGTCGTGAAGCTTCCGCCCTGGCCCGAGCACATCCGGGGCCTCGCTTTGGGTGCCCAGGAAGGTGGGGCCACCGCTCTGGCTGCCACGAATCTGCTCAAGGCCCTCCACCTGCCCGACGATGCCACCGCCGACCCCGTGGCTGGTGGCCTGTCGGGGGAGGCGTTGCGGCCCGTAGCCCTTCGCTGCGTGTGGGAGCTGGCCCACGATGAACGGATTACCTTGCCCATTTTTGGGACGGGCGGCGTGTTCACGGCTGGCCACGTTACCGATTACCTGCGTTGCGGGGCTTCGGCCGTGCAGATTGCCAGCGCCGAGTGGCTCGAACCCGGCCTCGCGGCCCGCTTGGCGGCTGAGTGCGGCAGCCTCGTGCCAGTGCAGCAGTAGCAGCACGAACCGAAGGACTGCGAAGAGAAGCTCCCGCTTTGGGTTTCGTTGAACAGTTTGATTCGGGTCGTTTTACATCCGCAACGATACGCGAAGCGGGAGCTTCGTGCCACATCCCACCCTCACCCATGCAAAAACTAATTCAGCGCGTTCAGAAGGCAAATTCCCTGCTCTGCGTCGGCCTCGACCCAGTGGGCGACGATGCCCAGATAGCCCGCCGCCTGGCCGACGTCATCGACCAGACTCACGAATTCGCCGCCGCCTTCAAGCCCAACCTGGCCTTCTTCCTGAGCCGGGAAAACGGGGTGCAGCTGCTGCGCGAAACCGTGCAGCGCATCCCGCAGGATATTCCGGTGATTCTGGACGGCAAGTTCGGCGACATTGCCAACACCGCCGACCACTACGCCCGCTTCGCCTACGACGTCATCGGGGCCGATGCCGTGACGGTAAATCCCTACATGGGCGACGACGCCGTGCGGCCCTTCGTGCGCGAGGACAAGCTGGTATTTGTGCTGGCCAAAACTAGCAATAAGCCGCAGTACTCGATGCAGAACATGGCCCTGACCCGGGGCGGCTCGCTGGCCCACGGCGTGGCCCAGGTAGCCTGCAAGCTGGACGCGGAAATTGGCGGTATCGGGCTGGTGGTGGGTGCCACCCACCCCGACGCGCTGGCCCAGGTGCGCGAAATCTGCCCCAAGCAGTGGTTCCTGGTGCCCGGCGTGGGTGCACAGGGCGGCGATTTGGCCGCCACGCTCCGCGCCGGTTTGCGGCCTGATGGAGCCGGCCTGCTCATCAACACCTCCCGCACCATCTGGCAGGCCGAGGACGCCGGAGCCGTGGCCCGGGAGCTAATGGAACAGATGAACGCGCTGCGGCCGGTGGCTGTTTAGAACCGAGAGTAAAAAGAATGTCATGCCTCATCTTGCGTCCGCGCAACGGAGCGAAGTCGAGGCATGACATACAGGTTTCCTTTCACACCTAATATATCATAGCCTTCCTCCCTTGACTTCCCCCGAAACCATCTTCACCCCCGAAACCCTGGAGCAGCAACTGTTGCAGGAAGATGCACTGCTGCGCGGGCACTTCCGGCTCTCGTCGGGGCTACATTCGGATACCTACGTGCAGTGCGCCCGGTTCCTGCGCCGGCCCGACCTGGCTGCGCCGGCCGCCGCCGAGCTGGCCCGGCAGCTGCGCGCAGCCGGCCTGACGCCCGATGTGGTGGTGGGGCCAGCCATGGGCGGCGTGGTGATGGGCTATGAGCTGGCCCGGCAGCTGGGCGTGCCCGGTATTTTCACGGAGCGCGACGAGGCGGGCCAGATGACCCTGCGCCGGGGCTTCACCATCGAGTCCGGCCAGCGCATTATCATTGCCGAGGATGTGGTAACCACGGGTAAGAGCACCAACGAAGTAGCGCGGCTACTGGAAGGGCTGGGCGCGAAAGTTTTGGCCGTGGCGAGTTTAATTGACCGCACGGGTGGCAATGCTGCGCTGAATTTTCCGAACTTTGCCCTGCTGCCGGTAACGGCGGCCACCTACGCACCCGATAATTGCCCGCTTTGCCAGGCAGGTATTCCGGTGGTGAAACCCGGCAGTCGGCCGGAAAAAGCGTTTTCTTAAACCTACTGCGGCGCAACCGGCGCTTCAGCAAGGCATTTTCGGCGTACCTCCGCGTGGGGTGTGCTTCCTCATGACGATGCGTTTATCGTGCATGGGAAACCGAAAAATAGATAACCTCGTCTCTTTTGGAATCGACCCAGCGAACCATTCAGCTCCTGCTTAAGCCCGGCCAGCACGACGGCGACGGCCAGCGCGTGGCGGAAGCCGCCCAGCGCCACCTCGGCCTGCACACCGGCCGCGTGCAAAGCACCGCCCTTTACACGGTGCGCTACCCGGTAACCGACGCGCAACTGCGCGACTTCGCCACCCATTGCCTCCAGGACCCGGTGCTGCACGAGGTGGCCCTGGACGAGTTCCGCCACGGCGCCGAATACAAAAGCTATATTCTGGTAGCCAAGCTGCCCGGCGTGACCGACGACGAAGGCATTTCGGCTCAGAACGCCCTCGGCGACTTCCTCAACGAGCCGCTCGACACCCACACCCAGCACATCTTCTCGAAGCGGCTCTACTTCCTCGAAGAAGCCCTGCCCGAAGCTGACCTCTGCCGCGTGGCCCAGGAGCTACTGGGCAACAAGCAAATCAACCGCTTCGAAATCGGCCCCCTCACCGACATCCGCGACTACACGCCGCGGCCCGGTGGCGGGGCCGAACCCATTACGGAGACGGTGCCGCTGGCCGGCCTCTCGGATGAGGCGCTGGTGAAACTATCCAAGGACAACCTCTACGCCCTGAACCTGGAGGAAATGCGCGCCGTGCGCGACCATTACACCAGCATTCAGGCCGCCCGCGCCGCCGCCGGTCTGCCCACGGACCCCACGGACTGCGAGCTGGAAATCATTGCCCAGACTTGGTCGGAGCACTGCAAGCACAAGGAGTTTTCGGCTCTGATTAACTACCGGGATGCCGACACAGGCGAGGAGTTCGAAGTGGATTCCCTGTTCAAAACCTACATCAAGGACGCCACCGCCGAGGTGGACCGCCAGCTGCGGGCCAACGGCAACGACTGGCTCATCAAGGTGTTCAGCGACAACGCCGGGGCCGTGCGTATTAACCCCGACTCGCTGTTCGTGTGGAAGGTGGAAACCCACAACTCGCCCTCGGCCATCGACCCCTACGGCGGGGCCATTACGGGCATTTTGGGCAACAACCGCGACCCGCTGGCTACCGGCATCGGGGGGGCGCGGCTGCTCTTCAACACCAACGTGCTCTGCTTCGGTAACCCTGAGTTCGATGGCACGCTGCTGAGCAACCAGCTGCACCCGCGCCGCATTTTCGAGGGCGTGCGCAAGGGTATTGAGGACGGCGGCAACAAGTCGGGCGTACCCACCGTGAACGGCAGCATTGTGTTCGATGACCGCTATGCCGGCAAGCCGCTGGTATACTGCGGCACCGGCGCCGTGATGCCCATGCAGTTGGCCGGGCTCGATTCCTGGGAAAAGCACATCGAGCCCCAGGACCGCATCATCATGGCCGGCGGCCGGGTGGGCAAAGACGGCATCCACGGCGCTACGTTTTCGTCGATTGAGCTAGACGAAACCTCCCCCGCCACGGCCGTGCAAATCGGGAGCCCCATCACCCAGAAGCTGGCCATGGACTTTCTGATTCTGGCTACCCGCCGCGGCCTCATCCGGTGTAGCACCGATAACGGCGCGGGCGGCCTCTCCTCCAGCATCGGCGAACTGGCTACCATCAGCGGCGGGGCCGTGGTGGAGCTGGAAAAGGTGCCCCTGAAATACCCTGGTTTGCGGCCCTGGGAAATATTCGTTTCCGAATCGCAGGAGCGGTTTACGCTGGCCGTGGAGCCGGCGAAGCTGAACGAGTTGCTGACGTTGGGCCGGGAAATGGAAGTGGAGTTGACCGACATCGGCTACTTCACCGCCGATGGAAGTTTGGACGTGCGATTTGCTGGCGCTTCGGTGGCGCACTTGGATATGCACTTCCTGCACGATGGTGTGCCGCGCAAGGTGCTGGAAGCTGAGTGGCAGCAGCCCGCCGCCCAGGAGCCCACGCTGGCGGCCGACCTCGATTATACCGACATCCTCACCCGCCTGCTCGGCAGCCTCAACATCTGCTCCCGCGAGTCGGTGATCCGGCAATATGACCACGAGGTGAAGGGGCGCACCATTATTAAGCCGCTGATGGGCGCGACGGGCCAGGCTCCGCAGGATGCGGCGGTAGTGCGCTTCAACTTCGAGAGCTGGGAAGGCGTAGCCGTGAGCAACGGCATCCTGCCCCGCTTCGGGGATTTAGACGCCTACCAAATGTCGGCCGGGGCGTTTGATGAGGCTGTGCGCCAAATTGTGGCCGTGGGTGGCAAGCTGCCCAACCTGAGCTACGGCGACGGCAACTTCTGGTCGGTGAACGATAACTTTTGCGTGCCCGACTCGGTGTACGACCCCATCGGCAACCCCGACGGCAAGCAGAAGCTGGCTAAGCTGGTGCGCATGTGCCAGGCCCTGCGCGACGCCACGGCCGCCTATTGCATCCCGCTCACGAGCGGTAAGGATTCGATGAAGAATGACTTCAAGGCCGATGGCGTGAAGATTTCGGTGCCGCCCACGGTGCTGTATTCGATGACTGCCAAAATTGAGGACGTGCGCCGCACCATCACCTCCGACTTCAAGCAGGCCGACGACGTGGTGTACCTGCTGGGCGAAACCTACAACGAGCTGGGCGGCTCGGAGTTTTACCAGCTCTTCGGTGAGTTGGGGGCCAATGTGCCGCAGGTCCGGTTCGAAGCCGCTAAGGCACTCTATACGTTAATAGGAGAGGCCAACGACCAGGGCCTGATTCAGAGTTGCCACGACCTGTCGGATGGCGGGCTGGCGGTGGCGCTGGCCGAGGCCACGTTTGGCTACGGCTTCGGGGTCGAAGTGGAGCTGCCGGAAGGGCTGCCGACGCACGTGCAGCTGTTTGCGGAGTCCCACTCCCGCTTCGTGGCTACCGTGGCGCCCGAGGACGTTACCGCTTTCGAACAGCACTTCGGGAGCCGCGCCACCCGCCTGGGCCGCGTAACGCCGGACGGGCAGCTCACGGTGCGCCACCAGGGCCAGCCGGTTATATGGGCCAGTTGCGCCGCCCTGCGCCACACCTGGACTAATGGGCCGGTGAACCGTATTATTGGCTTTGGCCAACCTGAAACCGCGCATCAGTAATGGAAGACGATAAGCAACAGCCTAACCTGCCCGACCTGAACCTGCCCCCGCGTCCCCGCCCCGAGGACCCCGGCTACGAGGTCGTGGACGCCGATGGCAACATCATGCTGCCCGGCTACAAGAGCGTTGACGGCGGCCATGAAAGCAATGAGCCGCTGAAAAGCGCTTCGGCAGAACAGCCCGACAACGAGCAGCCACCCGCCGACGGCTTGGCCGAAGAAGGCTCAGCCGAAGAGCCGAAAGAACAGCAACCGACCACCAGCAACCAACGACCAGTAAAGGCGCTTATCCTGACCGGGTTCGGCATCAACTGCGAGGAGGAGTTTGCGGCGGCCTACCGGCTGGCGGGCGCGGCGCCAACCATTGTGCACCTCAACCAAGTGCTGCACGGCCAGGTCAGCATCCACGACTACGATATCCTGAACTTTCCCGGCGGCTTCAGCTTCGGCGACGATTTGGGCTCGGGCGTAGTGCTGGCCAACAAGCTGCGCTACCGCAAAAACGACGCGGGCCGCACCCTGCTGGACGATATCCGGGAGTTCGTGGCTGCGGGCAAGCACGTGCTGGGCATCTGCAACGGCTTCCAGGTGTTGGTGAAGCTGGGCCTGCTACCCGATCTGAGCGGCACCGTAACCCCCGAAGTAACACTGACCCATAACGCCTCGGGCCGCTATGAGGACCGGTGGGTGCGCCTGCAAGTCAACCCAAAATCGAGCACGCCCTTCCTGAAAGGCATTACGTCGATGGAAGTGCCCGTGCGCCACGGCGAGGGCCGCCTCATTATTAAAGGCACCGCAACGCTGGATGCCATTGAGAAGCGGGGGCTGAACTGCCTCACCTACGCCGACTTCGACGGCTCGCCCACCGACGTGTACCCCTCCAACCCTAACGGCGCCGACCTGAACTGCGCCGGCCTGACGGATACGACGGGCCGTGTGTTTGGCCTGATGCCCCACCCGGAGGCTTTCCTCTCCCTGTACAACCACCCCGATTGGGCCCGGCGCAAGCGGGCCGATTCCTCTATTTCGGAGGAAGGGGATGGGCTGTGGTTGTTTAAGAATATCGTGGAGCATATTCAGCGTCAGCAGCCTGCCGCTACCACAGCGCCTCAGGGAGCCCGCCAGTTTTCATTTTAAAGACATCGTAATCCACCAGCCCGGCCGGTTGACTCCTTCTTCTATGAAAACCCTCAACCACTTCGCAACTCCCCAGCTCGAACTCCTGCACCGCGGCAAAGTCCGCGACTCGTACCGCGCGCCCTCCGGTGAGCGGCTCATCGTGGTGACGGACCGGCTGTCGGCCTTCGACTCGGTGCTGGAAACGCCCGTGGCCCACAAGGGCGCGGTGCTGAATGGGTTGGCCGCCTTCTGGTTCGATAAGACCAAGCACATCGTGCCCAACCACGTCATCAGCCTGCCCGACCCCAACGTGACGCTGGCCAAGGAGGCCGAGCCAATCCGGGTGGAGATGGTGGTGCGCCACTACCTCACCGGCTCCATGTGGCGCGGCTACCAGCAGGGCCAGCGCACGTTCTCGGGCGTGACGGTGCCCGATGGCCTGACCAAGCACCAGCAGTTCCCGGAGCCCATCGTCACGCCGACCACCAAGGAGGAATCAGACCGCGAAATCACGCCCGACAACCTGGTGAGCGAGGGGTGGGTATCGGCTGATTTGTATGAAAAGATGCGGGTGAAGGCCCTGGAGCTGTTCAACTTCGCCTCCGCCTGGATGGCCGAGCGCGGCATCATCCTGGTTGATACCAAGTATGAGTTCGGCCTCTTCGAGGGGGAGCTGATCCTGATTGACGAAATCCACACGCCCGATTCGTCACGGTTCTGGAGCGCCGAGGACTACGCCAGCAACCCCGAAACGGCCGAGCAGATGGACAAGGAGTATGTGCGCCAGTGGCTGATTGCCAACAAGCAGGACGGCCAGTACCCCCGCGCCCTCACCCCCGAAGTAGCCCAGGAGGCCACCCGCCGCTACCTCGATATCTACGAGCGCATCACGGGTAGCCCCCTGCCTACCGGCAACGAAACCACTCCTGGCGGCGACGTACAAGCCCGCCTCGTGGCCAACCTGGTGCGCGCTGGTATCATGAAAGAAGCCTGAAATCGTTGGTAATTATGCTTTCAACTACTCCTGACCTCATGATAGTGCATCCCGACAACGCCGCCCAGTTAGCCGTGCGTCCCCTGAACCGGCCCCGTCTGCGTGAGCAGCTCAGCCAGGAAATCCAGCAAACCAAAGCCAAGTTGCGGGCCGCCGACTCCAAGTTTCGGGTGATGTAAATTGGATGGCAAACAGCAAATAGGAATAGGGTATTATGAAAGACGTTGTAAAATATTTTGTAAGCCCCCTTCTTCTATTCTTCCTGCTGATTTATGCCCTTTCTTTTACTCCAGGAGGAGTTCAAGCCTCAGCAGAATCGGATTTTCATAATGTGGTCGGAATAGATGTAGATATTGATACCAGCGTTTTCTCCGGACCCATAAAGCTGGATTACAACGATTATAAATGGGTGTATATATTTCCTGAAGGCGATACGGCAGATGTGTATATCCACGTGTCGCCGCTGCCCTTAGCCTTTAATATCATACGCTATAATTCTTCTGATGACAGAAGAGATTTTGACGACCTCCCAGGAAGAGAAAGGTATAAAGAGTCACGGCAGAAATCAAAGTCAGAAGAACAATCTCAAGTAAGTATCCATGAGCCTCAGCAATAAACCCATAGTACTTCTCGGCGGCGGGGCCCGCGAGCACGCCCTGGCCTGGAAGCTGACCCGCGACGGGGCTACCGTGCACGTGCTGCCCGGCAACGCCGGTATTCCCAACAGCCACCCCGAAATCGGTATTCTCGACTTCCCCGCCATTAAAGGCTTCTGCGAAGCCCGCGGCGCGAAGTTGGTGGTGGTGGGCCCTGAAGCCCCGCTGGCGGCGGGCGTGACGGACTTTTTCGCGGGCTCCGACATCCGGGTGTTCGGGCCGGGCCGGGCCGGGGCGACACTGGAAAGCTCCAAGGTGTGGAGCAAGAACTTCATGCGCCGCCATGGCGTGGCTACGGCCCTGTCATGGCAGTTCCGTTCCGATAAGCTGGACGAGGCCCGCGCCAAGGCCGCCGAGCTGAACGGGCAGGTGGTGGTGAAGTTCGACGGGCTGGCCGCCGGTAAGGGCGTGTATGTGTGCTCGTCGGTGGAGGAAGCCAATACTGCCCTCGACGACCTAGAAGCCCACCACAGCGGCTGGTTCAGCTTCCTGCTCGAAGAAAAGCTCAGCGGCCCCGAAATCAGCATTATTGGCGTGACGGACGGCAACCGGGTGCGCCTGTTGGCCCCCTCCCAGGACCATAAGCAGCTGCTGGCCGGCGACCAGGGCCCTAACACCGGCGGCATGGGTGCTTACTGCCCCGTCCCGTTCGCCGATGATAACATCCTGGCCGCCATCCGCACCGAAATCATCGACCCGACCTTGGAGGGCATCCAGACGGAGCAGTTCGAGTTCAAGGGCTTCCTGTACTTCGGTATCATGCTCACGCCCCAGGGCCCGAAGCTGCTCGAATACAACGTCCGCCTCGGCGACCCCGAGGCCGAGGTGCTGCTGCCGGCCCTGGAAAGCAGCCTGCTGGAGCTCATCGAAGCCACCCTCGACGGCACCCTGGCCCGTTGCGTCGTGCGCCAGCGCCCCGGCTACTACGCGGGCGTGGTGCTGGCCTCGGGCGGCTATCCGGCTAGCGGCTTCTCCACCGGCTTTCCCATCACGGGCCTCGACCAGCTCCATCCCACCATTCTGGCCTTCCACGGAGCTACCAAGCGCACCGAAACCGGCGAGTTGCTCACCAACGGCGGCCGGGTGCTGGTGCTGGTAGGCCACGGTATGGAACTGGAAGATGCCGTGCAGCACGTGTACCGCGAAGCGAAAAACGTTAACTTCCAGGACGTGTATATGCGCACTGATATCGGCCAGCGGCCGGAGCCCACGCGTATTTTCAGTGAACTGCGGTGAAGAAAGACACGGCCCATACGGTTGCCTCCCCCCCCGGCCCCCTCTCCTTCAGAGAGGGGGAGCCTAACGGGCCTATTAGCACTGAATCGTCTGGCTCCCCCTCTCTGAAGGAGAGGGAGTCGGGGGGGGAGGCAGCTCATAAGGCCATCCGCCTCGCCATGCTGCTCTCTGGCCGGGGCTCCAACATGGTGGCCCTGGTCAAAGCGGTTCATCAGGGGGTATTGCAGGAGCTGGCCGAAGTGGCAGTGGTGTTCAGCAACAACCCCGAGGCGGCCGGCCTCGAAACGGCTGCCGCACTGGACTGCCCCACCGCTAGTCTTAGCAGCCAGGGCCGTAACCGAGCCGAGTTTGATGCTGAGGTAGTAGAAATACTCCAGGGATACCAGCCCGATTACGTGGTGCTGGCCGGCTACATGCGCGTTTTGTCGCCCACGTTCGTGCGGGCATTTCGGGGCCGAATCGTCAACATTCATCCTGCCGACACCCACCAGCACCAGGGCCTGCACGCCTACGAGTGGGCCTTCGACAACCAGCTGCCCGAAACCAAAATCACGGTGCATCTGGTAGATGAAGGCCTCGACACCGGCCCCATTCTGGCCCAGCACCCCGTGGATTTGCGCGGGGCCGAAACCCTGGCCGAAGTGGAGCGCCGCGGCCTGGCCGTGGAGCACCGCGTGTACGCCGAAACCCTGGCCGAGCTGATAAAAGGCGAACTGCCCACGTTCACCATGGAGGCCGTTCCTACTCCTTTAACTGCCCACCCAACGCCATTATCGTCTGGCCCCGCCTCTGCTTTTTCGGCGAGAGAGCCTGAGCAGGCGGCGACCAGCTAGCATACCACCCACCACCCAACCGCAGCGGCCCGGCAACGGGCAACTGGCAACAGACAACTGAAATGTGCGGAATAGTAGGTTTTTACGGTCCCGATGACGTCGCCCACGACATCGTATTTGGCCTGACGGCGCTCCAGCACCGCGGCCAGGATGCGGCCGGCATGGCCACCTTCGACGGCAATTTCCACCTCTGCAAGGGCAACGGCCTCATCTCCGACGTGTTCCGCCCCAAGCAGCTGCGCAAGCTCAAGGGCAACATCGGCATCGGCCACGCCCGCTACACCACCCAAGGCTCCGGCGACGCTGAACTGGCCCAGCCGTTTACCACCAGCTACCCCTTCGGGCTGGCGATGGTGCACAACGGCAACGTGATTAACTTCCGCTCGGCGGCCAAGCGCCTGCACGAGAAGTACCACGTGCTGCCCAAAACCAGCAACGACCTGGAGTTGATCATGTACACCTTCGCCTCCGAGCTGCGCCTGAAAAACCTCGATGCGCTGTCGGTAGTCGATATTTTCGATGCCGTCGAAACTACCCAGGAGTTGGTAAAGGGAGCCTACGCCACCGTGACCATCATTGCCGGGCACGGGCTGCTGGCCTTCACCGACCCGCTGGGCATCCGGCCGCTGGTGCTGGGCCGCCGCCTCACCGAGGCCGGCCCCATTTACGCCTTCACCTCCGAAAGCACCTGCTTCGACTACCTGGGCTTTGAGTTTATCAAGAATGTGGGGCCGGGGCAGGCTATTTTTATTGACAACAACTTCGAAGTCCACTACAAAAACCCATACCAGCTGCCCAAGGCGTTCTGCGTGTTCGAGCACATCTATTTCGCCCGCGAAGACTCCACGATTCATGGCCGGCTGGTGGCCCGCGAGCGGGTGCGCCTGGGCAAAATGCTGGCCCGCAAAGTCATCGAGTCGGGTATCCAGCCCGATATGGTGATTGACGTGCCCTCGTCGGGCTACTTTGCGGCCTCGGGGCTGGCGGAGGCCATTGGAGTGCCCTACCGCCGGGCGCTGGTGAAAAATAACCACATGGGCCGCTCATTCATCGTCAGCAGCCAGGCCGGCCGCGAGGACATCGTGCGCAAAAAGCTCAACCCCATCCGCGAGTTTGTGGAGGGCAAGAAGATTGCCGTGGTTGATGACAGCATCGTGCGCGGCACCACCTCGCGGCGCATCGTGCGGATTCTGCGCGAGGCCGGGGCCGCCGAAGTGTACTTCATCAGCAGCGCCCCGCCCATCATCGCGCCCTGCATCTACGGCATCGATATGGCCATGAGCACCGAGCTGATTGCGGCCAACTACACCGAGGAGGAAATCTGCCGCTACATCGAGGCCGACAAGGTCATTTACCAGTCGGTGGAGGATTTGCAGGAGCTGTTTGCCGAAGATAAGGGTCACGGGGGCGGCTGCTTCGCCTGCTTCACGGGCCAGTACCCTACCGGCGACGTGACCAAGTACCTGGGCCACATTCAGGAGGAGCGCCAGAGCCACCGCGGCGAGAAACCCAAAAAGGATGCTGGCGGCCTCGTGCCCTCCGTCAGCGCCAAAGCCCCCGAGCCGACCGAGCATTAACCCCACCCCCGGCCTCCCTTGCTCAAAGCGCAACATCCTCCGGGAGAGGGGTGCGCTCAATGACTTTCCTCAAAATAGTAACTCATAATCCATTCGTCTGGCTCCCCCTCTCCCGGAGGGGTTGGGGTCGGGGGCTGGGGTCTACTACATGAACGAATCTATCAAAGCCACCGCCGGCTACTCCATCGAAGAAGGCAACAACGCCTCCCGCAACGCCTACGAGTGGGCCCAGAAAACCTTCGCCACCCGCGCCGGCAAGCCCGGCGAGCCGGCCCAGGATTTGGCGGGCGGGTTCTCCAACGAAATCCGTTTCGGCAACGAGCGGCTGGGCATTGGCTCCGACGGCATCGGGACCAAAATTGAGGTGGCCGAGCGCCTCGACCGCTACGATACGCTGGGCTACGACCTGATTGCCATGGTGGCCGACGACCTCATCGTGGCCGGCTTCGTGCCCACCAACCTCTCCAACATCATCGATGTGAACACGCTCGATTATACGGTGGTCGATGAGCTGATGCGCGGCCTGCACGACGCGGCCCAGTTCAGCCAGATAGCCGTAACGGGCGGCGAAATTGCCGAGCTCGGTAACCGTATCGGCGGCTACCCCGGTGCGAAAATGAACTTCAACTGGTGCTCGACGGCCGTGGGCGTGCTGCACCCGAGCCTGGAGCGCCCGCTGAGCGGGGCCAACGTGCGGGCCGGGCAGGCCGTGGTAGTGCTTCGTTCGCCCTCATTCCGCTCTAATGGCTATTCGCTGGCCCGCCGCGCCCTCACCAAAGCCTTCGGCGAAACCTGGCACGAAGCGCCCTACAGCGAAGCAAAAAGTAAAAGTGATAAAGTAAAAGCCGAGGGGCAGCAGTACACTCAGCACGAAAAGCTAACAGCTAACAGCTCTCAGCTAACGGCCAAAACCTGGGGCGAGGTGATGCTGGCGCCGTCGCTCATTTACTCGCCCGGCGTGGCGGCGGTGCTCGATGCGGGCCTACCCCTGCACGCGGCGGCCCACATCACGGGGGGCGGCATTGCCGATAACTTCAAGCGCGTGCTCAAGAACGGGGTCGGGGCCGAGCTTGATAACCTCTTCGCGCCCCTGCCCGCCATGCAGCAGCTGGCCGAGCTGGCCGGCATCACGCCCACCGAAGCCTACCTCTACTGGAACATGGGCAACGGCATGCTGCTGGTCACCGACGAAGCCCAGGCCGAAGCGGTAGCCGAAAACCTGCGCGCTAGCGGCTACCAGGCCCAGGTAGCGGGCCGCATTACGGCCACCCCGGGCGTGACGCTGCGCGTGGGCGCAGGCGAGTTGCGCTACGAGGCCAGTTAACCGGGCAGCAGCACCGGCCCAACAAACCACGCACCGACAATGCTACCCGCTCAGGGAAGGTTGTCGGTGCTTTTATGTCGGAGAATATGTACCGCTATTTTGGTGATGCGGCCTTTCAGCAACGGGCTGACAGATGGCAGGAGTTGGTCGCGACCATCCTACCCGTGGCAAATTATCTGGAAGTGCAGCAGCTTTTTGCCGCCCAGCTACCCGCGCCACTCCGGTTGGCCGGAGTGCCGGTGCCCGAACGTCTGGCCCGGGTGTACGGGGCCACCCACCGCTTCGCCCTGACACCGGAAGTAGCAGTCTTCTGCCAGCAACGGCCCTATAGCGACTGGCAGAACAGTGCGTTCGAAGACCCGGCCTTCTTCCTAAACGACACGCTGCTGCTGGGCAGCATCAGCCATGAAGATGCTGTCGTGCTGCGGCTGAGTGCCGTGGAAAGGCAACAACTGAATGCCACGGGCTATGACTTCTGGTGCGAATGGCCGCTGGATGCGCAATAACAGCGGATAAGTGCTTCTAAATTAAAATATATAATGATTTTAATTTATTCTTACATGTTTATTAGTTAAATTGGGTTGAGTAATAGCCATGGAGTTGGGTCTGGTGGGGGTAGCACCCGAAGCAGACAGCAGTAGAAAGACGTAAGAAAAACAGGCAGGCGTGACTCCCGGCTGCTCTAGTGGTAGCACTTGGGTAACGCTATAGGGGCAGGAACTCAGGCGCTATGAGGACCAGCGCAGGAAGGGCAGCCAGCTCTTTCGGAGCCGCTGGGGTCGAGTTTTTTACCTGAGCACATGGTACCGAACCAGCCATTTTCTGCTTCTTCATTGGGGCACACCGTCGCGCCGGTTTCGGCCCGGGTGGCGGCCGCCAGCGCCCTGCTGTCCCTAAATCCCACCCAGATCCGGCAGAGGCTGCTGCAACTGTTGCTGCTGGCGGCGGGCGTTTTTTCGGCGGCCCTGGGGCTGAAGGGGTTTCTGTTGCCCAACGAATTTATTGACGGGGGCGTGACCGGCATTTCCATGCTCATCAGCCACCTGACCGGTATTTCGTTATCGGTTTTGATTCTGGTCATCAACATCCCGTTCATTGTGCTGGGCTATTACCAGCTGGGCCGGGAGTTTGCCCTCAAAACCCTGGTCACCATTCTGGCGCTGTCGGGGGCCTTGTGGGTGCTCTCGTTCCCGGCCCTTACCCAGGACAAGCTGCTGATTGCCGTGTTCGGCGGATTCTTCCTGGGGGCCGGTATCGGGCTGGCCATGCGGGGCGGTGGGGTGCTCGACGGCACCGAGATTCTGGCCGTGTACATCAGCCGCCGCCTGCCCGGCTCCATCGGCGACGTAATCATGGTTATCAACATCATCATCTTCGGGGTCGCGGCCTGGCTGCTGTCCGTCGAAACGGCGCTCTACTCGATTCTGGTGTATCTGTCGGCCGCCAAAACGGTGGATTTTGTGCTGGTCGGCATCGAGGAGTACACCAGCCTGACCATCGTTTCCTTTCACAGCACCGAAATCCGGCAGCTCATCACCGACAAGCTGCACCGGGGCGCCACGGTGTACGAATGCACCCAGGGCTTCGGCTCGCACGGGCACCAGCGCCTGAAGGTGGAAGCCATCTTCACGGTGGTTACCCGGCTGGAAGTTATCGGCCTCACCCGGGCTATTCATGCCATCGATCCGCAAGCCTTTGTGGTGATGCAAAGCGTGAGTGATACCCGGGGGGGGCTGATCAAGAAACGCGCCCTGCACTAACGGCCGGGCTGGGTCCGAAAGCCACAACACAATGAATCTGACCTCATGGTACCGCTCTTTGGGGGTAAGGCCGGGCGAGTTACAAACCGTCTGGCACTTCTCGCTGCACAGCCTCTTGCTGAATGGCGGTACGATGCTCGTGTACGTTGCCGCGACGGCCCTGCTGCTCGAAAACGACCCGGTGCATACGCTGCCGTTGGCCTACGTGCTGGGGGCGCTGGCCATGCTCGTGGTGGGGCGCGGGTACGCTTGGTGCGAGCAGCACTGGCTGCTGCAGCGGTTGGTGGTCAGGGCGCTGCTGGCCGTGTTAGTGGGTACGCTGGTAATGGCCGTAGTAGTGCTGATGGGGCCATCGGTGTCGGCGGCCGTCGCCATTATGGTAGGCTACCGGCTGATTTATTTGCTCACTTACCTGGCGTTCTGGGGCACTTCTACTGCCTTGTTCAACCTGCAGCAGAGCCGGCGCCTGTTCAGCCTCATTAACGCTGGCGATTTGCCGGCGAAGGCGCTGGGCGCCATTGGGGCGGTAATGCTGCAGGTACAGGGCGGGGTTTTCGGGCTGCTGCTGGTGGCCTTCGGGCTGTATGGCCTGGCCTGGCACCTGCAGCGCCGCACGTTTACCGGCCCGCCCCTCCGGCTTACGGCCCGCCTCAACCCGGCCGAGCCGGCGCGCATTGCCGCCGGCATCGCCCTGATTCGGCACATGGGCCTGAGCATTCTGGCCCTAACGGTGGTGGCCGTGGGGCTGGAGTATCTGTTTCTGCGGCTAGTCAGCCGGAACCTGCTGGAGCCCGCCCGGTTTCTGCATTACCTGAGCGGGCTACTGGCGCTCCTGTATGTCGGCGGCACCCTGTTGCGGCTGGGCGTGGCGCGCTATAGCCTGAGTAGCCTGGGCCTGCGCCGGACCTTTATTCTGCTGCCCCTGGTGGCGCTAGGGGGCGTGGTGCTCGGGGGCGTGCTCCCACTGGTAGGAATGGGGCAACTGTTCTTTTTCAGCGCCCTGCTTATGGGGGTGGAAGTGCTGCGCCGCGCCCTGCTGGAGCCGGCCTTCCTGATGCTGTTCCAATCGTTGCCGCTTCCGTTGCGCCTGCACGGGTATACGGCCACCAAGAGCGTGTACGAGCCGCTGGGCCTGCTATTGGGCGGCGGGTTGCTGCTGCTGGGCCTGTATAGCGGTGCTACCCCCTGGCCACTATGGGCAATTCTGGGCTGGATGAGCGTTTTCCTGCTGCTGGCCCTGGTCGTGCTCCGGCGGACTTACCAGCACTACCTCAACGAACTAAAATCGGCGCTGGGCCTGCCCGTTACCTCCACCGCGCCGCCCGCCAAGCCGGAGGTGGCCCTGTCTACGTCGCTGCACGCGCTGCTGCATCTGCAGCGGGCCGATCTGCCCACCCTGGTTCGGCACGCCGAGCGCCTGTTGCGCCATCCGCACTGCCAGGTGCGACTGCGCACGTTGGCGGCGGTGGGCCTGAAAGCCGGGCCTACCTTGCTGCAGCAGTTGGCGCTAACCGATGAAAACGCCAACGTCCGGGAGCAGGCCAGCCGCCTGGCCTGCCGCTCGGCGGCCAACCCCAACCTGCTGCAGCACGCGGATATGGCCGTGCGCAAGGGCGCCATCCGGGGCCGGCTGGAAGCCGAACCGGCCGATGCCGATGCCCAGGCCAGCTTGGCCGCTTTGGTGGCCGATGAGTGCTGCCAGCTAACGGCCCTGGCCCTGGTGCGCTTTCTGGAGCCCGCCGAACAGGTGGCCTGTATCTTGGCGGGGCTTAAAAGCACTGACCCGGCGCTAGCGAAAGCCGCTACGTTGGCCGCTTCGGCCGTGGCCCCGGCCGTGCTGGCCGCGCCGCTGCTGGAGCTGTTACAGCAACAGGCGAACCGCAAAACGTCGGCCAACGCCCTGGTGCAGCTCGGCGACGCTGTATTGCCCTGGCTGCAGGAGGCGTTGAACAGCAGCACCCAGGAACGATACCTGCGGGAAATAGCCCAGGTAATTGCCCGCTTATGCACCGCAGCCGGGCGGCAGCTGCTGCTGGAGCTGGCCCAGAGTGCCAACCTGTGCCAGCGGGCGGCGGCGTTGCGGGCCCTCAACGGGCTGCCAGCGGTAGCGGCCGAATCGCCCCTGTTCCTGCGGCTGGTGGAGGACGAAATGAGCCTGGCCCAGCACCTGGTACACAGCATGGTGGCGGCCAACGCGGAACTGCGTGCGGCGTTGCAGTACGAGGCCCGCAAGTGCCAGCGGCGCTTGCTCACGCTGCTGCTCCAACTCTACGACCGCACGAAGCTGCTTACGGTGCAGCGCAGCCTGCTACACGCCGATAGCGAAGCGCGGCCCGCCGCCCTGAAACTGCTCGATAACCTGCTGCCGCGGCCCCTGTACCAGGGCATGCAGGCCCTGCTGGATACCACGCGCATCAGCGAAAAAATACAGGCCTTCGACGACCTGCTGGGGCCCATTGCGCAGCCCGAGCCCATCCAGACGATGATTATTCGGCGGGGTACGGCGGCGTTTTCGGCCTGGACGGTAGGGGTGGCCCTGCGGCAGTGGCACCCCACGCCCGAAACCGTGGGCCATCTGCAGCCGCACCTGCAAAGCCCCCACCCCTTGCTGCGGGAAAGTGCGGCGGAGGCGCTACAGAAGCTGCCCCTGCAACGGCCCGCGGCCTACGATCAGCTCTTAGTACTTTATCCCACACTCCTTACGCTAACTACTATGCCTGACCAGTCTGCCGATTCCGTCGTGTCGTTTGTGGAGCGCGTCCGGATGCTGAAAAACACTACCCTGTTTGGCCATACCCCCGAAAGCGTGCTGGGGGCACTTGTTCCGGTGATGCACGAGGTAAACTTTGAGCAGGAGCAGGAAATCTTCGCCAAGGGCTCCCGGGGCACTTCGCTGTTCATCATTTACGAAGGCGAGGTGGGTATTTTTAATAACTGGCAGCTGCTGATCACCTTTGGCAAGGGCGAGTTTTTCGGGGAGCTGTCCCTGCTCGATGCCGAGCCCCGCTCGGCCACTGCCGTCGCCCTCAAGCCCGTACGGGCCTTCCGCATCGATCAGGAGGACTTCTACGAAGTAACGGAAGACTGCACCGAAGTATCGCGCAGCATCATGCGCGAACTGTGCCAGCGCATCCGCCGGCAGAACGAGAAAACAGCCCAACCAGAGCCAACCCCCCACTCGACCTGATGGTAGCTACGGGTGCAGCTCACAAAAGCCCCAGCTACTGCCCGGGCACGTTCGGGCCGGCCCTTACCGGGGCAGCCGCACGATAACCTCGGTGCCCGCGCCCGGCTGGCTGCGGAGGCTAAACGTGCCCCCGTGGCCCTGCACCACCACATCGTAGCTCAACGACAAGCCCAGGCCGGTGCCCTCGCCGGGTGGTTTGGTGGTAAAAAAGGGCTGGAGCGCTTTGCGGCGCGTTATCTCGTCCATGCCCGGGCCATTATCGCAAATCCGAATCTGGACGTGTTGGGCCAGCAGGCTGGTATGCACTTCCAGCTTAAGCGCCGCGCCCGGCGGGCACTGCGCCAGGGCGTAAAAAGCATTGGCGAAAACGTTGAGCAGCACCCGGCCAATATCCTGGGGCACCACCCGCAGGGCTGGCAGCTGGGGGCTGAAATCGGGGAGCAGCGTGGCGGCGAAGGCTGGGTTTTTCGCCCGGAACAGCTGGTAGGCCAGGGTTAGGTGCTCGGCCACCAGCGTGTTCAGGTCGGTGGTTTCGAAGATACCGGCGCTGGCCCGGGAGTGCTGCAACATACCCTTCACGATGCTGTCGGCGCGGTGGCCGTGCTGGGTTATCTTCTGCAGGTTTTCCGTGAGCGTGGCCAGCAACTCGGTGGCATACGCTTTTTCGGCCTCCGGAAGCTGCTGCCAGGGGCCATCCATAAACTCCTCTACCAGCTCGGTACTCACCTCCGAAAAATTGTTGACGAAGTTGAGCGGGTTCTGAATCTCGTGGGCGATGCCGGCCGTGAGCTCGCCCAGAGAAGCCATTTTCTCGCGCTGAATCAGCTGGTTCTGGGCGGCTTTTAAGTCGGCCAAAGCGCGGGTGAGGTCGGCCAGAGTCCGGGTCAGGTCGTCGCGCTGGCGAGCAATCTGGGCATTTTTGACGTTCAGACGGTGATTGGTGCGCTGCTTGAGGTACACGTTGCGCCACAGCAGCCCCGCTACCAGCACCAGCCCCGCGAGCCCGGCCAGCAGCCCGTACAACTGCAGGCGCTGGCGGGCGCTTTCCTGGGCCTGAAGCTGCCGGGTTTTGGTGAGCAGTGCAATCTGGGTCTGCTTTTGGTCGAGCTCGTAGCCATAGCGCAGGGCGCTGGTTTTACGCTGGGTGGCCTCGCCGGCCAGCGTGTCTTGGTAGGCCGCGAACAGGCGCTGCTGCTGGTAAGCGGCCAGGTAGTTGCCCCGGGCGGCGTAGGCCTCGGCCAGCAGTTCGGTGGCCGTGGCTAAGTGGCCGTTGCTGCGGGTTTGCTGGCTGAGCTGCCGGGCGTGGGTGGCCAGCACCAGAGCGCTGTCGGGCTGGCTGAGCCCCAGAAAAGCCCGCGCCAGCAGCAGTTCCACCGAGGGCCGGTTGAAGTCGTCGTTGGTGGTGCCCACCAGCGTACGGGCGCGGCGGCCGTGCAGCAACGCGCGGCCAGGCTGGCCCTGCTGGGTATACACCTCGGCCAGCCCGATTTCGTTGGCCAATTGGTTCTGCATATCGCCCATGCGCCGGCACACGGCCACCGCCCGCCGGAAGTAGCGCAGGGCTTCGGGCCAGTTGCCCTGGGCCTGATACAGGCTGCCCAGGCTGTTGAGAGCGGCGGCCTCCACCTGCTCGTCGCCGAGGCGGCGGCCGTCGCGCAGGGCCCGGCGCAGCATGGGTTCGGCGCTGGCGTAGTCGCCCAGCTTACTGTAGGTATCCCCAATAATAGCCCGCAACTGGGTTCGCACGGCTTTATCAGTGGTTTGTTCGGCCAGCCGCAGCCCGCGTAGCCCCCAGCGCAGAGCGGCAGTCAGGTTGGCCTGCTGGGCATTGATGAGGCTTAGCTCCAGGCAGGCGCGGGCCTCCCGGGGCCGGTCGTGGCGGCGGGCGTAAAGCTGCTGAGCCAGCTGGGTGTAGTAGCGGGCCGAGTCGTAGTTGGGTAGGCGGCGGTGCAGAATGCTCAGCCAGAGCAGGCTCCGGCCAATGTCGGCCGAATCGGCCAGCTGCTGCGAGAGGCGCAGGGCCTGGTGGCTTAGCCGGATGGCCTGGGGCGCATCGGTGGCGGCCAGCTGCAGTACCAGCGCGTGCAGGCGCTGCACCCGCACCGTGTCGGGGCGCCGCTGGCTTTGCAGCAGGTGGCGCAGGCTGTCGGCGGCGCGGTTCTGGCACTGCCCGCCCGCGCCGGACCCAGCATCAGTCCCACTACCAGCAGCCAGGCGAAGCACCGGACCCAGCATAGCAAGGCCGGAGCGCACCCCATTACGTCGGGGCACGCTAACGGGCGGCCCCACCTCATTTGGGCGGGTACACCGGGTTGTTGATAACGCCAATCTGGTTGCCCTCGGGATCTAAAACGATAAACCCCCGCACTTGCGTCACGGCCTCACCGGTTGAGGACCGTGCATCGGTGGTATGGTTGCTGTCGAGCTGCCGTAGTTTCTGGAAGAGCCCGCCGTTGAATTTATTGGCCCGGTTGGCGCTGAGCGACGCAAATTTGGCCACTACGTCCTCGGGCGTCGGCAGTGTCCAGTAGAAAACCGCTTCGCGGAGCTGCAAAAACCGGGGGTCGGTTTCCAGGCGCACTTCCATCGCGTCCACGTTGAACACGGCGTAAGGGTAGGGCACCGCCGACTCGACTCGGGTGGGGGGCTTACCGAAGAAATCGGTGTACCAGGCCACGGCGGCGGGCAGGCGGGCGGCACCGCTCACAGGATACACAAGCGTTTTCTGGGCCGAGAAGGACGCCGCTGGTATATCCTGCGCGTTCGTGAAGGCAGGCCAGAGTAGGAACAGAAAAATCCAACAGGCATTCTTCATAAGTCGGTAACTGAAAGGAACCGCTACGTGACAGCGGCTGCTCCGCAAACCGGCACAGCCGCCCATCCCAAGCTGGCACCATGAATAGGGCATAGGACTAAGTTAATAAAAAATATAATATATTATAATTTATCTATCCTTGGGCTCAGCCAAGTCACCCGGCCTCTGGTGTCGGGCCCGCCACTGTTGTTCTTGCGCAGACACTTGGATTTCGTTTACGCCCTGCGTCCGGCCCGCTTCTCCACAATCAGCTTCGTGCGGTAGTCGTGCAACGACTCCTCCAGGCCTACGGGGTAGGTGTGGGGGTTGAGGAAGCGGCGGACGCTGGTGTCGAGGCTCAAGACTTCGCGGTGGGCCCGGGCCCGGCTCTCTTCGAGCGTGGGCAGCGGCCCCACCAGGCGGCCCCGCCGGAACACGGGCTCCAGCAGCTCGCGGAATGGCGCATGGGGGCGCACATTCCGGCGGCGGGTGGCGTCGAGCGGGTCCACGATGGTCAGCTGTTCGGGCAGCGGCTCGGCGGTGTTGTAAAGCATATCGGCGCGGGGCTGGCCCTGCTCGTTTTCGTAGCGCCGCACCTGCAAAATGCCCGGAATGCTGGTTTTGGCCAGTTGCTCGCTGAGCTTAATGGTGAAATCCCAGCCCGAATCATCGGGCTTGCGCAGGGCGGCCAGCTTGTAAACGCCCCCTAAAGCCGGCTGGTTGTAGGCCGTTACGAGCTGGGTGCCAATGCCCCAGGTATCGATTTTTGCGCCTTGCAGCTTGAGGCTGGTAATGAGGTTTTCCTCTAAGTCGTTGCTGGCCACGATGCGCACCTGCGGGAAGCCGGCCTCGTTGAGCAGCTCCCGGGCCTCGCGGCTCAGGTAGGCCAGGTCGCCCGAATCGAGGCGAATGCCACCCAACTCGTGGCCCTGGGCCCGCATGGCGCGGGCCACCTTAATGGCGTGGCGCACGCCCTCCAACGTATCGTAGGTGTCAACCAGGAACACCGAATCGTCGGGGAAGGCCTGGGCGTAGGCCGTAAAGGCCGCTTCCTCGTCCTCGAACGCCATCACCCAGCTGTGGGCGTGGGTACCCTTCACGGGGATGCCAAACCGCTGCCCGGCCAGCACGTTGCTCGTGGCATCGACCCCGCCCAGGTAGGCGGCGCGACTGGCCGAAAGACCCCCATCGGGCCCCTGTGCCCGGCGCAACCCGAATTCAAGCACCGTATCGGCGCCGGCGGCCTCCCGGATGCGAGCGGCCTTGGTGGCAATCAGGGTCTGGAAGTTGACGAGCGTGAGCAGGGCCGTTTCGATGAGTTGGGCCTGGAGCAGCGGCCCGCGCACCCGGATGAGGGGCTCGTTGGCGAAGGCTACCGTGCCCTCGGGCATGGCGTCTACATCGCAGCTAAACGTCATTTCCTTCAGATAGGCCAAAAAATCGGGCGGGAACATAGCCCCGCCTTTCGTCCCGCGCAGGCTGCCCAGGTAAGCCAGGTCGTCGTCGGAAAACGTCAGGTTCTGCAGGTAGTCGGCCACAAAGGCCAGGCCAGCGGCCACGGCGTAGCCGCCCTGGAACGGGGGGCGGCGGAAGTAGAGGTGGAATACGGCCTCACGGTCTTGCAGGCCTTGTTGCCAGTAGCCGTAAGCCATCGTGACCTGGTACAAGTCGGTGAGCAGGCTGAGCGAGGGCGCGTAGAGGCCAGAAAGGGGAGCAGAGTTCATGCAAACAGCAGTTGAGACACCGTAGCTTACGCAGAAACGCTCATTTAGGCGGTATTTCCGCATGGCCCAAGCCGTACAGCAAGGCTCCCTTACACCGTGTGCGCGGCCACTGGAGCTGTACCGGCCTGGCCGCCTTGATGGAGTGCGGTAGTTGCCGACCGGCTTAGCCGCCTTTCCGGTACAGGTAGCGGCAGTAATGCTCGGCATCGAGCAATGATGCCATAATGGGCGGACGGGTATCGGAGGGAAGGCGGGACAGCCGCTGGTGGGCCTGCCCATCGAGGTGGCAAAGGACGAGCGGAATGTGGCAGTGCCGCAGCCGCTGATAGAAACGGAGCAGTACCCGCAGCGAAGCCAGCGGCAGTTGGGGCAGTTGGCTGCAATCAACCCAGATGCTGGGCCGGCCGCTGCGGCTGGCACGGCGCAGGGCGTACGATAAGCGCGCCACGTCGGTCGGGTCGGGGTCGTCGGCCAGAATCAGCAGGTAGCTTTCAGGAAGAAGTTCCTGGTAGATTTTCATAGCGCATAAGGTGTGATAGGGGGCTAAAGCTGAGGCAAAGGTAGAGCCCACAATCCGCTGATTTATACGGTAAAGTACTGATTTTTGTAAAAGTAATTATACTTATTTCTGCTGCGTACTTATTTCGTAGTATTACGTAAGTCCACGTAGACCCCACGGGCCTTTGGTAAATCTTTATTAGGATGATCAGAATATTACTAGCTGACGACCACACCATCTTGCGCGACGGAATTCGGGCCCTGTTGTCGCGGGAGTCAGATTTGGCAGTGGTGGGGGAGGCTGGCAACGGTCAGGTTCTGCTGGAGCTGCTGGCCACCACGCCCACCGACGTGGTACTCATGGACATCAATATGCCCGTACTCGACGGTTTTGGGGTGATGCCGCTGCTCCGGGAGCAGTTTCCGCACGTGCGGGTGCTGGTACTTTCCATGCTCGACCACGAAATTTACGTGTACCGCATGCTCGAAGCCGGGGCCCTGGGGTACGTGCTCAAAAACGCCGACAGCTCCGAAATTACCCACGCCATCCGGACGGTGGCCGCCGACCGCCCCTTTCTGTGTACCGAAATCGGCCTCAACCTGTTGCACCGCCTGGTAGAGCGCACGCCCATCCCCCAACTGCCCGCATTGCAGTCGCTGGGTGCCGACAAGCGTTTGGGGTCCTTGGCGGCTCAGGCCGCGGGCGGGACGGCCGAGCTATCGGGCCGCGAGCTGGAGGTGCTTCAGCTTATTGGCCAGGGCTTCACCAACGCCGAAATAGCCGAGCAGCTCTTCACCAGCAAGCGCACCATCGAAACGCACCGCCAGAACATCATCGAGAAAACCCAGACCAAAAACACGGCCGCGCTCATCCGCTACGCCATGAGCGAGGGTATTATCGACTGATCAGGGCTGGCGCTGACTGCTGGCGTTACCACAGCTTGGTGTCATGGATGCCATCGGGCAGTGGGGGCAGCTCCTGGAAGCCCAGCACGCACCAGCCTTCGGCCACGCCAAAAGAGCCACCCAGCAGGCGGTAGCTGATCCAGCGGGTGAGCGTCCGGCCGGTGTACTGTTCACTTTCGGGTTCATACTCGCGGAGCAGCAGCAAGTCGCCGACCTGGAAATGGCGGTCGTTTTCGCGTACATCGAAGGGTTTAGCCCCGCTCTCGACGGCGATAAAGCAACCGGGCCAGACCTTCAGCTCGTGGGTGGTTGGTACGGGCTGGGTGGAAGCGGTGTTGGCTGGGTGGTTATAGAAGGAAGTCATGGTGAAGGCAGATGTAGGGCCCCGGTGGGGCCGATGGAGAAAATATAGCTGACTGATTATCAGGTCGGTTACCAGTAGAAGGTACGCAAAAATAGCCGATGGCTCTGTAAGGCCTTGTCTGTCAAGGGATAATCAGCGTCTGCCGAGGCGTTGGTCGCGTTTTGTGCTGAAGAATCGGCAGTTCGTGTGGGCCGGCAGCACTTAACCGGGCCGACCTTTGAGGCTGTTACGTATGGCGTAGCTTAACCTCAGCCGTTTGCCCATGAACCTTGCCAACTTCCGCTCCCTGGGTCGTTCCGGCCTCATCGTCAGTCCACTCGCCCTCGGCACCATGACGTTCGGGACCCCGCGCTGGGGCGCTACGCCCGACGTTTCGCGGGCTATTTTCGATGCCTACACCGCGGCCGGAGGGAATTTCATCGACACCGCCGACATCTACTCGGGTGGGACAAGCGAGGAGCTGGTGGGCCGCTTCGTGGCCGACGGCTCCCGCCGCGATGAGCTGGTGCTGGCCACCAAATTCGGCTTCAATGCCCAAAAAGGCAACCCCAACGCCGGCGGCAACGGCCGCAAGCAGATTCACCGGGCCCTCGAAGGCTCGTTGCGCCGCCTCGGCACCGATTACGTGGACCTGTACTGGCTGCACGTCTGGGACCAGGTGACGCCAGCCGAGGAGGTGCTGCAAACGCTGGGCGACTTGGTGCGGGCCGGCAAAATACGCTACTTCGGCCTCTCCGATATGCCGGCCTGGTACGCCACCAAAATGACCACCCTGGCCCAGGCCCACGGCGTGCCCGGCCCCGTTGCCATGCAGCTGCAATACTCGCTGGTCGAACGCACCTTGGAAACCGAATACGTGCCCGCCGCCCACGACTGCGGCCTCGGTATTGTGCCGTGGAGCCCGCTGGCGGGTGGTTTTCTGGCGGGCAAGTACGAGCGGGAGGGGACAGGGATCCAGCCCGTTGGGGGACACGACGGCCGGCTCAGTGGGGCCAACCCGTTCAGCGGCCCGTTCAGCAAGTTCACGGCCCGCAACTGGCAGATTCTCGATGCCCTGCGCGAAGTAGCCAGCCAACTCGACCGGCCCCTGGCCCAGGTGGCCCTGGCTTGGACGCTGACCCGACCCGGCGTTACGAGTACGCTTATCGGGGCCAGCCGGCCCGAGCAGGTACCCGCCAACCTGGCCGCGCTGGAAATCGGGTTCACCCCCGAACAGCTACGCGCCCTTAATGCCGCCAGCGCCCCCGAGAACCCCGAATTCTTCTCGGCGGGCCTCAAGCAGATGGTTTTCGGCGGAGCCAGCGTGCAGGGCTGGCACGATGGGGCTGAGTGAGACGGCGATACCTGACTTCAGTCGGTGGTTCGCTTATGGCGGCGGCTTGCTGCCAACCGACCGGGTAAGCGCTGGTAAATGGCTGGGTTCAGCTATTTTGGGGCCGATGCCCGACACTACCCCCACAACGCCACCTTACCATGTTGGCTACCGCATGCTCGCCGTGCCCGATCCGGAGTTGTCCCTCGCCGTACCCGTGGTGATGCTTTATCCCACCGCCACGGCGGGGCGGCCCACCATGGTGGGCCTCTACGAGCTGCCTGTCGCGCCAATGGCAGCGGCGGCGGCGGGCGCGTTTCCGTTGGTCGTTATTTCACATGGCACCGGGGGCTCGGGACTTACGCACCGGCTGCTGGCCCACTACCTGGCCCGCCACGGCTGCGTAGTAGCGCTGCCCGAGCACCCGCACAACCACCGCGCCGACAATAGCTGGGCCAACACGCCCCAAAACCTGCTGGCCCGCCCCCGCCATCTGCGACTGGTGATTGATTTTCTGCTGGCTGCGGGTTGGTTGGAAGGCGCAGTAAAAACGAAAGGCGTAGCGCTGATTGGCCACTCGCTGGGTGGCTATTCGGCGCTGGCCCTGGCGGGTGGCCGGGCGCAAAGCCTACCACCTGCCGGTATGGCCGATGGGGGGCAGCCTCTTCCAGTAATTTCCGATGCGCGGGTGCGGGCCCTAGTGTTACTGGCGCCGGCTGTTTCCTGGTTTCAGGCTGAGGGGGCACTCCAAAACGTAACCGTACCGATTCTGCTGCTGGCCGCCGAGCACGACGTTCAGACGCCGCCCGCCTTTCATGCCGCGCTACTTCGCCGCCACCTACCCAACCCCGCTAACCTAACCTACCGCCTGGTGGCAAACGCCGGCCATTTCTCCTTCCTGAGTCCGTTTCCGGCGGCCCGCATAAGTCCGGCCTTACCCCCGTCGCAGGACCCGCCAGGCTTCGACCGGGCGCAGTTTCAGGCGGAATTAGGGCCGGAAGTACTGGCCTTTCTGCGGCGAGTGCTGGGCTAAGTACGCCAGCCGGCCCGGTCCTGACGGGGCCGGCCGCGAACGGCTTTTCGGGCCTTGGAAGCGGCGGCGGAGTGGATCTGGGCCAGTCGGCAGGGGCATCACCTGCCAACTATTTGTTACTTTTGAGCACTGCTGCTTCCGGCAGGCTGCATTCCGGTTTGGTGAAGTTTCTGCTCTTGCTTTGCGTGTGCTTCCTGGGCGTCTGGCCGGCGTGGGCGGCAGTGAGCCCGGCCGATAGTTTGCTGGCGGAGCTCCGTACCGCACTGGCTCACCAGCACGAATACGACGCCCAGCGCTGGAATCGGATTACAGTCCTGACGGACGCCTTTCATTCTGCCAAAGGCAACGACGCTGCCCGTTTCGAGCTGGGTTTGCGCATTTACGACGAGTACAAGGCCTTTAAGTACGACTCGGCCTTCGTGTACAGCCAGAAAATTAGCCGGCTGGCCGAGCGGCTCGATAACCCCGAAAAAACGGAGGTGGCCAAGCTCAAGCTCGCCTTTATACTGCTGTCGTCGGGTTTGTTCAAGGAAACCTTTGAGACCCTGGAAAGCGTCCGGCCCGCGCGGCTGCGCGCCCCCGACAAGCTCGACTTTTACTTCCTGCAGGCCCGCGCTTACAGCGACCTGGGCGACTTCAACCAGGACGCCGTGTACCGCCCCGCCTACCACGCCCGGGCCCTGGCCTACGCCGATACGGCCCTGCAATTCGCCCGGCCTGGTTCCTACGAGCAGCTCTCGATGCAGCAGTTCCGGGCCGTGAAAACCCGCAACCTCGCCCGGGGTGCGGCTCTCTACCACCAGCTTCGCCGCCTGCCCGACCTTTCGCTGCACCAACTGGCCGTGAGTGCCAGCACCGCCGCCTATATCTACACCCTGCTCGGCCGCGACGACCGGGCTTTCGAGCTGCTGCTGACTTCGGCCATTGCCGACGTGAAAACGGCCACCAAGGAAACGGTGGCCATGTTCCAGCTCTCCAACTACTGCTACCAGCGCGGCGACCTGGAGAATGCCTACACCTTTATCAAGGAAGCCCGGGCGCAGGCAGCCTTTTATAAGGCCCGGCAGCGGCAGATCGAAATCAGCCACGTATCGTCGTTGATTGAGAGCCGCAAAATCAACATCATCGAGCGCCAGCGGAAGTCGTTGCGGGTGTATGCGCTACTCGTGACGCTGTTGGCCCTGGCCGTTATCGGGTTTGCCGGACTCACGTTTCGGCAGGTGCGCCGGCTGCGCCGGGCCGGCCGCCTGATTTCGGCTACCAACGGGCAACTGCACGCCCGCAACGAGGAGTTGCGCCAACTCAATCACGGCCTCCAAGAAGCCAACCGCATCAAGGAAGAGTACTTGGCCTACTACTTCCACAACAACTCCCGGTACATTGACAAGCTGGAGGGGCTGAAAAAGGCCCTCGATGCGCCGCTGGCCGGCAAGCAGTATGCCGCCGCCCAGAAGCTGGCCGATGGCCTGAACATCAAGCGGGAGCGGCAGGAGTTGCTGCGGGGTTTCGATACGGTGTTTCTGCGCCTGTTCCCGCGCTTCATCGAGCAGTTCAACGCCCTGTTCCGGGCCGAGGATTCCTTTCAGCTACCCGACGACCAGCTGCTGAACACGGAGCTACGCATCTTCGCCCTCATCCGGCTGGGCATCACCGACAGCGAGCAAATCAGCCGGATGCTGGGTTACTCCATCAACACAATTTATACTTATAAGACCCGGGTGAAGAGCCGGGCCCTCGTGCCGAACGAGGAGTTCGAAGCCCGCATTCAAGCCATTCCGGCCGTCTGATTTGGGGTAAAACTGTTGCTTCGCCCGACGTAGTGGACTGTATGATGCGAGGGGCCGACAGCGGCGGCGGCCAGCCGGTTGGGGGATATGTGGGGGTTGATTTCAGTCGAAAATGAGTTAGTGGGGGGCATACTGACTTCATATTCTGAATCGCTTATTATATTATTAATAGTTTGGTTTACAGTAGTTTGTATAGATATATGATTGATATTTTCTTGACCGGGGCTTGATAATTTTCCGCTAGCAACTGCCGGGGCTTTCTTTGCTTTATCCTGGGTCGCGAGCCCCGGCGCCGGCCGGGCCGGTGCCGGCGTCTGCCATCCTCCGCGCTATTCCTTCCCGATTCCCACCTTTGATGAAGTACTCCGTATTTGCCGTCGTTCTGCTGCTGCTGAGCGGCCGGGAGGCCGCCGCTCAAAACGCCGCCCCCCTCACCGCCCGCCTCGATAAGGTAAGCCTGACTTTTGCCCTGGCCCCCAACGGCCAGCCCACCTACGCCGTGCAGTACGGTTCCAAAATCGTGGTAAAGCCCTCGCGTCTGGGTTTAGCGCTGGCCGAGGGGCCGGGCTTCGAGGGGCCGCTGGAGCTGACGGGCAGCGAAATGAGCAACGTAGATGACACCTGGCAGCCGGTCTGGGGCGAGGTGAAAAACATCCGCAATCACTACCAGCAGCTCACGGTGCACCTGCGCCAGCCCCAGGCTCCCAACCGCCGCCTCGATGTGGTGTTCCGGGTATTTGCCGACGGCGTGGGCTTCCGGTACGAGTTCCCCCGCCAGCCCAACCTGACCTATTTTACGGTGCAGCAGGAGCTGACTGAATTCAACCTGCCGGCCAACCACAAAGCGTTTTGGATTCCGGGCGACTACGACTCCAACGAGTACACCTACACCACCTCGCGCCTGAGCGCAGTGGACACCACGCCCATTGAGGCCATCCAGGAAAAAGCGGCCCCCACGCGGGTGCAAACGCCGCTGATGCTCAAGTCGGACGACGGCCTGTACGTGAATATCCACGAGGCTGCGCTGGTGAACTACCCGGCGATGATGCTGAACGTGGACACCCGCACCTTCGGCCTGACCAGCCAGCTGGTGCCCGCCGCCACCGGGACCGCGGCCTATTTGCAGGCCCCCGAGCACACGCCCTGGCGCACCATCGTGGTGAGCGACAACGCCCCCGCCGTGCTGGCCAGCAAGCTCATCCTCAACCTCAACGAGCCCAGCAAAATCGACGATACCAGCTGGATCAAGCCCCAGAAATTCGTGGGCGTGTGGTGGGAAATGCACGTCAACAAGGCCAGCTGGAACTACGCCGACACCAGCAACATCAAGCTCGCGGGCACCGACTGGACCAAGCTCCAGCCCAACGGCCACCACGGCGCCAACACCGCCAACGTGAAGCGCTACATCGATTTCGCGGCGAAACACGGCCTGGCCAGCGTGCTGGTGGAAGGCTGGAACGTGGGCTGGGAAGATTGGGCCAATAACTGGAAGGAGGAGGTGTTCGACTTCGTGACGCCCTACCCCGATTTCGACGTAACCGAGCTGCAGCAGTACGCCGCCGCCAAGGGCGTGCAGCTGATGATGCACCACGAAACCTCGGCCTCCGTCACCAACTACGAGCGGCGGCAGGACGCCGCCTACCGCTTCATGCAGGCGCACGACTACGCGGCCGTGAAAACCGGCTACGTGGGCCGCATCATCCCGCGCGGGGAGCACCACGACGGCCAGTGGATGGTGAACCACTACGTGCGCACGGCCCAGCAGACGGCCGCCAACCACATCATGGTGGACATGCACGAGGCCGTGCGGCCCACCGGCCTGCACCGTACCTACCCCAACTGGCTGGCCAACGAGGCCGCCCGGGGCAACGAGTTCAACGCCTGGAGTGCCGGCAACCCGCCCGAGCACGAAACCATTCTGCCCTTCACCCGCCTGATGGGCGGCCCCATGGATTACACGCCCGGCATCTTCCAGATCAACCTGGAGCCCTGGAACCCCGCCCGTAACCAGGGCAAGCAGGTGCACACCACGCTGGCCAAGCAGCTCGCCCTCTACGTGACGATGTACTCGCCCCTGCAAATGGCCGCCGACCTGCCCGAAGCCTACGAGCAGCACCCCGACGCCTTCCGCTTTATCGAGGACGTGCCCGTGGACTGGGACGATACCCGCATCCTGCTGGCCGAGCCCGGCGACTACGTCACCATCGCCCGCCAGGCCAAGGGCCGCGACGAGTGGTACGTGGGCAGCATCACCGACGAAAACGCCCGCCGCCAGGAGGTAAAGCTGGATTTCCTGACCCCCGGCCAGCGCTATGAAGCCACCATCTACGCCGACGGCAAGGCTGCCAGCTGGAATAAAAACCCCATGGCCTACCAGATTCAGAAGCTCAAAGTCACCAGCAAATCAACCCTGAAGCTGCAACTGGCCCCCGGCGGCGGCGCGGCTGTGAGTATTAAGCCAATAAAGTAAAGAGGGCAGATGTAGCGCAAGAAGAACTGTCATGCTGAGCGCAGCCGAAGCATCTCTACTGCAATAGTAATCCTGTCGGCTGCAACGAAGCGGTAGAGGTGCTTCGACTCCGCTCCGCTCAACATGACCGTCCTTTTCGCTCCCGCATCATCCCTGATTTCCCATTCATCTTCCCAACCCAATTCCCATGTCGTTACTGATAACTGCTTATAAAAACGCGCTGGTGCTGCTGACTGCCGCCGGTATGGTGGCCGGCTGCAAATCCGAGAATGCGCCCGCGCCCGCGCCGCCCGTTACGCCGCCCGTTATCACCGGCACGCCCCCGCCCGCCCAGTACGGCACGCCCTTCACCGGCGTGCCCAACCGTGAGGATGCCGTGATGTACCAAGTGAACATGCGCGCTTTCAGCCAGAGTGGCAACTTCGCCGGCGTCACGGCGCGGCTCGATTCGATCAAGGACCTGGGGGTGAACGTGCTCTATCTGATGCCCATCTACCCAATTGGCACCGATAGCAAATCGGTCAACTCGCCTTACGCGGTGAACGATTACCGCGCGGTAAACCCCGAATTCGGCTCCCTCACTGATCTGAGGACGTTGGTGGATGGGGCGCACACCCGAGGCATGAGCGTGATGCTCGACTGGGTGGCCAACCACACCAGCTGGGATAACCCCTGGATTACCCAGCACCCCGACTGGTACCAGAAAAATGCGGCCGGCGCCATCATGCCCGTATCCAATAACGGCACCACCTACAACGACGTGGCCCAGCTCAACTTTGCTGACGCAGCCATGCGCCTGGAAATGATTTCGGCCCTGAAATCGTGGGTGTATATGGCCAACGTGGACGGCTTCCGCTTCGACTACGCCGACTTCCAGCCCAACGACTTTTGGAAGCAGGCCACCGATACCCTGCGCAACATCAAGTCGCACAAGCTCCTGCTATTGGCCGAAGGTACCCGTTCCGCCAACTTCGCTTCCGGCTTCGACTACAACTTTGGCTTTAACTTCTACGGCGGCATCTACCAGGTTTACAGGAACGGAGCTACCGCCACCACCTTCGATGGCCTGAATACCAGTGAGTATGTGGGGGCCACGGGGACGCAACAGGTCGTGCGCTACATCACCAACCACGACGTGAATGGTTCCGATGGGACGCCGATAGAATTGTTCGGCGGGAAGGCGGGGGCGATGTCGGCCTTCGTGGTGACGGCTTTGTACAAGGGCGTGCCCATGATATACAATGGGCAGGAAGCCGGCATGAGCCAGCGTATTCCTTTTCCTTTCACTGGCGTGAAGGTGGTCTGGGGCCAGAATCCCGATGTGAAGCGGGCGTACAAGCAGCTGCTGGCCGCCCGGGCCGCCAGCGCGGCTCTACGCGTCGGTACGTCCACGGCTTACAGCACTACTAACGTGTGTGCCTTCACCAAAACGGCCGGTTCCAGCCAGGCACTGGTACTGGTGAACGTGCGCAATACTACCCAAACCTACACCGTACCCGCCACCGTGGCCAACACTACCTGGACCGATGCGCTGCTGGGCGGCTCCGCTACGGTGGGCACCCAGGTAACGCTGCCGGCCTACGGCTACAAGGTGCTGACGAAGTAACCGCAGCTCAGCGGGCGGCGCTAAATGGCCCGCCCGCTGAGCTGTTTACGGCGGCGAAATCCGCCTGCGCGAACGACCGAATTGGGCAAAAAAGAAGCGTCCCGGCTGCCTGTTGGCAACCGGGACGCTTTAGGTAGCGGGGACTGGACTCGAACCAGTGACCTTTGGGTTATGAGCCCAACGAGCTACCAACTGCTCCACCCCGCACTGTTTGGTAATACAAATGTAACAGGGTTTTTTGAGAATGCGACATGTTGAGCCCGAAAGACCGAACGCCAAGGCCGTTCCGGTTGATTATCAGGGATAAAAACTTCTGGTCAAATTATAAAAGGAAGGGAGAGTGTAGAATTTCGGGCTCGCCGCTACTAAAGTCGGCAGTAGCCGTACAGCCAATTCATTGTTTCTTTCTACTAATTATCCATCAAATCCTGATGAACACTTCTGCCTCCCGTTACCGCCACTTGCTGGCGCCCGTGTTTCTTGCTGGTTTGGGCTTAGCTTCCTGCAATACCAACCAATCGACCGAAACGGCCGATGTCACGGCTGACCCCGCAACTACCACAATGCCCGCCGCCGGCTCGATGGCGGCCATAAAGCCAACCGGCCCGGCCCCAGAGTGGGCCCCCAACATCGCCCCCGAAATGCTGGCCGTTATCGAGAAGCTCGACAGCCTCAGTGGACCGACTCCGCCCCACAAGCTTACGCCGGCCGAGGTGCGCAAGGCGCCTTCATTCAAGGAAGCCATGATGGCCGTGATGCAGAAATACAACATTCCGGCTCCGTATTCTGCTGTGGATACCATGAGCAAAATGGTGTCGCCGGGCTTGAAAGTGCGGATTTACACGCCCCAGGGGGCAACGGGGCCGTTGCCGGTTATCGTGTACTACCACGGCGGGGGCTGGGTTATTGCCAACCTCGATACCTACGACGCCTCGCAGCGGGCACTGGCGGCCAAAACCAATGCTATTCTGGTGGGCGTAGCCTATCGGCAGGGCCCGGAGAACAAGTTCCCGGCCGCCCACGACGACTCGTTTGCCGCCTACCAGTGGGTGCTGAAAAATGCGGCCTCCTTCAACGGTGACCCCAAGCGGGTAGCTGTGGCCGGGGAAAGCGCCGGGGGTGGGTTGGCCGCCGCTGTCAGCATTATGGCCCGCGATAAGGGCGTGCAGGCACCCAAGCACCAGCTGCTGGTGTACCCAATTGCGGGTTACGATATGAACACGCCGTCGTATCAGCAGCATACCAAGTCGAAGCCACTTTACAAGGACTTCATGGACTGGTTCTTCACCAACTACCTGCGTAGCCCCGCCGACGGCAAGAACCCAATGATTGACTTGGTGAACGCGCCCAACCTGAAAAACCTGCCGCCGGCTACGGTTATCGGGGCCGGCATCGACCCACTCATGAGCGAGGGTAAAACCTACGCTGATAAGCTTCAGGCTGCCGGTGTTCCAGTTACCTATAAGCTCTACCCCGATGTAACGCACGAGTTCTTTGGGATGGGTGCCGTGGTTCCGCAAGCTGAAGAAGCCGAAAACCTGGCCGCCAACGAACTGAAAAACGCGCTCAAATAGGCAGCTCAACTACCAGCTTAAAGAAGCTGAACAGCCACTAACCCGAACGTCATCCTGCCCCAGAATTCTTCTGCAGTGGGATGACGTTCTTTTTTTGCCCTCCCAACCTATTGAAGCTGTTTAGAAAGTCCATAGAACGCCATGCTGAGCGCAGCCGAAGCATCTCTACCGCTTCGTTGAACAACTGCTACTAAGCGGTAGAGATGCTTCAGCTGCGCTCAGCATGACAATGCCTTTGATACTGGCGACTTTTAAACAGCTTCACTAAAACCGGCTGGTAATGCCGAAGTGAATTTTGCCCGAGCTCAACCCAAAGTTTTGCTGCTTACTGCGGCCCAGCGCGTACACGAACTGGAACTGGCCCGCGCCGGTGCGGAAGCTGAGGCCCGCGCCCAGGCCGGTGGGCGTGTCGCGGGGGTAAGGGTCGTCGGGCAGGTCGCGGCGCAGGTAGGCCTGGTCGGCGAAGATGAAAACGTAGGCATCGGGGCCGGTGAACTGGCGGAATTCGGCGGTGCCCACGGCGTACTGGCTGGCGTAGAAGTTGAGTTCGTTGAAGCCCCGCAGTGTGGCCAGCCCGCCCAGCCGGAACAGGTCGTTGAGAAACAGCCGGTCGTTGACCAGCGCTTCGCCCCGCAGACGTGTAACCAGCACCCCGGCCCGCCCGAAGCGGAAATACCGTTCGGCCCGTCCCCCCAGGCTGATTTGCCGGCTGCGCAAAGCCAGGCCGTCGTAGAGCTCGGGCCGTAGGTCGCTGTTGCGGCTGATGCGCTTGGTGCCAATGGCCGCCTGTCCGCTCAGCAGGAGCCCCCGGCGCGGAAAGTAGGGGTCGTCGAGGGTGTTCCAGGTGTAGTCGAGGCCGTAGGAGCTGAACTGCGAGTCCACGTTGTCGGGCAGGGTGGTGGCGAGTTGCAAGGTCGAATCGGTGTTGAGCAACCGGGAGTTGCGCTGCTCGAAAAAGACGGCCAGCCGGCCCGCCCGGGCCGTGGGGTAGGCCACCTGCAGGCGCGGCCGGGTAGTGAGGAACAAGTCGGCCTGCTTCAGCAGATTGAACGAGGCGCTTACTTCGAGCGGGGTACCGAAAAACGTGGGGTGCAGGTACTGGGCATCGAGCAGCTGGGAGGTAGCGTCGAGCTTGCGCCACTGGATACCCAGCCCCTTGCCGCCGCCCCCGATGTTGCGCAGGTTAAGGGTCACGTCGCCGGTAATCTGCACTTTCTTCTGGCCCAGGCCGGGGTTGGGGTTGGGGAGCACACCCACGATGGCATCGAACTGGTTGGCCGTGCGGTCGTCGAGCAGGAAATACACCCGGGCCCGGCCCTGGGAAAATCGTATCTCGGGCTCGGCCTTCACCTGCAGGTAAGGCAGCTGGCGCAGGCGGCGGTCGGCATCGCGCAGGCGCTGCTGGCTGAAGGGCTGGCCGGGTTCCAGCTGCAGATACTTAGTTAGGAACCGGGCCTTGGTTTTGGTTTTGCCGATAATCTGGATGGAATCGAACACGATGGCCGGGCCCCGGCGCAGCACTACCCGGCCCTCAATGTCGGTGCCGGTGAGTGTCAGCGAATCGAGGCCGATGGTGGCGAAGGGGTAGCCCTGGTTTTCGGCCTCGTGGAGTACGTTTTCCTGAAACCGGGCCCATTCGCGGGGACGCAGGGGTTGCTGTTGGTAGAGCTGCTCGCGGAAGCCGGCCCGGGTCAGCAGCGCGTCGCCGAGGTTACCGTTGCGCAGGCGGGCCCAGCGGAACGGCTCGCCCACATACAGGCGCACGTGCAGCGTATCGCCGCGGCTCCAGCGCAGCTCGTCGGCCGAGGCCGTGAGGTAGGCATCGGCCTGGAGGGCCAGCACCAGCTCGCGCACCTCGCGCAACGCGGCCAGCGAATCGGGGAGCTGGCGGCGGTAGCGGTAGGGGCGGAGCACGGCGGCATCGGCTTCCTCAGTTGCCAGGCGCAACACCACTGGCCGTACCGGCCGGCGCGGCGCGGGCGTGGCTTTCCGGGCCGAATCGGGCGGTACGGCCACGGCTGGCGCGGCCGACAGGGGCGGGGCCGCCGGGTTGAGGGGCGTAGTGCCCTGGGCCGCAGCCAACCCGGCCGCGCCCAGCACCAACCACCAGAAAGCGAGGAAGCGGACGTACATTTGTGCCTGTGCAACGCGAACCGCCGCGTTTAATTTCCCCGAAGATACTTTTTGGGTGGCGAAGGGGGGAAAGCGGCGTAAGCCAAGGTTAAAAACCAGCTCCTCTCCTTGGAAAATGTCGTGCATCAAGCGAGTGTGGGTTGGGGTGGTTGATTTCATTGAACGACCTTTTTCCTTTAAAAGCTGTTCAGGCGGCATCAGCCACCCCCAGCCCCTCCTCATCTGAGGAGGGGAGCTATGTTCTGGCATCCGTTTTAATTTCCCCGCTTTGTCCGGCATCTACCTCCATATTCCCTTTTGCAAGCAGGCCTGCCACTACTGCGACTTCCACTTCAGCACCAGCATGGGCCTGAAAAGCCGGTTGGTAGAAGCGCTGGTGCGGGAGATGGACCTACGGGCCAATTACCTGGAGCCCGGCGCGACAATAAACACCATCTACTTCGGCGGCGGCACGCCCTCGCTGCTCACGGCCGCTGAGCTCGACACATTGCTAAACGCCATTCAGCAGCGGTTTGCGGTGGCGGCCGACGTGGAAATTACCCTCGAAGCCAACCCCGACGACCTGACCCCCGCCAAGGTGCGCGAGCTGGCGGCCTCGCCCGTCAACCGGCTCAGCATCGGCCTCCAGAGCTTCCACGAGGCCCACCTGCGGCTCATGAACCGGGCCCATTCGGCCCAGGAATCGGGCGCGGCGGTGCGGCTGGCCCAGGACGCGGGGTTCGAGAACATTTCGGTGGATCTGATTTACGGGGTGCCCGCGCCCGACCACGGCATCTGGGAATCCGACATGGCCGCCGCCTTCGCCCTGGGCGTGCCGCACCTGTCGTGCTATGCCCTCACCATCGAGCCCGATACGGTGTTTGGCCGGCAGTTGCGCAAGGGCACGTTTCGGGCCCCGCCCGACGAGTTTGTGGCCCGGCAGTTTGAGCTTCTGCTGGCCGAAATGACCCGCCACGGCTACCAGCAGTACGAAATCAGCAACTTCTGCCGGCCCGGCCGCGAGTCGCGCCACAACTCGGCCTACTGGGCGGGTGTGCCCTACCTGGGCCTGGGCCCGAGCGCTCACTCCTTCAACGGCCGCAGCCGCCTCGCTATGCTGGCCAACAACCCGCGCTACGTCACGGCCGTGCTTGATGAAGGCGACGTGCCCGCTACGGAGGAAATTCTGAGCCCGCTCGACCAAGCCAATGAGTACCTGATGACCAGCCTGCGCACCGCCCGCGGCTGCGACCTGGCCCGCCTGCGCGACCAGCTGGGCGTGGATTTGCCCGCTACCCGCGCCGTTTATCTGGCCCAGTTGCAAACCACCGGCCTAGCCACGCTGGAAGGTGGCTGGCTCCGCCTCACCGATGCCGGCAAGCTGCTGGCCGACCATATCACGCTGGAGTTATTCCAGGGGTAGCGGTAGCCCAAACGGCCAGCTGTAACCCGTGTAACAGAACGGTGAATTAGGCTTTATCGGCGGTGTCCCAACGGTTTGGCGTGCGGGCCATAGGCCGGGCAACACGCCATGTCCAATTTCACCCCAAGGCAGGTTTTTGCTTCCCGGCGGCGGTGCTTTTCGGGTTTTATTCTTTCTTTGGGAAAGGCCGCGGGTCCATTGGCTGGCTAAGCTGCGGCGGAAAAGACCGGTTCGTTCGCCAACTTATTGATTATGAAACGACTGATTGACGCGCTGGCCGACGACACGGATTTCTTCATCGAGCAGGTGCAGCTCACGGCCATCGTGTTCGACAATTCCGACGACGTTACCATCTGGGCCACCACGTATTTCGACAACGACGCCCATTTTTTTCACCTGGGCCTGCCGTTCCAGCAGCTCGATTTGCTGCTGCGCCTAGCCGGGGCCCGCTCCGAGGCGCTGCAGGAAGACATTGCCGATGCCTTGGCTACCGTGCAGCATTGGCCCTGCCTGCTCGAATACAGCACCGAAACCGACCCGCCCGTGGCCCTGCCCAACGTGGCCCTTAAGCTCTCCTGCACCTACCCCGCCGACGACCTGTTCGACTCCGAAGATGAAGAAGACGAGGACGATGCCGAATTGCCCTTCGACATTAGTATAGATGCCGACGGCGAAGAGGCCGACGAATACCAGGCCGGGCAGCCCCACAACATCTTCTACCTCGAAGACGTGTTTCTGCGCGTTGTGTAGCCTATGTTTTACCTGATTCCGGGGCTGGGGGCCGATGAGCGGGTATTTCAGCGGTTGCAACCTCTGCTGCACGGCGAAACCGAGCTGTTGCCGTGGCTGCCCCCGGAATCGGACAACGAAACCCTGCCCCACTACGCGGCCCGGATGGCGGCCGGTATCCCGCTAGCGGCCACGGGGTTGCTGGTGGGCGTGTCGTTTGGTGGGGTGGTGGGCCTGGAAATCAACCGGTTGCGGCCGGGGTTGCGCACGGTGCTCGTGAGCAGCGTACCCGACGCCGATAGCCTGCCACCGCTGCTGCGGCTGGTTCGGGCCACGGGTATTTATAAACTGTTTCCACCCCAGTGGCTGAAGTTGTTTCCGCGGGCCGGGCAGTGGTACTTCGGAGTGAAGGGCGGGGCTGAGTACCGGCTGTTCAAGCGCATTTTGCGCGATATGGAGCCGCGCTACACCCGCTGGGCCATTGCCTGCCTCCTGCACTGGGACAGCACCCAAGTGGGCCGCAGCATCCAGATTCTGGGCACTCGCGACCGGGTGTTCCCGCCTGGCCCCACCCCAGTAGAGTACCTCATTAAGGGCGGCGGCCACTTTATGGTATTGAGTCACGCCGAGGAAATTGCCCAGATTCTGAATGGGCTGACGGCGGAAGGCGAGGAGGTTATGCGGAAGTAAGCAGACCAGTCATGCTCAGCATGACGTTCTTTGTTACGTCCCTATCCCATCACCCCATTACCTCATCCACCCCCAGCCTCATGCTTGCCACCTACCCTCACGACGGCCGCTCATTCAGTTTCAACCCCCAGGAGCCGCTGGATATTTCCCTGCCGCTGGCTCCGGGCGAGAACCAGGTGAACTGCTTCTGGGCCGAGCCAGTGCAGTTTGACGTGATTAGGGTGGGCGACTTCGTGGGCAGCGTGGCGGCCGGCGGCAGCACCAATTACCAGCGCGTGCACGTTACGCCTCACGGCAACGGCACGCATACCGAGTGCTACGGCCACATTTCGGCCGAGGCAGGGGCTACGCTCAACCGCTGTTTGCGCCGGTTCCTGTTCGTGGCCCGGCTGGTGTCGGTACAGCCCCGGCCCCAGCCCAACGGCGACGAAGTGGTGCTGCTGGCCGACGTGCGCCGGGAGCTGGAAGGCGGCGCTGAAGCCGCGGTGCGCCCCGAGGCCCTGGTGCTACGGACGTTGCCCAACCACCGCGCCAAGCGCACCCGCCACTACTCGGGCACCAACCCCACCTACTTGGAGCCCGCCCTGGCCGAATACCTGGCCCAGCACCACATCGAACACTTGCTCCTCGACCTGCCTAGCGTCGACCGTGAGGAAGACGGCGGCGAGCTGCTGGCCCACCACGCCTTCTGGCAGTACCCGCACGCCACCCGCCAGGCAGCCACCATCACCGAGCTCATCTTAGTGCCCGACGCCGTGGAAGACGGCCTCTACCTGCTCAACCTCCAGATCACGAGCCTGGAGCTGGACGCCAGCCCCAGCAAGCCGGTGTTGTATGCGTTGGGAGCTTGAAAGGACTGATTTGATCAGAAAACTAAAATAGAGCCTGTCATCCTGAGCGAAGCGAAGACCTTGTATCACCTCATTATTGATGGTACAGGGTCCTTCGCTTCGCTCAGGATGACAGGCTTGGTGAAGGTGCCTCAATCGCCTAATTCAGCCACACCGTGAGTAGCAACTCGAAGCGGTGGGGGGCGAAGGCGTTGTAATAAGGCGCTTCGCCTTCGAAGCCGAGTACGTGTACCAGCGCGATGCCCTCAGTGCGCGAGTCGACCGTGCGGATGGGGTAGAGGCGGCCGGTTTCGGGCCAGTCGCCCACGTGGTTGTAGGGGCGTTGATCGGCATCCACGCAACGGGCATAATCGACAAAAGGGGCGTGGCGGGTGGCCTCAGCCAGGGTCAGGTTCGCAACTTCGTACTTGGGCATATGCTTTTTTGAGTGATAAGCGGTCAGTGGTAAGCCGCTTGTAGCTGATGGCTTGACGCTTAGAATTACAGGCTGAATTTCAAGCTCACTTTCACCCCAAAGGTACGCGCATCGGGCAGGGTGCGGTAGGTGAGGCGATGTACGAAATCAACCCGTACGATTTTAAAAATGTTCTCGACCCCGTAGCCTACCTCGGCGTAGGGCGTGCGACCCAACGACTGGAAAGCGGGCAGCACCTCACCGGTAACCGGGTCGGTGGTTGGAATAATCTGCCGGTTGGCCTCGCTCACGCCGCCCCAGAGCAGGTTGGTGGTGGCCACCAACCGCCAGTTGAGCTGCTTGATGGCCGGTAGCGAGTTGAACAGGAAGCCCCCGAACTGGTGCTCCAGCTGCAAGCCCGCGTACCGGTCGCTCACGAACTCGAAGTAGCGCATCAGGTTATAGGCTCCGGCGTTGTAAAAAAACGACTGGTTGCCGAGGTGGCTCTTGAGCACCGGATACGGCACCGTGCTCGGAATGTAGCCCGCATCAATCCGGTAAGTAGTGCGGCCCAGCTGGCCCAGGCGCAGGCTGTGGTCGATGAGCAGGTTGAACTTCTGGTAGCTGAAATCGGAGCCCAATACGTTGTTCACGCCCAACGTGTAGCGCACCATAAACACCGGCCAGCGTTTGAGGCCCACGGCGGTGCGGCGGTTCTGGTTGTTGGCCACCAGCACCTCGTCGCGGGCGTAGCGCGACTCCACCACCACTTCCGAAAGCGTAAAATCGGAGTCGGTGGGGTTGCCGGGCTGGGGCTCGCCGGTGTAGTAGAGGAACGGATAGAGGGGCTGGAACTGCTGGCGGCGCAGCATCACGCGCTGGGTGAAACCTCGGAACAGATCTGACTGCACGGCCACACTGGTCAGGTCGCGCAGCAGCGGGCGGCTGTTGCTGATGTTGCCCAACCGGGCCGCCGCCTCGAACAACGGATTTTCGAGGGCGTAGTCGTTGTCGAGCAGCGCCACCTGGTCGATGTCGTGGCGGTGCTCGAAGTTGGCCACTGTCCAGTGGCGGCGGTCAACGACGCGCTGCACCCGCAGGCCGTATTTGAAACGGTTGTCCTGGGTACCGTAGGCCAGGTAGGGCCGCAGCTGCCAGTCGCGGTTCCACTCCGTAGAGGTGCGGAAGCCCAGGCGCAGGCGTACGCCCTCAATGTTGTTGTAGCCGACCGTGGCCAGAATCGGCCCCAGGTCAATTTTGCCCAATGGGTAGTAGCCGTTCACCACAATGTCGGCCAGCTCCAGCATCGAGCGCACGGCTGGCAGCTGGCGCACGGTGTCGAGCACCGTTAGCGTGAGCTGCTCCTGCCGGCTCAGTGAGTCGGGCCGGTTGGCCGCGAAAAAGCCTTCGGGCACGTCGTAGGCGGTGGCGGCAATCTCCAGGGGCTTGTCGTAGAAGGGCAGCGGCTTTACCTGGTTCACTACGAAGTTGGAGTACGCCGTAATGATGCGGGCCAAGACGCCGGTGCTGCCCTTGCTGGGCTTGATGCCAATAACGAAGCGGGTGCGCGTGGGCAGCCAGGGCCCGGCCGAAGTAGGCGTCAGCTCCTGGCGCACGGTAATCTGCTCAATGAAATTGAGGTTGGCCTCGGTGCTCACGGCCACATCCAGCTGGCGCAGCGCGTAAGTGTCGGTGGTCACCCAAATGGTGCCCTTGAACGCCAGGTCCTGGGGCCGGCGGGGCGTTACTTTGATTTTGTAACAAAAGTCGTCGCCCACCAGCAACGAATCCTGTAGGGTGTACTCGTAGGAAAACTTCCAGCCCTCGGCAATGGGCGAGATGAAGTCCTTGCCCACGATGCGAATCCAGTTACGGTAGAAGTCCCAGTCCTGAAAAGAGGAGCCCATAATCTGCGACACCACCGAGCCCTCGCGGGGCACCGCGCCGTGCATCTGGGTTTTGCTGACTTCCTCGCGCTGGCGTAACGGGTTGTTGTTCTGGTAATAGTGCGACAGAACTTCGGAAGCGAAAATGGGCACCACCGGCTGGCCGTTGGCGTCGCGGTCGAGGCCCAGGCTGTCGGCCACGGCCGTAATCTGGCGCAGCACCTTGCGGCGGCTTACCTGGCTGGGCAGGTTGTTGATGAGCAGCTCATTGCGGGCGTAGCTGTCGTATTCGTAGGCTTCGAGCTCCGTTTTCTGGTTGCGGCGGCGGTGGTTCTGCACCTCCCGCAGAATGCGGTAGGCCGGGTTTTCGTGGGGCCTAACCACCACCTCACCCAACGATACCGATCCGGCCCCGAGGGTGAAGTTGAGCGTCTGCTGGGCGGCGGTGCTGGTAATGGCCTTCTTGACGGGTGAGAAACCGATGGCCGAGGCCGTGAGCGTGTCGGCCAGCTCGGTCAGGATGAGCTTGTAGCGCCCGTTCTCATCGGCGGTGGCGCCCTGGCTGGTGCCGCGCACGAACACCGAGGCGAAGGGTACGGGCTTGCCGGCTGCCTCCGTGATGCGGCCGCTGAAGGTAATGTGCTGCGCCCAACCCGCCGGCCCCAGCAGCAGGAGCAGCACTAAAAACGGCGGAAAAGTGAAGCGCATACGAGGGGAAGAGCGAGGCAAGCGGCAGACGTCGGGGAGGGCTGCCGGAAGATACCGCCGCCGGCCGGAAAAAACCAGTTCAGGACAGTAAGTTCCGGCAACGTCCAACTATTTCGGGCATTCCTCCCGGGTCAGGGTTTCGTTGATGCAAATGGCCGCCGCGCTGCCCTCGGCGGCGGCCAGTAACGCCTGCTGGGTGCCGGGCGTGTTGTCGCCGGCCGCATAGAGGCCCGGCACCGTGGTTTGCTGCTGCTTGCTCACCCAGATGGCCCCTTTGCTGGTCAGCCGGCAACCCAGCTCCTGGGCCAGGGGGCTGCGCTGGTGCTGGTGGGCATGGATGAATACGGCCGTGCGGGCCAGCTGCTCGCCCGACTCGAACACGATGTGGCGCAGCTCGCCGGCCGCCGTGCCTTCCAGGCGGGCCACCGGCTCCTCGCGCACCGTAATGCCCTGGCGGCGCAGGCGGCGGCGGGCGTGCTGGCTCAGGTGGGCCGGGTCTTCCACGCACATAACCACATCGGTGCTCCAGCGGCTCACCAGTAACGCCAAGCCGGTGGCCAGCTTGGCCGGACCATACACGGCCAGCGGCTGGTCGCGGTGTTCCCAGCCGTGGCAGTAGGGGCAGTGCAGCACCCCGCGCCCCCACAGCTCGCGCATGCCCGGCAGGGGGGGCAGCTCGTCCTCGACACCGGTAGCCAGCAGCACCTTGCGGGCCGTTCGGGTGCTGCGCCGGCCGGTTTCGCCCTCCAGCGTCAGCTCGAAGTGCTTGCCGCAACGGGTAAGGGCCACCACCCGGGCGGCTTTTATTTCCACCGACTGGTAAGTGGCCAGCTCGGCGCGGCCCAGCTCCAGCAGCTTTTGGGGGCGCACTCCATCGCGGGTCAGAAACGCCTGGACGGCCGGCGAAGGAGCATTGCGGGGCGGGCCGCCGTCGAGCACCAGTACCCGGCGCAGGCAGCGGCCCAGCACCAAAGCCGCGCTCAGCCCGGCACTGCCGGCCCCGATAATGGCCACATCAACATCGGTAGGAATTCGGGCAGTGAGGCGGGGGCGAGGGGGCATCAGGTGGGGTGAATAGGTGGAAGGTGAGGTCTGTTTCCGCTTCCGCGGAACGCACTGGCAAATCAAACCGGAAAACCTATACCGCGAAAGGTACCGGCTGGTTTGGCCCCCGCTGCCGGGCAGGTAGGGTGAAAACGAAAAAAGCCCCTTTCCAGCTGAAAGGGGCTTTTTGTCAGGTTAATACCTGGTGGTTATTGCTTCACCACGCGCTTGGTAAACGACTGGCCGTTGCCTTGCACCTGCACCAGGTAAGTGCCGGCGGGCAGGCCCGCTACGTTCAGCAGTTCATTGCTGCCGCCAAGCTGCGTGAAGCTGCGCAGCACCCGGCCCGTCATGTCTACCAGCGTTACCTGGTAGGTGCCGGCAGGCGCGCCGCTCAAATCGAGCTGGGCATCCTGGGTGCTGGTGGCAGGGTTAGGGTACACACTTACTTGGGCGCGGGCGCTCAGCGGGAAGCGAACCGTTACTACCTCGCTTACGCTGGCAGTCCCATCCGTGTCTACCTGGCGCAGGCGGTAGTAAGCCAAGCCATTAGAAGCTTTGGCCGCTACTCGTGCGTCGGTGAGCTGGTAGGTGGTGGCATTCGAGCTAGTGCCCTGGCCTTTCACCTCACCCACCGCTACGAAGCTGGTGCCATCGAAGCTGCGCTCTACGACGAAGCGGTCGTTGTTGAGCTCCACAGCCGTCTTCCACGTCAGTTTCGCATCGTTGCCAGCAGCCTGGGCCGCGAAGCTCGTTAGCGTTACGGGTAGCGGCCTCGACTTGATAACGATGTTTACTGTTTGGATGGTAATGCCACCCGTAATGTCGGTGGTGCGAACCTGTACGGGGTAGGTACCGGCTACCAGCAGCGTCCGGTCGTCCACGATAAACTGGCCAGTGGGACCCAGGCGTACGCCGGGAGGTAGGCTGGAAACGCCACTCAGGGCCGTGGCCGTGCTGATAAATCCATTGAAATCCGTTACGTCGGCCAGAATGTTGCCGTTCTGGTAGGGGCCGGTAGGAGTTGCGGCTACCGAGTAGATGGCTTCGGTGTCGTCGAAAACGGTGATGGTAACTGCCGGGGAAGAGGTGCCGCCAGCCGCATCGGTGGTAGCCACGTTGTAGGTGTAAGTGCCAGCAAAGGGCGCGCTTGAGCCAACGGTGATCAGGCCGGAGGTACCATTAATGCTCATGCCCGAAGGCAGCGTGCTCCCTGTGGCCAGTGTGGCGGCGGTAAGCGGAGCATCGGGGTCGGTTACCGTTGCCAGCGTTGTGCCAGTAGTCAGCGCGTCTCGGTTGTATCGGTTGTTCGTAGAGTAAGCAGACGCGTTATCATTAGTAATGATCTGAATAGTGACACTCGAAGTAGTTTGTCCACCACGGCTGTCAGTGGTTGTTACAGAGTAAACGTAGGTGCCTGCGCCTGGCAATGGGAATTTGTCATTGCCAGTCGTTCTTTCGATGGCGGTAGCCGTTCCATTTGCGCTGAACGTGATGCCTCTAGTGGCGGGGCCTGAGGTTTGCGTGAAGGTCGTTGAGGTGATACTGCCATCAGAATCCGATACTGTTGCTAGTACTTTTCCATTTACTACTACAGATGTCAGGAAGACGTTTGGCGAGGAGTACACGGCCGGCTGGTCAGTTACCGTGAGTACATAGTTCACGTTCGCGCTATTGCCGCCGTAGGGGTCCGATACGAAGTACTGGAACGTTGCGGTAGTAGGCGTAGCAGTACCACCCCGCTGGAATTCCAACGTAGCCACCTGAGCAGCGGTCAGGGTGGTATTGGCCGTAACGGCTATCCGGGCGCCACCATTATTGTAGTACAGGATGCCGAAACCAGCTGCCGGAATTGACGCGATGGTGTAGGTGAGAGGGTCATTCTCTGGGTCGGTGCCAGTCAGAGCCGGTAAGGCAATAAACACGGCAGGGTTAGCCGATACGTTAGCCGACTTAGCCTGGGCTGTGGGGGCCGTGTTAGTTGTCGTGGTAACGTTGGCGGCAGCCAGTGTGCCATTGTTATCCAAGGGGTCGGCATCGTCAGTATCAATGGTGCTGCTGGCCCTACCGGTTACCGTCGCGCTTGGCATATTGAACTTGATGACAGCCGTGTTGGTCGTGCCTACTGCCAGCGTTGGGATGGTGGCCAGCGTGAGTAGACCGGTGGTGTTGTTGTAGGAGCTGCCAGCCGGGAAAACGGGGCTCTGGGAGGCTAGGCCAGGGCTGAGCTTCACAACGGGCTTAACGCCGGTAGCATCATAGTCGCCGGAAGCAGTTGTGGTGGCGGTGTACGTTACTTGGGAGCCAGGCAAGGCACGAGCCGGGCCAGCAAGCGTAGTCGCTACGTTGGCCTGGGTGCACCAGGTCATGTAATCGATGGTAATGGCCTGGTTGCCTGGGTCGGTTAGGTTGATAAGATTCTGGTAAGTAATCTGCAGCGAAATAATAGGCTTATTAAGCTGCACGATAGCATTGCCTGCGGTCGAATTATTGGGGCTGGTTTGTACTCCTGTGAGCTGGTTGCCGGACAGTGTATTGTAAGCAGTATTGTGCGTTACGGTCGCATCCGCCGCCGCCGACAAATTCAGCGTATTACCGTCCGCCTGGGTTGCCACTATGGTTACACCATCGATAAACTGGTTGGCCCCAATATCAATGTCCTGCATGCCCATCGTGAAGTTATTCACGGGCCGGTTGAAGGTAAAGGTAATCTGGGTCGAGGCGTTGGTATTGCTCAGGTAATCGGCCTGCCAGAATATGGGCAGGCCGTTGACTGTAGCTCCGTTGTTGCTGACGTTCATCGAGGTTTCGGAACCGTTGCCAGGTTCTATGTAAGAGCCAGCCGTGCTGATGGTCGTGTTGGTGCTTGCGGCCCCTGCTTTCACTGGCGCGTGGTTTTTCCAGCTGCCGCCGTTAGCAGGCAGGGAAAAATCCAGGGTGGTCGTGTTGGCGCAGGTAGCAGCAACGCGATTCACAAGGGCGGGCTGGGATGCCTGCCGGATGGAGTCCGCTTTGCGCGAGGCCGGCGTGCTGAACTGGGGCCGGCCGTTATCTAACTCATATTTGGGCATCTGAGCCCAAGCGCTTAACGGTAGCACCGCCAGTAGTAAAGAACGTAATAGTGTTTTCATGAACTGAAAAGTAGTGAAGGTGTCGGAGGGGGAGATGATTAGCTAACGCAGGTATTTAAGCACGACAAAACTACTGCGCGGGCGACAAATGTAACCTTCTTATTCGGTCAACGTAGTATCCGGCTCGATGAACCGGCTCGTTTGTGGGTAGAAATTTCATATCAAAAAACTTCTATTCCAGGGCATTGCGCTTAAAGTACTTCTTCGAACGGGGTCAAAACCCATAAAACCACCAATGCTGCCAGATTGCGAGGAATTTGACGGAAACTTATTAATACTAGTTTTATTCTATAGACATTATATTTAATATATATATAATCCTAAAATTGGAATTCTCTTATTCGGACTACAAGTTCTGGCCGCCCAGCACCGCGCCCCTTCTCTGTCATCTATACCAGCCTCGGAAGTAGTCGTGCGTGCAAGACGGACCATTTTATTTACAAAAAAACCTCCCCAAAATCTGAAGAGGTTTTTTGCGGCGAATGCGTAGCCCGGCGCCAATGCCTCGTCGAGCAGATTGCTTGGGCAGCGTTAGTACACCTGCTCCCGCCCGCTCTGGCTTACCAGCTCCCGCACTTCTTCATTAAAGCCCGCCTGTCCGGCCAGCTCTTCCAATGGAATGTGAAAGCGGTACTTCCAGAAGTGGGTGGGGTTGGAGGGCACGTTGATCTGCTCAGCCAACGGGTCCTGGCGGCGCAGCTGGGCGCTGAGGGCCACCAGATCCTGGAGCGGGAAGATGGCCCACATGGCCGGCGAGTACAGGTGCTGCACTACGATTTCGCGCGCGACCCAGGGCTCGCAGAACTCGGGGGCCGCTTCGTGCCAGTGGCCCAGGATGGTTTCGAAGAACCGCTGGGTCTGCTCGTGGTCCTCTTCCCACCAGCCGCGCAGGGTGCTCATGTCGTGCGAGCCGGGGCTGACCACGCTCAGGTAGGGCGCGTGGTCGGGGTGGCCGAACTCGGTGGCGGGGTCGGAGGGCATGCGTTGGATGTGCAGGCCCAGAATGCCGAGGTCCTTCATCACGCCGGGCACCGAGGCGGGTACCATGCCCAGGTCTTCGCCGCAGATAAGCATGTTGGTGGCCCAGCGTACCGGCGGCAGTTTGGTGAGGCCCTGCTCGCGCCAGAAACCCTCGTGGCGCTGGTAGAAAAAGTCGTGGTAGAGGGCCAGCAGGCGGGGACGAGCGTACTCGTCGAGCTCCCGGAACGAGCGGCTCAGATGCAGCGTGATGCGCGGGTGGTAGTGGTCGGGTAGCTGGTCGTCGGGCACGAACAGCACCTCGTTCACCAGCCCGAACAGGCCGGCACGTAGCCAGCGGTAGTGGTCGGTGTTGGCGGGGTTCTGGCTGATTTTCTCGTTGATAACGGCCTCGATCTGCCGCTGGGTCCGTACCGGCTCCCGCAGGCGGATGGCCCCGTAGCCCGCATCTTCCATGAACTCCTCGAACACGGCCTGGGCTTGGCCGTGGAACACGTCTTCCAAGATATGCCAGCGGATGTAGGGTTCGCAGAGCCGGCCATAGTCGAACCAGCCGAGGCGCTGCTCGATTTCCGGGCGTGAGAAGGGCAGGGCGGGTGAGAAGTGACCCAGCAGGCCTTCTACCGAGTGGCCCGGAATTTCCCAGATGCGGAAGAAGCCCAGGATGTGGTCGATGCGCAGGGCATCGAAGTAGCGGGCCAGGTGGCCCATGCGCTGCTGCCACCACTGGTAGCCGTCCGCAGCCATTCGCTCCCAGTTATAAGTCGGGAAGCGCCAGTTCTGGCCCGTTACCGAGAAGTCGTCGGGCGGGGCGCCGGCCTGCTGATGCATGTGGTAAAGCTCGGGCTGGGTCCAGGCGTCCACCGAGTGGCGGTAGATGCCGATGGGCAGGTCACCCTTGACTACCACGCCGTGCTCGCGGGCGTAGGCCACAGCGGCGCGTAGCTGCTTATCGAGATGAAACTGGGTGAAGAAGTGCAGGCCAAACTCGTCAAAACTGGGGCTGGTTTCCTGGGTCAGGTCGGCGACCTGGGCCGGGGTGCGGAACTCGGCAGGCCACTGGCTGAAATCGGCTGTGCCGAACCGGTCGCGCAGGCCGCAGAAGGCCGCGTAGGGGAGTAGCCAGGCCTGCTGCTCGGCCAGGAACAGCTGAAAATCGGGGTCGGCCAGAAAGGCGGTCTTCTCCTGCTGGTACAGCTGGCGGATGAACTCCCACTTAGCGTTCATCACCGGCTCGTAATCCACGTAATCCTTGGCGTTCAGCTCCTCCCGCAGGCGGGCCAGTTGCTGGCGGGCGGCTGGGTCGCGCAACTCGGCCACGGCCTCCAGGTTGAGATACTGCGGGTGCAGGGCAAACACCGAAATGGCGGCGTAAGGGTAGCTGTCGACCCAGGTATGGGTGGCCACGGTGTCGTTGATGGGAAGCACCTGCACCAGTTGCAGGCCAGTGGCCACAGCCCAATCTACGAGCAGCTTCAGATCGGGAAACTCGCCCACGCCCAGGCCTTGGTGGCTGCGCAGTGCGAATACGGGCAGCGCCACGCCGGCCCCGCGCCAAGGCGCGGCGGCGTAGCGGAAGTGGTCGTCGGCCAGTACCCGCAGAGTCCGCGCGTGGCCGTCGGCCGGAATTACCCGGTCGTCGCCGGTTTCAAGCTCAAGCAATTGCCGGGCCGTGGGGTCCCAGATGCCATACTTGTAGCGCGTGTCGGCTTCGGGCGTGGCCAGCGTCACTTCGGCGGCCCAGGTCGGGTAGTCGGCATCCGACAACGGCACGGCCTTGGTCGCATCCCAGGCCCCGAGGGCGGCATCGGAGCCCAGCACGCAGAGCTGGTGCAGCGGCTCGACCCGCGGGGCCGACAGCTGGAAACGCACGGCCGGGCGGCCACGGCCGGAGCTGGCGCGGCCATCGGGGCCGGGCGGCGCAGCAGGGCTTCGGTGAAGGCGGCGGTGTAAAGCTCGTTTTCGGGCAGGGCCGGGGCGCGCCAGAAATCGGTTAGCACGATTTGGGTGAACGAGCCGGCGGCGGCCTGCACGTGCCGGTTAGGGCCCCACTCCCAGTAGCGGCCCCCGTCGCGCTCATCGAGCAGCAGGTACTTATATTCCACGCTGGCCAGCTCCCCGGCGGGCAGGCTGATTTCCTGGCTCCAGAGGCCGGAGTCGGAGTGGTAGTGTAAACTCAGGGCTTGGGTGGGGTCCCACTGGCCCAGGCTGGGCAGGGAGCCGCAGACTACCAGCCGCTGGCCCCAGGCCGTGCGAAAGGGGAGCGTAAAGCGAAGAATCATCGGGGGCTATTCGGATAAAAACAGGCCCGAAAGGTAGCGCTTAATGCCCGGAAAAGCCTGCTGTCGGTCCGCCATAATCAATGCTTAACCCACAGAAAGCCGGCGGTTTTGCTCGTGCCAATGCCGGGTTGATAGCCGGACAATGCCGGATTGACGCCGGGGCTGCCCGCCCGCTACATCGGCCGAGCTGGCCGGGGGCGGCGGGGGCGGTTTTCGCGGCTCGCCGGCCCCGTGGGCCTACCCGCCGCTTCCATGGTCACGACCAGATTTTTCTCGGCTTCGGGGGTGCGCAGCAGCACCTGCTGAGTTGCCATACCAGGGTACTCCACGAGCAGTAGCACCGGCTCGCCGGTTGGCAGCGACAGGATAAAAAAGCCATCGGAGTTGGTAACGGCCAACGACTGGCCCCGCCCTTGCACCAGCACACTGGCGCCGGGCAGCGGCAGTTGATCGGGCCCGAACACGGCCCCGGAAAAGGTTATGGCCGCCGCCGCCGTTTTTGGCGCGGCCGGGCGGCCAGAAAGTGGTGCCTGCGCCAGCGCCGCCCCGGCCCCGGGCAACAGCAGGGCCAGCACCATGGCTACCCGCAGCCCCGGCAGCCCCCGCAGCCAGTGGATACGTGCATAAGTGGGGGCAGTAAGGCAGGGAGCGTAACGGAAGACGTTGGACATGGAACTGAGCAGTAGGAAATGGTGTCTGGCAGGGCCTGCGGGGTAGTTGGGGCCATCCGGAGTAGGTAAATAACAGTACCTTTGGCCGCGCGGTTAGCTGATCAAAAATAGGGTGCTACCGAAGACCGAAACAACGATAGTCGCTAAATCGGGCCAATCAATCGGGGAAATCGGGCTGATTACCGGTTAAGGACCACTGCCCCAACCCGACCGGCGCTTTTTCCGTTTGCCAGTCTGAGCCTCATTTATACTCCCTCTTCCTTTGCCGGTTTATCTGCGTCGTATTTTGTACGCCCTATTGGGGCTGGTTGCGTTCGTGCTGCTGGTCGCGGTTGGGCTGTTTTTTTATGTCCAGACGCCTTCGGGCCAGGACTTTGTGGCCAACCAGGCTCAGAAATACCTGCGCGACAAGTTGCAGACGGAGGTACGCATCGGTAAATTCCGGTCCGACTTCCGCAATACCATCAGTTTCGACGATGTGTACCTGGAGGACCAGAAGGGCGACACGCTGGTGGCAGTGGGCCACTTGGGCGTCAATATTGATATTTTTGCCCTGCTCAAGTCGAAAATCAAGATCAGCCACCTGGAGCTGGATAACGGCCGGATTGCCATCAGCCGCACCGAGCCCGATAGCATCTCCAACTACGATTTCATCCTGAACGCCTTCGCCACCGGCGACACCAGCACCGTGGCCGCGGCTCCGGCTGATACCACCGGCGCGGGCTTCACTTACGACATCGGCGACGCCCAACTGACCAACATCCTGCTCACCTACAACGATGCGGTGGATGGCATGAACGTGCGGGCTAAAGTGGGCGACCTGGCCGTGAACATGGACCAGGTAGACGTGGATGCTGCTATTTACAAGGTAGACCAGGCGGCGCTCAAGAACACTGACATCCGCATCACCCAAACCAAGGTGCCCCCGCCCACCCCTGCCGACACGTCGGCCCTGGCCCTTACTTTCGGCATCAACCGCGTCCGCCTCGACAACGTAGGCCTGACGTACCGCAACAACCCCTCGGCCCAGTTCATCAGCACCCGCATCGGGGAGGCCGAAGTAACGGCCGACGACATCGACCTGATTAATAGCCGCGTGGCCCTCAACAAGCTGATGTTGCGCAACACCACCTTCGCCTACGCCCAGAACGAGGACGTGCCCACCGAGCAGCGGGTGGTGAATCCGGCTAAAGTGGTGCGCGACCTTGATGCTTCGGTAAAAAACGCCACCGGCCAGGAATCGAGTTGGGCGGTGAGCCTGAAGGAATCCGACATCAGTGGGGTGGAGGTGGCCTTCGACAACTTCAACGAGCCGCGCCAGAAAACCCGGGTGCGGGGCATGGACTACAACCACCTCAAGTTCACGAACCTCACGCTCAATACCGAGAACCTGCGCTACTCCGAAAACAGCACCACCGGCCGCATTACGCAGCTTTCGGGGCAGGAGCAGAGCGGCTTTGCCGTGACCCGGGCCCAGGCCGACGTGGTGTTCGACTCGACTGAAACCCGCCTCAGCAACCTCGACCTCGTAACGCCCCACACCCGCATCCGGCGCCTGCTGGCCATGCAATACAAGAGCCTCGACGCCATTGCCGATGACCTGCCCAATCTGGGCCTGGAGGCCGATTTGCGCGACTCCCGCCTCGGCTTCCGCGACATCCTTTACCTCGCGCCCGACCTGGCCGACACGCCGCCCTTCACGACCGGCCCCAACCAGTCGGTGCTCATCAGCGGCAAAGTTGATGGCCGGGTGGGCGACTTGCGCATTAAGGGCTTGGAGTTGGTGGGGTTGCGCAACACCCAGCTGCTGGCCAGCGGCCGGATCAAAGGTCTGCCCGAAACCGACCGCCGCCTCTACGTCGACCTCGACATTCAGAAGTTCGTGACCACCAGGGCCGATATCCGGAGCCTCGTGCCGGAGGGTACGATTCCGGCCGGCTACTCGCTGCCGCCCCTGATAGCGGTGCGCGGCACGTTCGAGGGCCGCCCCACGGCCCTGATATTTGATACCGACCTGAAGGCTACCACGACCTACGGCAGCTTGGCTGCGAAAGTGAGCGTGGGCGCGGGCCCCGTGGGCCAGGAACCAGTAAAGGCTGTTTTCAGTACCCAGCAGCTTAACGTAGGGAAGCTCATCGGCGACCCCACCATCGGGACCGTGACGGCCAGCGGTACGCTGACCGGGCGCGGCGGCCTCGACCCCAACCAACTGCGCGGGCAGCTCAACGCCAAGGTGCAGCAGGCCACCTACAACGGCTACACCTACCGCGGCATTGTCGCCAAAGTCGATATTGACCGCAACCGCTACGTGGTAGACGCCAGCAGCAAGGACGACCCCAACCTCAACCTCGACCTGCTGGCCACCATCGACCTGCGCAACGCCTCGAACCCCACCTATACCGTCGACCGCCTGAACCTGCGCGGCGTGAACCTGACGGCCCTGGGATTCTATACTGGTGGCAACCTGAGCATTCAGGGCGACCTGAAGGCCAATCTGAGCGGGTCGGACCTGAACACGATTAACGGCACGTTCTCGGGCAGCCGCATTGCCATCGTCAACGACGGCAAGCCGTTCGTGCTCGATTCGGTGAGCGGACGGATTCTGCAGCGCACTGGCCGCACGGAGGTGGATTTCGCCAGTTCGGTGGCCGACCTGGAGCTGCGCGGCAACACCCGCCTCGGCGACATCGTGACGGCCCTCGAACGACACATCGACCGGTACTTCGACCTGCCGGACGTCCGCTACCGGCCCAGCAGCGCCAACGAGGAGTTTACGTTCGAAATCAACGTGAAGGAGCCTAAAATCATCCAGCAGTTCGTGCCTGATCTGCAGCAGATTTCGCCCTTCAAGCTTACCGGCGGCTTCGACAGCCGGGAGGCCGACCTGCGCCTGAGCACCAGCATTGCCCGCATCAAGTACATGGGCTACCAGCTCGACTCACTGCGGCTCAAGGTATCGTCGGACCCGCAGGCGCTGGATTATGCCCTCAAGCTCAACCACATTCGGCAGGACACGACGCTGAACCTGCCCAACCCCAGCCTTACCGGTAGCATTGCCAACAACAAAGTGGGCACCCATCTGCGCATTGCCGAAAACGACAGCACCACCAACCTCGACCTGGCCGGGGCCCTGCAGGTCCTCAACCAAGGCGCGGCCTACTCGTTCAGCTTCGACCCCAAGCTGGTGCTCAACAACGAGCAGTGGATTGTGCAGCCCAGCAATTCGTTGCGCTACGATACCAACACCGGGGCCATCAGGGCCGAGAACGTGCGCCTGAGCCAGGGCGACCAGTTGATTGCCCTGCAAACGCTGGCCGGAGCCGATTACCCGCTTCAGGCCGAGTTCAGCAACCTCAACCTCAACCAGCTGGCTACCGCCGGCGGCCTCCAGGATTCGCTGGTAGGCGGCACGCTCAGTGGTCAGGCCATTATCAAGGCCCTGGGCCAGCCGCGCATGGCTTTCACGGCCAATGCCGGGCTCATGGGGCTTACGTACAGCAAGACCGTTATCGGGGACGTTAAACTGCAGGCCACGAACCCTGTCGCCGACCGCTACAACCTGGACCTGCGCCTGACCGGCGGCCCCGCCAACCAGGACGTGCGCCTGACGGGCGATTACCTGGCCAGCGGCGCCCTCGATATGCAGGCCAACGTCACGCGCTTCGGACTGGGCATTGTTGAGCCGTTCGCGCTGGGCGAAATCCGGGAAACCAGCGGCTTCCTGAGCGGCCTGCTCGCCATCAAGGGCACTGCTTCGGCGCCTGAGGTGCGCGGCAAGCTCACGACCAACAATGCCGGCTTCACGCTCACCCAGCTCGGGGCACCTTTCACGCTGCCTCAGGAAGATTTGGTGTTCGATGACAAGGGCATTCTGTTTGATGACTTCGTAATTCTCGATTCGCTGGGCAACAAGGGCGTCGTGAACGGGCACGTGCTGACCACGAACTTCATCGATTACGGCTTCAATCTGCGGGCCGTCACCAACGACTTTATCGCCGTGCAGAGCACCCAGCGCGACAACCCGCTGTTCTGGGGCAAGCTCATCGTGGATTCGGAATCGCGCATTACCGGCGACCTGAACCTGATGAAGGTGCGTACCACGGCGACCATCGTGGACGGCTCCGACTTCTACGCGGCCGTGCCCAATGATGAGGCCGACAAGGTCAGCTCGGCTGGCATCGTGGAGTTCATCGACAAGAGTGCCCCCATCGATACGCTGCTGCAGCGGCAACTGGCCAAACAGGACTCGGCCAAAACAGCGGCCGGCTACGACATCACGGCCACCATCACTGTCACCGACGACACGCCGTTTACCATCATTATTGATGAGGCCTCGGGCGACAACCTGAAGGTGCGGGCCAACGGGACGCTCAATACGGCCATCGACCCGGTGGGCAACATCACGCTCAGCGGCCGGCTGGCCGTGAAGAGCGGCAGCTACCACATGTCGCTCTACGAACTCACGGAGCGCGACTTCCAGATTGCCGAAGGCAGCACCATCACCTGGTCGGGCGACCCCTATAACGGCATTGCCGATGTGTCGGCGATTTACGTGGCCAAGGCCGCGCCGGCCGAGTTGCTCTCGGGCCAGGGTATCAGCGACGAAACGCTGAAGTCGACGGCCCGCAATACGCTGCCCTTCAATGTGTACCTAAACGTGGACGGGGAGCTGCTCAAGCCCGAAATAAGCTTTAATATCAAGCTCCCCGAGGATACGCGCTCCGACTTGCGCACCCAGATTGAGAACCGCCTGGCCCAGCTGCGCCAGCCCAGCCAGACCGATGAGCTCAACAAGCAGGTGTTCTCGCTGCTGGTGCTGGGCCGCTTCCTGGCCGAAAACCCGTTTGAAAGCAGCGGGGGCAGCATCGTGGCCGACCAGCTGCGGGGCAGTGCCAGCCAGGTGCTTACTCAGCAGCTCCAGAACCTGACGGGCTCCTACCTCTCTAATCTGGGCGTGGAGCTGGGCGTTAACTCCCAGGCCGACTACTCCTCGGGAACCGAGAAAACCCGTACCGACCTGAACGTGGCCGTGCGCCGCCAGCTCTTCAACGACCGCGTGACCGTGCGCCTGGGTACCGATGTGCCGCTGGCCGGCGGCAACCAGGCCAGCAACGGCCAGCAGAGCGTGAGCAATTTTGCCGGCGACGTGAGCATCGAGTACGACATCCTGGCCAACGGCCGCCTGCGGCTGCGCGCTTACCGTAACAACGGCTTCAGCGACATTGACGGCCAATATGTGCGGAACGGGGTTGCGCTGATTTATCAGCGCGACTACCGGGACTTCGCTGACCTGTTCAAGGGTATTGATAAGGACGTGAAGGAAAAGAACAAGGCCACCCACAAGCGCCAGAAGGAGCAGGAAAAAGCGGCCGACGACTCGGTGAAAACCACGACCACCGTGCCGCCCCGCCGCGACTCGGCGCGGGTAGCCCAACGACCCACTAAAAGCAGCAAGTAGCGAACGAAAAAGAACGCCGTGCTCTATCTAGCGTCCGCGCAGTTGAAGCAAGCATCTCTACCGCTGGCCACCAATGGCCCCGCAACGAAGCGGTAGAGATGCTTCAACTGCGCTTCGCCTCACTCAGCATGACGTTCCTTGTGATAACGAACTCCTCATCCGTGCCCCAACTTCCACTTTACCGCCCCTCGATTTCCCGCTTTGTCAGTACCGGCCGCCGGTTGGTGGCGGGGCTGCTGCTGGCCGGAATGGTCGGGTGCAGCGGCCTCAAGTTCATCCCCGACGATGCCCGGCTTTATACCGGCAGCACGGTTACGCTCAAGTCGGTAAACGACACGCCGATTCCGAACGAAGCGGCCATCCAGACCCAGTTGACGAACGTGATTTCGCCCCCGCCCAATGCCTCCATTCTCGGCATGCGGCCCAAGCTGTATTTCTGGCACATGGGCGTAGGCAAGGAGAAAGGCCTGGGCCACTGGCTGGCCAACAAGTACGGCGAGGAGCCCGTCCTGTTCAGCGAGGTAGATACGGCCAAGGTGGCGGCCCTGATGTTGAACCGCCTCAACAACGACGGCTTTTTCAAGCCTGAAGTACGCAGCAACATCAAGCTGGAAGCGCGCACGGCTTCCGTCGATTACCAGGCCCGGGTAAACCAGCCCTACCTGATCAAGGAAATCTTCTTTCCCGAGCGCGATACGCTGCTCGACCGCGATATTCGGGCCACTCAGGCTGGCACCCTGCTGAAAGTGGGCGAGCCCTACAACCTGCAAACCTTCGTGAATGAGCGGCTGCGGATTGATGCGGCCCTCAAAAACCGGGGCTACTACTATTTTGCGCCCGACTACCTGCTGTTTCAGGTCGATAGTACCCTCGATAATCAGGTGAATGTGTACCTGAAAGTAAAGGCTAGCATTCCGGCCAAAGCGGCCCAGCCTTACGTGCTCAACCGCGTTATCCTGGATACCGACTTTACCCTGCAGGACACGACCATGAACGAGCGGCCCATCATGTACGAGGGCTACCGCTACTTTCCCGACGAGTCGATGTTCAAGGCCAAGTCGATTGTCAATGCCACGTTCCTGTACCCCGACAGCCTGTACCGCCGCCGCCGTGCCGACCAGACCCTGAGCCGCCTCATGAGCCTGGGCACGTTCCGGTTCGTCGATATCCAGTTCCGGCCCGCCCGCAACAAGCCCGATTCGCTCCAGTACGGCTTCCTCAACTCGCTGGTGCGCATGACCCAGGTGCCCAAAAAGTCGATCCGGGCCGAGTTGCAGATGAACGTATCGAACCTGTTTGTGGGGCCGGGCGTGGTGGTGCAGTACCGCAACCGCTCGGCCTTGCGCGGGGCCGAGCAGCTGCTCATCAACGCCAAGGCCTCGGTCGAAACCGGGCAGGGCTCGGCCCTTTCGGGCGTGACCTCCACCCAGTACGGCATCGATGCCCAGCTGCTGGTGCCGCGCCTGATTACGCCGCCCTTCAACTTCCGGCTAAATAACTCTGACTTCCAGCCCCGCACCTTCTTCGAGCTAGGCTTGAAATACGTCGACCGCACCCAGTATTTCACCCAGCAGGTGTTCAACGCGGGCTACGGCTACACCTGGAAAACCAAGCTCACCAACGAGCAGCGTCTCCAGCCCATCGACCTGCAGTACGTGCGCCTGAGCAACACCCAGGACGTGTTCCAGAACCTGCTCGACGAGCGGCCCTTCCTCAAGCAGAGCTTCCGCCAGCAGTTTATTCTGGGCAGCAGCTACACCTACACCTACAACCAGCAGGTGCTGGAGCAGCGCCGTAACCAGATTTACTTCAGCGGCGGCCTGGAGCTGTCGGGCAACCTGGCCTACCTGCTCAAGAGCCTGAGCGGGTCACCTAAGGACTTGGAAGGTGGGCAGGACGTGTACAAAATCGCGGGGCAGCAGTTCTCGCAGTACTCGAAGGTGAACCTAGAGTTTCGCGATTACTACCGCACCAGCAGCAACCCTACCAGCGGCAATAAAATAGCCGGCCGCCTGCTCATTGGGGCCGGCATTCCCTACCTCAACTCCCGGGTACTGCCCTACTTTAAGCAGTACGGCATCGGGGGCCCCAACAGCGTGCGCGCCTTCGCCGCCCGGGGCATTGGGCCGGGCACTTACCGCGTACCCGAAGAGAATTCCAACAACGGCTTCTACGACCAGGTGGGCGACATCCGGCTCGAAGGCAACCTGGAGTATCGTCAGGACCTGTTTCCGTACGTGAAAGGCGCCGTGTTCGTGGATGCGGGCAACATCTGGCTGGTGAATGGGGACGCCAGCCGCGCTACCTACGGCAGCAACGGCCTCCCCGACGGCCAGAACGGCCAGTTCCAGCTCAATACCTTTATGAAGCAACTAGCGGTGGGTGCCGGCGTGGGTATCCGCATCGACGTGCAGTTCTTCGTCATCCGCCTCGATGCCGCCGTGCCCATCCGCTACCCCTACGCCAACAACGACTTAGAGGTGCGCCCCAACCCCGATTTGCCCGTACCCCCAGGCACGCAGCTCCAGTTCAACAAGAGCCCCACTGGGATAAAAGCTTACCGGTTGAATATCGGTATCGGGTATCCGTTCTAAAAGAGCGAACCAGCCAACGTAAAAGCCCGCCGGGACCTGAGTCCGGCGGGCTTTTGCTTGCTTCCTGCTATCTGATGGGCTCCTGTTTCCTGCCGCTTATTTGGAGGACATCGGCGACTTGGAATCGAAGGTTTTGAGCAGGATGGGAATACCAACTGCGAAGCCCACCCCCGAGCCCCGCGAGCGGAACAGCTGGGAACCCGTGCGGGAGTTGTAGGTGTAGTCGAGCTGGGTATGCAGCAGGTCGGTAAAGCCCTGGTTTACGTACATACTAACATTGAATCGCTCCTTACCAAGCCGGTAAAACCGGGCCGTAACCCCACCGTGAGCGTAAGCGCCCCACTTGTTGATGATAACCGGGTCGTGCTCGTCAAAGTCGAGCGTGTCTTTTAGGAGAACTGGTCCGAACGAAAGCTTATTATTGGTAAAACCATGTAATCGACTGGCTCCTATACCTCCCGTAATACTTAATTTTATAGCGTAGAGATACAATAAATTTTCCTGATTAACAGGCTTAAAATTATAGCTCTTTAATTGATAATTAAACAAAATAGGAAATCTGTCAAGATTTACTATTGAAGCATTTCCTGCACGCGCACCGCCAAATTCGTTATGCGTAACATCGTCTGGAATTTTTAATTTGTAGCCATAACCTGCGCCACCACCGGAGTATCCTGTAGCAATGCTTATTTTATCCGATAACTGATAACGAAATAAAGCGGAAGGGTAAAACTGTAGAATAAATTTATGGCCTTTTAATGGACGAGAGCCCAAACCAAAATGGGCACCTTCAGCATAACCATAATCAACTCCTGCTTTAAGATCGAGGTACAGTTTATTTTGCGATTTTACGATAATTGGAAAAAGAAAAAAAACGCCAAAGGCAATATAACGAAGAGACATGAAGTAATAATTTTAGGTTAAAAAATCAGTCGATATATTTACTGATTTGCAGTAAATTGCGATTAGATAAGCGGAAGCAAATCTAGAGCCTTTTCAGAAAATAACAAGTTAATGTAAAAAAATATTACAGCGCAAAAAAGCCTGTCTGCGTTATCGCAGACAGGCTTTCTGTTATAAACCAACTAGGCGGTTCAACTACGCTTCCGCGCCCATCCGAATTTCGACTGGCGCGCCTACCGTTTTGTGGGCGGGCACTACCGTTACGCGGATGTACTTCGAGGTGGGCGTGTTGCTCTTTTTGGCTACGCTACCAATCGGGATGAGCGGGTTGGCCTCGGGGAAGTAAGCCGACACGTTGCCCCGCGGAATGTCGTAGGGGACGGCCACGAACTTCTCCACCGTGCGCTCCTGGCCGTTGAAGTGGCTCGTGATGTCGATAAGGTCCTTGGCTTTGAGGCCCCGGTCGGCCATGTCCTGGGCATGCATGAACAGCACGCGCCGCTCGTTGTGGATGCCGCGGTACCGGTCGTTGTAGTCGTAGATGGTGGTATTGAACTGGTCGTGGCTCCGGATAGTCATCATGATCAGCTCGTCGGTGCCCACTTCGTACTTCTCCAGCTCCGTTTTGGTGAAGTGGGCCTTGCCGTCTTTGGTCGTGAAATTCCGGTCGCGCGGGCCGTTGGGCAGGTAGAAGCCCCCAGGCCGCCGCAGCTTCTCGTTGAAGAGTTCGAAACCCGGAATCACGCGGCTGATATGGTCGCGGATGACGTCGTAGTTCTCCGTCATGGCTACCCAGTCGGCAATGTTGGTCTTCTCGCCCAGCGTGGCAATGGCGATGCCGCTTAAAATGGCCACCTCGCTCAGCATCTGGCCGGGCAGCGGCACGAGTACACCCTTGTTCTGGCTAACCACACCCATCGAGTTTTCGCAGCTCGTCATCTGGTGGCCGCCGCGTTGCATGTCCACGTCGGAGTGGGTGAAGCAGGGCAGGAGCAGGGCCGTTTTACCAGTGGTAAGGTGGCCGCGGTTGAGCTTAGTGCCCACGAACACGGTCAGGTTTTGCTTGCGCATGGCCTCGGCAATGTACTCGGTGTCGGGGCCGGCGGCCAGCAGGTTGCCGCCCAGTCCGAAGTATACTTTCACCTTGCCCTGATGCATGGCCTTGATGCTGTCCACAGTGTCGTAGCCGTGTTCGGTGGGGGCCGTAAAGTTGAACTCCTTGCCCAGCGCGTCGAGGAAAGGCTTGGAAGCCTGCTCCCAGATGCCCATCGTCCGGTCGCCCTGCACGTTGGAGTGGCCCCGCACCGGGCAGGTGCCGGCTCCCGGCTTACCAATGGCGCCCTTCAGCAGCAGCAGGTTCACCAACTCCTGAATCGTTTGCACACCCTGGCGCTGCTGGGTCAGGCCCATGGCCCAGCAGGCAATAATCTTCTTCTTGGTAGCCAGCAGGTTGGCCGCTTCCAGCAGGTCGGCTCGCGAGATGCCGCTCACCGCCTCAATCTCCTCCCAGCTCGTGTTGCGCACGTTTTCCACCACGGCCTCGTAGCCTTCGGTGTACTGGTTGATGAAGGCATGGTCGAATACCTGGCCGGGGTTGAGTTCCTCGGCGGCCAGCAGGTGCTTCATCAGCCCGCGTAGCAGTGCCATGTCGCCATCTACCCGCACTTGCAGGTACACGTCGGTAATAACGGTGCCGTTGCCCATCAAAGCGCCCAGCGCCCTAAATGGGTTCATGAAGTCCTGGGGGTTTTTGAAGTGATTGAGGCCGGCCTCAATCAGCGGGTTTACGCTGATGATTTTGGCCCCGTTCCGCTTGGCCTCCTGCAATGCGCTCAGCATCCGCGGGTGGTTGGTGCCCGGGTTCTGGCCGATAATCATGATGACCTCGGCCTCGTGAATGTCGTTGAGCGTCACCGAGCCCTTACCCAGCCCGAGGGTGGAGCTCAGGGCCGCACCGCTGCTCTCGTGGCACATATTGGAGCAGTCGGGCAGGTTGTTGGTGCCGAACTGGCGCACGAAGAGCTGGAACAGGAAAGCCGGCTCGTTAGGCACCTTGCCCGAGGTATAAAACGTGGCTTCGTCGGGCGAATCCAGGGCGTTCAGCTCGTCGGCAATCAGTTGGAAAGCCTCGGCCCACTCGATGGGCTGGTAATGGTTGCTACCGGGGCGCACCACCATCGGGTGGGTGAGGCGGCCGGCGTTGTTCTGGTCCCGGTCGGTCATGCGGGAGAGCTGTGCCAGGCTGTGGCGGGCGAAGAACTCGGGGCCGCACGATTTGTCGTCGGCGTCGGAGGCGGTGGCTTTGGCGCCGTTCTCGCAGAATTCGGCCACCGAGCGGTGGTTGTCGGGGTCGGGCCAGGCGCAGCTGGAGCAGTCGAAACCGTCTTTCTGGTTCATGTTGAGCAGGCCCCGGGTGCCCCGGTTCACACCGCCCTCACTCCAGCTGAACTCCATGCTCTTGAGCACGGCCGTAACGCCCGCCGCTACCGTCTGGCGCGGTTCCAGGCGCAACCCGGTCAGCTCCTCGGGGGGCTGGGCCAGAATGTCGTGCTTGTACTTAGCATTGGCGACGTCGGGTGCTTCGATGGGGTCGGACACGTGGTGCTGGTTGGTAGGGTTGTAGTGGTCGGGCGCGGGCGCCTGACCCTGGTCGGGCCGTTCGCCGCTTTTGGGGGCGTTTTCGGCCTGCTGTTCGTTGGCCTTGCCAGCTTTGCCGGGGTCGGCGGCGGGGGAATTTTCCATAAGTAAACGAGCGAAAAAAGCGGTGGGAAAAACGGGTAGCCGAATCGTACGGTTCGGGGGGTCAGTGCTTGCAGCCCAGGTCCTTCTCTACCAAGATATGCAGCAATTGGTTTTCGGCAACTGCCAATTGCCCGCGCAGACTGATTTCCTCGGAGCCAGCCCAGGCATCGGCCGTTGCGGCGGGCACCAGCACCCGAATGCGACCCGCCGTGGTTTGCACCGTTAGGGTGGGCGTAGCCGCGTCGCGTTCGAGCGAATAAACGAGGGCCTCAGCGGCTGTTAGGCCCAAAGGTACCACCGTTTCGAGCCGGCCAGTAGTCTGGAAAGCCGTTACCTCGGGCGGATCGAGGCGCAGGCGGAGCGTGTTGTCTTCGAGGCGGAGCTTCATGGGGTTGCGTTTGTTGAATATACGTCGTTCCTACGTTGCGCCCACTCCCTAGCCCCCTACGCCGCTCCATGCGCGGAATGAAAAAGGAGAAGGGGAACTAGAAGCTAGTTTCTAGTAATGAAGCAGCCTAAACCATAATCTATTTCTAGTTCCCCCTCACCTTTTCGGAGAGGGGGCTAGGGGGGGGGAGGTGCAACGCAAGGACTTAGATAATCCGCTCGGGATGCGTGTATACGTTGAAACGCTGCTGACGCACGAAACCGCAGAGCGTAAGGCCGAAGTCGCGGGCGGCGGATACGGCCAACGAGCTGGGGGCGCCCACGGCCGCCATCACCGGGATACCGGCCACGGCCGCCTTCTGCACTAGCTCGAACGAGGCCCGGCCGCTGACCAGCAGCACCGTGTCGTGGAGCGGGAGTTGGTCGGCGAGCAGGGCCGCGCCGATGGCTTTGTCGAGGGCGTTGTGGCGGCCCACGTCTTCGCGCAGCAGGCGCAGCTCGCCGGTGGGCGAAAACAGGGCCGCCGCGTGCAGGCCGCCGGTTTGCTCGAATAGCTCTTGGGCCTCGCGCTGGCGCTCGGGCAAGGCGTGAATGACGCTAGTCGGCACCCGCAACCCACCGAGTGGCAGGCGGGGGCAGCCGGCGGCGTGCACAGCCTCGATACTGGTTTTGCCGCAGACCCCGCAGCTGCTGCTGGTGTAAAAGTGGCGCTCCAGCCGGGGCAGGTCGATGCTGGCGTTGGGGCTGAGCTCGGCCCGCACCACGTTTTCGCGCTCCTCCTCCTTCTCCACGTCGGGGCAGTACAGAATGCCCTGCAAGTCGGCCCGGGAGCGAATCAGGCCCTCGGTGAGCAGGAAGCCGGCCACCAGCTCAAAATCGTGGCCCGGCGTGCGCATCGTGATGGAAATAGTGCGGTGCTCGCGCTGCCCGGCCGGCCCGTAGCCCACCCGGATTTCGAGCGGCTCCTCGGCGGCCAGCACGTCGGACACTTCGCGCACTTGCTCGCCGCGCACCTGCTGCACGGTGGCGTATTCGTAGCTGGTCGGCGGCAGGAGGGCTTTCAAAGGGGGTAAAAAATAAAAAGTGAGAAATTAAAAATGCAGATTAGGGGGCGTGGCCGGATGGATTGCAGCGGCCGGAAAGCTGGTGTCGGCCGAGCCAAAGTTGCCGCGAGCCGCCCGTGGCTCAGCTGGGTCGCTAACGCTTACTCTTTAACTTTACCAGTCTCCGCAAGTTTTACCGTTCCCCTACTCCATTCTTAAATTTCCACTTTTAATTTTTAATCGAAACCATGCTCAGCCCCGAAGAACGCCAGACCTACCGCCGCCACCTGCAACTGCCCGAAATTGGGGAGGCGGGGCAGGAACGGCTGAAAGCGGCCCGGGTGCTGGTGGTGGGCGCGGGCGGGCTGGGCTGCCCGGTGCTGCAATACCTGGCCGCCGCCGGGGTGGGCACGCTCGGCATCGTCGATGCCGATGTGGTGGAGCGCAGCAACCTGCACCGCCAGATTCTATTCGGCCCCGCCGATTTGGGCCAGCCCAAGGCCGAGGCCGCCGCCCGGGCCGTGCAGCGCCTCAACCCGCTGGTGCAGGTGCGGGTGCACCGCTGCCGGGCCGTGCCGGGCAACGTGCGCGAGCTGGTAGCGGCCTACGACGTGGTGGTAGACGGCTCCGACAATTTCCCGACCCGCTACCTGCTCAACGACGCCTGCGTGCTGCTGGGCAAGCCGTTGGTGTCGGGGGCCATTTACAAGTTCGAGGGGCAGGTGTCGGTGTTCAATTATGAAGGTGGGCCTACCTACCGCTGCCTGTTTCCGCAGCCGCCCGGCGCGGCCGAGGCTCCCAACTGCGACGCTACCGGGGTGCTGGGCGTGCTGCCCGGCCTCGTGGGCACGGCCCAGGCCACCGAAACGCTGAAGGTGCTGCTGGGTATCGGGGAGGTGCTTTCGGGCCGGCTCTGGCTTTTCGATGCCCTCACGTTCCAGACCCGTACCCTCAAGTTTGCCCGCCGCCCCGGGCAGGCAGCCCTGCACTTGGGCACGGCCCCCGCGGCCGACTACGCCGAGGCCTGCGGGGCGGATGTGGCATCGGTGACGGCTGCCGAGCTGGCGGCGCTGCTCAACTCGGCCCACCCGCCTTTTTTGCTTGATGTACGTGAGGCCCACGAGTACGCCAACGGCCACCTGCCGGGGGCCGTGCTGCTGCCCCTGGGCGAGCTGGCCAAGGGCGTGGCCAGCTTGCCCCGCCAACATCCGATGGTGGTGTACTGCCACTCGGGCCGCCGCAGCGCCCAGGCCGTGGAGCGCCTGCAAACCGAGTTCGGGCTGGTGAACCTGCTGAACCTTACGGGTGGCATTGTGGCCTGGCAGGAGAATGTGGCGTCCTAGGGCTGCTGGGTCTGTTCAGATTCAGCCGCTACCGCGCCCGGCCCTACCTTCGTTCTGCTGAATCGTCCAAGCATACCGTCCCCTCCTCTCAAATCAGTGCCGCATGCTCCTTACCGCTCCGCCTGCCCATCGTCCCCGCCTGCGCTTCGACCGTAACGAGCTGGCCGGGGCCTTCGGGGATTTAGGCACCGACTTGCCCCTGCTTATCGGCGTTATTGCCGCTTCGGGGCTGGATAGTGCCGGGGTGCTGATTATGTTCGGGCTGATGCAGCTGTTTTCGGGGCTCTGGTACGGCATGCCCATGCCGGTGCAACCGCTCAAGGCGTTTGCGGCCCTGGTTATCGCCCAGAAAATCCCCGGCCGCGTCATCTTTGGGGGCGGTCTGGCGGTGGGCGTGGGCATGCTGCTGCTCTCGGTTACGGGCCTGATTGACGGGCTGGCCCGGCTCGTGCCCAAACCCGTAATTCGGGGCATTCAGTTCGGGCTGGCGCTGCAGCTTTCCACCCTGGCCCTCAAGCAGTACGTGCCCGCCGATGGCCTGCCAGGCTACGCGCTGGCGGCGGCGGCGTTTCTGGTAACGGTGGTGCTGCTGGGCAACCGGCGCTGGCCCGCCGCGCTAGTTGTGCTGGCATTGGGCGTAAGCTACGGCCTGCTCTTCAAGCTCGATCTGGCCACCGCCCAACGCGCTTTGGGCCTGCACCTGCCCACCCCGCGCATCCCGCAGTGGCCCGATATCCTGACCGGGGCCGTACTGCTGGCGTTGCCCCAGATTCCGTTGTCGCTCGGCAACTCGGTGCTGGCCACCCGCCAGGTAGTGCAGGACTACTTTCCCGAGCGGCCCCTCACGGTGCGTAAAATAAGCTTCACCTACGCCCTCATGAACCTCGTGAACCCGTTTCTGGGCGGCTTCCCGGTCTGCCACGGCTCGGGCGGCATGGTGGGCCACTACACCTTCGGGGGGCGCACGGGCGGCTCGGTAGTCATCTACGGCGGGCTGTTTCTGGTGCTGGGCCTGTTCTTCAGCCAGGGTTTCCAGCAAATCGTCCAGATTTTCCCGCTGCCCATCCTCGGCGTGCTGCTCTTCTTCGAAGCCTTGAGCCTAGCCGCTCTATTGCGCGACATCAGCGACGCGAAAGCCCACCTGCTGCTGGCGCTACTCACCGGCATTCTGTGCGCCGGCCTGCCCTACGGCTACCTCGTGGGCCTCACGGTGGGTACGGCGCTGTACTACGCCATGCAACGCGGCTGGGTGGGGGTGGGGAAGAGCTAGCTAGGGTAGAGACGCAGCTTTGCGTTTCTACATCATCTTGCGTGGCTGGTAGGTAACAACTGCCCAATGGCTGCCAGAATAGAAGCTGGCAGTTAATGGCTATCCACTCATAATTATTCAGTCCTGCTGGGAGGGCACGTACTGGCGGGCCGGCTTATCGGGCTGGCTGATGCGGTAGAGCACCGATAGTACGAGGTTGTTTTTGGCCACGTTGGTTTGCGGAACGAAGCCAGTCGGGCCGTTGCGGGCGGCGCTGTAGTTGGCTTGGTTCACCCAGCCGGCCTGCACCGTCCAGTGCTGATCGAACTGGTAACCCGCGCCGGCATACAGGCGGTTACGCTCGAAAAAGGGCCGCGCGGATTAAAAAACACCTCATCGTAGGCCGAAAGGAAAACCGTTTTGTCGGTAAACGTTTGGTGGTTGAGGGGCAGGAAGGCGTTGAAGCGGTAGCGCATCCGGTTGCGGTAAGCAAACGCGCCCGTCGGTACCACGTCATCGCGGAACCGGAACCAGCGCTGCTCGATACGGTAGCGGTGTTCGAGTTTGAGGCGGGCGGTAAACTGCGTGAGGGTCAGCTGCTGCCACAGGCGCCGCTCTACATTGAGCGCGCCGGCTTTCAGGTCGCGGTAGTCGGCCGTGGAGTAGCGCCCCCCGCCCAGCAGCAGGTTGAAGTTCTTGGCCACACCATAACTAACGCCCGCCTTGAGCTCGGTATAGAAAAACTGGCGCATTACGCCATTAGTGCGGGTCTGTACCTCGGCGTAGCCGCCCCAGCCCTTCGGGCCGCCGGGTAGCACGGCAGTGGCAATTAGCCACGAACCCCACTGCGGGTCCGTCATTTTGACGCTCTGGGCCTGAACCGGAGCCAGCCAGGCAACCAGCAGGCTGCCCACAAGCAGGGCGCGGACTAGCCCGCCGACCAGCCGCTGGGAGGATAAATGCGTTATCATGGCCCGAAGGTAGCCCCGCGCGGTTGGTTGCAGGCGATAAAAACGGGGCGGCCGTCATGACGGGCGGTGCGCACCAGTCCGGCGGCTGGCAGCGGCCCTGCTGCCGGGCCCCTTTCGGTAGATACTGCCTATGTTTTCCGATAGTTTTACTCCTGCGCCAACTATCTGTGCCCATGACCATCCTCGCCCAAAATAAGCAGACCGCCATTGCCTTTTACGAGCTGATGTTCAACGACTGCCAGCCCGCCGAGGCCATCCGGCGCTACGTGGGGGCCGAGTACATTCAGCACAACCCCCATGTAGCCAACGGCAAGCAGGGTTTCATCGAGTACCTCGAGCGGATGCAGCGCGAGTACCCCGGCAAGCACGTGACCGTAAAGCGCGCCCTAGCCGAGGGCACCCACGTGGTGCTTCACTGCCACCAGCACTGGCCCCACGACCAGGATTACGCCGGCATCGACATCTTCCGCTTCGACGATGAAGGCAAAATAGTGGAGCACTGGGATGTGCTGCAAGTCGTTCCTGCCGAGGACCAGAGCGGCAACGGGATGTTCTGATTTTACCGTCCCGCCAGAATCCGGCGGAGGGCGCGTTGGTAGTCAGGGTTGTTGGTCATGCCGTTGTGGCCGGCACCCGGTAGGCTGATGAACTCGTCGCCGGGCTTGAGTGCCTGCTTCAACAGGGCCGTTGATTGGGGGCTGATAACTTCGTCCTGGTCGCCGTGGAAGATGATGATGGGAGCCGTGACGCGGGGTAATACCTCGTCGGTGGCCAGCGGGTAGCGCACCACGAAGCCGGGCACCCAGGGGTAGTGCTGGCGGGCGGTGGCGCGCACACTGGCGTAGGGAGCCTGCAGAATGAGGAGGCGCGGGTGGTGGCGGGCCGCCAGCCAGGTCGCCGCGCCCGTGCCCAGGGAGTAGCCCAGTAGCACCGTCCGGTTCTCCGGAAAATCGGCGGCGAGTTGCCGGTAGGCCGTATCCACGTCGGAGAGCAGCTGGGCCTGGCTGCTGATGCGGCCCTCGCTTTTGCCGTAGCCCCGGTAGTCGAGCAGAAATACGCTGTAACCCAGGTGGGTATAGGTAGCGGCCACCTCACCCCAGCTATCCAGCGCGCCGCCGTTGCCGTGCAGGTAGAACACGAGGCCCCGGGCCGAATCGGCCGGGAACAGCAGGCCGTGCAGACGGGTGCCGTCGGCGGTGGGCAGCCACCGCTCCTCGAAGTGTTGGGCAAACCGGAAGCGGTAACCGGGGGCGAGTTTGGTCGGGAAGAACAGCAGCCGCTCCTGCTGAAAGTATAGCAGCACGCACACGGCCACGTAAAGCGCCGCTCCCAGACCCAGCATCCAAAATAATACCTTCATAGCAGTCCAAGGAATACAAACGATGTGTCGCCTTATAGTCAGGGTCCTCCTGATCAAAGATATTCACTCGTTGTGGTCATGCAGCCACCGTTTCCATTGCTTGCCGTGTGCATGACCTAGAGCGAATTTCAGGTCGGTGTACGAGCGTCAGAACAAGGTAGGGACGGGGCTTGCCCCCGCCCGCTGCTGGAACGGCCGGTGCTGGCTTCGTTCAATGGCGGGCGGGGACGAGCCCCGCCCCTGCACCTACATCGGGCAACACCTGTATACTAACTTGAAAAGGGCGCTAATTTCCCGCATGCAAACCCTTCAAGCACCTAGAACGGTGCCTGAAAGTAGGGCCACGTGAAGTAGAGGACCGCCGCTTGCAGCAGCGTCAGCGCCAGGGTAACGCCCCAGAAAGCGGCTTTACGGTTTTTATGGCGCAGCAGGAAAATTGCCGCCCATGCGCCGGGCGCCGCGCCGGGCAGCGTAACGAGGTGCAGCGTTTTTTCAGCAATGCGCCGCTGGCTGCGTTGGGCTTTCCGTTTATCCAGGGCAAAAAGCAGAAAACACAGCAGGTTGAAGAACAACAGGCAGCTCAAGAGTACATTCATGGTGCGGGAGGCGGGCCGTCGGTGGTGTGGCAGACGAAAAGTGCATCAGCGGGGCCGCAAGTTATAACGCCAAGCTCAGGCAAACAGCCGGAAAGATCAGGGCGCATTCGTCCTTACACCCAGTAAGCCGCCTGGGCACTGTGCCGGTGTCAGTACCTGGAATCAGTAGCCCCGCCTACCCCCCAATCGTGCTCATCGACTCGAAGCTAAGCTGGTGCAACGGGCGCTGGCTTTCGGCCTCGAAGCCGTTGGCGGCGCGGTTGCGGAAAGCCGCGCTGAGGGCGGCTACCACCTCGGCGTCTGAAGCGCCGCCGCGCAAAAGGGCCCGCAGGTCGAGCACGCCCTGGTCGTAGAGGCAGGTTTTGAGGCCGCCCTCGGCCGTAAGACGCAGGCGGTTGCAGGTGCCGCAGAAGGTGCGCGAGTAGGCCGCAATGATGCCCAGCCGGCCCTGGTGGCCGGCCACGGTGTAGTGCGAGGCCGTGTCGCCGGGACGGGTGGGCACGGGCGTGAGGGTGCCTAGGTTCAGCTCCAGATGCTCGCGGATGCGGTGGTAGTTCCAGGGCAGCGTGGCGGGCGTGGCCTCGTGGCTGCCCCCGTTGAAGGGCATTTCCTCGATGAAGCGAACATCCACGGGCAGCTCGCGGGTGAGCTCGGCCAGGGGCAGCAGGTCCTGGGTGTTCTGCCCGTCCATCACCACGGCGTTGATTTTGACGCGGATGCCGGCCGCCAGCAGGGCGTAAAAGGTGTCCATTACCCGGGGCAGCTCGTCGCGGCGGGTGATGCTGGCAAAGCGGGCCCGGTCCAGCGTGTCGAGGCTCAGGTTCACGGCCTTCACGCCCATGCGGGCCATATCGGCTACGTGGGGGGCCGTAAGCACACCGTTGGTAGTCAGGGTCAGCTCCTCGATGCCCGGAATCTGGGTCAGGCGGTCCATGAACGGTACCAGGTCGCGGCGAACGAAGGGCTCCCCGCCGGTGAGGCGCACTTTGCGCACGCCTAGCCCGGCCAGCAGGGCCACCAGCCGCTCCATTTCCTCGTAGGTCAGCAGCTCCTGCTTGGGCAGGTACTTGATGCCTTGCTCGGGCATGCAGTAGAAACAGCGCAGGTTGCAGCGGTCGGTAACGGCCAGCCGCACGTATTCGAGCGGGCGCCCGTGGTTGTCGTAGAGAACCGGCCGCGCCGCCGCACCGGCCGCGCCCGTTGGTTGGGGCAGGGAAGCAAAGGCAGTGGGCGAAGTAAGCAGCGGAGGAGTCATGCGGGCAGATCGGAAACCGGGGCCAGGATGGCTGGCCGGAAGTAGAGAAAACGTAACACTCGCGCGGTTGTTTGGGTTTGCTCTGCGTAATGTTGCGCAATTATCCTGATACGCCCATGAACCTGAAAATAGCTTTGTTCGGCATTGCCCGCGAAATCGTGGGTCAGTCAACCCTGGATGTTGCCGCCCCGGAAGGCCAGTCGGCCCAGGGTTTGCTGCTGGCTTTGCACGCGCAATACCCGGCCCTGGCCGGCCTCACCAGCCTCGCCGTGGCCGTAAACAACGAATACGCCGCCGACGATACGCTGCTGCACGAGCGCGACGAAATTGCCCTGATTCCGCCCGTCAGCGGCGGGTAAAGCAGTTGCCAGTGTTCAATTGTAGATAAAAGAAAACTAAACTAAACGTCATGCTGAGCGAAGCCGAAGCATCTCTACTGCTTCATTGGAATGGCTCAGGCGAAGCGGTAGAGATCCTTCGACTACGCCGCCCGCTGCGCTCAGTATGACGGGCCCTAAGCTCCCCACCACCCATGATTCACATCGACCTCACTGATCAGCCCATCGACGTGGCCGCCGCTTTGCGCAGCGTGGAAGCCGACGGGGCGGGCGCTATTAACACGTTCATCGGCACGGTGCGCAACCAGAGCACCGGCCGCCCCGTGGTGCGCCTCGAATACGAAGCCTACGACAGCATGGCCCTGCACCAGCTCCGCAAAGTAGCCGAGCAGGCCGCCGAAAAGTGGCCCATGCTCCAGCAGGTAACCGTCATCCACCGCAAAGGCACCCTCCACATCGGCGACGTGGCCGTGGTGGTGGCCGTATCCACACCCCACCGCGCCGAGAGCTTCGCCGCCTGCCAGTACATCATCGATACGCTTAAACAGGTCGTTACCATCTGGAAAAAGGAGTTCTATGAGGACGGTGACGTCTGGGTAGCGGCGCACCCTTGATTCAATTAAAAATTAAAAGTGAAAAATTAAAAATGGCCGTTGAACGTCCTGCTTGGGTGTCGTTCAACGGCCATTTTTCACTTTTCATTTTTAATTAACTCAATAGCCCGTTCGAGTACTTCGTCGCGGCCCTCTTTGATGCCTTGGATGGTAGGTTTGACTTCGATGTCGGGGACGATGCCGATGCGCTGGGTTTCGCGGCCGTCGGGGTAGTAGATGCCCAAGCCAGAAATGCGGGTATAGAGGCTGCCGGGCAGCACGATGGCCGATACGTCGCCATCGGCTCCGGCTGTAGTGCTGCCCATCACGATGGCTCCCGGTACCGCCCGCAGCGCCATCGTGGTGTACTCTGACTGACTTTGGGACAACTCATTGACCAGAATCACCACCTTGCCCGGGTACGCTCGGCCCTTGCCGGGCACTACCTGCAACGGGGGCGCCTGCTCGAACAAGCCCGGATACGTAACCGTGGGCGCACTGAACCGCACGAAATCGGTGCGCTGGCTCAGCAGGTACTTCGAGAGCGAAAACACCACGAAATCGGAAGGATAGTTACGGATGTCGATGATAAGGCCTTTGGTTTCCTGCGCTTCCGCCATAATAGCTGGCAGGTTCTCGTTGTGGATGGTGCCCAGCGTGAGGTGCCCAATGTTGCCCGGTAACGTGCGCCAAGCCGGTGCCAGGGGGCTGGCCGTACCATTGTTGAGGGCTAGGTTTAGCTTATTGGCGGTGTAACGGTTGATGCTCAGGGAGAGCTGCTGGCCGTTGCGGCGTACCATCAGTTGCACCTGCTCGGTGTTACCGCGCAGCAGGTCGCGGGCTATGTTGCGCAGCTGGGTCGGCTCGTTGGAGGCGGGCGTAAGGGGGCGCCGCTCGGCTATTAGGGCAGCCACCGGGCGGCCTTCCACGGTTTCAATTATATCGCCCTTGAGCAAGCCGGTAGCCGGGCCCAACTGCGAATTGAAGTAGTCGGTTACCAGGGCTTGGCCTTCCACGAACCGCACCTGCGCCGGCGCGAAATACCGGCCCCAGTAGTCCGTTAAAATTGGGTCATTAGCAATACTGGCGTGGGTATCGTTGATACGGGCAATGAGAGCCAGGGCCGCCAGCCGGTACTGCTCGGGCGTGCGGGCGGCCACGAACCGCGGCAGAAACTCGGGCAGCACCCGTTGCCAGTCTTCCCCGATGGCATAACGGTAGGGGAAAAAGTAGGCAATCATGTTCCAGTAGCGGTACAGGGCCAGCACCCGCAGGCCATCGTCGGGCAGCTGGCCGGCCACCTGGGCGTAGCTATTTTCGTGGTCGAACTGCGGGTTGCCGATGCGCGGCACGGTGCTCACGTAGTAGTGCAGCCCCTGGTTGCGGTTGCGGCGCAGGTAGTCTAGTTGCCGGCTCAGGTCCGGGCTCAACTGGCCCTTATCCGTCAGCCAGGCCAAATCGGGTTGCAGTCGAATGGTTTTGGGGTCAGGTTCCTGGCATTTAGCGCAGGGCGGCACCGGACCCAGGTTGGCTAGCCAGGCACTGAGTATCTGGCTGCGGGCCGCGGTGGTGGGGCTGGCTAGTACCCGCGGCAACAGGCGCAGCACTTCGGCATCCATATTGAACTCGCCCCGCGCCACGGCCGGGTGGTAGTATTTTACGAAGCCCCAAACTCGGCCCAGTACTGCCAGATTTTCTAACTGCTGGGCGTTTAGTGTATTGAGTGCAATACCAGAGCTGCGGGAAAAGGCCGTGTCCTGCTCTGCCTTGAAGTGCTGCATTGGTTTAAGTGGGGCCTGCCACCAGGGCTTGCCGTCCACGGTCAGTTCCAATTGATCCAGCCACGCGATGCCCGAGCCCGTCAGCAAACCACCCAGCACCAGCGACTCCGCGTCCTCATCCAGCGGCAAGGTAACCGCGTAAGGCTGCCAGCCGGTGGTGCCCTGCACATGCTGCTTGCTCATGTTGTCAATCCTCAGCGTGCCGCTGGAACCGTCTTCCCGCAGCCACAGGCCCGCGTAGCCATTCTGCACGTCCTCCGTTTTTATATACCCCGATAGCGTGACCGTTTTGCCTCGGAAGGTAATGGGTAACCTGATGGAACCCACGCCAAATGTCCGAGAGCCAACTTCCCCGGTGCTTTGCAGGCGCAGCGCGTACCGGCCCTGGTGCGGACCTAGTGAATCCGTCGTCGTCCGGTAGCCATTATCGGTCGGGCTCCACCAGCCCGCAGGCTGCCCAGTTTGCCGGACGATTTGCTCAAAATCGAGGTTGAGGTTGGGGGCCGTCTGCTGAGCCCGGGCCGTCAGGCCGATGGCCGATAGGGCTAGTAACGTAAGGTATCGATGCATATAAGCATAGGAGTAAAGATTCCACCTCAAAGTAGCAGCGCTTTCACGAATTCAGCCTATTTATTTTCTGCCCCCACTGCCAGTAAAACGCAAAAATCCTTCCAGTCGAGCTAACTGAGGCAGCTCAACCGGAAGGGCTTTTGCGTTTTACTGGCAGTGCGCGGTGTTGATTATCAGCTCGCCACGATGGCGCTACTTCAACTCTTGCTGCACCTGCGCGGCCTCCTCCGGGGTGTTCACATTGCGCAGCTCCTGCGGGGCAGGGGTAGGTAGCACGGCTACGTTGGAGTTAATGAGGGTTTTGCGGGGGCAGCTGTAGCCCAGGCTCAGGAAGCGTAGCAACTGCGGGTAGCTGGCCGGCTCCCAGATGGTGATAAGCGGCTCGGGCCACTCGTTTTCAGGGCTCTGGAAAGCAGTGGCCATGCGAGCCGGCTGGCGGTGCTGCACCAGGTGGGCCAGGGTGGTGTTGGAGAGCAGAGGCAGGTCGCAGGCTACTACCAGCCAGGCGGCGTTGGGGTCGAGGCGCAGGGCCGAGAGGATGCCGCTGAGCGGACCTAAGTCGGCGAAAGAATCGGGCAGGGGGCGCAGGCCGGCGTATTCTAGCTCCGTGATTTGGTCGGGGCGGCAGGATACGTGCACGTCTTGGCAGAAGGGAGCCAGTAGTTCAGCGGCGTAAGCGCGTTGCTCCTGGCCGTTGTGGTAGGCGAGCTTGCCCTTGTCCTGGCCCATGCGCTGGCTGCGGCCCCCGGCCAGCACCAGGCCCCGCAGCGGCGGCGCGGCGGCGCGCCACTCCCCCAGAATCAGCTCCGCAATAGCGGCCGTATCGGCCAGCGGCAGCACGGGCACGTTGGCTGCGCCGAGGTGGGCGCGCAGGTAGGCGGGCACTTCAGTCACGCCTTCGGGCAGCAGCAGGGCGCGCACGTCGGTGAGGCGGTCGAGCTTCTTGTCCAGCGGTTTGGCGGGGTCAAGAATCACCAGTTGCTGACGGGCGCGGAAGTGGTTGCCGTTCACCAGTACTAAGTTCTGGTGCTGCACCAGCTCGGGCTGACTGAATTTGTCCAAGGGCCGCTTCACGTCGAGGCGGGCGAAGCTGATGTTGTCGGTCAGCTCGGCGCTGGCCCCGGCCGCCAGCATGCCGGTTTCGGGGGCGGTGCCGTTGCGCACGGCATCGGCGGCGGCGTGGTCGGCATCCACGTAGGCCACGCGCAGGGTGGGGGCCAGCAGCGGCAGCAGCCGGGCCGCCAGCTCCTTGATGCGGCCGCAGGGTGCGCCCAGAACGGCCAGCTCGTGCCGGCCGAACTCGCCAAGGGCGGGACGAGCGAGCTGGGCGTGCTTGGTGCGGGGCTTGTCGGGGTTACTCGGCATGATGAAAGTCCTGTTTGCCGCCGGTTTTGCTGATGAGGCGGGTTTCCTGAATAAGAATGTCGTGCGACAGGGCTTTGCACATGTCGTAGATGGTGAGGGCGGCCACCGAAGCGCCGGTCAGCGCCTCCATTTCGACGCCGGTTTTGCCCGTCACGGTGGCTGTACATTCAATCACCACGGCGTCGGGGCCGTCCACCTCGATGGTTACCTGGCAGTTATCCAGACCCAGCGGGTGGCACAGCGGAATCAGCTCGGAGGTGCGCTTGGCACCCATGATGCCGGCCAGAATTGCCGTCTGGAACACTGGTCCTTTGCGGGTGGGCAGGTCGCCTTCCCGCACGAGGGCCATAATTTCGGGGCCGAGCACCACGCGGCTGCGGGCCCGCGCCACGCGGCGGGTAGGTTGTTTGCCCCCGACATCGACCATGGCCGGCTGGCCGGCGGCATCGAGGTGGGTGAGTTTAGCGGAGTCAGGCATAGCAGAGCGAAGCAGGTGGAACACAATAAACCGATAAGTTCGGCACTCGGCGGTTGTAGAGACGCATCTTTGCTTCTCGGCGTTGAACGATACGTCGGAACATAGTACCCAAACGGTCGTTGCTTACCCTGCTGAACAGTTGCGGTGGCCGTTGGGTAGCAACGTTCAACGCCGGGCCGCAAAGATGCGTCTCTACAACCGTGCTCTTTTCCTCTGCCCTATGATTTCCGTTGCTGAAGCCACCCGCCTCGTTGCCGCCACCATCCGCCCGCTGGGTGTGGAGTACCTCTCGCTGACGCTGGCCGCCGGCCTGGTGTTGCGCGAAGACCTGCGCGCCGACCGGGATTTTCCGCCTTTTAACCGGGTGGCCATGGATGGCATCGCCCTCAACTACGCGGCGCTGGCCGCCGGGCAGCAGGAGTTCCGCATCGAAAGCACTCAGTTTGCCGGTCAGCCCCCGGTAGCGGTAGCGGATGCCAAGGCGGCCATCGAAATTATGACCGGGGCCATGCTACCAGCCGGCGTCGATACGGTGATTCGCTACGAAGACCTCACGTTTCGCAACGACGAGGCCGGCCACCGCTGGGCCGCCGTACAGGTGCCCGCCCCCCGCGCCGGCCATAACGTGCACTCCCAAGCCGCCGACCGCCGCCAGAACGACCTGTTGGTGCCGGCCGGCACGGTGCTGGGGCCGGCCGAAATGGCCGTGGCCGCCACCATCGGAGCCGCCACGGTAGCCGTTACGCGCCGTCCCCGGGTGGCCGTAGTGAGCACCGGCGACGAACTGGTGCCCATCACCGATACGCCCGCCGCCCACCAGATCCGGCGCTCCAACGGCCTGATGCTGCAAGCCGCCGCCGAAACCGCCGGGGCTCTCACCGAAGCCTTCCATTTCGACGACGACCCCGTGGCCCTGCGCCAGGGCCTGCCCGCCCTGCTCACTGGCTTCGATGCCGTGGTGCTGAGCGGGGGCGTGTCGATGGGCAAGGCCGATTTTCTGCCGGGCGTGCTGCGCGAGCTGGGCGTGGAGCAGCTATTTCACGAGGTGAGGCAGCGGCCGGGTAAGCCGTTCTGGTTCGGGCAGCAGCCGGGCGGCGCGGTGGTGTTTGCGCTGCCCGGTAACCCGGTGTCGTCGTTCGTAAATTTCTACCGCTATGCCCGGCCCTGGCTGCAGGCCGTGCAGCAGCCCGCCGTCACTGTGGTGGCCGCTGCTACAATCCCCGCCGTGCTCACCCAGCCCGTCGATTTCAAGCCCCCGATGACCCATTTCTTGCTCGTCAGCCTAGAACCCGGCCCCGACGGCCGCCTGCTGGCCACCCCCGAGCGGGCCGGCGGCTCCGGCGACATGGCTAGCCTGCTCACCTCCAGCGGCTTTTTAGAACTGCCGCCGGACCCGGAGCACTTCCCCGCCGGTACCGTGTTGCCGGTATGGCGGTTTCGGTGAGGAGGGATGAAAAGCTGCGTTAGGGCTGGACTGGTGAGGCCGCCTTTTTCTCGGCATTGCCCAAGTTGAACTTGATGCCCCAACTGCCGCGTAGCACAGTGCCGTAGTCGCCCAGGCCAAGCAGGGCCACTTCGGTGTGAAAACCTACGCGCCGGCTGGCAAAAGGAAACGCGACGATACCAAGCGGCACGACCCCTCCGGACAGTGTGTTGGTGCGCCCGCCCACGCCCGCATACACGTAGAAATCCTGCTGGTTAACGAATTTGTAGTTGAGCGTTAACTCCGGATTCAGGTCCGACGTGAAGGCGTCGGTGCCAACGCGCAGTTCGGGATGAAAACGCCCGAAATCGTAGGAAAGGCCCACAAAAGGCAGGTTCGACTGGTGGTAGGCCACGTTGAGCTGGGCCTGCGCAGCGAGGCTGCAGCCGCCAATCAGCAGCGCGGTACAGAATAATTTCATAGTAAAAATCGGTAACGAACAACAGTGCTTCCCGGATAGGCTTTGCGCTGCAATGATGGCAAGTTTACTCCTGGGTTAGTCGCGTGTCAGGCCAGTATATTTTGGGGGCTAACGGGGTAGGGGCACCAAGTTTCTTATTCAACGGCCGGATCCTACCCGGTTACCCTTTCCTCCCCCTCAAAATCGTGGCCGCAGTGGAAGCAGTGGCACTGGGGCTTGTCGGGGGCCGTGAGCCAGAAACGCAGCTTCACGAACAGGTTGTCGGTGGGGGCGGGCTGGTGGCGGCACACCACGTCGTGGTGGTGGCAGCGGGGGCAGCGGTGGGCGGCGGCTTCGGGCGGGGCGTCGGTTTCCTCAGCTACGGCGTGCATGCGGGTTTGCTGGGGGTGCAGGGCCTGCCGGGCCGCTTCCACGTCCTGGGCCCGCACGTAGAGGCCCACACTGCCCATTATCTGGCCATAGGGCCGGTTCTCGTTGCTCAGAAAGCAAGGCAGGCCGGCCGCTTCTACCTGGTTACGGGCCAAATGGGCCGCAATGGAATCGGTGAACGAATCGAGTAAGACAATGGCCGAAGCCTCGGGTACATTCGGCGCCATGACGCAAAAAACGGAATCGGAAGGCTACTACGCAACCACGCACCCGTTGGGGTGCCGTGGAAGGTACGCATTATTGATTGGCTGGCCGCTTATTGAAACAGCGTCAGGGCTTTAACGAAGGTTTGCGACACGCCCCAGATCAGCGGAATGCCCACAAAGGCCCAGGCCAGAAACAGGGCCCCGCTCGAACTGTTTTCGGGGGCCGCAGAGGAAGTAGCAGAAGGCTGATTCATAACGAAGAAGTTGAATGGAAAGGTGTTCGTTGTCAGTGGCTAGTTGTCGGTTTTTAGTTGTTGGTTGCAGTCAGTGGCACTTTTTACTATCACTGACTGCCAACCGACAACTAAAAACTGATAACTAGCCACTAGTGTAGCTTAATGGCCGCCGGCTTCGGCTTCAACCGGGCCTTTCTCGTTGTAGCGGTCATTTACAGCCGTTACGGCAAAGTTGGCCAGCAGGCCCACCACCAGCAGGCCCGCCATGGTATAGAACACCGTTTGGTAAGCGGCCGCGCCGGTAAAGCCCTCGGCTTTGCGGCTCTCGTGCAGGAAGTTGACGATGAGGGGCCCTAATACCCCGGCCGTACTCCAGGCCGTGAGCAAACGACCGTGGATGGCGCCCACCTGGTACTTGCCGAATAGGTCGGAGAGGTAGGCCGGGATGGTGGCGAAACCGCCGCCGTACATGCTGATAATCACGCAGGCTACTACTACGTACAGGGTGAGCTGCAAGGTGTTGCCCAGGGTTGGAATGAGGGCGTAAAGCACGATGCCGAGTCCGAAATAAATGCCGTACGTTGTTTTGCGGCCCAGTTTGTCCGACGCCGACGACCAGAAGAAGCGGCCCAGCAGGTTGAACAAGCTCAGCAGGCCCACGAAGCCGGCCGCGGCGGCGGCCGTTACGCCTCGCCCGGCGCCCATGTATTTTTCTGAAAATGTGTCCTGAATCAGTGGCGAGGCAGTTTCTAGTACCCCGATGCCGGCCGTTACGTTGGTGAGCAGCACCACCCACAGCAGCCAGAACTGGGGCGTTTTCAGGGCGTTATCAGCCGACACGTTGTTGCTCGTAATCAAGGCACTGTGCTGGGGGTTGGGCACGTAGCCGGCCGGGGCCCAATCGTCGGCCGGTACCCGGATGGTCCAGACGCCGAACTGCATGAAAATTAGGTAAATCACGCCCAATGCCAGGAATGTGGCGGCCACACCCAGCGAGCCGGTGCCGCTGGCCTTAAAATGGTCCATGAGCGCTACCGACAGGGGCGAGGCAATCATGGCGCCGCCTCCGAAACCCATAATGGCCATGCCCGTGGCTACGCCCCGGCGGTCGGGGAACCACTTAATGAGCGTGCTAACGGGCGAAATATAGCCGATGCCCAGCCCGATGCCGCCCACCACACCGTAGCCAAAATACACGATCCAGAGGTTGTGCAGGTGCACCCCCAGCGAGGCAATGAAAAAACCGCCGGCGAAGCACAGGGCCGAGGCCATCATGGCCTTGCGCGGTCCTACGCGCTCCAGCCACTTTCCAAAAATAGCCGCCGAGAGGCCCAGCAGTACAATGGCGATAGAAAAGATAATGCCCAGTTGGGCCGGTGTCCAGTCGGCGGGGGCCGGAGCATTGGGGTCGCCACTGAGGAGAGCCCCAAGGGGTTTTTTGAATACACTAAACGCGTACGCCTGGCCAATGGCCAGGTGAATAGCCAAGGCCGCGGGCGGAATCAGCCAGCGGTTGTAGCCCGGTCCGGCTATCGTGCGGCTGCGGTCCAGTAAAGATGCTTCTGCCATGAGAAATGGTGGTTTTGGGGGAGGAGAAAAGAACGGTATCCGGCCCGCCGAATTATGGCATTTGGCCAATTCGAGCGGTTTAGACCTCAATAAGGTAGCCGCACAGCAAGACACTTGGGTGAAATAAGCGCAACTATTTTTTGCTAAAATGCTATAGGTGTCCCGCTTTCCAGCCTTACTTCTTTCCTCTCCTGACTCCAACGGCCCATCAATCGGCAGTAGAGGGCCTAACGCCAAAAGCCCCGCCGGCAGCGGGGCAAAGGGCTAAACCAACGAACGATAACCTTATTCCTGCCCGACGGCCTGGCCCAGATCCTTCACGTCGCGGGTGGTTTCGAGGGCCGTGAACTCGGTTTGCAGGGCCCGGATGTGCAGCTCGTCGCGGCCCTTGATATCGAGGCGGATGGCACGAAACCGGGCGTTGAGACGACGGCTAAGGGCGGTGGCGTAGTCCCAATCGCGCTGGGTCCAGGCTTTGCGGCGGGCCCGCACCTGCTGCATAAACTGCACGAAAGCCGGCTCGATGGTGGCCGGCGTCAGGCCGTCGAGGTCGGCGTAAGGGCCCAGCAAGTCGCGGGTGAGGGCAAGCTCGGCGGCGGGGTCGAGGGGCTGGCGGTTACGGGCCCGGGAGGCGGAATCGAAGCGGGCGGCCCGGCGGCCGGCCACGCGCAGCTTGGCGGCAGCCTGGTCGGCCAGCGTATCGAGCTTCTGGGTTTCCTGCTCCACTACCTGCTGCCGCTCGCGCGGGGTCGAGTCGCAGGCCGAGAACAGGGTGGCGGCAGTCAGGAGGGCAAGCAGGGAGGGTGTTTTCATGGTGCCAAGATAAAGCAGATTAACCACACTAAGCCCCAGAGAAGCCTACCGGCCCTGGAGGCGGAAAGTGAAGGGTAAATCAATTTTCGACTCCACCGCGCGGCTTCCGATACGGGCCGGAATCCACTCATCGGGCAGGTTGCGGGCTACGCGTAGGGCTTCCTCATCGCAGCCCGAGCCAATGCCGAGCAGCACTTGCTGGTTGGAAGCGTGCCCGAGCGTGTCAACGGTAATCGTGACCATTACCCGGCCCTGCACGTTTTGGCTCTGGGCTGCGGCCGGGTAGTTGAGCTTGCTCATGTAAACCGCCAGTTCCGAGTCGCCGCCAATGAAAAAAACCGGGTGAGTTACCCGGGCCCGGGCCCAGGCACCGGGGGGCGTACGCACGGGGTAGGTAACGTCATCGAAGGGCCGAAAAAAAAGCAGTTTGCGGGCCGAGTGGTCGTACTTCTGGGTAATAACCTGCGACCCGTCGCGGGTGTAGGCGTAGTATTCCCAGACGCCTACTTTGGTGCCTTTTTCCATCATGCCGCTGGCCGTATCGGTTTTGCGCAGCTTCTGGGCCGGGGCGATTAGGCTACAGCAAAGTAAACAGAGAAGTAAAAAGTGTTTCATAAGGGTGGGAAGTGGGGGCAGAAGAACGGAGTACTCGGTAAGACGGAAACAGCAGGCACGATGCAGTGACAATAAAAACCTATTTTAGTGCAATACTTAAATTTGAGACTATCATGCTCCTATAGCCGTAAAATTCCCTCTAAGTGGTTGAATTCACTATAAAAAGTCAGATGCAACTGCCGCGCCCAGAAGTAATTCCGGGAAATTTACAAAAATATAAGAAATCACCCAACTTGATTGGGAAAGCATTTCCGGGACTTTACCCTTAACTGGCGGCGCTATCCGAGCTCTTCCCGTAAGGTTCGGAGCTGGTCCTGCAGCCCGGGCCAGGCGGGGCACAGGGCCTCCAGGCGTAGCAGGACGCGGAGCGTGCCGGGGGCGTCGCCAAGGGCGCGCAACATATTGGCCCAGCCCGAAAGGGCCCCGAAGTGGCGCGGTTCGCGGCGCAGGGTTTCGCGCACATCGCGCAGGGCGGCCTTGTACTCGCCTCGCAGGTAATGGGCGGTAGCGCGTTTATTCCAGCCCTCGGCATAATCGGGGGCAGCTTCAACCAGAAAGCCAAACTCCTGGATGGCCAGGGTGTAATCGTCGGCCGAGAGAGCCCGCATACCGGTTTCGAGGCGTTTATCGAGCAGGGGGTGGCCCGCCGAAAGCCAGATTTGCCAGATACCGTCCTGCAAGGTTGCTATTTCGGCGGGGGCCGTGGCTTCGCGCAGGCGGGCAAACAGGTCGTCGAGCATGGGGGTAACTGCAGAGTTGGGAAAGGCAAAAGTACGACTGTCATCCTGACGAAGGAAAGACCTTATCGTGCTGGAACGGCGTCGTTGTGGTGGTCGCCTGGACAAACGTGTAAGGTTTTTCCTTCGTCAGGATGACAGTCCTACTTCCTGTTCTTCTTTTAAAACAGCGCTGCCGCTACCTGGCGGATGGTTTCCGACTTGCCCATGCTGTAGTAGTGCAGGCAGGGCACGCCGTGGGCCATCAGCTCGCGGCTCTGGTTGATGCACCATTCGAGGCCGATCTGGCGGGCCGCCGCGTTGTCGGGGGCCAGGTGCACGGCGTCGGCTAACTCCTCGGGTAAGTTCAGGTAAAAGGCACTGGGCAGCATCGTGAGTTGGCTTTTGGTGGTCAGCGGCTTGAGGCCTGGGATGATGGGTACCAGAATGCCCGCCTCCCGGCAGCTGCGCTCGAAGCGGAAAAACTGCTCGTTATCAAAGAACATCTGGGTCACGATGTACTGGGCGCCGCGGTCGACCTTGTGCTTGAGGTAGCGCAAATCGGCCGCGTAGTTCGGCGATTCGAAGTGCTTTTCGGGGTAGCCGGCCGTGCCGATGCAGAAGTCGGTGGCCCAGGTATCGTCCTGTTCCTCATCGAGGTACGCCCCCTTGTTGAGGTCGGACACCTGCCCGATCAGGTCGCAGGCGTAGCTGTGGCCGTCGGGCTCGGCCACGAAGCGGCCCTCGCTCTTGATGGGGTCGCCGCGCAGGGCCAGCACGTTATCAATGCCCAGAAAGTGGAGGTCGATGAGGGCGTTTTCGGTTTCCTCCTTCGAGAAGCCCCCACAGATGAGGTGGGGCACGGTGTCTACATCGAAGCGGTTTTTAATGGCTGCGCAGATGCCCACCGTACCGGGCCGACGGCGCACGGTTTTCTTCTCCAGCAGCCCGTTGGCGTGCTGGCGGTACACGTACTCCTCGCGGTGGTAGGTTACGTCGATAAACGGCGGCTTGAACTCCAGCAGGGGCTCAATATTGGAGAACAGCGTTTCGATGTTCTCGCCCTTCTTGGGTGGCAGCACCTCGAAGGAAAACAGCGTTTTGCCTTCGGCGCGGGCTAGGTGTTCGGTTACTTTCATTGAGGTAGGGGCGGGGCTTGCCCCCGCCCGGCTAGCGGAACGATGTCGTGAAAAAGGATTGGGCAGACGGCGCGACCGTCCGGGCGGGGACAAGCCCTGCCCCTACATCGTTTTGGGTTCGTAGTTAAGGTTCGGCATCAGCCAGCGTTCCAGCTCCGGCAGGGGCATGTGCTTGCGCTCGGCCATATCCTGCACCTGATCCTGGCCGATGCGGCCGAGGCCGAAGTAGCGGCTCTCGGGGTGGGCGTAATAGAGGCCGCTGACGGAGGAGGCAGGGTACATGGCCAGGTTTTCGGTGAGGCGGATGCCGGTGTTGGCTTCAGCGTCCAGCAGCTCGAAGAGGGTGATTTTCTCGGTGTGGTCGGGGCAGCCGGGGTAGCCGGGGGCCGGGCGCACGCCCCGGTATTTCTCCTGAATCAGGTCGTCGTTGGAGAGGTTTTCGGCCGGATTGTAGCCCCAGAACTCCTCCCGCACCCGCTGGTGGAGCCGCTCGGCAAAGGCTTCGGCCAGGCGGTCGGCCAGGGCCTTGAGCATGATGCTGGAGTAATCGTCGTGCTCCTGGGCAAACCGCTCCAGGTGCTCCTCAATGCCGATGCCGGCCGTCACGGCGAAGCCGCCGAGATAGTCGGTACGGCCGGTGTCATGCGGGGCCAGGAAGTCGGAAAAGGCCAGGTTGGGCACGCCCTCGGCCTTTTCGCTCTGCTGGCGCAGGGTGAAGAACTCGGTTTGCACCTGCTGGCGGGTTTCGTCCTGGTAGACCTGCACGGTGTCGTGGCCCACGGTGTTGGCGGGCCAGAAGCCCACCACGGCGCGGGCGGTAAGCCACTTTTCGTCAATGATCCGGCGCAGCATATTTTGCGCGTCTTCGAAAAGCTGGGTGGCGGCTTCGCCCACGTTTTCGTCGGTGAGCAGGCGCGGGTAGCGGCCCTTCAGCTCCCAGGTCTGGAAGAAGGGCGTCCAGTCGATGTAGGTGGCCAGTTCGGCCAGGTCGTAATTGTCGAGGGTTTTGGTGCCCAGGAAGGTCGGCGTCACGATGGGCGTGGTGGCCCAGTCGGCTTTAAAACCGTTGGCGCGGGCGGCCTCAATGGGCAGGTAGTTCTTGTCGCGCTGGCGGCCGGCGTAGTCCTCACGCAACTGGCGGTACTCGTCGCGGATGGCGTGGGCGTACACCTGCTGGCCCGAGCCGAGCAGGCTGGCGGCCACGCCCACCGAGCGGGAGGCGTCGTTCACGTGCACGATGGGGCCGGAGTATTGGGGTGCGATTTTGACGGCCGCGTGCAGGCGCGAGGTGGTGGCCCCCCCAATGAGCAAGGGCGTTTTAAGGCCGCGCTTTTCCATTTCCTGAGCCACGTACACCATCTCGTCCAGGCTGGGCGTAATCAGCCCGCTCAGGCCAATTACGTCGGCGTTCTGCTTCTGGGCCTCGTCGAGAATCCGTTCCAAGGGCACCATCACGCCCAGGTCTACGATATCGAAGTTGTTGCAGGCCAGCACCACGCCCACGATGTTCTTGCCGATGTCGTGGACGTCGCCCTTCACGGTGGCGAGCAGGATTTTGCCGGCCGTCTGCCGCTCCCCGCTCTGCTTGTCGGCCAGCAGATACGGTTCGAGGTAGGCCACCGCCTTCTTCATCACCCGGGCCGATTTCACGACCTGGGGCAGGAACATTTTACCGGCCCCGAACAGGTCGCCCACCACGTTCATACCGGCCATCAAGGGGCCCTCAATTACTTCCAGCGGCCGGCCCACCAACTGGCGTACCTCCTCCGTGTCCTCGTCAATGAACTCCGTGATGCCCTTCACCAGCGCGTGCTGCAGGCGCTCCTTCACCGGCAGACTGCGCCATTCATTTTGGCTGTTAGCTGTTAGCTGAGAGCTGTTAGCTTTCTGGTCTTTCACCGTTTCGGCGAAATCTACGAGGCGCTCGGTGGCGTCGGGGCGGCGGTTGAGCAGCACGTCTTCCACCAGCTCCAGCAGGTCTTTGGGCACCTCGTCGTACACGGCCAGCTGGCTGGGATTCACGATGCCCATATCGAGGCCGGCCCGGATGGCATGGTAGAGGAAGGCCGAGTGCATGGCCTCGCGCACCACGTCGTTGCCGCGGTACGAGAAGCTGATGTTGCTGACGCCCCCGCTGGTGAGGGCCCCGGGCAGGTTCTGCTTGATCCAGCGCACGGCCTCAATGAAATCGAGGGCGTAGTTGCGGTGCTCATCGAGGCCGGTACCCACCGTCAGAATGTTGGGGTCGAAGATGATGTCCTCGGCCGGGAAACCCACTTCGTTCACCAGAATGTCGTAGCTGCGCCGGCAGATGTCGATGCGGCGCTGGTAGGAATCGGCTTGGCCGTCCTCATCAAACGCCATAACCACCACGGCGGCCCCGTACTGGCGCACGGTGCGGGCCCGCTGCCGGAACACATCCTCACCTTCCTTGAGGGAAATAGAGTTGACGATGCTCTTGCCCTGCACGCACTTGAGGCCGGCCTCCAGCACGGTCCACTTCGAGGAGTCAATCATGACCGGCACCCGCGAAATATCGGGCTCCGAGGCAATGAGGTGCAGAAACGTGGTCATGGCCAGTTCCGAATCGAGCATCCCCTCGTCCATGTTCACGTCGATTACCTGAGCGCCGCCCTCCACCTGGTCGCGGGCCACCTTGAGGGCCGCCTCGTAGTCGCCGGCCCGGATGAGGCGGGCAAAGGCGCGGCTGCCCGTCACGTTGCACCGCTCGCCCACGTTCACAAACAGGCTGTCGGAGGTGATGTTGAACGGTTCGAGGCCGGCGAGGCGGGTTATTGCCTCACCCCCCGGCCCCCTTTCCTTCAGAGAGGGGGAGCCAGACGATTCAGTTCTAATAGGCCCGTTAGGCTCCCTCTCTCTGGAGAGGGGGCCGGGGGGTGAGGCAATTTTACGTGGCGCATACCGCTCCGCCAGCGCGCTCAGGGCGGCAATGTGCTGGGGCGTGGTGCCGCAGCAGCCGCCCACCACGGTCACGAGGCCCTCGGCCAGATAGCCTTCCACCACATCGGCGAACTCCTGGGCCGATTCGTCGTAGCCGCCGAAGGCGTTGGGCAGGCCGGCGTTGGGGTAGGCCGAAATGTGGACGTCGGCAATTCGGCTCAGCTCCTTCACGTACACCTGGAGCTGGTCGGCGCCGAGGGCGCAGTTCAGGCCCACGCTCAGCAGCGGCAGGTGGCGGATGGAGTTCCAGAAGGCCTCCACCGTCTGCCCCGAGAGGGTACGGCCGGAGGCATCGGTAATCGTGCCCGAAATCATAACGGGCACCACCCGGCCGCCCTCATCAAAGAACTTCTGCACCGCGTACAGGGCCGCTTTGGCGTTGAGCGTGTCGAAAATGGTTTCGATCAGCAGGGCATCGGAGCCGCCGTCTACCAGGCCGCGCACCTGCTCCAGGTAGGCGGTGGCCAGCTCATCAAACGTCACGGCCCGGAAGCCGGGACGGTTCACGTCGGGCGAGATGCTGGCGGTGCGGTTGGTGGGGCCCACAGCCCCGGCCACGAAGCGGGGCTTGCCGGGCGTGAGGGCCGTGTACTCGTCGGCCGCCTCCCGGGCCAGCCGCGCCGACTCATAGTTGAGCTCGTACACCACGTGCTCCAGCCCGTAATCGGCCTGGGCGATGGTGGTGCCGCTGAACGTGTTGGTTTCCACCATGTCGGCCCCGGCGGCGAAGTACTCGGCGTGAATGTCCCGGATAATATCGGGGCGGGTGAGGCTGAGCAGGTCGTTGTTACCGCGCAGGGGCTTGGGGTGGTCGGCGAAGCGGGCACCCCGGAAATCGGCCTCCGTGAGCGGGTGGCGCTGAATCATGGTGCCCATAGCCCCGTCCAGAATCAGGACGCGCTGGCGCAGAATGGCGTGGAGGGGCGAGGTAGTAGCGGGGGTGGTTAGGACGGTCGGCATGGCGGCGCTTCGGATAAATCGGCGGCAAAAAAGCCTATCCAGAAAGAGCCGGGCGCATAAGGCCGGTTCCGTAACTTATCTTCTTCCAGCCCGCAAAACGGCCCGAAACGGGAGTTAGCACCTTATTTTATTTCAGGTTGCTAAGACGTCATCGGGCCCAATCCCTCGGTCTTTCTGGATAAGTAACGAAGCGAAGGTACAACCGGAATGCTCAGAATTCAAGACAGTCCCCAATCCGATCCGGGCCTGGAGGAAGAGCACCACAATTTGGGTTTTCCTGAACGCACGAACTGGTTTCGCGTAGGATTCAACACCACCTTACCTCTTTTCGCACTACCTCTATGACTACTAAAAAGAACCCTGCCCCCGCCCAAGATCCCAAGCCCGCCGCCCAGCCGGCCGCGAAAACTGCCGCCACGCCCGCCGCCAAAAAAGCCGCTCAGGCTGCCGATAAAGCTCCCAAGCCCGTGAAGCGGCCCACTGCCAAAGACATGAAGCAGCACGCCCAGACGCTGCCCTACCCGGCTAAGCAGGCTGATATGGAGCTGCAGCCGGGGATGAGCTTCAGCACCTACCGCCCCGCCGGAAAGCTCCAAGACAAGGTGGCCCTGATAACCGGTGCCGACTCGGGTATCGGGCGGGCCGTGGCCGTGGCCTTTGCCATGGAAGGCGCCCACGTGGCCGTGCTCTACAACGAAAACACCGTGGACGCCGAGGAAACCAAGCGCCTCGTGGAAGCCCAGAACCGCCAGTGCATTCTGCTCAAGCACGATGTGCGCGAGCCCGAGCAGTGCCGCCAAGCGGTGGCCCGCACCCGCAACGAGCTGGGTGGCCTCAATATATTGGTCAACAACGCCGCCTACCAGATGAGCCAGCAGAAGTTCGAGGATATCCCGGAGGAACAGATCCGCCGCACCTTCGACACCAACATCCTGGGCTACATCTGGATGGCGCAGGCCGCCGTGCCTCACCTGAAGGAGCACGACTGCATCATTAATACCGGCAGCATCGTGGGCCTTACCGGCATCCCGATCCTGATTGATTACGCCAGCACTAAAGCTGCCATTCACGGCTTCACCAAGAGCCTGGCCCAGAGCCTGGGCGAGCGGAATATCCGCGTGAACTGCGTAGTGCCCGGCCCAGTATGGACGCCCAACATACCCGGTACTATGCCTAAGGAGGAAATTGAGAAGTTCGGCCACGAAGTAGCCCTGGCCCGCCCCGGCCAGCCCGAGGAGCTGGCCCCGGCTTACGTGCTGCTGGCCTCCCAGGACGGCTCGTTCATGACTGGCTCGCTCATCCACGTCACGGGTGGCAAAATGAGCAGCGACGGGTAGCGTAATTTGGGGAAGTGATACTATAGTAAGTTGCTGTTCGGCTGGTTTTGGCAGTGTTGAAGGGCTGCCGGATAACTCATTTTCACCCGCTCAAAACCCAACCCCACCTCTTGCCTGTTTACCTCGCACGCTGCCGTGCTTATCTGGCTGAGTGCTATTCGGCTGGCCCCAATGGTGCCCTTCGCGCCGTTGGGGCACCGAATATAAAGCTCACCACCTCACTATTTCCCCACCTCACTCTATGCCTCATTATCCCGAAGGTACCGTCCGGGCGCTGCTGGAAACCGATCTTGTGACGCCCGCCACCCGGGCCGCGCTGGAGGCCCGCCTGGTTTCCCAGGCCGATTACGCGCCCCAGTTCTTCGACGCTGATACCTACCAGCTGCTGCGGGCCGTGGCCGCCCGCGTGTTTCCCCAGCCCGACCGCGAAACCCCCATCGAGCTGGCTCCGAACGTGGATAAGCGCCTGCTGGAGGGCCGCGCCGACGGCTGGCGCTACGATGCCATGCCCCCCGACCGCGAAGCCTACCGTCTCGGCTTAGGTGGCATCAACCAGGCCGCGCAGGCCGCTTTTCAGCAGCTCTTTGTGGCCCTGAGCGCCGAGCAGCAGGACGTAATTATCGGGCAGCTGGCGGCCGCAGAAGCGCCCGGTGAGAACTGGCAGGAAGTGCCCCAGGATAAGTTTTTCGAGGAGATGCTGGCCGAGCTGGCCGAAAGTTACTACGCCCATCCCCTGGCTCAGGAGGAAATTGGGTACGTAGGCATGGCCGATATACCCGGCTGGACCAAAATCGGCCTCAACGAACTTGAACCCCGCGAACCGGAGGCGTATGGGTGAATAAGTGACTCGGTGAATGAGTGATTGATGTTCATTTTCACCGACTTGCTTACTCACCAAGCTGCCCATTTGCCCATCCACTCATTTCACCGCTCATGCCCGAAGAAGAAACGCTGGAAGAAGGCACGCTGACCCCGCTGCAACCCGAAATACAGGACCCGCTGCTGCGGGAGATACTCGAAGAAAACGACCTCCAGGCCGACCCCAGCCGCAACCCGCTGGAACAGCCCGCCCCGCTGCCCGACCCCACCGACGAGGTGGATTGTGTGGTGATTGGGACCGGCGCGGGCGGCGCGCCCCTGCTGGCCCGCTTGGCCCAGGCCGGCCTGCGCGTAGTGGCCCTGGAAGCCGGCCCCCGCCGCGACCCAACCAAAGACTACGCCACCGACGAAAAAGCCCAGAACTTCCTCTTCTGGAACGATGAGCGTCTTTCGGCCGGCCACAATCCGGTGGCGTTCGGTAAGAACAACTCCGGTACCGGCGTGGGCGGCTCTACGCTGCACTACACCGCCTATACCCCCCGCGCCCACCGCGGCGACCTCACCCTGCACACCGACTTCGGCCAGGGCGTCGATTGGCCCTTTCAGATTGATGAGCTGGCCCCATATTACGAGGAGATAGAGCACTTCCTGGGTATTTCGGGTCCCACGCCCTACCCCTGGGACCCTACCCGGCGCAAGGGCTACCCGCTGGCGCCGCTGCCGCTCAACGGGGCGGCCCAGCTCATGGAGCGGGCCTGCGGCAAGCTGGGCATCCGGACGTCGCCGGCGGCCAATGCGGCCTTGTCTGCGCGCTACTACCAGGAGGGCATTGGCTGGCGCGAGGCTTGCACCAACCGGGGCTTTTGCCAGGCTGGTTGCAACCGCGGGGCTAAGGCCAGCATGGACGTCACGTTTCTGCCCCTGGCCGAAAGTTACGGGGCCGAAATCAGGGCCGATGCGTACGTAACCGAGATTGAGCGTGATGCCTCGGGCCGCATTACGGGCGTGATGTACGAGCAGCATGGCCGTACTGTGCGCCAGCGCTGCCGAAACCTGTTTTTATGCGCTGGCGCCGTGGAAACGCCCCGTTTGCTGATGCTCAACGAGCTGGCCCTGAACAGTGGGCAGGTCGGCAAGCACTTCATGGCCCACCCCGGCATGCAGGTCTGGGGCACGTTCCCGGAGGATATCCGGCCCTACAAGGGCATTCCGGGCGGCCTGATTTCCGAAGATACCCACCGGCCCAAAGATGCCGACTTCGCGGGCGGCTACCTGCTGCAAAGCATTGGCGTAATGCCCGTCACCTTTGCCACCCAGATGGTGCGCCAGCGCAAGCTCTGGGGGCAGCCGCTGCGCGACTACATGCGCAACTACAACCACATTGCCGGCATCAATATTCTGGGCGACTGCCTGCCCCACGCCAGCAACTTCATGGAGCTCAGCGACGAGAAGGATGCCCGCGGGCTGCCCAAGCCCCGCCTGCACTTCACGGCCCAGGAAAACGAGCAGCGCATGAACCGCCACGCCGAAAAGCTCATGCGCCAGATCTGGCAGGAAGCGGGAGCCACCGACATCTGGGCTTTCGAGCGTTACGCCCACGTGATTGGCACGGCCCGTATGGGCCGGAGTGGCGACGACGCGGTAGTGGACCCCGATGGCAAAGCCTTCGACGTGCCCAACCTCTACATCTGCGACAATTCGGTGTTTCCGAGTGCTTTGAGCGTGAACCCCGCCCTCACCATCATGGCCCTCAGCCTGCGCACCGCCGATAAGTTTCTGCTTCAGCGTAAAGCTGCTGGCTAAGTATCCATCGCGCCCTCCGTGTCCCTACCAGCCGCCGGTTTCCTCTTAGGGGAGTTGGCGGCTGGTTGTTTTACGCTCTGCCAAGCCCGCCAAAGCCAAGGGCCACAGCCCGCGCAAACACGCCCGCAGTTGCGCTCGGTAACGGTTAGCTTCGAGCCTTGGCTTTGGCGGGCCGGGGCAGAGTGCAAAAAGCCGGCAGGCGCTGCGGGAGTCCGGGCGGCTCGGGATGCCTAACAGAGACGCAGCTCGATCCTGCTGACTAGACCGTCATTCGTCGGAAAACGACTCCATTATGCGCTGGTGGGGCCACCATAAGCCCAATCGTAGCGGCTCGCAAAACCCTTTGGAGTAGTTCGCGTTGCAGGCTTCAAACCTTGCGACTATGATTGTTTATAAAGCCGGCGACTGGTGGCGGGCCCTCTGGCATTTCCATACGTCAAGCGTAATTCTGCTGCTGCTGCGCCGGGTGGCGCTGGTGGGGGTGTACAACATTGTGGTGGCGCTGGTAGTGCTGCGCTATCATGCTGTGCCCATCCAATTGGGGCGCGAGTACTTCTCGTTTCTGGGCATCATGCTCAGCCTGTTGCTCGTGTTTCGCACCAACACCGCCTACGACCGCTACTACGAGGGCCGGCGGGTGTGGGGTCAGCTCGTGTCGCACTGCCGGGGGCTGGCCATCGAGCTCAATGCCATTTTGCCCCGCGACGCGGCCCGCAGCCGGGCCTACTATGCCGCCCTGATTTCCAACTTCCCGCTGGCCCTCAAGGGCAACCTGCGCAACAACGTGCGCTTCGAGCAGTTCGAAGCCACGCCCGACATTATCGGGCGCCTGCAAGCCGCCGATAGCCCCACTATCTGCATACTGGCCGTTATCCAGGAAAGTATCGAGCAATTGCGCCAGGCCCAGATCATCGACCCGGTGCATCTGCTTGCCTTTAAACCCCACTTGCTGGGAATGATGGAAGTGAACGGCGTTTGTGAGCGAATTAAGTCCACGCCCATCCCGTTTTCCTACACTTTCTTCATCAAGATGTTCATCACCCTCTTCATCGGCATCATGCCGTTCGTGCTGCTGGCTAGCAGTGGTTATTGGATGATTCCCATCACGATGGTCGGGGCCTACATCATGTTGGGCCTAGTAATGATTGCCGAGGAAATAGAGCAGCCCTTCGGCACCGATAGCAACGATTTGCCCATTACGCAGTTGGCCCACAAAATCCGGGTGAGCGTCCATGACGTGTTGAGTGTCGAACTGCCCCATTTTAAGAAAGTGCTGGCTGCACCGCCCTACAGCGTGGTACGATAGTTGGGAGATGCATTGATTGCGTTTATATTATTTATTGAATATATAATATTGATGTGCCTATTTTAGGCTTATTTGCCGGTATATTACATATTTCTTGGTTTTTTATACAAAATTTGCAGCCATAATTCACCGGCTCCGTATAGTCGACCAAATTCACCCGGACACGGGCGCGCTAGTCTCATAATTGGAAAATCTTCTCTTTTTTTAAGCATCCTCAGGAATGAAAACACCCTTATTTAATCCATCTCTTGCCCTTCAGGGTCAAGCTTGGCGGCGTCTATTACCTCTGCTGGCGCTGTTTGTCGCCTTCGGCACGAGCTTTACGGCCCGCGCCCAGAGCAACAGCGGAACCCGAATTGTCAGTTCGACCATCATCATTGACCGGGGCAATGGCAATGAGGCATTCGATGGCAAAAACCCCACTCCCTCAAAACCTTTCAATGGGGCAGAGTTAGGGACTTTCGACATCAGTGACTTCAACCTCAAGTTGCTACTGAACGGGGGAACTATAGTTACGCAGGAGTTTAGCCCAGATGTTATCACTGCTACGGGTAGTTCTATCAGGTATCGTCTCGCCCGCCGTGAAGCGAACGGTACATTTACGGATATCAATTCCCCGGTTTCTGTAAATCTTCCTTTGACCAATACTACTGTTGGGGAACCTACAACAAAAACGTTTTCCACTACTGTCGCTAATCGCAACCTTCTTACTGGTTTAGTAGCAGGAGAATACTTTGTTTTTGTTCAGCATGAAGTGAATGGTTCTAGTCCCGGTCAGTTTGGGTTTCCGGCACCTTTCACGCTGACTGATCCTCCCGGAACCTTCTACATTGCTAGATTCGTATTACAGGGTGTTCGTCCAAATGAAGCTCCAACCTCTACCACTTGGACTGGCGGTAAAGACGACAATTGGTTTGACCCGGCCAACTGGAGTAACGGGGTGCCGAATTCGGGTAAAGACGCTACCATTCCCAACTTTGGTGCGGGCTCGTCGGTACAGTATCCTAACATCTACAGCGACGCAATTAAAGCGCCCAGCACGAATAAGACTACTGTGCAAAACCCTGATGGAAGTACTTCGGAGGTAACTACTCAGGTACCTGGTTACGATAATACTGCTACCGGTCCGCGAGGAGCTTCCGGCCCGGCCGAGACCCGCTCTTTAACGATGAATGGAACCAGCCAAGCTCAGCGCTCTATCACTCGCTTGGTAGTGGGGCGACTGAACGTGTACGGCGACTTTAACAACCAGCAGGATAGCTTTATTCAGCGCGAAAACACTTTCCTTGCCTTTAGGGGAACGGATCAAGCTATTAGCGGTTCAGCCTCCGGCTTGGTAAATGTAGAAATTGATGGTGGCGGGATTAAAACTCTGGTAGCCAACTTCTCCATTAAACCCGGTGGTGTATTACGCTTCATCAACGGTATTGTGGAAACCGATATTAGCGCCGTTACCGTGTCATTCGTTGAGCTTTCTCCGGCGACCAACGTTAACAACATCGGTATTCCATCGGCCCGCATTGAAGGCGAAACAGAAACCACTTTCTTGCGTGGTTACGTGAAGATTTCTGAAACAGCCGTAGCCGGAGTAACCCAGGATTTCGGTAACATCGGCCTTTCGCTCAGATTTACGGGCAACAACCCGGGCATCGTGACGGTAACGCGTAATACAGCCGAGAACTATGCCTCTGTTAATAACGGCTCCAACAGCCGGCCAACTATCCGCCGCATCTTCGGCGTGCGTCCGGCCGATCAGCAAACCAACACCGGCGGTCTGAACGCTACGTTGACCTTTCGGTACCTCGATAATGAGCTAACTAATCTTCGTCCTAACAATCAGACGTTGGATGAAAGCAAGTTGGCGCTCTTCGTGTCTACTTCGGGTGGCGACACATTCGGCCAGTTAGGTCGCGATGCTTTTAGTGCAACCACCAATACGCTGGTGAAGAATAACGTAACGACCTTCGCTACTTTCTCTCTCAGCGAGTTTACGTCCCCGCTACCCGTTGTCCTGACGGCATTCAATGCCAAGCGGGTAGGGGACAATGCGCTCATTACTTGGGAAACGGTGGCTGAAACCGACAACCGCGGCTACGAGGTACAGGTATCGAATGATGGCCGTACCTACCGGACTCTGGCTTTTGTTGCCAGCGCCAATTCTAACAGCAAAAACTTGCTGAGCTATAGCTACGAAGACAAAGAAGCCAACAAGACGGGTGCCCGTTACTACCGTCTGCGCCAGATCGACCTGGGCGGCCAGGACCATTACTATGCGCCAAAAGTGCTGACGTTTGGTGGCAGCGACTTGGCTAAAGCCAACCTGAAAGGTTTCCCGAATCCCTTCGGCGACGCGCTGTACCTGACGGCTACTTCGGCCGTGGCTGGTAAGGCCCAGCTTTCGGTTACCGACATGACCGGCCGCGTAGTAGCTCAACACGTAGTTGAGCTCAACAGCGGTACTACCGACGTGGAGCTGCCCAACGCGGCCCGTCTGAAAACCGGCATGTACCTCGTGCGTCTGGTGTTGCCTTCGGGCGAAGCCCAGGTGATGCGGGTAAGCAAGAACTAATACCGGCTCCTGGGTTTCGACTCAGTTTAGCTACTAAGCCAGGGGCAATTCCGTAAAGGAGTTGCCCCTGGCTTTTTTTGGGGCTGTGCCGAGCAGTTAGGGTGGCACCAACTAAATTATATGGGCTGCCCGTCGGGGCGTCGGTTATGCCGTAGAATACACTATGCCCAACTACCACCTCACGTTCCTGGCCCTGCACTACTGGGCTGGAGCTGGCCACGAATTCGACCAGCTAGCCGACCTGCTTCAACCCGAATACCGCCTGCTGGCTCCCGACCTGGGGGGCTTCGGGGCAGCCCCGGCACCGTCCGGTGGCTTCTCGGTGAGTGCCTACGCCGATGCAGTAGCCGCTTTTATTGAGGCTGAAAAGCTGACCCGCTACGTGCTGGTAGGCCACAGCATGGGTGGCAAAATTGCGCTGGCCCTGGCGGCCCGACAACCAGCGGGGCTGGCAGGGCTGGTGCTGCTCAGCCCCTCGCCGCCTACCCCCGAACCCATGACCGAAGCCGACCGCCAGGCCAGCCTGCAGGCCTGGGGCCAGGCGGCGGAGGCCGAGAAAACCCAGCGCCACATCACGGCGCAGGCGCTACCTGCCGCTACTGTCCGGCAGGTAGTGGCCGACAACCTGCGCAGTACCCGGGCCGCCTGGGACGCCTGGCTGCTGGAAGGCAGCCGCGAGGACATTGGAGCCCAGATGAGCCGCATAGTGGTGCCGTGCGCTATTGTGGCCGGCGACCAGGATGCCGTGATGTCGCCCTCGGTGCATGGGCTCGAAACGCTACCGCTGCTGCCGGCGGGCACGCCCCTCGAAATTATTGGTGGGGCCGGGCACCTGTTGCCCTACGAAGCCCCCGAAGCGGTAGCTGCCCTGCTCGACCGGTTCGCCCGCGAAAAATGCGCCGACGAATAAGCCACCGGCCCCGGCACTTTTGCCCCACACGCTGTTATGCTGGCAGAACGTAAACAGATAGGGTGTAGCGCGAACCGAAGGACGGCGAAGCCAAGCTCCAGCTTCGCGCTACACCCCTGTGGCCCTTTCTTGCCTGGTTTCCGGCACAACGGCTAGTCCTGTTCAAATGGGTCCTGCTGCTGTTCACTCTCTTGCCCCTGCTTTCCAACACTGTGCGCCAACCCAGTTTTCTTGCTCACCTCCTTGTGTCGGTTAAGCGGCACTGGTCCAATTACCTAACCGAAGCGGCGGGGATTTTCCTGTTCCTGTTCATGTCGGGACTGACGGCGACGGCCGTGCATTACCCGGGCTCGTGGCTGGCCGAACAGCTGGCGGGCCACGCCGTGCTGGAGCGGGCCGTTATCGGGCTGGTGGTGGGCCTGACGGTGGTGGTTATCGTGTATAGCCCCTGGGGGAAACGCTCGGGGGCGCACGTGAATCCGGCCGTAACGGTGGGCTTCTGGCAGCTGGGCAAAATCAGGCCGGCCGATGCTTGCTGGTACGTGCTGGCCCAGGTGGCGGGGGCGCTGCTGGCGGGGCAGGCGCTACTGCTGGTGCTGGGGCGCTATTTCGCCCATCCCGACGTAAACTACGTCCTCACCAAGCCCGGCCCCGACGGCGTGGCGGTGGCCTTCGGGGCCGAGTTCCTGATTACGTTCATTATGGCGGCCGTGCTGTTCATGGCCCTGCACACCAAGCGGCTCCAGAACCTGGCCGGCTGGCTGCTGGGGGCCTTGCTGGCCCTGTACGTGGTCGTCGAAACCCCGTATTCGGGCATGAGCCTCAACCCGGCTCGTAGCCTGGGTTCGGCCGTGGCCGCCCACGACTACGCGGCCCTGTGGGTGTACTGGGTGGCTCCTCCGCTGGCCGGCTGGCTGGCGGCCGTGCTGTTCCAGCTGCTGTTCCGCGACTCGCCTTTATCGGGCTCCAGCATCGCCGGCCCCAATTCAAGCGCTGGCAGCAGTGCATCAACCAAAACCAGCACAGAACCCCCGCAGCACCCGGTAGAGTGAGTGGGGGACTCGGTGAATGAGTGAGTGAAGAAGAACGTCATTCCGAGCGCAGCGAAGAATCTCGCGTGCATTGATGACGTTCTTTTTCACTTAGTCACTTAGTCACTCAGTCACCGCTAGTCCAGGGCCCGGTCGCGGAAGAGGACGTAGCCGATGTGGGCGAAGACGCCGAAACGGTGGTTGGAATCGTCGTAGTGGATGAACTGCAGGGCGGCCGGGCCAACGGGGGTTTGGTACATGAAGCCGGTCATGGCCGTGAGGTAGGGGCGGCTGACGGTTTGGCCGCGCTTGGGGAGCAGCGGGTTGTACTGCTGCCGGTCCCAACCCCGGAACAGGGTGTGGGCATACAGCTCGGTGCGCCATTCGAGGGAGCCCGTTACGGCTTTCACGTAGCGCAGGCCCGCCGCGGCGAAGGCCGTGCCCCGGTACCGGTCGAGGAACAGGGTGCGCGAATCGGGCAGGGGCAGGAACACCGACGACGACGTGAGCGAGGAGCGGTAGGTGGCAAACGGGCCCTGGGTGCTCAGCTCGGCTTCCATCAGGTAGCCCCAGGCGTGTATCCGCGTGCCCACCGAGTCGCTCTTATTAAAGGTGAAGTACTGCTCGTTGTAAACGTTCAGCTTCACCCAGTTGTGGTTTTTGGTGCGGCCGGGTATGTCGCCGGCCGTGCTGCCGGGGTCGTACTTCTCGCGGGCCGTTACGCCGCGCAGGCCAAACTCGACCCGGCGGCCGGCCACGGCGTACTGGCGGCGGTTGAGGGAGTTGCGCTCAAAGTTGGCCGACGCCGTCAGGCCCTGGAGGCGGCTCTGGTCGAGGGAGGCGCTGCTGTTGATGTCGTTGGTATTGGCAAACCGGTCGCGGTTCGTGAACAGGCCTCCACTCAGAATATAGCGGCTGCGGTAGTTAGGGCTGATACCCATTTGCAGGTAGGCCTTCACGTCGCGCTGCTGCACCTGGGTGTTCTGGGCCGAGGAGCCCAGCAGGCCGCCGGTATCCTGGTAGTTGAAGTTGTTGAACGTAACCACCGGCTCGAAATACAGCGGCACGTTGCCCGGCACGCTGATGCGGAACGAGCCCCGCGCCCCGTTATAAAAGCGCCCGATGGTGGCATCGGCCTTTACCGTGTACAGGAAACGGGTGAGGTAGCGGTAACCTACGCCCAGGAAAATGTTGCTCATCGAGCGGGTCGAGAGCATCACGCCCAGGTCGGTGGTGAGGTTGCTGTTCTGGCGCGCATCAAGTCCCAGCACGTAGCCCTCCTGCTTTTTGTCGTAGCGAATGCGGGGGTACACGTTGTTGAAGAAGTCGTTGTTGACAAGCCGGTAGTAGCCTTCCTCCACGTCGCCGGGGGTGTATTTGTCGCCCGACCGCTGGAAAAAGCGGCGCACGAACTCCTGCTGCCGGGGCGGCAGGCCCTGCACGGTTATCTGGGTGAACTCGGGCTTAGGGGCGCGCTGCTGAAAGGCCAGGCGGCGGGCCTGCAGGGCCAGTGTATCCTGGCGGCGCGGAATGCGCTGGCGCAGCAGGTCCAGCTTCTCGATGGTGGCCTGGGTGCCCAGCTCGACGAGCTGCTTGGCCTTGCTGAAATCGGCGGCCGTGATGTCGCCCAGATTGGGCTGAATGAAGATGCCGTTCTTGCCCACCGAGGTGGTATCGGCCACGTTCGAGCCCAGGAACAGCAGCGTGCTCGTGAGCAGGGCGTCGTCGCGCTTCTTGGGGTATTTATCGAAGGCCACGTCGCCCACGTTCACGCCAATAATAACGTCGGGCTGGAACTCGTCGCGCATCACGCCGGTAGGGAAGTTGTCGACCACGGCCCCATCGAAGAGGTAGCGGCCATCGGGCTGGCGGATGGGGCGGAAGGCCAGCGGGAAGGCCATGGAGTTGCGCACGGCATCGGAGAGCGAGCCGCTGCGCTGAATGACTTTCTCGCGGGTGAATACCTCCGAGGCCACGGCCCGGTAGGGCACCAGCAGGTTGTCGAAGTTGTAGTTGGCCACGGCCCCGGCGGGCGCCAGCATGGTAGCCAGCACGTAGTTCAGGGTCACGTCGTCGACCAGGCGCGGCGTGACGCGGGTGCTGAGGGTGGAGTCGATGGCCAGGCGCAGGTGCAGGGAGGCGGGGGTGGGGTCGGAGTCGTAGTAGTTGTACACCTTGCCCTCCAGCGGGGCGCCCGAAACCCAGGTCTGGAACTCGGGCTTGAGCACGATTTCCTCGATTTGCTCGGGCGAGTAGCCGGCCGCGTACATGGCCCCCACAATGGCGCCCATGCTGGTGCCCACGATGTAATCAATAGGAATCTGGTTTTTTTCCAGCACCCGCAGCACACCCACGTGGGCCAGGCCCTTGGCCCCGCCACCGCTCAGTACGAGGCCAACTTTCTGGGCGTGGGCCGCGGGCCGCAACAACAGGCTCAGCAGGGCCAGCAGGCAATAAATCTTTCGCATATAGTTCAGTGAACAAGCCAGTTCCCGGCTTGGGGGTGAAGCGGATACAAAGAACGGGTTTCCCGACCAGATAGCAACCCCACCCCCTAGCCCTACCGTCGCTACGTTCTCACGGGGCGCCTCACCCCCGGAAGCGGGGGACTAGCTTTTAGTTTCCTAGAAGCAAAGGTTAGCAAGCTAGTTCCCCTCATTGGAAAGGAGGGGTTAGGGGTGGTTGACTAGCGTTGAACGGCCCGGCGGATGACGTTCCGCTAGCATACACCCACTAACCCCTCCTTTCCAAGGAGGGGAACTAGCTTGCTAGCCCTAAAAAACTAAAAACTAGTCCCCCCTCTCCCGGAGGGGAGGGGGCTAGGGGGTGGGGTGTGCGGCAGGGCGTAGGGTTAACGGCCCCTTGCCTATCTTCCCCGCCCCATTATCCTGTTATCCTACCGCCCTCGTGACCTACCCCGAATTTGAAGCCCGCTGGCAGAACTCCGGCGGCGCCGAACGCGCCAACTACGGCCTGTTCCTGCAAGACCTCTGCGACCTGCTGGGCGTGCCCCGCCCCGACCCCACCACCGACGACCCCGCCCACGACCACTACGTGCTGGAACGGGCCGTAACCTTCGCCGACGGCCCCAAGAAAAGCACCGGCCGCATCGACCTCTACAAGCGTGGCTGCTTCGTGCTCGAAACCAAGCAGGGCACCGATACCCCCGACCAGCAGCTGCGCCAGGAGCGGGCCGAGCTGGGCCTCGACCCCACCAAACGCCGCAAGGGCCACGCCGTGCGCGGCACCGCCAAATGGGCCGAAATGATGCAGGCCGCCCGCCAGCAGGCCCTCGGCTACGTGCGCGCCCTGCCCCCGAGCGAGCCCCGGCCTCTGTTCGTGCTGGTGGCCGACGTGGGCTACTGCCTCGATGTGTACAGCAACTTCGCCGGCTCGGCGACTCGTTTGTGCCCTTTCCCGACCAGACGAAGTTCCGCATCAAGCTCACGGCCCTGGCCGACGAAGGCACCCGGGCCCTGCTGCGCCAGATTTGGCTGGCCCCCCGCGAGCTGGACGCCAGCCGCCGCGCCGCCCGCGTCACGCGGGAGCTGGCCGCCCGGCTGGCCAAGCTTTCGGAGCAGCTGGAACAGGCCGGCCACGCCCCCGATGTGGTGGCCCAGTTCCTGATGCGCTGCCTGTTCACGATGTTCTCGGAGGATACCGGCCTGATTCCCAAAACCTCCTTTACCGGCATGCTCAGCCGCTACGGCCGCCCCGAGCAGCTGGAGTTTCTGCCCGACGCCCTCCAGACGCTCTGGCGCACCATGGACACCGGCGGGTTCTCGCCCGACCTCCAGGCCCGGTTGCGCCGCTTCAATGGCCGCCTGTTTCATGATGCCGACGCGCTGCCGCTGAGCGCGGCCCAGGCCGAGCTGCTGCTGCAATCGGCCAAAGCCGACTGGACGGAGGTGGAGCCGGCCATTTTTGGCACCCTGCTCGAACGCGCCCTCGACCCCAAGGAGCGGCACAGCCTGGGGGCCCACTACACCCCGCGCCGCTACGTAGAGCGGCTGGTGCTGCCCACGGTGCTGGAGCCGCTGCGCCGCGAATGGAGCGCCGCCCAGGCCGCGGCCGCCCGCCGCCTCGCCGAAGGCCAGGAAAAAGAGGCCCGCGCCGAGCTGGTGCGGTTTCTCAAGCGCCTCACCAGTTTGCGCATTCTCGACCCGGCCTGCGGCTCGGGCAACTTTCTGTACGTCACGCTCGAACACCTCAAGCGGCTCGAAGGCGAGGTGCTGGCCGCCATCAACAGCTACGGCCAAACGGGTTTGCTGGAGCTGGGCGGCGGTACCACCGTGAGCCCCCACCAGCTGCTGGGCCTGGAGCTGAACCCACGCGCGGCCGCCATTGCCGACGTGGTGCTGCGCATCGGGTACCTGCAATGGCACCTGCGCACCTACGGCCCCTCCGAGCTGCGCGAGCCCCTGCTCGATGAGTACCAGAACATCCGCCAGCAGGATGCCGCCCTCCAGCACGGCCCGCCCGTGCCCCGCCTCGATGCCCAGGGCCAGCCCGTTACGCGCTGGGACGGCACCACCCGGCTGCACCCCGCCACCGGCCAGCCCGTGCCCGACGAAACCGCCCGCACGCCCGTACTCGACTACCCCAACCCCCGCCCCGCCGAGTGGCCCCAGGCCGATTTCATCGTGGGCAACCCGCCGTTTGTAGGGCCGGCCCGCATGCGCGACGCCCTCGGCGACGGCTACACCGAGGCCCTGCGCAAAGCCTACAAGGGCAAGGTGCCCGATTCGGCCGACCTCGTGATGTACTGGTGGTACAATGCCGCCGCCGCCGTGCAGCGCGGCGCCACCGAGCGGTTTGGCTTCATCACCACCAACAGCCTCAAGCAAACCTTCAACCGCCGCGTGATGCAGCCCTTCCTGGAAGGCGACCCGGCCCCGCTCATCCTCACCTTCGCCGTGCCCGACCATCCCTGGGTGGATGCCGCCGAAGGAGCCGCCGTGCGCATCGCCATGACCGTAGCCGAACGCACCCCGGCAACGCCCGCGCCCGGTTTACTCTTGACACTAAGAACCGAAACAGCAGCGGAAGGCGATGATGCGGCTGATGTAACTTTTGATGAACAACAAGGACGCATTCTGCCGGACTTGTCGATTGGGGCTGAGCTAGATAGTGCTAAGCCTTTGAAAGCCAATCTGAGTGTAGGTCATAGAGGCGTGTGCCTAGCAGGTAGTGGATTTGCCATTAATGAGCAGTACGCTCAGAAATTAGGATTGGGTAGTGTACCTGGTCTTGAAACTTATATTCGACCTTACCTGAATGGTAAGGATTTGACAACTCGTCCTAGAGGTATCTATGTGATAGATATGTCAGGACTCAAAGAGGAAGAAGTTCTAACATCGTTTCCGGAAATATATCAACACTTGCTTCAGACTGTAAAAGCAGAGCGAGATAATCAGCGTGATGAAGCACGCCGCAAAAACTGGTGGCTATTTGCTCGTTCAAATGAAAATTTACGGTCTGCTATTTCGGGGCTTCCTCGCTACATCGTCACTTCGATGACTGCAAAGCATCGTGTGTTTTCTTTCATATCTGGGGACATACTACCCGACCAAGGCTTAGTTGTATTTGCAACTGATGATGCTTTCATATTTGGCGTACTATCTAGTCACTACCATATTGTTTGGTCTTTAGCATTAGGCGGAAGGCTGGGTGTTGGCAATGATTCCCGCTACAACAACTCCCGTTGTTTCGACCCGTTCCCCTTCCCCGAGGCCACGGCCGAGCAGCAGGCGCGCATCCGGGAGCTGGCCGAACAGCTCGACGCCCACCGCAAGCGCCAGCAGGCCGCCCACCCCACCCTCACGCTCACCGACCTCTACAACGTGGTGGAGAAGCTGCGCGCCGGCCAGCCCCTGGCCACGGCCAAAGAGCACACCATCAACCAGCAGGGCCTGGCCTCGGTGGTGCTCAGCCTCCACCAGCAGCTCGACGACGCCGTAGCCGCCGCCTACAACTGGCCCGCCACCCTGCCCGAAGCCGACATCCTGACCCGCCTCGTGGCCCTCAACCACGCCCGCGCCCAGGAAGAAAAGGCCGGCCTCGTGCGCTACCTGCGCCCCGCCTACCAGGCCCCCGAGCTGCAACAGCAGGCCCTGGCCCTGCCCGGCAACGGCGTGCAGCGCGGCATCAAGCACTCCCGCTTCGTGGTCATTATCCTGATCTGCATCATCGTGGGCACGGGTTTCCTGTTTGTAAAGAAGCCA
>NZ_NIRR01000090.1 GCF_002204745.1 Hymenobacter amundsenii
CCTGGTATACCTATTTACCGGTAATCTGTATTACTTCGCATCTTCATTGCCCGATGTCTAGTCGCACGGGTTTGCCCCCGTTTATCTATGGCCTTTCGCTCTCCCCTAGCTCCGGCTGTGTCCGCGTACGCCTTCCCCGACGCCCTGCTGTCCACGCTGCTGGCCGTCTCGCTCTCGGCCGTGAACCTGCTGCGCCCCGTGTACGGCCCCGACGGCCCTGACGGCCCCGACGGACCCGAAATTGTTGACTTCGCCCTCGACTACCTCAACCCCGCCGCCCAGCGCATGACGGGCCTGCCCGAGCAGCCGGGCACCACGGCCCTGGCCCGCTTCCCGGAAATGGCCAGCACCGGCGTCTTCGACTTCTACCGCCGCACGTACGCGTCGGACGCGCCCGGTGCCTTTGAGCTGTACTACCAGGCCGACGGCATCGACAACTACTTCCGCCTCGCCGCCCAGCGCCACCAGGACCTGCTCGTCGTCAGCTTCACCGACACCGGCGACCAGCCCCGCACGCCCGTCGAAAACGCGCTGCGCGACGCCCAGGCGGCCGAACGCGCCGCTCGCGCCGACGCCGAAGAGCAACGGGCCGCGCTGGGCCGCGCCTTCGAGCAGGCCCCGGTATCCATCGCCATCCTGCGGGGAGCCGAGTTCGTCGTGGAGCTGGCCAACCCTTCGCTCGGCGCGCTGTGGGGCCGCCCGGTCGGGCCCGCGCTCGGCCGCCCCCTGTTTGAGGCCTTGCCCGACCTGGCCGGGCAGGGGCTGGAGGAACTGCTGGACCAGGCGCTGCGCACCGGCGAGCCGTTGGTCTTCCGGGAACGCCCCACGCGGCTAGCCCGCGACCCGGCCGAGCCACCGGCGCTGGGCTACTACAACTTCACCTACCAGCCCCTGCACGACGCCCAGGGGCGGACCACGGGCCTCATCACGGTGGGCTTGGACGTCACCGAGCAAGTCGTGGCGCGCCAGCAACTGCACCAGCTCAACCAAGAGCTCGAAGCCCGCGTGCAGGAGCGCACGCAGGAAGCCCTGTCCCTGCAGGCCGACCTGCTGGCCGCTGCCCAGCAGCAGGCCGACCAGCGGGCCCTACTTTACCAGGTATTCGAGCAAACCCCGGCCCTGGTGGCCCTACTGCGGGCCCCCGGCCACCGCTTCGAGTACGTCAACCCCGCCTACCAGGCCCTCTTTCCCGGCCGCCAACTGGTGGGCCGGGATGCGGCGGAAGCCGCGCCGGAGATGGCCGAGCAGGGCTTCGTGGCCCTGATAGAGCAAGTGTACCGCACCGGGGAAACTTACTACGGCCAGGAGATGCCCTTCACGCCGCGGCCCGCCCCGGGGGAGGCGTCACGCGCCCGCTACTTCAACTTCACCTACCAAGCCTACCGGGAGGGCGGCGCGGTGGCCGGCGTCTCCGTTTTCGCCTACGACGTCACCGAGCAAGTGCGGGCCCGCCAACAGCGCGAGGCCGAGCGCCAGCAGCTGCATCACCT
>NZ_NIRR01000091.1 GCF_002204745.1 Hymenobacter amundsenii
CTCGTTTGTGTTTGACTTGTAGCCGCTGTCTAATTCACGGTGGCGGTGTGGCCGAAGTGCTCTTGCAGCACCTGGTTGATTTTGTCGCGGGTGAGAGGCTTGGTAAGGTAGCCTTGGATGGGCAACCCCTGCATCTGCTCCAGGTCGTTGGGGTTGAGGGAGGTGGTGAGCATGATGATGACCACCGTGGGGTTTTCCCGTTCGGGCCGTTGGGCGTAGACCCGCAAAAACTCGAAGCCGTTCATCAGCGGCATGTTGATATCGAGCAGGATAAGGGCCGGGCAGGCGGACGAGGTGGACAGCTCGCAGTGGGCGTGCAGCAGGTCGAGGGCTTGCTGGCCGTTGACAGCCACCAGCACTTCGTCGCTGATGGCCATGCGCCGGAGCAGTTTCGAGTTCAGGTAATTGGTGGTGTTGTCGTCGTCGACGAGCAGGGCACAGGAAATAGCGGCCATGGACTTATTGGGGAACGAATTCGGGAAAGGGAGCCCCGCCGGGGTTGGCGTGGGGCAGGAAAACGAAGAAGGTGGTGCCGGCCCCGAGCTGGCTGTGCACCTCGATGCGCCCGCCGGCGTTTTCGACCATGCGCTTGACCATGTACAGGCCGATGCCGGTGCCCTCGACGTGGTCGTGAAAGCGCCGGAACATGCCGAAGAGCTGGGGCAGCTGGTGGGCAGCGAGGCCGAGGCCGTTGTCGTGCACTTCGAGCACGGTGTGGCCCGGCCGCACGTGGGCCCGCAGGTCGACGCGGGGCGGGCGGTCAGGCGAGTGGTACTTGACGGCGTTGGAAAGCAGGTTGTAGACGATGCTGCGCAGGTTCTTTTCGGAAAACTCGATGGCCGGCAAGGCCGGCACGTCCACCACCAGATTGGCCCCCGTGGCGCGCAGGAGCGTCTCCAAGTCCCGGCGCACGTCCTCGATGACGGCCGCTAGGTTGACCGGGGCGGTGGCGAGGGCATGCTCTTGCTGCAGCTTCGACACCTCGGTGAGGTGGTCGATGGTGCGCTTGAAGCGTTCCACGGCATCGAACATCCGGGTCAGCGTGGGGCCTATTTCCGGGTCTTGGGCAACTTCAGGGGGCAGCTCTTCCTGCAGCAGGTAGAGCAGGCCTTCGATGTTGGAGATGGGGGCTTTGAGGTCGTGCGAGGCGGTGTAAATGAAGTTGTCCAGGTCCACGTTGGTGCGCGTGAGCTGCTGGTTGGACGCGGCCAGTTCAGCGGCCAAGGTCCGCGCCTGCTGGCCGCTTTCTTCCACCACGCGCCGGGCCTGCACCTGGTCGGTCACTTCGTGGGCAAAGACGAG
>NZ_NIRR01000092.1 GCF_002204745.1 Hymenobacter amundsenii
TGAGGTGGTCTAGCTAAGCCGGACACAATTGGGACGTTGTTTGAAGATGGGTTTCAAAGTGATTGGGCGATTGATAGCCGAGGGCAGAATGCCGGCGTTCGGCGTTGTAATAGGCAATGTGATGGCTGATTTCGAGCTTGGCTTCGGCCAGGCCGGGGAAGTAGCCGCCGTCAAGTAGCTCGGCTTTGAATCGGCTCCAAAATGATTCGGCGTGGGCGTTGTCGTAGCAGTTGCCGCGCCGGCTCATGCTCTGCTGGGCGCCGTGTTTAGCGACCAAGTCTTTGAATCGGGTGGCTGTGTACTGGCTGCCCTGGTCGGAATGAATAATGAGTCCCGCCGGGGGCCGACGCACGGCCAAGGCCCGGCGCAGGGCCTCGCTGACCAGGTCTTCGGGCATGGACTCGCGCACGTCCCAGCCGACGACCTTGCGCGAACAGCGGTCCAGCCACACGGCCAGGTAGAGCCAGCCGCCGCCCTGGCGGGGCAAATACGTGATGTCACCCACCCAGACCCGGTTGGGGGCCGTGGGGGCTGGCTGGCCCAGCAAGCGGTTGGGGGCGGCACGCACGGCCGGATCCGAGTCGGTGGTGCGGGGGACAAACGAGCGGGGTTGTTGGGCCCGCAGCCCGTGGGCTTTGAGCACGCGGCGAATGCGCCAGCGGCCTACGGCGTGGCCCTGTTCCTGCACTTCGGCCCGCAGCCGGCGCGTGCCGTAGCGCTGGCTGTGGTCAGCAAATGCCGCGCGTACAGCCACTTGCCAGGCCGGTTCAACCGCCGGCACCTGCTGGCGGCGCTGCCAGCCGTAGTAGGCGGCCGGGGCCACGCGCAGCACCTGGCAGAGCTGGCGCACGGGTACCTGAGCAGCCCGCTGCGCGATGTAGCGGTACGTGCTCACCGGGTCGGCTGGCCGAAGATGACCAAGGCTTTTTTTAAAATATCGAGCTCCTGCGCCAGCCGCTTGTTCGCGGCGCGCAGGGCGCGGACCTCTGGGTCGCGGGCCACTTCCACACTGCCCACTTCGGCCACGAGTTGGGCCTGCTGCCAGCGGTAGAGCAGCTTGGGGCTGATGCCTAGCTGCCGTGCCGCGGCCTGCGTGCTACGGCTCTCCGATGCTAAGCGCAGGGCCTCAACCTTGAACGCCTCGTCGTATTTACGCCGTTTGTCGGGCGACGTCCCGCTTGATTTTGTTGCCATAACAGAAGAAATATACGTCCTTCTTCTGTCCGTCTTGCCTAGACCACCTCA
>NZ_NIRR01000093.1 GCF_002204745.1 Hymenobacter amundsenii
GTCCTTGGCCCGCAGGCCGTGGTAGGCCAGGCGCAGGTACTCGTCGGCGAGCTGGTTGAGGTCGGTGGGGGCTCGTTCGCCGGTGCTCTGGCGGCTGTGCTCGAGCATGCCCCGCACGATGCTGGCCGCCCGCTGCCCATGATGGTGAATCTTGGTCAGGTTCTGCTCCAAATCTTCCAGCAGCTCAGCTGCTACCTTGGTATCTGCCTCTGCTCCCCTGTTGTTTTCGTCGCGCAGCTCGCTCAACAGCTCGGCACTCACATCGGCGAAGTTGGTGACGAAGTTGAGCGGGTTCTGAATTTCGTGGGCAATGCCGGCCGTCAGCTCGCCCAGCGAGGCCATCTTCTCGCTTTGGATCAGCTGGTCCTGGGTGATTTTGAGCTCCTGCAAGGCAGTGCGCAGTTCCTCGGCCTGCTGAAACAGGGAAACCGTGCGCTCCTCAACCAAGTGCTCCAACTCTTCGTGGCGGGCTTTGATGCGGGCTTCTACTTCGCGCTCCAGTTGCTCTAACTGCAGTATTTTCTGCTGTTTATAGGCCAGCAGCGTGCCCACCACCAGCCAAACCATGCTGAACCCCCAATAGAAGTTAATGGCGGTTTCATAGTCGAACAATACAAAGCTGGCGAGGAGCTCGTTGAGTAGTTTTGCCAGCGCATAAAGGGCAAACGGAGCCAGCGCCAGCAGCAGCGTCCGGGCGGGCCGTAAGCCGCGTAGCCGGAGCAGCACCACGTAGGCCAGTACCACCATCAGCGCCACATAAACCGCATCGAGCAGCAGGTGAACATCTGTGTCCCAGCTGCTACCAACTGTTTCCATTAGCACAACCAGCGGTAGGGCCAATACCCAGAGGTATTTTAGGAGCCAATTCAGCCGCGGTGCCCGCTCGGGAAGATCCAAAAAGTGCCGCAGCGCCAGGAAGACGAACAGCGAGATGAAAATGCTGGGTATAGGCGGAAAAATGATCAATTTCATCAGCAGGCACGGCAGAAAAAAGTGGGTTGGCTTATGAAATAAGGCAATCAGTTAGTTCACACTGATAACTACACTCACCCCGGCAGTTCAATGATAAACTCGGTGCCTTCGCCTTCTTTGGTTTCGAGTTGAAGGGTGCCGTTGTGGCCCTTGATGATGATGTCGTAGCTGAGCGAGAGGCCCAGACCCGTGCCCTCGCCCGTGGGCTTGGTG
>NZ_NIRR01000094.1 GCF_002204745.1 Hymenobacter amundsenii
GTAATTGACGTGGCTGCTGAGCAGAAATTGGCCGTAAAGCTGCACCGTGACTTTCATGCTTTTTTACTTCAATTTAACCCTTTTGCGTAAGTCCTAATTATAATGAATCGCAATCCAACGCCTTGTTCCTAGCGCAGGAGCGGTTGCTTCAGCGGCAATTGGTTGCCGGAGCATTTCAATCCGGTTCCAGATTTTAAGTGGAATGCGTTCCATATACCTTCAGTTGGCAATCTACGCCGGCTCCAGCACGGCCGGCTCGTTGTGGGCCGGCGAGTTCACCAGCTTACTGATGACGTACTCGCGCATCAGTTCGGTGGGGTAGGGGCGGAGCAGGGCTTGGTGTTCGGCGGCCGAAACGGCGTCGCTCAGCCAGCTTTGCTCGGCTTCGGGCCCTTCCAGAATCACGGGCATCCGGTGGTGCAGGGGCTGCATCAGGGCGTTGGGCTCGGTCGTGACGATGGTGAAGGTGGGCAGGATTTCGCCGGTGGCGCGGTCAAGCCACTCGTCCCAGAGGCCGGCAAAGGCGTAGGGCTGCCCGGACGTGAGCAGGATGCGGTGGGGCGTTTTAGGCGGCAGGCCGTGGGCTTCCTTCTGCTGCCACTCATAAAAGCTGTCGGCCAGCACCAGGCAGCGCCGCCGCTGGAGCAGCTGCCGGAACGAGGGCTTTTCGGCCAGCGTCTCGGCCCGGGCGTTGATGGGCTGGGGGCCGCTGGTGCGGTCCTTCACCCAGGCCGGCACCAGCCCCCACTGCATGAGCCGCACCTGCTGGGGCGCGGCGTTGGTAATTACGGGCAGGTGCTGGGAGGGCGCGGCGTTGTAGGTTGGGGCAAAATCTTCGGCCAGTTCAGCCCCGAATCGTTCTTTCAGCAAGCCAGACGGAGAAATCAGGGAGTAGCGTCCGCACATAATGTAGGGAGAGTAAAACGTGAAGGTTCGTTTTACGCGTTGAGGCAGAAGGACGTTATCAAACGGTTAATGATGAAACGTCATTCTGAGCGAAGCCGGAGGCGTAGTCGAAGAATCTCTACCACTTCGTTACAACGGTAATCCAATGAAGCAGTAGAGATTCTTCGACTACGAACTCCTGGCCGTCGAGGAACCGGCGGGTGGCCTGGGCCACGCGGTGGCGCAGCATCAGGTTCTGGCGCACCGGGTTGCGGCGCAAATCGAGGTAGCG
>NZ_NIRR01000095.1 GCF_002204745.1 Hymenobacter amundsenii
TTTCCAGCATGAGGGCCCCGCGGCAGGTAAAATACCCCGGCAGCACGATGCGGGGCGAGCGGGGCGTACCGGATGTAAGGAAAAAGAGCGGCAGCAGCAGCCAAGAGCGCATGGGCATGGGAAAAGTAAACGCCGACCGACAACCGGCTCCGGCAGGGACGCGCAAGGTAGGGGGCTCCTTGCCCAATCGGATGAAGCGTCAAATGCAGCAGCAGCGTGTTCAAGAAAACGGTCGGAAGCAAAATGCAGCAATTCAGTTGAAGCATCGCTCTGGTCATGCAGAAGTAGGCTTAGTTAAAAGCGTGATAATAGCTAAAATGGTATTTTGCCGCCACTATGTTCGCGAACCCTTTCCTACCTATTATCACGGCATTTTATCAACTTTCCGCTATGAAACAGCTTATTGTCATTGTTGCGGTGGTGCTCGCAACCGCTTCCTGTAAGAAAAAGGAAACGGTCCCACTACCTTCCGGAAAGAACACCTTCTCCTGTCAGATTGCTGGCAAGGCATTTACGCCTCATCTGGACCCTATTCTACTGACGAGCCGGCAGCCGCTGCGGGCGTATCGCACCGGTACGCAAGGCGGGTTTGTGTTACAAGCACAAGATGCGCTGAATGTGCTGGAAATTTACCTGGCAGCGACGCAAGGTTCCGGCACCTATCCCGTGGGCTACGTCAGGGGGCCTATTCCCTATGCGCCCAACCCGGATAGTTATGCTGGCTACACGCAGTACCGGGGACCACAGTCTGGGGACGACCCCTACAACCCACCAGCACCCACTCGTTATTATACGGATGGCTCAAACACGGGAACGGTGACATTCACTCGTCTGGATACAGTGGCTCGAATAGCGGGAGGTACCTTCGAGTATACCGCTCGGGAAATGACGACGGGGCAGACCGTGCGGATCAAAAACGGAACGTTTGATGTGAAGTTCTGATAAACTGGAGAGACGAGACGACTCCACTAGTTGTATAGTCCCAGAGAGAGATGGTGTATTTTCCGGGCTGGAATTTCGCACGAACTTATGGGACAAGTACTCCACGGCAGCGCCCGCACAACTT
>NZ_NIRR01000096.1 GCF_002204745.1 Hymenobacter amundsenii
TATAGCGGTTTCGCGAACCGTTTAGGCGTTTTCGGGGCCTAGCCGTATAGGCAACGATGCAACCTTACTCGCTTGATCTGCGCACCCGCGTGGCCGCTGCCTGTGGCGAACCTGGAGCCCGCAAAACGGCGGTGGCCCAGCGCTTCGGCGTCAGCCGCGCCTTTGTCACCCTACTATTACGCCAGCAGCGCGAAACCGGCTCGCTGGCACCTAAACCAGCGCGTGGCGGCCCTGCCCGCTTGCTGTCGGCTTCGGATCAGGCCTGGCTCGTGGCCTACGTGGGGCAACACACCGATGCGACGCTGGCCGAGTTAGGGGCGGCTTGGCTGGCACATTCAGGCCGGCTTGTGGGCCAGACTTGTATCTGGAACGTGCTGGATGCGAATCGATTGCGCCGCAAAAAAAAGCCTGCATGCCACGGAGCGTGATACGCCCCGCGTGCGCACAGCCCGCGCCGCACACGTAGCTCGGGTCTGTACCCGCCCCGATGTGGCCCGCTTCCACTTTCTCGACGAGACGGCCCTTCGGCTGGACTATACCCGGCGCTATGCCCGAGCCAAAGGTGGTCAGCGGGTAGGCGGGACCATCCCCCTGAACCGGGGTAAGTCACTGACGCTGATCGGGGCGCTGTCGGTCAGAGGCTTAGGGGCCGTGCAAGTGCTCGATGGGGCCCTCAATCAGCACCGCTTTGCTTGGTATGTGACCCAATGCTTAGCCCCGACGCTGCGCCGGGGCGACGTGTTGGTGCTCGATAACGCGTCGGCCCATAAGCTCGCTGGCGTAAAACAGTGGTTGGCCGAACGGGGCGTGGAACTGCTGTTTCTGCCGCCTTACTCGCCCGACTTCAATCCGGTGGAGCAGGCCTGGAGCAAGTTAAAGACGAAGCTGCGGGCGGCCCAGGCCCGTACCCGCGAGGCCTTGCTGCAGGCCTTGCAAGCGGCCGTCGACTGGATTACCAGCTCCGATGCGCTCGGCTGGTTTGACCACTGTGGCTATCACGCCACCACGGACTGAAAAACGAACGAACCGTTCACGAAACCGCTATAG
>NZ_NIRR01000097.1 GCF_002204745.1 Hymenobacter amundsenii
TAGGACTTACGCAAAACGAAGCGTGGGCTGGGCTAGTTCGCGGCGCAAATAGTCGTCGAGTAAGCCTTGCTTGAGTTGATATACTGTTTGGCCTGTTTGGTACGCTACTCGTTTTAGACTGGTCCAGGTGCGCAGGGCCAAGGAAATATGGTTGCGCTGGCTGCGGGCCAATCGGCACTGGCAAGCCTGCAGGCCGGTAAGCTGTTTGGCTTCGCGATGAAATTGTTCAATCAACCAGCGGACGTTGCTTTCTTGCTCGGCAGCGGCCGTGTCGTCTTGTGCTAGCTCGTTGGTGACGAGGTAGTCCGTCCGGTGGGTAGACACCAGTACGCGGAAACATTTCAACTTAACGTCTTGGGGCATCTTTTTGACCTTAAGCAGCTTGCCGTGGGCCACGTCTTGCGCTGACCAGTTCAGGCAAGCCAGTGGCTGGTAAGGCTGCTGGCCGCCCGAGTCATCGACTAAGCGGTTGCTTTTGAGCGGACAGTAAAACAGTTTTTCTTCCTTGATCAGCCACTTAAACACGTCCGTCGTGGCGTACCACGAGTCCATGAGCACCGTGCGGTAGGCAATCTGCCGGACGCGTAACTGCATGAGCATGTCGCGCACGTGCGCGTGTTTGTCTTTGCCATCTACCTCGGGAGCGAAGAGGCGATAATCCAGCAGCCAGAACTGGTCTGTATCGGGATTGACATAGACGCAGTTGACCAGGCCGATACCTTTGATCAGGCCGTGCGCGTTGCCCGAGTACTGGCGGCGCACCAAGGCGATGTGGTGGCTGTGGGACTTATCGAGCACCGTATCATCAAAGAGTACGTAACCCCGCTCACTGGCCACGAACTCGCCTTGCAGCTGCTGCCAGCGTTGGCGGGGCGTGAAGCGGCGGGTTTTGAGAAAATACTGCACGTTGTCGTGCGTCAGACCAGCCAGGTGCTCGGCCAGGTAAGTGCCGGTGTAATTGACGTGGCTGCTGAGCAGAAATTGGCCGTAAAGCTGCACCGTGACTTTCATGC
>NZ_NIRR01000098.1 GCF_002204745.1 Hymenobacter amundsenii
TGTATAGTCCCAGAGAGAGATGGTGTATTTTCCGGGCTGGAATTTCGCACGAACTTATGGGACAAGTACTCCACGGCAGCGCCCGCACAACTTCGGCAATACGGGCCGCTATCCAACGTAGTCAGGAAAGCCTACAAACGTTAGCCGCCCGTCACGGCATCAACCCCAAAACAGTCGCCAAGTGGCGCAAGCGCACGACAACGACAGATGCCACGATGGGACCGAAACCGGTTTCCACTGTGTTGACGCTCGCGCAGGAGGCGATTATAGTAGCTTTTAGAAAGCACACTTTGTTGCCGCTCGACGATTGTCTGTATGCTTTGCAGGCCAGCATTCCCCACCTCTCGCGCTCGGCGCTGCACCGCTGTCTGCAGCGGCACGGCATCAGCCGCCTGCCCTTGAATGAAGAGGGCCAAAGTCCGCCGAAGAAAAAATTCAAGGACTACCCCATCGGCTACCTGCACGTCGATTTTGCCGAAGTGCACACGGAAGAAGGCAAGCAGTACCTGTTTGTGGCCATCGACCGCACCAGCAAGGTCGCCTTCGCCGAACTCCATCCCCGCGCTAAGCGGGTGGTCGCGGCAGAATTTCTGCGGCGCGTGCTCGACAAACTGCCTTACAAAGTACACAAGGTATTGACCGATAATGGCGTACAGTTCACGGCACAGCCGCATCAAGTACTGCCGGGTGGGCACAGTTTTGACCGCGTTTGCCGCGAATATGGCGTCGAGCATCGCCTGACCAAGCCTGCTCACCCTTGGACCAACGGCCAGGTCGAACGCATGAATCGCACGCTGAAAGAGGCCACCGTGCAGCGCTTTCACTATCAGACGACGCAGGAGCTCAACGAGCACCTACAAGCCTTTTTGCTGGCCTACAACCACGCCAAACCGCTCAAGACTTTACGCGGCCTCACGCCACATGAATTTGTGTGTGCCCAGTGGCAGAAAAACCCCGTTAACTTTACCCATGACCCGACCCACCTCACGCTGGGACTATACA
>NZ_NIRR01000099.1 GCF_002204745.1 Hymenobacter amundsenii
ACTAAGAGCATGTTTGGGAATTAGTGGGCTGTAGCTCGGCGTAAAGTCATGGTCAAGTTGGCGACCAGCAGCCACGCGGCATGGCTGGCCGTTGTGCGCTCGTAATCCATGGCGAGCCGGCGAAAGCAGTTGAGCCAAGCGAAAGTACGCTCCACCACCCAGCGTTGAGCCACCGGGACAAACCCGCGGGTGGCACTGGGCGGCCGACTGGCCACCTGATGCTGCCAGCCCAGGGCCTGCACGTGCTGAGCGAATCGGCCACAGTAGGCTTTGTCAGTCAGTACCTTACGCAGTCGGCTGGCCCAGGCGGGGCACAGCTGCGTGGGGGCGGGTAGTAAGGGCCCTGCCGCCCGGCTATCGTGGCCGTTGGCCGCATGCACATGCACGCGCCAGATGCGCCCGCCCGTGTCGCAGAGCACCTGCCGTTTACGCCCGTTGACGCGCTTGTGGGCGTCGAGGCCTCGTTGCTGGCCCAGGCGTGGGGCCAATTTGACGCTTTGTGCATCGACCAGCGCCAGCGACGGGGTCGCCAACTGCTTACAGGCCAGCCGGTCGGCGCGGTTAGCCGCCTCGTTAAGGCCGTGCAAGAGGCCTGTGCTTTGCCAACGGGCAAAATAGTAGTATACCGCCGACCAGGGCGGAAAACAAGCCGGCAGGCTGCGCCATTGGCAGCCCGTGCGACATATGTAGCGCAGGGCGTCAACAACTTGGCGCAAACATAAGCGCCGCTTGCGTTGCAGCGGCAGCAAGGGCGCAATAACTTGCCACTGCGAGTCAGTAAGGGGTTGATAGCCGTCAACCATGATGCGAATCGGAGCCTAGGAACTCCTACCGCAACTTACTGGCTCGTTTCTTTTCGCCCTACCTAATTCCCAAACACGCTCTAAG
>NZ_NIRR01000009.1 GCF_002204745.1 Hymenobacter amundsenii
CGGCCGGTTCAACTGAATATATTCAGTTGAACCGGCCGTTTCGGGTACGAGCATTACGCCTGTTAAGCAACGCGGAAACTTCCGAAGCGGAAACCTCGCGGTGGGGTTTACCGCCGGGTGCTGGGAATTCGGAATTGCAGGCCCAGGCTCGGGATGAACGTGAGGCCGCTGAGCTTGGCGGTTTTGTTGTTGAGCAGCTGATACTCGCCGTAGTTCTGGTAGTACACCGACAGGGCCGGAATCACGTAGGCGTAGCGGTAACCGAGCTTGGCGTTGAAGAAGGCCCCGAACGAGCCGAAGTTGCGCCGCTCGGTAGGCAGGTCCGGCACCTTGCCCGTCACGAAACCACTACCGGGGCCATTGAATAGCTGGCCCGGCGTGAGGCCGTAGCGCACAAATGTGTGGGCGTACACCACCCCATAGGAAATGGCCCCAATTTCCTCTTCCACCCCCAACGAGCGGCTGAACACCAGCGGCACAATCAGGTCGTGGCGGCTAGCCTGGAAGCCGAGCAGCGCGTTTACATCGTCGAGGAATGGGATGTTGGGCAGCTGGGTGCGCTGGGTGGCGTACTGCAGCCCGATGCTGCCGTAGGTGGCGCCGGCCTCCCGGGTCCCGGGGTTCTCCACCGTGCCCACCGGCCCCAGAAACTGGTACATGGCGTCGAAAACGTGCGAGCCGAAAGCGTACTTGTAGCCCACATCGAACCGCTCGATAACCCCGTAGCGCAGGTACAGGTCTGAGGAAGGCCGCACTGGGTCGAGGGCGTAAGCAATGGCGGCAACCTGCAGGTTTTCCACCGTCTGATTGTAGCGCACGGTGTCGTTGGCGGCTTTATTAGCCAGGTCCTGGGCGGCCGATTTGAGCGTGGAGCCCGCCTTGCTGATGGTTTCGGTGGGCAGGTTGAATGAGAGGTTGCCCCCTACCCGAAACTCGCCCCGGGGCGTAACCTTGCCGGTACTCACGATGGCCCGCGGGGCGGTGCAGGAAGCCGACAACAGGAGTGCCGCACCGCCAAGCAGCCCGGCTGCGTAGCGCAACGAAAAAAATCTGGTCATAAGGAAGGAAGCCGAACGGGAATGGTTGGCCACCCCGGGCCAAAACCGGGCCGAAGGTAAGCAGGGAGAAGTTGCGGGAAAAATAACCGGGCCCGCAGGATGAATGTCCTGCGGGCCCGGTTGCCAGTTTTGTATTTGTTCGCCTAACTACTCAGGCCGCTATCCGCTCACGGGGTTGTTGCGCCTGCTCGTAAGCCTCGGCGCCCAGCCGCTTCAGCATCCGGCGGTGCGACTGTAAGGCCCCTAAAAACGTCTGGTTCTCTATGTAGGGCACATCAAACTCCTGGGCTGTGGTGCGCAGAATCTGCGAGAGGGCGGGGTAATGAATGTGGCAGACCTTGGGGAATAAGTGGTGCTCGATCTGGCGGTTGAGCCCGCCGCACAGGAAGCTGGCCAGGGCGCTATCGGGGGCAAAGTTGGCGGTGGTCCGCATTTGGTGCACGGCCCAGGCTTCCTGCATATCGCCCTGCTCGTTGGGCAGCGGGAAAGCCGTACCCTCTACCACGTGGGCCAGCTGAAACACGAGGCCCAGCACCAGTCCTTCCACGAAGTGCATGCCCACGAAGCCGATGATAAACTGCCACCACGTGATATCGAGCACCACCAGCGGCAGCACAATGAACAGCACATAGTAGATGGCTTTGTAAAAGAACAGGTTGAAGTATTCGCGGCGCGGGTGGTTGGCCACCTGTTGCCCGATTTTGGGTTGGAAGAACTTCACGTAATCCTTGCGCAACACCCACGAAAGCGAGGCCAGCCCGTACACCGGAAACGCGTACCAGTGCTGAAACCGCTGAATCCAGCGCACCGGCTCCTGCTCATCGAGCCGGATCAGGCCGGGCGCCACTTCGATGTCCTCGTCGTGGCCGGCAATGTTGGTGTAGGTGTGGTGGACTACGTTGTGGGTGATGTTCCAGACGTAGGGGCTGGCTCCGATCAGGTTAAAAATCAGCCCCAGGCCTTTATTGACGCGCTTGCTGGCCGAAAACGAGCCGTGCATGGCGTCGTGGCACACATTGAAACCGATGAAGGCGCACACCGCCCCGAGCGCCGCCGCCAGACCGGCCATGGCGGCCACGCCGAACTGGTTCGACATAATTAGTCCGTAGAGTAGCACGAAGGCTCCCAGGAAGAAGGCGGTTTTGGCCCACATGGCCCCGTTGGCGTGGCGGGAAAGGTTATTTTCCTGAAAGTAGGCGTCGGCCCGTTGGCGTACCGTAGCAAAGAAAGTAGAGCGCTGGACGTTGGTAAATTTCAGGGGCTTCGACATGCGGTAACCGTTGCGCGGGTCCGCCGCCGAAGCCACGTCACCACTGGTAAATTCAGAAAGAAGAGAATAGCGTAGAAAACGTGAAGATAAGGCTTTGCCCGGCAAGCCCCTAGCCTTCATGCGGCGGCTGTTATGTTGGATTGGGGGCCTTTGGTGCAACTGGTCCGGCAAAGGCCGAAGTCGTTGTGCTACCATCACTGGGGAAAGGCCTCGCGCAGGGTAACCGGCTTTGGCCGGGTTTGGTTCGACAGGTCTGGGGCCAGGGCGGCGGCAGATGGCTCCTAAAGTAGGTTACCAAATTGTTATGCCCCCGGTGGAAAAGCCGTAACTTTCCCTTCCATTTTTCGATTTTTCGCCTTCTCATGCTCCAGTTTTACCTCAACGACCAGCTCTTGCGCACCGACCAGCCAGCCGGCAGTACCCTGCTCGATTTCGTGCGCTACGACCAGCACCTGAAGGGCACCAAAATCGGGTGCCGCGAGGGCGACTGCGGGGCCTGCACGGTGCTGGTAGGCGAGCTCGACGCGGCCGGCGAAACGGTGCGCTACCAGGCCATGACCTCCTGCCTGACGCCGCTCGGCAACGCCCACGGCAAGCACGTGGTTACAGTCGAAGGCATCAACGCGGTCCGCGGCACGCTCACGCCGGTGCAGCAGGCTATTGTGGCCGAGGGCGGCTCGCAGTGCGGGTTCTGCACGGTAGGCTTCGTGATGAGCCTGACGGGCCACGCCTTGAGCCCGGCCGCCAGCAAGCCCGAATCGGTGCTGGCGTCCATCGATGGCAACATTTGCCGCTGCACCGGCTACAAGAGCCTGGAGCGGGCCGCCGCCCAACTCCACGAGCAGCTAACCGAGCGCCCCGCCGCCGCCCAGCTGGATTGGCTGGCCGCCGAAGGCTTCGTGCCCGCCTATTTCGCCACCCTGCCCGCCAGGCTCCGGGCCCTGCGCGACGCTGCCGCGGCCGGTGCAGACGGCGGCGCCGAGGGCACATCCGAAACCATCCGTCCCACCCCTACCGGCCCCGATGCGCCCGCGGCAGCCCGCGCCCGCGTACTGGGCGGCGGTACCGATTTGCTGGTTCAGCAGCCCGAGCAGCTGCGGGCCCAAGCCGTGGAGCTGGTGTTCGATGATGCCAGCCGCCGCGGCATCCGCCGCAACGCCGACACTTTTTATATCGGCGCGGCCACCACGGCCCAGCAGCTACTCGAATCGGAAGAGCTGCGGGCGGTGCTGCCGAAACTGCCGCAGTACCTGAAGCTGGTCAGCAGCACCCCAATCCGCCAGATGGGCACTGTGGCCGGCAACTTCGTCAACGCCTCGCCCATCGGCGACCTCACCATCATGTTTTTGGCCCTGGGGGCCGATATCGAGCTGGAAAATGCTGCTGGCCAGCGCCGCTGGCTACCGTTGGCCGACTTCTACCTCGATTACAAGAAGCTGGCGAAAACCGCCGATGAGCAGGTAACCGAAATCCGGTTTCCGGCCCCGGCGCTGGCCCCGGCCGAGCATTTCAACTTCGAGAAAGTATCCAAGCGCACCCACCTCGACATTGCCAGCGTGAACACTGCCGCCTGGCTGCAGCTGGAAGGCGGCCTGATCCGGGCCGGCCGCCTCTCGGCCGGGGGTGTGGGCCCGGTGCCGCTGCTGCTGCGCCGCACCGCCGCCGCGTTGCTTGGCCAGCCGCCCACCCTCGAAACCCTGCGCCAGGCCCAGGCCGTGGCCCAGGAAGAAATTAGCCCCATCGGCGACGTGCGCGGCACCGAGCAGTACAAGCGCCTGCTGCTGCACCAACTGCTGGAGGCGCACTTCGTGGAAATGGGACTGCTGGCCGAGCTGGCCGAGCCGCAGGACTAGGTATTTGGAGTGAGTTAGAGCTAGCGACTAGCTCCCCTCCTCAGATGAGGAGGGGTTGGGGGTGGTTGACAATCGTTGAACAGCCTCTATAGATTCTATAAATTAGCTCATCGTTCTGGCAGCATCAACCACCCCCAGCCCCTCCTTTCCAAGGAGGGGAGCTAGTCGCTAGCCTCAGCATATTTCCCCAGCTTCCGCCCACCCCCAAATCTTCCCTTCAACCCTCCTACTTAAACGCGTGAACCACCTCGACCCCATCCGCCACGTGCGCGGCGAATCGCAGTACCTCGACGATGTGCCGGTGCAGCACGGCACGCTGTACGCGGCGGTGGTGGAGTCGCCGCTGGCCCACGGGCGGCTGCTGGCCATTGATGCCACGGCCGCGCTGGCGTTGCCCGGGGTGGTGCGTGTGCTCACGGCCGCCGATATTCCCGGCACCAACCAGATTGGCGGCATCGTGCCCGACGAGCCCCTGCTGGCCGAAGGCCACGTGCACTTCCGGGGCCAGCCGGTGGCCCTGGTGCTGGCCGAATCGGAGCATGCCGCCCACGCCGCACTGGCTCTTGTGCGGGTAGAGGTGGAGCCACTGCCCATCATCACCGATCCGCGGGTAGCGGCCGCCGCGGGCGAGCTGCTGGTGCCGCCGCGCACGTTCCAAATCGGCGACTCGGGCGCGGCCTGGGCGGGGTGCACCCACGTGTTTGCAGGTGTAGCCGAATCGGGCGGACAGGAGCATTTGTATATCGAAACCCAAGGCGCTTATGCCTTCCCGACTGAAATGGGTGGGGTGCGCATCATCTCTTCGACCCAGGGACCCACGGCCGTGCAGCGCCACACGGCCCACGTGCTGGGCCTGGGCATGCACCAGGTAGAAGTGGATGTGACCCGGCTCGGGGGCGGGTTCGGGGGCAAGGAAGACCAGGCCACGCCCTGGGGCGCCTTAGCGGCTTTGGGTGCGTTCGTGACGCGCCGGCCGGTAAAGCTGGCCCTCGACCGCATGGCCGACCTGCGCATGACCGGCAAGCGCCACCCCTACTCCTCCGACTTCAAAATCGGGCTCGATGCTGAGCTGAAGATAGTGGCTTACGAAGTCACGTTTTACCAGAACGGCGGCGCGGCGGCCGATTTGTCGCCGGCCGTGCTGGAGCGTACGCTGTTTCATTGCACCAATGCCTATTTCATTCCGAACGTAACGGCCACGGCCTATAGCTGCCGCACCAACCTGCCGCCCAACACCGCCTTCCGGGGCTTCGGCGGGCCCCAGGGCATGTTCGTGATGGAATCGGCGCTGGCCTGCGCGGCTGAAGCGTTGGGCCTGGAAACGGCCGAGCTTCAGCGCCGCAACCTGCTGCGCGAGGGCGACCTGTTCCCCTACCGCCAGCCGGCCGAGATGTGCCACGCCGAGCAGGCCTGGGACACGGCCGCCGCGAAGTTCGACCTGCCGGGCCGCCGCCGCGAGGTGGCCGCCTTCAACGAAGCTCACCGCTGGCAGAAAAAAGGGCTAGCCCTAATGCCCATCTGTTTCGGCATCTCGTTCACCAAAACCGCCATGAACCAGGCCCGGGCGCTGGTCCATATTTACACCGACGGCTCGGTGGGCGTGAGCACCGGGGCTGTGGAAATGGGCCAGGGCGTGAACACCAAAATTGCCCAGGTGGCCGCCCGCACGCTCGGCATTCCGCTGCACCGCATCAAGGTGGAAAGCACCAACACCACCCGCGTGGCCAACACCTCGCCCTCGGCCGCCTCCGCCACCGCCGACCTCAATGGCAAAGCCACCGAACTGGCCTGCCTGGCCCTGCGCGAGCGGCTGCTGCGCCTCGCCGCCACCGAGCTGCGCATGGACTACGAGGGCCTGCACATTGAGCACGAGCAGGTGCTGGCCGCCGGCAAACCCGCCGACACGAACTGGGAGAAGCTGGTATCGGCCGCCTACTGGCAGCGGGTGTCGCTCAGCGAAAACGCTCACTACGCCACGCCCGACCTGCACTTCGATGCCACCACCAACCAGGGCCACCCCTTCGCCTACCACGTGTACGGCACGGCCCTGACCACCGTGCGCGTGGACTGTCGCCGCGGCACTTACGTGGTGGAGGCCGTGGAGCTGGCCCACGATTTCGGCCAGAGCCTGCACCAGCAAATTGATAGGGGCCAGATTGAGGGCGGCGTGGTGCAGGGCATCGGCTGGATGACGATGGAAGACCTGGCTTACAACACCGAGGGACGTCTGCTGAGCAACTCACTCAACAGCTACAAAATCCCCGACCTCTACGCCGCCCCCGCCACGCTGGCCGTGCACTTTCTTGACACGCCCGGCCACCCGCTGGCCGTACTGCGCTCCAAGGCCGTGGGCGAGCCCCCGCTCATGTACGGCCTTGGCACGTACTTCGCCCTCCGCGCCGCCGTGCGGGCCTTCCAGCGCCACACGCCCCTGCCGTTTTCCGCCCCCATGACGCCGGAGAAGGTGCTGGTGAGCTTGTACCCGGAGTTTGTGGGGCCGAGAGAAACGGTGGCGGTGGCGGCGACGCGGGGATAGTGGGATTGTGAGTTGCGAGATTCAAGGTTGCGATAATTCATTTTTGCTTAAAACAACGCTTTTAAATCAAATTATGACCCTGAAAGAAGCTGTCCTGAAATCCCTTGAGGAACTAGGTAAACTGGCAACTCACAATGATGTATGTGGTTATATCGTCAATAAAGCTTACTACGACTTTGGGGCGGCTAAAACCCCTGCTTCCACAGTTTCGGCATTACTTGGAGACTTTGTCCGCAAAGGAGATTCCCGGGTAAAAAGAGTAAGTACAGGAAAAGGAAATTTCAGCTACTACTTAAGCAAATACGAAGAATCAATTTTCCCTTTAACTAGTAGCACTTCTCAGATAGCACCATCAACTATCCAAAAGCAAACAAATTATAGTGAGAGAAGCTTACACAAATTATTTAGCACGTATCTGAAGAGTGTAAATATTTCTTCTAAAACAATTTATCATGAACAATCAGCGAATAGTAAAGATAGCAACCAAAAATGGATTCATCCGGATATGGTTGGCGTCGATTTCACTAGCCTTCACACGAAAACCAGCCAAATTTTTATCAAGTCCATCAGCGTTGAAGAGTCATTTAAACTAACTTCTTACGAATTAAAGCGAGAGATAAATACTGACTATGATTTAAAACAAGCCTATTTCCAAGCAGTGTCAAATTCAAGCTGGGCTAATTTTGGCTATCTAGTTGCTTTCGAGATAAGTGATAATTTAAGTGACGAAATAAGTAGACTAAACCAGTCCTTTGGAATTGGTGTGATAGAAATCAAAGCTAATCCTTACGAGAGCAAAATCACACATCCTTCAAGATTCAAAAGCCTTGATTTTAAAACCATAGACAAACTATGTCATATCAATAACGATTTCGATAAATTCATAGACAAAATAGATAAAATATTGAAAGCACAAGATGGTTATGTAAAATCAAGCGAAAGAGAACTTGATGAGTTTTGCGATATTTCTTTTAAATCAGAAGCCGAATGTCTGGCATACTGCAAGGAGCATAACATACCAATCACCGATAATTAACTCAAGATAATCACATTCAAATGATATATAATATATTTAATTGTTTTTAACTCCAGGTATTGAATAGGTCAGAAACTGCAGGAGGCTGATACCCTCGTGGCTTCAGCCTCCGGCAGTTTTCTGAGTAGCCCAGGGCTTTGGAGAAGAAACCGGGCAGAAGCTGCCCGCAAGGCGCTGCCTGCATCATCAGGTATATAAAGTCGGTGGGCCTGATTCGATTCTCTTTCCTATGACGCCGGGAAAGGTTCTCGTATTTTTGCGCTCCTGTTTTTTTACCACCCCTCCCCGCTTGGAACTCGCCACTTATATCCAGCCCCGCAACCTCGTCCGCGGCTTCCTGATTTACGCCGCCGGCGACACCGCCGCTGCTTTGTTGCTCCACGAATTTTCTTGGTCGCGCCTGATCGGCATGGCCCTCATCGGGGGGCTGCTCTACTCGGTGGAAGTACCGGCGTATTTCCGCTGGATTGATAACCGCCTCCCCCCTGGCCCGGGCGCCAGTGCGGGGCGGCGCTGGGGCCGGGCGGCCCTGTCGCTGGCCTACTTCAACCCGCTCTGGATTGCCCGCCACTTCGTGTTTCTGCGCCTCGTCAGCGGCCACCCCGAGCAGGTAACGTTGGATTTGCTGCCGTTGGCTACCAAGTCGTTTCTGATCAACGCTCCGGTTTCGCTGCTGGTGAATTACTACATCCAGAACAAGGTGTCGGCCGAGTGGCGGTTCGTAGCCAGCGCCATTTTCTCGGGCATCATGGCCGTTTATTACGCCGTGAGTGCCACTTGGTAATCACCCCACCCCTACCTGCCCCCGTGACCCCAACCACTACCGCCACTCCACCCACCCCGCGCGACCTGCCGGTGTGGCAGCACGCGCTGGCCAGCCTGCGGGCGGGGGTGGCGGTGGCGGTGCTGTGCGTGCTGGATAGCCGGGGTAGCAGTCCGGGGCGACAGGGGTTTAAGATGAGCGTGACGGCCACCGATCTGGCCGGCTCGATTGGGGGCGGCATCATGGAGCACAAGTTCGTGGAAAAGGCCCGGGCCCTGCTGCGGCAGCCCGCCGCCGAGCCCGTGGTGCGCCACCAGATCCACCGCGCCGACGCGCCCGCCGACCGTTCGGGCCTCATCTGCTCGGGCGAGCAGTGGCTGTTGGTCCTGCCCCTGCACCCCGCCGACCTGCCCGTGGTGCAGCGCCTGGATGAGCGGCTGCGCAACGGCGCCCCGGGCCGCCTCCACCTCTCGGCCGCCGGCCGCCTGATGCTGGACGAGGCCACCGACGCCGGGCCGCACTACACACTGGCGTTGGGCCCGGCCTGGCAGTACTCCGAGCGGCTGGGCTTCCGCGACCACGCCACTATCGTGGGCGGCGGGCACGTGGGCCTGGCCCTGTCGCGGACGCTGGCCACGCTCGAATTCGGCCTGACCGTGCTCGACAACCGCCCAGACCTCAATACTCACCAGCTCAACCCCTACGCCCACCATAAGCGTGTGGTGCGCTACGAGGACCTAGCCCAGGAAATAACGGCAGGCCCACACCAGTACGTCATCCTGATGAGCTTCGGCTACCGCACCGACTTGGTGGCCCTGCGCCAGCTCCTGACGCTGCCGTTACCTTACCTGGGCGTGATGGGCAGCGCCAGCAAGATTGCCGAACTGCTGGCTACCCTGCGCACCGAGGGCGTACCCGCCGACCGGCTAGCCCGCGTGCGCGCTCCCATCGGCCTGCCCATCCACAGTCGCACACCCGAAGAAATTGCCATCAGCATCGCCGCCGAGCTGATTCGGGAGCGGAACGCCCCGCCGGCGTAGCGACGGGCGCCGCGCCCGAAAGCTGCTGGGCCACTATTTTACTCCTCGTCGGCGCCGGCGGGGGTTTGCCCGTTGAGGTAGCCAGCCGTGAAGACGTGGTACTGGTCGAAGATGGAGCGCACCGAGCGGCGCAGAATGACTTCGCCCCGGGGACCGGCCGGAATGTTTACGCCTGAGGCGTAGCCGTTCCAGACCGCCCGGTTGGTGCGATTATCGATGAGCGTGACCAGCAGTGTGCCCTCAGCCAGTAGCATCCGCACTGGCTGATAGCCTTTGCGCGAGTCCTGGGGCGTTTCCTCATCCTCGACATAGCCGTTTTTCACCCAGCGCGTGAAATCGTCCTGGGCGTAGCCTCGGAAGCGCATATCGCCCTCAAATAGGCGAAAGTTGACCAGCAGATCGGGGCGGCGGCGAGCGGCGTGGTAGCCCTGCAGCTTCAGGCGCACCCGGATGGCATCGCGCACGGCCTCGCCGAGCTTGCTGGTATCGGAGTTCATACCGTCGCCGCTGACGAACTCGTAGGTGCGGTAGCGGCGGAACTGACCGGCGTAGCTATAATCCGATTCGACGCGGGCCTCGCGCGACATCAGGCAGCCCGACAACAGCAAAGAACCGCTGGCCAGCAGAGTAAGCGTCCATTTCATACAGTACGGAAAAATTTGGTGGGTCGTACTCTCTAAAGTACGACACGCCAACCGCTTATCGATTGCCGTCCGATTAAAAAATCGTACATATTTCCGGCCCAGCGGCCCCGCACCCGTGGCAACGGCCGCTACGGGCCTACGTTCCCATAATAATTTCCGCAATCAACTGCGTGTTCGATTCCAGGAGCAACCTACTTGGCCAGCTACACCACCAGCCCGGCTGCCATTGCTAACCCAGCCAGCTGCCATTGCCCCTCTTGTTCCATCAACCACATTACTGCGGCCAGCGCTGCTACCGGTAACGCGGGTCGGTTTCAGCAGCAAGGCTGGGCAGAAAGCAGAACGGGCGCATCAGGTGCAGCGTACTCACGTTGAATTATTACCGCTACCACGTTTTGCAGCTACCCGAAAGGCGGGGATTGTACCACAAAACTGTCTTTGAAACACGAAACCCCGCCTTTTGGGTACGTGCTGTTATGGGCTGATCTTTTGCCATCTTTTCTCATTTGAAAAGCATTTTTACATTCTCAGTCAATTCAAGGTGTTCATTATTGTCATCCACACCTATGATTTTTTGCCAAAATGTTTTTGGCCTTACTTCTGTTTTTGCAAATACAAATAACTCTTGTCCGTCAAGTATTTTTGGATATATAACTCTTGTCGCAAAATTTGTCGAGGCAAAAAGCCCAGGCACTAATTCGCAGTTGAGTTTTTCTCCTAACTGTTTCCAAAATTTCTCATGATCGACTGCAAGTGTCGGTGCTTGCCACCATTGGTCAATAGTGTCAGCAAAAACAAAAAACCAGTCGTCAGCTAATGGCCCAGCCGATGTTGTGTATTCTCCTACGAACTTAATTTTATCAATATCAAGCGTCCACCTGTTCTGAGGATCTTGCTCATAACTCAATTTGTTGTCCTTAATTATTATTTTATTTGCCGATGTCATTTTAATTATTTTGTGTCTTAGCCTTACACATACCATCTGTATTCCCGCAACCCAGCGCAACTTCAGTTTCGGCAAGCACACCACCGTTGGTACGCTTGCCGAAACATACCGCCTTTCCCCGACATCGCCAACTCTCCTCTTACCGATACCCGGCGGCCTGCAGGTGGAACAGCTCGGCGTAGCGGCCGCCTTTGGCCAGCAGCTCCTCGTGGCTGCCGATTTCCTGGAACTGGCCGTTCTCGATGACCAGAAAATACCGCGTATTCCAGCAAATAGCTTGTGCGCCGACCGGCAAAGATGCGCTACTCCCCCGCCCGGTGGTCCAGGAATTCGCCGGAGGGGTTCAGGCCCTGGCGGCTGATGGTCAGCCGGGGCTTCTTGGCTTTGGCGGGGCGGTCGTCCTTCACACGGCCCAGCCGTTCAAAGGTGATGGTCCAGATGCTATCGAAGTCGTCGCTGTCCCATTCCTGCGCGTCCTTCAAACCCAGGTCGCGGGCAATTTCCACGATGTTGTGGTGCTCCCACACCACCAGCACATTGCCCCGCAGCCGACGCAGGCGTTTGGCAAACTGCCGGGAGCTTTCCACCTCGTAGTTCGTATCGATGGTGAGGTTGTGCTGTACGGCGTAGGGCATCACGGTCTGGAGCATCCGCATGCGGGTGGTGCGCTTGCCCCCGATACCGATTTCCGGCACGAAGGTGTGGCTGGGCGGGATGGAAAACACCCTGGCCAAGACGGTCGGGAGGGCCAGCGCCCGGTTAAGGCCCGCCACCGACAGGTTGTCGCCCTGCTCCGGCTTCTCGCCGTGACGGATGATGACCACGCGCAGCGGCGGCTCGGGGGCCGGCGCTGCATCGGGGGCGGGCAGGTGCTGGGGCAGCAGCAGCAGCTGGGCAGTGGCCTTTACGACTTCGGTCGGATCAGCTTCGGGAGTGGCAGCCATGAAGAAAGCGGGGAAATAATGCCAGCCATTCGGCCCGGCGCAAGCTGCATACGCAACGCCCCGGCGCGTGTTCGGCCAACCGGCACCTACCGATACCCGGCGGCCTACAACTGGAACAGCTCGGCGTAGCGGCCGCCTTGGGCCAGTAGCTACGAGGGGCTGTTGATTTTCCGAACGGTTTATTCGCGGGGAATCAGCAGATTTTGATTTAGCTCAATCAAGCTGTACTCCGCAAAGAGCGTCAGAATAATCGGCAGGCGGTCAGCAAGCAACTGTAGTAATTCGGCGTTGCTGATGTTGCCAGTGGTGATGAGCAGCAACTGCCGGGGCTGGCGGTTAGTCAGGTAACTGTGCAGGAAATCGGCATCCTTGGTGATGATGATGCGCCCGGTTTCTGCAGCCAGCTGGCGAATCTTGGAATCAGTAGTCCGGTCGCCGTGGGGCAGGTCGTCGGTGTGGAAACAGTCGAGGCCGCGGTAGCGCAGCAGGTGTGCCACCCGCACCGGCAACTGCGCATCCACCAGAAACTTCACGAGGCGGCGTAGGGCAATGTTTTTAAATCGCTCAGCCGGGCCGCGTACACCAGACAAGCCCGAATATCGGCTTCTTCCAGTGAAGGGTAATCGGCCAGAATGTCGGTGTGGCTCATACCGGCTGCCAGCAGTTCCAGCACCAGCGACACCGGGTAACGCATGCCCCGGACGCAGGGCTTGCCGTGGCAGATATCGGCCTGAACGGTAATGCGGGGCTGTTCCATACGACGTGGTAAGCGGGTAGCAAGAAGATTAGCTAAAGTACGAAACCGCTATTGATACCTGGCAGCTTTCAGCTTGAACAACTTGACCTCCCTTACTTCCCTACCAGTCTCGCCTTCACTGCTAAGCGTTACGACTGACAGCCTAGGGTGGGGCCAGTAGATTGGGTTCATGTTTAGCGGCGCACTTTGCCAACACTATAGCTGGGCACATAGTAAAAAGAGGGATGGCAGTTGAGCAACAGGTATGCCGCGGAATTATTGTTGGAACGCTGCCTCCCCATACTATTAGGGCACGATGGTAATCATCGGCGTTTCTGCCACGTATAATTCGCCATTGGTCTGGCGGTAACGAACAATGAATTGCTGCTGTGCTGAAGCCGTGGGCGCCTGCGTAAATTGCAATAAAAGTCCCTGCACAGGCTGTCCATCAGCCTCGGCTATACTGCGCGACGTTACTCGGACGCCTTGTAAGACCAATAACTCGTTTACCTTTAGTAGGTCGTTAAGCGGACGGCCTGCGGGATGAGCCGCATCGTAGTCGTAACGACTGAGCACTACCAAAGAATCAACCCGCTCGGAAGTGCCCTGATAACCTAAGGGGGCTGGTGTGCAAGCAAACGCCTGCCCGGCCGTGGTCCGTTGTAAACTATAGTAGCGGGCAACAACGGCAAGTCGCAGCTGCAGGCTGGCACGATCCACTGTTTCGCCGCTACGAAGGGTTCCGATTGTTTGGCCAGACAAGCTTACCCTGTCTGCCTGCCACTTTATTCCTTGTACGTCAAAGAATTTGGCTACATCATCGCCGCACTGGTCCTCACAGCCGGGCAATGGTATTAATAACGTCAGCATCAGAAATAGCCTTTTCATTCCATTGCAGAAAATATAAATCATCAATTACTGCCTCTGTTACGCAGCATGCTTGTATGAGGGCTTTCTGCTAACCCATGGTTGCATCGGTAATCACATAATTTACCGATACCCGGCGGCCTGCAGGTGGAACAGCTCGGCGTAGCGGCCGCCTTTGGCCAGCAGCTCTTCGTGGCTGCCGATTTCCTGGAACTGGCCGTTTTCGATGACCAGGATACGGTCGGCCATGCGGACGGTGCTGAAGCGGTGGCTGATGAGGATGGCCGTTTTACCCAGCGTGAGGTCCTTGAAGCGCTGGAACACCTCGTACTCGGCGCGGGCATCGAGGGCGGCGGTAGGCTCATCGAGAATCAGGAGCTGGGCGTCGCGCATGTAGGCGCGGCCGAGCGCTATTTTCTGCCACTCGCCCCCGCTCAGGTCCACGCCCCCGCTGAAGCGGCGGCCAATCATCTGGTCGTAGCCCTCGGGTAGCTTGGCGATAACCGAGTCGGCGAGGCTCTGGGCGGCGGCCTGCTCGATGCGGGGGCGGTTGTGCTGCTGCTCGATGCGGCCCACGGCTAGGTTCTGGCCGGCCGGCAGCTGGAAGCGCACGAAATCCTGGAAAATCACCCCGATTTCCTGGCGCAATTCGGCCGGGTCGTACTCGCGCAGGTCGTGGCCGTCGAGCAGGATGCGGCCCTCGGTGGGGTCGTAGAGGCGGGAGAGCAGCTTGACGAGCGTGGTTTTGCCGGCCCCGTTCTCGCCCACCAGTGCCAGCTTTTCGCCGGCTTGCAGCGTGAAGTTGAGGTGGCGCAGGGCCCACTTCTCGGCGTTCCGGTACTTGAAACCCACATCTTCGAACCGGAAGCCTTCCCGAATCGGGTTGGGGAAGGGCCGCACCGGCTGGCTCTCGTCGCGGCGGATGCGGGGTTCGAGGCGGAAGAAGTCGAAGAAATCCTGGAGGTAGAGCGCGCCCTCAGCCACGGCGCTGAAGCGGCTCAGTATCCCTTCGAGCAGCCCCCGCATGCGGGCAAACGAGCCGGCCAGGAACGTGAGCTGGCCGATACTGACGCGCCCGTACACGGTCTGCATGATGATGTAGACGTAGGCCGCGTAGTAGCCTGCCGCGCCCACCGCCGCGAAGAACGTGCCCCAGCCGGCCCGCTTCACCACGAGGGCCTTGTTCTTAGCGTAAAAATCGTCGGAGAGCGTACGAAACCGGTCAGTCAGGAACTTCGAGAGGCCGAAGATTTTAACTTCCTTGGCCGTATCGTCGGAGGCCCCGGTCTGGCGCAGGTAGTCGAGCTCCCGGCGCTCGGGCGTCCAACCGTGCACCAGCGAATAGCTGCGCTCATTGAAGTGCGACTCGCCCAGAAATGCTGGCACCACGGCCACCAACAGCAGCAGCAGCAGCCAAGGGTTGAACGCGACCAGGCCCACGGCCAGAAAGCCCATCGTGATGGCGTCCTGGGCCTGGCTCAGCACCTGCGACATGAGGACGGTGCGGGAAAGTGTCTGGCGACGGGCCCGCTCCAGCTTATCGTAAAACGTGCTGTCCTCGAACTGGTCGAGGTCGAGCTCGGCGGCGTGCTCCATGAGCCGGATGGAGGTCTGGTTGGCGAACAGGTCGCCGAGCAGCGAATCGAGCAACGCCACGCCCCGGCCCAGGGCATCGGAGAGAATGGCCAAGCCGAACTCGATGGCCACCAGCGTAAGCACCGGCGTGAGGATGCGCTCGGGGGCCGGCAGACGGCTGAGGCCGATAACCGAGTCGATGATGAGCTGGCCCACGTAGAGCATGGCCACGGGCAGGGCCGCCCGCAGCAGGCGCAACCCCACGTTGCCCAGCGTCAGGGCCGGACTGGTCTGCCAGATCAGGCGCAGGAAGGCCGGCAGGTTTTTGAGGGCCGAAAACCGCTCCCGCACCGAAAGGGCCGGCTTGCCATCGGGGCGGGGTTTTTTAGCGGAAACAGTGGAGAGAAACGAATCGGAATGAGCCATAGGCCCGTTGTACGGCACGTTTCGGGCCGGGGTGGTGGGGCGGCCGTTTTGGCAGGGTAACAGGGCGAAGCGCGGGTTCTTCCCGGGGTTCGTAATTTACCGACCTCGTTGGCTGCCTTTCTCTGTATTCGGTGAAGAAGCAACGCGTCGCCTTCCTGCCCATGCTCCACCGCCTTTCCTTCGCGCCCTTCCCCAATACCGCCGCCACCGACTGGTTTGCGGCCGTGGGCGACGCCTTAGAGGCGGCTGGGGCCGAAGGCCTGCTGTTGGCTAACCTGACGGTGGGAACAGCCGGCTTGCTAATGCCGGCCGTGGTGGTACTGCCGGGCCGGGTGGCCGTTTTGCAGCCGGCCCCAGCGGCGGCGCTGCCACCCCAACAAGCGGCGCTGGCACAGTGGCTCGGCACATGGCCGGAACTGCCGGCCATGTCCGCGGCGGCCGTTGCCGGTTTTATCGTGCCGGCTGATTCTGGGGCGGCGGCTATTGCTGCCAGCGGCGCGGATGGCTGGCTGATAGTAGCAGCGCCACAGTTGGCGGCCCACCTGCGGGCATTGACGCCGGAAGCGGCGCTTACGGCCGCAGTATTACACCGCTGGGCCGATAGCCTGACCGAGGAAGACCCCGCGCCCCAGCAAGACCCCGATGAGGCCCTAACGGGTTTCTGGGAGCATAAAGCCCGGCAGCTGTGGAGCTGGCTCGGGGCCGCCGACGTGCCCGCCGACCCGCCCTACGGCTTGGCCCCGCCACTCACCGCCCCGCCCGCCGATACGGCGGCCGAGCAGCAGCGACTGGAGCAGCTTCGGCAGCAGCTGTTTGCCGAGTTGCAGCAGCAGCGCCAGGCCACGGAAGCGCGCGAGGCTACCCGCGAACAAAGCATTGCCCAGCTCCGCCAGCAGCTGGCCGCCACGCCTTCGGCCGCCGCCGAAGTGGCTGCCCTGCAAGCCCGGCTGGCCGCCGAAACCCAGGAGAAAAACGCGCTGGCCGCTACCATTGCCGCCTCGCGCCAGGAAGCCGACGCCCGCAACCGGGAGTTGGAGGCCCGCATGCAACAGCTGGACCGGCAGGTGGCGCAGCTCCAAACCCGGCCCGCCGCCACCGCTGAGGCAAGTTCCCCGCCGGTGCCCACTGTCCGACCAGCCGCGCCGGCGGTAGCTTCGGCGGCCCCCGCAACCGGTTTGCGGACTGCCAGCAAGCCGGCCCCTACCCGCCGCCCAGCCCCGGCCGCGTGGCGGCTGCAATGGCCCCGGGTGGCGCTGGTGCTGCTGGTACTGGCCCTGGTGGGCGTGGGGGCGGTGGCCGTGCAGCGCTACTCGCGGCAGCTGTTCGGCTCATCGCAGCCGCGCCCGCGCCCGCAGGTGCGGGCGGCGGCTGAAGATAACGACGACGAGAACCTGGAAGCCGCTGCCCCTACCCTCTTCGATATCCAGCCCGATACGCTGCGGGTGGAGGCCGACGATGTGGACGACACCATTACCGCCGAGCCAGCTGCTCCGCAACCCAACGAAATCATGGACTCGGTGATGGCTCCGCAGGAAGGCATCTAAGGGTTAGCTGGCTTTCTGTCAGTCGCCTGTATCACCCTAACGCGTGGTTATTTCTTTTTCCGAATGCCCGCCCGCTGGCATTTGGGCGACGGGCGCTGATAATCCGGGGCTGCATGGGGCTGGGCTGCCGCCCCCGCCGTACCTTTGCGGCCGCATGGCCCCTCTGCTTACCACTACTGCTCCCGCTCCCCGCCCGCCCCGCGTGTACACGGCCGGGTTCTGGCTGATGTGCTTGTCGTCGCTCCTGTTTTTCATGAGCTTCAACATGCTGCTGCCCGAGCTGCCCGACTACCTCACCCGCCTCGGCGGGGGCGAGTATAAGGGCTACATCATTGCCCTGTTTACGCTCACGGCGGGCCTTTCGAGGCCGTTTTCGGGCAAGCTGGCCGACACCGTGGGCCGGATTCCGGTGATGGTGTTCGGGTCGCTGGTCTGCTTTATCTGCGGCTTCTTTTACCCGTTTACAGTCACCGTCGTGGGGTTTCTGGGGCTGCGGCTGTTGCACGGCTTCAGCACCGGCTTTAAGCCTACCGGCACGGCCGCCTACATTGCCGATATCGTGCCGCTGGCCCGGCGGGGCGAGGCCATGGGTTTGCTGGGCGTGGCTGGCTCGCTGGGCATGGCGGCCGGCCCGATGGCGGGCTCCTGGCTGGCCACCCACTTCTCGCTCAACGTCATGTTCTACTGCTCCTCGGGCCTGGCCTTGCTGAGCCTGATTGTGCAGGGTACCATGACCGAAACGCTGGCCCCGGCCCAGCGGCAGCGCTTCAGCTGGAAACTGCTGCGGATTGAGAGCTGGGCCGAAGTGTTCGAGCCCCGGGTGCTGATTCCGGCCGCCGCCACGCTACTGTTCCTGTTTCCGTTCGGCGCCATTTTCACCGTTGTGCCCGACCAGAGCCGGGTGCTGGGCCTGACGGGCGAGAGTAAGGGCCTGTTCTATATCTGCTACACCGGGGCCTCGCTGGTGGTGCGCCTGCTGGCCGGCCGCAGCTCCGACCGCTACGGCCGGGTGCCGGTGCTGTTGGCCTCGTCGGGCATCATCATCAGCTCGTTGCTGGTGTTGGCCTTTGCCCAGTCGGCCGTAGGGTTCTTGGCCGGGGCAGTGCTGTTCGGGCTGGGCACGGGCCTCAACTCGCCCACCATTTACGCCTGGACGGTAGACCTGAGCCACCCCGACCGGCGCGGCCGGGCCGTTTCCACGATGTACATGGCCCTGGAGGCGGGCATCGGCATCGGGGCCCTCATTTCGGGCTGGATTTTCAGCAACGAGCCCGCCCACTTGCCCTTCGTGCATTTGGCCAGCGCCGCCAGCGTCCTCTGCGGGTTGGTCTTTTTGCTGGCGATGCGCCACCGGACACCCGCGCCGTTGGAAGGATAAGCGCATCCGCTGCCTCTTGATTTCGGCCCGAAAACACCCATCGGCCCCGGGCCTTCTGCCAACGCGGAAGGCCCGTTTTTTTGGTAATATTCCTGTTTTACCACAACTTACGCTGCCGTAAGCCCGGCGCCAGCCAGCTCCTGGTGCAGTGCTATAGCTAACTCAAGTTGCGGACTAGAATTAGGAGCTAGTTTGTTAGCGCTAGCTCCTACTTCGCGACTTGGGTTAGCTCCTCTTTTTATCTAATTCCGCTTTTCTATAGCACACCCTCACGATTATGTTCTTTGCTTACGTGCGGGCCGCTACTGGCCGCGGCCTTGCTCGCTCTGCCGGCGCAAGCCGGCCAGTAGGTTTCGCGGGCTCCTGTCATCGTCAATTTCCACTATACCAAGGCCCACCTGACACTGCTCCCGGGCTACGCGGCCACCGGGCGACCGTCGCCGGCACAGTTCTCGCTGCCCGATAAAGGCGGGAGGTTTGTGTTCCAGGCCACCGCGGTTAGGGCCGATAAAGTCCAACTTGTGGGCCGGCTCCAACTCTACAAAGCCCATTACTCGGCCGAGGAATACCACGCCCTGCGTGAGTTTTACGCGCAGGGCGTGGCCAAAATGGCCGAACCATTGTGTGCCAGCAAAAATAACTGGCTTCATCTCTTGTTCACCATTAGAATAAATTGGACATTTCGACTCCGCTGGTATTTGCTTCGTTACGCGGCCGCTACTATCGCCCTATCTGATTGCTCCCCAACCGCACCTACTGGCCCGAGCATGTTCGTTGATTTCACTTCATTTATTTCGCTTTCCCTATGATTGCACCCCTACTCCGCCGGCTGTTATTAGCCGGTTTTTGCGCCGGCGCGGTGGTCCTGGAGGCCCGAGCCCAAACGGCCCCCATCAAATTTGGCAAGATTGACGAGGCCGACCTGACGAGCCAGAACTTCGGGGCCGACAGCGCCGCCGCCGCTGTGGTACTATGCGACTACGGCATCTCGCGCTTCGACTACGCCGAGAAGGGCTTCCGGGTGCTGTTTGAGCGCACGACCCGCGTCAAAATCCTCAAAAAATCGGGCTACGATTACGCTACCGTGCGCGTGCCGCTCTACCACAAAGAAGGCCGCGAAGAAAAGATTACCAGCCTGAAAGGCTTCACCTACAACCTCGTGAACGGGCAGGTAGTGAAGGAAAAGCTTGATTCCGACGCCATTTTCAAGGAAGAAAGTACACCTAACATCAATGTCCGTAAGTTCACGCTGCCCAACGTGCGCGAAGGGTCGGTGGTGGAGTATACTTACACGGTAGCCTCCGAATTCACGTTCAACTTCCAAGACTGGACCTTTCAGTCGGACATTCCGGTGCGCTGGAGTGAGTACCGGGCCGCTATTCCCGAGTATTTTGATTACAAGATGCTCATGCAGGGCTACGAGCCCCTGGCGGTGCAGGAACGCAACGACGGTCTCACCCAGTACACCATCCGCTGGTCGTCGTCCATCACGCCGGGCGGCAATGGGGGCCGCGAGGCGGGTGGTGTGGCCGTGGTAACGCCCACCGTGACCAACTACCGCTGGGCCATGAAGGACGTGCCCGCCCTGCGCGAGGAGCCCTACATGACCACCGCCGACGACTACGTTGCCAAAATCGACTTCGAGTTGGCCGGCGTGAAGATGCCCGAGCAGCCCTACCAAATGGTGGCCGGCTCCTGGACCAAAATCGACATGGAGCTACTCCAGGACGACAACTTCGGGGGCCAGCTCAACCGGGGGGGCTTCCTGAAAGATCAGCTCGCGCCTCTACTGGCCAAAACTACCGATCCGACCGCCCAGGTGGCCGCCATCCATGAGCTGGTGCGCCGCAGCGTGAAGCACAACGGCAACAACGGCCTGATGGCCACCAGCAGCGTACGCCGGGCCTACGACCAGAAAGCCGGCAGCGCCGCCGACGTAAACCTGCTGCTCATCGCGGCCCTGCGCGAGGCGGGTTTCCAGGCCAACCCGGTGGTGCTGAGTACCCGCGCCCATGGCCGGCTGCAAACCAGCGTGCCGCTGCTCAGCCGCTTCAACTATGTGCTGGCCCACGTGCAATTGCCCGGCGGCCAGCAGATGCTGGTGGATGCCACCGAGGAGCTGGCTCCCTGCGGCATGCTGCCTCACCGCTGCCTCAATGGCCAGGGCCGCCTCATAATGCCCAAAAGCCAGGACTCGCGGTGGGTGGAGCTGAAAACCGACGACCGCCTGACGTCTTACCGCCAGGTGAACCTCACGCTGGACGAAACCGGCAGCCTCAAGGGCAAAGTGCACCAGGAGCACGCGGGCTACCTGGGCTTCAACCAGCGCGAGAAGCTGCGTAAGCTGGGTGAGAAAAAGTATATGGAGGAGCTGGCCACCGACCACGAGGGCTGGAGCATTGCCAAGTACGACTTTAAAGAGCGCGAGACGCTCAACAAGCCCCTGACGCTGGATTACGAATTTGCCAGCAGCGGCGGCGAGGCCCCGGTGAGCATCATCTACCTAAATCCGCTGCGCGACTTCGGGGCCGGCAAAAACCCCTTCCTACACGAAGACCGGCGTTTCCCGGTCGATTTCGGCACCCGCCTCGACGAAACGGTCCTCGTGAACCTGACGCTACCAGCCGGTTACGAGCTGGAGGAAATGCCCAAGGGTATGGTGCTGGACTTGCCTGACGGCGGCGGCCGCTTCACCTACGGCGTGCAGCCCGGCCCAGCCGGCCTCCAGATCGTGAGCCGCCTGGCCCTAAGCAAGCCCGTGTATTCGGCAGAAGAATACGCCTACCTGCGCGAGTTTTTCGGCCGCCTGATCGCCAAGCAAAGCGAACGGCTGGTCATCAAAAAGAAAGTATAGCGTCAGTTGCCAAAATGGTACGTCATGCTGAGTGTAGCCGGAGGCGAAGTCGAAGCATCTCTATCGCAACAGTAAACCTGTCGTCGACTGGTACCTCCTTTTCTTTTTCATTCCGCGCATTGAGCGGTATAGGAGGCCAGGGGGTAAAGCACACGCCTGATACAAAGCGGTAGAGATGCTTCGGCTTCGCTCAGCATGACCAGTTTCGTGGCTGTCAATCAACCACGAGCAACCAGTCACTGGCAACCGGCAACTCACAGATCAATACCGAACATCCATTCCTCTATTCCATGCGACTTATTCCGCTGACTTTTTCCGGTTTGCTACTGCCCCTGCTACTTTCCCCGGTAGCGACCAAGGCGGGTGGGGCGGCCCCAAAGTATGCCGTGGCTGATTTGCCCGCTGCGCTGCGCGAAAACGCCCACGCCGTGGTGCGCCGCCAGGATGAGCTGCTGACGGTGAAATCGGTGAGCCGCACGGTGGAAACGGTGCATCGGGCCACCACCATTCTCGATGAGGCCGGCAGCCGCTGGGCCGCCGAACTGGTGTACTACAGCCAGCTCAACCACATCAACTACTTCCGGGGCGCGGTGTATGACGCCAACGGGCGGCAGCTGCGCCAGCTCCGCGGCCAGGATATCCGCGACATCAGCCTCTCCGACGGGTTCAGCCTGGCCACCGACGCCCGGGGCCGCGTGGCCGACCTCAGCCAGCCGACCTATCCTTACACCGTGGAGTTCGAGTACGAAGTGGTGTCGGACAACCCGCTGTTCTACTCCACCTGGCAGCCCCAGCCGGTAGAGCAGCTCAGTGTGGAGCAGGCCACGTTTCGGGTGATGATGCCGGCCGGAATGGCCCTGCGCTACCAGGAAAGCCACTTGCCCGCCGGCACGACCCCGGCCGCGCTCGGAGCCGGGGCCTATGCCTGGGAAGTGCACAACCTAGCCGCTCGCGAAGAAGAGCCCGACGGCCCGAGCGTGGCCGAGCTGACGCCGGCCGTGTTCACAGCGCCGGCCCAGTTCGAGGTGGAGGGCCACGCCGGCCAGCTCAACAGCTGGGCCGACCTCAGCCGCTGGACCTACGAGCTGAACGCCGGCCGGGCCGAATTGCCCCCCGCGTTGGTAGCCGGCATGCAGGCGCTGGTGCTGGGTGAAACCGACGAGCGGGCCCGGATTCGGAAAGTGTACAAGTTTCTGCAGGCCAATACCCGGTACATTTCGGTGCAGCTGGGCCTGGGCGGCTGGCAGACATTCCCGGCGGCCTCGGTGGCAACCAACGGCTACGGCGACTGCAAGGCCCTGACCAATTACTGCCAGGCGTTGCTGGGCGCGGCCGGCATCAGGTCCCACGCGGCGCTGGTGCGGGCCGGTTCCGATGAGCAGGATATCCGTACCGACTTTCCGAGCTCCCAGTTCAACCATGTGGTGCTGTGCGTACCGCTTACCCAGGCCGCCCGCGCCGATACCGTGTGGCTCGAATGCACCAGCCAGACCAACCCATTCGGTTACATGGGCGGCTTTACGGGCAACCGCCACGCCCTGCTGCTGCTGCCCGAGGGCGGCCGCCTGATTGCCACGCCCCGCTACGGAGCGGCCGAAAACCGCCGCGAGCGGCAGGCCGATGTGTTTCTGGATGCTGGCGGCAACGCCACGGCCACGCTGCGCACCCTGCGCACGGGCCTGGAGTACGACGCCGTGGCGGGCCTGCCGGGCTTGGAGCTGAGTGAGCAGAAAAAGTACATCAGCAACCGGCTGGCGCTGCCCAATTTTACGCTGACCAAAGTCGCCTTCCAGCCGTTGCCGGCCACGGCGGCAGTACCCGGCCTGCGCGAAACGCTGGCCCTGACGCTGCCCGCCCTGGCCCCGCCCAGCGGCAAGCGCGTATTCCTGACGCCCAACCTGCTCAGCCGCCTGCCCACCCCGGCCGCCACGGTGGGCGAGCGGCAGTCGGAGGTCTGGCTCGACCACGCCTTCACCCAACTCGACACCGTGCGGCTGCACCTGCCGGCCAGCCTCCAGCCCGAGCAACTGCCGGCTCCGGTGCGCCTGAGCACGCCATTTGGCACCTATTCGAGCCAGCTGCTGGCCCTGCCCGACGGCACCATCCGCTACGTGCGCCGCCTCGAAATGCCCCGCACCCGCTTCCCGCGCACCGACTACCCGGCCTACCTGGAGTTCCGCCGCAAAGTGGCCACCGCTGATAAAATGCAGCTCGTGCTACTCAAAACCGACGCCTGACCAGCGCTGCCGGCCGCGCCCACCCACACCCGCTCCGGCTTCGGAGCGGGTGTTGTTTTTTTATGCGGGGGCGACAGCCTGTTCACCGCGGGCGCTGGCCGAATTATATGGCGCTTCTGGCCCGCAAAAATTCTATCTTCGGGCAAGCCTTCGGGCGATGCCAGCCCGGAGTGGGCCGCGCGCTTTTTCTCTGCTTTCTATGACAACATTAGTTGCCCTGATGGGCCGGGCCGGACGGCTCTTGCTGGCCGGTGGGGCCCTGCTACTGGGTACCGCCACCGCTGGCCAGGCCCAGCGCGTACTCTGGGCCGATGCGGCTCAGATGCCCGCCGCCGCCCGCCCCACCACCCAGGCCCTCACCCACTTCCGGACCGTTGATTTCCAGCTGGAGGCCGTGGGGGCCGTGTTGCGCACGGCCCCGGCCGAGCGCACCGCCAACCGGGGCGCGGGCACCGTCATTTCGCTGCCCCTGCCCGATGGCACGGCCCAGCGCTTCCGGGTGAAGCAGGTGCCCACGCTGGCCCCGGCGCTGGCAGCCCGCTACCCCGGCATCCGGACGTACATGGCCCAGGGCCTGGATGATGCCACCGCCACCGCCCGCCTCGATATCACGCCCGAGGGCTTCCACGCCCAGATTCTGGCCGCCGGTTACACCGTGTACATCGACCCCACCGGCCGAGGCAGCAAAACCCACCTCGTGTTCGAGCGGCGCAACATGCTCATGCCCGCCTTCGTGTGCGCCGTGCCGGCTTCCGATGGCACGGAGCCCGAGGTGAGGCTGACCGATGCCCAACGGGCGGCGGCGGCCAACGGCAGCACCCTGCGCACCTACCGGCTGGCGCTGGCCGCCACGGCCGAGTACTCGGCTTTCCATGGCGGCACCAAGGCCAGCGTGATGGCGGCCATGGCTACCTCCATGAACCGCGTAAACGGTATTTATGAGCGCGAGGTAGCCGTGCGCATGGTCATCGTGGCCAACAACGACAAGCTGATTTTCTTTGATGCGGCCACCGACCCCTACACAAACGACAGTGGGAGTGCCATGCTGGGCCAGAACCAGCGCACCGTCGACGACAGCATCGGCACGGCCAACTACGATATCGGCCACGTGTTCAGCACCAACGGCGGGGGCGTGGCCCAGCGGCCGGCGGTGTGCATTGCAGATCGAAAGGCCCGGGGCGTAACCGGCACCCGCAACCCCATCGGCGACGCCTTCGACGTGGACTACGTGGCCCACGAAATGGGCCACCAGTTCGGCGGCGACCACACCTTTAATAGCACCACCAACTCGTGCGGGGGCAGCAACCGCTCGGCCAATTCGGCTTACGAGCCGGGCTCAGGCACCACCATCATGGCCTACGCCGGCATCTGCGGGACCGACAACCTTCAGCCCAACTCCGACCCCTACTTTCATTCCCGCAGCTTCGACCAGATTGTGGCCCACATTACGGGGGCGGGCAATTGCGCCGTGGCCACGGCCACCGGCAACGCGGCCCCCGTGGTGGATGCCGGCCGTAACTACGCCATTCCCGTCAGCACGCCCTTCACGCTTACCGGCGCGGCCACCGATGCCAATAACGACGCCCTCACCTACTCCTGGGAGCAGTACAACCTAGGTCCGGCCGGGGCCCCGAACGCGCCCTCGGGCGACGCCCCGATTTTCCGCACCTTCTCGCCTTCCACCAGCCCGGCCCGCACTTTCCCGCGCCTGGCCGACATTCTCAACAACACCCAGACCCGGGGGGAGCTGCTGCCCAGCTACGGCCGTCGGCTCATCTTCCGCCTCGTGGCCCGCGACAACCGGGCTGGCGGCGGCGGGGTCGATTACGATTCGATGCACGTGGTGGTGGTGCCTACGGCCGGCCCCTTCGTGCTGACGGCCCCGAACTCGGGGGCTACCACCTGGCTGGTGGGCGCCCCCCAGCAAGTATCCTGGGACGTGGCCAACACCACCCAGGTCCCCATCGGCGCGGCCAGCGTCGATATTCTGCTTTCCACTGATGGCGGCCTGACGTTCCCGACCACCCTGCTGGCGGGCACGCCCAACGACGGCTACGAGAACGTAACGCTGCCCGCCGGCGTGGCGGCCACGTCCCTGGCCCGTATCAAGGTGCAGGCCACGGGCGGAATTTTCTTCGACGTATCGGACCAGAATTTCAAGATTGAGGTACCTACCGGGCCCACCTTCTTCCTGCAGGGCCCCAACGGGCCGGCCAGCGCCCTGAGCATCTGCCCCGGCAACTCGGCCACCCTGGCCCTCACGGTGGGCCAGCTCCAGGACTTTGCGGGTTCGGTAACGCTGTCGGCGCTTAATCTGCCAACTGGCCTTACGGTTGCGTATGCCAACTCTACCGTGGCCGCCGGAGCCGGCACCACGGCCACCATCAGCGCGGCCGCTGGCACGGCGGCCGGCACCTACATTATTCAGCTGGCCGGCAGCAGCGGTGGCGTGGTCCGAACGCTCGATGTGCGGGTGGTTGTCCGGCCTTTGCTCACGCAGGCGGTAACCATTACGGCTCCCACCGCCACCAGCGGGCCCACCACCCTGCGCCCGGTTATCAGCTGGAGTTCGGTGCCCGCCTCCTCCGGTTACGATGTGCAGCTGGCCCTCGACGCCGGTTTCACTTCGGGCGTTATCACCCAGACCGGGCTGCTGGCCAACAGCTTCGTACCCCCTACCGAGCTGCGGCCGAACACCACCTACTACGTGCGGGTGCGGGCCGTGGGCGAGTGCGGGCCGGCCCCGTACTCGGCCGTGGTGTCGTTCACGACTGGCAGCCAGACCTGCCAGACCATAGCCGCCACCAATGTGCCCCAGACCATTTCGGCCACGGCCGCGGCCACCGTCACGTCGGTTATTCCGGTCACCAACCCCAACCGCGTATCCAATATCCGGGTGCGCAACCTGGCCATTACGCACCCCGACGTAAGCGAGCTGGAAATTTCGCTTACCAACCCGGCCGGCCGCCGGGCGGTGCTGTTCCTGCGCACCTGCCCCGGCACCGGCAACCTCAACCTGAGCTTCGATGATGCCGCTACGGCCCCACCGGCTTGCCCGCTCGTCGGGGGTTCCACGGTGCGCCCCGTCAACTCGCTGGGCGAACTGCTCAACGACCCGGCCACCGGCAACTGGACGCTCACCATCATCGACAACAAGCCCGGCAACGGCGGCACACTTACGGGCTGGGCCCTGGAACTCTGCACCCTCGATGAGGTACCGGCCGCGCCCCAGTCGCTCACGGCCCTGGCCCCCGTGGTGGCGGGCAACGTAGCCGACATCGACCTGCTGTGGCTGGACAGATCGACCAACGAAACCGGCTTCGAGCTCGAACGCTCCCGGGTGGGCAGCACGGGCTTCGTCAAGATTGCGACCCTGCCGGCCAACACGGTTTTCTACACCGATAAGGTGACCACCAACGGCCAGTTTTGCTACCGGGTGCGGGCTGTGAATGCCACCGGCGCGTCGGCCTACTCGAACGAGAGCTGCCAGACGATTTCCGTGATTACGGCCGCGGTGGCCGCCGCCCGGCAGGGCATCGAGGTAGGCCCCAACCCGAGCGCCGGCCGCTTCGAGGTGCGCATCGCCAACGACCAGCGCGGCCCCGTCACGCTGCGCGTCACCGACGCCGTGGGCCGCCAGGTGCTGGCCCGCTCGCTCAGCAAAACCACCCCCACCCTGCAAACCACCCTCGACTTAAGCGACCTGCGCACCGGCATCTACCACCTCCACCTCGACCTGCCCAGCGGCACGAGCGTAGTGCGGCTGCTGAAACAGTAGCGCCTTAGCGCGTAAAACCATACGGCCACCCCGCAGTTTGCGTGGGGTGGCCGTATGGTTTTACAGGTGTTTATGAAGGGGGCAGAGCTTACACGAAGCGGCAGTAGCGCGAAGCTTCTGCTTCGCGTTTCGTTGCTGGCTATATCAGTCGCTTTCGTGCTGCGAAACGCGAAGCAGAAGCTTCGCGCTACAAGCCTACAGCCCCTTTCGCGAAGGTCCCGAACTAGATAAAACCATTCAAAAACGGATGGTAACTGTTACCGTGTCGAGGCTGGGAATAGTAAGTTTCTGTTGGTATTCAGTAACTGTTCTTCCAACATCTTGCCTTACAGTCCAACACAAGGATGCATTTGGAATATTAGCACCAGTGGCAATCACGAAGCTTTCCTCTCGTTGGAGCGGAAGTCTGAAATTATAATCCTTAGGGCCTATACATCCCACGAATAACATTCCCTCGCCAATGGTAGGCGGCTCGTCGATAATGCGCACGCGCACCCAGCCGGGGGCCTGCACGGGGATTCGCAGGTTGCGGTTGGTGCGGCCATTCTCCACCTCCACGCCCTGATCGACCGAGAAGTGGCCCAGCGGGCCGTAGGCGTCGAGGCGGTAGGTCTTGCCTCTATCGGCCTCGAAGGTGAAGGCGAACTTGCCGTCGGCATCGGTCCGGTAGGGGCCACCCAGCGCCGGGCCGTAGCCCCCGCCCCCGCTGCTGCCCCCGCCCGAAAAGGCGTGCACCTGCACCTCAGCATTGGGCACGGGCTGATCCGTATCTTTGTCCACCACCAGGCCCGACACCAACGTGGGACCCTCTTTGCCGCAACTGCTCAGTAGCAGCAGCAACAGGGTGGCACTACTCGAAAGCAAATAAGAACGAAGCATGGCTAGAGGCTGAAAGGGAACCATAGTTGATGTATCGCAGCAGCTTACACATTGCAAAACCGTTTAGAACCGGATGGTAACGGTTACCGTGTCGAGGCTGGGAATATTGATGTCTTGATGGCCCTCAATCTCTGTTTTCCGAGCGTAATCCTTTATTATCCAAGAAACTTTGCTTGGAATATGGGCTCCTATATAGCGTACAAATGTTTCATCCTGCATTAGTGATAAACCTGATGAATAACCTGGATTGCCAAATCCTCCCACTATTATTTGGCCTTCATTAGCAGTAGGCGGCTCGTCGATAATGCGCACACGCACCCAGCCGGGGGCCCGCACGGGGATTCGCAGGTTGCGGTTGGTCCGGCCATTCTCCACCTCCACGCCCTGATCGACCGAGAAGTGGCCCAGTGGGCCGTAGGCGTCGAGGCGGTAGGTCTTGCCTCTATCGGCCTCGAAGGTGAAGGCGAACTTGCCGTCGGCATCGGCCCGGTAGGGGCCACCCAGCGCCGGGCCGTAGCCCCCGCCCCCGCTGCTACCCCCGCCCGAAAAGGCGTGCACCTGCACCTCGGCGTTGGGCACGGGCTGATCCGTATCCTTGTCCACCACCAGGCCCAACACCAACGTGGGGCCTTGTTTAATGCAGCCGCTCAGTAGCAGTAGCAACAGCGCGGCACTACTCGAAAGCAAATAAGAACGAAGCATGGCTAAAGGCTGGAAGGGAACCATAGTTGATGTATCGCAGCAGCTTACACATTGCAAAACCGTTCAAAAACGGATGGTAACGGTTACCGTGTCGAGGCTGGGAATAGTAATGTTTTGATGATAATCGGTAGTGGTTTTCTCTTCATATAGTGTGACAGTCCAAGATAGCCTACTTGGGATATTAGCACCAGTAGCAATCACGAAGGTTTCCACTTGTTGGAGCGGAAGCCTAAAGGTGTAACCTTTCGGGCCTATACCTCCTATGATCAATACTCCTTCACTAATGGTCGGCGGCTCGTCGATAATGCGCACGCGCACCCAGCCGGGGGCCTGCACGGGGATTCGCAGGTTGCGGTTAGTGCGCCCGTTGGCTACCTCCACCCCCTGATCGACCGAGAAGTGGCCCAGCGGGCCGTAGGCGTCCAGTCTGTAGGTCTTGCCTCTATCGGCTTCGAAGGTGAAGGCGAACTTGCCGTCGGCATCGGCCCGGTAGGGACCACCCAGCGCCGGGCCGTAGCCCCCGCCTCCGCTGCTGCCCCCGCCCGAAAAGGCGTGCACCTGCACCTCGGCGTTAGGCACGGGCTGATCCGTATCCTTGTCCACCACCAGGCCCGACACTAACGTGGGGCCTTGTTTAGTGCAGCCGCTCAGCAGCAGCGCGGCACTTATTGAAATGAGGATAAAATGGCGCATGGCAGTAAGTTGACAGGAATACTTCAAGTATACCTCTTTCCCAAGCCGTGCAAAATCAAAAGTCGTTCTTAATCAGACTTTACAAACCGACAATAAATACGGTTATACAAGCATAGCATTCAGTTTTCGCCTTTCTATTGCGGACTTTTGAGATATACGATATTGCGACCGAGCGGACGAATGGCGCACCGCCCAAGCCCCTAATACATATCCTCAAAACCGGTACCGCAGCTGAGCTTTCACGTCGGAGCGGCGGTTGCCCTGGATTTCGTCGAGGCCCGAGCCGACGGTGGTTTGGTGGCGGTAGTGGGTGTCGGCGTAGCGGAGCCAGAGGGTGAGGTGGCGGTTGCATTCGAACTGGGCCAGCACGTAGGTGCGGGTGCCCTGTCCGGCGAGTACCGGGATGGAGAAGGCGTAGAGCACGTCCTGCTCGAACACGTACTGGCGGGTGTCGTAGTCGTCGGTGTCGAAGAGGGCGTAGCGGGCCGAGAGGCGCAGGCGGCGCAGGGGCTGCACGGTTACGTCCTGGGCCAGCACGTAGCCGTGGCGGGCGGGGCCGCCGTCTTCGCGGTACTCGGTGCCCTGCACCCGGGTGCGTAGGCTCAGGGCGGGCAGTGGGCGGGTATCGTAGTAGAAAAGCAGACTCCGGCGGCGGGTGGGCACGAGTAAGGGTACAGGCCGCAGCGTGTCGGCATCGTAGGGCTTGGTGCGCTGGCGGAGCTGGGCATAGAGCAGGCTGGTTTTGGTGGGGCTGAAGGTGAGGCGCAGCAGCCAGTCGTGGCCGGTGCTGGGGGCCCCGACCTGGTAGCGCAGCCACGGGAAGCGGAACCGGTCGTAGTAGGCCGAAGCCTCCCAACGGGGCGCCGGCCGCACTTTCAGGCCCAGGTACAGCCCGCTCTCGTTGATGTTGCGCGAATTCTCCCCGAACGCGTTGCCGTAGAGCGTGTGGAAGTTGCGGGCGTAATGGCGGTGCAGCACCGACACATCGACGGCCGGCGCGAGGCTAGCCAGCAGCCCGTTCACGGTGCCCAGGCCGCCGCCCGAGCTACGGGCCGTTTCGCCGAACAGCAGCAGGTTGCGCCACACATAGCTGTAGTTTGCGCCCAGGGCCAAGTTATGGCCGCCGCGTAGCTCGTACTTGTTATACAGCGCATCGCGGCGCTGCACGGGCTTATCGTACTGGGTATTAACGGCCGTAAGGCCCAGTTGCAGGTCGCTGTTGGGGCTGGTGTACTGGGCGTGGCCGCCAAGTACGGTTTCCTGCAGGGCGGCGCGGTTGGCCACCTCGGTAGGCGTGCGGTGCAGGCCCGAGAGCTGCAGCCCAGAAGTGAACTCGCGGAACTCGGCCAGCGAATCGCGGGCCTGCTGAATGGAGGCATCAACCCGCTTGCGGGAGCCGAACACGGTGGCCCGCACCGTGGGCGTAAGGGCCACCGTGGCCGCTGCACCCCGAAAAAACGAGTTTTCGAGCACCGAGGCGTAGGGCCGTACGCCCACCGAGCTGCGGCGCAACGTGGTAATGGTTTCGGCCCCTTTGCCCACCACGAACCCCGACGAGAGCAGCAGCCCCTGCCCGAACTGCAGCTGGTAGTCGCCCAGGGCCAGCGTTTTCAGTCTCCCCCGCTCCTGCACCACAAAGTGGGCCGAGTAAAAATCGGCCCCGTAGCGGCGGGTGGCGGGGTTCCAGACGAGCTGCTCGCCGGCGTCTTTTTCGGCCGTGAAACCCAGGCTGAAATCGCGGCTCCGGCTCACGCGGTAGCGCAGCAGCAGCTTGTCGGGCGAGCCCAGGTAGCGGGTGGCGGGGCGGCCGGTGCTCGTGGTGTCGGCGGCACCGTAGCCAGGGCGGCCCTGCACGGTGCGCTCGTAGCGCAGAAACAGGGCGTTGTTTTCTTCGCTTCGGATGCGCTGCCATAGGCTACCCCGGGCCGCGTTGGGGTCGGCAGTCAACACCGCCACGAAAGGCGCGATGCGGTAGATGGTGCGCAAATCGAAGCCCTCCACGCTTTGCAGCTCGTACAAACTCAGCAGCAGGCCGTTTTGCTGGCGGTGCTCCAGCAGGTGCGTTATCTGGGTTTCGGAGAGCAGCAGCAGGCTCCGGAGCTCGTCGCGACTGGCGACGTTGAGGTTGAGCGGGGTCTGATAGTAGAGCAGCAGCGTTTCGTAGAGGTCCTCGTAGGGCACGCTGTTCTCATCGGTCTGGATTTCGGCGAACAGCTCCTGAGTGAGCCGGTCGAGGTCGGGCAGCGGCGGGCGCGGGAATTCCTGAGCCTGGGCAGCAGCAGACTGGAGCAGCAGCGCAACCAGCACCACGGCGCTGGCAACTATGGCCCGGACTTTAGTCCGTAGCCCGGCCGTAAAAACAGAACCTAATAAGCGGGCTACGGACTGAAGTCGGGCCACATTTTACCCGCCACTCCCGTCCTCATGGCCGGCTGGGTTTGGCCCACACGTAGGCGGCGCTTAGCTGCTGGCTCAGGCCCAGGGTTTCGTGCCAGCCGGCCGCGTAATCGATGCGGAAGGCTCCGGTGCGCAGGCCCACGCCGCCCGTCAGCTGGCTGGTGAGCGTGCTCAGGCCGGCCCGCAACGCTAAGGCCGGCAGCGGCAGATATTCGAGGCCGGCCTTGAAGTCGGCATCCTGCTCCACGTCTTTCTCGGTTTCCACCAGCAGCAACATTTTTTCGGCGGGCCGCCAGGCTAGCCCGGCCCGCAGCACGGTGGGTAGGCGCTCGTCCTGGTACTCGGCCAGCCGGGCCTGGTTGAAGTTGTAGAGCGTGGCCCCGAAAGTGAGCTTGCGCGGAATGATATCGGCCTGCCCGCCCAGCGAGGCGGCAACCGTGCGGTGGCTACCAAGAGCCTGAATGCTGGTTTGCAGCACTTCCACCCGTGCCCCCACCCGCACGGTGCCTAATTGGTAGCCGTAGCCCAGCCCCAGCCGCTGCTCGGAGTACAGCTGGCCCCCAAACCGCTGGGCCGTGAAGCCCAGCGTGCCATAGCGCGGCGCATCGGCCCCGGCTACGGCGGCGGTTACGCCCGCCACTGGTGCGGCGGGAGCGGCATTATTCCGGTAGCCAATAGGCACGGCCATCACCAGCGAAGCAGTATTGAGGGTGGGCAGCAGGTAGCGGTTTTCGGCCCCCACACCCACCGTGGGCCGGTTGAGTTGGCCCAGCGCGGCGGCGTTGCTGGCCCCGGCCCAGCCGTCGTCGGCCAGTACAGAGCCAATCTGGCCCAAGGCGGCCGCACGGGCGCCCCACAAGCCGGGGCCCTGGGCGTGGGCCGCCGGCAGTGCCCCCAGCCCCAGGGCCAGGCATAAGTATAGTTTCACCATAAAATAGCGGATAAGCAATTGAACTGCTGGAAAGTAGGCAGTCGGCAGCAACTCCGCAAATTTGCCCGGTTTATTCCAGCAAAAAGGCCCGCTCCACGCTGATTTCGCGGGGCGGGCCTTTGGGTAACGGTGCTGGCAAGGGCAATTCAGCCGCCGACCAAGCACTATTTTACGGACTGAATAATCCTCAAATTTCCACTTTCAACGTGGCCGGGCGGCTGTTCTGCTCAAACAGCTCGCCGTGAGGGATGATGGTAATCTGACCGTACTCCTGCAGCAGCTGGCGGTAGGCTTCGGCTACGGGGCGGGGGTTGCGGTCCATATCGTAGAGGCCACAGGCGTTTACGGTACCTTCTTTTGCCTCCAGGCCCCGGTTCCAGTCGACCTGATCGATGAGCGAATACCAGGTGAAGCCAAGCACCGGCACGCCCAGCTTGCGCATCTGCAAAATGTTCACCCACTGCTTCCAAAGCCAGGTGGGAGCCTGTTCAGGGTCGAAGACGTTGGTTTCGGTGTGCATTACTGGCTTGTGGTAGCGCAGGTAGTAGTCGTGGGTGATGTTGAACCAGCCCATGACATCGGAGGCCGTGAGCACCTCCCCATTGGGCAGAATCATGCGCTCGTTGCGGCCGTAGTAGTCGTTGCCCATAATCTGGTATCCGGGCGGCTCGCCTACCATAAACCAGTCGTATTCCTTGCGGGTCAGGCCGTTATCGTGCAGATACTGGTATACCTCGCCGTCGGGATGATGGGCATAGAGTAGGTCGAGGGCGAGGAAGCGCAGCTTGTTTTCGAGCTGAATATGGGGTGTGCGCTCGGTGCGCAGCTCGTGGGTGTACTCGGCCGATTCGCTCTGCACAATCACGCAGTCGGGGCGGTGGCGGGCAATCTGCTGGTTGCCCATAATGCTGGCCGCCACCAGGTGCTTGATGGCCGTCACGAAAGCCTCGTCGGATCGCAGTTGCTCGTTCCAGATGCCGTCTTTGGCGCTGAGCTTGGCCGTAACATAGATTTCGTTGATGGGCGTGTAGTAGCGCACCCAAGGGTAGCGCTCGGCCACGGCCCCGCAGTAGTCGGCAAAGTGCACCGGCAGCTCGGGGTTCTGGAAGTTGCCCAGCCAGTCGGGCACGCCGAAGTGCAGCAAATCCAGGATGGGCGTGATGCCCAGGCGCTGCATTTCGGCCATCACCTTGTCGGCAAACTCCCAGTCGTACTCGCCGGGGCCTAGGTGGGTTTTGTGGTAGGGCAGTCCGTAGCGCAGCACCTTCAGGCCCAGATCCTTCACCAGCTGCAAGTCCTTCTGCCAGTGCTCGTAGTGGCCGCATTCTTCGAGTAAATCGCGGCGCACTTTGCCGTGTTCAATGGTCGGGTATGAGCACTCGATGCCGGTGGCGAACATGAAGTTGCCCGGGCCGCCGGTGGGCAGCCCCTGCCCCGAGGTGCCGCGGGCCCCGCCAAATTCGTCGCCGGCATAATTGCCATCGCCAAAGTGTTTTTTAATGTCAGTCAGAAATGATTTGGCCATGCAGAATAGGACAAGTGAATTTGATGAGTTGATAGTTACAACTGAGCGGCCGAATTGTTGAGCTGGCCGGTGGCCGATTCCTCGATGAAGTCGCCTAGCGCCAAGTAAGCGGCATAGTGGGGTTCGTAGGCGGCGGCGCGGGCCGGGTTAGGTTCGTAGGTAGCCGAAAAGCCGCTACTCATGGCCTGTTGGGCAGCTTCTACGGTGGGGTAGCAGCCGGCAGCCACGGCCGCGTACATGGCCGCACCCAGGGCCGGGGCCTGCTGCGAGGCCGCCACTGTAATCGGGCGGTTGAGCACATCGGCCATGAGTTGCATCAGGTAGGATGACTTCTGGGCCACCCCACCAATACCAATAATCCGCTCCACCCGAATGCCCTCGGCCTCGAAGCGCTCCAGAATCCGGCGCGAGCCGTAGCAGAGGCTCTCCACTAGCGCCCGGAATATTTCGGGAGCCCCGGAGCCCATCGTGAGGTTGCGCAACGCGCCCTGCAACTGGTGGTTGGCGTCGGGCGTGCGGCGGCCGTTCACCCAGTCCAGGGCCAGTTCGCGGCCGGGCTCGGGCCCGAGGGCCTCGGCCGCCTCAGTGAGCAGCTCCAGCAGGTTTTCTTCCGCATCGAGCCGGAGTTGCCGCCGCTGTTTGGGGCTCAGATCCTGGGCCCGCGCCAGCAGCGCGGCCAGCGGCCAGGTCAGCAGGTTCTCGAACCAGGCCAGCAGGTCGCCGAAGGCCGACTGGCCAGCCTCCAGCCCCACCATCCCGGGCACGACTGAGCCCAGCACCTGTCCGCAGATGCCCGCTACCGGCGGCCGGCCGGCCAGATCGGCCGGGGGCACCACCACGATGTCGCAGGTGCTGGTTCCCATCACTTTTACCAGCGTATAGGGCGCAATATGGCCTCCTACCCCACCGGCGTGGGCATCCACGGTGCCCACGGCCACCACCGTTTCCGGGCGCAGGCCTAGCTTTTGGGCCCATTCGGGGCTGAGGGTGCCGGCAGATTGGTCGGCGGTGTACGTGTCTTGGTAGAGGCGGGCACGCAGGCCGGCCAGGCGAGGTTCGAGGTGCACCAGAAACTCCTCGGGGGGCAGGCCGTGCCACTCGGGGTGCCACATGGCCTTGTGGCCGGCCGCGCACCGGCTGCGCTTGAGCTCGGCCAGCGGCTGGCCGGTGAGCACCAGCGTCACCCAATCGCAGTGTTCCAACCAGGAGTAGGCGGCCCGGGCCACGGCATCATCCTGGCGCACGATGCGCGTTATTTTGGCCCAGAACCACTCCGGCGAGTACACTCCGCCCGAATACTTCGTGAAGTCGGGGCCAGCCCAGGCGTGGGCCTTCTGGTTGATTTCCGTGGCTTCGGCCACGGCCGTATGGTCTTTCCAAAGGAGGAACAGAGCATTAGGGTTATCGGCGAATTCGGGCAGTAGCCCCAGCGCCACGCCCTGCTCGTTTACCGGGCCGGGTGTGGAGGCCGTAGCATCGACGGCCAACGCCACGATGCGGGTGGGGTCACCGACCAAGGCTACCACCTCGCGTACCACGGCCGTGAGGCCTTCGAGGTGGTCGAGCGGGTGCTGGCGGAACTGGTTGCGGTCGGGGTCGCAGAACTCCCCAGCCTCCCAGCGCGGGTACTCACGCACGGCCTGCGCCACCTCGCGGCCGGTGCCCGTTTCCACGAGCAAGGCCCGCACCGACGACGTTCCGAAATCGAGGCCAATAACATAGGAGTCGGCAGTAGGCATAATGAAGGAGGCTTAGAGGGTGAGAAAGGCAGCGGAGGATAAGTGCAGCGGTGGCCGCACAAGGAAACTACGCGGACAAGAGGCAAAAAGCCGGTCCCCGGAACCCGAGCCGCCACTATGCCCCAGCAAAAAGCTCCGGCACCTAACGGTACCGGAGCTTCGGGAGCAACCGCCCTGGCGGGCAAAAGCAGGGTTTCAGACTACATTTTAGCCGAATCCTTCTCCTTTTTGTTTTTGCGCTTGATCTTAGTTTTGCCGCCCTGTTCGGTTTTCACCTTCATCTTTTCCAGGTCGCCCATGCCCGTGTTCAGGAGGCTGGTGCTGGCCGAGGCGGGGCCGATGCCGGGGTTCGGGGCGCCGTTGACCAGCGTCATTTCATCGACGATGTGCTTGGCGCCGCCCAGCTTCTCGATGCACCAGAGCACGTAGCGGATGTCCACGTTGATGCAGCGCTTGAGGTCGGGGTCGTAGGCCAGGTCACCAGTCATGGCTTCCCAGTTACCGTCGAAGGCAATGCCAATCAGCTCGCCGCGGCCGTTGATGACGGGCGAACCGGAGTTGCCGCCGGTGATGTCGTTATCGGTAATAAAGGCTACCGGCAAGTCGCCCTGCTTGTTGGCGTAGCGGCCGTAATCCTTCATCTTGAGCAGTTCCAGCTCTTTCTTGGGCACCACGAACTCGGGGTTCGAGGCATCTTCCTTCTCCAGGATGCCTTGGGCGGTGGTCTGGTAGTCGTAGTGCACGGCGTCGCGGCCGTCGTAGGGGCGCACGGTGCCGTAGCTCAGCCGGATGGTGGAGTTAGCGTCGGGCGAGTACACTTTCTGGCTGTTTTTCTCGCGCAGGGCGGCCACGTACAAGCGGTTGGCACGGCCCAGGCCGGCCTGCGAGGCCTGGAGCTTGGGCAAGATGGTCTGCACGTAGTTCGTGTACACCGACTGGTAGGTTTTGTAGCCTGGATCAGCTTCCAGCTTAGCCAGCGACGGGTTGGCCAAAAAGGCCTTCACCTTGGCTTCCGAAGTCAGGAAGGAGTTACCGAACACGTAGGCGGCGTATTTGTCCATTGAGCCACCGTACTGTTTCTTCACCATGGCAAACACGTCGGGCTGCTGGTCCTGGGGTACATCCTGCATGTAGAGGCCCATGAGGGCAGCAAACACCTTCTGGTCGGTAGCGGCGCTGTAGTCCTTGAAGTAATCCTTCACCGTTTCCTGCAAGCCTTCGGTGGCTATGCTGATGGCCGCTTTGTCGCCGCCTTTGAGGGCGCTGGCCAGCGGCATCATGCGGGCCGCAAGGGTAATGATTTCGGTGCCGAAAGCGCCCTCGTTCACGTACTGGGTGCTCAGGTTGTACTGGCGCTGGATTTTGTAGGCGTCCTCGATGGTAGTCAGGGCCTCGCCGTACTGCTGCTGGCGGGTGGGGTCCTGGGCAATCCACTGGGCCAGGGCAGCTTCCTCGGCCCGCTTGGTCTGCACGGTTTTCAGGCGGTTCATGCCCTCGTTCTGGCCAATGAAGTACTTCCAGTAGTTGGCGATGTTGGCGTACTTGCTGGCGTACTGCAGGCGCAGGTCGGGGTTCTTGTCCATGTCGGCTTTCCAGAGCTTGAGGCGGGTATCGCGCAGCTTGATGCGGGCCGGGTTGCTCTGGTCGAGGGTGAGTTGGAGGCCGGCGGCGGGCAGAAAGCGCTGGGTGCGGCCGGGGAAGCCGAATACCATGGCGAAGTCGCCTTCCTGCACGCCTTGTAGCGCCACGGGCAGGTGCTTCTTGGGCACGTAGGGCACGTTACCGTCCTGGGGGCCGGCGGTGGGCTTGTTATCCTTGTCGGCGTACACCCGGAACATGCTGAAGTCGCCGGTGTGGCGGGGCCACATCCAGTTGTCGGTGTCGCCACCGAATTTACCCACGGCTTCCGGCGGAGCGCCTACCAGGCGCACGTCGCCGAAGCGCTGGTAGATGAACAGGTAGTACTCGTTGCCGCCGAACATATCGCGCACGTAGGCTACGTACTGGCCGTTTTCCTTGGCGGCTTCGGCCATTTCGCGCTGGCGCTGCTGGATGGTGGCCACGCGCTCGGCTTCGGGCGTGGTGGCGCTCAGGCCCTCGGTCATCTTGGCCGTCACGTCTTCCATCCGCACCAGAATATCCACGAACAGCCCGGGATTCTTCTTCTCGTCGGCCTTGGTGGCAGCGAAGAAGCCGTTCTGCAAAATGTTGTTCTGGGGCGTGCTGTGGGTTTGCAGCGCGTCGTAGCCGCAGTGGTGGTTGGACAGCATCAGGCCCTGGCTGCTCACGAACTCGCCGGTGCAGAAGCCACCGAGCTGGACCACGGCATCCTTGAGGGAGGCATTGTTGACGCTGTAAATTTCTTCGGCCGTCAGCTTGAGGCCTTTCTTCTCCATATCGGCCTGGTTGAGGCGCTTGATGAAGAGCGGAAGCCACATGCCCTCGTCGGCGTGGGCCGTGAGGGGCAACAGCAGCGTTAGTAACAGGGCTTTAACCCAATGATTCTGGCGCATAATTCAGGTTGATGGATGGGAAATGGTACCGGCGAAGTTACGGAATTGTGTTTGGAGCATTTCCCGTACAGCAGCGCGGAGAAACGCGCGGCAGCCCGTAGCATCATTTGTGAACAACTCTGCGCTTCATCAGCGGGAACCTAACGCCCGCCCCTACCTTTACCACGCATGACTTACCTGTTCCGCCAGTTGCTGCTGGGCCTGCTCTGGGTGTACCGCCACCTGATTTCGCCCCTTACGCCGCCCAGCTGCCGCTTCGTGCCCACCTGCTCGGCCTACGCCGTGGAGGCCGTTACCAAGTACGGCCCCTGGCGCGGCGGCCGGCTGGCGTTGCGCCGCATCAGCCGCTGCCACCCTTGGGGGCCCCACGGCCCCGATCCGGTGCCGTAGCGGTGAATGAATGACTGTGAATGACGTTATCTCATTCACTGCCACGCCAACCCCCTCATTTACCACCCGTACAAGAGCCGATGTGGCTGCCGCGCCCTGCGGACCGGCGGCTTTTTCTAGTCTGATTTCACCCTTCGCATGCGTACACTATGGATTGCCGCCACCTTGGCCGGCACGCTACTCAGCGGCTGTTCCGAAGCCCAGCCCAGCCAGCCCGGGTCCCCTTCCAACACCCTCAACCTGGGCTCTGAGAAAGGCAATAACGACACGGAAATTGACCACCTAAAACAGGTATCGAAGCTCGACGACGTGCGCGAGAGCTCGGGGCTGGCCCTCACCGGGGAGCCCGGCACCCTCTACACCCACTCCGACGATGGCAACCCGGCTATTCTCTTCAAAATCAATATTGAAGATGGCAAAACAGTGGCCCAGATTGAGGTACCGGTGCAAAGCCGCGACTGGGAGAGCATTACCCGCGACGACGCGGGCAACCTCTACATCGGCGACGTGGGCAACAACAACAACGACCGCCGCGACCTGGTGATTCATCGCCTCAACCCGCTCAACCCGAAAATTGTCCAGGAAATCAAGCTCAAGTATCCCGACCAGACCGAGTTCCCGCCCAAGAAGAAGGAGCGTAACTTCGACTCCGAGGCTACGCTCTGGCACGACGGGCAGGTGTACCTGTTCACCAAGGATCGGGGCGCAGGCGAAACCAGCAAGGTGTACACGGTACCCGACCGGCCGGGCTCCTATACGGCCAAGCTGCTCACCAAACTTGCCATTTCGGGTGAAGTAACCGACGCCACGCTCAGCCCCAACGGCCGCCGGCTGGTGCTGATGGCCCGTGAGGAGATGTTCGTGTTCGAAGGCGAAAACCTGGCGGCCATCCTGAAAGCCAAGCCCGAGCGGATTTCGCTTAAAGGCTTGGGGCAGACCGAAGGGGCCGTGTTCGCCACCGATGCGCTGCTCTACATCAGCACCGAGCAAGGCGGCCTCTACGAGTACGAGCTGAAGTAGGGCTAGGGGCCGCCTTGCTCCTGCCCTGCGGCACCCGCTGCGGCGGGGCGCACCGGAGCTGGGTAAGGCGAGTTCTTTTCCTTAAATTTGACTCAATTCCTAATCCCGGTGTGGTTCTCCCCCACCCCCACCGCTAACCCCTATCTTCCAGCACATGGCTGATCAAACCACTCTTACCGGCCTGCGCGCCGGCGTATTGTACGGCGACGAAGTGCAGCAGCTTTTCGAGCACGCCAAGCAGCACGGCTACGCCCTGCCCGCCGTGAACGTAACCGGCACCGACACGGTAAACGCCGTGCTGGAAACCGCCCGCGACCTGAACTCGCCCGTTATCATTCAGTTCTCGAACGGCGGTGCGCAGTTCTACGCCGGTAAGGGGTTGCCCAACGACAAGCAGCAGGCCAGCATTGCAGGCGCTATTTCGGGGGCTCAGCATATTCATCTGATGGCCGAGGCTTACGGGGTGCCCGTGATTCTGCACACCGACCACGCCGCCAAAAAGCTCCTGCCCTGGATTGATGGCTTGCTCGAAGCCGGCGAGAAGCACTTCGCCCAGCACGGCCAGCCGCTGTACTCCTCGCACATGCTCGACTTGTCGGAAGAGCCGATTGAGGAGAATGTGGAAATCTGCAAGGAGTACCTGGAACGCATGGCCAAAATTGGGATGACGCTCGAAATTGAACTCGGCGTAACCGGCGGCGAAGAAGACGGCGTAGACAACTCCGACGTCGATTCCAGCAAGCTCTACACCCAGCCTTCGGAAGTGGCCTATGCCTACGAGGAGCTGAGTAAAATCAGCCCCCGCTTCACCATCGCTGCCGCTTTCGGCAACGTGCACGGCGTCTACAAGCCCGGCAACGTGAAGCTCCAGCCGAAAATCCTGCACAACTCCCAGGAGTTCGTGAAGGAGAAGTACAAGCTCGACGCCAAGCTGCCCATCAACTTCGTGTTCCACGGCGGCTCGGGCTCTACGCAGGAGGAAATCCGCGAGGCCATCGGCTACGGCGCCATCAAAATGAACATCGACACCGACATGCAGTGGGCCTTCTGGGACGGCATCCGCCAGTACTATCAGAAGAACGAAGCCTTCCTGCAGGCCCAGATCGGCAACCCCACCGGCGACGATTCGCCCAACAAGAAGTACTACGACCCGCGCGTGTGGCTCCGCAAGGGCGAGGAAAGCTTCGTCACCCGCCTCAAGTCGGCGTTTGAAGACCTGAACGCCGTGAACCGCCGGTACTAGGTTCTGGCTGTTAGCTGTTAGCTGTTAGCTGTTAGCTGTTAGCTCGTCAACGAAGAAGGCCCCGCACTTGGTTGAGTGCGGGGCCTTTTTTCGGGCAGAATAATTGGAATCTTTCCCACCCAGAGGCTAACAGCTGTTGGCTATCAGCTAGCAGCTTTCTTTTCGGCGGCTTCGTATTCCTCCAGATCCCGGGGGGCGTAGCCGTAGGGGTTGTTGGGGTTGCGGCCGGCCCGGTAGAGCACGTAAAGGCCCACGAACACCAGCGGGATGCTTAGCAGCTGGCCCATGTTGAACTGCATGCCCTGCTCGAAGGCCACTTGGTCTTCCTTGAAAAACTCGATGGAGAACCGGAACGCGAACAGCAGTACCACGAACAAGCCGAATAGCTGTCCGCGCGGGGTGCGCTCCTTGGTGCGGTTCCACATGGCGTAGAGCAGCACGAACAGGAACACGCAAAACAGCGACTCGTAGATCTGGGTGGGGTGGCGCGGCACGGCCACCAGCGAGCCGGCCGCCACGGTAGCCCCTGCTGGCTGAGCCGTTACCAGCGCTTCGCCATCGGGCTGGCGCTGGTACTGCACCACGGCCGAGCCGGTGGGTACGGGCTGGTCGGCGGTGGCTTTGGTCAGGTGCTCGTAGTCGCGGGGGAAGGTGAATGCCCAGGGCGCGTCGGTGGGGTGGCCCACGATTTCGGAGTTCATCAGGTTGCCCATCCGGATGAGCGCCCCGCCCACGGCCACCACCAGCACGATGCGGTCGAGGGTCCAGAGCACGTCGAACTTATTTTTGCGGCTAAACAGCCAGACGGCGAAGATGATGCCGATGGTAGCGCCATGCGAGGCTAGGCCGCCGTGCCAGATTTTCAGAATTTCCCAGGGCTGGTCCTTGTACTGGGCCCAGTCGTAGAAAAATACGTGGCCCAGCCGCGCCCCAATTACGGTGCCCAGCAGCACGTAAATCGTAATCACATCAACCCAGCGCGGCGAAACTTTTTCGGAGCGGTAGATATGGCTCAGGATGAACGTGCCCACCACGAAGCCCGACATGAACAGCAGCCCATACCAGCGCAGCGTGAGCGGGCCGATGTGGGCAATAATGGGGTCAGGGTTCCAGAGAATGGCACTCAGCATAGATAACATGGCTTCAAAAGAAATGAGAAGAAATCAAAGGTACTCAGACAATAGGCTTTCGGCCCGGTAAAGCCACTTTCCGGCTTCCGGGCCGGGTAGCGTGGGGGCCACAAGCACGCGGTGTTAGTCGGCAGCAGACTGAAATTCAATCCGATCAGGGCTGTTCTGGTTGGCGCTACTCACCGAGTATAGGGTTGCATCGTCGCCGCTAAGCAGGAGCAGTGCGCCCAGCATCACGGCGTAGGCGGGCCAGCGCAACCACGCTGGTACCGGCAGACGCGCCACCGCCGTTTCGCGGTCGAGGCGGGCGCGTACCCGACTATAAAAGTAAGGTCGGGGCTGAGCTGCCGGCTGGTTTCGCCAGTGGCGCAGCAGATTGTCCCAGTCTTCGTCGGCATTGGGGCGAGGGGCTGAATCAGACATGGCGCGGGGAAGGCTGAAGGTGAGTGCGGAGCGTTTTTCGGGCGCGGAACAACAACGATTCCACGGCGGGCACCGTGGTATGCAGTATGGCGGCTATTTCCTCGTAGCTCAGTTCCTGCTCGTGGCGCAGCGTGAAAGCCACCTGCTGCTGGTCGGGCAAGCGGGCAATATGCGCCAGCAGCATAATTACTTGCTCCCGGCCTTCCAGCTGCGCCTGCGGGTGCTCGTTGTCCGGCGGCTCATACAGCACCCGGTTATCGGGGCTTAGCAAGCTGGTGAAATAGGCGAAGCGCTTTTTGGCGCGGGCCCGCCGTAGGTTTTTCAGGGCCCGCGAGGTAGCCAATTGGTAGAGCCAAGTGGTTAGCGACGCTTCGCTCCGGAACCGGCCAATGGTCTGGTAGACTTCCACAAAAACCTCCTGCGCCACGTCCTCTGCTTCCTCCGGGGAACGAAGCAAGGCCAATACGGTGCGGTAAATCCGGTTCTGGTAGCGTTCTACCAGAATGCGGAATGCCACCTCGCTACCCCGTTGCAACTGCGCCACCAGCTCGGCATCGGCGGCAACAGTAGTAGGCCGCGCAGGAAGCGGGCACCGTTGAAAAGCAGGCAGCGGAAGCGTATGCACTCGGGCAGCAGAAAGGTAGAAACAGCAGGCGACCAGCTCCGGACGTTGCCACAGATATTGGGGTTACAGAAGCTTAGGTCCGGCAAGTGTAAAAAACTTGCACCGAACTTTGTGATTATACGATAAACCCTTGACAAGCAACTCAATAAAAACCATAAAACGAAGGAGTGTAGCGCGAAGCTGGAGCTTCGCGCTACATCAGATACTAATTGCAGGCGCTGTCTCTCAGGTTCAGGAAAGAACGCGCTGGATGCGGCCATCAACGTATACTTTAGCCACGAACGGGCGCGGGTGCCGCCGGGCGAAACGACGCAGCCGCGGCAGGGCCCGCACCACGCACTCGGCCAGACCGGCGCCGGTGAGGCCTTTGGCCACGAAAATAAACGTACCGGCCCCGCTGCCCAGCAGCACCCGCAGCTCCAGGGGGTTGTAGTGCAGGCGGCGTTCATGGGTGAGCACGAAGGCACCCTGGGCTGTAATGGCGGGCAGCCAGTCGGCATCGGGCGTATCAGGTTCGAACAGGTCGGCGTGGCGCAGAAACTGGTCGGGCTGCGGTTGCAGGGTCTCGCGCACCAGCACGGTGTCGAGGGTACGGTCGAGGAAAAATACGGGGTTAGGCGCCGAGCTCATACCGGATGGCTTCTTCCACGGCCGAAGCCGGGAGGTTGAAATTACGAGCAATGTCGGCCACGGCATCGCCGGCCCGGTACTGGTCAACTACCACATCGACGGGCACGTAGGTGGCCGTGAGCACCGGCCGACCGAAGGTTACCCGGGGGTCGACGACGATGGGGGCCGGCAGGCCGTCGGGCACGAAGCCGGGGGCGCTGGTGTATACCGGAAACAGGCGCAACGGAAACCCATCGGCCGCCCGCTCGATGCGGCGCAGGTAAGCTTCCACGAGCTGGCGAATGGTAATCTGGCCCCGCCGGGAAGCGTTAATGAGCAGGTTCTCGTCTTCCAGCGCCCGCACGAACAAGTCCACCCCGTCGGTTTCAAACTGATGCTGGGCCAGCGGATGCTCGTCCTGGAGTTCCTGGCGCACGAACTGCACCGCGTGGCGCACCCGCTGCAACGGAATCCCGTGCTGATGGCGGATGGCGGCCAGCACGTGCACTTCCACCAGATTCAGGAACGACAAACCCTCGGGGCTGGCTGCCTGCACCAGGGCCTCCTGATCGTCGGCGCGGGTCCAGGTCTTTACCGTCGAGGCCGCGAGGCCCGTGAGCCGGGCCACCTGCCGCGCCGAGTACAGCGGCAGCCGGTAGGCTTCGCGCTCCTGATAAAGTTGATTGAGGGTACTTGCCGTCACAGATTACGCGGAGTTGAACCACGAAAGTACCGGTTTTTCGTGGGAGGTTCTTCTTAAAGTCGGCTCATGCACGTGGCAAATGGGGCAAAAGAACGTCATGCTGAGCGAAGGCGCAGCCGTAGTCGAAGCATCTCTACCGCAACACCAACCCTGACGTTGAATTTACTATTGCGGTAGAGATACTTCGACTTCGCTCAGCATGACGTTCTTTTTGCCTCCTCCTCCCTACAGCGCGGCCAGTTCCTGGGCGTAGCCGCCGCTCAGGATGGGGAAGCGCAGCCAGGAACGTGGGTCCACGTTGTAGTCGTCGAGGTGGAAGGCGGGGGCGTACCGTTCTCGCTTCCACTGGTTGCGGCTCCAGAGGCTGAAAAAGCGCTTTACGTAGGTTTTGAGCTGCTCGGGGTCGGCGGCGGGGTCCTCGTGGCGCAGAGTGGCCAGCACCTGGGCGGGGGCCAGCCGGTCGTAGAAGGCCAGCCGCTCGATGCGGTTGAGCAGCACGTAGGGCATTAGGTCGCGCTCATCGGTCTGATTGTCTTCGAGGGGGCGCAGCTCGGCGGTGGGTTGCAGGCCGTTTACCAGGCGCAGAACCTTGTAGTTGAGCTCAGTTTCGGCCCAGCGCAGCCACTGCTTCACGAAGAACTTGTCGACGCCGGCAATGGGCGAGATAGAGCCGGCCGTGTCGCCGTCCATGGTGCAGTAGCCCACGCTGGCCTCCGAGCGGTTGGAGGTCGTCATCAGCAGGCAGTTCCGGATGTTGGCCAGCATCCAGATGGCGGGGGCGCGCACCCGGGCCTGGATATTCTGAAGGGCCAGATCATCAGTTTGCCAAGTCAGCTCCCGGCCCAGGGCGTGCTCAATCTTGCCCACGTAGCCACTCACTTCCTCGTTGATGTCCCAGTGATGAAAGCCGGCTCCGATATCGTCGGCCAGCTCCTGAGCCGAGTTGAAGGTATCGTCGGAGGAATTCACGGTGCCCTGGTAGGCGCAGGTGAGCAGCCGGCCCGTCAGGCGACGGTTCACTTCCCGCTGTTTCACCGAAACGGCTTCGGTGCTGGCCTGAGGCAGATTACCCGAGGGCGCGGCACTCGGCGAGCCGTCGGCAGCTACCAGTGTACGGCGGGCGGGCGCGGCTTCCTGCACGTCGGCTATTTCCTCGATGTCGGTGGTCGTGAAGCAGCCCGAGCGGCGCATAAATTCGGCCGTACCCAGTTCGGCGGCACCCAAGCGCACCATTTCGGCCACCGCTACGGCGCACATGCACGAGTCGGCCCCGCCGCTGAGGCTGAGCACGAAGCCCCGGCTGCGGGCCTTGCGCAGGTAGTCGAACAACGCTAGGCTCAAGGCTTGGTTAAGCTCCAGGTACTCGTCGGGCGTGGGCAGGGCCGGAATGGTTTCGGCGGCCGGCAGCTCGGTGCTGAAATCCACGTCCACGCATTCCAAATCCACTTCCTTGAAGCTCATGAGCTGGTTGCGCTGGAGTAGATGGCCGTTGCGGGCTATCAGAATTTCGCCGTCGTAGATGATGCGGCCGGCCTCGTTACCCAGCAGGTTGGCGTAGAGGTAAGTGCAGTGGAACTTGCGCGAGGCCTGCAACACCAGCTGGTAGCGCAGGTCGGTCTTGCTCATGGCGAAGTGCGAGGCCGAGGGGTTCACAATCAAATCCACCTTCCCCCACAGGCGGGCAGCGGGCCGCACATCGTCGGGCCGCCACGCGTCCTCGCAGATTTCAAATCCGAACTTCACGCCCTGGTGCTCAAAAATCATATCCCCCAGCGTCCACTCCTCCCCTTCCCACTGCACGGTGGTCGTTTCGCCGGCCGGCCACGGGTGGAAGAACCGGGGCTCGTAATGCACGCCATCGTTGGCCAGGAATTGCTTGGCCGCGAAGCCCAGTATTTCCCCGTCGCGCAGCACGGCGGCTGTGTTGTAAGTGCGCCCCTGCAAACGCACCGGCAGGCCCACCACCACGCAAATACCCTGGGTCCAGGACCGAATGGTCTGCAGGTGGGCCAGCGCGCTTTCGGGCAGCCAGTCGCTCAGAAACAGGTCTTCGCAGCCGTAGCCGGTCAGGCACAGCTCTGGCAGGCACAGCAGCTCTACGCCGGCCGCTTTGGCCTGCTCAATGGCCATCTGAATCGTACGCAGGTTATGGGTCCAGTCGAAGGGAATCTGGTTGAGGGCGGCGCCGGCTATTCGCATGATTTCGGATTGAGGAGTTGACTCTGCAAAACAACTCCTTTTTACCGGCTTGGGTTACTCCGCGAACCGCTGCGCCCGCTGCACGAACCTCGTTGTAGAACAAGTTTCGCACAGCGGGCGCAGCACTTTGCGTAGTCGTTGTTACACCCCCAGCACCTCTAGGGCCCTTTCGGCAGCTAGCTGCTCAGCCTGCTTTTTCGAGAGGCCCATGCCGGTAGCTACGGCGCTTTCGTCCAGCATCACGGTGGCCGAAAACTCCATTACGCCGCCCGGGCGGGCTTCGCCGGTGAGTTCGTAGCGCATGTTTTTGCCGTGGCGCTGGGCCCACTCAATCAGCTTACTCTTGAAGTTGGTGGTCGTCTGGGTCATGGCCTTCACATCAACGAAGGGCTTGAGCAGGCCGCCGAGCACAAACTTACGGGCCGCTTTGTAGCCGTGGTCGAGATATACGGCCCCCACCAAGGCCTCCAGGGCGTTGCCGTTCACTGAGCGCGAGCGGGCGGCGCGGCCCTGGGCGGCATCGAGCTGCACGAGCTTATCGAGCCCGATTTTGAGGGCAATGGCGTTGAGGCTTTCCCGGTTCACGATGCGGCTGCGCATCTCGGTCAGGAAGCCTTCCTGCTCGTAGGGGAACTTGCGAAACAGGTACTCGGCCACGGCCGTGCCCAGCACGGCATCGCCCAGAAATTCGAGCCGCTCGTTGCTCTGGTGGCGGGCCTGCTCGCCCTGCTGGCGCACGACCGACGAGTGCGTGAAGGCCAGCCGGTACAGGTGCACATTGTTGGGTGCCTGCCCCGTAATGGTGGTGATGGCCTGCCGAAAAGCCCGGTCACGACCAATCAAACGGCGAAAAAAACCGAACAATGGTAACGGCTGACCGGACTTGGGCATCTACTCGGAAACTTTACGGAAAATAACCGAGGTGTTGTGTCCCCCGAACCCGAAGGTGTTGCTCATGGCAATGTTCACTTCGCGTTCCTGTGCCTTATTGAAGGTGAAGTTCAGCTTGGGGTCCAGCTCAGGGTCGTCGGTGAAATGGTTGATGGTGGGCGGCACGAGGCTATGCTGCATGGCCATGATGCAGGCCACGGCCTCAATGGCGCCGGCGGCCCCCAGCAGGTGGCCGGTCATGCTTTTGGTCGAACTGATATTGAGGTCGTAGGCATGCTCGCCGAACACTTTCTGAATGGCCTTCACCTCGGCCCCGTCGCCGAGCGGGGTGCTCGTGCCGTGGGTGTTGATGTAGTCCACGTCCTCGGGCTTAATGCCGGCATCGCGCAGCGCGTTCTGCATTACCAGCACCACGCCATTGCCCTCGGGGTCGGGAGCCGTGATGTGGTAGGCATCGGCCGACATGCCGCCGCCGATCAGCTCGGCGTAGATTTTGGCCCCGCGGGCTTTGGCATGTTCGTATTCCTCCAGAATGAGGGAGGCTGCGCCTTCGCCCAGCACGAAACCGTCGCGCTCCTTATCGTAGGGGCGGGAGGCCTGCTCGGGCGCGTCGTTGCGCTCACTCATGGCCTTGAGGGCGTTGAAGCCGCCCACGCCCGACTCGGTGATGGCGGCTTCCGAGCCGCCGGTCACCATCACGTCGGCCATGTTGAGGCGGATGTAGTTGAAGGCCGAAATAATCGAATCCGACGACGAGGCACAGGCCGAAGTCGTCACGAAATTTGGGCCCCGGAATTTGTGACGGATCGAAATATTGCCCGACGCACTGTCGGCAATCATTTTCGGGATGAAGAAGGGATTGAAGCGGGGCGTGCCGTCGCCGTGGGCGAAGGCAATGCACTCAGCCTGCAACGAGGTCAGGCCGCCGATACCCGAGCCCCAGATAACACCTACCCGGTCCTTGTCGATGCCTTCATCGTTGAGGCGCGCATCCTCGATGGCCTCGTTGGCAGCAATGAGGGCGAACTGGGTGAAAATATCCATTTTGCGCCCTTCCTTGCGCTCGAAGTAGTCATCCGGATTGTAGTCCTTCACTTCGCAGGCAAAGCGGGTTTTGAACTTGGCGGCATCAAAGCGCGTGATGGGCGCGGCCCCGCTACGGCCGGCGATAAGTCCCTCCCAATAGGCAGGGGCGGTTTTGCCGACGGGGGTAATGGCACCCAGGCCGGTTACGACAACTCTCCGAAGAGACATAGGCGGGCTAGAGAAGCGAGAAAATAGGAAAGGACTGAAAAGCAAAACGGCCGGCGGCAGGCCGGCCGGTCTTTTTAGTTGTTGGGGCTTGGTTGTCAGTTGTCAGTGAAGAATGGGGCAGCCATTACGCTGTAATCACGTCACTAACAACTGACAACTAAGCACTCACAACTATTTAGCGTGCTCTTCGAGGTAGCTGATAGCCTGACCCACGGTGCCGATGTTTTCGGCCTGGTCGTCGGGGATGGATACGTTGAATTCTTTCTCGAACTCCATGATCAGCTCAACGGTATCGAGCGAGTCGGCACCCAGGTCGTTGGTGAACGACGCCTCGGGGGTTACTTCCGAAGCCTCAACACCTAGTTTGTCGATGATGATGGCTTTTACTTTCTCTGCAATTTCAGACATTTCCGTGGGGGTTTAAGGAAAACTCGGCACAAATAACACCATCTTCGCCAACATTGGCAAACTTCCATCCCCTTATCTTGCGGGTACAAGATTATGGCCCGACCCGTTTCGCGGCCCCGGCGCGAAGTGTACTTTTGCGTTTCCTCCCTCTGCCGCCGCCCATGAAAACCTTTACCCTGGATGTGGAGTACGCCTGCGATTTCGACCTGTTCGGGCTCGTTTCGTCCTCCCGGGAACACACCCTGGCCTGGGTACTCAACCGGGCCCTGCACCTGCGCCTCATCAAGCAGCCCGACCTGATTTACGACCTGCTGCAAAAAGGCCGGCTCGTGATCAGTAACTACCTCCACGCCACCGAATACCATACGCTGCGCCTGCTGCGCAACCGCAGCGCCGAGGCTTCAGCCCTGAAAAAACCGTTCCTGGCACCCGACATCAAGGAGTACGACTACCTGCTGCAAATCAACACCGGAGCCGGGTTGCTGCCAGCCAGCCAACTCATCGAGCAGCTGACCGCTCTGCCCCAGGTTCAACTCGTCAGTCAGTTCGACCCCAACGACCTCCAATTCAAAGAAAATCTGCTCTTTTGACCCCGTAAATCCGGCTTCCGGCCTCGGCGTTGCGCCGGGCCAACTCATCAGAACCGACGGACCCGGCCCCGGTTCTCCGTTTGTACAGGCCCGCCGCCGCCGGGCTGGCAGCGGTTTACTCTTTCTTTCGCTGCTCATCTATTTCTGACCTTTTTTTCGACTTCATGGACGCTACGCCTCATTTCAATAAGACCAAAATCATTGCCACCGTTGGCCCGGCCTCCAATACCTACGAAAAGCTGGGCATGCTCATGCGCGAGGGGGTTGATGTGTTTCGGCTCAACTTCTCGCACGGCTCCCACGAAGACCACCAGGCCGTTATTCACCTCGTGCGCCGCCTCAACAAGGATCTGCGCATGAATGTGGGCTTACTCCAGGACTTGCAAGGGCCCAAAATCCGCCTCGGGGAGGTGGAGGGCGGCCAGGTCGAAATTGCGGCCGGCGACAAAATAAAGCTCGTTTGCGGCGAGAAGGAAACCAGCACCGCTACCCGCCTGAGCACGATTTACCTGGGCCTGGCCCGCGACGTGAAGCCCGGCGACATGATCCTGATCGACGACGGCAAGATTGAGCTGCGCGTGCTGGCTACCGACCGCGACAAGGAAGTGGACGTGGAGGTTATTTACGGCGGCACCGTGAAGCCCCGTAAGGGCATCAACCTGCCCAACTCCGATGTGTCGGCCCCGAGCATGACCGAAAAGGACATTGAGGACCTGAAATTTGGCCTCGAAAATGACATGGACTGGATTGCCCTCTCGTTTGCCCGCCGGGCCGACGACATTCGCTTCATCAAGAACCTGATTGCCGAAAGCGGCAAGAACGTGCGGGTAATTGCCAAAATCGAAACGCCGGAGGGCCTGCGCAACCTCGACGAAATCATTGCCCTGACCGACGCCGTGATGGTGGCCCGGGGTGATTTGGGCGTCGAAGTATCGATGGAAGAAGTACCGATGGCCCAGAAGCGCATCGTCGAGAAGTGCAACAACCTGGGAGTTCCCGTTATTGTGGCCACCCAGATGATGGAGAGCATGATTACGGCCCCGCGCCCCACCCGGGCCGAAACCAGCGACGTAGCCAACGCCGTTATCGACGGGGCCGACGCCGTGATGCTGTCGGCCGAAACGGCCGTGGGCGCCTACCCGGCCGAGGTAATCCGCTCGATGGTGGGCACCATTCGAAGCGTGGAAACACAGCTGCCGAGCCTCTACCACCACTGGTTCCCCATCGACCCCAACGCGCCCTCCTTCATGGTCGACAGCATCCTATCGGCGGCCTGCCACCTGGCCAAAAACACCAACGCCCGCGCCATCACCGGCATGACGCACCGCGGCTACACGGCCTTCCAGATTGCCAAGTACCGCCCCAAAGCCGACATCTTCGTCTTCACCGATAACCGCCCGCTACTAACCGTGCTGAGCCTGATCTGGGGCGTGCGTGCCTTCTACTACGACCGCCTGGTGAGCACCGACAGCACCGTTTCGGATATCAAGTACGCCCTCACAGCCTCGGGTCATCTCCAAAAGGGCGACGTATTCATCAACACGGCCTCCATGCCCATCAATAAGAAAGGCAAGACCAACATGGTAAAAGTGAGCGTGGCCTAATTATTTGAGCTGTTAAATTGTAAAAAGGCCCACCGAAACTTAGTTCTGGTGGGCTTTTTACATTCAATTCACATGTTGCAGCCGCAGCAACACTGGCAAGCTGCCTGGCTGCTCCAGGCGCACCAGATACAAGCCGGCGGGCAGCCCGGCTACGTTCACCTCGGTCCGCATGGCACCTGCCGGCAGCCGTTGGGTCCGTATTGTTCGACCCGTGACATGGAGCAGGATGAGCCGGGCGGTGGCGGCCGTGGGGGCCGGCAGCTCCAGCGTGGCCGTGGTGGCGGTCGGGTTGGGGTAGAGCCGCACGCCGGCCGCAACGGCTTTGTCCGAGGCCGCCAGCAACAGGTCGAAGGGTTCGCGGATGCCGCAGGTGGTAGTGCCGGCGCTGCTCGTACGGCGGTAGTACACCAGCTTCGTTTGATAGTCCTGCGCTATTGTTACTACACCCAGGCCAAAATTCAGCAGTTCTTCGCGGCCGAACGCATCGATGAAGGGGTAAGTAGAGTAGGTTTCCTCATAGGTCGCCTCGCCTCTGATACGCATCCGGTACAGCGACTGGGTACGTAACGCGGCCCTGGGGCCGCAGGCGCTGGGGCTCCGGCGGCTGGCAACTACCGGGTGGCCCATCCGCGCAACGGTGGTTGCGCCAGCCCATGCTGTCCACTCGTAGGCTAGCAGCTGCGCATCCGCTGAGGGCCCCACAGCCCCGCTGAATTTCGACTGCCACTGCCCAGTGCGCAGCGAAGCGGCAAATCGGGCAGTAGCGGCTGGCTGAAACGTAGTACCCGCCGGCGAACAGCCCGGGGCCCCGGAGGTGCGCGTACGGGACTGGTAGCGCACGACGTAAATCAGGCTGTCAGGGGTTTGCTGCCGGCTGACCACGCGCTGGAGCAGGTTAGTGGCCTCGCAAATCAGCGAGCCGCCGAAAGCCAGTCTTTCGATATAGTAGCCCAACTCGTCGCCGGGCTGCAAGTCGAGTAGCAACAGCGGGTTGTAGTAGCTGAGGCCCGCCGCAGCGGGCAGCCGGGCCAGCGTCAGGCCGGCCCCTTTGGGCATCGGACCTGTTATCAGCCCGTGGCTTTTGCTCACCTCGTAGGTTTCTGCTCCCACGCGCAGTGTAACCACCGAGTCGGGCTGCCCCTCCAACACGCGCATTGTCCGGCTGAGAGCGGTGACGATAGGGCCGTAACTGCCGGTGAAGGTGGTGCCGGCTTTCAGGAAGACGGGCAACGGCACGCTCCGGGCTGGGGCACCGGCTTCGGCCGCCCACTCCAGCCAATATACTTTCGCGGCCGCCTCGTAGCGCAGCCGCGCGCCAAACTGGTTGTTGGGCGACTTACGCCACCGCTCTTCCGTTCCCAGCTTAGCTGCGGGCCGCATGATGCGGTTGAAGAAGTACACCGAATCAGTCCCGCGCACCCCGGCCGAGTCGAGGCGGAACGTCAGCACGGTGTCGGTGGCCACAGCGTTTCGGCTGAGCGTGAAGGCGTGCACGTCGCCGTTGGGCCGGAAGGGTCGCCAGTTTTGGCCGGCCGCGGAAAACGCGCCCGTCAGGAGTAAGGCCAGCGGTAGCAGGTAGCGGTATAGCATGGGAGACGACAAAGAAGTATAGCAACCTGTAAATCAGCAGTCAATATACCGCTGGTACTGCACTAATGCTAGAGTCATACATAGTAGTGGCCCCAACTACAACGAAGCAAGGCCCGACGCTTACGCATCGGGCCTCACCTTATAAGAGAGCAGAAAGCCGGTTGGTGCTTAAGCAGCCAGCGACTTTACGAACTTGGCCAGCTTCGACTTGTTGTTGGCGGCTTTGTTCTTGTGAATGATGTTCTTTTTGGCCAGACGGTCCAGCATCGACGATACTTTCTGGAGCAGCTCCTGGGCAGCCGAAGCATCGGTCGAAGCACGGAGCTTCTTGATGGCGGTGCGGGTGGATTTTGCCTGGTAACGGTTCAGGACGCGCTTAGCTTCGTTGGAACGGATGCGCTTGAGGGCCGATTTATGGTTTGCCATGAGAGTTGGTTATGGTCTTCTGCTCGAAGTTAATTCAATTGGGGAGTGCAAAGGTAAAGCTTTGATCGGAATTAGCAAACGAGAAGTGAGAAGCGGCCTGGAAGAATGAGGAACATCATTCTTTGCTTTGCGCTGAATGACGTTCTTTCCCGCTTCTTGGGGGTCTTTGCGCTCAATTCATTCGGCATGCCTAACTTTTTCGTTGTAATTTGATCATTTGAAGGCCTTTCGCTCTATCTGCCCTGGGTTGCCGCCCGGCTTTCGGGCCTGCTCTTCTCTGCCCCTGCCGCCATGCCCCTCGTTGCCGACTCCGCGTACCAGCCGCCTTTTTACCTGTTCAATGGCCATTTGCAAACCATTGTGCCCAGTTTGTGGCGCACAGTGCCCGAGGTGAACTACCAGCGCGAGCGGGTCGAAACGGAAGATGGGGACTTTCTGGACCTCGACTGGTCGGTGCCGCCCGGGGGGGCGCCCACCGACACGCTGGGCATCGTGTCGCATGGGCTGGAGGGCGACGCCGGGCGGCCCTACGTGCGCGGGATGGTGCGGGCCCTCAACCGGGCTGGCATCGATGCACTGGCCTGGAACTACCGCAGCTGCAGCGGCGAAATGAACCGCCTGCTCCGCTCCTACCACCTCGGCGACACCGACGACCTCGATTTTGTGGTCCGCTATGCCCTGGGCACGGCGCGCTACAAGCACGTGTTCCTGACGGGCTTCTCGGCCGGCGGCAACGTCACGCTCAAGTACTTGGGCGAAAACCCCACCCGCGTGCCCCGCGAAGTGCAGCGGGCTGCCGTGTTTTCAGTGCCCACCGACCTCAAGGCCAGCTCCTATCATATCGACCGCCTCGAAAACCGCATTTATCTCAACCGCTTCATGAAAACACTGCGGGAGAAAATGCGCCAGAAAGCCGCCCTGCTACCCGGCCAGGTCGACCTCACCAACCTCGATGAGTTGCACGGCTTCCCGGAGTTCGACGACCGGTTTACGGCCCCCATGCACGGTTTCAAATCGGCGGAGGAATACTATGCCCACGCCAGTTCCGGCCGTTACCTAAGCGGCATCCGAGTGCCTACGCTGCTGGTAAACGCCCAGAACGACCCGTTTCTGCCGCCCACCTGCTTCCCCCGCGAACTAGCCGCCGCCAGCCCCCATCTGTTCCTCGAAACCCCCGCCGATGGTGGCCACGTGGGCTTCGCCGAAGGTGCCCCCGATGGCGAATACTACTCCGAACGGCGGGCGGTGGAGTTTCTGACGAGCGAGGTGCCGGGGTAGTTGGGTGCGTGCGTCCGCACTAGCTGTTCGACCTACTGGCGTAAGAAGCCTTAACTCCCGCTCTGCGTGTAATGGAGAAACTACGTCCTAGCGGGATGCTTACCACCCGCCATAGATACACGCCCGCGTTCAACTTCATATGCGGGCCAGGTGGCGGCCGGTACCAGCAATCCGATATGGCTCCGCTGCCAATCCTTTTTAGGTTGTTGGTTTGCGCATCAATTCGAACACCCCTCCCGGCCCAACCTGCCTTCGGGCGCTGTCCGTTTTTATTGAACTACCCCCAATTTTAGTCCCGCCAGATCAAGCTACCGCACGTTCAGCACCCGGCGCAGGTCGGGCAGGTCGTAGTGAAGGAGCACGCCGGGCAGCAGCCAGGAATAGGTCTCCTTGGTGGTAGGGTTTTCCAGGATGTGGAGGTAAGATGGCGGGGCCTCGCGCAGTACTACCTCCGTAATGCGCGGGTACAGCAGGGCCGCGTGCAGGGCCACGGGGCCAGCCACGCCGGTAGCCAGGGCCCGCACCGGCGCGGCGGCCAGGTGGGGCTGGGTGGTGAGCCAGTCGAGCAGGATCTGTACGTCCGTGACGCGCTGGCTGAGCAGGGGGCGGCCCAGGTGCAGGGCCAGCTGGGCCACGCGGTACTCGCGGTTGTAGTATTTAGGGTCGTTGAAGGCGGCCGGGTCGGCGGTTTCGCCCAGGCCACGCAGGTCGACCAGCAGCACGGCGATGCCGGCGGCGCGGTACTGGGCCAAGGCGGCGGTGCTGTCGGCGAGGGTGGCCTTGCCCTCGGCGGCAGCCACAGGGCCACCTGCCGCACCGGGCCGGCGGGCAGCAGCAGCGCGGGCAGCGGCGGCTCCTGGGCACGGCGCAGAATCAGGCGGTGCAGCCAGAGCCCACCCGCCTGCTGCACCGAGTCGCGCCACTCGGCTACCACCAGACCGGTAGGCGCCGGCAGCTGCAGCTGCCGGGCCACCAGCAGCCGGAGTGCGCGGCCGTCAGGGCGGGGCGTTTGGCAGCCAGCTGGCGGGCTTTGGCGAGGTAGGCAGCAGCCAGGGTTTCTTCCCGGGGAAGGCGGTATTCACTTGGCCGGTAGTCGTTACGCGCAGCTCCGTTTCGGTGGCTATGGGCAGCGCGGCCGGCTTCCGGACCGGCGTGGAATCCCCGACCAAATAGCGGCGGAACCAGGTAACGGCCGCCTCGCGTTTGGGGCGCGAGATGCCGTGGCCGTCGTCGTAGGTGAACAGGCGCACGTGGTCGGGGGCGCCGAGCAGGGTATAGGCCTGGCGCAGCTCGGCGTAGGTGGTTTCCATGCTGGGGTAGTCCACGAAATCGTAGCGGCCGGTGAGCAGCAGCAGGGGTTTGGGGCCGAAGGGCAGCGGGTAATCGGAGAGGTCGAGGCCAGCGGCCCCGGCCCCGGCGCCAGGCAGCAGCACGCAGCCGTCGGCGGGGCCGGTGAGCTCCAGGTTCCGTTCGCCGGCAGCTACGTAGCTGCACAGGGCCGCTACCTTCACCCGGTCGTCGTGGGCCAGGAAGTAGGTGGCCCGAGTGGCTCCGCCGGAGTTGCCCAGGCAGCCCACCCGGGCCGCGTCCACTTCGGGGCGGCTGAGCAGGTAGTCGAGGCCACGCACGTTGTCCCAGAGCTCGGCCCCCGGCCCCGAGCGGCCCACCAAGCTGGCGGCGGCGTTGAGCAGGGTGTACTCGGTGGTGCCGCCCCGGGCCCGGGGCTGGCCGGCCGCATTGGTGAGCTGCATTCGCTCGCCCTGGGAAATGGGGCGATGACGAACACCACGAAGCCAGAGAGCAACGCCGTCTGCTGGTACGATTCGGTGGCTTTCGACTCGGGCTCGTGGCCGCAGAACAGCAGCACGGCCGGTCGCCGGCCCCGCCCCGCCGGCACGTACAGGTTGGCCGTTACGTGGTGGTTGGGCATACTCTCGTACACCACCCGCTCCACCCGAAACCCCGGCCGCGCCAGGGTGCCCGTCACGCGGAGCCGCAGGGGCGTGCGCGTCGGAAGCGGCCCCAGCACCCGCCCAAACCGCACCCGCACGCTGCTTGCCGTAGTCGTAGCCTTTCTTGAGCTGCTCGGCCAGGCCGTCCCAGTCGGAGTAGTCCCAGATGCCGTAGGTGTTCACGCCCTCCATCTCCAGCATGTAGCGCTTGTCGTTCTGGCCCAGGGCATCGGCAATGTTGCGGCCGTTGTAGCGCCCGCCCACGAAGCTGAGGCAGTCCACGGCGTCATTCCGCACCAGCACGTCGCTCAGCTCCCCGCCCGAGCCGCTGACCAGCGTCACGGGCAGGCCGCAGCGGCGGGCAATGGCGAAGGTCAGGCTCAGGGAAATGAAGCCGCCATCGGTGGGCGTCTTGGCAATTACGGCGTTGCCGCACAGCGCCTGCACCATCACCGCGTGCAGCAGCACCGACATAGGGTAGTTCCAGGAGGCAATGTTGCTGACGAGGCCCAGCGGGGTGCGCTTGCCGAGCATGCCCTCGATATTATCCACGTACCACTGCACGCCGTCAAGGGCGCGGTCGATGTCGGTGAAGCCCAGCTTGTAGGTTTTACCGATTTCCCACATCAGCAGCTTGCCCACCAGCTCCACGTGGGGCTGCAGCTGAGTCAGACAGTCCTGCACCCGGCGCTTGCGCTCATCCAGGTCCACGTTGGCCCAGGCGGCGGCCTCCTTTTTGGCGGCTTTCACGGCCCGCAGTGCCGTGGCCTCATCGAGCATCGGCAGGCTGCCGATCGAGCTGCCATCAATGGGCGAAACGAAGTCGCGGGGCGTGCCCGATTCCTGCCAGCGGCCTTCCATGAGGTTCAGGAAGCCCTGGCCATCGGCCGTGAAAATTTCGGGCGCGGCGGCTTTGAGTTGAGCCAGCAGGTGGCTGAATTAGACTTGGGAAGAAACGATTTTGGCCATGAGGGGAGCAGAGGTTGGATGGCGAAAGGAAGCACCCGAAACCGCAGCTCCGGGCCAATAAGGTACGCGGTTACGACCAGCCTGCGCCGGCCGGCTTATGCCTGCCGGGCGATAGGCACTCTGTTCAGCTTACGCCCTCCCCGCCCCTGCGCTGGTTTGCGCGCTGGCACTGGTAATTCACCTCGCCCGTGAGCCGGCGGCGGTAGTGCACGGGACAGTTGCGGCCCAACCCTACCCGACCATTGGGGCGTCGTCGAGGCGGATTTTTTCCATGCGGGGGGCGAAAAGCTGCATCAGGGCCCAGGCCAGCAGGTAAGCACCGCCGCAAATCCAGAACATGATGTAGTAGGCGTGGTCGAGCTGGCCGATGCTTTCGTAGTACACGAACATGCGCTTTTGCACCAGGGCCGAGAGCAGGATGCCGCCCAGGCCGCCGGCCATGCCGCCGATGCCCGTCACGGAGGCCACGGCGCGGTTCGGGAACATGTCCGACACGGTGGTGAAGATATTGGCGCTCCAGGCCTGGTGGGCGGCGGCGGCAATGCCAATCACGAGCACGGCCAGCCACATGTTGATCTGGCCGAGCTGCTGGGCAAACACAATCGGGAACACGCAGAAAGCAATGAGCAGCATGCTGATTTTGCGGGCCCGGAAGGGCTGCATGCCGTTTTTGATGAGGCGGAGCGGAATCCAGCCCCCGCCAACGCTGCCGATGCTCGACAGGATGTAGACCACGGCTACGGGCAGCGACACCTGGGTGCCCGTGAGGCCGTACTGCTTGTTGAGGAAGTCGGGCAACCAGAACAGGTAGAACCACCAGATGGGGTCGGTGAGGAACTTGCCGAAGATGAAGGCGTAAGTCTGGCGGTAAGTCAGCAGCTTAAACCACGATACTTTGGGCTGCACTTCGAGGCCGGCCGTGGCTGGGTCTTCATCTTGAGTGATGTAGTCGAACTCCGATTTGGTGAGCCGGGCGTGGCGGGCGGGCACTTCGTACACCACCATCCAGAGGGCCAGCCACACGAACCCCAGCGCCCCGGTAATCACAAAGGCCCACTTCCAGCCGATGGATTCGGCAATAAACGGCACGGTGAGCGGGGCGATAATGGCCCCCACGTTGGAGCCCGAGTTGAAGATGCCGGTGGCCAGGGCCCGCTCCTTCTGCGGAAACCACTCGGCGGTAGTTTTAATGGCGGCCGGAAAGTTGCCGGCCTCCGTGATGCCCAACGCGGCCCGCGCCACCGAAAAACCCATTGTGCTGCTCACAAACGCGTGCCCAATAGCAGCTAGGCTCCACAGAAACGTCGACAGCGCGTAGCCGATTTTGGTGCCCAGCTTATCGATGAGCCGGCCCGCCCCCAGCATGCCCACCGAATACGCCACTTTAAAGGCAATTTCGATGTCGGCGTAGTCGCCGGCGTTCCAATTGAAGACCGTTTCGAGGTAGGGCTTGAGCAGCGAAATAACGGCCCGGTCGAGGTAGTTGACGGTGGTGGCGAAAAACACCAGCGAGCAAATCGTCCAGCGGTAGCGGCCCATGGTGGTGGCCGCCGACCCAGGTGGCGATATAGCGGAAGCAGTCTGTGACATCAGCAGCGGGAATTCGGGGTGGGAAATACGGGGACGGAGTAGCCGTGAGACAGTGGGCTAGCTGGGTTGGGGCGGCACGAACGTGAGCAGCTCGGCGGTGAGCTGGCGCAGATGGGCGGGGTCGTCTTTTTTGAAGAGCTGGGAGCCCAGGCCCACTACGTTCACACCCGCCCCGAACCACTCGGCCAGGCTGGCCTGGGTGGGTTCCACGCCGCCCGTCACCATCAGGGGCACGGTGGGCATGGGGCCGCGCAGGCTCCGGATGAAGCCCGGCCCCAACACGTTGCCGGGGAATATTTTCACGATAGCCGCGCCCAGCTGGGTGGCCTCGTACACCTCGCGCACCGTCATGCAGCCCGGCAGCCAGGGCGCGCCGTGACGGCGGCAGACCTCGGCCACTTCGGCCGTCAGGCAGGGCTGCACCACGAAGTCGGCGCCGGCAGCCAGGAACCGCTCGGCATCGGCAGCCGTGTAAATGGTGCCGATGCCCAGCAGCATCTCGGGGCAATTCGCGCGCACAAACGTCACCAGCTCCTCAAACACACCGAAGGCCTGGGCCCCGCGGTTGGTAAACTCGAACACGCGCAGTCCACCCTCGTAGCAAGCCTGCACCACGCGCTGGGCGTAAGCCGCCTCGGCGTGGTAGAACACGGGCACCACGGGGTAGCGTAGCACGATTTCGAGAATATGGTCAGCGGAGAAACGAGGCATTTTTTTAAGCTATTAGCTGACAGCTGCTAGCTGTTAGCTTTTTGTGGGGTAGTGCGGCTGATGAGCAACGCTGGGGCTTTCAGCGCGAAAGATCTATTAGCTAACAGCTCAAAAAATCAGCGTAGCAGCCGGCCGAAGGTATTGCCGGCCAGGATGTGGTCGACTTCGGCGGCACTTACTAAGTTGATGTCGCCGGCAATGGTGTGCTTAAGGGCCGAGGCGGCCGTGGCGAAGCCCAAGGCATCGGGCAGTGGCCGGCCGCTGAGCTGGGCGTAGATGAAGCCCGACAGGAAGGAGTCGCCCCCGCCGATGCGGTCCACCACGGGGTTGATGTCGAAGAAGTCCGTCTCATGGTAGCGGCCCTCGGCGTAGGCGATGCCCTTGATGCGCTCGTGGGAAGCGCTCTGCGTCTGGCGGCGGGTGGCAATGACCTGCTTGATGGTGGGGAAGCGCTGCATCAGCTGCTCACTCATCGATACGAAGCTGTTTTCCGCCCCTTCCTCCGGCCGGATGCCGAACAGGTCCTCGGCGTCGCCCTCGGTGCACACCACCAGGTCGCAGCCGGCCACTAGCGCGGGCATCACGTCCTGGGCGCGCTGGCCGTACTGCCACAGGTTGCGGCGGTAGTTGACGTCGGCCGAAACGGTGAGGCCCAGGCGGCGGGCGGCGGCAATGGCCTGGCGGGCGGCTTCGGCCGCCGAAGCCGAAACGGCGGGCGTAATACCGGTCCAGTGCAGCCATTGGGCATTTTGCAGAATCTGGTCCCAGGCAAACCACTCGGGCTGCAAATGGGCAAAGGCCGACTCGTAGCGGTCGTACACGATGCGGCTGGCGCGCAGGGCCGCCCCCACTTCCAGAAAATACAGCCCCAGCCGCTGGCCCCGGAACACGCAATGGCTCATATCAACGCCGTGGCTCCGGAAGTGCTGGACTGCGGCCTCGCCCACAGCATTATCGGGAAAGCAGCCTACGTGCGCCGCGGGTAGGCCCAGGTGGACCAGCGCCGCCGCGACGTTAGCCTCGCCCCCGCCGTAGGTAACGTCCAGCGAGCCGGCCTGCGAGAGGCGCTGGTGCAGCGGCGGCGAAAGGCGCAGCATGATTTCACCAAACGTGACAACTTGTTTCATAGCGGGGCAGGATTCGGGGGTGACGGAACGGGGAGCGGGGGCCGGGAAGGTTGAGCTTCCCTCCTATTCGGGCGGCAGCGTTGGCGTTGCGGTTGCCTTACATGGCCGCCGCTGCTTGGGGCGCGGCCACCTTCTCGAAGCCGAAGTAGGCCTCGGCGTTGTAGTAGCAGATGTTCTGAACGATGCTGCCCAGCAGGTCCAGGTCGGCGGGCAGCTCGCCGTTTTCCACGTCGGTGCCAAAAAGGTTGCAGAGCACGCGGCGGAAATACTCGTGGCGCGGGAACGAGAGGAAGCTGCGCGAATCGGTGAGCATGCCCACAAAGCGGCTCAGCAGGCCCATGTTGCTCAGGGCGTTGAGCTGCTTTTCCATGCCGTCCTTCTGGTCGAGAAACCACCAGCCGGAACCGAACTGCACCTTGCCCGCCACCGAGCCGTCGTTGAAGTTGCCCACCATGGTGGCCATGAGCTCGTTATCGGCGGGGTTGAGGTTGTAGAGGATGGTTTTGGTTAGCTTGTCCTGCTCGTCGAGGCGGTTGAGGAAGCGCGACAATGCCTGGCCCTGCGAAAAGTCGCCGATGGAATCCCAGCCCGTATCGGGGCCGAGCTGGCGCAGCATGCGGGCGTTGTTGTTGCGCAGCGCCCCGAGGTGGTACTGCTGGGTCCAACCCTTTTCCCAGTCCATTTCAGCCAGCAGCACCAGCAGCGCCGACTTAAGCGTCACCACTTCCTCGCTCGTCAGTTCCTGCCCGCCGCGCACCTGGGCAAACAACTCCTGCACCTGAGCCGGGGTGTAGTCGGCGGCATAAATCTGCTCCAGGCCGTGGTCGGAAAGGCGGCAGCCGAGGGCCGCGAAGTAATCGTGGCGGGTGCGCAGGGCCGTTTCCAGGTCGGCGTAGGTGCGGATGTCCACGGCGGCCGCGGTGCCGAGCTTATCGAGGTAGGCGTTGTAAGTGGCGGCGTCTTCCACGGCCATCGCCTTATCGGGCCGGAAGGTGGGTAGCACCTGCACCTCGCAGCCGCTGGCGGCCAGGGCGCGGTGGTACTCCAACGAGTCGGTGGGGTCGTCGGTGGTGCAGAGCGTTTTCACCTGCATCCTGCGCAGCAGGCTTTGCACCGAATACTCGGGCGTTTGCAGCAACGCATTGCACTGCTCGTAGATGCGGCGGGCACTTTCGGCGTTCAGCAGCTCGGTGATGCCGAAGTAGCGCTGCAACTCCAGGTGGGTCCAGTGGTAGAGCGGGTTGCGCACGGTCTGGGGCACGGTTTCGGCCCACTTCTCGAACTTCTCCCAGTCGGAGGCATCGCCGGTGATGTAGCGTTCGGGCACGCCGTTGGTGCGCATGGCGCGCCACTTGTAATGGTCGCCGTTGAGCCAGACCTGGGTGATGGTCTCAAACTGCCGGTTCTCGGCAATCTGGTCGGGCAGCAGGTGGTTGTGGTAGTCGATGAGGGGCATGGGCGCCGCGTACTCGTGGTAGAGCGTGCGGGCCGTGGCCGTCTGGAGCAGGAAATCCTCGTTGAGAAAGGGCTTCATAATCAGCAGCGGGTAAAAATGGGTGGGCTCCCCGGGGGAAGATGGTAAGCAAGCGGTGACCACAACTGACCGTAAGTAGGGGCTTTCAACGCTAAAATCCCGGTTTTTTCACGCAAACGTTCCCGGTAAACGGGGCTGGTGCGGATGGTGGGTGGCGGCCTGAGCCGATGAAAGAACGGCTCAGGCCGGGCAGGCTGCGCAGCAAGCCGAGCCGGAGCGAAGTGGAAGCACGCGGCCGCTTGGTTGCAACGCCAACCAAGCGGCCGCGTGGCCATTGCAGTAGCAATGCTTTGGGTCCGGGCCGTTCTCCCAGTTGCACGAAATTCTCCGGTCTCTCGCCTACCGCAAGTCAGTAATGGCCACGGCATCCATGTCGGTGTACTCGCGGTTTTCGCCGGCCATGCCCCAGATAAAGGCGTAGCTGCCGGTGCCGCAGCCGGTATGGATAGACCAGGGCGGCGAGAGGATGGCCTGCTCGTTGCTCACCCACAGCGGGCGGGTTTTCTGGGGCTCGCCCATCAGGTGCAGCACCCGCTGGCCCTCGGCCAGGTTGAAATACAAGTAGGCTTCCATCCGTCGGTCGTGCACGTGGGCCGGCATAGTATTCCAGACGCTGCCGGGCTTGAGTTGGGTGAGGCCCATCACGAGCTGGCAGCTCTGGATGCCCTCGGCATAAATGTATTTGTTGATGGTGCGCTGGTTGGCGGCTTCCAGCGTGCCCATTTCCACCGGCGTGGCTTCGGCGCGCGTCATGCGCCGCGTGGGGTGGGCGTGGTGGGCCGGGGCCGAAAGAAGGTAGTATTTGGCCGGCTGGCTGGCGTTGTGGCTCACGAATTCCACCCGCTGGCTACCCATCCCAACGTAAAGGCAATCCTGGTGGTCGAGCTCGTAGGTTTCCCCATCAACGAGTATCTGGCCCGGCCCACCGATATTAAGCGCGCCCAGCTCCCGGCGCTCCAGGAAATATTCAGCCTTCAGGCTGGCGGGGCAAGGCAGCGGCAGCGGTGCGGCGCCCGGCTGGGCTCCGCCCACGATCATGCGGTCGTAGTGGGTGTAGGTCAATACCACGTCGCCGGCCACGAACAGGGTTTCAATCAGGAAATTTTCGCGCAGCTCGGCAGTAGACAGTCCCGCCGTTTCGCGGGGGCTGATGGCATATCGTTGGGTCATATTACTGGTTTTTAGATTTTGGTGAGTGGTTTTTGGCGGTTTGCATTTCGGCTTCTGGTACTCTCTTTTTCACTGTTGAGCCAAAAACCATAAACAAGCAACCAAAAGCCAATGCGTTATTTCACCCGCACTTCCAGCGGCGAGGCCAGGCGCTGGGCGAAGTCACGGAGGTAGTTATCCCAGGCGGCGGGGGTGGCAAACTGGCCGCTTTTGGTCCAGCCGAAGCCGGCGTAGTACACCAGCCGGCCGTTGGTGGGCGTGGCCATCACCAGCAGGTGGCTCTGCTCCTTGGCCCGGCTGCGGTGGTCCTGCCAGCTTTGCACGGCCTGCGGGTCGAGCACAATGCCGGTGCCCAGCTGCGAGTCGTCCATCGGCTCCCAGTACCGGAACCAGCCCTGCTTGGGCGCGGCCTTCACGTCGCCCTGCACCCCTTTGGGCTCGGCGTGCAGGGTGGTGCCAATGGTGAAATTGGGCAGCGGCCGGTTGGCGCTGAGCTGCTCCTCGAAACGAGTGAGGTTGCTGCCCAAATCCAGGCTGATGATTTTCTTTTCCTGCACCGTGCGGCCGTTGGCCGACCAGGGCGCGTAGCTCAACTCGAACAGCGTGCGGATGGGGCCGGTGGCCAGGCGCTTGTAGCCGGTGAAATTGCGCGAGACGTACAGCGAGTCGTTTTCCCAGACGCCCGTGCCGCCGAAGCCCCGGCTATTGCCCACATGATAGGGGTCGTAGCCCTCACCCCGGTCCACGTGGTAGTAGCGGTTGTCGGCGGGGTAGCCGCCGTACCATTTATCGATGACGGGGTACGGCACGCGCTTAAGCCAGCAGTCCATGCCGCTGGTGAGCGTGCCGCCCTTTTCCCCGGCTACCACCATGCGCTCGGCTTCGGGCCCGTAGGTGCGGAAAGCTACCCGGTCGTTTTCCCAGGCGTAGTCGTCGGTGCGCTCGGGGGCGAAGCGCGAGTAGGTGGTCAGCTCGGTTTTGGGCTGCTGCGCGGCACCGTCGGGCTGGCACAGCATTGTAAACGTGCGGGTGCCGCCGGCCGCACTGGCCACTTGGAACAGCAGCTCATCCACGGTGCCGTTGCCATCGGTATCCACGGTTTGACTGACGATGAACTGCCCGGTCTGGTTGTCGCGCACCAGCAGGTTTTCGGCCCCGTACCTGGCCAGCAGCGCCTGCAACTGGCCGGCCGGGATGCTTACCGTTTCAGCTGGGCGGGCGAGGGCCAGGGGGTTGCGCACGGTTACCGTGAGCGAGTCGGCCGCCCCGGCAGCGGTGGGCTGTGAACCGGCGCAGGAACTCAGCAGCGCACCGCCAGCCACCAACGGGCCCACCATCCTCAAAACAAGCAAAGAGCAACGCATTCGGATTAGGGTTTAGATTTGGCACCCACGACCCGCGCCCCAGCTACCACCTCGCGGCCGGCGGCCAAGTGCTGCTGGCGCACCAGGGCCTCCATGAAGTAGTAATCGGCGTAGCTCAAGGGCACGTCGATTTCGCTGCCTGCCGGTTTCGAGCCGGTGCTGTGCAGCAGCAGGAAGCCGTGGTTGGTACCGGCCGGAGCCGCATAGTTTTGGGCGAGACTGGCCAGGGTTTTATCGGCCTGCGCGCGGTAGGCAGCTCCCTGCTGGCTGTACGTGCTCAGTTCGTACAGTGCCGAGGCCATAACGGCCCCGGCCGAGGCGTCGCGGGGCTCGTTGGGAATGTTGGGAGCGTTGAAATCCCAGTACGGCACACCGTCGGCGGGCAGGTTGGGGTGGCGGAGCAGGTAGTCGGCCACGCGCTCGGCCTGGGCCAGGTAAGCGGGGTTGCCGGTTTCGCGGTAGCACATGGTGTAGCCGTACAAGGCCCAGCCCTGCCCCCGCGCCCACGCCGACTCGGGCGCGGCGCCCTGGTGGGTGGTGCGCGTGACCACCGCCCCGTTCGCCGGGCTGTAGTCGACCACGTGGTAGGTGCTGTAATCGGGGCGAAAGTGGTTGCGTAGGGTGGTGTTGGCGTGCTGAACGGCAATTTTGTAGAACGACGAGTCGCCCGAGAGCCGGGTAGCCGCGAACAGCAGTTCCAGGTTCAGCATGTTGTCGATAATCACCGGGAAGCCCCACACATCCTGGTGGTGGTCCCAGGAGCGAATGGCCCCGATTACCGGATTGAAGCGGGTGCTCAGCGTGCGGGCCGACGCCAGCAGCACTTCCTTGTAAGCCGGGTCCTGGGTGTAGCGGTAACCGGTGCCGAAGCTGCAGTACACCTTGAAACCCATGTCGTGGGTGGTGCCATTGGTTTTTTCGCCTTCGATGTTGGCCGTGTAGGCGCGGGCCGGGGCCTGCCAGCTGGCGTGGCCGGTGGCCTCACTCAGCAACCAGAGGTAGCCGGGGAAAAAGCCGCTGGTCCAGTCGCGGGCCGGCACCAGCACCAGGTTGCCCTGGGCATCGAGAGTGCGCGGCGACACCAGCGGCGGCTTGCCGGCCGGCGCGGGCCGACTGGCTTGGGCAGCCGGCACCTCGCGCAGCAGTAGCGTAGCCTGCGTTTCGGCCAGGCTTAGGGTGCTGCGCATCGCCGGAACCGGCTTGGTGGCCTGGCAGCCCGCCAGCAGCGGCAGGCTGGAAATCAAGTAAAGAGCACGGCGAAAATTCACGTAGTCAGACTGCTTATGGTGGAGAGGTAACCGCCGCGCGGGGGGGCCTTCAGTTCGGGTTGGCGAGTATCAGTTCAGCCAGATAAGCGGGTGGCGCACGGGCAGGTTGCGCAGCACTTCGGGCACCTGGGGGTTGTGGTCGAGGCGCTGCCAGGTGGTCAGCCATTGGCGGTTGTCGAACCGCCCCGCCCCGAGCACCAGGCTGGGCGGGGCCACCGGCCAGTCGTTCCACTACATCACGTCGTGGGCGAAGGGCCAGGCAGCTTTGTTTTCGATGTAGGGATACAGGAATTCGATGCCGCGCCGGATGCCCCGGCCATCGGGCGTCTGGTAGGCCCAAAGGTCGTCGGTGGGGGTGCTCAGGATGGCACAGAGCGTGGTCATGGCGTCGAGGTTGAACAGGGAGTAGCCGTAGGGTTTGGTGCGCTTGGTTTCAAGCGGGAAGCTGCCATCGAGCGCCATTTGGGTGGGCATCAGCACGGTTTTATAGCGTTTCCGGCAGAAGTCGAGCAGCTCCTGGTTGCCGGTGAGGCGGGCGAAGGCGGCCACCTGCATGGTCCAGCAGGTGCCGTGGTTGTTGGCCGCCTTCATCTCATCGAGGCCGTATTGGTGGGTTGTGAGCCAGGTGAGGTAGCTACCGAACCACTGCTTGATGGCGGCCAGCTCGGGCCCACACTGGAACCCCGCCGCCCCCGCCGCCTCGAACACCCGTACACCCTGGGCCACTTCCAGCAGCTGAATCGTATCAATTACCCCGATGCCGCGCCCCATAAACCGCCCCGAAATGGCCTGCGAATACAGCAGCGAGGGGTTCATGAGGGTGGCCGGGTCGAGGAACCAGGCCCGCAGGTGCAGCAGCGCGTGGCGGGCGTACCGCTCGTCGTGGGTGAGCTGGTAGGCCGAGGCCAGCGCCCCGATCAGGCGGCTGAACCGGATCATGGCCCGGCGGTGGGCCACGAAGTTGGCGGGGTTGGTCTGGCCATCGCGCTGCACGTAGGGGCCGCCGGGGTTGGCCGGGTCGGGCCACCAATAGTCGCCTTCGGAGAAGAAATCGTGGGGGCCCCCGGCGCTACGAACCGCTACGCTGTCGGTTACCGTGCGCGGCGCTTCTCGCAGGGCTAGGTTGGCCTCGGCCAGCACCTGGGCCCGCAGTGTGCGCGTCACCAGTTGCTTTAGCGGCCCCGATTGGTTGGTGCTGACCGGAATCTTGCTTGCGCAACCAGTGGCGAGCACACCATTCAGCAGGCAGCAAAATAGGGTCAGCGTTTTCAACATAGGGGGTTGTTAATAATCGGCGCAGGGTGGTTAATGATGTACTTCGTGATTTTGGCGAAGCTCATCGCGTTGGACTGCTTCGCCGCCAGCGCCAAAATTTCCTGGCTGTTCACCACGCCCGACTGCCGGAACGCCGTCGGCGGAGGGGTAGGGCTTAGTGGAAGAATTGGCGCAATACGCTGCTGGCACTCCGCGGTAGTTGGCAGCACGCTGGCCGCGAGGCCCGTGCGCAGCAGCGCAGGCAGGAAGGCAAACAGAGACCTAGCACTGGTGGGAAAAGCGAACAAAACGAGCTGACAAGGCAGCCAGTGCCACCGGATTAAGGCTCCTGCCACGCTTAAATGTAGGCCTCCTCGCCCCCGATACCCTGCAAACGGCCGGGTTTATTTACGGAATCGTTTGCAGGGTTTGGCCTTGCGCAACCCGCGTGTGGCTCCCTTCCCTTAGCCTCTCTACAACGCCAGCACTGCCGTGGGCAAACCGGGCGACTGCACGGCCACCGTGGTCTGCCCGGGCGTGGCTTCGAGGCGGATAATGGCCCGGCCGTTGTACGCCTGCACCTTGCTGGAGCCGCTGCTGGTGCCCAAATCGTCGTGCAGGCGGCCTTCGCCGGCCAGCGAGAAACGCAGCCAGTTGGCGGCGTCGAGGCAGGGCACGCCTTGGGCGTCGAACAGCTGGGCCTCCACGGTTACCAGACCGTTGGCGTCGGCGGTTTTGGTGAGCGTGAGGCGGGCGGGGGCAGTCCACTTTTCGGTTTGGTAGCGGAAGCTAATCTGGTCCTCGACTCGCTGCTTGCCCTGGTAAGCCACTACCCGCACCTGGTTGGCTCCGGTTGCGAACGGTACCCGCCAGTGCAGTCCGGCAGCCGGGAAGTCTTGGCTGGCGCGGGTTTTCAGGCCGTAGCTTTTGCCGTTCACAAACAGCTCGGCCCGCTCGCAGTTGGAGTACACTTTCACCAGCTTCAGCTCGCTTTCCTCACCCCAGCGCACCGGCCACGAGTGCCCGTATATGTGGGCCATCGGAACGGTCGTCCAGTACGACTGAAACACGTAGTACGCCTCCTTGGGCGTGAAATCGCGCTCCACCACGCCTTTCTGGTTCATGTAGGGAACGGGGTTGTCGGGCCGCACCGGGGTCGAGAAATCCTTGAACGGCCAGTAGGCCGCGCCGCTGAGCCAGGGCATAGTTTCCTGCTCCTTGAGGTGCCAATCCACGAGGTTGCAGAGGTAGGTTTCGCTCCAGTCGCCGTCCTTCGATACGCGGGCGCTGCCGCCAAATAGCGAGGCATCGCCCGAGCGCTCATCAGCGCCTTGGCCGGCGGCTATTTTGGCCAGCGCGTTGTCGGGGTTTTCGGAGTGCCGGCCGGCGTGGCTGTCGCCGCCCCATTCTACGTGCAGGAAGCGTTTTACCTGCTTGAATTCTTCCTCCGTGACGGCCTTGTAGTCGGTATAGATGCCGCGGTACCAACCGGCCCAAATCGAGGGCGAATACACGTCGGGAATGTCCTTGGCAAAGTCGCAGCGGCGGATGGCGGTGTAGCGGCTGGCGTCGAGCTGGTGGGCCAAATCGTTCAGATCCGTCATGAAGGCGCGAATCTTCTGCTTGTCGAACTCGGGGAAGTCGTTGGGCCAGTCGTTCTCGTTGCCCAGCCCCCAGATGATAACGGCCGGGTGGTTGTAGTGCTGCTGCACCATATGGGTCATCATGCGCTTGGCCTGGGCCTGGTACACCGGCCCGCCCAGTCCGCCCCGGCACCACGGAATCTCCTCCCACACCACAATGCCCAGCGAGTCGCACAGGTTCAGCACAATGCGCGACTGTTGGTAATGGCCCAACCGGATAAAGTTGACACCCATCTGCTTCATCAGCCGCATTTCCTGACGAATCATCGGCTCGGTCATGGCGGCGGCTACCCCGGCATGGTCCTCGTGGCGGTGGGTGCCGCGCAGCAGCAACCGCTGCCCGTTGAGCTTGAATGGTCCTTTCTCTACGAACTCTATGTGCCGGAACCCGACCAGCGCGGTCTGGTGCCAAGCCTGCTTGCCCTCCCCCACCGTCACTTCCACGGCGTACTGGCGCGGGGCTTCGGGCGACCATAGCTGGGGCTTTTTCACGGTGAAATCAGTTACGGCTACCTCGCCGGCCGCCGCGCGCACCGAGCCGCGGTACTGGCCCACGGCCTTGCCCCGCGGGTCGAGCAGCCGCACAGTTACCGGCGCGGCCGTACCCGCGGGTACAATAGCCGGAAAGGCTATTTTCAGGCTCAGCGCACCGGTTTTACCGGCGGCATCGGTTACGGCATGGGCCATGAGCCGCTCGGCATACAGAGCGGGCTCGTAGGTCAGGTTGAGGTAGCGGTAGAGGCCCCCGTAGATATTGAAATCCGACAAATCCGACGGTATCATCTCCAGGTCGCGGGAGTTGTCGCAGCGGATGCTAAGCGGAATTTTACCCTTGAACTGCTTTTGGTAGGCCTCAGTCTTTTGAAAATCGGCCACGGCCTCGGTGATGTCCACCGTCCACTCGTCGTAGCCGCCCACGTGGGAGCCCACTTTGGTGGTATGAATGTACACCTCGGTTTTCTGGCCCGCGCCCTCGAAGTGCAGCAGCGTGCGGCCGCCCGCGTAGGGGTTTTGCACCGCCAACTGGGTACGGTACCAGCCGGGGCCCTGGTAGTAGTTCACGTCGGGGTCCACGGCATCAAGGGCGTTGAAGCAATGGGGCAGCGTAACAGGCGTCCAGAGCGGCACGGTTTCAGGCGAGCCCGCCACGGCGGGCCGCACCGCCTCCCAAATGCCGCCTAAATCGCCGCGTACATACTCCCAGCCAGTGTTGAGGCGCGTTTGCTGCTGAGCGCTGGCTGGGCGGCTACCGAGGCAGCAGACTACCAGCAGCAGCAAGCATTGGAGGAATTGGCAAGGAAATAAAGGTTTTCTCATGTTAAATATCAGAATGTCCTGCCGCGCAGTCCGCAGCACGCTCCTGCTTAAATTTGTTACTGCTTGCTGGTGCTGAACTTATTAGTCTATCCGCTTTACCTGGATGCCATTGAGTACGGCTTCACCTGTCGTGGCTTTAAAATCTAAGGTGATGCCTTGGCCACGCCGTACGTTCACCTGCAGCTTGAAGCTGGTGGCCTGCAGCGGTACCAAGTACTGGTCGGGGCCCAGCCTAGACAAGGTACGCTGGCCGTTCAGCCATACATCGAAGCGGCGGGCAGTGGGGGCCGGGGCCACCGGGCCATCGTTTTTGGCCAAGTTGTACACCAGCTGCTCAGCGGGCGGGGCGACTTCCAACTCCGCAAAGTACAGCGTGACTTCGTACTGCCCGGCCGGCACGTCCAGGCGAAACTGCGTGAGTCCCACGCGCTGGGTTTCAAATAGGGCATCGTAGTCCGTGCCCTGGATGTTGCGGTCGGAGCCGTAGGGCAGGCGCTTGCTGGGCAGCACGTAGGGATGGCCGCCCACGTAGCCCCAGCCGCCGGGCGTGTACGGCTGCTCGGGCAGCCATACCTGATGCAGCCGGGCATCGGAGAAGTAGCGCTGGTCCCCGAGGCTCACATTCAGCTCGGTAAAGGGCAGTTTTTTCGACTCCAGAATGGTTGGAATAAGCTGGAACTCGATGTCGGCCTGGTCAGTAATGGCCTGGCCGGCGGCCCGTGCCGTGAGCTGGTTCAGGCCCGCGCCGAACGGGACGCTGAACCGCGCCACGCCGCTTTGCACGGCGCGAGTGCCCAGCGTTTGCCCGTTCAGGAGCAGCTCCACGGTGGGTTGGTTGCTGTACACCTCCACCGGCTGGCGGCAATGCAGCGAATCGGCACTGGTCGCGCTACCGGCGCGCAGATTCCAGGCGCGGGAGCCAATTTTCACGAAGGGCGCCTGCCGCAGCCGGGCCTGGTAGAACAGGTAGGCGTCTTTGGGCTGCCGGTCGGCCGTGAGCAGGCTTTTGTTGTTGATATGGGGCACCGCTTCTTCCCGACTTTCGGAACTGAATTCGGCCAGGTTCCACACGGCACTGCCCGCCACGAAGGGCCGGCTCAGGATGTGCTGGAGGTAAAACTGGTGGTAGCTGTTGGCGTACTCCGTCGTCTTGTCGAAGCGCAACGGCTGGAACGAGTGCAGCCGGGCATCGGCATCGGCCCCGTACTCGGTTACCAGCATGGGCTTGTCGGGCAACTCGCGCCGGTGGCGGTCCAGGAAGGCGGGCAAACCCTCTAAATCGGGCGAATACCAGCCGGGGTAGAGGTTCCAGCCCACTATCATCGGGATGTTGGTCAGCCCCGCCTGCTGGTAGAGGTCGAAGGCCCCGTGGTTGACGAGCATGGTGTAGCGGCTCGGGTCTTCGCGCCGGGTCAGGGCGTCGAGCTCCCGGGCCAGCGCGGCCACGCGGCCGATATACGCCTGGCCAGCCGCGTTGTCCTTGGTCAGGCCGGTGGGCAGGCGCAGCAGCACCTCATTCATATAGGCCCAGATAATAACAGAAGGATGGTTGAAGTTCTGGCGCACCATCTCGGTCTGCATGGTTTTGCAATGCTCGAAAAAGGCCGGCGAGTCCGTAATGGCGTTCACCACCGGAATTTCGACCGAAGCCAAGATGCCCAGCCGGTCGCAGGCCGCCAGCACGGCGGGGTCCTGCGGGTAGTGCGAAACGCGCAGAAAATTGCCGCCCATCTGCTTCAGCAACTGCACGTCCTGCTCGGCCAGAGCATCAGGCAGGGCGTTGCCCAGGCCGGGAAAATCCTGGTGGCGGTTGGTGCCGATGAGCTTCAGCGGCTGCCCATTGAGGAAAAAACCCGTGGCCGCATCAAAACGAAACCAGCGCAAGCCCAGCGGGCTGCTCACCGCATCGAGCGCCTGCTCCTGCCCGGCCTCGCGCACCGTGGCCGTAACGTGGTACAGGTAGGGGTCGGCAGGCGACCAGAGGTGGGGCTGGCGCAGCTTGTCGAAGGTGTGGCGCACGCCTAGCTTCTGCCCGGCGGCCAGGGTGTGACTGCTACGCTGCCGGGCCACCACCTGCCCTTCGCGGTCGGTCAGCTCGGTTAGCACCGTCAGCCGGCGGGGGGCCGATGTTTCATTAACGACGGTCCCCTTCACCTCTACGGTGGCACTTGCCGCCGATACGGCGGGCATATGCACGAACAGGCCGCTGGAAGCGTAATCAGCCAGTTCAAAATGGACCGGATTGGCAGCCAGCAGGTACACGTCGCGGTACAGCCCACCGAAGAAGGTGAAGTCGGCCGATAGCGGGGGCAAGTCGGGATTGTGGCGGTTATCGACTTTAACAACTACCTCGTTGGTTGCCCCCTCACCAAAGCGCAGCCACCGGCTGATGGGGAAGCGGAAGGCCGTGTAGCCGCCAGCGTGCTGCCCGGCTAACTGCCCGTTCACGTACACCTCGGCTTCCTGGCCGGCACCCTCGAAGTGCAGGTAAACGCGGCGGTTCTGCCAGTCGGCCGGTACGTGCAAGGCTTTCTTGTACCAGCCGGCGCCGCGGTAGTAGCCGGGCTCATCGTCGAGCACGTCGGCCGCATTCCAGGTGTGGGGCACAGATACTTTCTCCCAACCGGTGGCCCCGCCCGGCGCCCGGGCGTAGTCGGTGCCATTGGCTTTGCGAAACAGCCAGTTGGAATTGATGGACTGTTGCTGCCGCTCCTGGGCCGTCGCCGGCCTGGCCAACAGCAACAGCAGCCCAACGCAAAGCCCAACGACTACGCACAGTCGGCGCCAGCAGCAGAATTCTACCGGTTCAGCCATCAAAATAAGTTCGTGCGAAGGCCTAGCTCCAGCCCCCGCAACTCGGCAAGGCCCCGCAGGCGCCCGATAGCGGAGTAGCCGGGGTTGGTTTGCTGGTGCAGGTCGTTGAGCATCTGGTGGCCGTGGTCGGGCCGCATGGGCAGGCGCGCCTGCCGTTGGTCCATTACGGTCAGCAGTTCACGCATCACGGCCGGCATATCCACGTCGCCTTCCAGGTGGTTGTCCTCGTAGAAGTCGCCTGCGGCGTTGCGGCGGGTGCTGCGCAGGTGCACGAAATGGATGCGGTCGGCGAACTGGCGCACCATGCCGGGCAGGTCGTTATCGGGCCGCACCCCAAACGAGCCAGTGCAGAAGCACAGGCCGTTGCTGGGCGAAGGCACGGCCGCGAATAGGGCCGCCACGTCGTCAGCGGTGCTCAGCACCCGTGGCAACCCCAGAATCGGGTACGGTGGGTCGTCGGGGTGGATGACCAGCCGGATGCCGCCTGCTTCCGCCACCGGCGCAATGGCCGCCACGAACGCTACCAGGTGCCGCCGCAGCTGGGCCGCGTCGATGGTGCGGTACGCATCCAGGGCCTGCTGAAACTGGACCAGCGTGAAGCTTTCCTCGCTTCCGGGCAGGCCCGCGATGATGTTGCGCTGGAGCTGCTGCTGCTCTTCGGGGCTCATATCGGCCAGCCGCTGCCGGGCCGCCGCCAGCTCGGCGGGCGCGTACTCCTGGGCGGCGCCGGGCCGCCGCAGCACCAGCGCATCGAAGGCCACGAAGGCGGCGCGCTCGAAGCGCAGGGCCCGCGCGCCGTCGGGCAGCTCGTAGCTCAGGTCGGTGCGGGTCCAGTCGAGCACCGGCATGAAGTTGTAGGTCACGGTTTCGATGCCGCAGGCCGCTAGGTTCCGCAACGAATCCTGGTAGTTGGCCACGTACTGCTCGTAGCCGGGTGCCTGGGTTTTGATGCTCTCGTGCACCGGCACGCTTTCCACCACGCTCCAGCGCAGGCCGGCCGCCGCAATTTCGGCCTGCCGGGACTGGATTTCGGCTACCGGCCACACCGCGCCGTTGGGCAAATGGTGCAGCGCCGTTACCACGCCCGTGCAGCCCGCCTGCCGGATATCGGCCAGCGAAACCGGGTCGGCGGGCCCGAACCAGCGCATAGTTTGCTCGAGGCCGCAAACTTGTTTTTGCTGTGTCATGCGCCTAGTTAAACGCCGCCAAAAATCGAGAAGCCACCATCCACGCAAATCATGGAGCCGGTGACGAAGCGGGAGGCGTCGCTGAGCAGCCACACCAGGGCCCCTTGCAGCTCCTCGGGCTGGCCGAAGCGCTGGAAAGGCGTCTGGCGGATGACTTTGCCGCCGCGCTCGGTAAAGGTGCCGTCGGGGTTGGTGAGCAGATCGCGGTTTTGCTCGGTGAGGAAGAAGCCGGGGGCCAGCGCGTTCATGCGGAGCTTGTCGGCATAGCGGTTGGCCATTTCCACCGCAAACCACTGGTTGTAGCAATCGACGGCGGCCTTGCCCATGTTGTAGCCCAGCACCTTCGTAATGGCCCGCTTCGAGTTCATGGAGGAGATATTGACGATGCTGCCGTTGCCCGATTCGGCCAGCAGCGGCCCGAACACCTGGGTCGGCAGCACGGTGCCCCACAAGTTGAGGTCCATCACCCGCTTCATGCCCTCAATGTTCATATCGAACACGTCGGCCTCGGGGTCGAGCACGCCGTCGGGGGCATTACCGCCGGCCCCGTTCACGAGGCCATCGAGGTGGCCGAAGGTGGTGCGCACCAATTCGGCGGCGGCCCGCAGCTGGGTTTCGTCGAGCACATCGGCCACCAGGGCCAGGGCCCGGCCGCCCTGTTCGGTAATGGCGCGGGCGCGCTGCTCGGCCACTTCGGCGTTGCGGCCCAGAATGCCCACGGCCCCGCCGGCGGCCACGATGCCCGCGATAAAGGCTTCGCCCAGAATGCCCGTGCCGCCGGTTACCACGATTACTTTATCCCGGAGAGAAAACTGTTCCGTCATCTTCAGTTGAGTAGTTGTATTGATTTTGATGGTTGCTTACTGGTTTTTGAGTGGGAGGTTATTGTTGCCGGCCAGACGCAGCAAATGCCTTTGGCCTTAACCGAGCCTTCAAAACCGCGCATCATAAGCTCCAGGGCAAGCGAACTTCGGCTGGATACCGGGCGAAAACCTGCGCCACCGGCAAGGCAGGGTAGTACGAGCAAACCCGGTCGTAGATGGCCAGGATGGTGCGGTTACTGGGTGGCGCTACGTCGGGCTTCTCGGGCTGGCGCTGGCCCAGTAAGTAGGGTGCAAACCAGGCCACGGCCGGCCCTACCCCGCTCCCATCGGGCGTGCGGTAGTGCCAGAGGTCGAGGCCCAGCGGTTGGGCCAGAATAGCCAGCTTCACCCAGCCTTCCAGATTCATGGAGGTGTAATTCCAGGGCCGGGTGCGCTCCAACTCCAGCGGCTGGGCGCCGTCGGGGGCAAATTGCACGCCGATGCGGGGCAGCGTTTGGGTCTGAAGCGTGGTGCGGGCCAGCGCCTCATCCCCCGTAAACCGGGCAAAGTCCACGACTTGCAGGTCGTAGAAAGTCCCGTGATTATTCTCGCTGCCCCGCTCCTGCAGCCCGATGGGGCTGGTAGTCAGCCAAACGGTAAACTGTCGGAACCAACCGCGCAGCCCCTCGGTCAGCTTATCATCGGCGGCTTGGCTGCCGTGCAACAAAGCCAGCGCGTCGGGAATGTCGGTGAGGTGGCGGGTTTCGATGATGCCGAAGCCCCGGCCCGGCGCGGTACCCGGAATGCCCTGCCCATAGTTCAGGTTGGGGTTCATGCGGGTGGCGGGGTCCAGAAAAAACGCCCGCAGCAGCCGGGCCGCCTGCGCGGCGTAGGCTTCCTTCCCACTGAAATAATACGCCAATCCTAGCAGCCGCGCCGCTTGGCATACCTGGCCCAACCGGGCCGCATCGTGCATGTTGGCCGACTCCGGATTCCGGAGCCCGTCCTTACGCAGGTAGGGCTTGCCATCGGGCTTGCTGGGGTCGGCCCACCAGTATGGCGCCTGCGAGAGATAATCGTGCTTGTCGCCGCTGGGCGGCAGTTGGGGTTTGCTAGTGATGGGGTCGGGGGCCTTGGTCAGCGCCTGGTCGGCCTCGGCCAGCAGGGCTTTCACGGCCCCGGCTTCCGCCGGCCGGCCCTGGCGGTAGGCGGTTTTATAGGCTGCCAGCGCGGCACTATCGAGCAGCAGCAGCCGGGGCGGGCGAGCTGCCGCGGTGGCGGTCAGAGTAGCCAGCAGCCCCGCCAACAACAGGAGCAACCCACGCATCAGAAGCCGGGGTTCTGCACAATGTTCGGGTTCAGGGCTATTTCGGCCTGCGGAATTGGGTAGAGCAGGTAATTGTCGGGCACCACGCGGTTTAGCACAGCTTTCTCTACCTGTTGCAGCCGGTTCAGGCGTAGCAGGTCGTTGCGGCGGTGGCCTTCTTGCACGAGTTCCCAGGCCCGTTCCTGCACCAGCAGATCGACGAACGCGGCCTTCGAGCTGGCTGTGGTAGGCAGCGGCGCAACGCCAGCGCGGGCGCGCACCTTGTTAATGCCTTGGTACTTGGTGGCGTCGCCGGCGTTAAGGTTATTGAGCGCTTCGGATTGCAACAACAACACGTCGGCGTAGCGTAGAATCAACCAGTTCACGCGCGAGTCGTTACCAATACGCTTGTCGTCGCGAAACTTGTTGAAGTAGTACTGCGACAGGGTGGCCGTACCAGCCTTGTTGGTCAGGTTCCAGTCCTTGCGCACATCGCCCGCCTTGTAGGACTTCACGAACTCGTCGGTGGCAGCAAACGAGCCGAAGCCGCCCGAAGCGGGAGCCAGATACTGCCGCACGATAATGTTGCCTGTGTTGGGAGGCAGATCGAACTGCACGGAGAAGATGTGCTCGGGTCCGTTTTCCTTATCGGGCGTAAAGGCGTCGCCGTAAGTGGGCAACAGGCTGTAGAGGCCCGAGTTGATAACGCGGTTGGCAGCGGCCAGTGCCTCCTGGTTGTCGCTGGCCTGAGCCTCGGGTAGGCTGGCGCGCGTCAGATACACCTTGGCTAGCAGCGCCGCCGCTGCCCCACTCGACACCCGCCCCTTGCTGGTGGCCGGAATCTTGTTCTCGGCGAAGGTATTGGCTTCGGCAAATTTCAGGTCTTCAATAATCTGGTTGTACACCTCGGCTACGGGCGTGCGGGCGCGGCGCAAATCGTCGTTGGGACCCTTGATAGGTGCCAGAACCAAGGGCACGGCCCCGAAACTGCGCACCAAGTCGAAATACCCCATTGCCCGGATAAAGCGGGCGTTGCCCACGATATTATTCTTGCTCACCTCATCCATTTTGATGGCCGGCACCTTCTCAATCACGTCGTTGGCCCGGCTGATCATCAGGTAGTTGTTCGTCCACCAAAACGAGATTTCGCCGTTGTTGGGCGTGTACGTGAATCGGTTCAGCTCGGCCCGGTCGCCGGTGGTAGCGCCTACTACTTCCAGGTACTCGGCCGGTATCTCCCCAATCAGCCAAGCCGTACGCCCGAACAAGCGCTGCTGCTGCATAATGGAAAATGCGCCGTTGAGGCCCGCAATGGCGTCGCCTTCATTCTGGTAAAAGTTGGTGGCCGTGAGAAAGTCGTAGGGTTTCTCCTCCAGGAATTTCTCGCAGGAGGAGACCAGCAGACTGAGGGAAAAAAGGCTGAGAAGAAGGATCTTCTTTTTCATGACAATCAGATAATAAGAAACAGAGTGGGAAGGGGGCCAGCCGGCTGTCGGCCGCTAGAAGCCAATGCGGACGCCGGCAATGAACATGCGCGAGGTAGGAAAGGAATTGTAGTCGGTGTTCAAGCTCAGGTTGGAGGCCCCGAAGGAGTTAACTTCCGGGTCGAAGCCCGAATACTTGGTGATGGTAACTAGGTTCTGGGCCGTCACGTACACGCTGGCTCCCTTCACGCTGTTCTGGAAGCGGACCGGCACCGGCACGGTGTAGGCCAGGGTTACTGTTTTTAGGCGCACGAAGCTGCCATCCTCCACCACGTCGCTGGTGATGCCGGTGTTGCGGCGCAGCACGCTGTTGGCCTTCGGAATGGTGTTGCTGGTGCCGGGCCCGGTCCAGCGGTCGAGCACGGCCTTTACCTTGTTGGGGGCCACAAAGCCCGATTCGAGCTCGTAGCGGTTCAGGTTCAGCACGTCAGCGCCCTCGACGCCCTGGATAAACAGCGTCAGCGTCAGCGGGCCGTAGCTCAGGTTGTTAGTCACGCCGTAGATAAACTTGGGCTGGGCCTGGCCCACAATCTGGCGGTCGTTGCCATCAATCTTGTTATCGCCGTTCAGGTCGGCGTAGCGCGGGTCGCCGGGGCGCACATTGGTCGTGATGCCGCTGGCGTCGATTTCCTGCTGCGTCTGCCAGATGCCCAGAAACTGGTAGCCGTAGAAGGCCCCAATGGGCTCGCCCACGCGCAGCACGCCGGTGTTGCCGGTAGCGCCCGGAAACACGCTGGAGCTCGACTCCCCCACGAACCGCTGGTACTCGCCAGCCAGGTCCAGAATTTTGTTGCGGTTGAGCGAGAAGTTCAGGTTGGTGTTCCAGCCAAACTTGCCCGCGTCTACGTTTACCGTGTTCAGGCCCAGTTCGAAGCCCTTGTTCTGCACGCTGCCCGCGTTCTGCAGAATGCTACTGAAGCCCGTGGTGGGTGGTACCGACACTTGCAGCAGCAGGTCGGTGGTTTTCTTGTAGTAGTAGTCCATGGTTAGGGCCAGCCGGTTTTTCAGAATGGCCACGTCGAGGCCCACGTTGGTCGTGGCCGTCGACTCCCAACTAAAATCGGGGTTGAACAGGTTGGAGGCAGCCAGCCCTACCAAGCGGGTGCTGCCGGCGGTATAGGCATTCAGGCCGTAGCGGGCCAGCGACTGGTAAGAGCCGATTTCCTGGTTGCCGGTCACGCCGTAGCTGGCACGCACCTTTAGGTCGCTGAACACTGGCAGCTCCTTCATGAAGCGCTCATCGATGATGCGGTAGGCCACGGCCGCCGACGGGAAGTAGCCCCACTTGTTGTTGGCCCCGAAGCGTGAAGAGGCGTCGGCGCGCATTGTGAAGGTGAACAGGTACTTTTCGAAGAGGCGGTAGTTGAGCCGCCCGAAATAGGAGGTGAGCGTGTTGGCACTGCGGTTGGAGCTAGGCGTGAGCAGGTTGGCCCCGATGCCCAGGTCGTCGACGCCCAGGGCATCGGTAAACAGGTTGGTAACGGCCGAGCTGAAACCCTCGTTGTTGAACTTCTGGAAGGTGAGGCCGCCCACCACATTCAGCGCGTTGTTGGGGTTGAACTGACGGTCGTAGGTTAGCGTATTTTCGTTCAGCCAGCTGTAATTGTTGGCCGAGCCCTTAAAGGCGAAACCGTTGGTATTCTGCCCCTGAAACACGGTGGAGGGGATGTACTGGTTTACCTGGTTGTTGTACAGGTCGGTGCCGCCGGCAATGCGCAGTTTCAGGCCTGGAATAATTTCGTAGATGCCGGCCACGTTCAGCAGGCCACGCAACGTGGTCTGCTCATTGGTCACCTGCTCGGCGTAGGCCACTGGGTTGCCCCCGATTTCTACGTAGGGCTGGGGCTGGTTATCGAGGGTGTAATTGCCGTTGGCGTCGCGCACGGGTACGGCCGGATTAAAGCGCAACGCGTCGAGCACCGTGCCGCCTTGGCTGCCGCCATTGGTGTTCACGTTGGCACGCTGTTGCTGAGTACGGGCCAGCTGGCTCGTAAAATTGACACTGATCTTGTTGCTCACCTTGCGGTCGAGGTTCAGGCGTACCGTACCGCGCTGAAAGCCCGAGTTGATGATGATGCCCTCCTGATCAAAGTAGTTGAAGCTCAGGTTATAGCGCGTATCGGTGGTACCGCCGTTGAAGCCCAACTGGTAATTACCCACGCGGGCTGTGCGGAAAATCTCTTTCTGCCAGTCGGTGCCCTCACCCAGGGTAGCAATCTGCTCGGGCGTGTAGGGCAGCGCCCGTTGAGCGGTGTTCTCCTGGTTGTTCAGCGTCTGCACGTCGTTGAGGTAGGTGGCGAACTCGCGGGCGTTGAGCAGCTCGTAGGGGTTGCGCACCTTGCTGATGCCGGTGTAGGACTCGAAATTAACCGTGTTCTGGCCGGCAGTGCCCTTCTTGGTCGTGATGATTACGACCCCGTTGGCCCCCCTGGAGCCGTAGATGGCCGTCGCCGAGGCATCCTTGAGCACCTCCACGCTCTCAATGTCGCTGGGATTGATCGAGTTCAGGTCGCCGGCCCCGGGAAAGCCATCGACCACGAACAGGGGCTGGTTGCCGGAGTTGATGGAGTTAGTACCCCGGATGCGAATCGACACCCCACCGCCGGGCTCGGCGTTGGTTTGCGTCACCTGCACGCCACTTACCCGGCCCTGCAGAATCTGCTCGGGGCGAGTAATGGGCGTCTCGGCAATCTGCTCGGCCGAAATGGATGCCACCGAACCCGTGATGTCGCGCTTACGCTGGGTGCCGTAGCCCACTACCACCACATCATTAAGGGTAGTGGTTTGTTCAGCAAGCTGAACAGTAACCGGCGCGGAGCCGGTTACCGGGACCTCCTGGCTCTGGAAGCCGACATAGGAAAATACCAGCACGGGGTTCTCCACCGTCGTGTTTACTACGAACGTTCCATCGCTATTGGTGCTGGCTCCTTCGGTCGTGCCTTTCACGATGACCGTTACGCCAGGCAGGCCCGTTCGGTCGGTAGCACTCACTACCCGGCCGGTTAGCTGCCGGCTCTGAGTTTGGGCCTGGGCCGTGAGGGCCCCAAGCGTAACGAGTGGAACCAGTAGCAACGTAGATGTGCGCATAGGATGTGGGAGTTAGATGGGAAACTGGTCAGCCAATTACCGGAATCAGGCGGCGTAAATGCGGCGTTTGCCGGGATTTATTCACGGAAACGATTCCGCAACGGGGTCACAATGGCACTCACCTTATCCCGATTGCATTTTTCTAATTGCCAGTTCAGTTATCCGGCCCCAAACTGCCTGGTTGCGAGCCCGCCAGCCGGGGCCAGTTGCCGCCGTTGGGTGAGCCCTCACCCACCACGCTACTCATCCGGAAAAAAATGCCTAATTTCCGTTTCCTATGAGCTCCGTCAACCTCAAGCAACTAGCCCAGGCCCTCGATTTGTCCGTCTCCACGGTTTCGCGGGCCCTCAACGACAGCTACGAAATCAGTGCCGCCACCAAGGAGAAAGTGCAACTGCTGGCCACCCAACTCGGCTACCAGCCTAACCCCTACGCCAGTAGTCTGCGCCGGCAACAGAGTAGAACGATAGGCGTTATCATTCCGGAGGTAGCCAACAACTTCTTCTCGCTGGCCATTAACGGCATCGAGGAGGTAGCCCGACAGAATGGCTACCACGTACTTATCTATCTCACCCACGAAACCTTTGCCCAAGAACAAACTATCGTCCAGCACCTGGCCAACGGTCGGGTCGATGGTATCCTCATCTCGGTATCGGGCGAAACCCAGGACGCGGCCCATTTCGCCAAACTGCGCGAGCTAAACCTGCCCACCGTATTTTTTGACCGGGTGTGCGAGGAAGTGGCCACGGCCAAAATCACGACCGACGATTACGACAGCGGCTATCGTGCGACCCGTCATTTGCTTGACATGGGCTGCCGGCGCATTATGCACCTCACTCTGGCCCACCATCTTTCCATTGGCCAGAAGCGCATGCGCGGCTACCTCGACGCCCTGCGCGACGCCGACCTGCCCTTCGATGATACCCTGCTGATTCGCGGCGGCCCCAACGCGGCCCAGAACACGGCCCACGTGCGGCAGCTGCTGGAACAGGACGCCCACATCGACGGAATCTTTGCTTCGGTCGAAAGCCTGGCTATTGCCGGCTACCGGGCCTGCCATCAGGCTGGCCGGCGCATCCCTAACGACGTGAAAATCATCGGCTTTTCCAACCTCGAAATGGCTGATCTGCTCGATCCACCCCTTACCACCATCCGGCAGCCAGCTTACGCCATCGGCAAAGAGGCCGCCACCCTCCTGTTCCGGGCCCTGCTGAAGAATCAACCCATTCTGGCTAGCCAGAGCTTGGAGTTGAAATCGGAACTGGTGGTGCGCGCCTCCACGGGCGGCTAAGGCTACTAGCATCATTCAGGTGCTGGGTCGCCACTCGGAACTGCACATAGCGGCTATTCATCGGGTCGATGACAAAGTGGACAGCGAACTTTCCCCAGTCCAAACTTAGCACCAAGTGCAAGTGCCATAAAACGGTGAATTAAGTAGTTGTGCTCGTTTAGATAGCGTGCGGTAATTGTGCCCTTGGTCCTTATCCCAAAAGCGGTTACAGTTTCAGTCAACGTTCACTTACTTGTATAGCCCCAACATGAGGAAGTCGGATCTTAAATCCAGCTAACGGCGCTTTTCCGCCACTGGGTGCAGACAAATTCATTTGGCGTGAGGCCGTGTAAGATCTTTAGCCGTTTGGCGTGGTTGCAGGCCAGCAAAAAGGCTTGGAGGTGTTTGTTGAGTTCATGCGTCGTCTGATAGTAGAAGCGCTGGACGTTGGCCTTTTTGATCCTACGATTCATGCATTCGACCTAACTATTAGTACATGGGTGGGCCGGCTTCGTAAGAAAATACTAGATGCCATGTAAGTGGCAGACGCAGCCAAAACTGTGCTCGCCTGGTAACAACGGATGCACTTGCGACCCAGACTGAACGCCGTTGTCTGTCAAAACCTTGTGTACTATATAGTGCAGCTTATCAGGTACACAACCTAGAAACTCAGCGGCCACGACGCACTTGGCATGTGAATCGAGTTTGGCAAACGCTACTCCGCTGGTCCGGTCGATGGTCACAAACACATCCTGCTGGCCTTCCTGGCTACGTACTTCTGCAAACCGATGGGCAGATAGCCAATGAGGCAGTACTAGAATTTCTTTTTAGGCTGACTTTGACCCTCCGCAGGTAGCAGCAAGCGGTTGATGCCGTACTGCTGCAGACAGCGATATAGCATCGAGCGCGAGAGTTAAGGCATAGTGGCCTGCCAAGCATACAGCCAATCGTCGAAGGGCAATGGGGTGTGTTTTCTGGACGCCAAAATGATTGCCTCTTGCGCGAGCGTCAGCACGGTAGAGCAGAATACCAGCCCCATAGCCGCATCCATTGTCATCATGCATTTGCGCCACTTAGCGACTGTTTTGGGTTTAATACCGTGGCGGCTGACTTATCCTTATAGGCTTTCCTGACTACGTTGGCCAGCGGCCCGTATTGCCGAAGTTGTGCGGGCGCTGCCGTGGAGCACTTTGCCAATAAGTGAGTAAAAAATCTAAAGCTTAAAGTTTTAATTCTATATAAAATACAATTACTAAGCAACAAATAATACCCCTATTGTTGCAAATGTTCATGTCACCTCATCATTCCGGCTGTTGGCTTATTTGACCATAATTTCGAATGATTCCTTCGCTCGGATATCGGTCGAGGAGCTGCCGATGAGTACCTCAAACCGGCCCGGCTCCACCACGCGGTTCATGCTTCGGTCGAGCAGGGCCAGATCGTCGGGGCGCAGGGTGAAGCGGACGGTCTTCTTCTCGCCGGGTTTTAGAGCCACGCGTTCGAAACCGCGCAGCTGGCTGTCGTAGGTGACGACGCTGCTGAGCACGTCGCGCAGGTAGAGTTGCACCACTTCATCGCCCGCCACGGGGCCGGTGTTGGCCACGTCCACTGCTACTTCAATTAGGGCCTGGGGGGCGGCCTGGCGGGGCGACACCTGCAGGTTGGAATAGGCGAAGGTGGTGTAGCTCAGGCCGAAGCCGAAGGGATAGAGCGGGCCGTTGGCGCTGGTGCGGCCGCCGCCATTGGGGTCGCCGGCGCTGGGCTGGCCGGCCTGCGAGCCGGGCTTGAAGGGGAAGTTGAACTCAATCTGGCCGGTGCTTTTGGGAAAGGTTATGGGGAGCTTGCCGCCGGGGTTATAGTCGCCGAACAGAGCCTCGGCCACGGCCCGCCCGCCCGAGGGCCCCGGGAACCAGGCCTCCAGGATGGCGGGCACGTTGCGGTCGGCCCAGTTGATGGTGAGCGGCTGGCCGTTGATGAGCACCAGCACCACCGGCTTGCCCGTGGCGTGCAGGGCTTCGAGCAGCTGCTGCTGGCGGCCGGGCAGTTCCAGCGAAGTGCGCGAGAGGCTTTCACCCACGGCTTTATCGGTTTCGCCCAGCACGGCCACAATCACGTCGGCGTCGCGGGCCTTGGCCACAGCCTGCGCGATGCCCACCTGCTCGGCTGCGGTCAGGGGCGTGGGCACCAGTTCCGTGTCGGGCCAGCCAGGCGAAAGGGCCACGCAGCCCTGCTCGTACTGCACGGTGAGGCCCGGCCCGGCAGCGGCCTGCAGCCCCTGGAGTACGGTGGTCACGGGGTTGTTCGAGGGCCCGTAGCGGCTGATGGCATGGCTGGCTTCGGCTGCCAGCGGACCGGTAACCAGGATGTTTTTCAGTTGGCTTTTTCGCAGTGGCAGCAGGCCCTTGTCGTTTTTCAGCAGCACCAACGACTCCCTATTGAGCTGCAGCGCGAAGGCGTCGTCGGCGGGGGTGTGCACGATTTTGTCGGCCCGTTGCGGGTCAGCCACGTAGGGCTGGTCGAAGAGGCCGAGGCGGAACTTCACGCTCAGCACCTCGCGCACCCGCTGGTCGAGGGTGGCGGTAGAAAGGCGGCCGCTGTTCACCAGCGTGCGCACGTTGGTGATGTACTCGGCGGGGCTGTAGAAGTTGGTCCACACGTTCAGGCCGGCTTCCATCGCCTGCCGGGTGCCGTCTTGGAAGTCGGTGGCCACGCGGTGCTTTTCGTGCAGAAACTCCACCGCCCGGCTGTCCGACACCACGTAGCCGTCGAAGCCGTACTGCTGGCGCAGCAGCTCGGTGAGGAAGTAGTGGCTGCCGCTGATGGGCAGGCCGTCCCAGTCGTTGTAGCTGCTCATCACGCCCAGCGGGTGGGCCTCCTGAATTACGCGCCGGAACGGGTAGAGGAAGATGTCGTGCAGCTCGCGCGGGGCCACGTGCGGGTCGGTGCGGGCGTTGCCGTCGCGCCCACCTTTGGGCACGCTGTACACGGCGTAGTGCTTGAGTGTGGAAGCCACGCCCTGGCTCTGCACGCCCAGCACCATTTGCTTGCCCAGCTCGGCGATGAGGAAGGGGTCTTCGCCATAGCACTCCACCACCCGTCCCCAGCGTGGGTCGCGGGCAGGGTCTAGGATAGGCACGTACACGTTGGTGTAGCCCAGGGCTTTGGCTTCGCGGCCCACGGTTTCGCCGGCCTGGCGCACCAGCGCCCGGTTCCAGGTACTCCCCGTGCCGATGGGCGCGGGCAACGGCGTGGCGCGGTCGTGGCACAGCCCGTGAATGCCTTCGTTGGTAAAGTCGACGGGAATGCCCAGCCGCGTTTCTTCCACGAACCAGTGCTGGATGGTGTTGATGGCCGCCGCGTGCCGGCTGAACGGGTACGAGTACTTGGTCAGGGCCTTGGGGGTTTCGCGGAGGCTATTCAGCTCCTCGTCGATGTTGGCGATGCCGTCTTTCCAGATTTCGTTTTTCCAGCCGGGCGTGGGCATCTCGTCCTTCAGCACCCGCCCGTAGCCGTAGAGCGTGGCCAGTTGGCAGGATTTTTCAGCCAGCGTCATCTGCCCAATAAGGTCATCGAGGCGCTTTTCCAGCGGCTGCGCTACATCCTCGAACACGTCGCGCCGGCCGTTTTTATTAAAGTCCGTCCAGCCTTTGTGATAGATACTCTTTTGCGCCTGCGCCGTCAAGCCGGTGGCTAGAGCCCCAAATAGTAACCCAAGAGTACGGATGTGCATGGCAGGAACGACCAACTGGCTGACGAGGGGAAGTTGGCCCGCAAGTACACGAAAGCGGGCGGCACTGGAAAGGCTTGGTTGGCTGCCCGCCACCCTTTTTTACGCAAACGTTTACGCCAGGGCGGCGCGTGCTTGCTGGTGGGGATTCCACAATGAAACCCGGAGCGGAATGAGGTATGCTTTCCTGCTCACCAGCAATACCCAAGCCCTTCGTGGATACCGCTTCGTCAGGAGTTCGCCCAAGTGGTGCGCCAGGGTACTATTTGGGTGCGGAGGTCCTCTGGCGATAGGATAAACAGGTGATTTTTCCGCAAACGTTTTCGTAGATAAATACGGTATCATCCTAGTCTTCAGGCAAAAATGAACGATATCTTTAGCCAACCACCCTCCTCCCCCAATCCCGTTGCCCATGTGCTGGGGTACCCGTCGCTTAGCGGGCCGTGGGGCTGAGCGGCCCGGTTAGCCGCTGCTGCTCTCCAATTTATCCTACCTGACTGCTGCCCGTTTCCGGGTAGCCCAGCGCGCCACTGCCTGCTCGCACCAAGCGCTTGGTGCTGATCCGTTCCGAATAATCTCTACCAATCCCATTCCGACCCATGAAGAAACTACTACTATTTCTGCTGCTCAGCGGCCTGACGCTGGCGGCTGGCCACGGCCAGGCCATTTCGCCCTACCTCACGGGCCAGAACGCCTGGCTGCCCACGGCCCTAGGCACGCAGGTGTTCAACGGGCAGCTCGACAAGCTCTGGCCGCTGGTGCAGCAATCGAAGGTGAAGATGGTTCGCATCGGGGGCAACGGCGTGAACTCCAACCTGGTGACCAATCAGCAATATATCGCCCTGATCGACTCCGTCCGGAAAATTGGGGCCGAGCCAATGGTGCAGGTCTCGGAAGGACGCGGCCGGTTTACGGCCGCGCAGGCGGCGCAAGTCGTGAATCACGTGAACATCACGATGGGCCGCAACATCAAGTACTGGATTATTGGCAACGAGCCCGATCTGAACAACGCCTCGCACCCTAACCCAACCCCCGTGGCGGGCGTGGAAACCTACATTAAAGCCTTTGCTTCGGCCATGAAGGCCGTGGACCCTTCCATTCTGATAGTGGGGCCGGAAAATGCTTCCTACAACAGCTACTACCCCGCGCTGGTGGGGGGGGCCAACGACGTGACCGGCAAAGACGCCAACGGCCGCTATTACATCGACATCATTTCCTTCCACACCTACCCCTTTGCCGGCACCCAGACGCGGGCCCAGGTAATAAACTCGCCCCAGAACCTGGCCAATACGGTGACCAACCTGCTGGGTTTGATGGCTAACGCCAACACCCTGCACAACCGCACCGGTCCTGAGGCCCTGCGCTGGGCCCTTACCGAATTCAACGTCGACTACGCTAACCCCACTGCCAATACGGTGGAGGGCGTGGGCGTGCATTCCTTTCTCAATGGTCAGTACTGGGCCGAAGTGTTTGGGGTGGGCATGAAGTACGAGGGCGTGTCGATGCAGCCGTGGTCCATCCACGAGGGCGGTGGGGCCCGGGGCGCGGGCGATTTAGGGTACATCGATGGCGGTACCGTTTCGACGTTTAAGCCCCGCTCGGCTTTCTGGCACGAGATGCTGGTGTCGGAAAACCTGCACGGTACCAACCTTAACGCCACCGACAACCAGGCCCTGGTGAAAGTGCTCAGCAGCACCGATAACGGTACCACGGCCGTGATGGTGCTCAACGAAAGCGACGCCACGGACTACGATTTCACGGTGCAGCTGAATGCGGCCGCGGCGCCCGGCGCGGCGGTCCTGCGAATCAACGTACCAGCCAATATCAACAACGCTTACAACGATAAAATCTTCGCGCAATCGACGCTGGTACTGCTGTTCAATAGCCAGGGTGCCCTCACGAGGAAGATTGTGTACTCGCTGCAGCACGCGCAGAACACCTTACCCCCCACCTACCTAAAACCCGGCCAAACCGTGACCCTGGCCGCGTTTTCGGCCGATAAAACCCTGACCTGCGTGGCGCCGGAAGCCGTAACCTATACGGCTTCGGTGCAGGGTGATTTCACGACGCTCGACTGGAATTTCGGGGCCGGGGCAACGCCCGCTACGGCCACCGGCAAGGGCCCTTTCACCGTGACCTACACCACGGCTGGGGCCAAAGACGTGACAATGACGCTGGTGAACCCCGACACGACCATTGTGGTGAGCAAGCCGGGCTACGTGCAAGTGAGCTCCTGCGTCCGCACGCCGTTTTTGGGCAGCCCGGTCGCGTTGCCGGGCGTGGTGAAGGCCGTGGAATACGACTTTGGTGGCCAGGGCGCGGCCTACAACGACTCGGACGTAATCAACCAGGGCTTCGTGCGCGATAACACGGTACCCCGGGGCGATGAGGCCGTAGACACCGAGAACGGGGACGGCGGTACCGGCAACATCGGCTACACGGCCCCCGGCGAATGGGTAAAGTATTCGGTGAACGTGCTGCGCAGCGGCCTGTACAAAGTCACGGCGCGGGTGGCGTCGGGCACGGCGACGGGCGGCGTGCTGCGGTTGTCGTTGAACGACGTGGACAAGACCGGCTCGGTGACCGTGGCCAATACGGGCGGCTTCGGCACCTATCAGGACCTGGTTATTAATAACGTGTACCTCGAAGCGTCGCCGAATGCGGTTCTCAAACTGGACATCGTGGGCAGCGGTTTCAACTTCTCGAAGCTCACGTTTGAGGAGCAGCCCGCGGCCGGCATCGTCGTGAACCGGATTTACAACGCCACCAATGAGGGCACCGGGCAGTCGGACGCCGTGGAGCTGTTGGTAGTGAAGGACCACCAGGACATCCGGGGGCTGATTATCAAGGATTTTGAAGCCAACCTGACAACTGACGTAGGCGGCAAATACCAGTTCAGCGACCAGCCGCTCTGGAAAGACCTGCGCATTGGCACCACCATTGTGCTGCGCAAGCTGGCCGCCAACATTGTCGGGTACACCCAGGACCTGGACCCCGCCGATTTCAAGCTGGATCTGGCCCTGGAAAACCCCACGTACCTGCGCTTCGTGGGCCTGGCCGGGCACACCTTCAACCTGACCAGCACCGATATGGTGCTGTTGAAAACGGGCGACCCGAACGGCGTGGCCAACGCAGTGCACGCCTTCGCCTCCAACACCGGCACCAACCCGGCGCTGTACGCGGCCGTCACCGGTCCCAAACTGGCCTCGACGCTGGGCAACGGCGGCGGCACGTTCCAGTACCCGCTCAGCACCACCCAAACTACGGCCGACTATGATGGCGCGAAAGCTGCCGCTTCTACCTCGGTCAGCTTTAACTGGGGCGACGGTTTTGGGGCAAATAACATTGCCTACATCGCGGCGCTGCGGGCATCCGTCGCGCCGCCGGCCGGCACCGTGGTGCCCGGGGCCATCGTGGTGAACCGGGTGTACAACGGCAGCAACGATGGCGACGGCCGCTTTGATGCCATGGAGCTGCTCGTAACCCAGGACCACCTGGACATCCGCAACCTGCTGGTGAAGGATTTCGAATCGAACATCACCGCCGACAACGGCGGCAAGTACCGCTTCAACAACACGGATTTCTGGCAGGACCTGCGCGCCGGCACCACCATCGTGCTGCGCAAGCTGGCCGGTCCGGCGGGCTACGCCCAGGACGTTGACGCCTCGGATTTTACCATCGATTTGCTGCTGGAAAATGCCACTTACCTGACCAGCGAGTCGGCCGGCAACGTGTTCAACATCACCCAGACCGACATGGTGGTGATTAAGACGGGCGGGGCCGCCGGGGTGGCCGGGGCCATCCATGCGTTTGCCACCCGCGGCGGTGGCAGCGGCGGCACGCCCTCCGCCCTTTACACCTCCGTGACCAGCCCCAAGCTGGTTTCGCCCAACACCGACGCGGGCGGCGACCCCAGTTCGTTTCATTATCCCCTGAACCCCGACCAGCAGCTAAGCGACTACAACGGCGCGAAAAGTGAAATCTATAGGGGCACCATTCGCAACTGGGGCTACGGCTTCGGGCCCGGCAACGAGCGGTACATCCAGTCCTTGCGCAATGCCCTGCTGCCGGCACCCACCGCGCTGGTGGCCACGGCCTCAGCCAACGCCATTGCCCTTACCTGGGCCGATAACGCCACCAATGAAACCGGGTTCGAGGTGGCTCGCTCACTAGATGGCGTGACCTATGCACTGGTGGCCACGCTGGCCCCTAATACCACTGCTTTCTCCGACCCCTGCCTGCGCTACGCCACCCGCTACTACTACAAAGTGCGGACCACCGGCGAGGGCCTGTTTTCCAGCTACGCGGCTGCCAGTACCAGCACAACCACCCGGCCGTTCCTGAGCTGCCCACGCTCAAGGCCGAGTGCAGTCTGACCGCCACGACTCCCACTGCGCCTGATGATTGCGGCGGCACCGTTACGGCTACCACCACCGACCCGACTAGTTACAGTGCTCAGGGCATCTACACCATCACCTGGCGCTTTGCCTACGGCGACGGCAGCACCGCCACCGCCACCCAAGCCGTGGAAGTACGTGACCTGACCGCGCCCACCGTCCGCACGCAGAACATCAGCGTAACGCTGGATGCAGCCGGCCGCGCCACAGTTACCGCCGCCGCCATCGACAACGGCTCGACGGACGCCTGCGGCGTGCAAACGCTCACGCTGGATAAAATTAGTTTCGACTGCTCGGATATCGGTGCCAACCCCGTGGTGCTGACCGTAACCGACGTGAACGGCAACCGGGCTTCGGCGGCGGCTACCGTCACGGTAATCGGGGCCACGCCGGTACCGACCATTGTAGTTGCCAAAACGAGCACGACGTTCACCGGCCTCGACGCGACCACCATTGCCCTCGGCTACGGTGCGCAAAGCGTCGTGCTCACGGCCTCGAACGGCACCTCGGCAGCGGCGGCAACCACTTACGCATGGTCGCCGGCGGCGGGCCTGAGCAACTCGCAGGCTGCTAACCCGGTTTTTGTGCCCACTACCGCTGGCACCTACACCTTTGCCGTGCGGGCCACCAACGAGTTCGGCTGCGCGGCCAGCGCGTCGGTGACCATCACGGTACTGGACGCGCGTTGCGGCAATAACAACGACAAGGTGCTGGTGTGCCACAAGGGCAAGACGCTGTGCGTTGCTGCCAGCGCCGTGCCCGCACAACTGGCACAACCGGGCAATACGCTGGCCGCTTGTGGGCCGGTACTTACGAATTCGGATACAAACGCACTGGTCGGTTCCGGCCAGTCGGCCACGGTTTTCGAAACATTTCCTAACCCGGTAACTACCCGCGCGGTAGTGCATTTCCAGTCCGCCGCTACGGCCGCTGCCCAGGTGCAGGTGTTCAACGCGCTGGGCCAGGTGGTAGCCACGCTCTATGACGCGGTAGCTCAGGCCGGCCGAGACTACGAAGTAACGTTGGAGGCCGCCACCCTGCCCGCCGGCATCTACACCTGCCGCCTGCTCACGAATGGCACCGTGGCAACCAAGCGGCTGGTGGTGGTAAAGTAGACCAGATGCGGGCCGGGAACTCCCGGCCCACACCTAGCTTTTTGTTTGAATTAGAAGCGGCCAGTTCGGCAGCCGGTAGCACCATCAGACCACATGATGAGCCGACCAGCCGCCGAACTGGCCTTTTTTATTCTCAGGCGGCGAGCCGGCTGAATACCAGCAGTAGGCGACACCCGCGAAGCGCGATGCCAGGGTATCTGTGGATATCCGTTGCGACGGGTACTGCCGTCGGTGGCGTGCCGGACCTTCGCCCCGCCCAAAATGCGCCTGGGCGGCTTACGTGCCGACCAACTCCTTCCCCGAATCTATTTCCATCCAACCCGACTTCCACATGAAAACACACGATTCTACCCGTCCTATCTGCTGCCCGGCCCCACGGCTGGTCGCGGCCCCCACACCGCGTGCCGCGCGATGGAAAGCGCTATTCTTTTTCTGCCTGATACTGGCCGCCACGCGTCTCCCAGCCTCAGCCCAGGCCATCTCCTCGCAGTTTTTCGGCATCAACTACTGGAACATTAAAAAGGACTCCGACGCCATAACCAACCCTAACACCGCCCTGACCAACGACCTGCGCAAGGCCGACTTGCGCTGGATACGCATCGGCGGGGCCCGGTTCGATGACGACGTACTCTGGCAAAACCCGGCCAGCTACGTGGAGGCCATCAACTACGCGCGCAGCCTCGGGGCCGAGCCCATCGTGCAGGTGCCCATTAAGCTGACCAAAACCCAGCTTTCCAGCTTCGTATCCTACTTCGCCAGTAAAAACATCACGATTACGTACTGGGCCATTGGCAACGAGCAGGACCCGGCCAACGACCCCACTACACCCGACTACAACGAGCCGCTAAAATGGTCGTCGGGCGACTATGTGAACAAATACGGCTACACCTACGACTCGTGGCTTCTGCAGTACAAGGCGCTGGCCATCCGGCTGAAGAACGACTTGCCCAACTGCAAGCTGATAGGCCCGGATTTCCGGCTTTTCTACCCCGAAGTGATGAATGACTTCTACGCCAAGTTTCTCAACGACGTGGGCACGGCATCTTACTTCAACGCCGCCACCAACGTGCGGCGGCCCCTGCTCGACCACTTCGTTTTTCATTTTTACGCCGACAAAACGGAAACCCAGCTCAACACCACGTTTGACCTGCTGGAAACGCTGGTGGGCAACACCACCGCCAACCGCTCGGCCAACGGCTTTGCCCCGCTCACCATCGGCGTGACCGAGGTGAACGCCACCAACACCAACGACGGCACCACCCTGGCCCGTGCCGACGACTTCCGGGCCGGCCAGTTCGTGGCCCTGATGGCCAAGAAAACCATGCAGCAGGGCGGCCTGTGCTTCATTCCGTGGAGCATTTTTGAGAGCGGTGGCCTCGGCACTAAAGACGACTACTCGCTCTACGCCACCGACGGCTCGACCAGCGCGCTCCGGCGGCGCTCCACCATGTGGCACCTAGCAATGCTCAGCAACTACCGCCAGGCCAACCTGATGAACGGCTCGAAAAACGACCCCAACAACAATAACGTGGTGTTTGTGGCCATGCGCGGCCCCAACGGCTACACCGTGATGATAATGAACACGACCGGCGGCACGGCCACCACCACCGGCACCACCTACAGCTACCGCGCCTCGCTCGACAACGTGCAGCGCGGCCCCGAAACCGTGCGCATTGCTCTGGAAGGCTACGCCGGCGTCACGAAGCAGCTGGCGGGCTCCATCGGGCCGGGCACTACCGACCTGTATAACCTCGACGCCGACGGCAATTTGCTGGCCAAGCTGTCTTACAGCCAGGGCACGGCGGCTCCGCAGCAGCAGCTGGCGTTTAATTTCGTGAGCAAAAGCTCGGTGGCGGTAGGCAAGCAGGGCTTTGCGCGGCCCACGGGCGGCTCGGCCACGGCCAACGTGACGCAGTACATGGGCAGCGCCACGGGTGTCAGCTCGACCAACTGGCTGCTCAAGCCCGCCGAACCCGGCTACTACTTCGTGGTGAACCAGTACACCGACCTCGCCCTGCGCCCTGAAGGGGCTACCGACGCCGAGCGCATCCAGGAAAACCGGCCCATCAGCCAGGAGGCCCTGAACGAAACCAGCCTGGGCCAGGACTACCTGCAGTGGCGCATCAGCTACACCGGCAGCGGCGGCTACTACCGCTTCCAGAACAAGCGCAGCGGCAAGTACCTCAACGTGAAAGGCGGCGGCACCACGGCGGATATTCCGCTGGTGCAGTACACCTACTTCGCCGACTACCTCTCCGAGCAGTGGCGGTTCGACGAGGTGGACGTGACGGAGCCCGTGCAAGCCCGCGGCGTGGTGCTGGCGGCCAGCATCGCGCCAGCCGCGGCACCGAGCCTGAGCGCCTACCCCAACCCCGCCACCGGCACCCTCTACCTGACCCTGAACGCTGATGCCGGCCAGGCTACCCTGCGCGACCTGACGGGCCGGGTCTGCCTCGCGCAAGCCGTGGGCCGCACCGGTCAGCTCAATATTCGGGGGCTGACTGAGGGCATTTACTACCTCACCGTTACCACTGCCACCGGCTCGCATCACCAGAAAATCGTGAAGGAATAAACCCCTTGGGAAAGCGAAAAGGCTCGGGCTTGGCCTGACTTGTCCTTTACTTAAAACTTAAAAGCCCTTCCCGCCATGTGCTCGGAAGGGCTTTTTTGCGCGGTTGGTTTTATAGTAGGTCGCTGTTTAAGCGGCGTCAGCTAGCTAAAACGAGCCTCGATACTATCTACGAGGGGCCGAAAAAGAATGGGGCAAGGACATGGAGTTCCTGGTCACGTTGGGAGCAGGTCTATGGTCTTGCTGATGTTGCGCCCCAGGCTGCTAGCATAGGCATTGACCTGATAGTTGAGCCGGGTAGCCAGGGGTTGCGCGCGCTCCTTGGTTTGGATTGAAACTTCGTAGCTGTCCTGCAATGCTCTGGAAACCGTGGCGATGGTTATGTTGAGTTCCTGGGCCAACGATTTCAGGGTAACGGGCGTGATGGAAACAAAACAGTCGAGCTGAGAAAAGAGAAACAGCCGGTGATGGGCCGGAGGTTAGTTGTCAGGATACAAAGTAGCCCGAAGGGGATGCGAAATGGTATTCAAGACCGAAAACGTTTGCGTAAATAAAGCCTTGTCTTTCCAGAAAATAGCAAGTAATAATCTAGTACTTCGCCGAGTAGTCGAGGTCTGAAAAGGCTTGTTTTTTTTCTGTACGACTTGTTTTAACAGATCGGCCGTGACTACACGGATCAGGTGTTGCGCTGGCCGGTCGCGTTCCTTTATCATCCCCACCCACCCACCATATGATGGTTCGTTTACGACTTGATATTCGGCCTTGTCTGCGGCCGCTGATACTGCTTCCGGCCCTGGGCCTGGGTGTTAGTCTCCAACTGGCCGCCGCGCCCCTCACGACAGTCAGCCCGCGCGCCGTCCGGGCCGATATCACTATTACCGGCCGCGTGGTGGATGAAAACGGCGCGGGCCTGCCCGGCGTCAACATCAATGTAAAAGGTACCACCATTGGCACCCAGACCAACGGGGACGGCCAGTATTCCCTCTCGACCCCCAGCGACGCGACCCTGATTTTTAGCTTTGTGGGCTACCTGCCCAAGGAGGAGCCGGTGCGGGGCCGCACGGCTATCAATACCGCCCTCGCACCCGATACCAAAACCCTCAATGAAGTAGTGGTGGTGGGCTATGGCGTGCAGGAGAAGAAAATGCTGGCTACGTCCATCGCCACGATTTCGGCCAAGCAGGTAGAACTACTGCCGGTAGCTTCGCCCTCGGAGGCCCTGGTAGGCTTGGTGGCCGGAGCCCAGATTACGGAGCCCTCGGGCGAGCCGGGCGCGGGCGCGGTCATCCGCATTCGGGGGCTGGGCTCGATTTCGGCCGGCAACAACCCGCTGTACGTCGTGGACGGCTACCCGCTCAACAACCCCGACAGCTACTTCCAGATTCCGCCCGCCGACATCCAGAGCATCCAGGTGCTCAAGGATGCGGCGGCTTCTGCCATCTACGGCTCGCGCGGCGGCAATGGCATTGTGATTGTGACTACCAAGCGCGGCAACACCGATGGCAGCACCCGCTTCAACTTCACGGCCAACACGGGCATTCAGCAGGTAGCCAAGCGCCTGGACCTGCTCAACCGCGACCAGTTTCTGGAGTACTTCAAGGAGTCGTACACCAACGCCAACCGCGCGTTTACCGCCCCCATGGTAGCCCTGTTTGCCCAGGACCAAAACAGCTTACCCGACACCGACTGGCAGGACGAAATTTTCCAGAACGGCGTGCAGCAGCAGTACAATTTGAGCGCCAGCGGCGGTAATGATAAGTCCCGCTTCTACATCTCGGGCGGCTACTTCAAGCAGAACGGCGTAGTGCGGGGCTCGGCTTTCGAGCGGTTTTCGCTGCGCGCCAACTACGACGCTCAGCTGAGCCCGAAGCTGAAGCTGGGCCTGAGCCTGGCACCCAACTTCAGCCGCACCGACGTGGTACCCACCTCGGGCAGCTACAACGGTGGCAGCATTACGGGCGGCGGGCCGGCCGGTGAAACCGGTGCCGTCACGGCGGCCATCATCATGCCACCCATCATCCCGGTGCGCCTGCCCAACGGCGACTACGCCGGCATCCGGACCGGTAGCAACCAGGCCATCACCAACCCCGGCGACCTGCTGAGCCCAGTGGCCCCGCTGGATCTCTACCAAGACCGCAATAACGCCGTGCGTGCCCTGGGCATTACGTTTCTTGATTTTGAGGTGATAAAGGGCCTGCACCTGCGCACCAACCTCGGCGCCGAACTGATAAACTCCCGCCGGGCTATCTACGTGCCGGCCACGCTGAGCACGGCTAGCAATCAAACCGCTAACCTCTCAAACCCCATCCTCAACAACGTGGATGCCCGGCGCCTGAACAGCACCAACATGAACTGGCTGTGGGAGAACACGGCTACTTACAACCGCACCTTCGGCATAAACCATAGCGCAACCGTGCTGGCTGGCTACGCGGCCCAGTACAACACCGCCGAAGGCAACACCGTGCAGGGCCAGAGCGGCACCTACACCAACACCAATATCCAGTATCCGACCGCCGCCGGCCAAGTGTTTGGCACCGGACTTTTCAACAATGAAAATGCGTTGACGTCGGTGTTTGGCCGCCTCGACTACGCCTTCAAGGACCGCTACATTCTGACCGCCGCGCTGCGCACGGACGGCTCGTCGCGCTTCGGCCCCGACAACCGTTATGCCACATTCCCCTCGGTAGCCCTGGCGTGGCGCGCGGCCGAAGAAGGGTTTATGCAGCAGTTTGACGCTATCAGTGAACTGAAGCTGCGCGCCAGCTACGGCGTGACTGGCAACAACAATATCGGCGACTACAACTACCAAGCCTACCAAGCCGGGGCCAATTACGTGTTTGGCACCGGCACTGGCACCCGCGTGTTCGGCTTCTCGCCCAACGGCGTGGCCATCCGCGACTTGGGCTGGGAGACCAACAAGCAGGTGGATGCCGGCTTCGACCTGGGCCTGTTCCGCGACCGTATCTACCTGACCGTGGCGGCCTACCAGCGCAATACCACCGACCTGCTGCTGAACCGCAACATTCCGGCGCTGCTGGGTTTTTCGTCGCGGGCCCTAGCCAACGTGGGCGAGGTACGCAACCGCGGCCTGGAGTTTCAGCTGAACACGGCCAACGTGCAGGGTAAAGACTTTACCTGGAGCACGGCCGCCAACCTATCTTTCAACCGCAACAAGGTACTTGCCTTGTCGGGCACCAACGAGCAGATTCGATTCGACGCGGTGTTTGGCTACGCCAGCTCTATTCGGGTGGTGCCGGGCCAGCCGCTGGGCGTGTTCTACGGTTACCAGCAGGAAGGTATTTACCTCAACCAGGCCGACATCGACAGCAGCCCGAAATGGACCGGTAGTTCGACCGTTATCCGGCCCGGCGACTTCAAGTTCAAAGACGTAGACGGCGACGGTCAAATCAACTCGTCCGATATTGGCGTCATCGGCAACCCGTTCCCGAACTTCACCTTCGGCCTGCAAAACACCTTCGGCTATAAGGCCTTCTCGCTGGCCGTGACGCTGCAAGGCTCGCAGGGCAACGATGTGCTCTACGGGGCCGACCGCTACGTAGTGAACGGGCAGGGGGGCACCAACGGCCGCACCAACCTACTGGACCGCTGGCGCTCACCCGAAAACCCCGGCGACGGCAAAACGCCCCTGGCCACCGTCAACGGTTCGCTCAAAACCGTGTTCAACTCCTACTACGTGCACGATGCCTCATTTCTGCGCGTGCGCAACGTAACGCTACGCTACCAAGTGCCCGCCCAACTGGTGAAACGCGCCAGCTTGCAGAGCTTGGGCATCTACACCAGCATCCAAAATCTGTACACGTTTACCAAATACTTCGGCTACAACCCCGAAGCCAACAACTACGGCAATACCACTTCGCCCACCTATGGCGTCGACCAAGGGGCCTATCCGATGGCCCGCACCATTACGCTGGGCGTGCAGCTGGGCTTCTAAACTGACCGGCTACGGCGGTCCGGCCGGGTGCTGCCGGACCGCCAATTGAACCCACTTCCTAGATTCATCCCCACCATGACTTTCAATAAATTTTTCGCGGGTGCTGCCTGCGCTACCCTGCTGGGCCTGGCCACGTTGGGTACCACCTCGTGCAGCAAGGACTTCATCGACCTCAACGACCCCACGCGCCTGCCCACCTCCGAGGGCTACACCGACTCGCTGAGCATCGTGACTGGCGTAACGGCCGCGTACTCTTCGCTGCAAGACATCTATGGCAACGGCAGCAACCGGGGCCTATTCGTCTACGCCGAAATTCCGTCCGATAACAGCTTTGCCCTGACTTCGGGCGAGTTGCTTAACGAGTTCAACGATTTCAGCCTTTCCAGCATCAACCCGCGCCTGCAGAGCCAGTGGCTGGTAACCTATCGTGCCATTGCCCGCTGCAACGTCATTCTCAGCCGGGCCGGCAGCGTGCGGCTCACCGACGCCACCCGCAACCGTTTTTATGGGGAAGTACGGTTCATTCGGGCGTTGGCCTACTTCAACGCCGTGCAAATCTGGGGCGATGTTCCACTGGTAACCAGCGAGATTACCTCCATTGCCAATGCCTACGAGTTCGGGCGTACTGCTAAGGCCCAAGTCTATGCCCAAATCGAGGAAGACCTCACCTTTGCTGAAGCCAACCTGCCCGTCGCCCAAACCGGTGCCAACCTGGGCCGGGCCACCAAGGGTGCGGCCCAGGGCCTGCTGGGCAAAGTATTGCTGACTCAGAAGAAATACGCCGACGCCGCTGTTGCCCTAAAAAAGGTCATCGACGGTAATAATTACGCGTTGCAAGCCACCTACGCCAACATCTTTTTGACTACCAACGAGATGAATAGCGAAATTCTGGCCGCAGCGCGCTATACCAAGGGTGGCCTGGGTATTGGCAGCTATTTCAGCACGTGGTTTATGCCGGTGCTGCCGGCGGCCGTGGCCCTCACTATAAATGGCAACGTGGGCACCGGCCAGCAGTATAATTCGGTTGACCCCGACCTGGTGGCGGCCTTCGCGGCCAGTGGGGCCAGCGACGTGCGGGCCGCCGCCTCATTCGGGGCTTCCACTGTCGCGAACGTAACGCAGTATTACACCAAGAAGTACAGCGACTTGCCCACCAGCGCCTTTGACGCCGAGAACGACTGGATTATTCTGCGCTACGCCGATGTGCTGCTGATGTATGCCGAAGCGGTAAACGAGCAAAGCGGCCCCAGCACGCCGGCCCTTGATGCGGTGAACCGCGTGATCCGCCGCTCGCGCAACCTGCCCGTAGCCACCGCTGCCCCGGCCGTGGACCTGCCCGCCACCATTAGCCAAGCCAACCTGCGTACCCGCATCGAGCTGGAACGCCGTCTGGAGCTCAACTTCGAAGGTCACCGCTGGTTCGACTTGGTGCGCACCGACCGCGCCATTCCGGTGATGAATGCGTTCTTCGCCCGTACCGCCTCAACTACCCGCATCGACCAGCACAACCTGGTATTCCCCCTGCCGATTCAGGAAATCCAGACCAACCCGATTCTGACCCAGAACCCTGGCTATAACTAAGAAATTAGTGAGTGGGGAGTACGCGACGGCACCCGTTGACCTCTGCAAGGGCTGGGTGTTGTTGCCTCTCTCCCGCACCATTCCGCCTTGTCATCGCCTCATCCTTTCATCATGCCTCATTCCTATTCGCTAAACATGCTGCTGGCGGCTCTGCTGAGCTGCTTTAGCATCTTCAGCAACCAGCCGGCCCAAGCCCAGACCAGCCTGATTCAGAATGCCCCGGCCCGCCGCGTGCTCAGCCTCAACGGCAGCTGGAACTACATCATCGACCCCTACGAAAACGGGTTTTATGACTACCGCCGCGAGGCATTCGATAAGTCGGCCAGCGGCAAAGGCGGTTATTACGACAACCAGAAGCCCAGCAATTCGCAGGAGCCCGAGCTAATTGAGTACGACTTCGACCACTCGGCCGTCATGCAGATTCCGGGCGACTGGAACTCGCAGGATGCCAAGCTGCTGTATTACGAAGGCACCGTATGGTTTAAGAAGGATTTCAAGCTGAAGCCCACGGCCGGGAAGCGGTATTTCCTGTATTTCGGGGCGATAAACTACGAGGCGCACATTTACCTGAACGGCAAGAAGCTGGGCATGCACAAGGGCGGCTTTACGCCGGTTCAGCTGGAAATTACCGACAAGCTGAGCGCCAGCGGCGACAATTTCGTGGTGGTGAAGGCCGACAACACCCGCCACGCCGAGGAAGTCCCGACCATCAACACCGACTGGTGGAACTACGGCGGCATCACTCGCGACGTGTACATCGCCGAAACGCCCGCCACCTTCATCGTGGATTACAAGGTGCAGCTGGCCAAAAACGACCCGGCCAACCTGGCCGGCTACGTGCAGCTCGACGGGGCCGAAAAAGCCGGCCAGACGGTGACCCTGAACATCGCCGAAGCCGGTTTGAAACAGACCCTGAAAACCGACGCCGACGGCCGCGCCACCTTCCGGCTGCGCGCCAAAAAGCTGAAGCTCTGGTCGCCCCTGAGCCCCAAGCTCTACGCCGTGACGCTGACCAACGGCGCGGAAACGGTACAGGATAAAATTGGCTTCCGCACCATTCAAACCCAGGGCCAGGATATTCTGCTGAACGGCAAATCCATCTTCCTGCGCGGCATTTCTATCCATGATGAAAACCCGCTGATTCCGGGCCGGGCGCGCGGCGAAGGCGACCTGCGCATGCTGCTTACCTGGGCCAAGGAGCTGGGCTGCAACTATGTGCGCCTGGCCCACTATCCGCACAACGAAATCATGCTGAAGCTGGCCGACGAAATGGGCCTGCTGGTGTGGGCCGAAGTGCCGGTGTACTGGACTATTGCCTGGGAAAACCCCACCACCTACCAAAATGCCGAACAGCAGCTCTCGGACCTGATTTCGATGGGTAAAAACCGGGCCAGCGTGATGGTGTGGTCCATTGGCAACGAAACGCCGCTCGGCGACGCGCGCCTGAAGTTCATGAGCCGCCTGGCCACCAAGGCCCGCGCCCTCGACGACACCCGCCTCATTGCCGCCGCCCTGGAGCTGCACCGCACCCCCGACAACGTGGTGCACGTGGACGACCCCCTAGGCGAGTACCTCGACCTGGCCAGTTTCAACGAGTACGCCGGCTGGTACTGGGGTGGTAAGCCGAGCGAAATCACCAAGTATACCTTCGACATCAAGTACAACAAGCCGGTAGTTATCAGCGAGCTGGGCGGCAGTGCTCTGGCCGGCTATCACGGCGACGCCGAAACCCGCTGGAGCGAGGAGTATCAGGAGGCGCTCTACATCAACCAAATCAAGATGCTGAGTACCATCAAAGGCCTGCGCGGCCTCACTCCCTGGATTCTGGTGGACTTCCGCGCCACCCGCCGCCAGCACCCGGTGTATCAGAACGGGTTCAACCGTAAGGGCCTGATTTCGAACACCGGGCAGAAGAAAAAGGCATTTTATGTGCTGCAGGAATATTACCGGCAGCAGGCGGCTAAGTACGATACAGGGAAATGATAACATTCACCTCCCTCCCCAGTCCCCTCCCCTCCGGGAGAGAGGATGCGTTCAACGACTTCAACCACTTGCGTCTGGCGTCCCCTCTCCCGGAGGATTCTACGCATCAAGCGGAAAAGGTGCCCGGGAGTGGGGTGATCCGCCTGCTGACAGCCTCCGTCTTCCTACTCAGCCTTACCGTCCAAGCCCAGTCCCGCGACAGCGCCGAATACGCACTGCGCGTAGCCGCCAAAAAGACCATCAACAACTCCACCGTCGATGGCAAAGCGGGCTTCGCGGAGTATAAGAACTACCCCACGCGCACTATTGCCACCCTGCAAAACTTCACCCCGACCGAAACCAGGCTGGATAAGTACGGCGGACGGCTCGACAAGAAAACCAAGGCCACCGGCTATTTCCACGTTGAGAAAATAGCCGGCCGCTGGTGGGCCGTGGACCCCAATGGCTATTACTACCTGCACAATGCCCCCAACGATGTGCAGCCCGGCGGCTCCCAACGCACCCAACAGGCGCTGAAAACTAAATACGGCAACCGCGCCGGCTGGATGGCGGCCACCCGCAAATTCCTGCTGGCAAATGGCTTCAACGGCACCGGCGCGTGGTCGGCCACCCCGGAGATTCAGGCGGAAAATGCGAAGGCCGATAAGCCACTGGCTTACACCATCAACCTGGATTTTATGAGTAAATACGGGGACAAGCGCGGCGGCACCTACGTGCAACCCGGCCACAAAGGCTACCCCAACGACGTTATTTTTGCCTTTGATCCCGGCTTTCCGGAGTTCGTGGAGGAGCAGGCGAAAAAGTTGGTCAGCAACAGGAAAGACAAAAACCTCTTCGGCTATTTTTCCGATAACGAGATGCCGCTGCTGCGCAAAAACCTCGACGGTTACCTGACGCTGCCCGTGACTGAGCCCGGCTACGTGGCGGCCAAAAAGTGGGCGGACGAGCGCAGCATCACTCTCGAAACCATCACCGACCAGAACCGGCAGGATTTCCTGGCCTTCGCCGCCGACCGCTACTTCGGCATCGTGGCCACGGCCCTCAAAAAATACGACCCCAACCATATGTACTTGGGCTGCCGCTTCCACGGCGCCCAGCGCTACTACCCGGAACTGATGAAGGTGGCGGGCAAGTATCTGGATGCCATCAGCATTAACTACTACAACAACTGGACGCCCGAAAAGAACTGGATGGCTGACTGGGAGCAGGTTTCGGGCAAGCCGTTTATCGTGACGGAGTGGTACGTGAAGGGTGAGGACGCGCCCGGCCTGGCCAACACCGCCGGGGCCGGCTGGGTAGTGAAGACCCAGGCCGACCGGGGCCGGTTCTACCAGAATTTCACGCTCGGCCTGCTCGAATCGAAGAATTGCGTAGGCTGGCACTGGTTTAAATACCAAGACAACGACCCCACCCTCGTAGGCGCCGAGCCCTCGAACACCAACGCCAACAAGGGCATCGTCGACAACACCCTGGAGCCTTACCCGGCGCTGCTCGAACAGATGCGTGAGTTGAATTTCCAGATGTATCATCTGGCCGACTTCTTCGATAATCGGCCGCCGATGTAAAGAAGCACTGTTCCGCGTCTTGGCGTTAAGCTTCCTCATGGAAGGAGTGGCGCCGCGCCGTTCGGTTATCAATGCCCAATGAAGATGTTCAACGACAAGACGCGAAATGCTGCGTCTTCACGACAAAAACCAGTGCTTACCTGGCGGCTGCCGGCCGCTTTCGGAGTCCGAAAAACAGCTGCCCCGATTGGAATCGCGCCTCACGAAAATGGTGGGAATGTAGTACTGAGGCCCCGGTCGGGGCGGCTTTGGCCTGTGGCCGCCAAAATGCACAAACCCTGTTTATCAGCCATCCGCTTGGCTTTGCTCCTGCATCCGCATGAACTCTTCTTTTCCTAAGCACCTGCTGGCGCTGCTGTTTCTGAGCCTGTTGCCCGGTCCGGCTGCCTGGGCCCAAAAGAAAAACCCGGCCTCTATCGCTACCAGCACCCCCGACGTGGAGCGACGCGTGGTCGAACTACTCGCTCGGATGACGCTGGAAGAGAAAGTGGGCCAGCTCAACCAGTATTCCGGCCGCGAGGTAACCGGCCCGGCCAGCGACCGGAAGAATACGCTGCTGGCCAGCATCCGCGCGGGGCAAGTGGGCTCGATGCTGAACGTGAAGGGCGTGAAGGATACCCGCGAAATTCAGGCCGAAGCCCTGAAATCACGCCTCAAAATCCCGCTATTATTCAGCCTCGACGTCATTCACGGCTACCAGACCACCTTCCCGATTCCGCTGGGTGAAGCCGCTTCCTGGGATTTGGAAGCCATCCGGCTGGGCGCACATGTGGCGGCCCGGGAAGCTGCCGCGTCCGGCATTCACTGGACGTTCGCGCCGATGGTGGACATTGGCCGCGACCCGCGCTGGGGCCGCGTGATGGAAGGCGCGGGCGAAGACACCTACCTGGGTTCGCTGATTGCGAAGGCCCGGGTGCTGGGTTTTCAGGGCGAGAAACTGGGCGGCACCGATGCCGTGATGGCCTGCGCCAAGCACTTTGCCGCTTACGGCGCGGCTATTGCCGGCCGCGACTACAACGCCGTGGATATGAGCCCGCAGCAATTGTGGGAAGTTTACCTGCCGCCCTTTAAAGCCGCCGCCGATGCGGGCGTGGCTACATTCATGAACTCTTTTAATGCCCTGAACGGCATTCCGGCCACCGGCAGCGCCTATTTGCAGCGCGACATTCTGAAGGGCCAGTGGCAGTACCCCGGCTTCGTGGTGAGCGACTGGGGCTCCATCGGCGAACTAGTCAACTGGGGCTATGCGGCCGACAAGACTGCCGCTGCCCAAAAGGCCATCACGGCTGGCTCCGACATGGACATGGAGAGCGACGCGTATCACAAAAACCTGGCGCAACTGGTACAAACCGGCCAGGTGAAAATTGACCTCGTGGATGATGCAGTGCGCCGCGTCCTACGCAAGAAGTTTGAGCTTGGGCTCTTCGATGATGCCTACCGATTCTCGGACGAGCAGCGCGAAAAGCAGGTGCTGAGCGACCCACAAAACCGCGCCGCCGCCCGCCGGATGGCCCAAAAATCTTTCGTGCTGCTCAAAAACGAAAACGCTACCCTTCCTCTCACCAAACCGCTTCGCCGCGTGGCTCTCATTGGCCCGTTGGCCAAGGCCAAGCGCGACCTCAACGGCAGTTGGACCGTGGACACCGACACCACGCGCATCACGTCGCTTTACGAGGGCCTGCGCCAGCGGGCCGGCAAAACTACCGAGCTGCTCTATGCCAAAGGCTGCGAAATAACGGGCGATAGTCGTGCTGGCTTCGAGCAGGCCATAGCCACAGCCAAAAACGCCGACCTCATTCTGCTCACCGTGGGCGAGGCGTGGGACATGAGCGGCGAGGCCAAGTCGCGCACCGACATCCACATGCCCGGGGCGCAGGAAGAGCTGTTCCAGGCCCTCAAGGCTACCGGCAAGCCCGTGGCCGTGGTAGTTTTTGGCGGCCGGCCACTTATTTTCGACACCATAGCGGAGCAGGCCGATGCCATCCTCTACGCCTGGTGGCCCGGCTCGGAAGGCGGAACCGCCCTGGCCGACGTGCTTTACGGCGACTACAACCCCGCCGGCAAGTTGCCCATCACCTTCCCCCGTAGCATGGGCCAGATTCCTATTGCCTATAGCCAGCAGTACAGTACCGGCCGCCCTATTACCCGCCCCGGCGAAATCCGCTACAAATCAGCCTATATCGACGCGCCCAATACGCCGCGCTACGCCTTTGGCTACGGCCTGAGCTATACCACGTTCAACTATTCCGACCTGAAAATCAGCCGCCCGCAAATGCGGACTGGCGAATCGGTGCAGGTAAGTTTCACACTCACCAACACGGGTAATGTGGCCGGCGAGGAAGTGACTCAATTCTACCTCCGCGACCCGGTGGCTTCCGTGGTGCGGCCCCTCAAAGAGCTGAAGGATTTCCGCAAAATCAGCCTCCGGTCCGGCGAAAGCAAAACCGTGACTTTTACCATCGATAAAGATAAACTGGCTTTCTACAACTCAAAACTAGAATGGGTGGCCGAGCCTGGCAAGTTCAATTTTATGGTTGGCAGTGCCTCGGATGATATTCGTCTGGAAGGATCCATGGAACTATTGTAAGGGCGGGGCTGAGGTAGTTCAGCTTAACCTGGCGGGGCTGGTTTAGAGATGGAGGCCAGCAGAAGGACGTATATTTCTTCTTTTATGGCAACTAAAACCAACGGGACGCCGCCCGACAAAAGCCGTTAATACGGTGATACTTTCAAGGACGAGATGCTGTGCCTGGCGTCTGAAGGCCGCAGCTATTGGGCCGCGGCCCAATAGCTGGGCATTATCTAAACTGCGCTACCGCTGGCAGCAGGCTCAAGTAATCGTCGAGGCTAGTAGTGCAGCTGTGGTCCGCAACCCGCAGGTATGCGGACCACAGCTGCACTATTGAGCGTCTAGCGCCGCAGGAGCTCGAAGTAATAAATAAGCCTTTGTCATCTTCGGTCAGCCAACCTTGCGAGCCCCTACCAGCGCCGCCAGCAGATGGCACTGGCCGAGACAGGCTAACAGGTAGACGGGCGCCAAGCATTTACCCACCACAGCCAACGTTACGACACGTGCCAGCCTACGCCATCGAGAAAAAGGCCGCCACCCTCCTACTTCCGGGCTCTGCTGAAGAATCAACCCATTCTGGCTGCCCAGACTCTAGAGCTAAAATCGGAACTAGTGGTGCGCGCCTCCACGGGCGGCTGAGGCGCCGGACATTATGTAGCGGCCGGAACCGCACATGGCAGCTTTTTACTAAACTGAGAACTGAGCGACCTGTAAATCGTTGCCAGGCCAGATTCAGCACCAACGGCACGTACTATGAAACGGTGATCTAGCTAACTGTGCTTTTTGGGATAGGGTACGATAACGGGCCCTTATCGCACCTTATTTAAGCCAACTTTTAATATAATTGCACTCACTTATCCGACCATTTAAAACCTGATTTATGAATGCTATTCAAAAGATATTACTGCTCTGTCTGTTACTCAGCGTTTCGCCTTTCTTCTTGCAAGCCCAGTCCTTATTTCGAGAGGGAGAGATTATCTATCAAGCAGATACTGTGCGCCGGCTCGAAAGACACCCGGCAGTCTATATTGCGACTCAACTCGTCGTGTACCGAAAAGCAGATGCCACCCGCTTAGAAGTGTGGAAGACGAACTACTGGAATCCGGCCGATACGCAGAAGGAAATTCATGTGCGCAATCTCACAGGTACCTATACCTGGATAGAATTCTCGGATAGCACGTTTGCTGCATCTAGCAAGTTGGTTATGTTTGTTAGCTATGAGGAAGAAAACCAGCTACAACGCAAGCAGGTGCTTACCCGGTTGAACAGACGGCATCAGCCGAAACAAATCTTAGAAAGTGTTCAATGGTTAGGCTTGCCGGCTGAACGAATCACTTTAGCGAAAGGGACAGACAATGAATCAGAAGCAGTAGTAACAAAGGCAATCGACTTGTCATTAGGGTCCATCTTTCCTTCCATTCTGACTCTGTCTGGTACGCCTTTGCAGTTCACCAACGGGGATGGAAGCTGGTTAACTCATTATTCTGCTAAGACCCTTAATTCTCGACCCATACCGGACCAGTTATTTGTAGTGGATCCTAGCCTAAAAGTGATGAACTTAACGGAATCAAGACAGATGATTTCTGACTTTGATTAGGCATAGGCACTTATCAGATTGCATTTTACTCATGCCAGAGTCTTCCCATTTGGCGCAGGAATTCCTGATTTCATCCCTTAACATAAAAGCAATTATACGCGACATCACGGAATCAGTGCGGTCGTACCCTCTCGCTCCCAAAAGTCTGATTGTAGTACTTTGACGGGAGCAGCGCTTCAAAGAGGCATCTGCGAAACGCTTTTGAAGAACGTACTACAAGGAACCTCCCATCTTGATGATGCTTAGCTCTAGGCTAAGAAAATCACTGCAAACGCGTTTTAGATCTTGAAAGCCGATATCACAGATGATGGTATCCAAGTGGTCCAAGCCTCTAAAGAAAGTGTGCCCTTGAGCTGTGGTGATAGACATATGCACCACCTTCTCTGGTAGCTCATGTACCTCCGTCATGGCCAAAAGCCGCTCACGATTGGCAGATGTAATGCATACATGCCAATAAGCTTCGTGGCTATGAAGTAAGTCCGGCTCAAGCACGCGTGGCAGTTCCTCCCACGAGTCTTTCGAAAGGCGCCATAAGGAGCCTTGGGGCGATTGGCGCAGGACGGCGATTAAAAATTCGGTTTCTACTTCCATCGGGCACAGGTAGAAATATGAAAGTACTGACCTCATTCAATGAAATGCAAGCCATCTACAACGTATGAATTGGCGCGTAACATTACTTAAACGGTCATTTATAAAACGCTACAGGCGTCGGAGCACTAGTAAACCCTACGCCGGCACTACCACTACTTTTTTTGTCTCGAAAAACTCTTCCGCAAAGAATTCGCTCAAATCTGTTACTTGGGTTTTGAGGCCCGATTCGGCAATCTCTTCGGTCAGGTCGCCGCCTTTGAGGTAGTAGAGGCCGCTGCCGGGGGCGGCTTCGGCGTGGGGCTTGTAGCGGTGGGCAATCCAGGTGTGGAAGGTGGCCAAGCGGGCCACGGCGCGGCTTACGATGTAGTCGTACTTGGGGCGCAGCTGCTCGGCCCGGATTTGTTCGGCCGTGACGTTGGGCAAGTGCAGGGCGTGGGCCATTTCCTGCACGGCCTTAATCTTTTTGCCGATGCTGTCAACGAGGTGAAACTTCACCTCCGGGAACAGGATGGCCAGTGGCAGGCCTGGCAGTCCCCCGCCCGTCCCCACATCGAGCACCGACGAGCCGGGCGCGAACTCCACCACCCGGGCAATGCCGAGCGAGTGAAGCAGGTGGCGCTCGGCGAAGTTATCCATGTCGGAGCGGGCTACCAGGTTGAGGCGCTCGTTCCAGCCCCGAAACTCGGTTTCGAGCTGCCCGAACTGCTGGCGCTGGTGGTCGGTGAGGTGGGGGAAGTAATGGTCGAGCAGGGACATAAGGGGAGAGTGAAATGGCGATGCAATAGAACGTCATTCAGAGCGAAGCGAAGAATCTCGCGGGCGGTCGTTGCAGTAGTAACAATACCATTGCAATGACCGCCCGCGAGATTCTTCACTTCGCTCTGAATGACGTTGTGTAGGATACTCAGCTCCTAAGCTAGATAATTTCTTTCTTGCCTTTCACCATGTCATAGAGCAGCTCGCGGGCGCGGTGGAGCTGGGCTTTCACGGTGCCCAAGGGTGCCTTGAGCTCGGTGGCAATTTCCTCGTAGCTCAACTCATCGAAGTAGCGCAGCGTTACGAGGCGCTGGTACTTATCGGGCAGCCGCGACACGACGTGCTGCATGATTTCGATTTTCTGGTTCTTGATGGTCGTCTCCTGCGGGTTCAGGTTTTGGTCGCGGAAGTCGATGGTAATTTCGTCGCCGTTATCAATTTTGATGGCCGAGTCAATCGACATCGTCTTGATCTTATTCTTGCGAATAAAATCGATGCAGTTATTGGTGGCGATGCGGAACAGCCAGGTGCTGAAGGCGTACTCGGGGTTGAATTTGTGCAGGTTCTTGAACGCCTTGGCGAAGGCCTCAATCGTGAGGTCGTCGGCATCGTCGGTGTTGCGCACCATTTTAAGCACGACGTGGTAAACCGGCTTTTTGTAGATCTGCATCAGCTCGGCGTACGCTTTTTCGTCGTTGTTCTCCACGGCGGCCCGAATCAGCTTGAAGTCGTGCTTGGCCTTGGCGGAGAACTGTTTTTCCTGATTTACTTCCATCGGAGCGAGCGGTTGAGGAATAAGGAGATTCCCAGGGCGAGGTAATAAAAGAAATACGCGGCGTCGAGAGCTGGCAGCCAGCCAGCGGGCAATTGCCCTTCGAGCCTACGGTCGAGTTGTTGGTAAACGCCAACAACAAGGCCGGTTCGTAGCAGGAACAAAGTAGTCAAAGGTACCCAATCGGCGCGAGAAAACAGCAGGCCGAGTGCCACACCGTAGAACAACAAGTTGGCCCCCACGAACAGTCCGAGGCGTATCCGGTCGGCCAGCCGGTACTGCCGGCCGGCCGATAAATGGCGGCGCTTCTGCCGCCACCACGCGCCCCAGGTAGCCTCGGCCACGCTGAGCGTGTGGGCGGCTGGCTCGGCCACTACGGCCGCCCGGGCCCCGGCCGCCACCACGTCCTGCACCAGCAGGTCGTCGTCGCCGCTGAGCGTGCGGATGTGGGAGGCAAAGCCCTTCACCGACCGAAAGGCCGCGCTGGTGTAGCCCAGGTTGCGCCCCACCCCCATATAGGGCTGGCCGCGCCACGCGAACGACAGAAACTGCGCCCCGGTCAGCAATGTTTCAAACCGAATCAGTTTATTTAGAAACCCAGGCTCGGCCCCATAAGCCGAATACCCGAGCACCAGTTCGGCGGGCCCGGCAAAGCCCCGTTGCATAAGCCTGACCCACTGATTGGTAGCCGGCACGCAGTCGGCATCGGTAAAGAGCAGGCGCTCGTGGCGGGCGGCTTTAATGCCCAGCGTGAGGGCGTATTTTTTGGGTGCGAGGCCGGCCGGCGTGTGCGTTACCGCCACCAGGTGCACCCGCGGAAACTGCCGGGCCAATTGCTGGGTGTCGTCGGTCGAGCGGTCGTCGATGAGGATAATTTCGAGCAGTTCGGCGGGGTAGTCCTGGGCCAACAGCAGGGGCAGCAGGCGCGCCAGGTTGGCCTGCTCGTTGTGGGCGCACACCAGCACGGAAACGGGCGCGTCGTCGGGGCCGGCAGCTGGCTCGGGGGCGCGGCGGGCGAAGGGCCAGAAGTAGTAGGCCGCGTAGAAGCACTGCACCAGCAGGGCCGCCAGCAACAGCCAGATGGCCGGAGAAAAAGAAAACGACAAGGGGCAGCAGGGATTTCGAGCGGTAAAAGTAGGCATTCGGAGTACCTTTGTGGTTTGAAAGCTGCAAGCCACAAGCTGCCAGCCGCAAGCTTTGCCTTGTAGCCCTCCACTTGTAGCTTGTGGCTTGCCGCTTGCAGCTTTCTCCATGACCTTCGACTTACTCGCGACCGACCCGCACTCCAAAGCCCGCGCCGGGGTGGTGCACACCGACCACGGCTCGATAGAAACGCCCATTTTTATGCCCGTGGGCACGGCTGGCACCGTGAAAGCCGTGCAGCAGCGCGACCTGAAGGACGACATCAAGGCCCAGATTATCCTCGGCAATACCTACCACCTCTACCTGCGCCCGGGCCTGGAAGTCATCAGCAAAGCCGGCGGCCTGCACAAGTTCAACGGCTGGGACGGCCCCATTCTCACCGATTCGGGCGGCTACCAGGTGTATTCGCTGAGTGGCACGCGCAAAATCAAGGAGGAGGGCGTGAAATTCCGCTCCCATATTGATGGCTCGCAGCACTTGTTCTCGCCCGAGGGCGTCATGGATATCCAGCGCACCATCGGGGCCGACATCATCATGGCCTTCGACGAGTGCACGCCCTGGCCCTGCGAGTACGACTACGCCGCCCGCTCGCTCGACATGACGCACCGCTGGTTGAAGCGCTGCATCGCCCGCTTCGACAGCACCGAGGGCCACTACGGCTATTCCCAGACGCTGTTCCCGATTGTGCAGGGCTCCACGTTCAAGGATTTACGCGTGAAGTCGGCCGAGTTTGTGGCCGAGCAGGGGCGCGAGGGCAACGCCATCGGGGGCCTGAGCGTGGGCGAGCCGGCCGAACTGATGTACGAAATGACCGAGCTGGTCTGCGACATTCTGCCTCCCGACAAGCCCCGCTACCTGATGGGCGTGGGCACGCCGGCCAATATTCTGGAAAATATTGCGTTGGGCGTAGATATGTTCGACTGCGTGATGCCGACCCGTAACGCCCGCAACGGCATGCTGTTCACCACCCAGGGCATCATGAACATTGCCGCCCGCAAGTGGGCCGACGACTTCGAGCCGATTGACGCGGAGCTGGGCGGCTATGTAAGCACGTTTTATTCGCGCAGCTACGTGCGTCACCTCTTCCACAGCAAGGAAATGCTCGGCCCCCAAGTGGCCTCCATCCACAACCTCACCTTCTACCTCTGGCTGGTAAAGCAGGCCCGCGAGCAAATCCTGGCCGGCACGTTCCGGGAGTGGAAAGAGGTGATGGTAAAAAAGCTGATGACGCGCTTGTAAGCTGGTTCTAAATTATGCAGTCTGCCGCTACCCGCTTGTTACGTGTCCTTTTATGGCTACTGCTAATTGGTTTACCAGTCTTGTACTGCTTGCTGTTCATAGCCTTTGATTTCAGCATATCCTTCGGACTACTTAATTATGGCGCTGAATATAGCAGTACAGAAACCATAACAATTCCAGGCACTTCGGCTGCTAGTGCATCAGGTATTTGGCAGTATTATCTGGGAAAGATATTTCTTTATTTTGTCTGGTTATGTCCATTCTGGATTTCTATCATTTTCAGTTCGATCTGCCTGTTTACGGGATTATTCTTTAATCAAATCAGTGGTTTTCGCTTTCTGCTTTCAACTTCTAATTCTACCAAAAATTTATCTACACAGTTATTTTTCATTCTATTGATAACGTATATTTTGGGAACGGTATTTCATTTTGCTAGTACCCCATTATTGAATGATCAGAGTTACAGTTTTTCTAGATCTGAATACTGGTGGCCTTTCTATTCATCAGAAGGCTGGACTATATATCCTCCGCTTAGCACAATTCCGTCAATGCTTCCTCCGGCCGAAGCAGCGTGCTTTAAACTTGGTTCTTTACTAACGCTACTGTTCGCTCGTCACATACTTCTGCACCGCACCAACTCCTCACAATAGCTTGATTGACCTCCATAATAGAAATGAATCATTCCATTGAAGATTCTCGATAAGTATATCATCACGAAGTTTCTCACCGCGTTTTTCTTCACGGTGGTGATGCTCGTGTCGGTCATCTGCGTGATTGACTTCACGGAGAAAAACGACGATTTTATTCAGCACGACCTCGGGGCCTGGCAGATTGTATCGGAGTACTACGTGAACCTGTTTCCGTACTTCGCCAACCTACTCTCCCCCATCACGGTGTTTATTGCGGTGGTATTCGTAACGGCCCAGTTGGCCTCGCGCACCGAAGTGGTGGCCATGTTGGCCTCGGGCATCAGCTTCAAGCGGTTTCTGCTGCCTTATATCATGGGCAGCGCCATTCTCGGGGGCCTCACGATGGCCATGACGGGCTGGCTGATTCCGATAGCCAACAAAACGCGGGTCGAGTTCGAGAAAAAGTACATCAAGAACCCCTACCGGTTCAGCGGGCGCAACGTGCACATCAAAATCGGGCCCCAGGATTACGCCTTCATGGAGAGCTACGACAATGTGAACAACGTGGGCTATAAGTTCGCGCTTGAAACCATCGATGGGCAGCTGCTCAAGCGCCGCCTCACGGCCGAGTCCATCAGCTGGGACTCGACCAAGCAGGCCTGGCACCTCACGCCCCAACTGCGGCGCACCTTCAACGGCGAGAAGGAAACCCTCAAATCCCTGCCCGCCCGCGACACCACCCTCAACCTGTTCCCCCGCGACTTCGCCAGCACCTACCGCCTGGCCGAAACCCTGACGCTGCCCGAACTTAACCGCTACATCAACCAGAAAATAGCCCGCGGCGCCGACGACACCCAAGTGTACCTGAGCGAGAAGAACGAACGGTTTGCTTACCCCTACGCCATGTTTATTCTCACGGTGATTGGCGTGATTATGAGCGCCCGCAAGAGTCGCGCTGGTGTGGGCGGGCAAATTGCGCTGGGCTTCGTGCTGGCCTTCGTGTTCATCATCTTCGTCATTCTGAGCCGCAACCTGGCCGCCGTGGGCACCCTCTCGCCCCTGCTGGCCGCCTGGGTCCCGAGCATCGTGTTCACCATTATCGGCGGCGTGCTGTATCGGGTGATACCGCAGTAGGCGAGAAGAGCACGTCATTCAGAGCAGCGAAGAATCTCACGTGCTGATGCTGAGTTTCCATTGTAACGTCAGCATCAGCACGTGAGATTCTTCGCTGCGCTCTGAATGACGTGCTCTTCTCGCCTTTCCCGCTCGAACGTCAAACTCACTAGTTCACTACCTCATCAGTTCACCTTCCTGTGAAAGACTATTTACGCCTGCATTTTATCGTATTGCTCTGGGGCTTCACGGCCATTCTGGGCAAGCTGATTTCGGTACCGCCGGTGGAGCTGGTATTCTGGCGGACGGGGCTGGCCAGCGTGGGGCTGCTGGGGCTGCTGGTGGTCCGGCGGCGGCCTTGGCGCATTCCTACGGCCGACGTGCTGCGGCTGCTGGGCGTGGGCGCGCTGGTGGCCGTGCACTGGATTACGTTCTTTCTGGCCGCCCGCCTCTCCTCGGTGAGCGTGAGCCTGGCGGGCATGGCCACGCTGGCCCTCTGGACCTCGCTGCTCGAGCCGCTGGTGCTCTGGCGCAAGGTGCGCGGCTACGAGGTGGCGCTGGGTTTGCTCACGATGGTAGGTCTTTACGTGGTGTCGCAGGCCGAGCTGGATCAGTTGCTGGGCCTGGGCGTGGCTATTATTTCGGCGGGCTTGTCGGCGCTGTTCAGCGTGCTCAACTCCAAGCTCGTGAAGCAGCACCCACCCCTGCGGCTCACGCTCTATGAAATGCTGGGTGCCTGCCTGAGCATCGCGCTGTTTTTCCCGGTCTATAGCCGCTACTTCACGGCCGGTAAGGGCCTGCAACTGGCGCTTTCGGGCTACGACTGGTTGTGGCTGGCGCTGCTGGCCGGCGTGTGCACGGTGTACGCCTTCTCGGCCTCGGTGGAGTTGATGAAGCGCATTTCGGCCTTCGTGGTCAACCTTACCATCAACCTGGAGCCGGTGTACGGCATCCTGCTGGCCGTGCTTATGTACACGTTGCACGTGTCGGGCTTCGAGGAAGAAAAACTCTCCCCCGGCTTCTACGCCGGCACGCTCATCATCCTGCTCAGCGTCCTCATCCACCCGCTGCTGGACCGTTGGGACAAGCGCCGGCTGCTGAAGCGCAACCCGGTTACGGCGTAATTCTCCCTTCCTACAGCTGCCCGCTCCAGACCGTGTAGCCGGCCGGCCACGTCAGGTCTGGAACTTCCGAGAACCCGGGAAACAGACCATACACGGCCGAACCGGAGCCCGAGAGGCTGGCGTAGGTGGCCCCGGCAGCATAAAGCTGCTGCTTGATGTCGCCGAGCACCGGATAGAATGGGGTCAGGGCCTCTTCGAAATCGTTGCTGACGGTGTCACGCCAGGTTGCCATCGGCTCCCGCAGACTTTGGCGCAGGTCGTGGCGCGGGGCGCGGGGCACCACGCGGGCGTAGGCTTCGGCCGTACTGATGTGCAGGCCAGGATAGACGACCAGGCAAGGCGTACCGGTGAGGTCGAGGGCAAAGTCCAGCTCTTCGAACATATCCCCCCGGGAATGGGCGAAAACGGGTTGGTTATGGATAAAAAAGGCACAGTCAGACCCCAAGCGGCGGGCGTAGCTTTCGAGCTGCTCGGGCGCCAGGCCCAGTTTAAACTGCGTGTTAAGGGCCTTGAGAGCAAAGGCCGCGTCGGCAGAACCACCGCCCAGGCCGGCCCCGATGGGCACGTCTTTATGCAAGTGCATCTGCACCGGGGGCAGGTCGAAATCAGCAGCCAGCAGCTCGTAGGCTTTTTTGCACAGGTTGGTGGCCGGCTCGCCGGGAATGGGCAGGCCGGTGAGGGTGAGCGTAGTTTCGGTGCCCTTGGCGGCGGGTAGCACCTCCAGGGCATCGGACCAGGGCAGCGGCACAAACACCGATTCGAGGTTGCGGAAGCCGTCGGGCCGCAGGCCGGTAATATATAGGCCCAGGTTGAGCTTGGCGTTGGGGAAAACGAGCATGGATTTTTGAGCTACAAGTCGCAAGCTACAAGCTGCAAGCTTATGTCCGACCGTCAGCTTGTAGCTTGAAGGGTGCGGCCTACAGCACAAATAAGCTTGTAGCTTGCGGCTTAAAGCTTGCGGCTCCTCAAATGTTCACTTCCAACAACTGGTACGCCCGGCGCGGCAAACGACTGCTCGACGTGGCCCTGGCCGCTCCGGCGCTGCTGCTGGCCGCGCCGCTGCTGCTGCCGGTGGCGGCGGCTCTGGCTTGGCAGAACGGGGGGCCGTGGCTGTTTCGCCAGCCCCGGCCGGGCCTTGGAGGACGCATCTTCCCCTTCTATAAGCTCCAGACCATGACCGACCGGCGCGACGACCGAGGCCAGCCGTTGCCCGACGCCGAGCGCCTGCCCCGCCTCGGCCGCTGGGTGCGGGCCACCTCCCTCGATGAACTGCCCCAGCTCTGGAACGTGCTGCGCGGCGACCTGAGCCTGGTGGGCCCCCGGCCGCTGCTGGTGCAGTACCTGCCGCTGTACTCGCCCGAGCAGGCCCGCCGCCACGCGGTACGGCCCGGCATTACGGGCTGGGCCCAGGTCAACGGCCGCAACGCCATCAGCTGGGAACAAAAGTTTGCTTTCGACGTCTGGTACGTGGACCATCTATCGTTTGGGCTGGATATGAAGATTATGCTGCGTACCGTGTGCCGGGTGCTCGGGGCCCGGGGCATTGCGGCGCCCGGCCAGGCCACCACCACGGCCTTCACCGGCACGGCGGCTTCTTCACTTGATGATTAAACGCCCCACCAGTTGCCAACCGGTGGGCAAGCGGGTTTTTGCCAACCCGTATACGGCCCACTAGCAGCCCCTCGCCCACCGCTTCTTTTACCCTACTTCCCGCCCTAATCGTGCATATTTCCAGCAGCCCCGCCACGCCCGCCACTACTGCTCCGCCCGAGACGGCTACCCCGCGCCAGCTGGCTATTTTTGGGGCCGGCGGACTGGGCCGCGAGGTGCTGGTACTACTGCGCCAGCTCAACGCCGTGGCCCCTACCTGGGAGCTGACAGGGTTCTACGACGACCAGGCACCCGCCACCGACCTCATCCACGGCCTGCGCTACCTAGGCACCACCACCGACCTCAACGCCACCCCTACCCCGCTGGCCGTGGCCGTGGCCGTGGGCAGCAGCGCCGGCCGGGCCGCCGTAGTGGGCCGGCTCACCTCGCCCCGCCTGCACTTCCCCTCCCTCATTCACCCCAACGTCAGCGCCGAATCGTACCAGCATCTGGAGGTGGGAGCCGGTTGCATCATTACCCAGGGCTGCATTCTGACCACCGATATCCGCTTGGGCCGGCACGTGCTCCTGAACCTAGGCTGCACCATCGGCCACGATGCTCTGCTAGATGATTTCTGCTCCCTGATGCCTCACGCCAACGTGGGCGGTGCGGCCCACCTGGAGGCGGGCGTGTACCTGGGCACCAACGCCACTGTGCTCCAGCAAGTCCGCATTGGGGCCAGCACCGTACTTGGGGCCGGCGCCGTGGCCATCGGTAACCTGCCCGCCAACTGCACGGCCGTGGGCGTACCGGCCCGGGTAGTGGAGCGGTAAGCCACCCGCCACTCTGAACGCTTAGCCCCGAATTTCCTTTATTTCCGCGCTTCCCAGCGCGAACCTTCGCGAGAAGACCCCGAGAAACCCCACTATGCACAGTCAGGATTACGACCGCCTCTACCTCTCCCCGCCTCATCTTGGTCGTCACGAGCTCAACTACCTGCACAAGGCCATCGAAGACAACTGGGTAGCTCCGGTAGGCCCCAACCTCGATGGTTTCGAGCAGGATATCTGTGCCTTCACCGGGGTAAAGCACGCGCTGGCTCTCAACTCGGGCACGGCCGCCATTCACCTGGGGCTGCGGCTGCTGGGCGTAGGTCCCGGCGATGAAGTGCTGTGCCCCTCGTTCACGTTCGTGGCCACGGCCAACCCCATCACCTACCTTGGGGCCACGCCGGTTTTTATCGATAGCGAAGCCGAAACCTGGAACATGTGCCCCAAGCGGCTGCGGGAGGCGCTGGAAGACCGGCGCCGCCAAAACCGCCAACCCCGGGCCCTTATTGTGGTGCACCTGTACGGAATGCCGTGTAAGCTGCGCGAAATTATGGCCGTGGCCGCCGAGTTCGGGGTACCGGTGCTCGAAGATGCCGCCGAGGCCCTGGGCGCCACCTACGAGGGCCAGGCGCTGGGCTCGTTCGGGGCCGTGGGGGTGTTCTCGTTCAACGGCAACAAAATCCTGACTACCAGCGGCGGCGGCGTACTGGTGACCAACAACGCCGACTGGGCCGCCAGAGCCCGCTCCTGGGCTACCCAGGCCCGCGACGATGCCCCTTATTACCAACACTCGGAGCTGGGCTACAACTACCGCCTCAGCAACCTACTCGCCGGCATCGGCCGGGGCCAGATGGGTTTGCTGGATGAGCGCGTGAAGAAGCGCCGCGAAATTTATGCCTGGTACCAAGACAAGCTCCAGGGTATGCCTGGCCTGTCCTTCGGCCCTACCGAGCCGGCCGGGGGCCGCAGCAACCGCTGGCTCAGTTGCCTGCTCCTCGACCCAGCCGAAACCACCGTTACGCCCGAGCAACTGCGCCTGCACCTCGAAACTCACAACGTAGAGAGCCGCCCGCTCTGGAAGCCGCTACACCTGCAGCCGCTTTTCGCGAGCGTGCCCATGTACGGCGGCGAAGTTTGTACCGACTTATTTACCCGCGGCCTCTGCCTACCTTCCGGCTCAGCTATGTCCGATACCGACTTGCGCCGCGTGGCTTCCGCGGTTCGGGCCTTATTTCCCGCCTGAAATCAGTACAATCTACCAAACAGCAGCACATAATGTTCCCCAGCCAGTTTATAGAGTACAAAACAATCAATTGTGAGTATACTGGCTCTATTTCTGGTATATTATTACATGCACACGCGAAGTTAGTGCTGGGCTGGGTATCGAATGAGTTACAGTTTGCCACAGGCAAGGTGCGATGTGGAAATGCGCCATTTAGCCTCTTCCAGTCTCCCTATCAGCCAGTAAATTGACTTTGTTAGCTGTCTGCCAACTGCTGATAGAAGAGCTGCGCCATAGCTCCGCCGGTATCCGGTTGCGGCCACCAGAGAACTTACGGCCCCGAACGGCACTCTAACATCAAATCGGCATTTGCAGCGGCACTGGGAAGTTCTCATCCCCGTCATCAGAAAGGCCACGCCTGTTGCAGCAGGCGTGGCCTAAAACCAGCTCACATGCGGAAAATGTGGTTGACTGGGTAGCTGAGTGACTTTAGAACCGACCGCAATGCCGGGGCATATGCATCAGGGGCTGACTAGGTTAATACTCAGGTTGAAGTAGAGCGGATTGCCCAGAGAGTTGTCGTACAGCGGGTTGTTGTCACCGACGGGGTTTTGGTCGCTGAAGACGTTGAAGCGGTAGTTATAGCGGTATCCTGCCTGAGCCGAGAGCCAGATGAATCCTGCCAATTGCCGCTCGTACGTGATGCGTGGCTTCAGTTCACCCCGGCGCAGATATGCATCCTGGCCGTTCACGGGTCCGAGATAGTAAGCGTTGCCTTCAATCTCGTAGCCGAGCGTGACCAGCGAGTTTGCCCCAAAATTGCGCCGTAGGTTTACGCGGGCCGGGAAAATGGCTTCTACGCCCCATTTTGGGTTGAATGTGCGGAAGTAATATATCACCGGAATATGCAGTAGCTGCCCGGCCCGGTAGGTGCGGGTAACGCCCAAACCCCACATGAAATTCTCGTTGGGTTTCCAGCCGTAAATAGCTGTACCGCTGTAAGTAATCGCCTTACTGCTCACGTCGTCTAAGTTGCGGTAAGTACCGTTGAGGTCGACGTTGCCTTGCACCAGCAAATAGTTCTTCTCGTTGAAGGGCCGGAACACGGTAGCGTTGAAACCCGTTGAGCGCAGTCCGTCTTCCAGGGAGCGGAGTAACGGAGTCCGCTCCGCATTAGCCACCCCTACGCCAGTGTTCCAATAAGTGAGCCCCAGGTTCAGAATCAGACTGGAGTTGGAAATAACCGGGGCATTAAAGCCCAACCGTAACCCCGCGAAGCGGTCGACGCGTTCGGTTATTTCGGTATTGGGCGATGGAGTAGGCCCGGGACCAGGATTAATGAGCACGGGCTGGTGAGGACCGATCGAGGTTAAGTCGAAGGGCAGTTGCGCCTCATATCCCACTGAAATGAGCTTGGTAGGGCTCTGGGACAGCACTTTCTGGCTGGCGTAGGGGCGGTTATCGGTAGCGTCGGCGTTACCGAAGCCACCAAAATCATCTAGGCCTAGCGAGTCGGGAGCAGCAGGCAGGTCCTGGGCGCAGACCGGGGCCGCGAGTACAGAACTCAGAACTAATAAGACCGCAGAAAACAGGCGGAAGTAGAAATTGTGCATCGACCTACTTCTTTACCTGCCGCTTCCACACGTCGGTACGGCCGAAGAGCGAGACGCCGATGAAGCCGCGTACCTCCAGCGTATTGGGGTCGGTGAGGGTTATTTCGCAGGAGTAGTCGCTGCCGTTCTTAGGGTCGTAAATCTGGCCGTCTTCCCACTTATTATCGCCTACATACTTGAAATCACGCATATTTACCAGCCCACGCAATGGTTTTTTACGGGCCGACTCATTCGGGTTGTTGATATCGGTGCGGGGCGTACCGTCGGGGTTATTGGCTACTTTCAGCCACACCAGGCGACCAAAGTATTTGTCGCCGCTTTTGTAAATCTGAATCATGCCCGTTCCTTCACCGTTTTTCCACACGCCTACTACAGCGTCCGAGTTGTCGGCCAAGGCCGCAACCGAGGTTAAAAACACGAGTAGTAAAGCGAGCAAGCTTTGTTTGAGCAGCTTCATAAATTGCTAAAAAAATGGGTGGGTTGGGAAGAAGAAAATCAATGCTTTACTCAAATAAAAGCAATAAAATTCAAAAAAACCATCTTTAATACAATTTTAATCATATTATAACACCGTTTTAATTCTATTTTTTCACAATGCGTCCCACTAACATCGTAATATTTTCACTTACAGAAACTTAACTGGCTTCCTACCATAATTCGGTCAAGTTCAACTTAGAGTGGGGCCGGAAACGATACGCCTCGCCCACCCTGTAGCCCGCAAATAGATCATGCCCCAATGAACGCCGGCAGCCCACAGGCTTCTCGTACTGCAAACCTCCACGAACCAGTATGCATGACTACAACCCTGGTTCTTCGCTGCTCCCATTGGCACGAGCCATCACAATTCATCAGTAGCTACTACGGCGGCGGGTCGGACAGCGGCCGAAGAATCAGTTTGCGTCTAGCGCCTGCGCCAAATCGGCCAGTAGTTCAGTTGTTAGCTCAATCCCAACACTCAAGCGCACCAACCCGGCTGTAATGCCTAGCTTCTGGCGCTGCTCCTCAGTAAGCGCCCGGTGTGAAGTACCCGCTGGGTATGACAAGGATGAATCGACGCCGGCTAGCGAGGGCGCAAACGGGAACCGTTGGCTGGCCCGCATGAACCGGCTCACGGCCTCGGTGGTATCATCAGCCAACCGGAACGACACCATGCCGCCGAACAACGCCCCACCTTGGTTGGCAGCCAGCAGATGTTGCGGATGGCTGTTGAGGCCCGGATAAAACACTTCTCCTACCGCCGGGTGGCGAGCCAGTAGCTCGGCCACGGCCTCGGCATTGCGGCAGTGGGCCTCCACTCGCAGGCGCAAGGTTTTGAGGCCCCGCACGGCCAGCCAGCTTTCCATCGGGCTCAGCGTGAGCCCGAACAACGTGCCGATTTGCTTAAGCCGGGCGGCGTCTTCGGGGGTGCGGGCCACTACCACGCCGGCCGTTACATCGGAGTGGCCGGCCAGGTACTTGGTTACGCTGTGCATCACGAGGTCGGCGCCGTATTCGAAGGGGTGGGTGAGCACGGGCGTGGCGAAGGTGTTGTCCACGACCAGCTTCAGGCCCAGGGCGTGGGCCGCTTCGGCAGCAGCTCGCAGGTCGGCCACCCGCAGCAGCGGGTTGCTGATGGTTTCGCAGAGAAGCAGCCGGGTGCGGGGCTGCACGTGGGCAGCCAGGTTTTCGGTCAGCTCATCGAAGGGCACGTAGCTCACGGTAATACCCAGCCGGCTCAGCTCCTGATCGAGCAATGATGAGGAGCCGCCGTAGATATCGGCTGCGCAGAGGACATGGTCGCCGGCCGCGCAGTAGGTCATCAGGGCCGCGAAAATGGCCGCCATGCCCGAACCCGTTGCCACCGCCCCGGCCCCTTTCTCCAGCCGCGTCACGGCCTCGGCCAACTCGTCGGAGTTAGGGTTGCCGTTGCGAGAGTACAGGTACCGGCTACCGGGCTCCCCGAAGTAGAGCTCCAGCTCATTCAGGTCCTCAAACTTGAAAACCGAGGTCTGGTAAATCGGGGTGATTTTGGGGTTGATCTGCATAAATCGCTGATTCGCGCTGATTAATCGTGATGACACTGGTTTTTCGTTCTTACCAACCTCAACTAACTGCTCCATTTAAAACTAACGTCGGCACGGATAATGAGCGCGAATCGGTGGTCAAACAAAAAGCCTTCCCCGCAAAGGAAAGGCTTTTCAGTAGAAGCTGGAACCCGAAGATTACGCCGAAGCGCCTTCGGCCAATACGATAACGTTGTTGCGCAGCACTTCCACCACGCCGCCTTCAATCTGGAAGCGGGTAGCGCCGCCGTTGAGCACTACTTCACCGGCCCGCAACGCCGAAATCAGCGGCGCGTGGTCGTTGAGCACTTCGAAAAACCCATCGGCTCCCGGGAAGCGGGCCGACGTAACCTCGCCTTCAAATACTTTCCGGTCGGGCGTGATGATTTCCAGATGCATATTTTTTTGAGCTTTTAGCGGTTAGCTGTTAGCTGATGGCCGAAGCCAACACTTAGCAGCTAATAGCTAACCGCCATCAGCTAACAGCTCAAAAATTACTTGGCTTCCGCCATCAGCTTCGCGCCTTTGGCTTGGGCATCTTCGATGCTGCCAACCAGGTTGAAAGCTGCTTCGGGCAGCTGGTCGTGCTTGCCGTCGATGATTTCGTTGAAGCCTTTGATGGTATCCTTGATGTCGACGAGCACGCCAGCTAGGCCGGTGAACTGCTCGGCCACGAAGAAAGGCTGCGACAGGAAACGCTGCACCCGACGGGCACGGCCTACTACCAACTTATCCTCCTCGCTTAGCTCATCCATGCCCAGAATGGCAATGATGTCCTGGAGTTCCTTGTAGCGCTGGAGCAGCTCTTTCACGCGCTGGGCGGTGTTATAGTGCTCGGTGCCCAATACATCAACCGACAGAATGCGCGAGGTCGAGTCCAGCGGGTCAACGGCGGGGTAGATGCCCTGCTCGGCGATTTTGCGGCTCAGTACCGTCGTGGCATCCAAGTGGGCAAAGGTGTTAGCCGGGGCCGGGTCAGTCAAGTCATCGGCGGGCACATACACGGCCTGCACCGACGTAATGGAACCGCGCTTGGTGGAGGTAATCCGCTCCTGCATAGCGCCCATTTCGGTGGCCAGCGTAGGCTGGTAACCTACGGCCGATGGCATCCGGCCCAACAGGGCCGACACCTCGGAGCCCGCCTGCGTAAAGCGGAAAATGTTGTCGATGAAGAACAGGATGTCGCGGCCAGCACCGGTGCCGTCGCCGTCGCGGAAGTTCTCGGCTACCGTGAGGCCCGAGAGGGCGACGCGGGCCCGGGCTCCGGGAGGCTCGTTCATCTGGCCGAACACGAGGGTTGCCTGCGACTTAAGCAGCTCGGTTTCGTCAACCTTGCTCAAATCCCAGCCGCCCTGCTCCATGGAGTGCTTGAAGGCGTCGCCATACTTGATGATGTCGGATTCGATGAATTCGCGCAGCAAGTCGTTGCCTTCGCGGGTCCGCTCACCAACGCCGGCAAACACCGACAGACCGGCGTAGGCCTTGGCGATATTGTTTACTAACTCCATGATGAGTACAGTTTTGCCTACGCCGGCACCGCCGAACAAGCCAATTTTACCGCCCTTTACATAAGGAGCCAGCAGATCGATAACCTTGATGCCGGTGTAGAGGATTTCCGACGACGTAGCCAGATCCTCGAAGGGCGGGGCCTGCCGGTGAATCGGCAGCGGGCCGTCGCTCTTGGGCTGCGGAATGCCGTCGATGGCCTGGCCGATGACGTTAAAGAGGCGGCCCTTGATGCCTTCGCCGGTGGGCATCGACATCGGGGCGCCCAGGTCGCGCACTTCTGCGCCGCGGGTCATGCCCTCGGTCGAGTCCATGGCGATGGTGCGAACCCGGTCTTCGCCCAGGTGTTGCTGCACTTCCAGAACTACTACTTGGCCATTGCCTTTCGTAACTTCGAGTGCGTCGAGGATATTGGGAAGCTTGGAGTCTTCACCCGCAAAGCTCACGTCCACGACGGGACCGATAACCTGGGTGATTTTGCCGGTATTCGCCATTGCTTTTTATAGATTGGGATGGGTGCAACGATTCAGGCCGCAAAACTACGGCTTAATACCCGCATTGCCAAAGCAGGCAGAAAGCGGCACGCATCAACTTTTTTTTTCGGCCCTGAATCGCTGATTTTCAGCACCAAAAAGGCTTTCTACCACCTGCCAGGCGAAGAAAGCAGCGAAAATTTTTCGCCGGAAATTTGCCTGGAATAAAAGCCGCCGTACATTTGCAGAACCAAACGGCAACCCGCTCCGGGTGGTCGCTCGGAAATTGTCCGATGGTGTAACTGGCAACACGCTTGATTTTGATTCAAGAAAGTCCAGGTTCGAGCCCTGGTCGGACAACAGTTTCCCACAACGCGAAAGGCGCTGATTCTTCCCCTGCCGGAAGATTCAGCGCCTTTCGCGCTTTCCGGGCCCCAGCTACCGCGGGGCAAGCGGCTGCTTCGCCCCCGTCCGAAAGCTTGGCTGTCCCCGATTTTCTTTCCGGCGCAGCACGCGCCGCCGCCGTACCCCGGCCCTTCTCTCTTGCCACTCCTCCCCAATTCTCCTTCAGGCCGCGTTCCGGCCAGCCGGAGAATTTTTCGTTTCCACCTCTTACTTCTTGATATCTACCCATGGCCCAGCAAGTCAAAATTTTCGCCGGTAACGCCTCCCACGAGCTCGGCCAGCAGATTGCCAAAGCGTTTGGCCAGCCCCTCGGCGACCTCAGCATCCAGCGCTTCGCCGATACCGAGCTCGGGCCCAGCTTCAACGAGAGCATCCGGGGCTGCGCCGTGTTCCTGATCCAGAGCACCAACCCGCCGGCCGAAAACCTGATGGAGCTCATGCTGATGGTGGATGCCGCCAAGCGCGCTTCGGCTGCCTCCGTAACCGTCGTGATGCCCTACTACGGCTATGCCCGCCAGGACCGCAAAGACAAGCCCCGCGTGAGCATCGGGGCCAAAGTAGTGGCCGATTTCGTGCAGAGCGTGGGCACCGACCGCCTGATGACCTGCGACCTACACGCCGGACAGATCCAGGGCTTCTTCGATATTCCCGTCGACCACCTCGACGGCGCCACCGTCATGGCCCCCTACATCCAGTCGCTGGGCCTCGACAACCTCATTTTCGCCTCGCCCGACGTAGGCGGTGTGGTACGGACCCGGGGCTTTGCCAAAAAGTTTGGAGCCGAAATCGTGGTCTGCGACAAAATGCGCCTGCGGGCCAACGAAATTGCCTCCATGCAGGTCATCGGCGACGTCACGGGCATGAACGTGGTGCTCGTGGACGACATCGTGGACACGGCCGGGACCATCTGTAAGGCCGCCGAGCTGCTGATGGAACGCGGGGCCAAATCGGTGCGGGCCGTCATCACCCACGGCCTACTGAGCGGCCCGGCCCACGAGCGGATTCGCAACTCGGTGCTGGAAGAACTGGTCATTACCGACACGATTCCGCTCAAGGAGGAAAACGCCAAAGTCCGGGTTATTACGCTGGCCCCGCTGTTCGCCCAGGCCATCCGCAACGTCGTGACCCACGAGTCGATCAGCTCGTTGTTTATCTAAAAGTGTTGTTAGAAGTACCGCACATAGCGGCGTAGCGGCAGAAAAAGAACGTCATGCTTCGGCTCTGTTCAGCATGACGTTCTTTTTCTACCGCTACGCCGCTATTGCCAATCCATCTGCCTATCTTTGCGGCCCGTTTGCCTGCTGTGGGTAAGCGGATTTATTTCCCAAAAACACTTTTTTATGAAAAGCCTCGAGATTGTAGGGTTTAAAAGAGCGAATCTCGGTAAGAAGAACGCCAAGGCAGTTCGTCTCGACTCGTACGTACCGTGCGTGTTGTATGGCGGTGCCGAGCAGGTGCACTTCTCCGTTCCTGCCATTCTGTTCCGCGAGTTGCTGTACACCCCCGAGGTGCACATCGTTGACCTCAACATTGAGGGCACGCATTACCGCGCCATCGTGCAGGATTCGCAGTTCCACCCCGTCAACGAAATGCTGCTGCACGTTGACTTCCTGGAGCTGGAAGAAGGCAAAGAAGTGAAGATGGAAATCCCGGTAAAGTACGTAGGCGTATCGCCGGGCGTGCTGGCCGGTGGCAAGCTGGTAAGCAAGCTGCGCAAAATCAAGGTGAAGGCCACGCCCGAAAACCTGCCCGACTACGTGGAGGTAAACATTGCGGACTTGGCTTTGGGTAAGTCGATCAAGGTGAGTGCGGTAGAGGCCAAAGGCTACACCATCCTCAGCAGCCCCCAGGCCCCCATTGCTACCGTGGCCATCCCACGTGCCCTGAAAGGCACGCTGGCTGCCGACAAGTAAGGATCACGGATTAGTACGGATTTTAGCGAATTACACGGATTTTGTAGTCGATTAGCTGAGTTTGTACAATTCCGCCAAAAGCAAAAAGAGCCACTCCGGCAGCGGGGTGGCTCTTTTGCTTTTCGGCGCTACGGGACGATGCAGCTGGCTTCGGCCAACTACGCCTACTTTTGCAGCGGGGCTTTCCCACGGATTCCCCATCCGGAGCCAGCTACGAAATCCGTGCAATCCGTTAAAATCCGTGCTAATCCGTGATCCTGAGATGTGGTCTTTTTGATTTTATGCCTGGGCAACATTGGGCCCGAATACGCCGATACGCGGCACAACGTGGGCTTTATGGTGGGCGACTGGCTGGCCCGCAAGCAGGAGGCCGCGCCCTGGCAGCTGGGCCGCCACGCCTTCACCACTGAGTTCAAGCACAAGGGCCGCCGGTTCGTGCTCGTGAAACCCACCACATACATGAACCTGAGCGGCAAGGCCGCCGCCCACTGGCTGAGCATCCTCAAAATCGAGAAGGACCAGCTGCTGGTCGTCACCGACGATCTGGCCCTGCCCTTCGGCAAGCTCCGCCTGAAAGCCAAAGGCTCGGCCGGGGGCCAGAACGGCCTCAAGCACATCCAGGAAACGCTGGGCACCGACGAGTACGCCCGCCTGCGCTTCGGCATCGACTCCAGCTTCGGCAAGGGTCGGCAGGTCGATTACGTGCTCAGCCCGTTCTCAGAAGACGAGCAGATTGATTTAGATGGACGGTTAGAGAAGGCCGGGGAAGCCGTGTTGGCCTTTGGGATGCAGGGCGTGGAGCGCGCCATGAACGTGGTGAACGTAAAGGAGGCGTAGAATGAGAGAAGGGACCTCATTCTGAGCGGAGGCGAAGTCGAAGAATCTCTACCGAATCGTTGATACTACAACACAACGATGGTAGAGATTCTTCGACTCCGGCTGCGCTCAGGGTAACGTTCCTTTTTTCAGCCTTTATGCCACCGAGCTACCCGGCCGCACGGCGCTGCTGGGCTGCATTAATGACAGTACGCCATCGGCGTTTTCGGCCATGAGCAGCATGCCCTGGCTCTGGATGCCCTTGATTTCGCGGGGCGCGAGGTTGAGCAGTACCTGTACCTGCTGGCCTACCAGCGCTTCGGGCAGGAAGTGCTCGGCAATGCCCGATACAATGGTGCGGGGCTCGTCGAAACCCAGATCCACGCTTAGCTTGAGCAGCTTTTTGGTTTTGGCAACCTTCTCGGCGGCTACGATGGTGCCGATGCGCAAGTCCATCGTCTGGAACTGCTCGAAGCTGATATCGTCCTTGGCGGGGGCCGAAACGGCGGCGGCCAGCTCGTTGGCTTTCTTGGTGTCGAGCAGCTTCTGAACTTGAGCTTCCACGGTGGCGTCTTCGATTTTCGTGAACAGCAGAGCGGCTTCGGCCAGTTGGTGGCCGGTGGGCAGGGCGTCGGGGCGGCCGGCTTCGGGCCAAGTGCCTTTTTCGGTGTTCAGCATGCGGCCCAAGCGGGCAGCGGCTTCGGGCAGGAAAGGTTCGAGCAGCGTGACGAATGCGGCCGTCAGCTGCAGCGAAACGTGTAGCACGGTGCCGGTGCGGGCCTCGTCGGTTTTGATGAGCTTCCAAGGCTCCTGGTCGGCCAAGTACTTGTTGCCGAGGCGCGAGAGGTTCATCAGCTCGTTCAGGGCGTCGCGGAAGCGGTAGTTCTCCAGCAGCTCCCCGATGCGGGCCGGAAACTCGCCGAGCTGGCGCAGCACGTCCTCGTCCTCGGTGGTGAAGCCTACCGCGGCGGGCACCTGGCCCGCGAAGAACTTGTGGGTCAGCACCACGGCCCGGTTCACGAAGTTGCCGAGGTTGGCGACCAACTCGTTGTTGTTGCGGGCCTGGAAGTCCTTCCAGGTGAAGTCATTGTCTTTGGTCTCGGGGGCGTTGGCGCAGAGTACATAGCGCAGCACGTCGGCTTGGCCGGGGAAATCCTGCAGGTATTCGTGCAGCCACACGGCCCAGTTGCGGCTCGTGCTGATTTTGTCGCCTTCCAGGTTCAGGAACTCGTTGGCGGGCACGTTATCGGGCAGGATGTAGTCGCCGTGGGCCTTGAGCATCGCCGGGAAGATGATGCAGTGGAACACGATGTTGTCCTTGCCAATGAAGTGGACCAGCTTGGTGCCGGCATCTTTCCAGTAAGGCTCCCAGGCGCCATCGGGCAGCAGGTCTTTGGTGGCCGAGATGTAGCCGATGGGCGCATCAAACCATACGTAGAGCACCTTACCCTCGCCACCGGGCACTGGCACGGGCACGCCCCAGTCCAGGTCGCGGGTTACGGCGCGGGGGTGCAGGCCTTGGTCGATCCAGGATTTGCACTGGCCATACACGTTGGCTTTCCAGTCCTGCTTGTGGCCTTCCACAATCCACTCGCGCAGCCAGGGCTCATACTGATCGAGGGGCAGGTACCAGTGCTTGGTTTCGCGCAGCACGGGGTGGTTGCCCGAAAGCATGGAGCGCGGGTTGATGAGTTCCGTTGGCGAAAGCGAAGTACCGCATTTCTCGCACTGGTCGCCGTAGGCGTTGTCGTTGCCGCAGTTGGGACAGGTGCCCACGATGTAGCGGTCGGCCAGAAACTGGTCGGCCTGCTCGTCATAATATTGCTCCGACACCTGTTCGATGAACTTGCCGTCCGCGTGCAGCTTCAAGAAAAAGTCGCTGGCCGTTTCGGCGTGGGTTTCCGAAGAGGTGCGGGAGTAAATATCAAACGACACGCCGAAGTCGCGGAACGAGTCGCCGATGAGCGTGTGGTACTTATCCACAACCTGCTGGGGCGTGACACCCTCCTTCTGGGCCCGGATGGTGATGGGCACGCCGTGCTCGTCGGAGCCACAGATAAATTTCACGTCGCGCTGCTGGGCGCGCAGGTAGCGCGTGTAGATATCGGCGGGCAGGTACACGCCGGCCAGGTGGCCGATATGGACGGGGCCGTTAGCGTAGGGCAGGGCCGCCGTGACGGTGTAGCGTTGGGGTAATTCGGACATAGGGAAAGAAAAGAATTCAAGAATATAGAGTGGCCTTGACAGCACAGTTCTGCACTACAAAGGAACGAGGAGATAAAGATAATCCGGATTACCAGCCGTTTCCTGTGCATGATAAGAAGCGAAAAAGGTCCCACACTCGCGTGTAGAACCTTTTATATTCGAAATCTGGATCATCTGCCATTAATGGCAATTTTCATTTACTTAGTTCTTACCCCGGCCGTTTTTCCGGCCGTTGGACTTACCCTTGTCTTTGTCATTCAAGCTAAGCTTAACAGAGCCATCCGGCTCCGTTACGGCAACGGTATCATAAGTGCGCGTTACTCCGTCGTTGTTGGTTTCTGTCCAAGTCGAATTATACACAAGCCGCGTAGCAGGACGGTTCGCTTCGCTTACCGTACCAGTCCATACAGACATAGCATTACCAGAAGGCGTAACTAAGAATTTGTCTTGGTTCATAGTCAAACAACCACCTTCAAGATTCGGAATACCTAACAGCGAGTTAGTGATGCATACATTTCGGTCGACCTTCTGTACATAAGCACCGTTACCCTGTTGGGTGGCAGCAGCAATGCGCTTCTGAGCGAATACGTTTTGGGAACCAAAGCTGAGGCCGAGAAACAGCAGGAACGGGGCAGCTTTTTTAAATAGATTTTTCATGATCAAAGCAGGAAAAAGTGAGGATTAATTTTGTACATTCCGGATTATTCAAATTCTATACCAAACTCTTACTAATCTCCGGTATGAACAGCAGTTACGGTTACTCTCTACTCTCTGTTTCCATTTCTATGATAGACTTGATTTATGTTACATGCGTAATAAGTAACACAATCTTGCTAAGCGCCCTACTTTTCTCCCTTTAAATTCTGCCCCAGCATATGAGTAAATCGTCTAAATCCGTCAAAAAGGCGAAAGCCGTGAAGGACCCCGCCAAAAAAGCCCAGGCCAAGGCCGCTAAAGCCACTAAGTCGGTTTCAGCGGCGCTCAGCGACCAGAAGTCGACCAAGAAAAACAGCCAGAAGAAAGCACTAAAAACGGCTGCCAAGCAGTTGCAGAAGGAGCTCGATGGCCGCATCAACGAGGTAGTAAAGCGCATTCGGAAGGAGGCCAAAGCCAAGCTGAAGGAAGTAGTGAAGGATGCCACCAAAAGCCTCGACACCGATCTGGACCACCTCTTCGAGCAGGCCCTGCACACGATAGTGCGCCACCACGAAACCGGCACCCCGGCGGCCTCCGACAGCATCTCGGCCACCGCCGACCCCGCCTCGCTCCCCGAGCCGGAAGCCGCGCCAGCCTCCAAGCCCGCTCGTACCCGGGCTCCTCGCACCCGGCCCACGGGTGCATCGGCTACTAAGGCTGCTCCGGCTACCAAACCAGCTGCCAAATCTGCTGCGGCCAAAACGCCAGCCACCGGCCGTTCGACATCTAGAACCAGGAAGCCCGCCGCATCGGCTACCAAGCGCCTCGCGGCCGAAAGCGCGACTTCAGAAGCCGACGCCTAAGATTCGACCGTTGAAATGTGGTGCTGATTGAAAGCCAGGCCCATTAACCAAACTGCTCCCCGGGCCGCTACTATTGCTAGCAGTGGCCCGGGGAGCAGTTTTTTAGGCGACCAGACGGCGCGCTTCTTACTTTACGGCAGGCGCATTGTATCGGCGGGAGCACCCTTCACGCGGCGCAGGCGGGTTTCGGGCGTGACGGTGTTGTTGTCGTCGGTGTTGAGGGTCTCGGGGTTTTTCTGCGAGTTGATGCCGGCCGCCTGGTTGTTGAGCCGGACGCGACTAGGCGTGGCATCGGGCGTGGCTCCGTTATAAGCGGCGTTACTGTTATAAGCAGCCTTCCGGTCGGCATCGGTCAGGATGCGGTTGGGCACGCGGCGGACGCTGGCCTCCTCGTTGGCCGTTTCCTGCGACGTAGTGCAACCGCCCAACAGTAGCGCGGCGGGCAGTAGTAGGCGAAAAAGTATGGGAGCAGTCATGGCAAAAAGCAGAAGAGCCGGCCCGGTGCGGGTCGGCTCTTCTGCTAACGATGGGTCGGGCGCGAAGTTGGCTCAGGCAGCCCCTTTTTGCAGGTCGGCCCGGATGCCGTCCCAGAGGGCCACGCGGGCCTTCATGCAGCGCACGGCCGTAGCTTCGGCCTCAGCCCAGCGCTGGGCCGAGTCGGCGCACAGGTCGCGCACCATTTGCTGAGCCAGGGGCGTGTGCACCTCCTCATCGAGCTGAATATGGCGGTCGAGGTAGTAGGTGAAGGTGTCGAGCTGGCCGGGGAAGCGCTGGCGCAGATCGTGCACGAGGTGGCGGAACATGTCGGGTATCACGTCTTCGCGCCCAAACGTGAAGGCAGCGGCCACCGCGTGGGGCTGGCCCGATGCAACGATGCGGAAGGTATCGAGCACAAACTCGCGCACCGAAGCGGGCGCGTTGGCGGCTTCCAGGGCCTCGGCTACCGTCGCGCCCTGGGCCAAAGCAGCCAGCAAACGCTCGGCGGGCGCTGTGTCGGCCCCGCATTCGCGCATGGCGCGCAGGTACAGCTCGAAGTGGCTGGAGGGCCGGCCTTCGGGGTCGAGGTCCGTTTCCTCTTCCAGCACAATGTCGTTGATGAGGCGGCGAGTGGCGGGGTTGCCGCGGGGCACCCAGGGTAGCTCCACGCAAGTCAGTTCCCGTTGCAGTGCCTTGAGCAGCGACATGAAATCCCAGACGGCAAATACATGGTGCTCCATGAACACGCGCAAATCGGCCAACGAATGCAGCGACTGATATACCCCGTGGGCCACCAGCTGCTCCCGGGCTGGCGCCAAGGCCGCCTGAAGGTCGGTAATCGGGTCGGTCTGAACTTGGGTTTGAGTTGACATAAACGAACAACAAGCTTGCAACTGCCAGCGGCAGGTGAGGAATGAAAAAAGACCAAAATGCACCGTACTAGGGCGCTATGGGGTTGTAACAAACGAAACGGCCCACCGGCTTGGATTGCCAGTGGGCCGTTTAACAGAAGCAGGTCAGCTGTCAGTGTGATATGCGATGCTGACAACCAGCAACTGACACCTTATTTCGCTTTCTCGAATGTCATGCCGTATGAATCCATGCAGTAGCGCTGGCCGGTGGGCTTGGGGCCGTCGTTGAAAACGTGGCCGAGGTGGCCGCCGCACTGGGCGCACAACAGCTCGTCGCGGCTCATGCCGTAGCTGTTATCGGAGGTTACTTTGAGGCTGGCGTTAGTGGCCGGGGCCCAGAAGCTAGGCCAGCCGGTGCCCGACTCAAACTTGGTTTCGGAGGAGAAAAGTAGGTTGTGGTCGGCGGCACAGTAGTAGTTGCCCTTTTCGTGGTTGTCCCAGAAGGGGTTTGCGAAGGGCTTCTCAGTACCCTGCTCGCGCAGGATGAAGAACTGCTCGGCCGTGAGCTGCTTTTTCCACTCGGCCTGGGTTTTCTGTATTGGAAACTCGCCGGGCTTGCCCGTGGTCGGCTGGGGCTTAGGATACTGCTCGGCCGTGCGCGAAGCCACGGTCATGGCCGGAGCCGTGTCGGCGGCATCCATTTTGGCGTCGCGGGAGCTGGCCTGCTGGGAGCAAGCGGTGTTGAGCGTGGCGGCGGAAATCAGCAAGAGAAGCAAGGAGGAGCGCATGGCAGAAAATTGATTCGGTGAAGTAAGGCCGACCCCAGGGGCCGACGACGGAATAACATACGGAAGCCGACAACGGTTCGGTCGCCCACCCCAGGGCCAGCTGGGCGCTATTTCTCCCGGAGCCCCAGCAGCCCAGCCAGTTGCCCGTTACGGGCCGGCTTTATTGCTTACTCAGCAACAATTAATTACGCCCACGATTTTGCGCCAAACATTCCCTACCTTTGCGCCCGGAAAACCCATTGTATGCAGAACATTCGGAATATCGCCATCATCGCCCACGTTGACCACGGCAAGACGACGCTCGTGGACAAGATCATTCACGCCTCGAAGCTGTTCGACGAACACCAGCAGTTCGACGACCTCATCCTCGACAACAATGACCTGGAGCGTGAGCGGGGCATCACCATCGTTTCCAAGAACGTATCCGTACGTTACAAGGACGTAAAAATCAATATCATCGACACCCCCGGTCACGCCGACTTCGGCGGCGAGGTGGAGCGGGTCCTGAAGATGGCCGACGGCGTATTGCTGCTTGTCGATGCCTTTGAAGGTGCCATGCCCCAGACCCGCTTCGTGCTGGGCAAAGCCCTCGATCTGGGTCTGAAGCCCATCGTGGTGGTAAATAAAGTCGATAAGGAAAACTGCCGGCCCGACGAGGTGCACGAGCAGGTTTTCGACCTCATGTTCAACCTCGGTGCCAACGAAGACCAGCTGGACTTCGTGACGCTGTACGGCTCCTCAAAGCAGGGCTGGATGAGCACTGACTGGAAGGTAAAAACCGACAGCATCATTCCGTTGCTCGACGCCGTAGTGGCTTCTATCCCCCCCGCTCCTACCTTGGAAGGTACGCCCCAGATGCAGATCACCTCGCTCGACTACTCGTCGTTCGTGGGTCGCATTGGCATTGGCCGGGTACACCGCGGTACGCTGAAGGAAGGCGCTAACATGAGCCTTGTGAAGCGCGATGGCACCATCAAAAAAGTAAAAATCAAGGAACTGCAAGTTTTCGAAGGCCTGGGTCGCACCAAGGTTTCGGAGGTTAGCTCGGGCGAAATCTGCGCCGTAACCGGCATCGAAGGCTTCGACATCGGCGATACGCTGGCCGACGCTGAGAACCCCGAGGGTCTGTCAGTTATCAGCATCGACGAGCCGACGATGAACATGCTGTTCACCATCAACAACTCGCCCTTTTTCGGTAAGGAAGGCAAGTTCGTGACCTCGCGTCACTTGCGTGACCGCCTATTCAAGGAAACCGAGAAAAACCTGGCCTTGCGCGTAAAGGAAACCGACCGTGAAGACACCTTCTTGGTGTACGGCCGCGGTATTCTTCACTTGTCGGTACTGATTGAAACCATGCGCCGCGAAGGGTTCGAGCTGCAGGTTGGTCAGCCGCAGGTATTGTTCCAGGAAGATGATAACGGCCACCGCTTGGAGCCCATCGAGCACTTGGTAGTCGACGTACCCGAAACGACGGCCGGTAAGGTAATCGAGCTGGTAACGATGCGCAAAGGGGAGTTGACCATCATGGAGCCCAAGGGCGACCTGCAGCACCTGGAGTTCAACATTCCGGCCCGGGGCCTGATCGGCCTGCGTAACAACGTGCTAACCGCCACCGCCGGTGAGGCCATCATGAACCACCGCTTCTCGGCCTACGAGCCGCATAAGGGTGTGATTCCAGGTCGTATTGCCGGCTCGCTGATTTCGATGGACACGGGTATGGGCACGGCCTATACCATCGATAAGATGCAGGACCGCGGTGAGTTCTTCGTTGATCCGGGCGAAGAGGTGTACGCTGGCCAGGTTATCGGCGAGCACACCCGCCCGAACGATTTGACCATTAACATCCAGAAGGGCAAGAAGCTCACGAACATGCGTGCATCGGGTACCGATGACAACGCCAAGATTGTTCCGAAGCGTCAGTTCTCGCTGGAAGAAGCCATGGAATACATCCAGAAGGATGAGTACCTGGAGGTAACGCCCAAGTCGATCCGGATGCGTAAGATCCTGCTCGACGAGAATGAGCGTCTGCGCTTCGCTAAAAAGGTCGATTAGGTTTCGTTTTTCGGAGTTCACACTTCGTTTACAGAAAAGGGGGGCACGGCGCAAGTCGGGCCCCTTTTTCGTAGGCTGCATTGGCTCCGCTAGGGCGAGTTCTCAATCAGCAGTAGCTTTACGCATGAATGCAGACCGCACGTTATTAACTGATGCGCAGTGGGCGCGCTTAGCACCTTTGCTGCCC